>NZ_CAWUXW010000005.1:0-321943 GCF_963926575.1 uncultured Cloacibacillus sp. | reverse complement strand
ACGCGCTATCTCAGAGTGCGGCCCCGCGCGCGCGAAGCCGCTTTTTTTCGTTCTACCTCATGTTCGCGAAGCGTTCGACCGCCTTCGTGAAGCTTTTTATCGTCTTGTCAGCGTCGCCGTGTTCAATTCCGTCGCGCACGCAGTGGTTGATGTGCCCTTCGAGGACTATCTGCCCGACCCTGTGGAGCGCGGACTTCGCGGCGTTTATCTGCGCGAGCACGTCCTCGCACGGGATATCCTCGTCCACCATCCTGTCGATGGCCTTTACCTGCCCGATGATTTATTGAGCCTTCTGTGAAGGTTCTCCGCGTCCATACATTGTCTCATTCGTCCTCACTCCGTTCCGCCTTTATGGTAGCACGCGCGCCGCCGCAGCCGCAACGGCGCGCGTGCAGCGTGCAGAAAAATCCCCTCCGCGAGCGAAGGGGATTAAGTTTTGCGTTATGCTGAAAATTTCCGCGGCAGCGCTACATCGCGCCCGCGGATTCCTCCACCATCTTGTCTACGTCTTTGCGCAGCGACTCCGGCAGGCCTAGGATGTCGAGCGAGAGGAAGCCTTTGATGATGAGCGACTGCGCCTCAGTCTCGCTGAGGCCGCGCGCCATAAGGTATTCCGTCTCCTCCTGGTTTATCTTGCCGACCGCGGCTTCGTGCGACATTTCGAGATCTTTGGTGGCGCGCCTCGAGCTCCGGTATGGCGTGGATTTTGCCTTTGTCGGAGAGCAGCAGGCCGTTGCATTCAAGATGCGCCTTGACGCCCTCCGCTTCGCCGATGAGGTGTCCGCGCGCGTATATTTCGCCGCCCGTGGAGACTGTGCGAGATACTATCTCGGCGCGGCTGCCGCGCCCGCGCAGGTATACGCGCGATCCAGTGTCCATCTTCGAGCCTTCGCCCGCCATGAGGACGGTGTTGAATGTCGCGACGGAGCGGTCGCCGTTCAGATAGACGGTCGGGTACATTTGCAGGTCTTTCGCCGGCTTAAGGCAGATGTAGTTCGATATGTATTTGCCGCCTTCTTCGACGACGACGACGGTGCGCGGGCGGACGGCCATCTCTTCGGCCCAGTCGTGCACCATCGTGAAGGTCAGCGTCGCGCCTTTTTTGATGTAGATTTCGGAGACGCCGACGTGGAGGCCGGAGCGGACGTGCGGCCCGGATGCGCAGCCGGAAATTACGCTGAGCTCCGAGCCTTCTTCCGCGATGATGATGTTGTGAACGTCCTGCGCGAGCGCGTCCGTCTCGATGTACATGCAGGCCTGCACAGGGAATTCCGCTTTCGCGCCTTTTTCTGCGCGTATGAAGTAGCCGCCCTCTTTGCGGCTGGCGGCGCGCTCTGTGAAGGCGTCTTTGTCTTTTTCGATGAGCTTCCAGCTGTAATCCTCGAGGCCGTACTTGAACTGCGCGTAGGAGACTGGCATGACCTGTACGCCCTTTAGGTTCGCGTTGCAGAAGACCGTATCGTGGTCGGTGTGGACTATGGTCCCAGCCGATTTCTCTTTTTCGTCTATTCCAGCGCGCAGCATGCGCTCGCGGTCTTCGGCGGGGAGCTCTGCGAGATTTTTGACCTCTCTGTGCTCCGGCGCGTCGCTGCGGAATTGGTCGAGATGTTCTTCAACTTTATATTCTTTCATTACGCTCTCCTCCCTGCGCATCCGGCGCAGCGGAAGCACTCCGTGTAGCCGTGGCTGCGGATCTCGCCGAGCAGCTCGGCGGCGTTGCCCGAGCATACGATTTCGCCGTTCATCAGCACGTGGCCTTTGTCGACGAAAATATGGTCCATTATCTGCCCGGGTGTGCGTTATGACGAGCCCTGCTTTGTAGTCGGCGCGGCGGCTCTTTATCGAGCGGCAGCCCGCTCCGTCGAAACTGTCGCGCCCCAGCGCGATGCGCGCGGCCTTGCCGATGAGCGCCATGTTTTCGAGGTCTACGCCGGACTCCGGCTCGTCGAGGCAGACGAAGTCGGGCGACTGCAGGATTATCTGAAGCATCTCCGTGCGCTTCATCTCTCCGCCGGAGAGCCCCGCGTTTATCTCGCGGTCGAGGAACTCGCGCGCGTCGAGCTTCTCAGCCGTGCGCTCGATCTCCTCGTCGGTCAGCGACGGGCGGCTGAACGAAATAAGCGAGCGCAGCGTGACGCCGCGTATCGTCGGCGGCCTCTGGAACGATATGCCGACGCCGAGGCGCGCGCGCTCGTCTATCGTCGCGTGCGTTATGTCCTGCCCCTTGAAGCAGATCGAGCCCTGCGTCACATGGTAGCGCGCGAAGCCTATCACTGTGTTCAGCAGCGTCGTCTTGCCCCGAGCCGTTGGGCCCGAACAGCGCATGGATCTCGCCCTCGCCGACCGAGAGCGAAACGCCTTTCAGGACCTCCGTGCCGTCTACGGTCACGTGCAGGTCTTTTATTTCAAGCAATTTTTCTTCCGCCATTATCTATCTTCAACCTCTTATCCAAGAGAGATTCGTGAGAAAATTCCCACACCCACGCATTGAAGTATATAACTTAATATCGTTTTGCGGAAGATTGCAGCGCGCCCAAAGCCGCCGTTCGGAAAAATGTGTAAAGCCCCGCGCCGAAAAGCCGGAAAAACGTGTAAAAACCGCCGCGATTTTGCCGGAAAAATGTGTAAAACATAGGCTTGTTTTGCCGGAAAAATGTGTAAGGCCGGCGCAAAGCCTGGCGCGGCGCGGGTTTTCAGCGCGCGCCGCCGCGCTGCATCCCCGGATACTCGAAATCCTTCACCCGCATCGCGGCGTAGGCGGCGTCTATTTCGGCGAGCAGCGAGGCGAGCGCGGGGCGGCCGGGATATTTCGCGGCTTCGTCGCGAAGGCAGCGCAGCGTGTAGAAGGCGTTCTCAGCGCGCGGGGCCGTCCGCGCCGAAGATTTCGCGGTACATCGTGAGGTCGACGGGCATGTCGAAGCCCTCTTTGACGGCTTCGTAGCCGTATAGCATCCAGACTTCGCGGAAGCCCGCCCATGCTATCGCGGATGCGCACATAGGGCATGGCGCGTGGCTCGCGACGAAGATGCAGTCACGAGGCGCGGGACGCTCCGCCAGCGCGAAGAAACGGCGCAGCGTGTCTATCTCGCCGTGGTAAATCGGGTTCTCGACGCGGTCGTTGCTGCCCGCCGCGACGACGGAGCAGTCCTCCGCGCGCAGCACGAGGCCGCCGAATACGTGGTTGCCGCGCTCGACCATGCGCTCCGTCAGCGGCAGCAGCGCGCCGCGTATCGCGCGCAGGATTCTCTCTATCTTTTCGGCTTCGGTCATTTTTATCACTCCCGGTTTTTAGTTTGTCGGCTTGCTTCGCCTGCTGCGGCGATGTTTCAATGAATTCTTTTGCCCATAGCGGCTGAAAAATTCAGCGGCTGTGTGCTATCATTATATTGAACATTATAGCCTGTTTAGGCGTAAGTATTCATTACGGAGGCGCGTCATGGAGGAGATTCTGCGCAACGGCTATCTCGAACAGCTCCTGTCATACCGATGGGACGGGCAGGTGAAGGTCATAACCGGCATAAGGCGCTGCGGAAAATCTTACCTTCTGCGGCGGCTTTTCAGAAATTATCTGCTCGCCAATGGCGTGCGCGAGGAGCAGATAATTTCAGTCGAGCTCGACCTGACGCGCGACATACGTTTCCGCAATCCGCTCGAGCTCTCGGCCTACGTCCGCGGCATAGCGGAGGGGAAAAAGGATGAATATTATCTTTTTCGTCGACGAGATACAGATGTCCGACGAGACGGCTAATCCGTACAATCCCGCCGGAAAGAAGATAACCTTCTACGACGCGCTGAACGACCTGCGCAGTCTGCCGAATCTCGACGTTTACGTGACGGGCAGCAATTCGAAGATGCTTTCGTCGGACATTCTGACGGAGTTCCGCGGGCCGCAGCGACGAGATCCGCGTCCACCCGCTCAGTTTTTCGGAATTTCTGCCCGCCTCCGGCTGCGGCAGGGACGAGGCCTTCGAGCGGTACGCGTTTTACGGGCGGCATGCCGTTCGTGCTTTCGCGCCCGAACGAGGCTGCGAAGATGAATTATCTGAAGTCGCTTTTTTCTGAGGTCTATCTGAAAGACATCGTGGAGCGTAAAAAAATCGAGCGCGAGGACGCGCTCGGCATGATTCTCGACCTTCTCTGTTCCTCGGTCGGCTCGCTGACGAATCCCGCCAAGATTACCGACTCGCTGAAATCGCGCTCGCGCGTCAGCGTTTCTCCGAACACGGTAAGGGGCGTACATATCGCATCTGGAGGACGCGTTTCTTTTCTCCGAGAGCAAGCGATACGACGTAAAAGGAAAGTCGTATTTCGATTATCCGAGCAAATATTACTGCGAGGACGTGGGGCTGCGGAACGCGCGTCTCGGCTTTCGCCAGCAGGAGATGACGCATATCATGGAGAATATAATCTACAACGAGCTCGTCTCGCGCGGCCTGTCGGTGGACGTGGGCGTGGTGTTCGCGCGCACGGTGAACGACAAGGGAAGCTCCGTCCGTTCGCCGCGCGAGATAGATTTCGTCGTCAACTCTGGCGGGCGGGCGCGTCTATATCCAGTCGGCCTACGCGATGGAGACGCCGGAAAAGGCCGCGGCCGAGGCCCGCCCGTTCGCGCTCACCGGGGATTCCTTCCCGAAGATAATCGTGCGCAGGGACACCGCGGGACGATGGTACGACGAAAGCGGCGTGCTGAACATCAACGTTATGGATTTCCTTCTGGATAAAAACCTTATCTGAAGCGGCCGCGCAGTCTCATTGAATTCTTCCGCCCATTGCGGCGAAAGTATTCAACGGAGCGTTTCAGCTCAGCTGCGGGGGCGCGGCGCGTTTTGTGCGCCTTCTGCCGCCGCGTCTTCTCGGGCGGCGCGGGGCGGGCGTCTCGTTTTCGGCGCGCATCAGCCAGTTGTTGAGGGCGTTCGCGCTCATCGCCGTCTCCTTCGCGAGCTGCGCCTCCGGGTTGTGGTGCAGGAGGCGCTTCGCGCGGCCCAGCTCGCGCGCCTTGGGGCAGTCGGCGAGGCGGATGTTTTTCTTGCTTTTGAGGCGGCTGATGTATTTTTTCGAGCTCCTCCAAATCCGCGCAGGAGAGTGTGTCGGGAAGGTCGGGCTCGGGGACCTCCGGCGGCTGCGAGAGCTCGGCGAGCTTGCGGAACGAGTCTATGCCGAGCTCGCCCGCTATCTTGAGCGCGAGCCGCGCGCAGCCCTCGGCGTCGGAGCCGGCGTGGTGCGCGCGCAGCGGCACGGAGTAGCGTTCGCAGAGAGATTCGAGGCTGTATTTGTTGTTTTCGCCGTGGATACCGGCGCGCAGCGCGAGCTCGAGCGTGCAGATGTAGCCCGCGGCCTTGTAGTCGTATTTGAGGCGGAACGAGCGCAGCGCCGCTTCGAGCGTCTTCGCGTCGTCGCGGAAGCTGTGCGCCGCGAGCGGACGGCCCTCGATGTCGGGCAGTATCTCGCGCCAGACCTCGGCGAAGGAGGGCGCGTCGGCCACGTCCTCGTAGGTTATGCCGTGTATTTCGACGGGCTTCTGCTGGAAGAAGCAGATGCGCTTCGGCGGCTTCACGAGGTATTCGGCGCATTTTACGACGCGCCCGCGCTCGACTACGCAGAGCCCTATCTGGCATATCGAGCTCTGGCAGTTGTTCGCGCGTTCGAAATCTATCGCCGTGAAGGTGAATTCGTCGCTTTTCGGCAGATTGTCGGCGGTCTTGATAATCATGCGCGCGCCTCCGAACCTGGCAGGCTCTCCGCAAGGTAAGGGCGCGTCACGGATTTTTCGCAGGAGAGCATGTCGCGCGGCAGTCCCGCGAATATTATCTCACCGCCGGAGTTTCCGCCGCCCGGGCCGAGCTCCACGATGTAGTCGGCCTCTTTCATTACGTCTACGCTGTGTTCGACGAGGAACAGCGTGTTGCCCGCGTCGGTCAGCTTGTTGAAGAGCTTCATGAGCGTCTTTATGTCGTCGAGGTGCAGGCCGTCGGTCGGCTCGTCGAGGATGAAGATGGAGCCGCGCTCGTTCAGGTGCGAGGCGAGCTTGACGCGCTGGAGCTCGCCGCCCGAGAGCGTCGTCATCGACTGGTTCAGATGCAGGTAGCCGAGGCCCGTGCGGCGCAGCGAGGTGAGCTTTTCACAGAGCGGGCGGCCCGCGAAGAATTCCGCGGCCTCGTCGACGGTCATGTCCATAACCTCGGCGATGTTCTTTCCCTTGTAGGTGTAGGCGAGCGCCTCCTTCGAGTAGCGTTTTCCGCCGCAGAGGTCGCAGACGGTCTCTATCGAGTCCATGAAGGCCATGCCCGAAACTATGACGCCCGAGCCTCCGCAGGCGGGGCAGGCGCCCTTTGAGTTGAAGCTGAACCACGCGGAGGAGACCTTGTTTTCCGCGGCGAATATCGCGCGTATGTCGTCGGCGACGCCGAGGTAGGTCGCGGGCGTGGAGCGCAGGTTGATGCCTATGTTTTTCTGTCCTATGAAGATTACCTCTTCTTTTATCTGATTCTGGAAGGATTCCATCAGCGAGCTCTTGCCCGAGCCCGCGACGCCAGCGATCACCGTCATTACGCCGAGCGGCAAATCGACGGAAACGTCCTTGAGGTTGTGCAGGCTCGTCGGCCCTACGCGGAACCAGCCCTTCGGCTCGCGGAGCGTTATTTTGAACGGGCTCTTCATCCGGAGCATCCGTCCCGTAACTGTGCCGGACTTCAGCAGCTCGTCGTAGCTGCCCTCGAAGACCACCTCGCCGCCCCTGCTTCCCGCCCCGGGCCCCATGTCCACGACGTGGTCCGCGAGCTTGACGACCTCGCGGTGGTGCTCGACGATGAGCACGGTGTTGCCGTGGTCGCGCAGCGCGCGCAGGGATTTCTTGAGCAGGTCGATGTCCTTAGCGTGGAGGCCGACGCTCGGTTCGTCGAGGACGTAGGCCATGTCGGTGAGCGCCGAGTTGATGTACTTCGCTATCTTGATGCGCTGCGCCTCGCCGCCCGAGAGCGTCCCGGTGCCGCGCGAGAGCGAGAGGTAGCCGAGGCCGATCTGCACGAGCGCGCCGAGCCTGCGGCCCAGCTCGCGCTTGATGTCCGCCGCCATCGGGTCCGTTATCGAATTTACGAACTCGAGCGCCTCTGGCACCGGCATCGCCGTAACGTCCGCGATGTTCCTGCCGTTAATCAGGCAGCTGCGCACACGCTCGTTGACGCGCGAGCCGCCGCAGTCGGGACAGGTGAAGGTCGTCACCATATTGTCGAGGATGTGCTTGAAGCGCGCCCCCTCCTTCGTGTTTATGATGCTGCGGTACATGCGCGGGAAAATCCCCTCGAACTTCGCGCTCTTGGGCCAGTTCGACGGCGGGTTCTTGAGCCGTATCTGCGGCGAGTGGAGGAAGAGCTCCAGCTCCTCGGGGCTGTAGTCTTTGATTTTCTTGTCGAGGTCGAAAAGTCCGCTGTAGGCGTAGCGCTTCCAGCGCCAGAGGCCGCGTCCGAAGGTCGGGAAATGTATCGTGTCCTCGTCGTTGAGGCTCTTGTCGAAGTCCACAAGCTTGTGGATGTCGAGCTCCGTCACCTCGCCGAGGCCGTCGCATCTCGGGCATTTTCCGGCGGGGTGGTTGAAGGAGAATGTGTCGGAGTAGCCGATGAAGGGCCGCCCGACGCGCGAGAAGAGCAGGCGCAGAATCGAGTAGATGTCCGTGTAGGTGCCGACCGTCGAGCGCGTGTTCGCGGCGGGCTTCTTCTGGTCTATGACTATCGTGACGGGAAGGTTCGCGATGCGCTCGACCTCGGGCCGCCCGTACTTCGGCAGAAACTGCTGCACGAAGCTCGGGAATGTCTCGTTCAGCTCGCGCCGCGACTCGGCGGCAATCGTGTCGAGGCAGAGCGACGACTTGCCCGAGCCCGAGACTCCGGTGAAGACCGTAACGGCCTTCTTCGGTATCCGCACCGATATGTTTTTCAGATTGTTTTCGTAAGCGTTGGTGATTTCTATATAATCGCGAAATTCGCGCGGCATTTCCTGCTCCGCTCCCCGTCCTGTCGTTTACCGGATTATTATATCACCCGCGCGAGGGGCTTCGCGCCTGCGAGGCTGCGTGCGCCGCGGCGCGCGACGCTGGAATAAACAGTGAATAAAAATTCAAAACAAAATTGAAATAAATAGCGTTATATTTTTATACCGGCCTTTTAGCGGGGCGTCATTATTCGGCTCATTCGTGATAATAAGCGAAGGATTGGAAATATATATACGCTTGTGAATGTCATTGTGACGAATAACAAAGTTATAAAATTTTTTTTGCTGACATAAAGCCCTAAAAAATCCGCTTCACGATAATGTACAAGCGATTTTTATTTCGTATAGGTAAAAATACTTAGCGATGACAGCGTAAAATACGCTGATAAAAACACAACTACAATAGAATAAAAAGAAAACGATATTTTTAACATATTAAGATTTGTGATTTTACGTATTATTTACTTTATTAAAGCGATGTGATATATTTTTCGAGGCAGGGGTTACATCATTAAAAAATGACCGAAAGGTCAAAAATATCAGAAAGAACGGTGATAGTTGTGAGAAAATTTGCATTTTTACTGTTATTGGTTTCCCTGTTCGCTTTTGCGGCCGCCCCGGCATTCGCCGACGCCGCCTCTAAGGAAGGCTGGCCCGAGCAGCTCAAGTTCTCCGCAGGACCTCCCGGCGGAAACTGGTTCGCCCTCGGCAGCACGCTCTCCGATATGTGGTCGAAAAACACTATCTCCGTCACCAGCAGCTCCGGCGGCGGCGTCTCGAACATCATCAACTGCGACCGCGGACGCGGAGACTTCGGCTTCACCAACACCTCGATACTCGGAGCCGCCATCAAGGGCGAGCAGGACTTCGAGGGACGCGCGACCAAAAACGCCACCATCCTCGCCAACCTCTACACGCAGTACACCTATTTCGTAATGAACAAGAGCTTCGCGGAGAAGCACCAGATAAAGACCTTCGGCGACATCATCACGAAAAAGATCCCGACCAGGATGGCGACGCTGAAGCCCGGCACCGGCTCGGAATTCGTCTTTAAGTCGCTGCTCGCGAAGGGCTACAACACGAACTACGACGCGCTCAAGGAAATGGGTTGCTCCATCGAGTTCGCCTCCTACGAGGGCGGCGCGGACCTCATGGCCGACGGACACCTCGACCTCTTCGTATTCTCCGTCGGTAAGATAGCCTCCATCGTTATGAACATCGAGAGCAACACCGACATCGTCTGCCTCGACGTCGACCAGCCCGCGCTCGACGCGCTCGCGGCGGCCTACGGAACCGTCACCTTCACGATAGAGCCCGGCATCTACAAGAGCGTCACGAAGCCCGTCAAGACCGTCGGAGACTACACCTGCATAGTCGTCCGCGACAACCTTCCCGACACGCTCGCCTACGAGCTCTGCAAGTCGATGTGGGAACACAAGACCGAGCTCGCCCAGGCCGTCAAGGACATAGACGAGCTCAACCCGCAGATAGCAATCCCCGACGGCGTGCCGATGCAGGCCGGAGCGAAAAAATACTGGGAAGAAATGCGCGCCCAGTCCAAATAACCCTACCGTCAGCAACGCGGCGGAGCCTGCCTCCGCCGCGCTTTCACGAAATTTCAATCTCTGCACGTCCGACAACCCCCTGCGCATAAAAATCCACGGCCTGTCCCAGGCGGACAGAGCAGGAGAGTGTTAAAAAATGAGAAAACTAAGCGGCTTAAGCTACAAATTCATCTACGTCTATTTCGTCATCATCGGACTGTTCCACCTTTACACCTCCGTATTCGGAGCTTACGAATCATATTTGCAGAAGAACATCCATCTCGGCCTCGTGCTTCCGACGGCCTTTTTCCTCTTCCCGATGTACAAGGGCGCGCCGAAGGACCGCGTGCCTATATATGACTGGATACTCGGCGCGATATCGGCGATACCGTCGCTCTACGTCGTACTCAACTACGACGACATCGTCATGCGCGTCATACAGGTAGACCCAGTCACGCAGGCGCAGTTCATCTGTGGAATCCTGCTTTTCGTGCTGCTGCTCGAGGGGACGCGCCGCGTCGTCGGAATACCGCTGACGCTCATCGCCTTCCTCTTCGCGGCCTACATGTACTGCGGGCAGATGCTCCCGGGCGACCTCAAGGGGCTTTCGTTCACGATGCACGAGGTCGTGGAGCAGATATACCTCACCGACGAAGGCATATTCTCGATGCCGCTCGGTGTCTCCGCGACGCTCGTCGCCTCGTTCCTCATCTTCGGCGGCTTCCTTGAAAAATGCGGCACGGGGCCGTTCTTCATGGACGTGGCGCAGGCCTTCACCGGCACAGCCCCCGGCGGCCCCGCGAACATAGCAGTCATGAGCTCCTGCCTCTTCGGCTCGATCTCCGGCTCCGCGGTCGCCAACGTCTACGGCACGGGAACCTTCACAATCCCGCTCATGAAGAAGATAGGCTACGCGCCGCACTTCGCGGGAGCGGTTGAAGCGGTCGCCAGCTCCGGCGGGCAGATAATGCCGCCTGTCATGGGCGCGGGCGCGTTCCTCATGGCCTCCTTCCTCGGCCTGCCCTTCACCGACATAATCATCGCGGCGCTCGTCCCCGCGCTGCTCTACTACGCGGCGGTATTCTTCATGATCCGCCTCGAAGCGATGAAGAACGGCCTCCGGGGGCTCTCGAAGGAAGACCTTCCCGACAAGCGCGAGGTTCTCAAAAAAGTCTATCTCTTTATACCGATAGTCGGCCTCGTTGCCTTCCTATTCATGGGCATGACGCCGATGCGCGCCGCCGCGATAGGCGCCTTCCTCTCGTGGCTCGTCTCTCTTCCGCAGCCCGAGAACCGCATGGGGCCGAAGGCGATAATCGACTCCATCTACAGCGGCGTCAAGAGCATCACGCTCGTCTGCGTCGCCTGCGCCACGGCTGGCATCGTCCTCGCCTCCGTCTCGCTGACCGGCGTCGGAGTCAAGCTCGTCGGAATAGTGCTCGCGCTCACGCATGGCATCCCGCTCCTCGCGCTTGCTCTCGTCATGGTAGTTTCGCTCATCCTCGGAATGGGGCTGCCGACGACCGGAGCCTACATCCTCGCCTCGGCGCTCGGCGTGCCGGTGCTGACGAAGCTCGGCTTCGAACCACTCGCGGCGCACCTCTTCGTCTTCTACTACGCGATTATTTCCAACATCACGCCGCCCGTTGCGCTCGCGGCATACGCCGCAGCCTCGATCGCAGGCTCGAACCCGAACCGCACTGGCTTCACGGCATGCCGCCTCGGCTTCCTCGCCTTCGTGACGCCCTTCGCCTTCTGCTACGACCCGGGCATCCTGCTGCAGAGCGACCTGATAGGCAACATTTACGGAATAGTGGCCTGCGTCGCGGCCTGCTTCGGCTTCGGCTTCGCGATGGAGGGCTACCTCAACCGCCTGCTCGCGCCGTGGGAGCGCGCGCTCTTCGTCGTCTTCGGCTGCATGGGGCTGCACCCGAACCCGATGATAACAACCGCAGGCGCCGCCGGCGTCATCATTTTCTGGATCTTCATCGTGAAAACGGGGAAAAAGAACAAAGCCACGCCCGCTGCGGCGTAGCGCCGAAAGTTAAAAAATCGACGGAAAAAGGGGCGGCGCTGCGCCGCCTCTTTCGTTTTGCGCGCACGGCGCGAACCGTGCGCGCTTTGCTATAATAGCGCCAAAGAGGTGGAATTTACGATGAAAAAGGCCGTTATAGATATAGGGACGAATTCCGTGAAACTCACGCTCGGGGAAGCGGCGCCGGACGGCGGCGCGAAGATGATCTGCGACATGAACGTCATCACGAAGCTCGGCGAGGGGATGCGCGCGAGCGGCGCGCTCGGCGCGGAGGCGATGGAGCGGACCGCGCAGGCCGTCGCGAAATTCGCGGACTTCGCGCGCGCGGAGGGCGCGGACGAGATTTTATGCGTCGGGACTATGGCGCTGCGCCGCGCGTCGAACGCGGATGACTTTTCATCGCGCGTCAAAGCGCTCTGCAATCTTGACGTTTGCGTGCTGCCCGGCGAGGCCGAAGCGGAGCTTTCAAGCCAAGCCGCGATAATGAGCCTCGATGGCGCCGGCTGCGGATTCGTCACGATTTTCGACACCGGCGGCGGAAGCACGGAGTTCGTTTTTCTGAAAGACGGCGCCAGCCTCGACGCGGTCAGCGTCGACGCAGGGGCGGTGACCTTGACGGACGAATACTTTGCAAAATCACCGGCGAATCCGCAGACCGTCTGCTCCGTCACGGCTTCGCTGATCAAAAAATTCGCAGAGGCCGGAGTCGGGCGCGAAGAGGGGCGCGTTATAGGCGCGGGAGGCAACCTCACTGCGATGGCAGCCGTCGCGGCCGGCATGGCGGAGTTCGACCGCTCGAAAATCCACGGCGCAAAGCTCTCAAAGACGGAGGTCATGCGCCAGGTCGCGCTTTACGCGCAGAGCACGGCGGAAGAGCGGCGAGCGATCCCCGGCCTCTCGCCAAAGCGCGCTGATATAATTCTCGGCGGGGCCTGCATAATACTCGCCGTCATGGAGGCAGCTAAAGCGAACGAAATCACGGTCAGCGACCGCAGCCTGCGCCACGAGCTGCTGCGCCGGCTCTGCGCTGGGGAAGGCGCTCCGCTCGCATAAAGGACGGCCGCGCCGTGAATTTCGCAGCTTTTTTCTCATACGTCATACTTTCGACGATCACGCCGGGGCCGAACAACATAATGTCGATGAGCAACGCCGTGCGCTACGGCTTCATGCCGTCGCTGCCGTTCAATTTCGGCGTCCTCGCGGGAAATCTTTGCCTGATGTCCGCCTGCGCGCTGTTCAGCTCGCTGCTGTACGAGCTCATCCCGACGATAGAGCCTTTCATGCTCTGCGCGGGCGCGGCGTACATTTTGTGGCTCGCCGTCACGGTCCTGCGCACCAAGCCGCGCGATACGCAGACGGGCGATTTCGCCAACAGCTTCACCGCGGGCACGACGCTCCAGTTCGTCAATGTGAAGGCGATACTCTACGGCGTCACCGCGATGTCCTCGTTCGTCCTGCCGCACTACCGCGAGCCGGTCGACGTCGCCGGCTTCGTGCTCTTCCTCGCCTTCATGGGCTTTGCGGGAACGCTCTGCTGGGCGGGCTTCGGCGCTGTATTCGAGCTCTTTTTCAGCAAATACAGAAAGCCCTTCAACATCGCGATGGCGCTGATGCTCGTATACTGCGCCGTGACGATGATTGCGGAGCTGTGGAAGTAGCGGGGGAATAAAGATTGAGCGGAGTCGTTTACACAAATATCCCGCCGGTTATGGCGGCGATAAAGGATGGGGATATAGAAACGCTTCGCGCCTTGCTCGACGCGGGGCACTCGCCGGACGAGCCGCAGCGCTATCTGTGGAAATGCGGAAATATGGATCGGGAAGGAGAGGCCGCGCCGCTTGAACTGGCCGTCATCGAAGGCCGGAAAGATATGGCGGAGCTGCTGATCAGCCGCGCTGCGGATATTTCGCGCTGCGGCGACGAGCTGCTGTACGCCTCGCTGCGCGGCGCGCTGTACGGTAGGGAATCCAGGCTTTCGATGTTCGCCTTCCTAATCGGCGCTGGGGCCGGAATAAGCGCGAATCAGAAATCAGTATCGCGGCTTTTCTCACATCTGGAAAATTATCACGGCTCGGACGTTCCGCCGCTTCTCGACAGGCTCGGCATGAACTTGGAAAAATTCGGCGGCGAAGCCCTGCGTACTATGGCGGCTTTCGGAAACATGACGCTGGCGGAATATCTGCTCGCCAAAGGCGCCGACATAAACTATCACAAGCCCGATATGGTATTCCCGTACGCATCGACGCCCGTCACGGAGGCGGCGCGCCGGGGAGATTTCGAGATGGTGCGTTTCCTCGTCGAACACGGCGCGGACGTCACCATTGCGGACAAATACGGCGACCGCCCGTACACACTGGCGGTGCAGAGTAAAAATCAGGAAATGGCGGATTATCTCATGGCGCTTGAGCCGGAGGACTGGCACAACGAACAGGAAAAGGCGCGCCAGCTCAAGCCCTACAAGCTGCCCGCGGCTATGACGGAATATCTGAAAACGGGGCCTCTGCGCCTTGAGTTCCCGGAGTACGAGCTGACGAAATGGGCGGAGCTTTACTCCTATATGGACGTTCAGGAGACCGTCTGGAAACGGCGGAAGCTGCTCTCAATCATGACGCGGCTCGACAATTACGACGGCTATATGCTTCTGTGGAGTCCGAAGGACAAACGGCTCTGGTATCTCGACGAAGAGCACGAGGAGTTCCACCCGCTCGCCGCATGGGACGATTTCATCGCCGCCCCGGGCCGCTACCTCAACGGCATGATAGAGGGAGAGTTCGAAGAATAAGGACGAGCGCGCGGCAAAACAGAAGCGGAAAAAGCTTGGCGTCGTCTTCTTCAGCAAATACAGGAAGCCATTCAACATAGCGATGGCGCTGATGCTCGCATACTGCGCCGCGACGATGATTGCGGGGCTGTGGAAGTAGGGCGGGCCTTTATTTTTTTGCCTCTTGCGCGGCTCGGCGGGATGAGGCTGGGCTGTAATGAAAAAGGCCGGCGCGGAGAACGCCGGCCTTTTCGCGCGCACCGCGGCGCTTACTCGCGGGCGCGCCTGTCGGGAGAGTTGACGCGGGTTATGGAGATGCTCTTACTCTTACGATAATCGCGAAAGCTTCGCTCTAGTCCTCCATCATGTAGGGGTACTTGAAGTCGCGCGGCGGGAGCAGATTTTCCTTAATCGTCCGCGGCGAGACCCAGCGGCTCAGGTTCAGCCGCGTCCCGGCCTTGTCGTTCGTGCCCGACGCGCGCGAGCCGCCGAAGGGCTGGAGCCCGACGGAGGCCGCGGTCGTCTTGTCGTTGATGTAGAAGTTCCCCGCCGCGTAGCGCAGGAGGCTCTTCGCCTCCTCTATCGCGGCGCGGTCGGCGGCGAAGACGGAGCCCGTCAGCCCGTAGGGCGAGGTCTCGTCGCAGAGGCGCAGCGTCTCCGTCCAGCGCGCGTCGTCGTAGACGTAGACCGTCAGTATAGGGCCGAAAATCTCTTCCTCCATCGAACGGAAATGCGGGTCCGTCGTCTTAATGACCGTCGGCTGGACGAAATAGCCGACGTTCTTGTCGCCCGCGCCGCCGTAGAGGATTTCCGCGTCGGGCGAATTTTTCGCGTAATTTATATAATCCATGCAGTTGTCGAATGAGGCCTCGTCGATTACCGCGCAGACGAAATTGCGGAAGTCTCTCGGGTCGCCCGTGCGCGTCTCGGCGAGCATCGCGCCGAGCTCCGCGTTCAGCTCGTCCCAGCGGCTCGCCGGAATATAGGCGCGCGAGGTTGCGGAGCACTTCTGCCCCTGGTACTCGAATGCGCCGCGCATCAGCGCCGCGGCGACGGCCTTCGCGTCCGCCGAGGCGTGCATCACGAGGAAGTCCTTGCCGCCGGTCTCGCCGACCAAGCGCGGGTACGAGACGTACTTGTTCAGGTTCTCGGCCACGCCGCGCCAGAGGCTGTTGAAAACCTGCGTCGAGCCCGTGAAGTGTATGCCCGCGAGCTCCTTGTGGTTCAGCACGACGCGGCTGCCGACGGAGCCCGGCCCCGGCATGAAGTTCAGCACGCCCGCGGGGACGCCCGCCTCCATGAAAATCTTCATCAGATACCAGCTCGAGAGCAGCGACGTGGTCGCGGGCTTCCATACGACGGTGTTGCCCATGATGACGGGAGCCATTGGAAGATTCGCGGCGATGGCGGTGAAGTTGAACGGCGTCACGGCGTAGACGAAGCCCTCGAGCGGCCTGTACTCCAGCGAATTGATGACGCCCTCCTCCGACGCGGGCTGGTCGCCGTAAAGCTCATCCATGCAGTGCACCGTGAAGCGGAAGTAGTCTATCGTCTCGCTCGCCGCCTCAATCTCCGCCTGCCACACGGTCTTGCTCTGCCCGAGCATCGTCGCGGCGTTCAGCAGGTAACGGTACTTCTTGTCGACAAGCTCCGCGATTTTCAGCGAAATAGCCGCGCGCTCCGTCCACGGCGTCGCGGCCCAGCGCTCGTGCGCCGCCGTCGCCGCCTTTATTGCGCGCTCCATCTCCTTCGCGCCCGCCTTGTGATATACGGCGAGCGTATGCGCGTGGTCGTGCGGCATGACTACGCGCCCCGTATCTCCCGTATATACCTCCTCGCCTCCGATGACGAGCGGAATCTCCGCCGTCTCCGACTCTATCTGCTTTATAGCCTCGCGCAGCAGCGCCCGCTCGGGGCAGCCCGGCGCGTAGCTCATCGAATGTTCGTTCTCCGGCCTCCTGAATCTGAAAAGCGCGTTGTTCATGCAGAACCTCCTGAAAGCTTTAATCGCAACTAAATTGCAATAAAAGCATAGCACCGCGTCCCGTGCCGTTCAAGCAAACAGAAGCGATATAAAACAACTAAAAGCCGAATTTAACGGAATAAAAACATGCGCGGAAATGATTTTTTGAAATTTTATACGCTGATGAATTTCGCCCTGCGCTCTCTCCGATTGGGAGAAAGACCGCATAAAGAAGCGGCGGGGCGTTTTTTGCGCTCCGCCGCTTTGCATGTCGTTTTCCCGTTTTCTACGCCTTTATCGAAACTACCTCGAATCCCGCGTCCTCTACGGCGCGGCGGATTTTTTCGTCTTCGACGGGGCGGTCGTAGGAGACTACCGCGGTTTCGGATTTGAGGCTTACCTTTGCGGAGGCTCCGTCGATTTTGTTTATCGCCTCGGTGACGCTGCGGACGCAGTGGTCGCAGTGCATTCCGGAGATTTTTACCGTTTTTCTGCCGAGGACGGGGCTGTCTAGCCGCTTTTCGGCGGGGGCCTTCGTCAGGCCGGAGCCGCCGCCTCCGCAGCAGGGGCTTTCGCCCTTGAAGTGTTTTACAGCGCCGCGCACGGCGAAGAACATGAGCGCGGCTACAAGCGCCAGTATTACGGCGTCAGTCATTCAACGCATCTCCCTTTTTGCTTTTCGTCCTACTTTTTGCGCAGCTTGCCGCTGATGAACTTGTGTCCGCAGTAGACGGCCGCGCCGATGAAGTATATGACGAGGAACGCCGCGAAGGCGTAGAACATCGAGCCTGTGGAATCTCCCATTTTTCTAGTCCTTTTTCTCTTTGAAGAGGTTTTCGTAGCGGTATGCGTCACGGCACGCCGAGCTGCAGCCCGCTCACCCGCCTCCGCACGCGCCCGCGGCGTTTCCTTTTTTCTTTTTGAGGCTGCGCGCCGCGACGAATATGCAGTACGCGGCTATAGCGGCTATTATCAGGATGTCTGCGCTCACGGGCTTTTCACTCCTTTTTGATGAACGGAGCCGGATACTTTTTTGCGTACCCGGCCCCGTTTCGGACTTTACTCAGATTATACCAGTCTTACGCGGCCTGCTGCACGGAGCGTTTCGAGTAGACCTTCTGGTTCTTGTACGGGTCGGGTCTGAAGAGCATGTAGAGGAGGAAGAGCGCCACTATGAAGGCCACTCCGGTCCAGAGCGTGAAGCCGCCGCCCGTGAAGAACGTGCCGAGCTGGAAGACGCAGAGGCAGACCATGTAGGAGAAGATGTTCTGGAAGAGTATCGCGAACCAGAACCACTTGCGGCTCTGCATCTGCTGCGCCATGGTTGCGATAGCCGCGAGGCAGGGCGAGTCGAGCATGTTGAAGAGCAGGAAGCTGAAGGCCGCGAGGGTCGTCGGGAACCATGCCGCCACCGCTTCCGCGACGGTCACGGCGTCTTCCACGTCTCCGGTTACGTTGGCGAGCACGCCCATCGTGGAGACGATCGCCTCTTTAGCGGTGAAGCCGGAGAGCGAGGCCGCGACGGACTGCCAGTTGCCGAAGCCGAGCGGTATGAAGAGCGGCGCGATGGCTCCGCCGATTTTGGCGAGGAGGCTCGCGGAGCTGTCTTCGACCATGCCGAAGCCGCTTTCGGTGAAGCCGAAGCCGCCGAGGAACCACATTACTACGCAGGCGACGAAGAGTATTGTTCCGGCCTTGATTATGAAGCCCTTGAGTCGCTCCCAGACGTGCATGAGGACGGTCTTAGCCGAGGGCACGTGGTACTGCGGCAGCTCCATGACGAAGGGCGCGGGCTTGCCGGAGAAAGGCGCGGTTTTCTTGAGCATTATCGCGGCGCAGAGTACCGCGGCGATTCCGATGAAGAACATGAGCGGCGCTATCACTCCGCCGGCCTCGTAGCTGCCGGTCGCGTAGCTCGCTATGACTCCGCCCATGAGCGCGATGACGGGGAGCTTCGCTCCGCAGGGGATGAAGGTCGCCGTCATTATCGTGAGGCGGCGGTCGTTGTCCTGTTCAATCGTGCGCGAGGCCATGATTCCGGGGATGCCGCAGCCCGAGGAGATGAGCAGCGGGATGAAGCTCTTGCCGGAGAGGCCGAAGTGGCGGAATACGCGGTCCATGACGAAGGCTATGCGCACCATGTAGCCGCAGTCTTCGAGTATCGAGAGGAAGAGGAAGAGTATCGCCATCTGCGGCACGAAGCCGAGCACCGCGCCGACGCCGCCGATGATTCCGTCGACGACGAGGCTCATGACGAGGTCGCCAGCGCCCACGGCTTCAAGCGCGCCGCCCGCGAGCCCCTGCACCCAGCCGACGAAGGTGTCGTTCGTCCAGTCCGTCACCCACGTTCCGACTGTCGTGACGGAGATGTAGTAAACGACGAACATGACGGCCATGAAGATGGGGATGCCGAGCAGGCGGTTCGTCACTATCTGGTCTATCTTGTCGGAGGCGGTCATCTGCTCCTTGCCCTTCTTGACGGCGGTGGAGACTATTTTCTGGATGAACTTGTAGCGTTCGTCGGTGACGATGCTCTCCATGTCGTCGTCGTGCTTCTCCTCGACGGCTTTTCTGACGGCGGCGAGAGCCGCGGCGCCGCTCTCCGAAAGCTTCATGCTTTCCGCGACTTTGCTGTCGTTCTCGAGCAGCTTTATCGCGTACCAGCGTTTCTTGTCCTCGCCGACCGACTCAGGCAGCACGGCCTTCACGTCGTCGATGGCTTTTTCCATCTCTTTGGAGAAAATTTCGCGCGGCAGGTCGGCCTCTTTTTTCTGCGCTACTTTGACTGCCTCTTTGATAAGCGCGTCGAGCCCCGTCTCCTTGAGCGCCGAGGTCTCGACGATCGGGCAGTCGAGAAGCATTGAGAGGCGCTCTGTGTCTACCTTGATGCCGCGCTTCGCGAGCAGGTCGGACATGTTGAGCGCGATGACGACGGGAATGCCCGTCTCGATGAGCTGCGTCGTGAGATACAGGTTTCTCTCGATGTTCGTCGCGTCGACGAGGTTGATTATTACATCCGGGTTTTCCTTGAGCAGATAGTCGCGGCTGACGACCTCTTCGAGCGTGTAGGGGGAAAGCGAGTAAATGCCGGGAAGGTCCGTGATGATGATTTCCTCGCCGGTTTTGACGCTTTTCAGCCGCCCCTCTTTCTTTTCCACCGTGACGCCGGGCCAGTTGCCTACGTACTGGTTGGCTCCGGTCATGGCGTTGAACATGGTAGTCTTGCCGCAGTTGGGGTTGCCGGCAAGCGCGAATCTCATGGTCATTCCATTTACCTCCTTGAAAAATTCCTATAAACGCAAATAATTCCGCAGGCTATTTGACCTGCACGCACTGCGCGTCGTTCTTTCTTACCGACAGCTCGTAGCCTCTGACCGTTATTTCCACGGGGTCGCCGAGCGGCGCGACCTTTCTTATATAAAGCTCGGTGCCTTTTGTGATGCCCATGTCCATGATGCGGCGTTTGTACGCGCCGTCTCCTTCGATCTTCGTCACGACCACCGTGCTTCCGACCTGCGCTTCGCCTAGAGTCATCGCCCTATCTCCTTTCCGTTCCTCTTCGAAATATCTATGAATACAACGGGCTATATCAGTATGTGGCGCGCCATGTCCTCGTTTATCGCAACGCGCGAGTCCTTGACGTTCACAATGACATTTCCCCCGATTGCCGAAATTACCGTGATTTCCGCGCCGGTGATAATCCCGAGGTTTCCGAGGAACCTTCTTGTCTCCTCGCTGCCTCCTACGCGGCCTATCACGTTTTTCTCCCCTACTCCCGCAAGCGTCAGCGGCATCATTTCTGCATCAACCCACTTTTGTTTCGGCGCGCCTGAGCACGCTGTGTTAGCGGCAACTAATCCGCTTCGTTCGTTAGTTTATGCTAACATTTGTGTATCGTCAAGGGGGTTAGCCGCAATTTACCGAAATTAAAAATTAAAAAAATCCGGTCTGCGGCACGCCCGGAGAGGCTTGTTTACATATACCCCTATGGGTATAATGACGGTGGAAACGCAATCGTTTTTTATACGGAGGGTGACTGCGGTGATTGTTGAAAAACTGGAAGAACTTCTCGAATGGGGCGGCGTGAAGCGTGACGCCGCGTTCCTCGCCGTCTCGGGCGCGGCGCTCGCGGCGAGCTTTTTCGGCGCGGACGTTCTGCCCTTCGACGCGGCGTGGATTGCAATCGCGCTCTGCGGCGCGCCGATAATCCTCGAAGCCTTTATCGGCCTCGTCACGGCCTTCGACGTCAAGGCCGACCTGCTCGTCTCGATGGCGCTCATCGCCTCGGTGAGCATCGGCGAGGACTTCGCGGCGGGCGAGGTGGCCTTCATCATGCAGATAGGCGCGCTGCTCGAAGACCTGACCGTCGCGAAGGCGCGCGCGGGCATAGAAAAGCTGGTGCGCCTCACGCCGAGGACGGCGCGCGTGCTGCGCGGCGGCGCGGAGGAAATCATAGCCGCGGAGACGGTGGCCGCGGGCGACGTAATCCGCGTGCTGCCGGGCGAGACGATACCGGCGGACGGAATTGTGCTTGACGGGCAGACATCCGTGGACCAGTCCGTGATGACGGGCGAGCCGATGCCTGTGGACAAGGGGCCGGGAGACGAAGTTGCGAGCGGCACGGTGAACCAGTACGGCAGCTTTACGATGCGCGCCTCGCGCGCGGGCGAGGACAGCTCGTTCCGGCGCATGGTGCGCCTCGTGCAGTCCGCCGACGCGGGCAAGGCGAAGATAGTGCGCCTCGCCGACCGCTGGGCGACGTGGATAGTCGCCGCCGCGCTGAGCTCGGCCCTCGCGGTCTGGCTCGTCACGGGCGAGGCGATACGCGGCGTCACGATTCTCGTAGTCTTCTGCCCCTGCGCGCTCGTGCTCGCGACGCCGACGGCAATCATGGCGGCGGTAGGCAACTGCACGAAGTACGGCATCCTCGTGCGCGAGGGCGACGCGCTCGAACGGCTCGCCGCAGTCAAAAACGTCGCCTTCGACAAGACCGGAACGCTGACCTACGGAAAGCCCGCCGTCGCCGCGGTGCGAAGCTTTGCGCCGGGCGTGACGGACGCGGAGCTGCTTTCGCTCGCGGCGTCGGCCGAGCTGCGCTCCGAGCACCCGCTGGGCAAGGCGCTCGTCGAGCGCGGCCGCGCCGAGGGCGCGTCTTTGCGCGAGCCCGAGGAATTTTCCATGCTTCCGGGGCTCGGGGTATCTGCTTCGTCCGCGGGGCGTAAAATCCTCGCGGGCAACGCGGAGCTGCTCGCGCGCGGAGGCGCGTCGCCGTCGCCCGAAATTCAGGCCGCGGCGGCGGAATACGCGAAAGAGGGGGCCATCGTCGTCTGGCTCGCGCTCGACGGAAAATGCGCGGGCTTCGCGGCGTTTTCGGACGAAATGCGCCCGAGCGCGCCCGAGGCCGTCCGCCGGCTGAAAAAGCTCGGCGTCGCGCCCGTGCTGCTCAGCGGCGACCGCGGCGAGGCCGTCGCGCACGTTTCGCGCATGGCCGGAATCGACAAAACGCGCTGCGAATGCCGCCCCGAGGATAAAATCAGGATAATCAGGGAATTCCAGGCCGCGGGCAGTCCCGTCTGCATGGTCGGCGACGGCGTCAACGATGCGCCCGCGCTGCGCGCCGCGCACGCGGGCATAGCGATGGGCGCGGTTGGCAGCGATATAGCCGTAGAGTCGGCGGACATCGTGCTCGTCGGCGACGACATAGGCGTGCTGCCGCACCTCTTCGCCCTCTCGCGCCGCATGATGAGGACGATAAAGCTGAACATGGCCTTCTCGATGGCGCTGAACTTCGCCGCGATAGCGCTCGCCGCCGCGGGGATACTCCACCCCGTGGCCGGCGCGCTTGTCCACAACGCTGGCTCCGTGCTCGTAATCATAAATTCGTCGCTGCTGCTGAAGTGGAAGGGCGCGGCGTAACACAACAAAAAAGAGGGGCCTCGCGGCCTCTCTTTTTTTGCGTAAATCCTCTTCTGTATCATTTGTGGCAGAAAATTTTCCGCCGCTCCTATAAAATCGCCTCAGAGTCCGGCTCGACCGTTTCGAGCGAGCAGCGGCGCGCGAGCGCCTCGCGGTCGGTTATTTCGACGCGGCCGCGGCGCGTGCGCACGACGCCCTCGCTTCGGAGCTGCGCGAGGCCGCGCGTGAGGTTTACGCGGCTCGTGCCGAGGATGTCCGCGAGTTCCTCCTGCGTTACCGCGTCGAGGCCGCCCGCGGGGGCGAGAAGGTAGAGCAGGTTGCAGAGCTTGAGGAAAGAGCCGTTGTACTCCTGGTGCGCCGTCTCGTAGAGCAGCAGGTTCACGTAGGAGGCGTACCACTCGACGAGCGCCGCGGCGAGCGCGGGATTCTCGCGGAAGTCCGCCTTCGTAAACTCCAGCGTCTCGACCGGCGAGAGCGCCTCCGTCGTAATCGCGAGCTCTATCCTGTAGCCGCGCTCGTGGTAGACGGGGAAGAGCGTCCCCGCGCCGTGGAACGAGATTATTTTGCGCCGCCCGTTCTCGTGCTCGACGCAGCATCGCGCCGCGCCCGAGAGTATGTAGTGCATCCGCCCGAAGGGCTCGCCCGGCGGCCACAGAAATTCGCCGCGCGCGAAGCTCCGCCGCCCGTGCGGGCGCGAGAGGAAATATTCGTGAAAGGCGGAGAAGTCGCCCGTGAAAAAATAACGCGGCGTACGCACGGCGGTCACGCTCCTTTGCGGGGCTTTTTGCGTATTTTATCACGCGCGGACATGACGATGACGAAAGAACATAAAATGTGCGGGGAGGAAAAATTTATGAAAAAGGTAAAAATAACGGTGCTCAGGACGACGTTCGACAGGGAGCTGGCCGCGGAGTACGGCGCGCCGGGGCTCGGCCCCTGCCCGATGATGCTCGAAGGGCAGACCTTTTACGCGGACTACGCGAAGCCCGAGAGGCTCTGCGACGAGGCTTGGAAGGCGATATACCAGTATGTCTTCGCGCTCGCGCACGGGGGGAAGGATACGCTCTTCTATTTCGGCGACTGGATAGACAAGCGCGGCGTCGCGATATGCAGCTGCAACGACGGCCTGCGCCCCGTGATTTTCAAGCTCGCAGCGACGGACGAGGAGGCGGCGATAGATTATACGCCGGTGCGGTGAGGCGTGGAGAATCTGCTATAATGAGGGTGTAGGAGTAAAATCTCCAAAAAGCGGAGAACCATGCCATTAAGTTGGAACTGAAAAAGCGGAGCACCCTGCCATGAGTGGGAGTTAAAAAAGTAAGGCGCGGAGGATTTTTCGTCTCCGCACCTTTTTCGTTTTTTGTTGACTTTATTTGCCGAGGTAGCCGCCGTCTACGGGGATGACCGCGCCGGAGACGTAGTCGCTTGCGGCGCTGGCGAGGAAGAGCGTGACGCCCTTGAGGTCGTCGGGCTTTCCCCAGCGGTGCGCTGGGATGCGGCCCGTTATCTCTTCGTAGTAGCGCGGGTTCGTCGTCTTGATGTCTTTCGTGAGCGCCGTCTCCATGTAGCCGGGCGCTATCGCGTTGACGCAGACGCCGCGGCTTGTCCATTCGTTTGCGAGCGCCTTCGTGAGCTGCGCGACGCCGCCCTTGCTCGCGGCGTAGGCGGGGATGCGCTCGCTGCCGAAGAATGAGGTCATCGAGGCGACGTTGATGATTTTGCCGCAGCCGCGCGCGAGCATGGCGCGGCCCGCGAGCTGCGATAGCGCGAATACTGCGCTGAGGTTGACGTTTATTATCTTCTGCCATTCCGCGAGCGGGAAGTCCTCGGCGAATGCGCGATGCTGCACGCCCGCGCCGTTTACGAGAATGTCCGGCTCGCCGAGCTTCGCGGCGGCCCTTTCGTAGAGCGCTTCTATCTTGTCGAGCTCTGCGAGGTCGCCCGCTTCGTATAGCACCGGCGCGCCCTCCGCGCCCATCTCGCGAGCGGCGCGCGCGAGCGTAGCTTCGTCGCGTCCTATTATGAGCACGCGCGCGCCGGCCTCGTGCAGCGCCTCGGCCATCGCGCGGCAGAGGCCGCGGCCTCCGCCCGTGACTATGGCCTTTTTGCCTTCGATGTTGAAGAGTTCGCTGACGTTCATGCTTTTCGCTCCTTCGGTAAGCTCGTGACGCTTTGCCGGATTTTATAAAAAAATCCCGCCGAACGGCCGCCGCCCGTCGTTTTTGCCGCGGGCGCGCGCGTGCGGCGGTTTTCCGTGATTTCCGCGGCTTTCTGCTATTTCGCTTCCGCGCTTAATTTTTCGGCTATGCGCACGGTCTCCATCGCGTCCTTCGCGTAGTAGTCCGCGCCCGCATATTCTGCGAGGTGCGGCGTGAGCACCGCGCCGCCAACGATTATCTTCACGTCCGGGCACTCGCGGCGCAGCAGCGCGATAGTATCTTTCATGCTCGCGACTGTCGTAGTCATGAGCGCCGAGAGGCCGACTATCTTCGCGCCGGTCCCGCGCACGGCTTCGGCGACACGCTCTGGCGGCACGTCGCGGCCGAGGTCCGTCACGTCGAAGTTGTAGTTCTCTAGGATGACGCGGACGATGTTCTTTCCTATGTCGTGTATGTCGCCGTAGACGGTCGCGATGACGAGCTTCGCGCCCTTCTGCGCGCCGCCCTCGCGCGCGAGCTTCGCGCGCAGCACCTCGAAGGAGGCTTTCGCGGCCTCGGCGGATTTTATGAGCTGCGGCAGGAATATCGCGCCGGTCTCGTAGTCCTTGCCGACGGCGTCGAGCGCGGGGATTATCTTTTCTTCTATAACTTCCATCGGCTGCGTGCCGCCCGCGAGCAGCTCTTCTGCGGCCTTCGCGGCTTCGTCCTCGAGGCCGTGGGTTATCGCGTAATGTATGTCGGCGCGGCTTTCCTGCTTAGCTTCCGGCTTCTGCTCTGGCGCGGCGGCGGAGCAGCGCGCTATGTAGGCGGCGGCCTCTTTGTCCTCGCCGAGCAGCACGCGGGCAGCGGCTACGGTTTCAGCCATTCCCGCGTCGCCGGGGTTCATTATCGGCGCGTCGAGCCCCATCGCGAAGGCCATCGCGAGCATCGTGCGGTTGACGACGGGGCGCATCGGCAGGCCGAACGATACATTGCTGACGCCGAGGACTGTTTTGACGCCGAGCTCTTTTTTGACGAGCGCGAGCGCCTTCAAGGTCTCGGCGGCCTGCTCCTGCTGCGCGCTCGCGGTCATAACGAGGCAGTCTATGAGCACGTCCTCGCGCGGGATTCCCGCGGCTTTCGCGGCCGCGACTATGCGGCGCGCGATTTCAAGGCGCGCCTCGGCGGTCTTCGGCACGCCGTTTTCGTCGAGCGCGAGGCCGAGGACGGCGCAGCCGTATTTTTTCGCTATCGGGAGAATTGATTCGAGAGATTCTTTTTTGCCGTTGACGGAGTTGAGCAGCGGCTTGCCGTTGTAGACGCGCGCCGCGCGTGCGAGCGCCTCGGGCGACGAAGAGTCGAGCTGGAGCGGCAGCGGCGTGACGGCCTGGATTTTCTGTGCGGCCTCCGCGAGCGCCGCGGCTTCGTCGATGTCGGGCAGCCCCGTGTTGAGGTCGAGCGCTTGCGCGCCCTGCTCCTGCTGGCGAAGCGCCTCGCGCAGCAGGTAGTCGGTGTCGTGCGCACGCAGCGCCGCCTGGAGCGCTTTTTTGCCGGTCGGGTTGAGCCGCTCGCCTATGACCGTGATTCCGCCGTCGAAGTCAACGACGCGCGACGGCGAGCAGATTACGGTGCGGCGCGGAGCGTCCGGCTCCTTCGGCGCAAGGCCCTCTATCGCGCCGCGGACGAGGCGGATGTACTCGGGCGTCGTGCCGCAGCAGCCGCCTATGAAGCGCACGCCCTCCGCGACGAATTCGCGCGCGTACTCCGCGAACTGTTCCGGGGTAACGTCGTATGCCGTTTCGCCGTCGCGTATGACGGGCAGCCCGGCGTTGGGCTGAACGAGGACGGGGATGTGCGCGCAGGCGAGGATGCGCTTCACTATCGGCGCGAGCTGTTTCGGCCCGAGCGAGCAGTTGACGCCGAGCGCCGAGACGCCGAGCGCCTCGAGCGTCGCGACCATCGATTCGACGCACGCGCCGAAGAAGGTCGTGCCGTTCTCCTCGAAGCTCATCGTCGCGAATATGGGCAGCTTCGAGTTTTCCTTCGCCGCTATGACGGCGGCCTTGAGCTCGTAAAGGTCCGTGAAGGTTTCGAGCAGTATGAAGTCCGCGCCCTTGCCCTCTCCGGCGCGGACGATTTCGGCGAACACCTCGACGGCCTCGTCGAATTCGAGGTCGCCCGAGGGCTTGAGCACGCGGCCGCACGGGCCGATGTCGAGCGCGGCGTAACGTCCGCCGAACGAATCCGCCGCGGCTCTCGCGTTGCGCACTCCGGCGCGCACTATATCCGCGAGCGGCGCTCCGGCCTTTTCGGCCTTGAAGCGGTTCGCGCCGAAGGTGTTCGAGAGCACGACGTCGGCTCCCGCTTCGAGATATTCTTTATGTATCGCCGTTATCTCTTCGGGCGCGGTCAGGTTCAGCGCCTCGGGCACGGCCCCGAGCTTCAGGCCGCGGCGCTGGAGCATCGTCCCCATAGCGCCGTCGAAGAGCAGGATTTTGCCCATGTCTATCATTCCGGCACGCTCCTATCCGCGCTTGACGCGCAGCGAATAGAGCACGCCGCGGATGTTTTCGCAGATGCGCTTCGCTATCTCGGGCTGGTTCATCGTGTAGAGGTGGATGCCGTCGACGCCGCTTGCGAGCAGGTCTATTATCTGCGCCGTCGCGTAGGCTATGCCCGCCTCGCGCATCGCCATCGCGTTGTGTCCGTATGCGCGCAGCAGCTTCTGCACGCCCGCCGGCACCGACGCGCCGCAGAGCGTCACCATCTTGTTTATCTGCGCGGGCGAGGTTATCGGCATGATGCCCGCCTCGATGCGCTGCGTTATGCCGAGCGCGCGAGCCCTGTCGCGGAACTCGTAGAAATGCTCGTTGTCGAAGAAGAGCTGGCTTATCAGCGCGTCGACGCCGCACTCGCATTTCGCCTTGAGGTACTTCAAATCCTCCTCCATCGAGTATGCCTCGATGTGCTTCTCGGGATAGCATGCCGCGAAGATATGGAAGTCGTAATTTTCGTTGATGAATTTGATGAGGTCGCTCGCGTGCGAGAAGTCCTTCGTCCCCTCGCCGACGATGTCGCCGCGCATCGCAAGGATGTTCTGTATCCCCTTGTCGCGCAGCGCGTCGAGCGTCGCGCGCATCTCGTCGCGCGTCGAGCCGATGCAGGTGAGGTGCGCGAGCGCGGGGATCGCGTAGTCGCGCTGGATTCGCGAGGCTATCTCAGCCGTGTTCTCGCGGCTCGAGCCGCCCGCGCCGTAGGTGACGCTGATAAGGTCGGGGTCGAGGCTCGCGAGCGCGTCTACCGTGTTGAAAATCTGCGAGAGGTCGCCCTTGCCCTTGGGCGGGAAAATTTCAAATGAAAAAGTCGGCTTGTCGAGCTTGAAAAAATTCTTCATGTCCTTCGGTCTCCTCTATTCCTTCGCCGCGAGCGCGGCTTCGACTATCTGCGCCGCGCCGTCCTCAGTGTTCGGCGGGGCTACGATGTCCGCCGCCTCCTTCACCGCGTCGCGCGCGTTGCCCATCGCGACGCCCGTGCCGGCCCAGCGTATCATCTCCGCGTCGTTGCCGCCGTCGCCTATCGCCATAACGTCCTCGCGCGCGACGCCGTAGAGCTCGCAGACGCGGCGCAGCGACTCCGCCTTGTTCACCGACGGATGCACCATCTCGATGAAGGCGTTCCACGAGGTCGCCTGATAAATCCGTCCGCCGAACTCGCGGCGCACGTCGTCGCACATCTTGGCGAAAAGCTCCTTGTCGAACGAGACGCCGAGCATCTTCGCCGAGTCGCAGCCGCAGGTCCAGAACCTCTCGCCGAGCGCGACGGCCTTCTGTCCGCAGATGTTCTCGTAAAATTTGCAGCGCTCGTCCGCGTCGTCCATGACGACGAGCCTGTCGTCGCAGTACATCTGCACGTACCAGCCGCGGTCGCGGAAGAACGAGAGTATGTCCGCCGCGAGCTCGCGCCCGAGATAGCGTTGGTACAGCGTCTCGCCGGTCGCCGTGTCGCGTATCAGAGCGCCGTTGTAGAAGATGCATGCGCCCTTTATGCCGACGTCGTTTATATGTATCATCGCGGAGGGGTACATTCGCCCCGTCGCCGCGACCACGCGGATTCCGGCGTCCTGCGCGGCGCGCAGGGCGCGCTTCGTCCTCTCCGTGAGGCGGCTCTCGCCGTCGAGCATCGTCCCGTCCATGTCAAGCGCAATAAGTTTCGGTCTTTTCATATCGCCCACACCGCCATTGAAATAATTTCCGAGGCCACGGCGACGGCTCCCATTACGTCGCCGTTGGTCCCTCCGAGCCTTTCGTTCATATATTTAGCCGCCGCGAAGCCCGTGAGTCCCGCCGCCGCCGCGCATACCGGAAGCCGCACGGGGGCGAAGGGAAGGAAAATCACGAGCGCGGCGAGCGCGCTGAAAAGGTCGTAGAGCGTATAGTCGTCTACCCAGCCTTTCGCCATGCCGCTCTCCCACGGGTAACGCCCGAAGTAGGCCGCGGCGTTCTCCGCGAAGCGCGCCGCCGCCGCCGCGGTGACGCAGGCGCAGAGCCTTTCGCCGGGCGCGACGGACGAGAGCAGCGACGTCCAGAGGCCGAAGGCGATTACGAGCGACGCTCCGCCGAACGAGCCGAGGCGGCTGTCCTTCATCACCTCGCGCAGCTTGTCGCCCGAGCGCCCGGAGCCGATTCCGTCCCAGACGTCGCCCCAGCCGTCGAGGTGCAGCGCCCAGCCGATGACGAAATAGAAGGCCGCGCCGGCCCACGCGCAGGCGAGCGGCGCGAGGCCGAAGAATCCGGCAACAGTCACGACGAGCCCCGTGAGCAGCCCCATGAGGCCGCCCGCCGCTGGCGCGAGCGTCAGCACGCGGTTCCCCGGCGGCATCGTCTCCGGCCACCATTTCTGCGGCAGAGGGATGCGCGTCAGCAGAGTCCATATAACGACGAAGCGCGCCGCTATGTCGCGGCGCATCGAGGGCGAGGTCAGCTCGGCCTCCAGCCGTTCGGAACATTCGCGGAATTTATCTTTGAAACCTTCTATTGGAGCCACCTCCGTGAAATGAAGAAAAGAGCGGGATTTTTACAGGCCGAGCGGCGCGCCGCCCTTGACCCAGAGCGGGCAGCCCGCGACTACGAGAGCGACGCCCTCCGCGTAACCGGCGCAGAGCTGGTTCATGCGCCCCTGCATGTCGCGGAAACGCCGCCCCATGCGGTACGGCGGCACGAGGCCGAGGCCGACCTCGTTGCTCACGACGACGAGCGAGGCGTCGGGCTTCACGCTCTCGAACAGCCCGCGCGCGAGCGCCGTAATTTTCGCCTCCTCGGCGAGCCATTCTGCCTCGCCGCCCTCCTCCGAGGCGGGGGAGGCGAGGAAGAGCCGCGTCAGCCACATCGTGAGGCAGTCCATGAGCATCAGCCCGTCCGTGCGCGCGACTGCGGCGGGCAGCCCGCGCGGATCGCCCTCCCACGTCGCCCACGAGGCGGGGCGGCGCGCGCGGTGCAGCTCGATTCGCTTTTCCATCTCCGCGTCGGCGCAGTCCGCCGTCGCGAGGTACGTCACGGGGCCTTTATATGCGAGCGCTATCTTTTCGGCGTATGTGCTCTTGCCGCTCCTCGCGCCGCCGAGGATGAGAGTTATATGTCCCATGATTAAAGCCCGAAGTCTATGTTGTTGATGAGGTTTTCGAGCGTCTGGCCGACGAAGTCGCCCTTGCTCGTGCCGCCGCCCGTGTCCGTGCCAGGCCCCATCGGTATCTCGAACTTGAAGCGGAAGGTCGTGTTGCCGTCCTTCATCGTCTCGTTGTCCTCGGGGTCGCCGCCGCTCGACGGTATCAGCGCCTTCGACGAGCGCATGTTCATCGCCTGCGAGACGCGCAGATGCGTAATCTCGGGATTCGAAACCGTGCCGCCGATGCCCATGCCGATGAACTTGAATTCGTTCTTCGCGAAGCCCGATATGACGCCGCCGAGAAGGCTCTGCAGCGCCTCTTCCTTGTTGAGCGTGCCGGAGGCGAGGTCGGAGCCGGCGCTGATGATGCCCTGGAAGGCTCCGAGCACGGAGTTCAGCGCGCGGATGTTGACCTTGCCGAGCGCGAAGAACGAAAGCTCCTTCTCGCTGTTTATCGCGCCGTCGACCATGACGTTGCGGTAGAGCATGTCGCCGTCGGGCGCTATCGCCTGGCTGCCGGGCAGAAGCGTGAAGATGCCGTCCATGTAGGTGAAGGTCGCCTGCACCGTCTTGTAGCGTATCGGCTTGCCGCCCGTGAACTTCTTCGCCTTCTCGACGAAGCTGAAGCCCGAGAGTTCGCCGTCGGTGAGCGAGAGCGCGCCGCCGCCGCGCACCGTGGACATGCGGCCCGTCTCGCCGCTGCCGCGTATCTTGAGGTCGGCCTTGCCGCTTATCGAGCCCTTCATGTTGGGCGCGAGCTGGCTCATGAGCGCCTTTAGGTCCGTGCCCATGACCGTGAGGTTGCCGCCCCAGCGGCTGTTTTCAAAGTCGAAGCCCGCGCCGCCGGAGAGCGTGCCGCCGTTGGTCTTGGCCTTGAGGTCTTCGACTATCATGTAATGCTTGGAAACGTAGAACGGCGCGCTGAGATCCTCAAACTTCACGCCGAGCAGCCGCAGGTAGGGCGAGGTTATCGAGCCTGTGCCAGATATCTCCGCGAGCTTGCCGGAGCCCTCCATCGAGAAATTCGCCGTGCCGCCGAGGCGCGCGCGGAAGTTGTCGGGCATGTAGGCGCTGAACTGGCGCACGTCTATATCCGTGCCCTTGATGTTGAAGTCGCCGTACCATTCGCCCTCCTCGGACCAGAAGCGGCCGTGGGCGCCGAAGTCCCCGTCGCGCAGGACTGCCTTCGCCTCGGTGATTTCGACCTCTTTCATCGTGCCGCCGCATTTTACGTTTATCATCGGAAGCATGAAGCCGCGGTATCTGAGCGGCGCGACGTGCGCCGTCGCGTCGAAGCGCGGATTGCCCACCGTGCCGCTGACGACCACGTCGCCGTCGACGAGCCCCTGCACGGAGCGCGCGGCGGGCAGATGGCGGCGCACGAGCTCGTAGAGATTGAGCTTTTTGATGCCGGCGCGTATTTCAAGCTTCGCGTCGGAGAAGGACTGCCCCGGCGCGGGCATTTCGATGCGGCCCGTGCCGCTCGTCTCGCCCTTGAGGAACAGCCCCGAGGTGCTTTCTATTAGAATCTCCTTCGGGCTGCCCGTTATCACTCCCGCGAGCTCGTCTACGCGGAATTCGCGCCACGCGAGTTTTTTGCCCGAGAAGTCGAAGCTCCAGTTCAGCCCGTCCGCGGCGGAGCCCGCAGTGACCTTGCCCGAGACCTCGCCCGAGATGTCCTCGTTCGCTTCGAGCAGGCCGTTGATTATCGAGAAGTCGACCTTCGAGAACCGCCCGTCCATCTTCCACGACGCGGGGACGGCGGTGCCGTCGGCCTTCTTCGACGGAAGCGTCACGTCGCAGTTCACCGTTCCCGTGCCGCCGCCTGCGTATGCCGTCACGGGCGAAAGCTTGAGCGAATCGCCCGAATAGGCTATCCCGGCCTCGAGCTTCGCTATCTTGAGCGTGCGGAACTGCGCGGCTCCGGTCTTGACAGTTGCCTTTACGACGGGCGCGGAGGGCGCGCCCGCGACGCTCCAGCTGCCGCTCGCGACGCCTGAGACCTTGAGGGTCTTGAGTATGTCCGCGTAGGAGTAGAAGCGCTTCACGTCGGCGTTCTTAAAGGTGCCCTTGAAGTTGAGCGCGCCGCCGTTCGCCGCCTTCTGCGAGAATGTACCCTCAGCGGTCGCCGTGACGCCGTTCCACTGCGCCGATGCGCGTTCGAGCGAGAATACGCCCGTCTCCATCGCGTAGGATGAAATTACGCTGATATTTGAAATTTTGCCGATTTTGTCGACGCTGACCGACGGCGTCGAGGCGCGCAGGCCGACGACCCATTTGCCCATCAGCCCCTTGCAGGTGCCGGAGACCGCTATGCTGCCGTCGGCCTTGAGCTTCGCCGTCTGCGGGAAGCTTTTCAGCACCTTGTCGAGCACTATGCCCTCGCTTGTGAATGTCAGGTCCGTCGGAATTTTATCGCCGAGGCTCAGCGTCCCCTTCAGCGCGAGGACGCGCCCCTCGGAGGTTCCCGTCAGGTCGAGCACGCCCGCGGGCTTTCCGTCGAAGACCGCGCTGCCGCGCAGGTCCTTCAATTTTATCTGCTTATAGCCGAGCTGCGAGGGGCCGAGCTCCACGCGGCCCTTTAGCGCGTTGAGCGGCCCTTCGAGGTTCGCCGTCAGCGATGAAATCTCGCCGCTCGCCGCAGCGGCCGCGCCGTTCGCGCTGCCGCCGAGCTGGCTCTTCCAGTCGTCGAATTTCAGATTTTTCGCCTCTGCGGAGAATTTGAGATATTTGTCGGGCTTCGTCATGTCGAGCTCAAGGCTGCCCGCGAGCTCGGAATCGAAGACCTTGCCCTGGTTCAGCTCCGCCTTTATCAGCTCCGGCGTGACGCTCCACTTTACCGCGACGCCGTCTAGCGGCATGCCGCGGACGACGGCCTTGTTCAGCGTTCCGGAGCCCTCGGAGACGAATTTGCCGTCCGCGAGCGAAGCCGAGCCCTCGCCCGAGAGCCGCCCCTTCACGCCGTACTCGCCAATCTTCGGCACGAGCTTCGCCGCCGTCGAAAGGTCGAAGTCCGCCAGCGCGAACTTCACGTCCTGCGAGGGGAACAACGCGCCGGAGATCTCCGCGCGCCCGCCGTCGAGCTCCACGGCGAGGCCGCTCGAGCTCCAGCCGCCCTCCGGCGTGTTTTCCACAGCGCCGTCTATCACGACCGCGACGCCGTTCACGGAGGCGCTCGCCTCCGCGTCGAAGTGCTTCGAATCCTCTATGCGCAGCGCGCCCTTATCGACAGCGACCGCGCCGTAGGGCGTCTCCACCTTGACATCCCGAACGAATATCAGGTCTATCGGGATGTTGAGCGGCGCGCTCTCTTCTTTCTTTTCGGTCTTGGGGATGAGCGACTGTATCTTCTCCATCGATGTGTCGACGCCGGAGACCGCGAGGCGCGACAGCCGCGGCGAGCCGCTCACGAGGCTCGGCACGGAGAGCGAGGCCGTTACGCGCCCGACCGAAAGCATCGTCTCGCCGCCGCGCGATATCTCGATGTCGCGCACGGAGAGGCCGAAGACCGGATGCCAGCGCAGCGCGCCGACTGTGAGGTCGGCGTTCAGATACTGCTTCGCGTACTCGGATATCTTGGCGCGCGCGAAGGCGCTCAGCGAATCCATCTTGTAATAGGCGACGCCTCCGCCGCCTCCGATGAGGAAAATCAGCAGTACGAAAAATACGAGCCAGCCGCGCCCTCGCGCGCGCGGTTTCTTTTCTTTTTTATCTATATTTTCGACGGCTTCCGCGTTCTTGTTCTCTTCTGCGCCGTTCTGCAAGATGATCACCCTGTTACGCCGCGCCTCCGGGCAGCCTCCGACGCCCGCGCACGGCACATTTTAGTCTCGCGTCGTTACAGTGAGACACGATAATTTTATCACGTCAAGAGCCTTTTTTACGCCCTTCCGCGCTCTTCGCGGCGCGCGGCTTTTTCTCCGTTGCCGCGGGGTCCGCCGCGTCGGGCAGAGCGCCGCCCGCTACCTCCCACAGATACATCGCGGCGAGCGTCCCGCAGGGCGAGTAGCGGCGGCGGTAGCGCTCGAAGCGCTCGCGGTCTATCTCGCGGTGACGGTAGAGCATACGAAGCCCGCGCCTGATGCCGAAGTCTCCGAAGCTCAGCACGTCGCGCCGCTGGAGCGTGAAGGTCAGCAGCATCTCCGCTGTCCACAGCCCGACGCCGCGCAGCCGGCAGAGATATTCGGCGGCCTCCTCGTCGCTCATTCCGCGCAGAGCCTCCGCGTCGAACTCTCCCGAGGCCGCGCGCCGCGCGAGGTCGAATATATAGTCCGCCTTGCGCGCCGAGAGGCCGAAGGGCATGATCCCCTCCGCGCCGCGCGCGAGGATCTTCTCCGGCGTCACCTCGCCGAGCCCCTCGCGCACACGGGCCCAGACGGCGCGCTGCGCCGCGCCCGAAATCTGCTGGCCGACTATGTGATGCACGAGCGCGGGGAAAATCTCCGGCTCGACCTCGCGCCGTATCGGCCCGATGACTTCGATGGCGGCCGCGAGCTTTTTGTCCCGCTTCTTCAGGTATTCGACTTCTTCGTCAGTGTAGGAAAAGTACATAGCGCCGTCCTCCCGCCGTAAGCTTACGGAAAAGATTATAGCGTGACGGCGCGCCGCGGTCGAAGCGGAAAGGCGCGAAGCGCGCGCGGGCCGCGCGGAGTTTGCGGCGCGGGCGCCGAATATGGAAAGACGGCCCCGCGCGCGGAGCCGTCCGTTTGCTGCAAAGCTTTGGAAATTTTTGCTTCTATATATAAAACGCCGCGGCCTGCCTAGAAGAGCTTCTTCTTCCACAGCAGCCACGTCGCGGCGAGCGTCAGCGTGACCGCAACGCAGCCGACGATGACGAAACCCGCGGGGTTGTCCGTCCACGGCACGGGGACGTTCATGCCCCAGAAGCTCGAGACCATCGTCGGAATCGCCATGACTATCGTTATCGAGGCGAGCACCTTCATGACTATGTTAAGGTTGTTCGAGATGACGGAGGCGAAGGCGTCCATCATGCCCGCGAGAACGTCCGTCTGAATCTGCGCCATCTCTATCGCCTGGTCGTATTCTATGCGCACGTCGTCCAAGAGGTCCTCGTCCTCCTCGCGGAACTTAATGAGATGGCTCACCTGCGAGTTGGAGCAGAGGCGCAGCAGACGCTCGACGACGACCTTGTTCGAGCGCAGGGACATGGAGTAGTAGGTAAGACCCTTCTGGAGGTCGAGGAGCTGAAAAAGCTCCGCGTTCTTCATCGACTGGCGAAGGTCCTGTTCTATCTGGTCGGAGCGCCGCGTCATCTGGCGCAGGTCCTTCAGGAAGAGCATCGCAGAGCGGTAGAGTATCTGGAAAAGGAAGCGCGTCCTCTTCCACGTGTTGAAGTAGCGGAAGCGCGACTCCGAAAAATTCTGAATGACGTCGTTGTGTTCCTGACAGACGGTGACGAAGTAGTCCGGCGTGATGATTATGCCGAGCGGCAAGGTGTCGTACTCGGAGATGTTGCTGTCGTGGTTGACCGGAACGTTGATAAGGACGAGGATGTGATTGTCTTCTATCTCTATACGCGAGGATTCCTCGGGGTCGAGCGCCGAGCGGACGAAGTCCTGCGGCGCGCCCGTGATGTCTTCTACCTCGTTGAGCTCGTCCGCCGTCGGACGGATGAGCGAGATCCACGCGCCGGACTCGATGTTCTCCGGCTTCAGCTCGACGAGCTGCGTTTCTGTCGTCTTGATTATCTTGAGCATTGAATTCCCTCCATACCCGGTTCATCCCGGGCATGGAACGGCCCGGGAAAGGCTAGCTGCGAATTGTGCGTGATTGTCCTACAGGTTCAGGACTGGGGCCGCTTGCGTCCATACAGAAAATTTCTCCTTCGTAGAATTTATAAGGCCGTTAAACCGGCACAATAAAAGTTTAGTCGCTTAACGTAACGCGGTCAAGCCGCTTTCGTAACAATAGGCGGCGGTTCGCTTTAGGCGATTCCGTCGAAGCGGATTATCGTTATATATTTCTTGCCCCGTTCGTTAAGCGCGGCGTCTATCCGCTCTTTAATCTCCTTTTTCTTTTCTATCATCGAGTAGGGGACGCCGAGGTCGAAGACAAGCTTCGACTGCGCCGAGCCGCGCACGATGCGGAAGTCGTGAATGGAGAAGGCCGGATTCAGCTCGCGGATTATCTCGCCGACGGTCCGGCGCATCTCGTTCTGCTCCGCGTCGTTCTGCACGACGGGGTCGTAATGGATGACGAAGTGGACGTTCATCTTTTCCAGCACGTCGCACTCTATGTCGTCGATTATGTCGTGGCAGGCCATCGGGTCCTCGTCGGCGCTCAGCTCCACGTGCGCAGAGGCGTAGCAGCGTCCGGGGCCGTAGTCGTGGACGAGCAGGTCGTGGACGCCGAGGACTTTTTCGTGGGAGAGCACCAGCTCCGTGATTTTGTCCACCAGTTCATCGTCGGCCTGCTGCCCGAGCAGCGGCGAGATTGTGTCCTTCGCGATGCCCACGCTGGAATACAGAATGAAAATCGCGACGGCGAGGCCGACGCAGCCGTCGATGTTGAGGCCGAAAAGGTAATTCACGAGGCAGCCCAGCAGGACGGCGCAGGTGGAGATTACGTCGTTCCGGCTGTCGACCGAGGTCGCGTAGAGCGCGGTCGAATTTATTTTCTTCCCGAGCGTCTTGTAGAATCCCGACATCCATAGCTTCACAGCGACGGAGGCGGCGAGCAGAGCTATCGTCGCCGCCGAGATGTCGATAGGCTCCGGGTTTATAATCTTGGCTATGGACGACTTCACAAGCTCCGCGCCGATGAGCAGAATCAGCGCCGCCACGGCGAGGCCGGAGAGGTACTCGTAGCGCGCGTGGCCGTAAGGGTGCTGCTTGTCGGCGGGGCGCTGCGCCATGCGGAAGCCGAGCAGCGTCGTGAGGGACGACGCCGCGTCCGACAGGTTGTTCACGCCGTCCGCGATGATGGCCATCGAGCCGACGAGCAGGCCGATGACCAGCTTTAACACCGTCAGCAGACAGTTGCAGACGATGCCGGTCAGCCCCGCCAGCTTCCCGATTGATGAACGGACAGCGGGATTCTGGGTATCGTCGCAGTTTTTTATAAAAAGCTTCAAAAGAATGTTCGTCATATTTTCGTCTCTCCTCCGACTATCGCTGCGGGCGCTGCATAAAAAAGCCCGCGAGATCGTCAAACGGTCCCGCGGGCGCTGCGTCCTTTCCCGCTGCCGGGTTGTCGTCCCGGCCCGGCCCCACGGCCCGGAAGGGCCGTCGCCTGCTCCATGTTCAATTATCGGGGATTATATTTGAAACATTTGCGCGCTGTCAAGGCGCGTCCCGCCGGTTCGGGCGCTTATGATAAAATACGGGTCGTACATATGCGCAAGGCCCGGAGGTAAAAATAAAATGAAAAAGATAATTTCAGCCGTTCTTCTGCTCTTTGCCGCGGCGCTCTCATTTTCCGCGCCGGCGGAGGCGCGCGAATACAGCGCGGCGAACCCGCCGAAGCCGGGCGAGCGTGCGCGGGCCGTGCTGCGCGCGCTCAACGCGTCGCAGAATCCCGTCTATCTGAAATACAGGACGCGCACGGAAGAGGGAAGCGCGACCGTGACCTTCGCCTCGAGCGGCGGCATGGCCTACACGGACGTCGAATCTCCGGGCGGGCGCATAAGCACGCTCTACGACGCTAGGACGCAGAACGTCACGATAATCTCGCACGATACGAAAAGCTACGTCGTCGCGCCCTCCGCGCCAGCCGTCGTGCCGTTTGAAGAGACGCTCGAGCGCGCCGCAGGCGGCGGAGGGTTTAAGGCATCGTCGGGCAGCGGGAAGATAAACGGCGCGCGTTACGACTTCGACAAAATCGTCTGGGAGGACGGGACGGAGGAGACGCTTTACTTCCTGCCGATGACCGACACGCTCAAATGGTGGCGCGTGAACGACGAGCTCTCCGAGGTGCTCGAATACGGAAGCCGCGGCGTGAAGGACGAATTTTTCAGAATCCCAGCGGGCTACAAAGAGACGAAGCTCCCGATGTAGCGCGCGGCGCGTGATATTTATAAAAGAAACATCTTCTTCGCCGCCGCGCTTGTGATATAATGCCATTCGCGTGTGCCCGTGCGCGCGCGAAAAACGCAGATTTATGCTGTGACATCAGTAATGAAATACAAAGGAAGATGATTAGGAATGCTGCGTCACGTTCTGCCCCTCGTCATGCTCTTGGTCTCCAACGTCTTCATGACCTACGCATGGTACGGACATCTGAAATACCTCGCCGCGAAGCCCGTCATGTTCGCGGTGCTCATAAGCTGGGGCATAGCCTTTCTCGAATACTGCTTCCAGGTCCCCGCGAACCGCATCGGCAGCACCGTCTACACGCTCCCGCAGCTCAAAATAATCCAGGAAGTCATAACGATGACCGTCTTCGCCGCCTTCTCCTACTTCGTAATGAAAGAGCGGCTCACGATGAACTACCTCTACGCCGCGCTCTGCATGGTCGGCGCGGTCTTCTTCATATTCAGAGGAAATTAGAGAAAAGCCCGATAAAAAACAGCCGCCGCACATCGTCGAACGTGCGGCGGCTGTTCTGCGTTATGCGGTCAGCTCGTCGAAGCTCGTGATAAACACGCCGCGCGGCGACGAAAGCAGCTTTCGCACAGCCATCAGCACGCCGCCCGTGAAAACCCCGCTTGAAAAGTCGTCCACATTTATCGTTATAACTTCATCTTTGCGTGCGAGCCTTATCGTATGCCCCGAAAACGGCCCCGGATACGAAAGCCTCTCGGCAAAAACCTGCGTTCCGCCGATATTCGCGCCGAGCGCGCCGTCGTAGGTCTCCTTGCTTCGAATCGTTCCCGCTTCGCGCTCGGACAAAATTCCCGCCAGCATCGCCGCTGTACCGCTCGGCGCGTTGCCCATCTCCGCGGGATGGCGGTCCGTCACCGAGGCGTAGGGGTAATACTCGCGCGCCTCGCGCAGGAACTTGGCGACGAGGTTTATCCCGAGCGCGTAATTCGGCAGCGCCGACCAGCGCAGCCCCTGCGCTGCCGCGCGCGCGCCGAGCTCCGCAAGCTTGTCCGGCTTCAGCCCCGTCGTCCCTATCACCGCGTCCGCGCCGAGCCGCAGATAACATTCGAGATTGTCCTCCATCACGGCCGCCGCCGAAAACTCCACGACGACGTCCGGCTTCGACGCCGCGACGCCCTCCTCGAGCGAAGCCGACGCCGCGACGCCCAGCGGCGCGATTCCCGCGAGCGTCCCCAAATCCTTGCCCGCTTCGAGACACCATCCTCCCGCGAGCTCAAACTCGCCGCCAGCAGCAATCTCGCGCACGAGCGCCTTGCCGACGTTGCCCGACGCGCCCGAAAGAAAAATCCTCGCCATAGAAAACCAGCCTCCTTTTTAAGCGCGGCCTGCGCCGCGAAGCTCGAGCCTCATATCGACGTGCGGCACGCCCGCGTCGTCGTAAGGCTCCGAAATCTCGACAAAACCGAAAGAGCGGTAAAACTCCCTTAAATAAACCTGCGCGCCTATCGTCAGCGCGCAGTCCCCGAACTCTGCGCGCGCGAGCTCAATCGCCCGCGCCATCATATTGCGCGCAAGCCCGCGCCCGCGGATGGCCGGCGCGACGGCCACGCGCCCGAGCGACGGCGTCTCGAAAGTCGCGCCCGCCGGAAGCACGCGCATAGACGCGGCGAGCGCATCCCCATCGTAGGCGAAAACATGCAGCGCACAGAAATCCGCGCCGTCCACGTCGTTATAGGGCGAACTCTGCTCCGCGACGAAAACCTCGCTCCGCATCCTCAAAATATCATAAAGCTCCTGCTTCGTAAGCTCGTCGAAAGTCTTTACCTGCCACTCCATAGGTATGCTCCCCTCTCGTAAAATCGCGCCACGCCCGACAGCACTGCGGAAGCTATGGCGCGCGCCGCCTCATCCGGCGAAATTCCGTCCGCCGGCACAACCTCGCCGAAGGCGTCGAACTCGCGCCTTCGCGCAAGGCTTCGCTCAACGATTCCGCTGTCGCGCAGCCCTCTCTCAACGTCGCGCGAAAGCCTGCGCGTAAGCTCCGCCTCCGAAACGTCGAGAGTAAAAAGAAAAAATCTCGCGCCCGATAAATCCAGCCGCGCCAGCAAGTCATCGACAACGGCACGCTTGTGCATCACCCAGCAAAAAATAACATTGCCGCGCCCGTCGAAGGCGAGATAGCTGTTAAGAAGAAAGGCGATATTGCGCAGGACGAGCGCGCGCTCCGCCGCGCCGGGTGCAAACGGCTCCATATCCCAGCACCAATCGCCGTCGAGGAAAAACGACGGCGCGAGAATTTTTTTAAGCTTGCGCGATACGGCGCTCTTGCCCGCGCCCATCGTCCCGTTTATAAAGATCAAATTCTTCACCGCGTTCAGCCTCCGTCCCGCAAGCTAATCATAACACCGCAGAGCGCGCGCAAAGTAGTAATTTCAGGAAAAATAAAAATTTTTAATCTCGTCGCCGCGCGGAAAAACGCAAAAAACCTCCTCGCACGATGCCGTGCGTCCTATAAAAAAACGCTTGACGTATTCGAGGGCGCGTAATATACTCTCTCTCGTTGCGCCGCGGGAGGGCGGTCTTGAGGGAAACTTCGGGGCGGGCCTGAAAGAGAGCGGCGAGGCACCATGACAAGGGAATACAGAGGAGCGAGACGGAAGCGGAAGCGGAAAGCGAGCGGGGCGCGGGAGCGCCGAAGCGAGCGGAGCGGAAGCGGAAGTTGAGAAGGTAAAAAGAACAGACGTGCAACTTGAGCGGGCGACTGGTTCATTCAAAAAGAGTGGATAAGTTGAAGCGAAACAGGAATCAAACGGAGAGTTTGATCCTGGCTCAGGACGAACGCTGGCGGCGTGCCTAACACATGCAAGTCGAACGGGGTTATATAAGAAGCTTGCTTTGAATATAACCAAGTGGCGGACGGGTGAGTAACGCGTGAGGACCTGTCTCCGGCAGGGGGACAACATTTGGAAACGGATGCTAATACCGCATAAGCCGAGAGGTGAAAGGAGCAATCCGGCAGGAGAGGGACTCGCGTTCTATCAGCTAGTAGGCGGGGTAAAGGCCCACCTAGGCGAAGACGGATAGCCGGACTGAGAGGTCGACCGGCCACACTGGAACTGAGACACGGTCCAGACTCCTACGGGAGGCAGCAGTGGGGAATATTGGGCAATGGGGGCAACCCTGACCCAGCGACGCCGCGTGGGTGAAGAAATCCCTCGGGATGTAAAGCCCTGTTGTGTGGGAAGAACAATGACGGTACCACACGAGGAAGCCCCGGCAAACTACGTGCCAGCAGCCGCGGTAATACGTAGGGGGCGAGCGTTGTTCGGAATTACTGGGCGTAAAGCGCACGCAGGCGGTTCGTTAAGTCTGCTGTCAAAGGCTGAGGCTCAACCTCAGTTCTACAACAGATACTGGCGGACTAGAGTATGTGAGAGGGAAGTGGAATTCCCGGTGTAGCGGTGAAATGCGTAGATATCGGGAGGAACACCAGTGGCGAAGGCGGCTTCCTGGCACACTACTGACGCTCATGTGCGAAAGCCAGGGCAGCGAACGGGATTAGATACCCCGGTAGTCCTGGCCGTAAACGATGGATACTGGGTGTGGGGCAAGCAGTTGTTCCGTGCCGTAGTTAACGCGTTAAGTATCCCGCCTGGGGACTACGGTCGCAAGACTGAAACTCAAAGGAATTGACGGGGGCCCGCACAAGCGGTGGAGCACGTGGTTTAATTCGATGCAAACCGAAGAACCTTACCTGGGTTTGACATACACGTGGTATTGAAGTGAAAGCGGATAGACTCTAGCTTGCTAGAGAGCGTGAACAGGTGCTGCATGGCTGTCGTCAGCTCGTGTCGTGAGATGTTGGGTTAAGTCCCGCAACGAGCGCAACCCCTATTGCCAGTTGCTAACAGGTGGAGCTGAGCACTCTGGCGAGACTGCCGCCGACAAGGCGGAGGAAGGTGGGGATGACGTCAAGTCATCATGGCCTATATGCCCAGGGCGACACACGTGCTACAATGGCCGGCACAGAAGGCAGCTTACGCGCGAGCGTTGGCGAATCCTCCAAAGCCGGTCCCAGTTCGGATTGTAGTCTGCAACTCGACTACATGAAGCCGGAATCGCTAGTAATCGCAGATCAGCCAAGCTGCGGTGAATACGTTCCCGGGCCTTGTACACACCGCCCGTCACACCACCCGAGTTGGGGGCACCCAAAGCCGCAGGCTCAACCTGCAAAGGAGAGATGCGTCTAAGGTGCGCCGAGTAAGGGGGGTGAAGTCGTAACAAGGTAGCCGTACCGGAAGGTGCGGCTGGATCACCTCCTTTCTAAGGAGCGGCACAAGATGCCGTAAAAGAATTTATCGCAACCGGCTCAAGAAAAAGCGCAAGCTAAAACACGGCTGTGACAAAAACCTTCAGCTCCTCATTCCCTAGTCGTAAGAACCATGACAAAAGACTTGGTATAAAGCAAAACAATTTAGGAAAACCTGAATTGAAGAAAGCTTTAGAGAAAAAAGTCCATAAAGGATTTATGAGGTTAAGGTACACATAGCACGAGGGGAATGCCTTGGCGCTGAATGCCGACGAAAGACGCAGCAAGCTGCGAAAAGCCGCGGAGAGGAGCAAGCATCCATTGACCCGCGGATCTCTGAATGGGGCAACCTTCATGGGGCAACCTGTGAGCCTTTTAAAAAGGCGGCAACCGGGAGAAGTGAAACATCTCAGTACCCCGAGGAAAAGAAATCGTAAGAGATACCCCAAGTAGTGGTGAGCGAAAGGGGAAAAGCCCAAACCTGAGCCGTGCCAAGCCCGCAAGCGTTGCGGCACAGGGGTTGTGGGAGCTTCCAGTAAGGGATGCGGCCCTTACACAGAGTTACAAAGTTTTTCATTAACCGAACAGAGTTGGAAAATCTGGCCAAAGAAAGTGAAAGCCTTGTAAGTGAAAATGAAAAACCTCTGGGGAGCCACCCAAGTAATGCGGAGCACGTGCAATTCCGTACGAATCCGGGCCGACCACGGTCCAAGGCTAAACACATTCAGCGACCGATAGAGAAACAGTACCGAGAGGGAAAGGTGAAAAGCACCCCTGGCGGGGAGTGAAATAGACCTGAAACCTCGTGCTAACAAGCAGATGGAGCTCTTTTTAGAGTGACATCGTGCCTCTTGGAAAATGAGCCGTCGAGTTATAGTACGTGGCAAAGTTAAAAACTACAAGGTTTGAAGCTGCAGCGAAAGCGAGTCTGAACAGGGCGCAAGTCTCGTACTATAGACCCGAAGCCATACGATCTATCCATGTCCAGATTGAAGACCGGGTAACACCGGTTGGAGGATCGAACCACAGCCTGTTGAAAAAGGCCTGGATGAGGTGTGGATAGGAGTGAAAAGCTAATCGAGTATGGTGATAGCTGGTTCTCCCCGAAATGCATTGAGGTGCAGCCTCAATCTAAGAACGCAGGGGGTAAAGCACTGACTAGGTAAGGGGGCGGTCCCGCCTACCGAGCTTAATCAAACTAAGAATACCTGCGCATCATGATTGGGAGTGAGACTGCGAGTGCGAAGATCCGTAGTCGAAAGGGAAACAGCCCAGCCCGACAGCTAAGGTCCCAAAGCCCATGCTAAGTGTTACAAGGATGTGGGGATGCCCAGACAGCCAGGAGGTTGGCTCAGAAGCAGCCACCCTTGAAAGAGTGCGTAACAGCTCACTGGTCGAGCGTCCCTGCGCCAAAAATGTGGGGGGCTAAGCATGGCGCCGAAGCTTCGGATTCAACGGAGAATTTCGTTGACTGGTAGGGGAGCGTTCCATAAGGGACGAAGCAGTCTTGTAAGGGACTGTGGACATTATGGAAGTGAGAATGACGGCATGAGTAGCGCAAAGTGTGCGTAAAACACACTCACCGTAAACCCAAGGATTCCTGGGGAAGGTTCATCCGCCCAGGGTTAGGCGGGCCCTAAGGCGAGGCCGAAAGGCGTAGCCGATGGACAGCAGGTAGACAATCCTGCCCTTCGATAAATCGTTTGACAAATGTGGCGACGCAGAAAGCTATGCACGCCGGGTGATGGACGTCCCGGTACAAAGCCGTAGGGAGAAAGAAGAGGCAAATCCCTTCTTTCGGGTTCCTGAGAGCTGATGTGGAAGAATCTAATTCGAGAAGGTGCAAAAGCTCGGCTGCCGAGAAAAACCTCTATGGAGATTTATCGAACCCGTACTTCAAACCGACGCAGGTGGGTTGGCTTAGCAAGCTAAGGTGAACGGGATAACTATTGTTAAGGAACTCTGCAAGTTGACTCCGTAACTTCGGGAGAAGGAGTGGCTGGCGGCGTTAAGGATTTACTCTGTAAGCGCTGTCGGTTCGCAGAAACCAGGCTCAGGCGACTGTTTAACTAAAACACAGGACTCTGCTCAAGGCGCAAGCCGAAGTATAGGGTCTGACACCTGCCCGGTGCTGGAAGGTTAAAGGGAGAAGTTAGACTTCGGTCGAAGCTTTGAACTGAAGCCCCAGTAAACGGCGGCCGTAACTATAACGGTCCTAAGGTAGCGAAATTCCTTGTCGGGTAAGTTCCGACCTGCACGAAAGGTGTAACGATCTGAGCGCTGTCTCGACAGTAGACCCGGTGAAATTGTGGTACTGGTAAAGACGCCAGTTACCCGCAGTAGGACGGAAAGACCCCGTGGAGCTTTACTGTAACTTGATATTGGATTTCGGTAAGGTATGTATAGGATAGGTGGGAGACATTGAAATATGGTCGCCAGACTATATGGAGTCGCCCTTGGAATACCACCCTTACCTTGCTGGGATTCTAACCGCGAGCGTTGAAGCACGACGCGGGACATTGTCAGGCGGGCAGTTTGACTGGGGCGGTCGCCTCCCAAAGAGTAACGGAGGCGCGCGAAGGTCACCTCAGGGTGAATGGAAAACACCCAGAGAGCGTAAGGGTATAAGGTGGCTTAACTGTGAGACAGACATGTCGAGCAGAAACGAAAGTTGGTCCTAGTGATCCGGTGGTCCTGAGTGGAAAGGCCATCGCTCATCGGATAAAAGCTACCCCGGGGATAACAGGCTGATGCCGCCCGAGAGTTCCTATCGACGGCGGCGTTTGGCACCTCGATGTCGGCTCATCGCATCCTGGGGCTGAAGCAGGTCCCAAGGGTTGGTCTGTTCGCCCATTAAAGCGGTACGTGAGCTGGGTTCAGAACGTCGTGAGACAGTTCGGTCCCTATCCACTGTGGGCGCAAGGTATTTGAAAGGAACTGTCCCTAGTACGAGAGGACCGGGATGGACGAACCGCTAGTGAACCAGTTGTTCTGCCAGGAGCACACGCTGGGTAGCCATGTTCGGATCGGATAACCGCTGAAGGCATCTAAGCGGGAAGCCGGCCTTGAGATGAGATACCTCATTACATAAGTAGATAAGGCGTCCGGCAGACGACCGGATAGATAGGTTGGGGGTGTAAGAGGGTAACGCCCTTTGAGCCGACCAATACTAATACGCCGAAGCCTTAACCTCATAAATCCTTTGCGGACATCTAAAGCGAAGGCTTTATACCGCACGACCGAATAGACGATATATAACAGAGTCTAAGAGGTTGAGAAAAAATTTCCGGTGCTCATAGAGAGGTGGACACACCCAGCTCCATGCCGAACCTGGCAGTTAAGCACCTCATCGCCGATGGTACTGCGGAGGGTATTCGTGGGAGAGTAGGCCGGCGCCGGATTTAGTTGAAGCAGAAGGGGAGGACTTAAGTCCTCCCCTTCTGCTTTATATATACATGCCTGCGTCCGGCTAGAATCCCGCGAACCGTGGGACGGCCAGGGAGCCAATTTGCCGCATGTTTCTTGCGGCAAATTGTGCGATTCGGCCGGTTTCTTCACCAGAGTAGGCCGGCGCCGGATTTAATTTGAGAGAGAGGGAAGTCGTTAGGACGAGCCTGTGAAGTTCTTTCTGTAAGTTATCCAAGACTGCCGCTGCTGTGGCAGTTGATTTTGATGTGGCGGCGTCTTTTCGCCAGACGCCGTCACGTTTCTACTATAGGGTATAGGCCGCTAAGCGTCAATTTCTCAATTTGACGCCGGTATCGTTTTTTAGCATGAAGTCACGGCTACTCAGGCAGCCTCCCCTCGTACATTATCGACAGTTCTCCGTATATTTTGCCCCAGTCGCGTATTGGAAGCCTCCATTTCTTCGTGGCTTCCATTGTGGCGAGGTACAGCGCCTTGAGTAAAGACTGGTCTCCGGGAAATGAACTGCGCTGGCTGTTCAGACGCCGGTATATGGAATTCAGGCTCTCTATGGCGTTCGTCGTATATATGACGCGTCTTGTCTCTGACGAAAATTTGAAGATTGGAGATATGGCGTCCCAGTTCTTGTACCACGATTTCATCGAGTTAGGATATTTCTGCTGCCATTTCTCAGCGGCTCGGTCAAGCTCGCCAAGGGCGAGTTCTTCGCTGGGTGCGCCGTATATCCTGCGGAGGTCGTTCGCGAACGCCTTGCGGTCTTTGTCGCTTACATATTTCAGCGTGTTCCTGACTTGATGTACAATGCATCTTTGATATTCGGTCTGCGGGAAGGCCGCCTCTATGGCATCCTTGATGCCGGTAAGGCCGTTGGCACAGACGATAAGGATGTCTTTTACGCCTCGGTTCTTAAGCTCGTTAAGGATAGAAAGCCAGTACTTCGCGCTCTCGTTCTCCCCAATGTAGATGCCAAGAACGTCCTTGTGTCCGCTCGCAGATATGCCTAGAACAATATACGCAGCCTTCCTGCGTACGCCTACCTCGTCCCTTACAGCGTAGTGAATTGCGTCGATGAAGACTACCGGATATACATCTTCGAGCGGACGTGACTGCCATTCCTGTATCTTAGGCAGAAGCTTATCAGTAACGTCTGAAATGAATCCCTCTGACACCTCAAAGCCGTATATATCCATGATAGTGTCGGAAATATTGCGTGTCGTCATTCCTCGTGCGTACATGGCGATTATCTTCTGCTCGATGGCGTTGATATCCTTCTACGGCAGACGCCCCCGCATACTGCGCCGGCTGAGGATATTTTTGAATGCGCTCCGCGCAGCCGGCTTGTAATGTCCCTTCTTCACAACCTTTGGTTCAAAGGCTGAGTCTCGATCCTGAGGAACGTCTATAGTGATGCTGCCAGCGCTGCTCATGATTTCCTTTGATTTGTATCCGTTACGGCTGTCGGGGTTGTCTGAATGTTTATACTTCTCGTACCCAAGATGCTCGTTCATTTCCTCTTCGAGCATATCCTTGATGGTGTCTCCGAGAAGGTCCTTGACGGCATCTTGGAGATCCGCCGCCGTCTTGATATCGTACATACCGACGAAATTGCGGAGGAACTTGCGCTTTTCCGGGCTCATCTCGGAACGGCGCTGCCGCCTGGTTTTCTTAGGCTCATCTGAAGAACTCTGCTGTTTGCTGATGCGTGACATAATAAACCATCCTCCTAGCAAGTCTACCATAGCAGGGTGGGATGGATTTCAACTTACAGAATTCTGTTCACACTCTCGTTAGGGACTTCCCTCTCTCTCTTTTTGTACATGTGCTTCTGTGTCTCATAATGGCTTCTCCGCGTCTCTTAACCATGCACCCCAGAACTGTTTACGTCACCGGTGCTTGTCTTTCATAAATTGCACCGCGCGACGATTATCTCTCGCGCCGCTTATGATTATTTTGATACAATATAAGACGGCCACGGCTTCGTGGAACGGCTGTGACTGCCGTATGTCTGGTGATTTGATACTCTGTCTACTCTGTCAAGGAAAATGTGAGGAGGCATTGCCATGCTTTATTTAACGGAATATATCGGCGGCAGCGCCGTGCGCGAATGTTATGTGCATCCCCTTGATAGAAATCTGTGTGTCAAAGTTGTCAAACATAAGGCAGACCTGCCGGAGCTGACGCGAGAGATTAGTGTCGCTAAGCTCCTCGCTCCTTATCTGAAAGATTATATAGTTCGTTATGACGGCGGACTTGTTGAAACGGATAAAGGCCCAGGCTTGGTGTGTGAGCTTGTCCGGAATGAGGATGACGGTGAACTTGCTTTGTCGCTGGCACAATATCAGGAGCGTTTCGGCGCGGAGAATGTCGAGCCTGAGCTGCGAAAGGTGCTGGAATCTCTCATTCGCGATAATCTTTTCTTTTATGATTTCAATAGGAGTAATTTTGTCGTAAAGCGTATGGCGTCAGGTGCGAAGAAAGTCGTCTTCATAGATCTGAAGGGATTCCATAAAAATCACTATATGGGGTTTCTGAAGATGGAGCGTTTTATCGCGCCGCTTGCGCGCAATATTATGTTTCGCAGGATGAGGACTCTTTATCGCGAGCTTAATCTCAACGTATTTCCTCTTGATTCCCTCTGCCGCGAGAAGATGTTCAGCTCTTTCTGGGTGGATGTGAAGCTTTGAGGTATTGCCGCGTTTTTGTTATGTTATGAGGAACGGCGTCCGATTTGCGGACGCCGTTCTTTTATATGCCACGGGTGTCGGTTTATCGCTTTGTCTGCTGTTCGCGCGTCCAGTCGTCGAAGCGGCGGTCTATCGTTTCCGACATGGCTTTGTAGTAATTTTCGTCGAAGGGGACGAATAGATAGGCTTCGTGCTGAAATTCGTCCGATTCGTAACGTTCTTTGCCGAAGTAGTCTTCCGCGTGCTTGTCCACGTCTTTGGGATAGAACGGGTCGTCTGTGTCGGAGTAGTCGTAGTAGCGCCACGCGAAGGCGTCGCCCGTTTCGTCGAAGAGCGTGTGCAGCAGTCTGCCGCCGAGCTCGCCGCGGACGAATTCGCGCAGGTCGGTCGTTTTGCCTTCGAGCACGGATTTTATGACGTTTCCGTATTTTCTTGTGAAGTCCGCGCTCATGAGGCCGCGTTCTATGCACCAACGCAGGTATATCGCCATGTGTCCGTAGGCGGCGATTTCGTCGAGCGGCAGATTTTTCCCTCGCAGGTCCTTGAGGTGCCATGCGGCGTCGTCCATCAGCTCCGGCGGCACTTCGTCCGCGCCTCCCTCGCAGGTGTTCGGGCGCTGCGGGTCTACGACGAAGCTGGCTCCCGCGTCCGCGAGCCTGGAAGAAAGCCCGTCGGCGCTGTGGGCTATTTTGTAGTCGAGCTCTTCCTGATATATAGGGATTACGAGGTAGAAGCATACTTTGTCGCCGCCCGGCAGAGCCGCGCGGAAGGCCTCTTTTTTGACGTTCTGAGGCGCGGCTAGGAATGCGGCGCAGAGCTCCGTGTCGCGCGAGAAGGCGCGCCCGCCGCCTATGGTGTGGCCCCAGCCTATCCATGTTTCCGGCTCGGAGGCGATTTCCGCAATCCAGCGCAGAACGTTCGCGGGCCACTGCCAGACGTCGCCGCCGTCGGAGATTTTCCAGTCCTTCGGCAGGCATATCATGAGCTCCGCGCGCGACATATCGCTGTCCTTCAGCTCCTCCGGCAGGTCCATGACGTGCGCGCCGAGGCCGCAGGTGACGAGCGTGTAGTAGTCGCGCTCGATCGACGGCGGGATTATGCAGATGTCCGCGCTGACGCCGCCGGGATTGTTGTCGTGCGATATGGTTTTTATCTTTCCGTAGTATTTTTCGATGTGGGCGGTTATCGCCGACGTTTCGTCCTCGGTGTAGAGCTCCGGCTCGCGCTGCGGGGCTTCTTCGCCGCCCTCTTCCCGCCGGATTATTTCGCCGTTTTTGTCGCGGTGTACGATGAACGCTTCGCCGCTTTCCGCGTCGGTCAGGTAATAGGCGTCGGTCGTATAGTCGAGGGCGACGGCTATGCCTGCAAGCGGGTAGGTCCGTCCTTCGGCGTCGGTCATTTCGGCCCATTCGCCGTCGATTTTGCCGCGCAGCTCCGTAAGCCATTCTGGGGTCGTCTTTGAGAGTCCGGCTTCGTTCATGCGGAATACCATGTCTATTTCTCGTCCGCGCCCTTTGTATGTGAAGCGGCGCCACGGGCCTGCATGTTCAAGGTTTTCTATGCCGAGTATCGCCTTTATCCTGTCGAGCTTTTCTTCGTCAAGACGGATGCAGTCTATCTGGCGCAGCTTCGCCTCCGCGTCGGCGTCGAGCCCTTCCTGGAGCTCCGCGTCGCTGTCCGGGTTTATCCAGTGGAACTCCATCTCTTCGAGCGTGCGTCCCTCTTCTATCTCGCGGCGCAGCGTCGTGAATTCGTAGTCGTCCGGCTCGAGTTCGAGGCCGCGTTCGACCGCGGCGAGCGCCCCGGCTTTGTCGCCGAAGTGGGCGCGCAGCTTGGCCGCCTGAAGCCAGCCCCACGGGTACGACGGGTCTTCGGCGACGCCGCGCTCCGCATACTCGCGCGCTTTTTCAAGCTGCCCCGTGTACAGCAGCGCGCAGGCGTAGCGGTAGTACCACGCGCCGCAGCCCTTGGCGTTTTTCTCCGAGGCGGGCATCCATTCCGTGACGGAGTAATATGCGCCGTACTGGTCGAGGTTGTTGTAAATGTAGGCGTACCAGAGCGCGATTTGCAGGTCCTCGCGCGCCTGCTCCTCGGTGAAGCGCCCTTCCTTTACGCCCGATTCTATGAAGTCTTCGAGAAACTGCAGCCCGCGCCAGAAATAGCTGCGCGCGCCGTCGTCGTTGAGGTAGTATTCAAGCATCGCGACATCGTCTTCGCCGAGAAGGCTCGCCGCGCGATTTGCGTTTTCTTCCTGATTTATGCCGTTCGTCTTTTCGTTGTCTTCCATTTGGAACATTTCCTCCGTCCAGATGTTTTATGCCGTGGGGATATTATATGACGAAAAAGCGTCGGTAAAACAGCCCGGCGGCGCGGCGAGGCGTGCGACAGGCGCGAAAAAAGGCGCGGTTTTTCGCCGCGCCTTTGTATTTATGCCGTTGTTGTGAAATTTTCGCCGTTCTACCTCGCGGGCTCGAAGCTCGGCTCGCGCAGGCGGAAGTCGGAGACGAGCTCCTGCATGAGCTCTTTCACCCTCATTATGGATTTTACCTTCGAGACGTTGCTGCCGCAGAAGAAGAGGCCGTTTTCCCAGTCTCCGCGGTAGGCGCTGACGAGCGCGTCTGCTATGCAGAAGGTCTCGTGCTGGAGCTTGCAGATGCAGTGCGAGAGGCAGCCGGCGCGGCAGGTCATTTTTTCGAGCGTGTCGGAGAAGTAGCGTTCGAGCAGCGGGCTCATGATTGCGCGCCCAGGCAGGCCGCAGGGGCTCTTGAGCAGCACGACGTCGTCCTCGTTCGCGTTGATGTAGGCTTCCTTGAAGCGGTCGGAGGCGTCGCCCTCTTTGGTCGCGGCGAAGCGCGTGCCCATCTGGACGCCGCTCGCGCCGAGCTCTATCGCTTCGTCGATGTCCTGCGAGTCCCAGATGCCGCCCGCAGCGACGACGGGGATGCTGAGGCCGAGCTCGCGGATGTATTTCACGAGCGCGGGAACGACTTCCTTGAGCGAGAATTTCTCGTCGAGCGCCTCTTCTTCGCTACGCGCGCCGAGGTGTCCGCCCGCGGTGTTGGGCGTCTCGACGACGAAGGCGTCGGGGATGCGGTTGTAGTGCTTGAGCCAGCGGCTGATGATGAGGCCCGCGGCCTTGACGCTGCTGACTATCGGGACGAGCGCAGTATCGGGGTGGCCCTCTGTGAGCTGCGGCAGCTTGAGCGGAAGTCCGGCGCCGGAGATTATCACGTCCGCGCCCGCCTCGCACGAGGTGCGCACGAGGTCTTCGTAGTCGCTGAGCGCGCACATGCAGTTGACCGCGATGACGCCGCCGTTCGAGGCTTCCTTCGCCTCTTTTATGTATCTTGCGAGGATCGTCTGATTGTTTTCGCTGATTTTCTTCGGGCCGAGCGAGAGGTCGAAGCCGTCTGATGACGCGGCGAGGCCGACGGAGGCTATCGTGCCTATCCCGCCCTCGGCCGCGACCGCCGCCGCAAGCTTCGGGCCTGAGACCATGATGCCCATGCCGCCCTGTATTATGGGGTATTTAGGCTGGTGCTTGCCAATCTTTAATACCGGTAATTCTTTGTTTTTGATGGCCATTTTAAATTCCTTTCAGGATATTTATTTTCAAACCTCAATCAATTCCACGCAATAGTGGAATACTGGATATGTTATTCCATAATTCACGCTTTGACAAGTCTTATTCTGCATTTTCCGTATGTCCGCGGTTTTTGCCGAAAGCCGGTATATTTCTAAAAGATTGTGTAGATTACTAATTGTTGACAACAGCGGGCCGTTACGTAGAATAGTCATATAACAGATTTCTTTATGAGGTGATTTGTTACATGAAGAAGTACTCCGAGCGTTCTATCGGCCTTTGCGACTGCAACAATTTTTTCGTCTCCTGCGAGCGCCGCGAGGACCCGTCGCTCGTCTCGCGCCCCGTCGTCGTGCTGAGCGGCAACGACGGCTGCATCGTCTCGCGCTCGGAGGAGGTGAAGGCTGCGGGGGTCGCGATGGGCGAGCCCTATTTCAAGGCGCGCGGCGTGCTGGAGCACATCGGCGCGGCTGTGCTGAGCGGGCGGCTCGGCCTCTACAATAAGATTTCGTCGGAGGTGATGGCCTGCCTTTCGCGCTTCACTGACACGATGGAGGTCTATTCGATAGACGAGGCTTTCATAAACCTAGCCATCGCCTCCGTGGAGGACGCGGAAGCCTACTGCCGCGCGATACGCGCCGAGATATGGCGGCGCTGCGGGATTCCCGTCTCGCTCGGCATTTCGTCGACGAAGACGCTCGCGAAGCTCGCCTCGCACGTCGCGAAGAAGTCGCGCGCGGGCGTCTTCTGGCTCGACGCGGCGCACAGGGACGACGCGGCGTGGATGGGGGCCTTCCCCGCGGGCGAGGTCTGGGGCGTCGGGTGCAGGACGGCGGCGAAGCTCGCGCTGCGCGGGCGCGTGAACACAGCCGCGGAGCTGATGCGCGCCGACGATTTGTGGCTCAAGGAGAATTTCTCGATAAACACGCTCTACACGGCATGGGAGCTGCGCGGCTTCCCGGCCTACCCGCTCGCGGCGAACCACGGCGCGGCTAAGTCCGTGCAGGTCTCGCGCTCCTTCGGCGAGCCGGTCTACTCCTTCGACGAGCTTCTCGACGCCGTCTCATACTTCACTATATGCGCGGCGCGCCAGCTGCGCGGCATGAAGCAGCGCGCCTCGCGCATGGGGCTCTACCTCCGCACCAGCCCGTTCCATCGGGAAAATTTCTACTCCCGCTTTGAAGAATGTTCCTTCCGCGAGCCGCGCTCGCTCGACGCGGACTTCCTCGCCGCGGCGCGCGTGCTGCTCTTGCGCGTTTTCGAGGCGGGGCGGCCCTACAAGAAGGCCGGAGTCCTGCTCTCCGGCTTCACCGACGTTAGCTGCGGCGTGCAGGGGCTTCTGTTCGACGGCGAGGAATCCGGCTCGCCGGCCGCGCACCGCGCCGCGGAGACGGCGGACGCGCTCAACGCGGAATTCGGCCGCGTCGTCATAGCGCCAGCCGACAACTTCACCGCGCCCGAGAAGAGCGCGCGCTGGCACCCGAGGCGCGAGCACAGCGCCGCGGCGGACGACGCGCGAGGCCGCCCGGCCCTTCCGCTCGGGCCGAAACGGCGCGTAAACTTCTGACGGCGCGGGGCCATGCCTTGCGGCTATGACGGTTCATGCGGCATAGGTATTTGTCATAGCTTCGCGGCGGCGCTATATTGTGCGCGTGGAATTGAAAAATCTGCATTGGAGGAAAAAATCATGGCTAAAAAAGTTCTTGTAATAACGTCGAGCATGAGACGCGGCGGCAACTCCGAGACGCTCGCGGACGAATTCGCGCGCGGCGCGGCGGAATCGGGCAACAGCGTCGAGAAAATAGCGCTCGCCGACTGCGAGCTGAAATTCTGCAAAGGCTGCCTCGCCTGCCAGAAGACGCGCAAATGCGTCATAAAGGACGGCACGGAGGCGATACTTGCGAAGATGAACGAGGCCGACGTGATAGCCTTCGCGACGCCGATCTACTACTACGAGATGAGCGGGCAGCTCAAGACGATGCTTGACCGCAGCAATCCGCTCTTCGGCACGGACTACGGCTTCCGCGACATATATCTCTTCACCTCCGCCGCCGACGACTCCGATGACGCCGACGAGCGCGCATTGGTCGGCCTTCAGGGCTGGATTGAATGCTTCGACAAAGCGGAGCTGAAGGGCAGCGTCCTCGCCGCGGGCGTCGACGCCGTGGGCGCAGTCAAAGGCAGTCCCGCGCTCGAACGCGCCTACGAGATGGGCCGCGCGGTAAAATAACGAAAGGAAGCGTGTAAACGATGAAATCAATGCTGACCTTCGCGGCGGCGCTCTTCACAGCCCTCAGCCTCGCCGTATGCGCCGAGGCCGCGCCCCTCCGCGTCGCCTCCGACGGCGCGCAGATGCAGCGCGAAAACCCCGCGATGCCGACGCGCGTCGCGCCGGAGAACGGCACGAAAATCCTGATGCACTTCGGCGACACGGTAATCCCCGGCGTCCTCAACGACGGCGAGACCGCGCAGGCGCTCGTCAAAATGCTCCCCTACAAGGTCCGCGTCAGCCGCTACTCGCACGACTTCTGCGGAATAATGGACGACCCTCTGCCGTATAAAGAGGAGGACGTACACCACGGCTGGCTCAACGGCGACATAGATTTCGCCACGGACGCGAACTACTTCACCATACTTTTCGACGATGAGGAAAATTCCGAGCAGTACGGCTATCAGGTCAACATCGGCGTGATAACCTGCGAACTGTCGAAGATAGCAGCGCTCGAAGGAAGCTACGAGGTCCTGATAGAGCTCGCAAAATAACAGCGCGCGCCGTGTCTGTAAAATTTCTGTAAATCCCGCTTCGCACTGACGGAGCGGGATTTTTCGTATTCGCGCATATCTTCGGGGACGGCTGTATAATGGCGGTGCATCTTCATATACGGACGCTTTGCTTTTTGGACGATTGCGAAGGGGACGAACAGCGCGCGAAAGGAGGCGTGAGAAAATGCTTGAACACAAATGCCCGTCATGCGGGCGTATGATCGGCTACGAAGGGCTCTGCTGGCTCTGCCGCGCGGAAGCGGAGCGGCGCGAGGCGCAGGCGTGGAGCGCGGAGCAGATTGCGGAAAGACAGCGGAAGATAATCGAAAATATAGAAAAGCTCGACGACTGGGACTCGCAGGAGACGAAAGACCTTTGGAAGCTGCTTTCGTACCACGGCGCCGTAACGCCCGAGATGCAGCGCGCGGCGCTCGCGGCAGGAGTTTTCGGCTTTGAACAGCTCTATTACCACGCGCCGTCGGACGTGGGCGCTGGGCTGGCGAAGGCGCTGACGGCGGCGGATTCGCCGAACGAGGCGGGTTATCTTATGGAGTGTCTGGCAATGCAGGGCGGGGACGAGGCTCTCGCGGCTCTGCTGGAGCTTGAACGCAATCCGCGCGCGTGGCGGAAAAAGCTGCACGTAGACCCCTCCATATACGCAGAGTGCGGCGGCTGGACCTTCGATAAGGAGGGGCGGCGGCGCGAGCTGGTATTCGACCGCTGCATCCCGCTTGTAAAGGGGACGCCGCGCGAAGACGAGCCGGCGCGCCTCATGCGCCCTAGAAACGACTTCTGCCCGCACTGCGGCTGCCGCATGGTCGACGCCGTGATCCTAGACGGACGCGACGAGCGGCTGCGCTTCCTTGGCGTGGACGGCGTGATAACGGCCGCCTGCTGCCCGAACTGCGTCGGCTTCGAGGAGGAGGGCGCTTTCACGCGCTTCGACCTGCGCGGCGGCGGCGAGCCTCTGCCGAATAATCTGACGCTCGACGATTGGGGAAATTGTCTCGGCGACGAGGGGCTGGCAGAGCTTGTAAACAACAGACTCGTCCTCGCGGAGCGCTGTGTGCCGCCATTCTACGGCGCGTACTACGAGGGCGTCAGCACGATAGGCGGCTTTGCGAACTGGATTCAGGACTGGCAGTACCTCGAATGCCCCGAATGCGGCAGGCCGATGAAATACGCGGCGCAGATAGAGTGGGATATGCTCTTCGACGAGTTCGGCGGAGAGGGCACGCTCTATCTCGAAATCTGCCCCGACTGCCATATCGCGGGGCTGCTGCACCAGCAGACGTAATTGAGGAGGCGGCGCGGAATTTATGGAAGGCGACAAATACGCGGAGTTCTCCGAAGGGCTGCGCCGCTACGCGGAACTTTACGAACGCGGCCTGAAAAAACAGGCGAACGCATATATCGCGGACTTCGTCCAAAATTTTGAAAAAAGCGGGACGGAGGCGGAACGGGAGGCGCTCCTATTCCGCTTCTGCCGCGATATCTGCGACGGCGGCGGGCTCGCGGAGCTCGCCGAGCGCGGCAACGGCCTGATGCCGCACGCGCTCGCCCGTATCGTCTGGGAATATCTGATAAAAGAATGCGCGGTGCATAAAATGCCGCAGATGCGCTGGATATATCAGCTTTTTCGCAGTAATTCGACGCTCTTCGCGCCGAGCGGCGAGCCCGATATTTACGCGATTCTCGAAGAAGCCTACGAAAGCCCCGAACGCGACGCGAAGACGGCGGAGCTGTGGCTGCGCGAGCTGCTGCGCCGCCTCGACTACGGCTCGCACGAGTTTCCCGAAATCTGCCTGATGCCGCGCGAATTTTACGAAGAGACCGTCGCGCAGGCGGAGCGCGTAATCAAGGAAAACGACGTACCCGCGGAGCTTGCGGCGGAGCTTGAATACTATAAGAAACTTTACCGCTGCTACGACGAGTATAGAGCAAGCGGCGGACGCAGGGATTTTTACGAATTATGCAAAGCGGCGGGTATTTGAAGCCGCGTGACTGAAGGAGCAGACGGCGTATCCCGTCACTCCGCGTCCATCGGCGAAAACGCCGCCGATGCTAGGAATGCACTAAAGAAATTTTATTTTATCCGCTGACGCGGACGGTGCGTTCCGTCGGAGCGCGGAATGACGATTAACGGGTGTTTTCTTAAAAAGTTGAATGAGTATAAAAAGCCGAAGCGCGGCGGTTTCCCGCGCTCCGGCCCGTTGTTTCTTCGGTTGCGCTTATTTCGTAAAGACTAGAACTTCTTGAATATCGAAGCCTTCGCGCCGCAGATGGGGCAGTTGGCCTCGGTCTTGCCCTTGTGGATGTAGCCGCAGATCGGGCAGAGATAGTAGTCGTCCTCGGCTCCGGCCATGTCGGCGAGGGCCTCTTTGTAGAGCTGCGCGTGGACCTTCTCGGCCTCGTTCGCGAAGTGGAAGACGCGGGCGGCAGTCTTGTCGCCTTCGGCCTCGGCTTCCTTGATCATCGGCGGGTACATCTCGCTGAACTCGTAGGTCTCGCCGTTGATGGCGGCCTGGAGGTTCTCGGCGGTGGTGCCGACTCCGCCGTTGGCGCGGAATTCCGCGAAGGCGTGGATGGTCTCGGCCTCGGCGGTGGCGCGGAAGAGCTTCGCTACGCCCTTGAATCCGTCCTTTTCAGCCTGCTCGGCGAACATGAGGTACTTGCGGTTGGCCTGGGACTCCCCGGCGAATGCGGCTGCGAGATTATCTTTCGTTGACATGAAAATTCTCCTCCTTAGAGTTCTTTATCCTGATAGTTTTTCCCACACATTTAGCGCGCCCGTGAGCACGTTATCTAAAACAATTATAAGTTTAATCCGCAATGGCGTTTTTGTCAAGCGCCGCGAAAATCCCCGCTAGAACTCGACGCCCGCGCGCGCCTGCACGCCGTCGCGGTATGGGTGCTTCACCTCGCGCATCTCGGTGACGAGCGCGGCGCGGTCTATGAACTCCCGCGGCGCGTTTCTCCCGGTCAGCACGACCTCCGTCCCCTCTGCTTTTTTGTCGAGCGCGGCGGCTACGTCGTCCGCCGTCAGCAGGCCGAAGTCCACGGCCACGTTTATCTCGTCGAGCACGACGAGGTCGTATTCGCCGGAGCTCATGAACTCCGCCGCGAGCTTCAGCCCGCGCCGCGCCTCGGCGAAATCCTCCTCCGTCTCGTCGCCCTTGAAGATGCACTGCGTCCGTCCCGTGCGCACGTGCGTGACGCAGGGCAGCATGGCGAGCGAGACGATTTCGCCGTAGACGGGGCTGCCCTTCATGAACTGCACGAAGGCGATCTTCGCGCCGCGCCCCGCCGCGCGCAGCGCGAGGCCGAGCGCCGCCGTCGTCTTGCCCTTGCCGTCGCCCGTGTAGACCTGTATCAGCCCTTTTTCGCCGAACATTTTTCTCCGCCTCCTCCGTGACGGCGCACGAAGTCCTCGATGAGCCGCGCCGATATGCTGACGCCGCGGTAGTACTCCGGAATCTCGTTCGGCGCGAACCACTTCGCGTCCTCTATCTCGCCCTCGTCGGGGCAGATTTCGCCGGACTCCCACTCTGCGGTGAAGCCGAGCATCAGCGAGCGCGGGAAGGCCCACGGCTGGCTCGCGAAGTATTTTATGTTTTTGACGCGGACCTTCGTCTCCTCGTAGACCTCGCGCGCGACGCACTCCTCGAGGCTCTCGCCCGGTTCGACGAAGCCCGCGAGCACGCTGTAGCGCCCGGGCGGGAAATTAACTCCGTGGCCCAGCAGAATCTTCCCGTCGCGCTCGACGCAGACGATGATGGCGGGGCAGATGACGGGGTAGATGAGCTCGCCGCACCTCGGGCAGCGCATCGCCCACTCCCTGTCGTCGAAGACGTTCGCCGCGCCGCATCGGCCGCAGAATTTGTGCGTCCGCTCCCAGTCCATGTAATGGAAGGCCTTGCCGATGCGGAAGAACTGCTCCTCGCCCGCCGTCGTCCAGCATGTGCGTCGCTCGCAGGCCTCGAAACCCGCGGGAATTTCGCACTCGTCCGAGAGCTCGGCCCAGACGTCGTCCGCGCCGTCCCTGTCCACAAGCCCGGAATTCACGAACCTCGCGGCGAGACAGTCCGGAACTTCGCCGCGCTCCGGCACGCGCCCGCCTCCGGCAAGAATCACGCGCCCCTTATGAAACATATAGCATAGAGACATTTACGGTCCTTCTTCCTCTTAGAACAGATATACCCGAACGTTATTGTACTGGACTTAGCGGCAAAAGAACACTATTATTTATACATCGCAATATCATTTCTCAGGAGGGCTCGTCATGATCGAAAAATTTGAACACGTAACCGCCGAAACCAAAGCCAACGTCTACTTCGACGGAAAGGTGATCAGCCACACGCTCTGGCTCGCGGACGGCGAAAAACGCACGCTCGGCATCTTCATGCCCGGCGCATACGAATTCGGCACCGCCGACGCCGAGATAATGGACCTCACCGACGGCGAGTGCGAAGTGCAGCTCCCCGGCTCCGACGAATGGAAATTCATGAAGGCCGGCGAAGCCTTCAAAGTCCCCGCCAACAGCAAATACGGCCTCCGCTGCTACGTCCCCGTGCAGTACATTTGCGCCTACGTGAAGGAATAACGCAAAAACGCGCGTAACCGAACGACAAACGAAAAGCCGGGGCGTGAGCCCCGGCTTGGTTTTGGTGTGTGCGCGCTTGATTCAGCTCAGAATAGCGGCGGCCGTTCTTAAAGTAAACGCATATAGTCGCGTGCTCCGTAGAAATAACGCATAATCAGCACGTTTTTTGAAACCTCGTCAATCTTATAAACAAGCACATAACTGCCTATAACAGCCATGCGGTATCCTTCCGCCCGAAGCTTTATGTCGGAGCATTCTCCGTACATATAAGGAGTCCGACGCAGATTTTCATAGCAGGCTTCAACGCCGTCCAGCAGCTCGCCGGCGGCTGATGGATTGAACAGCTTCTGCGTTATATAAGCGACGATATCGTCAGATCATTTTCCGCCTGAGCTGTAACGAACAGGCTATACATTATACTTCGCTCGTATATCGCTCAAAGAACTCGCCGCATCGGAAATCCTTCCCGCGCGGATATCTTCCTCCGCCTCGGCCAGCTTGGCATAGATATCCGCCATCCCGAGCCGCTCTTCATAAGTCCGCATACTCATAATCACCATATCGCCGTAGCCGTTTTTCGTGATATAGATCGGTTCCTTGCTTTCGCTGCACATCTGAGATATCTTCGCCGTGTCCTTCAAATCCCGAATAGGAATAATCTGCGGCATTATTATCACTCCTTCTGTGGCCTTATTATGTCATAAATATAAGCATAACGGCAAAATCAGAACTACCGGCTAAGCCGGTAGTTTGTGCCAGCCCTATAAGGGCATATTACCGGCAGCTCTAAACGAGCTTGAAAGTCCGCCAACCGCACCACTTTCCCGGGCGGCTCCTAAAGGAGCTTACCGGGAATCTTTTTTGCCTGAGTTGACCGGCTTACCCGTAAACGGGTCTACCGGCTCAAACAAACTCAGCTGGTCTGCTTGATAGTCCTCTTTCAGCTGGTTCCTGATATACTCCGCTATTTTCTTCTGGTTGCGCCCTACTGTGTCTACGTAATATCCTCTGCACCAGAAATGTCTGTTGCCATATTTGTATTTCATATGTGCAAAGCGGTCGAATATCATAAGCGAGCTTTTGCCCTTTAGGTATCCCATAATCTGCGACACACTGTATTTGGGCGGTATGGCAATCAGCATATGGATATGGTCTGCACAGAGATTGGCTTCAAGAATTTCAATTTCTTTCCTCTCGCAGAGAGTCCTTAAAATTTTCCCAATCTCAGTTTTCAGCCTGCCGTAGATAATCTGTCTTCTGAATTTCGGAGCAAAGACAATATGATATTTGCAATTCCATTTTGTATGTGCTAGGGTGTCATTATCCATATTTGGGACCTCCTCTGTACGTTGTTATAAGACGGTTGACGGACTTTCTTATACTACGTCAGAGGAGCTTTTGCTCATAGCTATAAGCTGAATGAACTCCCGGCATAGCCGGGAGATTTCTTTATACATAAAAAAGCCCTCGAAACGAGGGCTTTGACAACATCTGGAAAATTAATTGGCGGAGAGTGGAGGATTCGAACCCCCGGGGCTGTGACACCCAATTGATTTCAAGTCAATCACCATAGACCACTCGGACAACTCTCCGCGTTTACTGGTGCATTATAATCGCTGCGGCCTGTTATGGCAAGCGCGGGCGGCGTTTGCCGTCCGCGCGGGGGGTGTTATTTCTTCGCCTCCATGTATTTCGCCCAGTCGGCGTTGAACTGGTCGATGCCTTTGGTCGTGAGCGGGTGGTTGAAGAGCATTTTGAGGACTTTGAAGGGGACTGTCGCGTAGTCGGCTCCGGCTTTGGCGCATTCGAGGACGTGGGCGGGGTGGCGCAGGCTCGCGGCTATGACCTTGGTCTCAATGCCGTAGGCGTCGTAGATGTCTACTACGTCGTAGACGAGCTTGAGGCCGTCTTCGCCGATGTCGTCGAGGCGTCCGACGAAGGGGCTGACGTAGGTCGCGCCCGCGGCGGCGGCGAGTATCGCCTGGTTCGCGGAGAAGACGAGCGTGACGTTGGTTTTGATGCCGAGCGCGGTGAGTTCTTTTACCGCGCCGAGGCCGTCGGGGCAGAGCGGTATTTTGACGACGACCTGCGGGTGAATCTTGGCGATGACCTTCGCCTCTTCGACGAGCTTGGATTTTTCAAGCGATACGGCTTCGGCGCTGACTGGGCCGTTGACGACCTCGGCTATTTCGCGCACGCGCGTGTGGAAGTCGATGTTCCCCTCTTTGGAGACGAGCGTCGGGTTGGTGGTTACGCCGGCGACTACGCCCCAGGAGCAGGCTTCTTTGATTTCGTCGAGGTTGGCTGTGTCGAGGAAAAATTTCATTTTTTATCTCCCTTTCGGATAATGTGTATTTTTTTTAACGCGGCGCGTCCGCGTCATGTTTTTCGTCGGAGGGCGCGCGGCCTTCGGCTTCGCGTTCGCGCCTGTCCATTTCCGCGACTTCGCGGCTGAGCGTGAAGCTGAGGACGACGCGCAGGAGCACGATGACGGTGAGGACGATTACGCCCTGCAGGTCCGGGTTGCTTATCGTCCCGATTATGTCGGCGGCCATGAGGAATTGGAGGCCGAGCATGAGCGTCTCTTCGAGCGAGAGGCGCAGGTGCAGCCATTCGTTTTTCGCGGCGCGGCGGCGCGAGAGCGCGAGGCGCAGGCCGCGCGCGATCGCCGCGGCGACGCCGCAGAGTATGATGATTATGCTGATGAATTCTATCGCCGCGCAGGCGTATTCGGCGAAGAGGTGGAGCGTGTGCGGCGCGGAGCTGAGGATTTCCATGACGGCGTTATTTCGTCAGCAGGCCGCAGACGAGGACGAAGTATTCCGGCACGCGGCCCTCCGACGCCCATTTTATCGGCGTGGCGAGGAGGTTCTGCGCCGTCGCGCATACGTCGCCGCCGAGCGACTCTATGGAGTAGCGCATGAGCTCCGGACGGCGGCAGGGCGCGCCGGATTTTTTCGCGCATTCGGCGCAGAGCTCGCAGCTTCCCGCCGAGAGGCCGAGGCTGCCGGGGCGTTCTTTTTCGAGGGCGAGCGCGCGCTCCATGAGCTTTTGTTTCTCTGCGGAGAGCGCCGCGCGTATATCTTTGTTCGTATCCGGAGCGTTGTAGTCCGCGCCTATGAATTCCGGCGCGAGCTCGAGCTTTGTGCCGAATATCTGAAATTCGCGGAACTGCGTCCATAGGCCGAGCGGGTCGAAGCCGTAGGGCGGGCAGGACCATTTCGACGAGTAGTTATAGCACGCCCTGCAGCATTCGAGGAAGCGCGGCACGTCCACGTAGTCCCGGACGTAGTCGCTTACGGCGATTTTGTTTTCAAGCGGAACGGCGGAATATTTAAGCACGGCGTCGTCCTCCCTTCGCGCGGACCGTTTTTTACATTGTACTCAAGCGCGCGCGAAACTTCAACGCGCGGCGAGCCTTTCTGCGCGCCGCCGTTATGTCTTAGAATATGCGCATGTTTTTTCAAAGGAGAAGGTTTTATGAAAGGCTGTTACAAGGGCGTGCTCTGCCGCCTGACCGAATACCGAGCGATGGGGAAGACGGCGCCGGCTTTGTCCTATATTTCAAGTCCCGACCAGGAGACGATGCTGCGCGCGGGATTCACAGAGGTGCGGAACGGGTTGTGGCTGAAGCTGCTGACGGAGGATGAGTTTGAGGAAGTCGCGGCGGAGTTTGAAAAGTCCGGCCGGTCCGCGCATTCGGATAAAAAATAAGACGCCGCGCGGGCGTCTTATTTTTGCGGTAATGTAAGAGCTTTCGTTATATCGCGTATGCCTCGGGCGCTTCCTGCGGCTCGTTGCCGAGGTCGGCGTAGTTTTCCTTCGCGAATTTCGCGGGGAGGAAGTCCTTGGCGACCTGCGGGAAGAGGATGTAGGAGAGGACGTCTTCGGGCTGGGTGCACCATACGCCGATTTCTTTCTTCGCCTGCTCGATTTCCGGCGGGATTTTTTCGCCGGGGCGGCAGGTGATCGGCTGCTCGTCGCCGAGGACTATCTTCTGTATCTCTGGGTCGACTGGAGCCGGCGTCTTTCCGTAGTAGCCGCGGAAGTACTGGCGCACTTCGTTGGGGATCATCTTCCAGCGCTTGCCGGAGATGACGTTCATCGCGGCCTGCGTGCCGACTATCTGGCTGGTCGGGGTGACGAGCGGCGGGTAGCCCATTTCCTTGCGGACGCGCGGCACTTCCTCGAGCACTTCGTTGAATTTGTTGAGGCAGCCGCCTTCCTTGAGCTGGCTCTGGAGGTTGGAGTACATTCCGCCCGGTATCTGGTAGAGCAGGATGTTGATGTTGACTCCGCTGACGCCCATGATGATGTCCTTGTATTTTTCGCGGAGCTTCTGGTAGTGCTTCGCTATCGGCAGGAGCTTTTCAAGCGAGAGGCCGGTGTCGAGCGGGCCGCCCGCGAGCGCCGCGACCATCGTTTCGGTGGCGGGCTGGCTGGTGCCCATCGCGAAGGGCGATATGGCGCAGTCGACGACGTTGGCTCCGGCTTCGAGGGCCGCGAGGTAGGTCATGGAGGCCATGCCGCTGGTGTAGTGGCTGTGTATCTGGATGGGAAGGTCGACCTTTTTGCGTATCGCCTTGACGAGCGAGGAAGCCGCCGCCGGCGAGAGGAGCCCCGCCATGTCCTTGATGCATATCGAGTCGGCGCCCATTCCGGCCATGTCCTGCGCCTGCTTCGCGAAGAGTTCGAGCGTATGGACGGGCGACACGGTGTAGGATATCGTCATCTGGAGCTCTGCGCCCTCTTTCTTGACGGTCTCCGCGGCTATGGACATGTTGCGGAGGTCGTTGAGCGCGTCGAATACGCGGATGATGTCCATTCCGTTGCCGACGGCGCGCTTTACGAACTCGCGCACCGTCTCGTCGGAGTAGTGGCGGTAGCCGACGAGGTTCTGCCCGCGCAGGAGCATCTGGGTCTTCGTCTTCTTGAGGCGCTTTTTGAACTGGCGCAGCCTATCCCACGGGTCTTCGTTAAGGAAGCGCATCGCGGAGTCGAAGGTCGCTCCGCCCCAGCATTCTATGGAGTGGTAGCCTACTTCATCCACGGCCTCGCATATCGGCAGCATGTCCTCGGTGCGGAGGCGCGTCGCCATTATGGACTGGTGCGCGTCGCGGAACGCCGTCTCGGTTATTCCGACGCGGGGTTTTTTCTTCGTTTCGGCGGGCTTTTTCACTTCCTGCACGGAAATGGACGGAGCTTCCGCCGCCGCGGCCTGTTCTGCCTTTACGGCTTCCGCGGTGGTTATCTTCGTGGCTATAACGTTTCCGTTAGCGTCTTTGATTTCCTGCTTCACCACTGTTTCTGACATGGATGACCTACCCTTCCATCATAAATTCAAATCCGCAAGGCCGCGTCGCCGCGAGGCGGCGGCGTCCGTTCGGACTCCGCTGCGGCGTTTCGCGCCGCGGTCGTTGGGTTACTGTATATTACTTCGTCAGGCGGGGTTTATTCAAGTGCCGATGTCGTTTTTTTTCGTCAATTACTTACAATTTCGCAAGATTCTAAAAAATTTGTGCGGCGGGAGCATACAATTCGACCGTCCCGCGCGCAGCGCGCGTAAAAAAGAAGCCCCCGAATCGGGGGCTTCTCTGCGGTGTTGCTCAGTCTTTCGGACTAGTCGTCCATTTTCATTTCGGACATGTGCTTGTAGAAGCGCCATCTGTCCTTTATGGCCTTCTTCTCTTCTTCGAGAAGGAGGGCGGCCTCTTCTTTGTTCATGGTCTTGAGGCTCTTGTAGCGGACTTCGTTGTAGATGTAGTCCTCAAGCGGCAGCGTCGGCTCTTTGCTGTCGATGATGAGCGGGTTCTTGCCTTCCTTGGCGAGGTCCGGGTTGTAACGCATGAGCATCCAGTGGCCGGATTCCACGGCGCGCTTCTGCTGGTCGAGGCCGTTGACCATGTCTATGCCGTGCGCTATGCAGTGGCAGTAGGCGATGATGATGGAAGGTCCGTTGTAGGCTTCGGCTTCCTTGAATACCTTGACGGTGTGCGCGTCGTTGGCTCCGATGGCTACCTTGCCGACGTAGACGTCGCCGTAGCTCATGGCCATCATGGCGAGGTCCTTCTTGCCCATCTTCTTGCCCGCGGCGGCGAATTTCGCCACGGCTCCGCGCGGGGTCGACTTCGAGGCCTGTCCGCCGGTGTTGGAGTAGACTTCGGTGTCGAGGACGAGGATGTTGACGTTGCGGCCCGAGGCGATGACGTGGTCGAGTCCGCCGTAGCCGATGTCGTATGCCCAGCCGTCTCCGCCTATGCTCCAGACGGATTTCTTCGCGAGGTTGTCGATGACGGATTCAAGCTCTTCGGCCTCTTCGGTGCCCATGTAGTGGAGCTGGGCCTTGACTTCGTCGATTTTCTCTTCGACGGCCTTTATCTCGGCCTCGGTGGTCTGCGGGGCTTCGAGTATCGCCTTGACGGCCTCTTCGCCGAGCTCGGGCTCCATCTTCTTGAGGAGCTCCGCGGCGTATTCGGCGTGCTTGTCTATCGCGAGGCGGAAGCCGAGGCCGAATTCGGCCGCGTCTTCAAAGAGCGAGTTGCTCCACGCGGGGCCTCTGCCTTCGTCGTTGACGCACCACGGGGTGGTCGGGAGGTTGCCTCCGTAGATGGAGGAGCAGCCGGTGGCGTTGGCTATTATCGCCCTGTCGCCGAAGAGCTGCGAGAGGAGCTTGAGGTACGGAGTTTCGCCGCAGCCGGTGCAGGCGCCCGAGAACTCAAAGAGCGGACGGAGGAGCTGTACGTCTTTGACGGTCGAGGTGTTGAGCTGGTTCCTGTCGGTCTCGGGGATGTCGAGGAAGAAGTTCCAGTTCGCGCGCTCGGTTTCGCGGAGCGGCATCTGGGTCTTCATCGTGAGCGGACGCGCGCCGCCCTCTTCCTTGGCCTTCACCGGGCAGTTGTGGGCGCAGAGGCCGCAGCCGGTGCAGTCCTCGGGAGCGATCTGTACCGTGAAGGCTTCGCCCGCGAAGTTCTTCCACTTCGCGTCGGCGTGCTTGAAGGTCTCGGGGGCGTCCTCAAGGAGCTTCTTGTCGTAGACCTTGGAGCGTATCGCAGCGTGCGGGCAGACGAGTACGCACTTGCCGCACTGGATGCAGAGGCTCGGATCCCAGACGGGGATGTCTATCGCGATGTTGCGCTTCTCGTACTGCGTGGTCGCGGTCGGGAAGGTTCCGTCCTCGGGCAGGGCGGAGACGGGGAGGCTGTCGCCTTCGAGGACCATCATGGGGCCGAGCACGTCTTTGACGAACTCGGGCGCGTCGTCGGCGACGGGCGGCTTGATGTCGAAGGTGCTGGTCGCCTCGGCGGGGACTTTGACCTCGTGGAGGTTGGCGAGGGTTTCGTCGACGGCCTTGATGTTCTTGTCGACTATCGCCTGGCCCTTGCGGCTGTAGCTCTTGACTATGGAGTCCTTGATGGCCTTGATGGCTTCGTCCTGCGGAAGGATGCCGCTGATGGCGAAGAAGCAGGTCTGCATGATTGTGTTCGTGCGGGAGCCCATGCCGGTTTCCTTCGCGATTTTGACGGCGTCGATGACGTAGAACTTGAGGTGCTTGTCTATTATCTGCTTCTGGTAGCGGTAGGGCAGCTTGTCCCAGATCTCTTCGGGGCCGAAGGGCGCGTTGAGGAGGAAGGTGCCGCCGTCGGCCGCGTTCTTGAGCACGTCGAGCTTCTCAAGGAAGGAGTAGACGTGGCAGGCGAGGAAGTTGGCCTTGTTGATGAGGTAGCTGGCGTATATCGGGTCGGGGCCGAAGCGCAGGTGGCTGACGGTGTAGCCGCCGGACTTCTTGGAGTCGTAGCTGTAGTAGCCCTGCGCGTAGAGGTCGGTCTCCTGGCCTATTATCTTGATGGAGTTCTTGTTCGCGCCGACGGTTCCGTCCGAGCCGAGGCCGTAGAAGAGGCAGCGTACCGTCTTCGGGTTCTCGGTGTCGAAGGAGGGATCGTAGGGCAGGCTCGTGAAGGTGACGTCGTCCTCGATGCCGATGGTGAAGCCGTCTTTCGGCTCGAGCTTGTTGAGCTCGTCGTAGACGCCCTTGACCATTGCGGGGGTGAAGTCCTTCGAGGAGAGGCCGTAGCGTCCGCCGACGACGGTGATGCCGCTGCCGTTAAGCGCCTCGCGCACGTCGGCGCAGAGGGGCTCGCAGATGGCCGCGGGGTCTTTGCTGCGGTCGAGGACGGCTATGGTCCTGACTGTCGCGGGCAGCGCGTTGCAGAAGCGCTTGACGTCGAAGGGACGGAAGAGGCGGACGGCGACGAGGCCGACCTTCTCGCCGTGCTGGTTCATGTAGTCGACGGTCTCGCGCGCTACCGCCGCGCCGGAGCCCATGATGACTATTACGCGCTCGGCGTCTGCCGCTCCGTAGTAGTCGAAGAGGTGGTACTGGCGGCCGGTGATCTTCGCGAATTTGTCCATCGCGGCCTGGAAGATGTCGGGCATATCGGCGTAGTAGCGGTTGGCGCCTTCTCTGGCCTGGAAGAATACGTCGGGGTTCTGCGCGGTTCCGCGGACGAGCGGCGCGTCGGGGGTGAGTCTGTTGTAGCGGTGCTCGCGGACGAGGTCGTCGTCGATGCAGGCGCGCATTGTGTCGTAGGATATTTCTTCAATTTTCATTTCTTCGTGGCTGGTGCGGAAGCCGTCGAAGAAGTGGAGGACGGGGACGTGTCCCTCGAGGGTCGCCATCTGGGCGATGAGGGCGTTGTCGGTGGTCTCCTGGACGGTCGAGGAGCAGAGCATGGCCCAGCCGGTGTTGCGGACCGCCATTACGTCGGAGTGGTCTCCGAAGATGGAGAGCGCGTGGGTCGCGAGGCTGCGCGCCGTGACGTGCATTACGGTGCTGGTGAGCTCGCCCGCTATCTTGTACATGTTCGGGATCATGAGGAGAAGTCCCTGCGAGGCGGTGAAGGTCGTGCCGAGCGCTCCGGCCTGTATCGCTCCGTGGTAGGCTCCCGAGGCTCCGGCCTCGCTCTGCATCTCTTCGACGAGCGGGACGGTTCCCCAGATGTTCGGACGGTGCTCCGCGGACCACTGATCCGACCATTCTCCCATCGGCGACGACGGCGTGATCGGGTAGATCGATATTACCTCGTTCACGGCGTGGGCGACATGCGCCGCCGCTTCGTTGCCGTCTACCGTTACCATCTTTCTCTCTGACATTTTTTTACCTCCCATTTGCTTCCCAACATTTGGGTTTTGTGCCTATTATTGTCAAACAACTTATTATTGCACAATTTTCTGCAAATTTCCAGCCCTCGCGGCTAATTCGCGCAAAATAACGATAATCCGCGCCAATATTGAAGATTATGCGCCGCGGCGGCGATATTATGCGCCTAACTTTCCGTAAAGAATGCGTAAAGATTTCGTCGCGCGGAAAAACGGAGCACGCCCCGCCGCACGGAGGTGCGTAAGGGCGCGCTCGTTTTTTCGCTATCTTTTGCGCGGACGCGCAGCTACTTCGCCGCGTACACTCCGTCGATGAGCGTGCCGTCGCGGTACTCGACCGCGGCGATGAGCCTGTCGTAGTCGAACTCTATCGGCTCGGGGACGCCAGTGAGCTTTTCGACCTCGCCCTTGAGCTTCTCGATGTCTATGACGGGGAGCTTCGCCTTCAGCGCCGCTTCGAGAACTTCGGCGCGCCGCGGGTTCACGCAGATGCCGCGCTCCGTTACGATCACGTCCACCGTCTCGCCCGGCGTCGTTATCGTCGTGACGCGGTTCTTAATCGACGGCACGCCGCCGCGGAACGAGGGGCAGACGACTATTGAGAGCGCCGCGCCCGCCGCCGCGTCCTGGTGTCCGCCGGAGGCTCCGCGCAGAACGCCGTCGTTGCCGGTCAGCACGTTGACGTTGAAGTCCGTGTCCGCCTCGAGCGCCGCGAGCACGACGCAGTCAAGGTTGTTGACGACCGCGCCTGCGTTGAAGGGGTTCGCGTACCACGAGGCGTCTATCTCTATGTGGTTCGGGTTGGAGAGCATCGACTTCGTGACCACCGCGTCGAAGGACTGCACGTCGAAGACGGTGCGGAAAAGCCCCTTGTCGTGCATCGAGGCCATGTAGCCGCCGACGCCGCCGAGGCCGAAGCTTCCGACGATGCCCTTCTCGACCATGTACTCCTCGAGGTAGGAGGCCACCGCGAGGCTAGCGCCGCCGACGCCCATCTGGAAGGAGAAGCCCGGCTGCACGACGCCCGCCGCTTTCATGAGGCGGAAGGAGTCCTGCGCGATTTTCAGGTCTACAGGATTGCGCGTGATGCGCGCCGCTCCGGTCGCGATCTTCGCGGGATTGCCGATGCTGTCCGCGACGACGACCTGATCGACCAGATACTGCGGGATGGAGATTTTAGGCGAAAGCGGGTATTCGACGAGGTTGTCCGTTATCGCTATGACGTGCGCCGCGCTGCGCGCGTCCGTTATCGCGTAGCCGAGCGAGCCGCAGGCGGACGGGCCCTGTACGCCGTTTATATTTCCGAGGCAGTCGCAGGCCGGGGCCGCAAGGAAGGCGACGTCTATCTGTATCGAGCCTTCTTCGATGGCGCGCGCGCGTCCTCCGTGGCTGCGGATGATTACGGGGATATCGGCCTCGCCGCTCGAGAGCAGCTTCCCGAGCTCGCCGCGCACGCCCGACGTGTAGAGTTTGCCGATGAGCCCGCTTCTGATGTAGTCCGCCACGCAGTCGTGCGCGTCCGGAATCGAGCTGGGCGCGAAGGTCAGGTTCTTGAACCCCATCGCGTCGAGCTCGGCGAGAACCATCGGAATGACGGCGTCTCCGTTGCGCAGATGGTGGTGGAAGGATATCGTCATGCCGTCGCGCAGGCCGGACTTTTCTATCGCGTCGCGCAGAGATTTCGCGCGCTTGTCGCGGCACGGGACGGCGGCGCGCACCGGCTTCGGCGCGGAGCGCATTCCCGAGGCCGCCGCTATTCTGCCGAATGGCGAGGAATATGGCTCGAAGGCCCCCGCGCCCGGAACTTCAAGAGGCACTATCCTGCCGAGAGAATTTACAGCCGTCTTCATCTTAGAGCGCCTCCCTTTCGATTCCGTAAAGCTCCGCGAGCGCCAGCAGATGCGCCGAGCGCGCGACAATCGGCGCGTCCACCATCTTGCCGCCGACCGAGATTACGCCCTTGCCCTCGCGTTCCGCGGCCTCGGCGGCCTCGACGACGCGCAGAGCCTTGCGCAGCTCCGCCATCTCGGGCATGAAAGCCTTGTGAATCGTCGGAATCTGCCCCGGGTGTATGCAGGCCTTGCCAGTGAAGCCGAGCTCGACGATTTCCTTCGACTCGTTGTAAAGCCCCTCCGGGTCGTTGAGGTCCGTCCAGACCGTGTCGAACGAGGCGACGCCCGCCGCGTGCGCCGCGGCGACTATGCGGCTGCGCGCGTAGAAAAGCTCGCGCCCGCCGCGCGTCTTCTGGATTCCCATGTCGGCGGTGAAGTCCTGGCCGCCGAGCGTCAGCGCCGTCACGCGCGGACAGGCCGAGGCGATGCGGAAGGCGTTCTCAAGGCCAAGCGCCGTCTCCACCATAGCGTGAAGCTGCACAGTGCCGCGCTCCATGCCGCATTTTTCCTCCGCCTCGCCTATCTTCTCGTCGGCGAGCAGCACGTCCGCCTCCGAATTGCACTTCGGCAGGCGCACCGCGTGCGGGCGGCAGGGGATTATCGTCTCTATGTCCTTTTCAAAAAACTCCGTATCCGCGCCGTTGAGACGCACCGTCACGAACAAATCCTTAAAATCGAACTCGCGCAGGAACCACGAGGCCATCACGCGCGCAGAATCCTTCTCCGTGTAGGCGATCGCGTCCTCGAGGTCTATCAGGATGCTGTCGCAGCCGAAGATAGGCGCGTGCTGCAGCATCCCCGGAGAATTCGCGGGAATATAAAGCATCGAACGCATCGGGCGCATAGCCTATTCCCCCTTCGCCGCGCGCAGCAGAGCCGTCTCGAGCCGCGCCTTTATCGTAATCTCTATAGCGCCCTGGTCCTGTATAACGACGCTAGCGCCGCTGACGGAATGTTTGTCAAGCATCTCCCTGACCAGCCCCTCGGTGCGCTTCGCGAAAATCACGCTGTTCGCGCCGCGGTAGTCGAGCTCGAATCTCTCACAGGGCGAAACGGTAACGACGCAGTCCGACGACTCCAAAGTCCCCGCGCTTGCCGTGTGAAGAAGTTCCATCGAATCATCACTCCTCCGTTAAATTAACGGGGAAGCCGAGGCTTCCCCACAAACGTTTCTTATTATAGCCCCTTACGCCGCCGCGGCCTTCCGCTTCTTGCGCCAATCGCTGATGAAGGGCCACGCGATGGAGAATATCGTCAGGAAGAAGAGCACCCAGCAGATTCCGCCGCGGAAGAATATCGACGGGTCGTTGTCCGCGAGCATCATCGACTGACGGTAGGACTGTTCCATGGAGGCTCCGACGACGACAGCCAGTATCATCGGCGAGGTCGGCACCTTGTACTTCTTCATAAAATAACCGAAGAGTCCGAGGACGACGAGAACCACGAAGTCTACGACGCTGAAGTTGATGGTGTACGCGCCGATGAAGGCGACCGCTACTATTGCGGGGTAGAGTATCTTCGTCGGAACCGCGAGGATGCGGACCAGGAGGCTCGCGAGCGGCAGGTTGATGATGGCGCAGACGACGTTGCCTATGAACATACTCGCGATAACCGTCCACGCAACGTCAGCGTGCTGCTCGAAAAGAAGCGGCCCGGGCTGCATGCCGAGAATCATAAGAGCGCCGAGCATGACGGCGGTCGTGCCGGAGCCGGGGACGCCGAGCGTCATCATCGGGATGAGCGCGCCGACGGAGCAGGCGTTGTTCGCCGCTTCGGGGGCCGCCAGCCCTATGATTTCTCCCTTGCCGAACTTCTCGGGCTCCTTCGACCACTGCTTTTCGTTGTTGTAAGCCATGAGAGCCGCTATTGTGCCGCCCGCTCCGGGGAGGACTCCGACGAAGAAGCCTATGGGCGTCTCGCGCAGAATCGCCGGCAGACAGCGTTTGAACTCATCCATTGTGACCCAGATGCGGCCGAATTTGGACTGTATCTTGATAGCGACTTCGGATTTTATAGTCTCCATATTCTGGAAGACCTCGCCCAAGCCGTAGACGCCGATGATGACGACGACGACGTCGATGCCGGTCTGGAGCGCCGTGAGGCCGAAGGTGAAGCGTATCGCGCCGGACTGCGGGTCGATGCCGACCGTCGCAATCATGAGGCCGAGGCACATCGAGAGAAGCCCCTTGAGCATAGCTTCCTTAGATATAGCCGCCGTCGCCGCGAGCGCGAAGCACATGAGCATGAAGTATTCCGGCGGGCCGAATTTAAGAGCGAAGCGCGCGACCGGGACGGCTATCGCGACGAAGGCTATCGTCGATATCATGCCGCCGATGAAGGAAGCTATCGCGGAGATGGCGAGAGCCGCTTCCGCGCGTCCCTGCGTCGCCATCGGGTAGCCGTCGAAGCAGGAGGCGACAGAGGCTCCGTCGCCGGGGACGTTGATGAGTATCGAGCTGCGCGAGCCGCCGAACATCGCTCCGTAGTAAATGGCGCACATCGTGACGAGCGCAGTGTCGGGGCTCATGGTGAAGGTGAGCGGGATAAGCAGCGCTATGCCGGTGCTGGGCCCTATGCCCGGGAGCATGCCGAGAACCGTTCCGAGAGCGGAGCCGATAGTCAGCCACACCATGTTGGTGAAGGTCAGCGCCTGCGCGAAGCCGGAGAATAAAAGACTTAAGACTTCCATAAAATTGTCCTCCCTTCGTTACGGCAGAGTGAACAGGAACATCTTAGTAAAGACGTACCATACGCCGACGGAGAAAATGACGGAAACCGCGATGTTCGCAATCCAGCCCTTGACGCCGTTGACGAGGAAAAGCATCGCGCCGAGGAACAGCGTCGTACTTATGATGAAGCCGGCGAGCTCAAGGATTGCCGCATATCCGAGGCAGCAGACTATAAGCCCGACGATGAGCACCCAGTAGCCGGGGTCGGCCTTGCTCTTCTTGGGGACGTACCCGCGCTTGATGCCGCGCATGAGAACCATTGCGGAACAGATAAAAGCTATAGCGCCGACTCCGAGAGGGAAATATTTCGGCGCCATCGGATTTCCGATAGCCGCGTCCGGCAGGAGCCACGCCGCAACGATGTAGGCGAAGCTGAACGCCAGAGAAAAGACGCCGACGACTTTATCCGAATTCACATTCCTCACTCCTTTTCTTTTTACAGGACAGGCGGCAGGGATAGGGATATTCTTGCGAACGCTCCGCCTGCCGCCTAATTTTTATGATGCGTGAAGCTCTGTTGCTTTATCGCGTTGAGATTACTGTTACTGCTGCTTGAGGAAGCCGATCTCGGCTAGGATGGACTTGTACTCTTCGTTGGTCTTTTCGAGGAAAGCCGTGAACTCGTCCGGGCCCATGTAGACGGGGTCCCATCCGTTTCTCGCGCAGAGGTCGAGCCATTCCTTGCTCTCGGACATCTTCTTCAGGGCGTCGGCCATAATGTCGCGCGCTTCGTTGCCCATCTGCTGTGCGCCGAAAAGTCCGCGCCAGTTGATGAAGACCGTGTCGATGCCGGATTCCTTGAGCGTCGGGACGGCGCTGAGCGGGCCGGTCTTTACGCGCTCGGGAGCGGTGATGGCGAGGACCTTAATGTCGCCGGACTCAAGAGCTCCGACCGTCTCGGCCATACCGGTCGAGAAGAGGTCGATGTGTCCGCCCATGAGGTTCGCAAGCCCGCCTTCCTGGAGTGAGATGAACGGGATTTCTTTAAGGTTCGTGATTCCGGCCGCGCGCATCGCCTGGAGGAACTGCACGTGGTCCATGCTTCCAGCGGAGCTCGTTCCGCCGACCTTGACGCTCTTCGGGTCCTTCTTTATCGCTTCCACAACGTCGTTGATGGTGTTGTAGGGCGAGTTCTTCGGAACCGCGAACGCGCCGTAGTCGTCGATCAGACGCGCGATAGGCGTGAGGTTCTTATAGCCGAGCGGTGTCTGTCCCGTGAGGTTGATAAGAAGAAGAGGCGGAGAGAAAACCGTGATGACATAGGGGTCTTTCGCTTTGCGCTGGATATAGGCGAGGCTGACCGCGCCGCCGCCGCCCGGCTTGTTGGTGACGGGCATCGGCTGGGTGATGAGCTGAAGCTCGCCGAGGGTCTTCGCGACGAGACGTATCGTCGTGTCCCATCCGCCGCCCGCGCCGGCTGGGGCGATGAACTCGAACGGCTTCGAAGGATAGCTGTCCGCAGCCGAGGCCGCGAAGGCGAATACCGCGATGAACAATGCCGCTAATGCTGCTACCGCTGAACGTTTCATAAAAAATTCCCCCTTAAATTTTTTGTGTATCCATGTATCCATGTATCCGCGGTAAGTAATATAATATACCTAGCGGACGAAAAGTCAATAAGGCAAATTTTTTACGAACAAATTGCCCATGCGAATATTTTAAATTTTATGTTAGTATTAAAGACAAGCATAAGGAGTTGGGAGTGTAACGGTGTGACGATAACTATAGACGCGGGCCTGAAATTGGCGAAGCGGAGCACGCTTCGCGGAGAGGTCGCAAATCTTCTGCGCAAGCGGATACTTGACGGAGACATACCGAGCGGCGAGCGGCTGATTGAAACCGAGATAGCGGAGCAGCTCGGCGTGAGCCGTATGCCGGTGCGCGAAGCGCTGCGTATGCTCGAGAGCGAGGGGCTCATCAAGTCCGTGCCGCGCAAGGGGCTCATCGTATCGGAATATACGGAAGAGGACATACGCGAGTACTACACGATACGCGAGGCGCTCGAGGTCTGCGCGGTCAAGATCGTCATAGACCGGATAACGCCGGACGAAATCCATGAGCTTGGGTATTACTGCCGCATGGCTGAGGACGCGCGGCTCGCCGGCAACCGCGACGATGTATGCAAATGGACGGCTAAGTTCAACGACAGACTCTACGAGTTCTGCCGAATGCCGCGTCTCAAGGAACAGATCGAGAGCACGCACAAATATCTGCGCACCTTCCGCTTCACCTCGTTCAAGGAGCCGTCGCGCACGGCGCAGGCGCTGCGCGAACACGAGGAGATTCTTCGGCTCATTGCAGCTAAGGACTACGAAGGAGCGGCGCGCGCAACCTCCATACATCTTCGCGATTCTCTGGAAACTTATCTGAAGCTTTGGCGGCTCAGGAAGGCGGAGCCGAAGGAGCAAAACTAGATAGAATAGATGAAGCGGCGCTCGTTCGCAGAGCGCCGCTTCGTTTTTTCTTTATTTTCCAAAGTTTCACGCGAGTTTTAATCCGCCGTTAATTTGCCGCCGCGCAATATTTCCCGCGGATTTCCGCTATTCCCCGCAGATGTTACGCAGTTTGCCTATCGGCTCTATTTCGACCTCGACGAGGTCGCCGGGCTTTATTTCGCCTACGCCCTGCGGTGTGCCGGTGGAGATTACGTCGCCTTCTTCGAGCGTCGCGAAGCGGCTGATGTGCGAGATGAGGCGCGGTATCGGGAATATCATCTGTTCTATCGCGCCGTCCTGGACGACTCTGCCGTTGAGGCGCGTCACGACGCGCGTGGATGCGGGCAGCTCTTTCGTGAGCAGCACGGCGGGGCCGAGCGGCGCGAAGGTGTCGAAGCTCTTCGCGCGCGTCCACTGCCCGTCCTTGTTTTGCAGCGCGCGCGCCGTCACGTCGTTCATTATCGTATATCCGAGGATATGTTCGCAGACGTTTTCCTCGGGGATGTTTTTCCCGCCTTTGCCGATGACTACGGCCAGCTCGCCTTCGTAATGTATCGGGCCGGCCCATTCCGGGATGCGGATGAAATCGTTCGCTCCCGTGACTGCCGAAGTCGCTTTGAGGAATATCAGCGGCTCCTCCGGGATATCGTGGTCGAGCTCTTTCACGTGGCCGACGTAGTTGCGTCCGACGCACCAGATTTTTTTAGGCGCGAAGGGCGGCAGGAATTTGACGCGCTCGACGGGGTAGCTGAGCCGTATCTGCGACGTGATGCCGGCGAAGGGGTCGCCCTCGACTATATCGACCGACGCGCCGCGTATCTGTCCGCTGTAGGCGCGCCCGTCGACCATGAAACGGCAGTAGAGCGTCGGTGTGTCTTTCTTCATCGCGGTGCGCCTTTACTTGCCTTCTCTTTTTTCGAGCGCCGCAGCTATGCGTTCGAGCCCTTCTTTAAGCTGCGCGCGCGTCGTGCCTATGTTGATGCGGGCGAAGCCGTCTCCCGCAGCGCCGAACCATTTTCCGGGGTCGAGCGCTACTTTCGCCTCTTTGACTAGGAACTCGGTCAGCGTTTCGTTGTTGAAGCCGTAGCCGCGGAAGTCTATCCAGAATATGTAGGTTCCTTCGGGGTGGTCCATGTGCGCCTTCGGCATACGCTCTTTTACGAACTGCTCGGTGAAGTCGCGGTTGGCCTCAAGGTATTCCATGAGCTGGCGGTGCCATTCGCCGCATTTGCCGTAGGCCGCCTCCATAGCCGCTATGCCCAAGATGTTCAGCGAATTGAGGTGGAAGCGTTCGAGCACCGAGACGTATATGCCGCGGAGCCGCTCGTCCGGGATTATGGCGACGGAGGATTTCAGCCCCGCGATGTTGAAGGTCTTGCTGGGCGCTATGAAGGTCAGCACGTGCTTGTCCATGCCGGGCAGAGAGCCGAGACAGGTGTGCTTCGCGTCGCTGTAGACGAGGTCCTGATGGATTTCGTCGGCTATGACTATCATGTCCTTGCGGCGCACGATGTCGGCGAGCGCCTCGAGCTCCTCGCGGCTCCATACGCGCGAGACGGGGTTGTGCGGGCTGCACAGGATGAGCGTGCGGCAGGTCGGCGTGACGAGGCTCTCGAGCTCCTCGAGGTTCATCTCGTAGCGGCCGTTTCTGTAGACGAGCGGATTTTCGACGATGATGCGTCCGGCCTCGCGCACCGTCCTATAGAAGGGCATGTAGACCGGCGTCTGGATGATTATCTGGTCGCCCGGCTTCGTCAGCCCCATCGTAGCGAAGGAGAGCCCAGCGACGACGCCGCAGGCCCAGCTTACCGCCTCGCGGCCGAACTCCCAGCCGTAGTGGTCGCGCTCCCACGCGCGCACCGCGTCGCGCAGCGAATCGGGGATGAGCGGATAGCCGAGCGCGCCCTCGTCGAGCTTCGCGCGTATCGCGTCGAGAATTTCGGGCGCGGCGGGGAAGTCCATGTCGGCGACCCACATTGCGAGAAGGTCGTTCGTGCCGAAGTCCTCGGTCATTCCGTCCCACTTCTCGCACTCCGTCCCGCGGCGTTCCATATATTTGTCAAAATCGTATTGCATCCAAAAGCCCTCCGTTTCATGGCCGCAGCCGTAATTTATTCATTTTATATTTTCTACTTTCGCGACTTCCCGCGCAAGTATAAAATAGTTGTGGAACGCTAAAGAATATGCAGACGAACAACCCTGAATGGAGGAATTTTTTTGAAAACAGATATAAAGAAGAAAGAACTGGAGCTCGGGCGCGGCTCGTCGCTGCCGGAGCGCGCCGCGATGCCCGCGGAATACAAATGGAAGCTCGAGGACATTTACGCGACGGCGGAGGAGTGGGAAAAATCCTTCGCCGCGATAAAGGCGCGCCTGCCGGAGCTCGCGGCCTACAAAGGCGCTCTCTCGCAGTCGCCGGAGAAAATGCTGGAATTTTTCAAACTGCGCGACGGTCTCTCGATAGAGCTGGGAAAGCTCTACGTCTATGCGAATATGAAAAGCCACGAGGACACCGGCGACTCGAAGCGCCAGGGGCCCGCGAACCGCGTCTCCGCGCTCGCCGTTGAATTTTCCGCCGCGGCGAGCTACGTCACGCCGGAGATACTCGCGATGCCAGAAGAAAAATTGAAAGAGTTCATAGCGTCGCCGTGCCTCGCAGAATACGCGTTCCCGCTGCGCGAGCTGCTGCGCCAGAAAGCGCACGTGCTGACCGAATCCGAAGAGCTTATCCTCGCGCGCTCCGGCGATATGGCGCAGACAGCCGACAACGCCTTCTCCATGCTCACCAACGCCGACATGGAATTCCCGCCGGTACGCGACGAAAAGGGCGAAAAAGTCGAAATGTCCGAAGAACGCGCCGTAGCCTACCTGCGCTCGCCGAAACGCTCCGTGCGCAAGGCCGCCTTCGCCTCGCTCTACGAGCCGTACGGCAAAATGAAAAACACAATCGGCGCGACCTTCGACGGAATGCTCAAAGCCGCGAAATTCTACGCCGAATGCCGCCGCTACGGCTCGCCGCTCGACGAGGCGCTCGACTCCGACAACATCCCCGTCTCCGTCTACGACAGCCTTGTCTCCACAATCGAAGACAACCTCGCTCCGATGTACCGCTACATGAAGCTTCGCCGCAAGATGCTCGGCGTCCGCGAGCTCCACATGTACGACCTCTACGTCCCGCTCGTCGAAGACCCATACAAAGAAATAGCGTGGAGCGACGCGAAGCGCATGATGTACCGCTACCTCGCGCCGCTCGGCGGGCAGTACCTCGAACAGATAAAAGCCGGCGTCGAGGGCGGCTGGGCCGACGTATTCCCCAACAAAGGCAAACGCAGCGGCGCATACTCGTGGGGCACATACGGCACGCATCCGTACATCTTCATGAACTACACGAACAACCTCAACGACGTCATGACGCTCGTCCACGAAATGGGCCACTCCATGCACAGCTGGTACTCGCGCAGAAACCAGCCCTACGCGACAGCAGACTACTGCATCTTCACAGCCGAGGTGGCATCGACGACGAACGAAGTGCTCTTCCTCTCCGGCCTGCTGTCAGAGACCGGCGACAGGAAAAAGCGCCTCTACCTGCTCAACCGCCGTCTCGAAAACATCCGTACCACAGTCTACCGTCAGACGATGTTCGCGTCGTTCGAGCGCGAAGTCCACAAACGCGCCGCCGAAGGCGGAGACACTACCCCCGACGGCCTCAAACAGCTCTGGTACGAGCTCAACAGAAAATACTACGGCGAAGCAATAACGATAGACGAGCCGCTCAAAATGGAATGGGCGCGCATCCCGCACTTCTACACGCCCTTCTACGTCTACCAGTACGCGACGGGATACTCCGCCGCCACCGCGCTCGCTTCCGCGATACTCGAACAGGGCGAGCCCGCGACGCGCCGCTACCTGAACTTCCTCACCAAAGGCGGCTCGGACTACCCGATCGAGCTGCTCAAAGGCGCGGGCGTAGACATGAGCACCCCGCAGCCCGTCGAAGCCGTCGTCAGGCAGTTCGAAAAAACGCTCGACGAAATGGAAGAGCTGGCAAAATAGCCGAAGCCCCCGGATTTAACAGAACGCGCAGCAGCCGCCCTCCGAGACGAACCGGAGGGCGGCTGTTTGCGTATCTGTGCAGTATGCAAAATCGTATGGGCGTTTCTTAACTCTTGTGCGCTTCCGGCGCGCCGCCCTTCGTCAAATCCGACAGCTTCTTCAAATCGCGCGCGTAAGCCAGAACCTTGATTTTCTCCTCGACCGGCAGCTCCGTCACTATAGAAAAAATCTCCTTCGTGATGCCGCTCAGCTCTGCGAGCGCCGCGGGCGAATCCATGTACGCGATAAACGGGCACTGTACGAAAAGGTCCTTCTTCTGCTCCGCGTCCGGCCCGTCGTCCATCAGCGCGACCAGCGGCACGCCGAGGACGGCGGCGATTTTTTCGAGAGTTTTCATAGACGGCCTTTTCTTGCCGTTTTCTATCTCAGATATGTAACTCGTGGAAAGGTCTACAGCCTCGGCGAGGCGTTCCTGCGAGTACCCGCTATTTATCCTGTATTTCTGAATTTTCCACATAAGGTATTCGCCCCCTCCTTTTAGATTCTTTATAAAAATATGTGAAAGGGCTATTAACCTATTGTAAAAATAGTTTTCGATATACAGCGAATAACGATAAACAAATATTGACTTTACGTCGATATATTTCTACAATAAATCGAAAGTAGATTCGCTATAAGCGAAGAAAAAGCAATATCAGGCTCCACCTATTGCGAAGCAAAGGGGGCGGAACGTCTCAGAACATCACGGCAAATTCCGCGCAGGGTATCTTTCAAGGCAGAGGCAGAACAGAGAGGAACTTCGAAAGGAGAGGCACAAATTGAAGAGAAAAGGCATTATCATGCTCGCCGCCGCGCTGTGCACAGCGCTGTTCGCATCGGCGGCAATGGCGGTGGATGTGGCAACGCCACAGGAATTGACGGAAGCGCTTGCCGGAAACGAAGACATCAATGTTACTTCGGATATGTCCGGTAACATCATGTTCATCATCACGAAAGACACCAATATTAACCTCGGCGGCTATACGATAACACGCAACCATGATACTAGCTCAAGTGAAGCAACGCCTGTTTTCTATATTACTAATGGTAAATTAACGTTATCAAACGGGACTATAAAATCAGCCAATAATGACGGTATTGCAGAAGGCGCACGCGTTCAGCCGTCGGATGCAGGAGCGGATGCTGCAATTGAACTTAACAGCGTAAACATCGATTCGAGTGATAATGCGTTGTCAATCTATGCAGACACATCTGGCGGAAATCTAAATGATAAGCCAACGTATAAAGCATCTGCTGTAGTCAATGGCAACTCTTTGCTTTATGGTAAGGGCGTCGGAGCTTTTGTAATAGGCAAACAGGCATCCTTGACTCTCAACGATGGCGAAATCAAAAGCGATGCTTTTGCAATTAGCGGAAATGGCAGACGCGACAGTGTTAACAATGGCGGCACACTTATAACAATAAACGGCGGCAAGGTTGTCTCTGAACAAACTTGTGCGATATATCAACCTCAAGCTGGAACTATAAATATCACTGGCGGAACCGTAACTGGTTACGATGGAATACAGATGAAAGCTGGTACGCTCAATATGAGCGGCGGTACGCTTGAAGGCACTGGCGCGTTTGATGATTCTTATACTTATCCTGTTGGACAAAACGATGGCTCTATGAACACTGGTGCGGCACTTTCCATTTTATCGCACGGTAGCGTTGGAGATACCGGCTACGCCGGAGAAATGTCTGTTAATATTTCTGGAGATGCAACACTTGTAAGTAAATTCGGATATGCTATTGCCGAAGCTAACATGAATGTTGCAGGTACAGAAAATAAATTCAGTGCCCTCAATATAACTGGAGGAACATTTACTGGCGCTGAAGGAAAAAGTGCGGTTGCTATGACTAACGCCAGCGACGAGAACACGACAATTACCGCGGGTACGTTCAGCACAGATTTAGCTACCTGCGAAGGGCTTACTGGGTTAACCAACCTCCCGCAGACGGCTAAGGACGAAAACGGCAATTACTATGTTGTAGTCAATGCCGAGAGCATTGCATTTGAAACCAACGCCATCGAACTTGCCATGAACGAGACATTTACGCTTCGTGTCATTTTTACGCCCGACAACACCACTGAAAAGGCGCTGACGTGGTCGAGCTCGGACGAAAAAGTTGCTACGGTTGACACTGACGGGAAAATTACGCCTGTCGCGCCGGGGACGGCGATAATCACCGCAGCTTTAGCAGACGATGACAGTGTTTATGCCACCTGCACCGTAACTGTAACTGAGGAAGAAGTGCCGCCGACGCCTCCTGTTACATCCGACGACGTGAAGCCTCAGCCGTCCGGCTCGGGCGGCGGCGGTTGCTCGGCGGGCTTCGGCGCGCTTGCGCTGCTTGCGGCTCTTCCGCTTCTTCGCATGAGAAAGAAATAGTGCTCTTCGGAAGCATCCGAATAAGCACCGCTTCCCCAATGGGCCGCGCTTCACGCGCGGCCTTTTTGCATCTGAAAATATCGTTTTTTGCAATATTTTCTTCCCCTGCACTGACTGCAAGTAATATTCGTCTTTTTGTCATGAGACGAAATTTTTACATATCCCAAAAATGGCATTGCTTGCTGCACAAATCGGCATATCTTTGCCGGTTGACTTGTCTTTGCTCAAGTGTTATAAGGTAAATTATAAAACCGCCCGATATTTAGGCTTCGGGTTAAGAGGTGAATTTTTATGGTTACGTTTTTTATCGCGCTTGCGGCTCTGATTTTGGGGTTCGCCGTTTACGCGAAGGTTGTTGAGCGGCTTCTGCCGCCGGACGAACGGAAGACGCCGGCGATCGACCATCCGGACGGCGTGGACTATATTCCGCTACCGCTGTGGAAGTCGTTTCTTATCCAGCTGCTTAACATCGCCGGGCTCGGGCCTATCTTCGGCGCGCTGTCCGGCGCTCTGTGGGGGCCGGTGGTCTATTTCTGGATAGTGCTCGGGACTATCTTCGCTGGCGGCGTGCACGACTATTTCTCGGGCATGCTGTCGGAGCGGCACAACGGGAGCAGCATTTCGGAGATCGTCGGCGTTTATCTCGGTCCGGTGATGCAGACCGTGATGCGCGTATTTTCCGTAGTCCTGCTCGTTTTCGTCGGAGCGACGTTCTCTATCGGTCCTGCCGGGCTTCTCGCGCTGCTTACGCCTGAGGTGCTCGACATGCATTTCTGGCTCGTGGTCATTCTCGTCTACTATTTCCTCGCGACGCTTCTGCCTATCGATAAAATCATCGGGCGGCTCTATCCGCTTTTCGGCGCGGCGCTGATTATCATGTGCCTTGGCGTCGGCGGCGGTATGGTGGCGCAGGGCTACGAGATGCCGGAGATGTGGCACAGCTTCGGGAATCTGCATCCGCAGGGGCTGCCTATCTGGCCGCTGATGTTCATCACGGTCGCCTGCGGAGCCATCTCGGGCTTCCACGCGACGCAGTCGCCGATGATGGCGCGCTGCATTCGGAACGAGTACGAAGGGCGCAAGGTCTTTTACGGCGCGATGGTTGCGGAGGGCGTTATCGCGCTTATCTGGGCCGCGGCGGGCGTGACGGTCTATAACGGCACGGGCGGGCTGTGGGAGGCGACGACGCGCCTCGCGGGGCAGTCGGCGCTCGTCTACGACATCTGCCACACGCTGCTCGGTCCTGTCGGCGCGGTGCTCGCGATGCTCGGCGTCATCGTCTGCCCGATTACGTCGGGGGACACGGCCTTCCGCTCGGCGCGTCTGACGCTCGCGGACTGGTTCGGCGTGGACCAGAAGCCGCACTCGAAGCGGCTTATGCTCTCGCTTCCGCTGCTGCTCTGCGGCGGCGCGCTTTCGCTGATAAATTTCCAGATTATCTGGCGCTATTTCTCGTGGTCGAATCAGACGCTCGCGATGATTACGCTTTGGACGGCGGCGGCCTTCCTCGCGCGCGTGCGTCATAATTTCTGGCCCGTCGCAATCCCCGCGGTCTTTATGTCCGCGGTGTGCAGCACGTACATCCTGGTCGCGCCCGAGGGCTTCGGCCCGATGATTTCGCGCGCGGTCGCGGGCACGGTGCTCTCCGGCGCGCAGGCCGTCGAGGCCGCGGCGTCGGTCGCATATCCGCTCGGCATAATTTTCGCCGCGGCGTGCTTCGCGCTCTTCTGGCTGAAATGCGTGAAGCCCTATCAGGATAAGAAGCTCGGGTAAAGCGGGGGGAATTCCCGTAAAGCAAAGCTGCCGCCCGCGTGTTGCGACGCGGGCGGCGGCTTTTTGTATGCGGCTAAAGCTCGTCGAATATCTTACAGCCTAGCTTTGCGAAGTGCTTTTTATTGAACGTCGCGACGCTTTCGGCTCCGTGGGCCGCGGCGCTCGCCGCTATGTACGAGTCGGCGAAGTCCGAGTTCGTCTCGCGCGCGAGCGCGACGGCGGCGAGCACGAGCTGCCCGTCTGTCACGGTCATGTTCGGGAAGGCCAGCACGGCCTCGATTATGTCGAGGATTTCGCCGCGCGCGACTTTATAGCGGTAGCCGAGCGTCCACGCGAGCTCGAAGAATACGGGCGGCCCGGTTACGAGGCGGGTCTTCCCCTCGCGCGCCGCCGTGAAGAGCCGTTCCGCGGCCTCGGCCTGCGCTTCGTCGTCCCACGCGAAGAATCTTATGAAGACGTTCGCGTCTACGAAAACGCTCATCGCTCTTCGCCCATGACGTGCGCCGCGAGCGCTTCTGCGAAGCTTTCCTCCGGAGCGCGCCCCTTGAGGAAGCCGCGGTAGTCTTCGAGGCTTTTCTTGGGCTTGAATATCGCGATGCCGTCCTCCGTCTTTATGAAAAACACCCTGTCGCCGGGCTTTATCTCGAGCTCGTCCCGGAACGCCTTTGGAATCGTCACCTGTCCCTTCGGCGATACAGTCGCGACCTCCGTCATGATTTTTCCTCCTTATCATAAAAGTATTACTTTTATAAAATTCCTACTTCTGCGTTAAGTATGGCGTAAATCACGGCGGAGGTCAACTGGTGCGGCGGTTTTTGCCGCCGCTAGAATTTCGGCGGGCGTTTTTCGAAGAAGGCGGTTATTCCTTCTTTGCATTCTTCGCCTAGTATCAGGCGGGACTGGATGGATTCTTCGCGGCGGAGCGTTGCTTCGAAGATGTCCGCTTCGTTGACGAATTTTTTTATTTCGGCGAGCGCGAGCGGCGGCATGGCGGCGAGGCGCGCGGCGAGCTTTGCGGTTTTTTCGCGCAGCTCTGAGTCTTCTGCGACGAGCGTCGTCAGGCCGAGCTTTTCCGCGTCGTCGGCGGTCAGCTTCTCGGGCAGCATCATGAGGCGCTTCGCCTCGCGCGGGCCTGCGAGGCGCGGGAGCAGGAAGTTGCCGCCGCAGTCAGCGATGAGGCCGATGGAGCTGAAGGCCTGCGTGAATTTTGCATTTTTCGAGGCGCAGAGGAAGTCGCAGGCGAGCGCTATGTTGAAGCCCGCGCCGGCGGCGGCGCCGTTCACCATAGCTATGTAGGGCTTCGCGGAGCGCACTATGGCGAGCGCGACGCGGCTCGCCGTTTTCACATATTCCTCGGCTTCGTCGCGGCTTTTCAGCGCGGCGAGCGTCGGCAGGTCGCCGCCCGCGCAGAAGGCGCGCCCCGAGCCGGTCAGCACGACGGCGCGGATTTCCGCGTCGCGCTCGCATTCTGCGAAGGCTTCGACGAGCTCGGCGCAGAGCTCCGCGGTCAGCGAGTTCATGGCCTCCGGCCTGTTCATCGCAACCCATGCGGTCCGTTCATTCTTTTCTAGCGACACGTATTTCATTGAGAGACCTCCCGGAGTGTTCTTCACGGCGGCAATTCTAGCACAGCGCGCCGTAGCGGAAAATATTGACGGTGCGGCGGCGTAGGCATTACCATTGCAGATGAATTTTGCTTTGGAGGATTGTCATGATCTACGACTATAAGAACGGAATTTACGGGATAGACGCGCATTACGACGGAGGCGAGGGCGCCGTTATGGTCTACCTGCTGAAGAGCGGGGACGAGGCCGCGCTTGTCGAGACGGCGCACAACGGCTCCGTGCCGCACGTGCTTGCGGCGATGGCAGAGCTCGGCGTCCCGCGCGAGAGCGTGAAGTACGTCTGCGTGACGCACGTCCATCTCGACCACGCGGGCGGCGCGGGCTCGTATATGCGCGAGTTCCCGAACGCGCGCCTCGTCGTGCATCCGCGCGGCGCGCGCCACATGATAGACCCGGCGAAGCTCGTCGAGGGGGTCAGGGAGGTCTACGGGCCGGAGGCGACGGCGCGCCTCTACGGCGAAATCATCCCCGTGCCCGCGGAGCGCGTGCTCGCGCCGCAGGACGGAGAGACGCTCGAAATCGGCGATATGCGCCTTGAGTGCATCGACGCGCCGGGCCACGCGAAGCACCACATGATGTTCTTCGAGCGCGCTACGAGCTCGCTCTTCTCGGGCGACGCCTTCGGCATTTCCTACAAGTGCATGGAGACCGATCCGCACAGGCGCTGGGTCATCGTCACCGCCTCGCCGGTGCAGTTCGACCCCGAGGCTATGAAGGCGACGATAGACCATATCGTAGCGCTCGCGCCCGAGACCGTCTATCTGACGCACTTCGGCTGCCTGACGAACGTCGGTGAGGCCGCGGCGAGCCTCAAAGCGGGCGTAGACAAATATGTCGAGATAGCGCTCGCCTCGCGCGGGGAGCGTGAAGAGCTGAGCCGCCGCCTGAAGGAGCTTTACAGCGCCAACATCACGGCGCACGGACTGGATTCGCGCCGCGCCGAGATTGAGCGCGCGAACGGCTGGGATTTGGAGCTGAACATACAGGGGCTCGCCTGCTGGTACGCGCACGGCCGCGGCAAATAGCTTGCGCCGCCGCACGCGGCGCGGAGGAGGTCGGAAAATCTTGAAGAAGCTGAAAATTTTCGCGCTCGCGCTGATACTGCTCGCCGGGGCCGCCCAGATGTCCGAGGCGGCGCTCTCGCACGAGCAGGCGCGGCGCGTGTGGAACAGGGTCGCCGTGCCGACCGGGCTGACGGAGCTGCCTTTCTCCATACAGAACGAGGAGGTCCCCAACGCCTGGGTCACGAACGGCGAATCGGTGACTGTGACGACGGGGCTGCTGAACCTGCTCGACACCGAGGCGGAGCTCTACGCCGTATTCGCGCACGAGGCGGGCCACGTGAAGCTCAACCACCACCAGAGCGGCGCGAACCGCGCGGCGGGGCTGTCGCTCGCCTCCGCGATACTCGGAAACATCCTCGGCGACGGCCTCGCGGGAGTCGCGGTCAACATCGGCGCGAACCTCGTAAATTCCGGCTGGAGCCGCGAGCAGGAGATAGCGGCGGACGACTATTCCGTCGAGCTCGCCTACTCGCAGGGCGAGGACCCCGTCGGCATGTACAGCGCCATCAAAAAGCTCTCGTCGGTGAGCAAGACGCAGCCGAGCGGCTTCAACTCCCACCCGCCCGACGACCGCCGTATGCTCCACATCAGAAACAAAATCCTTGCGCTCGACCCTAACGCGAAGTTCCCGGACTAAAATGGCGCACTTCGACACGATTTTATGGGACGTGGACGGCACGCTGCTCGACTTCGGCGCGGCGGAGGAGGCGGCGATGCGGGCGCTCTTCGCCGACTTCGGCCTCGGCCTATGCACGGACGCGATGCTTGCGAGATACTCCGAAATTAACAGAAATTACTGGCGCGCGCTCGAACGCGGCGAGCTGACGAAGGCCGAGATACTCACGCGCCGCTTCGAGGACTTCTTCGCCGCCGAGGGGATTTCCGGCCCTCCGCCCGCGGAGTTCAACGCGGCCTACCAGACGCGCCTCGGCGACACGATAGCCTACCGCGACGGCAGCGACGGGCTCGTCGCCTCGCTGCGCGGCGAGTTCCGCCAGTACGCAGTCTCGAACGGCACCGTCGCGGCGCAGACGCGCAAGCTCGCGCGCTCCGGCTTCGACAAATTGATGGACGGGATATTCCTCTCGGAGCAAATCGGATACGAAAAGCCCGCGGCGGAATTCTTCGACGCGGTCTTCCGCGAGATCGGCGAGGACAAACGCGGAAGCTCGATAATCGTCGGCGACTCTCTGACGAGCGACATCGAGGGGGGAAACCGCGCGGGAATCGCAAGCTGCTGGTACAACCCCGGCGGCGCGGAAAACGCGACGGGCGCGAAGCCCGACTGCGAAATACGCGACCTCCGCGAAATTTTGGAAATACTGCGCGGGAAATAGCCCGCAGGCGAAGAGCCGCCGCTTTTGAAGCGCGCGGCTTTTCCGTTATAATAGAACCGCGGCATACGAACGTGCAGGGAGGTATTGGATTGAAGAAAATTTTGCTGGCTGTCGTACTGGTGCTGACGCTCTGCGGCGCGGCCACGGCCTTCGCGAAGAGGGGCTACATCCCCGAGGGCGAGCCGCTCATATACAGAGGGCTGCGCGTAACGGAGGAGGGCGTGAGCGTGACCATCCTCAACCGAGGCGACAAGGATATCGTATTCAACGCGGCGCTCGCCTTCGTAGACGGGCGGCGGCGCGAGCTCGGCGACGTCTACATCGCAAAGACGGAGATAGAGGCGGGCGGCTCCGCGTCGTTCAAGGACCTTTACCTGAAGGGCGACTACAAGGAGTGCCGCCGCGCGGAGTCGCTGCGCTGGACTATTTACGAGCTCGAAGAGCTGTAGCGCCCGATTTCCGGAAAACCGCAAAAAATAAGCAAACGCCGGATACGCTCCGGCGTTTGTTTTTTCTCCGCCGCCCCGCGTTCTGGACAGAACGCCCCCATTTCCGTGACTGTTACAGACTGACAAAAAATTGAAATTTCCCAATTGACAAAAAAAGCCTTTAGTATTATTCTCAGCATCTAACCAAGATTTGGCAGCCGAGAAAGCCGCGAAACGCGGCCATACACTGCATAGGCTGCCCGCGAAGGAGGTTAGAGGGATGAAGACCCTTGCAGTGATACCCGCACGATACGCCAGCACGCGGCTTCCGGGCAAGCCGTTGATCGAGATTGCCGGAATCCCTCTCGTAGTCCGCATACTGGAAAACGTTTCCAAATGTTCCAACGTAGACAGAGTTATAGTCGCGACCGACGACGAACGCATAGCGGAGCTCGTCTCACGTCACGGCGGCGAGGCCGTCATGACGCCGCCCGAGCTGCCCAGCGGCGGCGACCGCGTCGCATACGTCGCGCGGCGCGTGCCCTCCGACTACGTGCTGAACGTCCAGGTGGACGACCCCCTCGTGGGAGCGGACATGATAGACCCGCTCGTCGCGGCGCTCGACGCCGACCCGTCCGTGATGCTCGCGCTGCTCGTGAAGCGCATCGAGCGCATGGAGGAGGTCGAGGACACGAGCGTCGTCAAAGCCGTCTTCGACGCGCGCGGACGCGCGCTCTACTTCAGCCGCTCGCCGATTCCCTATCCGCGCAACGCTGGCGGCGTCTGGCACAAGCACATCGGCCCCTACGGCTGGCGCAGGGATTTCCTGCTCGATTTCGCAGAGTCGGCGCAGACTCCGCTCGAAAAGACGGAGAGCCTCGAGATGCTGCGCGTCCTCGAACGCGGCTGCGCGATACGCTGCGTCGAGGCCCTGCGCGACACTATTGAAATAGACACCCCAGACGACCTCGTAAAGATAGCGAAATACTTCGCCGCTCCGTGATGTAATTTCCGCCGCGCTCTGTAAACGGTGAGAAGGACGCATAACACAGCGCCCGCTGTTGGCTTATTGCCTTTTTTCGGAAATTACGCTAAGGAGACATATATGATGAACGCACCTAAAACAATCGAAGAATTTACAAATCTCAAACCGTGGTGGAAAACTCCCGTGAGCACGCGCGTCGTGCTCTCCGACGACGGCGTCGCAGACCTCCTGCGCATGCTCGAGGACGAGGGGCGTCGGCCCTTCTTCGTCGCCGACAAGGCGCTCGAGGGACAGCGCGAGTTCGCGCGCATATTCGCGGAAAAGAACCTCTTCGCCTTCGACGCGACCTTCTCCGAGCCGCGCACCGGCGACGTGGACGCGCTGCGCGCGCTTATAAAGGCGCTGCCCGAGCAGCCGGACACGCTCGTCGGCATAGGCGGCGGCGCGACGATGGATCTAGCGAAGGCGACGGCGATATGCCTCGCGAACCCCGAGCCGGCGCAGGTCTATCAGGGCTACGGCCTCGACATGGCGAAGGGCGCTGACATCTGGGTGCTGCCGACGCTGACGGGGACCGGCGCGGAAATCACGCCGATAGCGGTGCTGCGCGGCCCGGAGAAGAAGCTCGGCATCAACAACAAATTCACCGAGGCCGCCGTCGCCGTCATAGACCCGTCGCTGACGCGCGGCGCGCCCGCATTCAACAGGTTCTACACCATGATGGACTGCTATTTCCACCACTACGAGATAATGACGAGCAAGACCAGCGCGCCCGAGGGAATAGAGGACGCGACGCTAGGCTTCGCTCTCGCGAAAGAAGTCCTCAGCCGCGACCTGTCGGAATACAATGAAGAAAACGCGGTGAAATCAGCCATAGCTTCGGTGCTCGGCGGCAGCAGCTCCGTATCTGGCCGCGTCGGTGCGGCGCACGCGATCTCATACGGTCTCAGCAACAGCGCGCCGCATCTTCCGCACAGCGTCGCGGTTACGATTTCTATGTGCGCGCTCGAAGATGTCTACCCCGACGGATATGGCGACACCATGAGCTTCCTTGCGACGAACGGACGCAGCAAGCCGAAAGCCGCCGATTACAGGATAGGCGAGCACGACGTGCCGAAGATGGTAAAAACGGCGCTCGGCATGGAAAAACTCTGGCACAGCTGCTTCGGCGACGGCTGGCGCGAAATAGCGACTCCGGAATATATTGAAGGAATCTACAACAAAATCATAAAGGAGCGATAGACGATGGCGGGAACTGAAATTTTCGGAAAAGAAGAGATAATGGCGGCTGCCGACGTGATCGAGCGCAAAATGATACACCGCTACGGCTCGCACGCGGAACGCACGGGCGTCTACCGTGCGGAGGAATTCGAGGCAGCGGCGCGGGAGATAACGGGCTCGAAGTACGCGCTCGCGGTTTCGAGCGGCACGGCGGCGCTGATAACGGCGCTCAAGGGCGTTGGCGTGAAGCCCGGCGACGAGGTGATAACGACGCCCTTCACCTTCATCGCTACGATTGAGGCGATAGTCGCCTGCGACGCCGTCCCCGTGCTCGGCGAGCTCGACGATACGCTCTCGCTCGACGCGGCATCGGCGGAGAAGCTCATCACGCCGCGCACGAAGGCGATAATGCCGGTACACATGTTCGGTGTCGCGGCGGACATGGATAAATTCGTCGCGCTCGGCAAAAAATACAACATCCCGATAATCGAGGACGCCTGCGAAGTCGTGGGCGGCACGTACAAGGGCCGCGCGCTCGGCGGAATCGGAGACTGCGGCGCGTGGAGCTTCGACCCGAACAAAACGCTGACCGTCGGCGAGGCGGGCATGGTATTCACCGACGACCATGACACATGGTTCCGCATGGACTGCTACCACGACCACGGCCACGTCCACAGCAAGGCCCACGACCGCGGCGCGGAGGGCAAATTCGGCTTCGGCGTCAACTACCGCATAAGCGAGCTTCAGGGGGCGCTCGGCGTCGTCGCGCTGAAGAAAATGCCCGAGGCGCTCGCATCGCTGCGCGCGACGAAGAAAAAAATAGTCGAAGCCGGAATCGCCGCGGGCCTCGCGCCGCGCCCGATGCACGACGCGGAAGGCGACACCGCGACGCACGTTATATTCATGCTGCCAACGGCGGAGGCGGCGCGTAAATTTCAGGCTGCGTCCGGCTGCGCCGTCATCGCCGACAACACGTGGCACTACGCGAAACACTGGAAGGCGCTGCATGAAATGGGCGAGCAGGAATACTTCGGCAACCGCACGCCGTCCTACATGCCCGAGACGATGGCGCAGGCGGAATCATACCTATCGCGCGCCGTCATGTTCGGCCTCAACATCAAGATGACGGACGAAGAGATAGAAAAAATGATAAAAGCAGTGGAAGCAGGGGCGAAAGCAGCTCGGTAACGAAATTTTATAAAAAACGCAAAAGCGGCGGCCGCGCGAGAGGCCGCCGCTTTTTTATATCCAATGGAAATGAAACGAATGAAATACCGATGTCCATGCTGCGGCTTTTCCACATTCGATGGGAAACCTAAAAGCGGTTATGCAATCTGCCCCGTCTGTTTCTGGGAAGACGATCCCTCAGCCTATGAAGAACCGGACGAAGCATTCGGCTGCAACGGCGTAAGTTTGGCACAAGCACGCGAAAACTTTCAGAAATTCGGTGCTTGCCGCGAAGAAATGCGCAAATATACGCGCGTTCCGAAAGCGGAGGAGATGTCGAGCAGATAGTTGTTTTTTAGTTTCTTGATAAAAATTACCGGACTCGTAAGTGTAAGTAAAAGCTCTGCATCTACCGATGAAATATTTGCAAGAATTTTACGTTTTTGATTCAAAATATTGCAGAATAATTTGTGCTATGATAATATAAACTTGGAGTCTGGGAGAAATGATAGAAAACATAAACGCGGAACTGACGATTTCAGTTCAAAGACAAAGAACGATAGCCGAGTACCTCGAGCAGAATCAATCTATCTCCGTAAAGCGCGCGGCTGAAATATGCAACGTATCTGAAGCGACAGCCCGCAGGGATATTGACGAGATGGCTAACGCAGGTTTGATCGAGCGCATACACGGCGGCGCGATTCTTCATAGAGGGACAGGATTCGAAGAATATCACGCTGAAAAAATGAAAATAATGATACCAGAAAAAACGAGAATAGCGAAAGAAGCGGCTAAGCTCGTAAAAGAAGGCGACAGCCTGTTCATTGACTCCGGGACCACGACTTTCCTGCTCGCACAGCAGCTCCAAAATATAAAAAAACTTACCGTCATAACAAATAATCTCGATATCGCATATACGACTAAGCTGGACACATCTTCAACGATGATAGTGACAGGCGGCATCCGCAGAGACGGTTTCAGCGTTCTTGTCGGCGATATCGCGGAGGAATTCATAAAGAGGCTTTATGTTGATATTGCCTTTGTTGGCGCCGACGCTGCGAGCGTGGAGCACGGCGTATTCAACAGTAATTTTATGGAGATAGGTATAAAGCAAAGCATGGCGTCAAGCGGCAAAAAAGTCGTCTTGCTCGCAGATCACAGCAAGTTCGGGCAAAAAGCCTTGGCTAAGGTCTGTGACTGGGATAAGTTTGACGCCGTCATCACAGACAGCGGTATAGATGCAGAGACGGCAAAATCCATGAGGACTAAGGTCCGTCAGTTAATATTAGTTTAGGAGGATATACAAATGAGTTGGCTCAAAGAAGTTATCGGAACGGAAAAGGCTATTATAGCGATGCTCCATCTGCAGGCTATGCCAGGCGATCCGTATTATGACAAAAACAAAGGTATGAAATATGTTATAGAGAAAGCGAAAGAGGATCTCGATGCGCTTCAGGATGGCGGCGTTGACGCTATAATGTTTAGCAACGAATTCAGCCTTCCTTACCTGACCAAAGTTAATACAGAAACTGTCGCCGCGATGGCACGCGTTATTGGGGAACTGATGCCTAATATAGACGTGCCTTATGGTGTGAACGTGCTATGGGATCCTCAGGCGTCGCTTGACCTCGCAGCTGCCGTCGACGCGAAATTTATACGCGAAATATTCACTGGCGTTTATGCGAGCGACTTTGGATTATGGAATACTCACTGCGGAGAAGTCGTCAGGCATCAGAGGTCTATTGGAGCGGAAAACGTCAAGCTCCTTTTCAATATAGTACCGGAAGCTGCCAAGTACCTTGCAGACAGGGATATACGCCAAATAGCGAAGTCGACCGTATTCAACTGCAAACCGGATGCGCTGTGCGTCTCGGGGCTTACTGCCGGTTCCCCGACCGATATGAGTACGCTTAAGGAAGTCAAAGAAGAGGTCCCGGAAACGGTCGTATTCGCAAATACTGGCTGCCGTAAGGAAACTATTGCGCGCCTGCTTGAAATAGCTGATGGAGCCGTTGTAGCCACAACGTTTAAGTACGACGGTAAGTTCGAGAATCAGGTCGATAGAAGACGTGTCAAGGAATTCATGGACGTCGTCAGGAGCGTACGCTGAACGCGGCGTGATATCCGTGATATAAAGGAAGTCTCTGTGGATGAGCAAATGCGTATTCGGATTTGACTTCGGTACGATGTCGTGCCGCGGTGTAGCGCTCAGCTTAAATGACGGTAAACTGCTTGCCTCGGCCGAAAAAGAATATTCAAACGGAGTGATATCTGGAAATCTGCCAAACAGCGATGTCGTGTTGCCTCCGGAATGGTTCCTTCAGTCTCCAGAGGACTGGATTGAGAGCATGGAATTTGTCTCGAAAAAGATGCTTTCAGACGGAGGAATTTCACCAGACGATGTCGTAGGCCTTGGAACTGATTTCACGAACTGTACGCTATTGCCCGTTCTCAGCGACGGAACGCCGTTGTGCATGATCGACAAATATAAACATTGTCCAAATGCCTGGCCGAAACTATGGAAACATCATGGCGCTCAAAAATATGCAGAAGAAATAGAAGATTACGCAAAGAAACATACAGATTGGTTAAAAATATATTTTGGCGGCAGCGTTTCGTCTGAATGGGTTTTTCCTAAAGTTATGCAGGTTCTTAGAGAAGACCCAGAAATATACCAAGCTGCAGATTATTTTATCGAGGCTGTCGACTGGATAGTTCAGTGGATGACAGGAGAAGTCACGCGGAACTATGGTATCCTTGGAGTGAATGCTTTCTGGATAAAAGGCCGAGGTTTCCCTGATAATGATTTTCTTGGCGCTCTCGCACCAGAACTAAAAAACATCGGCGAAATGAAACTCTCCGGACATCTTTTAAAGCCTGGCGATGCCGCTGGCCGTTTGACGAAAAAAGCTGCGGATCGTCTTGGTCTGACAGAGAGAACAGTCATTGCGGCAGGACACGGTGACAGCGCCGTCGTCGCAAGCGGCATTGGAGTCACGCAAAGCGGCAGCATGATACTCGTAATGGGAACAAGTACTTGTCACCAGATGCTGTATAAAGACTTGCAGCCTATTGACGGGGTATGTTCCATAGCCGCAGACGGCATGATTCCAGGGCTTTACAGTTATGAGTCAGGACAGCCGGCGACCGGAGATGTGTTCTCTTGGTTCGCACATAACTGCGTTCCTGCTGAATACAAAGCCGAGGCGACGCTTCGCGGCGTAAACGTACTTGAAAGTTTAGGTGCAAAAGCTGCTGCTTTGAGACCCGCAGAATGTGGAATTCTTGCTCTGGACTGGCTCAATGGAAACAGAAGTATTTTATCAAATTACAATCTATCGGGGGCTATGATCGGGCTGACTATTTCTACCAAACCGGAGGAGATATACCGTTCTTTGGTTGAAGCGAATCTGTTCGGCTCACGTATGATCCTCGAAAATCATGAACGGGGAGGTGTAAAAATCGACAGAGTCCACGCCGTTGGCGGCATTCCGGCGAAAAGTCCGTGGATCATGCAGACCTGCGCAGATATTCTAGGCAGGGAAATATCTGTCCCATGCATTGACAATATTTCTGCGCGCGGTGCAGCCGTATGCGGTGCGGTCGCTGTCGGCGGAACTGAAGGTTGCGCAGATTTTTATGAGGCGGCAGAACGGCTTGTTCCGAAAACAGAGCGTATCTATACGCCGGTCCCGGACAATGTCATCGTGTATGACGAGCTCTATCGTTTTTATACTGAGCTGCACGATATGTTCGGTCGGAACAGTAAAATGATGAAAATTCTGAAGGATTTGCGGCTTCGGAGTTTATCGTGTAAGTAGAAGGAGGGGACCACGTGAAACAGAAATTAATGAGTTTGCTGCTTGTACCGATAGCGGCGTTCTTGTTTGGAGGATTCGCTCTCTCCAGCGCTCCTGCGTACGCTGAAGGTAAAGACTATACCATAGCCGTCGTTGTTAAAGATATGTCCGACCCATGGTTCCTGCGTATGCAGGAAGGCGTTGACGCGTTTGCTGACGAAAGCGGAGTCAATTGCTACGTGAAAGGGCCGTCAAAGACGGACTCGGCAGAGCAGATCCAGGTAATTGAAACGCTGATCGTGCAGGATATAGACGCTCTCTGCGTCGTCCCGATCGACCCGGAAGCCTGTAAGCCAACGCTGAAAAAAGCAATGGACAAGGGCATCAAAGTCATTACGCACGAAGCTGCTGGTTTTGAGATGTGCGATTATGACCTCGAAGCCTTCAACAACCAGGAATATGGCGAAGCGATGATGGACGAACTCGCAAAGCAGATGGGCGAAGAAGGAAGTTACGTGACTATGGTTGCGTTCCTGTCGTCTGTTTCGCACAACCAGTGGATGGATGCAGCCGTCGCACACCAGCAGAAAAAATATCCAAAGATGACGCTGATTCCGGAAAAGCGTATCGAGTGTGAAGACAATATGGATATGGCCTATAACAAGGCAAAAGAAATTATTAAAAAATATCCTGATATAAAGGGCTTCATCGGTGCGTCCAGCTATGACCCGCCGGGAGCTGCGAAAGCTATAGACGAGCTTGGAATGACCGGCAAAATGTTCGCCGTCGGAACTGGCGTACCGTCAGTCTCGGGCCCCTACCTTAAGTCCGGTTCTAACCCGTGCGTGCTTTGCTGGGATCCCGCTGGTGCAGGACAGGCAATGTGCAAGCTTGCCATCATGTGCCTCGACGGCAAGCAGGCTGATATTAAAGCAGGTCTCGACCTCGGTATAGATGGTTATAACAAACTCAACGCCGACGGTAAGAACTTGAGCGGAAACGCGGTTTTGGTAATCAATAAGGACAATATGGATAAGTATCAGTTCTAGCTTCTGAGGACTGACGCTGCATGCACGCCTGCGCATTCGGAGCGTGCGGATGCGTGGGCTTGTTTTTTCTGTGACAGTGGGGAATCATAATGAGAGATACATTATTAGAGGTACGCGGTATATCGAAGCGTTTTGGAGGGGTCAAAGCGCTGGATAAAGTCGATCTTGCGATAGGCAGAGGGGAAATACACTGCCTTCTTGGCGAAAACGGCAGCGGAAAATCCACTCTCATCAAGATCGTATCTGGTTTTTATCAGCCTGACGAAGGCGAGATAATATTTGATGGCATCTCTTATAAACATCTGACGATCAATCAGTCCATTCAGCTTGGCATACAGGTTATATACCAGGATATGTCTATTTTCCCGAATCTGACGGTCGCAGAAAACATAGCTTTGAATTATGAACTTTACAGCAAAAAGAGACTAGTGAGCTGGAAAAATGTATACAAGATAGCAAGGCAGTCTCTGGAACATATAGGAATTGAGCTGCCTCTTGATGCAGAGGTTGGAACGCTTTCTGTCGCAGACAAACAGCTTATCGCGATAGCACGCTCCATTTTGCATAACTCGAAGCTGATCATAATGGACGAGCCGACGTCAGCACTTACAAGACGAGAGGTAGATAAGCTGTTCAAGGTTATACGACAGCTTCAGAGCGAAGGCATATCGGTACTTTTCATTAGTCATAAATTAGACGAAGTTTTTGAAATAGCTGAGCGTTTTACTATTTTCCGTAATGGGAAGCTTATAGTCACTGATGATGCAAAAAATGTAGATAACGAAAGTTTTGTCTACTACATGACTGGGCGCAAGATCGAAGAAAATTATTTCGTACCGGATGAGATCGATAGATCTCGGAGCATCTTTAAAGTAGAGAATCTATGCCTCAAAAACGGCTTTGAAAATATAAATTTTGAGATCTATCCTGGGGAGATTTTAGGTATAACTGGACTTCTGGGGTCAGGGCGCACTGAGCTCGCAAAAGCGCTTTTCGGTCTTTATTCCGCAGATAAGGGCTGTATCTATATCGACGGGAAGGAAACCTCGATTCGGACTCCGATGGACGCGCTGAAGCTCAATGTCGCATATGTACCGGAAGACAGACTTACTGAGGGATTGTTCTTGACGCAGTCAATTGAAAACAATATGATTGCCGCTCATATCGACGGTATCAAGAAGAGCAATGGGATTGTGGACTTCGATAAAGGACGAGCCGATTCTAAAAAGTGGGTTGCAGATCTGGGAATAAAACTTGATAAACTTGAAGACGGCATCCAGACTCTGTCTGGAGGTAACCAGCAGAAAGTGGTCCTTGGAAAATGGCTTGAAACTTCGCCGAAAGTGCTTATACTCAACGGGCCTACTGTAGGCGTCGACATCGGAGCCAAGTTCGATATTCATAATTACTTGAGGGCTCTGGCCCAGCAAAAGAATATGGCTATCATATTGATTTCGGACGATATCAGCGAGATATTAATGAACTGCAACCGTATATTAATTATCAAAAATGGAAAAATCGTCAGTGAACATAAAAATACAGACCTGACGGTGGAAACACTTCAAAACCTTATCACGGGTAAGAAAGAGGCTGTTCTGTAATGAAGACGCTACTTAGACGCAGCGAGTTTTATGTGACGCTGATAATCATAGCTCTTTCTTTCATAATACAGGCTAAGAGCGGACAGTTTTTTACTGCGAACAATCTTGTAGACTTAGTGAGGAGCCTTATAGTTCCAGGGATGATGGCTGCTGGATTGCTTATGGTTATCGCATCTGGGAATATAGACGTTTCGTTTCCTTATAATGCAATGCTCTGTATGTTCTTTGTTACAAAGTTGTTTCAAACTACCCACTATACCGGCCCAGTCGTATGGGGATTTGTACTCGCTGGGGCTATCGGACTGCTTCTTGGTGTGATAAACGGCGTGCTAGCCGCTTGGCTGAGACTTCCCACGCTTATAATCACACTTGGCACATGCAGTATATATCTTGGCTTTACACAAGGGGTGCTGAAAAGCAGGGTAATCTCGTCTCTGCCTGCACCGCTTGCCGACATGGCTGCGGCGAACCTCTTTTCGGTCAGGAGCGCGGCGACTGGCCTAGGCAGTTCGATGCATGTCAGTATATTCCTCTTGATAGCCGTACTCCTGATAGTGCATTTTATATTGAAGTATACGCTCCTTGGTAGAGGGATATATGCGGTCGGCGGAGACATGGTCGCTGCTGAAAGGGCCGGTTTCAATGTTGCTTTCATACGTATTTTTGTCTTTGCGTTCATGGGCATCATAGGCGGCATTGCAGGACTGACGCAGGTTACTCTTTCTGGAATATGTCAGATAAACTTTTTCGACGGATACGAAATGACCATCATTGCAGCTGTCGTGCTTGGCGGTGCAAGTATCTCCGGAGGAAACGGTACTGTATTTGGTACTTTTCTTGGCGTGCTATTGATGAAGCTTATCTCAAACAATTTGATACTGCTCGGCATACCGACGAACTGGAGTAAGTTTATGACTGGGATACTTATAATCGCGGGAGTGAGCATGTCCGCCTATAAGCTGCTTTCTGCTGAAAGAAAAGTCTCTGGCAATATATTAGAAAACAAAGAAGGTTCTGACCATGAATAAGAACAGTTCCAGCATGCGCGGTCTGCTGCAGAAGAACGCCAACAACGTTAAATTGATAGTGATGTTTCTGCTCTCAGTTGCGGTACTTTACATCGCTACGCATGGGGCGTTTTCTTGGGAACAGCTGGGACTCGTTGCATATCTTTTCCCAGAAATGGGCGTCTTGGCTTTGGGAATGATGTTGGCGATGGTCAGCGGAGGCATCGATCTAACCGTCGTAGCTGTGGCTGATTTGGCTGGTATAGTCGGCTGCATGTTTATGAAAGCCGTGATGCCGGAAGGAGCTTCATTACTCGTCCAGGTCGCTGTTCTTATAGCTACCGTCATGTTAAGTCTTTTGGTCGGAGCGCTTTGCGGAATACTATCCGGTAGTTTTATAGCCCGTATAGGTATTCCTGCAATGGTTGCCACGCTTGGTGCGTCTGACATAATTCTTGGCATGGCTATAGGTATAACGAACGGCTCATCAATAAGAGGACTCCCGCCGATCTTAAATCATGTCGTAAACTATAAACTGTTTGAGATAATCCCGGTTACCGCGTTAGTCTTTGCCGTCTGTGCATGCGTTGTCGCTTTCATATTGTATAAGACTTCTCTTGGGTTCAAAATTTATATGGTAGGTTCGAATAAAGTAGCGTCGCGTTTTTCCGGCATAAACAACACAAGAGTTATCACGCTTACGTATATGATAAGCGGTATGCTTTCTGCCGTATCAGGACTTCTTATGTGCGGCCATTTCAATTCTGCACGGTCGGATTTCGGTAAATCATACCTCATGCCGGCTATCCTTATATGCGTACTTGCCGGGGTAAATCCCAATGGCGGTAAAGGTAAGGTCATGGGACTTGTAATAGCTGTCGTGATCCTTCAGACGCTTTCCTCTGGATTTGCAATGTTCCAGAATATATCGGATTATTACAAGAATCTGATTTGGGGACTCGTGCTTATCGCTGTAATGATAGCAAATGTAGTTTCAGAAAGACGGAATAGTAAGAAAACAAATAGCTGATTACTAGACGATATATTCTAAATTTAAACTTAGCGCTCCTAGCTTATGTGGTCAGTTAGGAGCGCTAAATTGTTCTTTATACTATTATAATAGATTTATAATAGTATAATCATTGCTTTTGCCTCCGTCGGCTACTCCTCCGGCTTCACTGCGAGGAACCTCAGACGCACATAATCGGCATTCCAGCCGTTGGCGTCGCTGTAGAGCATCGGGCGGCAGTAGTCCTCGACTTCCTTATAAAAAGCTTCTTTCTCTTCCGACGTAAAGCCGTCGGTGTGGCTCGCGGAGAACACCTCGAGCCAGCGGCGCAGGCCGTGGACCAGCGGCGTCGGGCGGTCGATGCGCGCGATGAACTTCACCTGAAAGCCCTGGTTTTCGAGAATGTCGGAGAAAGTGCCGAGCTCCGGGAACTTCCACGGGTTGCGCGCCTTGTAGTCTATGCCGCGCTTGATCAGCGCGATCTTCATGCCCTCGCGTATGACGCGCACGCAGCCCTCGCCTCCGCACTCGGCGGCGAAGCGCCCGCCCGGCTTCAGCAAATTCCAGACGCGGCGCACGACGGCGTACTGGTCCGGCATCCAGTGCAGCGCGTCGTTGCTCAGCACCGCGTCGAACTTTTCATCCATCTTCAGCGTCTGCGCGTCGGCGAGCCTCGCGTCCACTCCCGCCGTGCGCGCAGCCTCGACCATCTCGGGGCTCGAGTCCGTCCCGACGACGGTGCAGCCCGCCGCGGCGAGCTCCTTCGCGAGCACTCCCGTGCCGCAGCCGAGGTCGAGTATCCTTTCTCCGGCCTTCGGCTCAAGCAGCTCTATCACGGCCCGCCCCATCTCGGGGACGAAGTCCGCGCTCTTTCTGTATTCCTGCGGATTCCATATCTGATTCGTCATAGAGGGCACCTCTTTCCATGAATTGAGCGAGCGGCTCTTATGTGCGCTTCTATTATATACAACTTGCCGCCGCGGCGCATTTGCGAATCGCGCGGCGGCGCGCGCGCTTGTTGACAAGTGCACCTCAGTTGTTATAATCAAAAGCGGTTAAAAGTGAATAATACCCCGAGCCTGCCGACCTGCGGAAGCGCGCTTCTATGGCGTCAGGCCGATGGGTGCCCGCGGAAACGCCGGCGCCTCCCGTTTGGAAAGGGGAAAAGGATTCATGACTGAGCGCCCGCGCGCCCTTTTCCCGTTCCCGTACCCGCGGGAGCCCCGGCACAAAATACACGAGAGGGGGAACGGAGCGTTGCGCAGCCTGAAAGTCCTCATAGCCGAATCAGACCCGCTGCTTCAAAAATTATATTCCGACGTGATCCTCAACGACACATCCTTCACGCTGCTGAAGAGGGTCGACACCGGGCCGCAGATGTTCGAGGCGATGCGCTGCGTCGACGTCGACCTCGTGCTGCTCGACCTCTACCTCAAGGAGTTCAGCGCCTTCGACGAAATCGACGAGCTGCGCAAGGAGTTCCCGCGCACCGACTACATCGTCGTCTCGTCTGGCGACAACCCGGAGCTCGTGCGCAAAGCGATATGCGCGGGCGTCTTCGAGTTTCTCGTCAAACCCTTCTCGTTCGACCGGCTGCGCGCCGCGCTCAAAAATTACCAGATCTACCATCATTCGCTGACCGGGCGCACGAGCCCGTGGCAGCAGGAGGACATAGACGCGCTCGTCGCGATGAAGACGCACGACCCCTCGTGGGCCAACAACCGCACGATACCGAAGGGGCTGCAGCTCAAGTGCCTCAACGACATCGAGTCCTTCCTCAAGGAGAACGAAGGAACCTTCTCCGCGCAGGAGGTCGGCGACCGCCTCGGCATCTCGCGCTCGACGGCGCGCCGCTATCTTGAATTTCTGACGCTCAGCGAGCGCGTGGTCGTCGAGTACGCCTACCGCCGCGTCGGCCGCCCCGAGAAACGCTACCGCATGGCGCTGCTCTAGCGCTGAATTTACGAAAATCCGATGACTTCACGTCCCGCCGCGAAGCTTACGCGGCGGGACGAATTTTATGCGCGCCTCAGAGCGCCGCGCCGCGCCATAAACGCGCGCCCTTCCCCGCACGAACTGCGCACGCGCCGGAAGCGCGGCAGTCCGCGCGCGCGCCGCGCCGCCCGGCAAACGCGCGCGGCCCGTGCGTAAATTACGCCTGCGCCGTGAGCGCCAGGCGCTTCCGCACGATATTCGTCCTCGCCCTGCGCCGCGCGTCCGCGCGTAAATTGCGCGCGCTTCGCCGAAGCCGCGCCCGCGGCCGTAATTTTGCGCAGCTTCCCCGTGCGCGCCGCTCTTTACAAATTTTCTCCGTGAATTTTAATAAACATAAATCGACCAGAAAGGCGCACAACATTCCTAATTTCAACTAAATATTGCTCATTATTGTGTACTTTCGTATGATTTGTATAGAAAGTTTTGACATTTGTTGCAACGATGTTGCAACCCCGAGCCTCGCCGCCTAAAGCGCAAGCCAAGGAGACGGGGCCAGCGGACGGAAGTCCGCGAGGGCGCGAGCAAAAGCTCCGCGCCTCCCGGGACGCCCGAGGGCGTCCAAATTGGAAAGGGGTACAAGGTCATCCGGCGCCGCCGTACGGCGCGTTTTCCTTCCTTCTTCTCCAATTCGCGCAAAATATCTGTGTTCTTTGGGATTCCCGCCGCGCGCGGGAAAATGGAGAAATTCTATCACGAGAGAGGAGAGCAAATATGGCGAAGGAAATCACAATTCCGGCCGAGGCCAGCTATCATGTCAAGAACCTGATCATCAACGGAGTGCCGAAACGCGTAATCGGCAAGCCCGACGTATCGCTTCTGACGGTGCTCCGCGACCAGCTCAAAATGACGGGGACGAAGCGCGGCTGCGACTGCGGCCAGTGCGGCGTCTGCAACGTAATACTCAACGGCAAGGTCGTCCGCTCCTGCATCACGCGCTGGAAGAACGTGCCCGAGTTCTCGCAGATCACCACAATCGAAGGAATAGGCACGCCGGACAACCTCCACGCGCTCCAGTGGGCCATGATAGTCTGCGGAGCGATTCAGTGCGGCTTCTGCACGCCCGGCTTCATCACGAGCGGCAAGGCGCTCCTCGACCAGAACCCGAACCCGACGCGCGAAGAGGTCCGCGAGTGGTTCAGCAAAAACTGGATGGCCTGCCGCTGCACCGGCTACAAGCAGATAGTCGACGCGGTCATGAAGGCCGCCGCCATCCTGCGCGGCGAGGAAAAAATCGAAGACCTCGCGAAGATGTACAAGCCCGGCGACTCCGTCTGGAACAGCAGCTATCCGCGTCCCTCCGCGATATACAAGGCGACGGGGCTCTGGGACTTCGGCGACGACGACAGGCTGAAGCTGCCCGAGGAATTCCTCTTCGCATATCCCTACGCGCTTGAGGGCGTCCGCCACGCGAAGGTCAACAAAATCGACGTCAGCGAAGCGGAGAAGATGCCCGGCGTATTCAAGGTAGTCACCTACAAGGACGTCAAGGGAACGAACCGCATCCGCGGACAGGTCGGCTGCGACTCCGCGCTCACCGACGGCTGGGAGCGCCGCATAATGGTCGAAGAGGGCGACAAGATTCGCCAGTGGGGCGACGTCGTCGCCATCGTCTGCGCCGACACCGAGACCAACGCGCGCGCCGCGGCGCAGAAAATCAAGGTCGATTACGAGCCGCTGCCCGAGCTCATCGACATCTACCAGGCCAAGGCTCCCGACGCGATAAAGGTCTACGACGACATCGACGGCTACGACGGAATGCCGAACGCGTGGAACAAGCGTATGTTCCAGAAGGGCGACGACCCGAAGGAAGCGCTCGACAACGCCGCCTACGTCGTCGACGACGAGTTCCTCAGCTCGCGCCAGCCGCACATGGTTCTCGAGACGGACTGCGGCTACGCCTATTACGACGAGAACGGCCTTCTCACGATAGCCTCGAAGTCGATATGCGTCTACCGCCACCAGATGATGATTGCGCGCGGCGTCGGCGTCCCGCCGTCGAGAATCCGCGTCATCCAGAACAACCTCGGCGCTTCGTTCGGCTACAAGGTCGCCCCGACCAACGAGCCGTTCCTCGCGATAGCGCTCATCGCCTGCGGACGCCCCGTCTACATGCGCGTCAACATGAAGGAGCACAACGTCCGCACGCCGAAACGCTCGCCGTTCCTCATGCACATCCGCATCGGCGCGGACAAGAGCGGCAAGATAGTCGGAGCCGAGCAGACCTACTGGGTCGACCACGGCCCGTTCAGCGAGTCCGCCAACGACCTCACCAACAAGGGCGGACAGTTCTTCATGGCCCCCTACGCCTACGACAAGATGCGCGTAACGGGCTACACCTGCTGGAGCAACCACCGCTGGAGCGCGGCATTCCGCGCATACGGAGCGCCGCAGACCTACTGGGGCGGCGAAACCGCGATAGACATGCTCGCGAACAAGTGCGGCATCGACCCCTTCGACTTCCGCGAGATGAACCTGCTCGAGTGGGCTCCCTTTACGGAGAACCCGCGCGGACAGTTCCCGTCGGGCTACGCGCCGGAAGTATTCCCGCTTCCCGAAATGATGAAGAAAGCGCGCCCCTACTACGAAGATATGAAAAAGAAAGCCGCCGAGCTCTCCAACGATAAGGTCAAGTACGGCGTCGGAGTCTCGATAGGCATCTACAACTCCAACGACGACGGAGCCGACGAAGCCGCGAGCAACATCGAACTCACGAAAGACGGCGTCACCATCTACAACACCTGGGAAGACCACGGACAGGGCGCCGACATGGGCTGCATAGGCACCGCGCACGAGGCGCTCAAGCCGCTTAACCTGCGTCCCGAGCAGATAAAGCTCGTCCTCTCCGACACAGCGAAGGCCCCGAACAGCGGAGCCGCCGCCGCGAGCCGCTGCCAGGTCATGGTCGGAAACGCCATCATCGACAGCTGCAACAAGCTCCTCGACGCGATGCGCAAGCCCGACGGAACCTACCGCACTTACGACGAGATGATAGCCGAGAACATCCCGACCTTCTACGAAGGCTACACGCAGGCCAAGATACTCCACGCCGACGGCTCGACGGAAGTCTGCTCCGGCAACGATAAGGACACCGGCCTCGGCAAGCCCTTCGGCTTCCACATGTTCGCCGTCAACCTCGCGATGGTCTCCGTCAACATGGACACTTGCAAGGCGCACTGCGAGAAATTCGTCCTCGTCGGCGACGTCGGCGTCATCAACAACTACCTCGTAGTCGACGGCCAGCAGTACGGCGGTATCGCGCAGGGCATCGGCCTCGCGCTCACCGAAGACTTCCTCGACGAGAACAAATACAACAGCTTCGTCGTCATGGGACTGCCCTACATCAAGGACGTTCCCGACGACCTCACGCTCGTCCACGTCGAGACGCCGCGCCCGCTCGGACCATTCGGAGCCGCGGGAACCGGCGAAATGCCGCTCGCCGCGCCGCACGCGGCAGTCTGCAACGCGATACACGACGCGTGCGGAGTCCGCATCAAGGCCATCCCCGCGAAGCCCGAAAAGATCCGCGCCGGCCTCGAAGAGCTCAAAAACGCGAAGTAAAATTCTGATATAATCAGAAACAGCCCGGCATTGCCAGAGACACCGGCAATGCCGGATTTTTATAAGGAGGGGAAAATTTTTATGAGCGAAACCGCGAAAAACTACGGCTCCATATACGACCTGCCGCTTCAGAACGCCTCGGCGCTCGCGCCCGAAATCGAAAAACGCACCGTCTACGGCCCCGAGGGCGGCGTCTGGAAAGACTACGTCATGCGCCACTTCATACTCCCGCCGCACCGCGGCATCCCCGCGCACGTACACGACTGGGACCACCTCATGTTCACCCTCTCCGGCGACGGCGTCGTCGAAGTCGAGGAAGAGCCCGGCAAGCGCACGCCCTACCTCATGAAGACCGGCTACTGGACGCGCGTCCCAGGCGGCCTCGTCCACGAATACAAAAACGACGCGGACATCCCGCTCGAATTCTTCTGCATAGTCCCCACCTGCGGCGACCCGCACGCAAAAAAATACGCGATGCGCGCCGAACGCGCCGCGCGCAAAGAAGCGGAGAAGGACGGGGAATAACGCGCCGGTGATAGAGATAAGCCGCGAGACGGAGGCCGAGCGTTTCGAGATGGAAAACGTCATGCGCGAAGCCTTCTGGAACTATTATTCGCCTGCGTGCGCCGAACATTACCTCGTCCACGTGATGCGCGGATGCCCAGCCTTCGTCCCAGAGCTGTGCCTCGCCGCCCGCGACGGCGGCAAGGTCGTCGGCGGCTCAATGTGCGTAAGAGCCCGCATCGACGGTGACGACGGAGTCCGCCGCGAGGTCCTTACGCTCGGGCCTATAGGCGTCCTGCCGGAATACCAAAGGCGCGGCATAGGCGGGGCGCTCATAGAACGCACTGCAGAAATCGCGCGCGGCATGGGATTCCGCGCGATACTGCTCTGCGGCGACCCCGACTATTACACGAGACGCGGCTTCGTCCCCACGGAAAGCTTCGGCATACGGAACGCCGAAAACATGTACGCCGACGCGCTCTACGCGCGCGAGCTGTACGACGGCGCGCTCGCCGGCGCGGCGGGAATATACTTCGAAGACGAAATCTACAACATAGACGAAACGCTCGCCGCCGAATACGACAAGCTCTTCCCGCCGAAAGAGGCCGTCGGCGGCACGGAAACGCAGAAAAAATTTGAAACGATGGTGAAAAGAGTAAGGCCGTACCGCGCGTGAGGCGTGCTGCGGAATGATAAATATAAGCGCCGCGGGGATGAACTATGTCCCCGCGGCGCTTGTTTTTGCTTTTGCGTGGATTTGTTACGCGCGCTGTTCCCCGGCTTCGTCCTCCGCGGGCTTCAGGAAGAATGAAGCCGTCAGCGGGACGACGGCGAGCGCCGCCATAGCGCAGAAAGCCGCGGAGAGGCTGAAACGGTCTGCCACCATGCCGAGCACGGGGGCCATTATGCCGCCGATGCTTATCGCGAGGCCGAGCGTGACGCCCGAGGCGAAGCCGACGTGGTTCGGAAGGTACTGCTGTCCAAGGACGACCATCGGGCTGTATGAGAAATAGAGCGAGGCGACTATCGGCAAGAGCAGCAGTCCGGCGAGGTAGAGGTTGTGCGTGAATACGAGCAGCAGAATTGCGGGGATGAAGAACGAAAGGCTTATCCTTATCATCCTGCGGCAGCCGAAGCGGTCCGCGAGCCTGCCGCCCAGCAGCGTGCAGATCGCGCCCATCGCGTAGTAGACGCTGAGCGCAGCGCTGCCGGCGCGCTCCGTCTGGCCGAGCTCGTGGATCCAGTAGAGCGCGAGGAAGGTGTTCATCCCGCACATCATTATGGAGCGGCCGAAGATCACGAAGCAGAGCCGCCCGAAGGCGCGCCAGTCGTCCGCGCCCGCCGCGCCGCCGCCGGAACCGGCACGCGAACGTCCGGCGCCGAGCTCGGACATGCTTTTATACTGCGAGAAGAATATCGTGCTCGACACCAGCGCGAGCGCGAGAAATACCGCCGTGCCGTGCATGCCGACGGCGAGGATGGCGGTCGAGACCAGCATCGGCCCAAGCGAGAAGCCGAGGCTTCCGCCGAACGAGAAGATGCCGATGCTGCGCGCCTTATTGTCCGCGTCTGAGGCGTAGTTGACGAGCTTGACCGCCTGCGGGTGGAAGAGCGAGACGCCGGTGCCGCTTATGACGACCGCTATGCAGAGGCCGAAGAAGCTCGAGGTGAAGCCGGTCAGCGCAATGCCGCTGCCCGCCATCAGCACTCCGGCGGGGATGGCCCACGTAGTGCTGCGCTTGTCCGAGAGATAGCCGATGAGCGGCTGCACGGCGGAGCCGACGAGGTTCGATATCATGACGAGCGAGGCCGCCGTCGCGTAGCTGTAGCCGTGCGCCGCGATGAGGAAGGGCAGCACGGCGGAGAGCGCCCCCTGGTTTATGTCGGAGCAGAAATGCCCGAGCGACATCAGATATTTATATTTAGTGTTCTGCTGCAAAGCGCCCATCTCCCCGCCGTAAATGCTTTTGCCGTTTAAGTAATATTGCTGATTCTAGCACTTTTTGTCGCGCCGCGAAACATCGGACGCGCGATATGTGCAGAAAAGCGAAACGGCGCGGAAGGAGCGCCGTTTTTTCATGTCTTGTTATTTTTCGCCGCGGCTATGCGCGCGCGTCCGCGCCTGTGAGGATGCGCTACAGCTCCATCCTCATGACGTTGACGATTTTTTTATAGCCCGTGCGTTCGTAGAGGCGGCGGGCAGCGGCGTTGGCTTCAAGGACGTTGAGCTCGAGGTATTCAAAGTTTTTCTCTCGCGCCCATTCTTCGCAGGCGGCGAGCATCGCGCTTCCTATTCCCCGGCCGCGCAGCTTTTCGTCGACGCATATGTCCATCAGGAACGCGTAGCGCCGCGGCGCGACGCCCGCGAGCTTCGCCGTCTCGCGGCCTTCGAGCAGGGCGAAGGCGAGCAGCCCGCCGTCCTCCTCGGCTACGAGGATTTCGGAGCTTTCGCATTCTATCGTCTTTTTTATAAATTCGTCCTCCTGCTCGCAGTCTACGCGGTAGAGCGGCGCGAGCTCGTAAAGGCGCGCGATTATCTGGCGGTAGAGCGGCTTTATGCGCGGAAGGTCGTCCGCCGTCGCTTTGCGTATCTTCATAGCCGCGCGCTAAGCCTCCGGCATCCCGCGCCGTATTTCGGCGATGGGCGGGACGAAGTCGGCGGCCGACGCGGCGTCCCACGGGAAGAGCACCCATGTGTCCTGGCTGACCTCGGTGACGAAACTGTCCACGAGCGCGCGGCCCCCGGGCTTTGCGTAGACGGTGGCGAAGTGCGCCGCGCCGAACATTTCGCGGACGATCTTCGCGGTTTTGCCGGTGTCTACGAGGTCGTCCACGACGAGCCACGTTTCGTCTACGCGCGCGAGGTCCGGGCGCTTTAATATCTCGGCGGAGGCGGACTGGTCGCGCATCGTGTAGCTCGATATGCAGACGGTGTCGACGAGGCGGATGTTGAGCTCGCGCGCTATGACGGCGGCGGGGACGAGGCCGCCGCGCGCGACGGCGACGATGCGGCTCCAGTCCGCGCGGATGTCTAGCAGCTTCCACGCGAGCGCGCGGCAGTCGCGCTGGAGCTGCTCCCACGATACGGGGTAATTTTTGCGGTATCTCGACGATGTGCCGGACATTTTGAAAATCTCCCTTCCAGGCCGCTACAGCGAGTCGCCGAGCGAATCGAGCAGCTTGTCGATGTCGTCCTTGTAGTCGTTCGCGGGCTCGAGCGAAAGGCGCATCGTCACGCCGTCGCCCTCGCGCGCGCCTTCCGGCAGCAGCGCCGCCGGAAATTCAAAAACGGCGCCGTCGAGCAGCATCAGCCGCGCAACGCCCGAATCCACCGCGTCTATGAAAAGCTTCAGCTCCTTCTGCGAACTCATTTGACCACTCTCTTTCTCTCGAATGTCACGGATTTGCCGTCGGTGCGCAGCTTGACGGGGCCGTCCGCCGTGTCGAAGCGCAGGATTTTTGCTTTGCGAATCGCCGCGACCGTCTCCCTGTGCGGGTGTCCGTAGCTGTTGCCGCGTTTGTAGCTGAGTATCACTATGTCGGGCGATACGTCGCGCAGCAGCGCCGCGTCGGTGCCGTTGGAGGCTCCGTGGTGCGCGGCCTTGAGCACCGCCGCGCGAGGCAGCGGCGAGACGGTCTCCTGTTCCTCCTTCTGCGCGTCGCCCATCATTAGGAAGGAGACATCGCCGTATGTGACGAGGACTATCAGCCCGTTGTTGTTCGCGTCGCTGCTCGTGCCCTTGAGCGGCCTCGCGGGGGCGAGTACCTTGAACTCAACGTCGCCCAGCTTCGCGGCGTACCCGCGCTTGGGCCGCCCGAAGGGGATTTTCTTGTCCTTTATCATCTGATAGAAGTCGCGCTGAACCTTAGAGCCGTGGTTGTAGCCCGAGTCCCATATTTGCTTGACGGGGATTTTCGACAGAAGCTCCTTCATGCCTCCGATGTGGTCCTCGTGCGGATGCGACGCGACGAGCAGGTCGATTTTGCGCACGCCGCACGATTTGAGGTAGTTGACGGTCTTTTTCGCGTTCGAGCGCGGCCCCGCGTCGAAGACTACGTTCCGTCCGTCGGGCAGCACGAAGAGCGAGCAGTCCCCCTGCCCTACGTCGAGCGCGTAATAGCGGAGCTGGCGCGCCTTCGCCGCCTCCGACGGCGATAGGAAGAGCGCGAGCGATACGACGGCCGCGAGCATAAGCGCGGCGAACGCTTTGAATTTTAATTTCATGGCATGACCTCCCGAAGGCGGGGCCGCGCCCCGCAATCTGCGCTATAATGGTACTTTATCAGGAGGAGAAAGGAAAGACGCCCATGTTTGGATTTTTGCTCGTAATGCCGCTGGTAATCATCATCGCGATGGGCAATATACTGAAGCGCCGCGGCTTCTACAGCGCCGCCGACATAGCCGCGCTTTCAAAGACGCTCTACTGGGTCATCCTGCCGCTGCTGCTGTTCCGCACGACCTACATTTCCGGCACGGAGGTGCTGGCGCAGCCGAACCTGCTTATTTCCGTCAATATTTGTTATCTTATGACCGTCGCGCTCTCGTGGAGCGGCGCGGCTTTATTCGTCCACAAGGGCGACATCCGGCGCGTCGCTGTCTCCGTCCTCTCCGGTTTCCGCTCGAACAACATCTACCTTGGATTCCCAGTCGTTCAGCTCGCGATGGGGGAGGCGGGGCTGCACCTTGCCTCCATTTATGTCGCTGTGTGCACGATATTTTTTCAGGTGATTTCGATAGGCGCGGGCGAGATTGCACTGAACGGCAGAATAACGCTGAAAAGCTTTGTTTCGATGGGGAAGCTCCTCGTCAGAAACCCGCTTGTAGTTTCATGCGTTCTCGGCGTCGGAGCGGCGCTCGCGCACGTCCCGATACACTTCGTCCTCGACGAGACGATGAAGCTCGTCTCCGGCGCGGCCACGGCCGTCGCGCTGCTCGCGCTCGGCGGCACGCTCGACATCCCGCGCATGGGCCGCGTGTTCGAGATAATCCGCCGCACATGGTTCGATATAATAATCAAGCTCGCCGTCAACCCGCTTATCATGTGGGGCGCGCTGCTGCTTTTCCCGGTCGACGCGGACCTTCTCAGGGTCACAGTCATGCTCAGCTCGATGCCCTGCGCCGTCAACTGCTTCATAATCGCGAAGGGCATGGGCATGGACGGCGAATACGCGGCGGACCTCGTCGCCTCGACGACGCTGCTCGGAATACTCTCCATCCCCGCGTGGGCCTACGCGCTCGGCATAGTGTAACGCCGCGCGCCGCAAATCCGTAAACTTTCCTCAAAGCCTCGGTTTCAGCAAAACGTGCGAAAAGCCGCGGCTTTCGCCGAATTTGCCAAAAATTCACGCTTCGGCAAATCGCATATTGAACTCTCGCGCTGTTTTAGTTTATAATATAGCTACTGTAACTCTTATATACGAAACGAAAAAATTTCATAACAAAGGGAGTGCGCTGCGATGATGGTACCACATTCACTACATGCGGAAAGAGACGGACACGCTACGAAGGTAGTAATAGCGCTCGGCGGCAACGCGCTGATGGAGGCCGGCACGCCTCCGACCGCGGAGGAACAGCTCAAGGTCGTCAAGAAAACCTGCGAGAACCTCGCCGACATCAGCTGCAGCGGCTACGAGATGGCCGTCGTCCACGGCAACGGCCCGCAGGTCGGACGCCTCGTGCTCCAGCAGGAAATTGCGGCGGCAGAGCAGCCCGACCAGCTTCCCGCCATTCCCTTCGACTGCTGCGGCGCGATGACCGAGGGCTACATAGGCTACCAGATACAGCAGAGCCTTCGCGACGCGCTGCGCAACAGAAACCGCAACGTCCCCGTCGTCACGCTCGTGACGCAGGTCGTCGTCGATAAGGACGACCCCGCCTTTGAAAAGCCGACGAAGCCGATAGGACGCTTCTACAACGCCGAAGACGCGAAGAAAATGGCCGAAGAAAAAGGCTGGACGATGAAGGAAGACTCGGGCCGCGGCTGGCGGCGCGTCGTCCCCTCGCCGAAGCCGAAGCGCATAGTCGAGCTCGACTCCGTCAAACGCCTCTGGGACACGACGATAGTCGTAACGGCCGGCGGCGGCGGAATCCCCGTAATTGAGAACATGGACGGCTCGCTCACCGGCGTCGCCGCCGTCATAGACAAGGACCTCGCCGCCGAACGTCTCGCCGAGGACATGGAGACCGACATACTCCTCATCCTCACGGAGGTGGAGAACGTCTACATCAACTTCGGCAAGCCCGACCAGAAGGCCCTCTCGCACATCACCGTCGCCGAAGCCATCAAATATATGGAAGAAAAGCAGTTCGGCGCGGGCAGCATGGAGCCGAAGGTCATGGCGGCCATCAAGTTCGCGCGCCGCTTCCCCGGCAAAAAAGCGATAATAACGTCGCTCGCCAAAGCCAAGGACGCGCTCGAAAACGGAGCCGGCACAGTCATCACGATGGCATAGCCGCAAAACCGCGCAAAAAGCAAAAAACAATCCCCGCGCCCTACCTCCCGCGCGGGGATCGTCTTTATATTTTGCTTTAGAAAAGCTATGCCGCGCCGCAAATTTTCCGCACCGGGCCTCGCGGCGGCATTTCGATTCTCGTTGCGGCTCCGCCGCGCGAAACCGCGGCTACGGCCTTATCACGATGCGCATACCTATTTTTATATATTTCTCCTTGAGCTTAGCGACGTCCTCGTTGCGGAGGCGGATGCACCCCTCCGTTGCGTCCGTCCCTATCGAGGCCGGGTCGTGCGTGCCGTGGATGCCGATGCCGCGCCAGCCCGTCTTGAGCCTGATGAACCACGGTCCGTACGCGCCTTTTATCTCTCCCTTTCCGTCGCCGAAATCGTGGCTCCACCACGAAGCGTCCTGAACTTGCTCTACGGTGAAGCTGCCTTCCGGAGTCCGCATATCGCCCGAGCGCCGTTTGTCTCCGGCGTTCTTTCCGACCGCGACGCCGAAAACCTCTAAAACCTCGTCGCCTGACATCACGCGCATAAGATGCTCGCCCTTTGAGATGTCGAGCCATATTTCCGCGCCGCCCTCCGCCGCGCGGCACGCTCCGGCAAAGAGTACGAGCGTTGCGAAAACAGCGGCGAAAACGCAAAACGCCCGAAATCTAATCGTCATCGTCAGCATCCTCCGGATCTACGCCGCGTCCGCGCCGCGCCGCGTTCCATATACGCTCCGCCTTCGAGCCGAGCAGCCACAGGCTCGCCCCCAAAATAAGGAAGAAAAGCCCCTTGTTCATCGCGTTCCAGAAATTCTCAAAAAATCTGGTATATACGTTGATTGCGAGAAACACGGCGCCGTAGCCGCGCAGCATCATATCGTCGCGCCTTATGCCGAGCCACAGCGAAACGCCCGCCGCAGCCGCGAACAGCGCGCACCAGAGAAAAAGCTCCGCGCGCCCTGCGGCGCGCCATTCGCCGTTAACGAGGCCGTCGTTGCCGAAAATCGACATCATCCAAAGGCTTACGAAAAGAAACAAAAGCCCCGTCGAAAGCGTAGGCCGCTGAAAGCCGGCGAAACGCGGAAAGCGCGCCATAAAATACTGCGCCGCGACTAGCGCGCCGCCGTAAAGCACGAAGCGCGCCGGGTAATTCATGCCCAGCCAATAGGCCCCCCATCCCGAGACGTAGCCCGTCTCCGCGCCCAGCCAGCTGCCGAGCGAAAAAAGCGCGAAAATCCACACCAGCGCGGAATTCATCGCGACGGCGATAACTGCATAGACGCCCGCCGCGAGCGCGAGCAGCAGCGAAAAATGGCGGCTCTCGCTTCCCAGCGCCGCACCGAGCCACGCGATCGACGACGCCGTCGAAAGCACGCCGAGCATCAGCAGCGCCTCGTTAGTAAAAACGCGCTCCGGCCTGCGCAGCCGCCGCCTGTACGCCGCGGCGTAGAAAACTGCGGCGAGCGCCGCGAAAAAGACGGACTTCACCGCCGGCGCGCTTCCGAAAATCCGCCGTATAAGCGCGACGAGCCACTCCGTCTGGAGCAGCGCCGCGATCCCGACTGCGAAACAGCAAAGCGCGAGAATCAGCAGCCATCGCGCAGCGCGCCGCCAGTCGAACGGAAGCGGCGAAACGCTGCCTCGCAAGCGCCGCGCCGTCTCCTTGTCCACAACGCCCTCTCGCTCCCAGACATCTATCATCTCAGTCACAACGGCGTAACGCCGCTTTGAAATCTCCGCCATAGGCCCGCCTCCTTCGAATTAGCGAAAATTCATAAAGCCACGCCGCTATTGTAAGCCACGCTCGAAAATTGAGCCAGAGCCGCCGATCCCAGCGGCGTGACGAAACCATGCGAGCCGCAGTCCGCCGCCGCGCGGACGCCCGCGCGCGGCCTTCGAAGCGCGATGTGACCCCGTAAAAAATTTGCGATGCGTAATCTGCCGCGCAGTATTGACCAAATCCTCAATATCATGTAAAATATCTGCTCGTAATGCCGCTGACGGCGGCGTTGTGAGTGCTAGGATGGCCGAGTGGTCAAAGGCAACAGACTGTAAATCTGTCGGCGAGAGCCTACGCTAGTTCGAACCTAGCTCCTAGCACCATTTTTTATGTAAAGCGTCCTTACCGCGCAAACAAACCAGCGCCGACTTAGCTCAGTAGGTAGAGCACATCCATGGTAAGGATGGGGTCTCCAGTTCGAGTCTGGAAGTCGGCTCCAGAAAACTCAGTAATAGCAAGGATTTCGCAGAGTTCGCGGCCTTGCTATTTTTTATTCCTTTTCCCATCAACCACTTATCAACCACTTCCAGATTCACCTCCTACTTTTCTGCGTCTTTTGTCCCCGCTCGTATCGCCGCAAAAAAAATTAAGCCCTACCCCACATTCATATACTCCATTTTAGACAGGGGCATTGACCTTGTAAATATTGACAGGAGGTTTTCATCGAATGACACAAGGGAAAGAGCTGACGAAGATATATCTTACAGAGGAACAGGCGGCGGAATTTTTGGGTGTTGCGGAGAGAACACTTCGAGACTGGCGATTTAAGGGGCGTCTTGATAAGAAAGGCACAAAGCCGCCACGGTCTTACGTGCGGGGCAAGCACATTTATTACTGTCAGGCCGAACTTATCGCATGGATAAAAGAGGGCGCAACCAACGCGGGGAGCGTTTCTGTTGTGTGTGCTAGGAAGAGGAGGACGCGCTAATGCAGACGTGGGAACTTAACGACCTTCCGGAGCCGCCAGAGATGGACGATGACTATGTAAACGACCTTGCACAGCAGTCCCTCGAGCATGAAATGAGCTGTGAGTATTCAGAATGCGAAAATGATGGATCTGGTATGGACGAATATACAGACAATTCCGACATCAATGAAGACGAGCAGGAAGAGTATGTCGAATCTGAAATAGCCAGGCACGCGGCTGGCACAACTGAAGTGTATGTGGACGAACTCGAGCTTGAGATGATGAATCAATATTGCGGTCAGGGCGAATATGCGGACGACTCCGACATGAATGAAGAAGAACTGGAAGAGTATGCTGAGCAGGAAATATCTAGGCATGCTGTCGTGGAGGAAGGCCTGAAATTGCAGACGTCTATGTTGAATCAGTTGCAGCAGGCCTCTTCCCTGCTTAGCGGCGTTCACCTGAAGCCGGCTCTCGCGGAGCTGGAGCGCCTGCCGGAAACACTTGAAAAATACAGCCATCCGGTAGCGACGGGATTTTGCGAATTGGACGAAAAACTGAACGGAGGGCTCCGCGGGCCATTTTGGGCGGACTCTCCGCGACGGGGAAGACCGCATTTGCGCTACAGATTGCCGACTACGTAGCGATGTCCCGGCCTGTATTGATATTCACGCTTGAAATGGCCCCGACTGAGCTGATATGCCGCAGCCTCAGTCGTTACGCGTTTGTCGATGAATGGCAGAAGATGGGAAAACAAATGGACTGGAACGGCGGGCCAAGCTTTACTGGCGTGGAGTGCGGATATACGACAGTCAGTCTGCTTACAACGAAATGTATTCCGTCTGGAGCGGGGTACGAACGGTACAGGACAAAAATCGCGCCCAACCTCTGCTTTATCGAGGATGCCCGCAATATTGCGGATATAGCGCGTACGGTCGTCACATTTATGCAAGAGCGCAGCATCAGGCCGTTCGTCGTAATAGATTACCTGCAAATTCTGGAAGAGCTTGACCCGCGCAGAGACAGCCGTCGAAATATCGACCTGAACGTAACTAACTTAAGGCGCCTTGTACGGGAGACAGACTGTTCGTTCCTGGTCATAAGCTCGCTCAACAGGGAAAATTATAAAGAAAGAATGTCTCTTGCTGCACTTAAGGAAAGCGGCGGTATAGAATACTCCTCGGACTGCATTCTTGGACTGCAATTCGCAAAAACGGGGCAAAAGGATTTCGACTTCGGGCGCGAAACGCGGAACGATCCACGTGCGCTTGAATGCGTGGTACTCAAATCCAGGACTTCAAAGGCATATGTTTCGGTCCCGCTATTTTATAAGCCTGCATACAACTTCTTTTGGTCGGGGAACGGAGGAAAAACGTGCATATGAGCCGTAGTTCGCAGCGCGTGGAGCATACACACGGAAAAGCGATAAGTGCTGACGGCGACAGGGCTTACATACCGCTGGCGCTCTTGCGGGCTCCTCTTTGGCCAATTACGGCATCCAACGCAAAGAAGCTGGAAGATGGGGAAACATACATACGCAGGCTGACAAACGCATACGGCGACCGAATCGCCATTCAATCGAACGCTATACTGCGCCCAAAACCAGACATGGGCGTTCTGTTGACGCTGACGGCCATGTTTCAAAAACGTATTTCAGGGAATCCGGCATACGATACCGGCCTGCCTGAAAATGAAGAGCGCATCTATTATGATTTTTCATGCCAAATAACGGAATTGATGCGGGAAACGGGGATCAGGCATGAGAGCCGCCTGACCGAATCGCTAAAACGTTTGGGGAGTGTACGGTTAAAATTCCAGCGGCAGAAAAGCGGCGCAGATTACGGGGAAACTTTCTTCGAAATTGACGGGATGTTTACGTTCCGCATAGAGCGGGTAGGCGGCGGAGAAAAGGCTATTAGGACCCATAAGGGCGACAGACTTGTAATTAATATGCATAGGGCATTTATCCCGAAGACAGATTACCTCTATCGTTCGGCGAAGCAGTGCAGGGCGCTGAGGACAGACACTGCGCGGCTAATATTCTGGGCGTTGTGCTCACGGCTGCATTTCAAAGGCACGGCGGAAGAATGGTATACGATTCTTAGCCCTGACACGAAAACGTACTGCGGGAAAATGCAGGAACAAGCACGGCAAAAACTGCAGTGGCAATGGGAAAATAAAAGTTTCAAACCGGCACTGCTGGAGTTAGCGAAAGCGGGCTTCTGCGAGAGTGTGAACAGAATTCTGTAAGTTGAAATCCATCCCACCCTGCTATGGTAGACTTGCTAGGAGGATGGTTTATTATGTCACGCATCAGCAAACAGCAGAGTTCTTCAGATGAGCCTAAGAAAACCAGGCGGCAGCGCCGTTCCGAGATGAGCCCGGAAAAGCGCGAGTTCCTCCGCAATTTCGTCGGTATGTACGATATCAAGACGGCGGCGGATCTCCAAGATGCCGTCAAGGACCTTCTCGGAGACACCATCAAGGATATGCTCGAAGAGGAAATGAACGAGCATCTTGGGTACGAGAAGTATAAACATTCAGACAACCCCGACAGCCGTAACGGATACAAATCAAAGGAAATCATGAGCAGCGCTGGCAGCATCACTATAGACGTTCCTCAGGATCGAGACTCAGCCTTTGAACCAAAGGTTGTGAAGAAGGGACATTACAAGCCGGCTGCGCGGAGCGCATTCAAAAATATCCTCAGCCGGCGCAGTATGCGGGGGCGTCTGCCGTAGAAGGATATCAACGCTATCGAGCAGAAGATAATCGCCATGTACGCACGAGGAATGACGACACGCAATATTTCCGACACTATCATGGATATATACGGCTTTGAGGTGTCAGAGGGATTCATTTCAGACGTTACTGATAAGCTTCTGCCTAAGATACAGGAATGGCAGTCACGTCCGCTCGAAGATGTATATCCGGTAGTCTTCATCGACGCAATTCACTACGCTGTAAGGGACGAGGTAGGCGTACGCAGGAAGGCTGCGTATATTGTTCTAGGCATATCTGCGAGCGGACACAAGGACGTTCTTGGCATCTACATTGGGGAGAACGAGAGCGCGAAGTACTGGCTTTCTATCCTTAACGAGCTTAAGAACCGAGGCGTAAAAGACATCCTTATCGTCTGTGCCGACGGCCTTACCGGCATCAAGGATGCCATAGAGGCGGCCTTCCCGCAGACCGAATATCAAAGATGCATTGTACATCAAGTCAGGAACACGCTGAAATATGTAAGCGACAAAGACCGCAAGGCGTTCGCGAACGACCTCCGCAGGATATACGGCGCACCCAGCGAAGAACTCGCCCTTGGCGAGCTTGACCGAGCCGCTGAGAAATGGCAGCAGAAATATCCTAACTCGATGAAATCGTGGTACAAGAACTGGGACGCCATATCTCCAATCTTCAAATTTTCGTCAGAGACAAGACGCGTCATATATACGACGAACGCCATAGAGAGCCTGAATTCCATATACCGGCGTCTGAACAGCCAGCGCAGTTCATTTCCCGGAGACCAGTCTTTACTCAAGGCGCTGTACCTCGCCACAATGGAAGCCACGAAGAAATGGAGGCTTCCAATACGCGACTGGGGCAAAATATACGGAGAACTGTCGATAATGTACGAGGGGAGGCTGCCTGAGTAGCCGTGACTTCATGCTAAAAAACGATACCGGCGTCAAATTGAGAAATTGACGCTTAGCGGCCTATACCCTATAGTAGAAACGTGACGGCGTCTGGCGAAAAGACGCCGCCACATCAAAATCAACTGCCACAGCAGCGGCAGTCTTGGATAACTTACAGAAAGAACTTCACAGGCTCGTGATTCTCGGAGGATACTATATAAGGCCGAGAGCAGTCAAGGCCTGTTTCACGACTCTTGCCCCGTCAGGGTTAAAATTGCTGTCAATATCGTCTATGCCGATATATTTGAATCCGTCGTTTTCCGGAAACGGAGATTCCCCCGGACGTAAATGGTTCTGTACTAATGACTTACAGATCATATCTTTTGTATCTACAGGGGTTGTTGTCTTATAGAGATAGACCACCAGGTCTTTGTCTATCTTGGCGCCGTTTCTGCCTTTCCTGTAATATTCAAATCTGCCTGCTTCCGTCAATTTTTGATAGTCTACAGTGACGTTAGTTTCTTCAAGCATTTCTCTGACAGCAGCTTTAGCTCCGTCCCCCATGTCGCTGTCTTCCATACGGCCTTTAGGCATACTCCAGAATTCTTCGTGCGTGGGGTGAACCACGAGAAATTTTTCTGTGTTGATATCCCAATAGATAACGGCATAAGAAATTTTCATAGAATTACCTCCTAATTTAACAATATACCGCTTATACAAAAGCAGCGCTACAATATACGAGGGTGATTTAGAAATGCACAGGAAGCATGTTGACGATATGTCTTATGTTCAAAAACTCCTTTCGTCTGATTTCAGTGAAGCGTTTCGGCTTTGGAAAAACGGAGTCCGACTTTATCGCTCGAGTGCAGACAACGGCATGGTCGATCTGGCAACGCCATTTTTCAGGACATCAGCCGGGACGGGAAACGAATACACTCTCCTTATTTCTGAGATTCTCCCCTCATGGCGGAACTATCCCAAAAGGAACCACTGTATTATCTGCGCCGGCAACAGATCTTCAGCGAAGGAATATCAAGAGCCCGGGAGAGCCATATATTGCGTCCTGCCAAAGAACGGCGCATCTATTGCGATTGCTCCGACTGCCGATATGTGGTACTCTTTTTCTATACTCAGAAAATACGAAATAGATACGCTTGATGATTTTAATCGGAAACTCGTCTCATTTCTCTCGTCCGCAAGCGGTATGCCGCAAAATGCAATAGAACAGATATTCCAAGATTCCGATGTGCCGGCAGTCCTTCAATTGTTTAAGGATATAGAAGCTGACGCCAAGACGCTAAAAAGGACTTCTTTGCCGAAATTTGAGGATTTTCTCGTTTCAGGACTTAACATAGGCGAGCCGCTGGCAATGCTGTTGGATAGGCTTCTTTCTCCCGACGCTAATGGATTCTCGGTCTGTCGTATCTCTGAGGTCGCAGAAGTTAAAACTGAAGCATGGACAAGTTCTGACTGTCTTTTCTTGGACGAAAAGATGCTTGCTCAGTTTTTAAGCTAGGAATTGTTAGGAACCAGCTTACTTGAAATATATACCATCATTCCAAGCGTCTTCCAAGGGCGTTGATTCTATCGTCCATTTGTTCCTTGACAATCTTCTCGCTCAAATTTCTAAGATATTGCTTCCTTTTCCGACTGCTCAAAAGATTTCTTCCTTTCTTCGATTACTTCCTTCGTGGGAATATAGCTTTCGGAGTTTTTGTCCATAGACTGGCGAATTATATTATAGTCTGGGTGGCAAAGAGTAGTCTCATCTTTTGCCTTTATAATTCGCTCCCGTCTGTTCCAGAAATCTTGTACGTACTTATCTAAATTGGTAATGGTGAGTTCATGCACGTCCAATGTCTGAGTTATGATAAGGCGTTTTCTTCCGGCCTTCACATCCATATTGCTATATATAGGCGGGAGCAGCTCGTCTATCTTTTCCCTGATATTAGGCCATATTTGAGCGTACATAAGTTCATAAAAAGACATAAAACCGAAGTCAGGATATATAGTCTTTGCAAAAAGTCTGGGATCAACAATATACCAGTCATTCTTTTTATCATACTTTGTTAGCATACGCAGTTCTTTTTTTCGTTGAGCTTTGCTTTTCTTATTGTCTTCATAAAATTCTTTGGAATCCTTATATCCTAGATATTGCGCTGTGAAATCCGCCATAATGTTCTCAAGCATATCCTCTGCTGTATAGTCTACTGTCCGAAGCAAAGCGACATAGCAGAGTTTCTTGTATCTTCTGGAAGGAAAATATATATCTTCCCAGACCAGTTTATCTCCTTGTTGGGCAAGATAATCCCAATCCGTCCATGTATACCACTCTACAGAGTCAGACCAACATCGCCCGCTTTTCATGAAACTGAAATATGCTTTCTTTCTGTAGCTCATACTTCTGTTCCAGACTGTCTTATGATGTCTTTTAATCATTATCTTTCCTACTTGTCTTCTGAAAAATTTAGTGCTAAAAGCATTCTTCCAATGCTTTGTCTATCTGTGCTTGACGTTGTTTGTTGGTAACAATCTGCATCATTCTTTGAGGGACGAATCCAACCCAGCCTGCAAAAGTTCTGATATAAAAATAATAACCGGCCTCGACATTATCCGACTCAATATTAAAGTTCTCTATCTTCTCATTAGAAGAGAAAGCAATATAATGATTTAAAACGTCTTTTAAAGCGCCATCGCCTACAAAAGGCTGAGTATAGGCAGATTCAAGTATATTTTGCTCATTCAGTTCACTGCCTTCTTTTTTGTATATCTCAAAATAGCAGGAAGTATCAGGCTCGTCAGAGTTTTCTTTCGGACGATAAATGGCCATAACTGTTTTTCCAATAATGCCTTTATCAATCAGCTCAGAAAGAGAAGAAAGCATCACTTGATTTTTCGTCGTCTTAAAATAAACTAACATATAAAGAGTATCTCTATTTGCCTTTTGGGATTTATAATCCTTCTCTCTCATATCTTTCCAAACAGAACTGATTTTCAGATATTCAATACTATTGGCATCAATATATTTCAGTAATTCAAACTCTTGATTTCTATCAGCCGGCTTAACTACAGCAAAAGGAATATGGCTGTAGAGCTTGATAACCGCTCTGCTAAGATCAGCCTTACTCAGTTCTATTTTTTCAAATTCATTATTTACGACACGCTCTCTTGTTCTCTGAATAAATGCTTCAGTCGGTACCATAAGAATTTCTCCTTTTTGTAGTTATTTAATAACAGCAGCTGTTTTTAGAGACCGAAGAATATACGAAGCGAGATTCCTCCTCGGCTTAATCATCCTGTGCCATGGCTGTCATCTGGCCGACCCATGGACGCAAAAAGCGGACGCAGCGTGGCTGCTCAACTGGTCGTGGATCTTTTGATTGTAGTAGTTGCGAAGACATTTATCTGTCAATTTCTTTTACTTTACTGTATAATGCCCTCTTTGTCATTTCTTTTATTTTGGGATGCTTGAGCAGAGTTATTTCATCCATTATACTCGTGTCTCCTTTTATAAATTTTGTTTGCTGACATTAGTGGAGGTATTACTTAAGCTGCAAAGATATATAAAGATGAATTTATCTATCGTACCGCATGTATTCAGCTGTTGAGAGCGCCAGCGGGCTTTATATCGCCCTATTGCCAGTTGCCCTTATATTTCCCCTGTTTAAATTGTTCTAGCCCCCCGCTTAATGACGATGGCGTCCTCTATTCCCAAATACTTATCTGCCGGGCTGTTTGCAATTTCTTTCACCGCCCATTCAATTTCAGCCCTAGAGGCGACAAAACCGCTGCGCAGCCTCACCCTTTCATATCCCCGTAATTTTTTTCTTACCTTTTTAAGATGGTTTTGTTCTATAGCCGTCAGTTGTTTATGTTTCATAATCTACTCTGCTGCTATCCTCTCTTCCTAATCAACGTATTGTCATCATCGACATCAAAGATTACCGTAACATTGCATTCTTTATCCTTATCAATATGAAAACGTGAGAAGTAACGCCTTTTCCCTTCTTTTTTAACATAAACACCACGCATAAAGGCGTCTTTCAGAAAATCTTTACGAGGTACTCTGTTTATGCAGAACTGGGAACAGTCACAATTACTGAGGAAGTCTCCCCTGTTTTCTATAATCTCAAAATCTGTAGTTTCAACATTTGCTATGACGTTATCAAGCTCATCTATTATGATAAATTCGTCGCAGCCGTCTTTTTCAAAGACTGCCTCCATAGTTATCCCCTTACGCCCTTTCTTCACATGGAGATTGCTGAAAGAGTATTTCTCACCTTGCCTGTCGAAGAAGGCTCTTTCCATAAACACGCTGCTTACACGCATTTTTTCTCTGAGCTCGTCAACGTCGATAAAGTAGCAATCAGCTTCCGGGCAATAATCACACTTCGCCCCTTTCACGACAGGGGCTCTGTCGTGGCTGACATAAACATTTACTTTCGGCCTCGGCATATCTATCATTCTCCTTTTACTTTTATCTGGCTTTGACAGTTGTTGGCTCGATCGTTTTATAATCACAAAAGGCATAGAATAGCTGTTTTTACTTACCAAGCGGCGTAGCGGCCTTTTTTAGGGCGTTATAAGGCATTTGCCATTCACTTCGATAAAGAAGTGTTTCCTTGCGGTAGATAAGCGACCAATAAATTTCTTAGCGCGGATATTATACACGCTCTTTCGATTTATATCAACACAAAATACATAAATTTCTCAAAAATCCATTGACATTTGCTGTTTATTCTGTATAATATGTCCTCGTCGTTAAACGACGTGTTCTTTTCAACTTATCAAGGTTAAACGATTGTCTGTTTTGTCAGTGTACGGCTTCTGCCGTCTGCTTAAAATAGAGAAAATCGGCAGTGTATGAACATGGATTTATGTTATGTGCAGCTGCCGCCGTGCAAAAATAGTTTTCTTGTCCCATGTAATTTTCTGTGTTGCCGAGGAATAAAAAATTTCAACAAGAAAGAGTGATATAGAAATGCAAAGAATGAAAGTTGCCATGTACTCTGATTTTATGACAGCAAAAATACTTTTTGACGGCATCAACTGCAACTATTCTCTGGCAGGGGACTATTTCTATATCGATGAAAAAGAGATTGCGGCCCATATTATGTTAAAAGAGCGTCATTTGAGATTTTGCTCTGAATACTTAAACTACACATATATTTTGAGACAAGGACGTAAATATCCATTCAGCAACGTATTGATAGAGAAAAAGTATAAAAACATGCTGGACTTCAAAATATATTATGAAAGAGAATGGGAGGATAAGTTTTATAAGCCTGAGAATTTTTACGATGCCGTCAGAGGCATAGACATTAACGACAAGAGATTTTTCCGTGAATCATGCGGCAGTGTATTCGTTACAATACCGACCACTCAGTTAGAAGGGCGAATGATACTCAAAGACACATTCGTCAGCGGCTTGTATATCCCCAGAGACGGCGAGAAATTATATTTTAGAAATGCAGAGATTGAAAAAGAAGGCGATTCAGCCTACCTATCCATCAGTTTTTCTTCGTTGGAAGAGGCTGGTTTTGTTCTGCATAGAGGCCTTGTGGATGAGGAGTAAGATGAACATGATGGACAAAGACAAAATCGTAAAAGAGCGTATCATCAACAACGAATACCCCAAGAAAGAGATACACGAAGTCGACCACTCTAAGCTGCTGGTCATGCTCTACAGCCATATCCCCTTCGTCCTTGCGTACATCAATCTCAGCAAAGAATCCGAGCTTCTTGATTTCATGAAAGCCAACCGTATGCAGTATATAAAGATAAGCTGCGTTTGGAAGGATATGAGGATCAAAGGCTATAAGGCTATGAAGGCGAACAGGGACGTTTTATATCTCATGGCCTTTGCCGAACATGCCGTGCATGACGAAGACGGGCTTCAAAAGATTATGCCGGTTATTGCTGAGATGACAGACGAAGAGCTGATAAGAAGCTCCTATATGATTCTCTATCGTGCGGAAGCTGAAGATAAGCCGGATATGTCCATACGATACGACATATACGACACAGAGGCCGATATGATGCCTATAAACGATAAGCACCTGATATACTCGGCCTCCATATATAACTTGTATCTGCGAGATGCATTAAAACATCTTATAGACGAATACATATCTGTATCACACGATATGCAGACGTTGGAAAAGGACGAATTTGGGGAACATGACGACATCCGTCTCAACGTCGACGGGCATTATTATGCATACCTCAGAGTACTGCCGTCCCTATTTTCTATTGTCGGCGGGGTTTTCCCGAGCAACATGATTCCTCTCACGTTTTACAACATAAAGGTCAAGTGGTGATATACAGGCAGGGACAGGCGTTAGTTTATCAGGGCAATGGCAAACAGTAATAAATAAAGGAGCGTTCCGTATGATAATCAATATCCACGGCTATAATGGAAAGGGAAACAATTCAAAATTTGAATGGCTGAAAGAACACTTTCCGGCAGAAACTATCATTTCTCCTACTTTGAATCATGGCGGCGGCATTACTCCGTCCCTGTCAAAGCTGAAATATGAGATGTTCATGCACGGATACGACAGGAAAGACGGCACGAAGAAAATACTGATTGCGACAAGTATGGGCTGTTTTGCCGGATATATTCTTCATACGAATTACGGTTTTGATAAAGCTATTTTTCTAAATCCCTGTTTTTTGCCGTTTCTGCACCTAAGCGGCGACGATAGAAAAGAATTTGTGTTAAAAGACTACGTTAAGCAATTTGAAAAAAATTTTTTCGATTGGGATGAAGGAGAAGATAAATTTATAAATAGAACCGTTCATATCGTATATGGCAGTAAAGATGAAAGAATCAATCACAAGATTGAGACCGTTCCTCTTATGCCGTATAACTTCAAGAACTGGCACGAAGTCGATACGTTTCATGATATTCATATTACAGGCGAAGTAGAAAAGACGGTTTTAGATATACTCAGCCAGTGACCTCAGGCAAACCCCAGAAAGGGGCTATGTACATTGGACAATACCAAGAAAATCATGACAGTCAAAGAACTAAAAGCCCGTATACCAGAAGTGATAAATGCGATCCCAAAAGATGAATTACAGGCTAAAGGGCTTACGCCCTATGTAGTATTCAGCTATATGGGGACAGACGGCAAAGAGCATAACGTAAAGCCCAGAAGGTGCGGAGGCGGTTATCTCTACGACGGTGCGTATCACCAAACGAAAAACAGGGTATTCAGGATTGAATACTGTATAAACGACTTGACGGATGCAAAAATAGTACTGGAAGGATTTGCGGAAGAATTTTTAACGATAGAAAGTCTTTTGACGGGGGTTAGCAAAAGCCTTATATTTTCATACAATATGCAGAACGCGCCCGTATGCTTCAGCCATAGAGAGTATGCCCATCAAGACAATATCCTCATAGGTATCTGTGACTGTGCTGTGGAAAACGATGAAGAAGGATATCTGGTATTAAAGCTCAAAGCGTCGGCAGATAAACGATATGACTTCGATTGGGATAATTTAAGCAAGGGGTCTGGATTTAACTTTGCTTTTTTCACCGAATATTGCGAATATCTTGAGTGGTTGGAAAAAAAGAAATCCGTTGATAAAAGCACAAATCTTGAATAATAGAAAAATCAAAAAAATAAGGCATATCTTTTTCTGAGAGGTACTCTTTCATCTTCTTAATAAAAAAGTGCCTGAAAATGCTAATTTTACACGCAAACAGGCTAAAAAACGACAGAAATCAACGCTAATTTATGCGTTTTTGACAAGCGATTGAAGAAAGGAAGAAAGCCATGTCCCTAACAAAAACTCTCCTGTTAAAGTCTATAAGTGAAAAAGAAAGATATTACTCAAACAAGATATTTGTTAAGCAGAATACCCAAGACTTTGAACGGCTGCTTGATACAAAATATGCAGGTAAGATAACCTACAAGCTCAACACGAGCAACCACAGCCGTTCAAACAATACCGCCTATTACGATGTTGATTTCGTTAATTTGGCAGATAACGATACGTATAAGAATGTGATAGTAAGGATCGGCGACTACCCTCAGGAGTTTGACGAATTTATGCCACACTGTAATACATCTAAAGCTATGTTCAGCATAGCGCCTGACGAAATTACCATTGACGAGCTGGAAGAACAGTTCGACAGGATACTGGGCAATGAGGAAATAATATCTGTAACAGCCAGAAAAATACTAGCAGGCGAAGAGAAAATAGAAGATGACTATATATTGTTATACCGGTTTGATGCCGATATTAAGGCGAGGGCAGGATATGTGACAGGAAGTTCCGATAAAGGCGTCAGCAGCGCCGTCAGAGATGCATTCAGCGAAGGCAATAAAGATAAATTTCCGACTCTCTCAACGAAAGAATACGGCGAGTTAGGAGACTGCATCCTCGGAATATTGCAGGAAGAGGCTGATAATATGAAAAAGAGACAAGATGATACGGATGATATGGAAATAATAACAATAGTCTGATTAATTGAGATAAAAACATAAAGGTGTAATAATGTAATGAGACTGACAACTAATATAACATTCGACTCTTGCATAAAAGAAAACGGTAAATACTTATATGAAATACATATAGACAATCCCTTGTTATCTGATATCACCTTTAAGTTTAGAACAAGTTTTTATATCAATGATGATTATAAAATAGAAATACACATATCAGATATACTCTATGATAGAGACAATATTGACGGTGTAATGACCGATATTCAAAGAGTATGGATCGAAGGCAGATACCTTGATTCTAATAGATTTTCTGCCAGATGTGCACAAATCGGAACCGGCAAAAAAGCAATGACGCTTGTTCGTCAATTCCCGGCTGAAATGGTGTATTGGTATAATAAAAGGCCGGAAGAAAAATTTGGCGCTATTGAATTGGTTATGACTAATAAAAAAGAGTTTGGTTTTCTTGTTGAAATTATACCTGTAGGTTTTGTAAGAATATAATATTTTAGAGATGACAATCTTTTCTTAGTAATACAAGCGAAATAGCAATTTATTCCGCCGGTGTTCTTAAAGGAACGATGCCTGCATTTGACTTATTGAGACTTAAGCAAAACGAAGCGTGTATAACATTGTTCTCGAAAATATAAAAGCTGAAGGAGTGTTTGAATATGCCGGAAATAAGATGTCCCAAATGCGGCGAGGTATTTCAGGTCGATGAAACAGGCTATGCCAAAATAACACAGCAAGTGCGTGACAAAGAGTTTGAAAAGGAGCTCGAACGTTGTAAAAAAGAACTGGCGGCAAGACAGGAGCAAGAACTTGAGGTGCTTCGCCTACAGACAGAGAAAAAACATGCAGAAAGTATTACACAAAAGGACGCAGAAATTTCTGCCAGAGATAAAAGGATTAGCGAGTTACAGTCCAAACTGGATGTGAGCGAAAAGGATAAAAAACTTGCTGTTGCGGAAGCTATAGTCAAGAAAGACGCAGAATTGGCAAAAGAAAGAAAAGAGTACTCAGAAAATCTCGCGCAAAAGAACTCGGAGATTTCAGATCTTGGCCAAGAGCTTACAAAACTGCAAACTCAGTTGGACGGCAGCGCAACAGAAATGAAACTCGCCGTAAAGGAAGCTGTCGAGAAGAAAAACGAAGAACTGTCCCAGAAAGCGACCGAGATTGTTGAACTCGAAGGAATGTTGAAGAACCAAGAAACGGAGAGCCGTCTGAACGAGAAAGCGCTGAAAGAGCAATTTGAGAGAGAAATCAAACGTATGACTGAGCAGCTCGAATACTACAGGGATTTCAAAGCGCGCCAGTCTACTAAGATGATTGGAGAAAGCCTGGAACAGCATTGCCTTACGCAATTTAACTCTATTCGGATGACTGCATTTCCTAATGCTTATTTTGAAAAGGACAATGACGCCCGGACAGGCAGTAAGGGGGACTTCATCTATCGTGAATATGGTGAAGACGGCACGGAATATATCTCCATCATGTTTGAGATGAAAAATGAGGCGGACGAAACATCGACCAAGCATAAGAACGAGGACTTTTTGAAGGAGCTGGACAAAGACCGAAACGAAAAAAACTGCGAATATGCAATTCTTGTCTCTCTGCTTGAAATAGATAACGAGCTTTACAACAACGGGATTGTTGACGTATCCTATAAGTACCCTAAAATGTATGTCATCCGTCCACAATTTTTCATACCGATGATTACCCTTTTGCGAAATGCGGCGCTGAACGCCTTGCATTATAAGCAAGAGCTTCAGGTTGTCCGAAATCAGCAAATCGATATCAGCCGTTTTGAGGAGAACATGGAAACGTTTAAGCAAGGGTTTGCCCGCAACTTCCGGCTGGCCAGTGAAAAATTCAAAAACGCGATCGATGAGATTGATAAAACCATAGAGCATCTGCAAAAGGTAAAAAACAATCTCATTTCGTCTGAAAACAATCTTCGTCTTGCGAACGAGAAAGCAGAGGATCTCACCATCAAGAAACTCACTAAAAACGCCCCTGCCGTTAAAGCAATGTTTGATGAGCTTAAATAAGAAGCCGTACTAATAATAGAAAAAACTATAATAAGCCCATTTGTAGTTAAGTACAGCGCCTTGCCGGCATGTCACGGCGTGCCAGCAAGGCCTGCGACCCATAAGCTATATCAGAATATTTCTTCGCAAGTGAAGGTGGCGGAGATCTACAGTAATCGGATGCATGGTAAAGATAAAGGCGATCTGGTGTCTGCCTAACGGCTCAACTAGCAAATGCTTCTTACGCGCTCTATATGGATTTATTTCGAGAAATTGCATATAATGCAGATAGTTCGAAATAGGAGGGCGCAATGGAGCAGATCAGACGCGATATTTACTTAAAGAGGCTGATTGACAGGAGAGAGAACGGGCTGATAAAGATCATCACCGGTATTAGGAGGTGCGGAAAGTCATACCTCCTCTTCAACCTGTATCGCCAATATCTGCTGGACTCCGGCGTCGATGCGTCAAGGATAATCTCCGTCCCGCTGGATGACGAAGATTATCTGGAACTGCATGACAGCGGGAAGCTGAGCGAATATATCAAACAGCGCCTGACCGAAAGCGGCATGTGGTATGTGTTTCTTGACGAGGTACAGCTCTGCAAGGGATTTGAAGCTGTGCTCAACGGGCTGAACAGGCGCGGCAACGTCGATATTTACGTAACCGGAAGCAACTCTAAATTTCTTTCTTCCGATGTCCTGACGGAATTCCGCGGGCGCGGGGACGAGGTAAGAATTTACCCGCTGGCCTTTTCCGAATATCTGCCGGCGTACCGGGGAGACAAGTATGACGCATGGCTTGATTACTACACCTACGGCGGGCTGCCGCTGATCCTCAGCAGGAACACCGACGAGCTGAAGTCGAAATATCTGATAGACCTGTGCAGGGAACTTTACCTGAAGGACATCGAAGAGCGGCACAACATACGCAACGACGAAGTTATGGCCGCGCTCGTAAATATTCTCGCGTCTGCGGTGGGTTCCCTCACCAACGCCAATAAACTTGCAAAAACGTTCGTCAGCAGCGGCGTCAACGCCAACGACAAGACGATCGGGGCATATATCGGCTATCTTCTCGACGCATACTTCATCAGCAAGGCGGAACGCTACGACATAAAAGGAAAGAAATACATTGCTTCCCCGTTCAAGTATTACTTTACCGACGTGGGCCTTCGGAACGCGCAGCTTAACTTCCGCCAACAGGAAGAAAACCATATTATGGAGAACATCATATACAACGAGCTCCTTTTCCGCGGTTTTAACGTGGACGTGGGCATCGTCGAATATTCCGAACGCTGCAGCAGCGGCAAATCGGTCAGGAAAAAGCTGGAAGTAGATTTCGTCTGCAACCGCGGCAGCCAAAGATATTATATCCAGTCCGCGTTCGCCATGCCCGACCAGGAGAAAATGCGGCAGGAACAAAAATCGCTTGTACATATCGGCGATTCGTTCAAGAAAATCATCGTCGTAAAGGACAGGATAAAACCGTGGCACAACGAACAGGGCATCCTGGTGATGGACGTTTTGGATTTTTTGCTGAACCCCAACAGCCTGGAGTTGTAAAACAAGCATAATGCGGCCGGCGAATAGAACGGTCTTTCGTCTGTTAAGGCATATAACGTAAATTCATTCAACGCCTGCTTGATACAGCCAGCCATACAGCTCCCGCTGCGTATGCGACTGGAAAGATTATGATTCAGCCGGGGGCTATCTCCGATTTTGGGCAAACACCCAAAGCGGTGCGAATAGGGCGGTATTCATTGTCCAGACCGTCCTCGATGAACTCGGCGATGGTTTCCCTGAACAAGTTTTGGATGTCGTCCATGCTGCTGATATTCGCCGTATGCAGCAGATCACGGATTTTCTCTCTTTTCCGAGCTGACGTTCTCGTCCTTTATTTGCGGCGCATGCCTTTCGGTTTCTCTGCGGCTTTGAAGTTGTATATCGGTCTTGCCGTTTCTATTATTTCCGCAGTATCTGAGATAGCCGCCATTATGGATTCGGCCGGCTTGTACGCCATCGGGGATTCGTCCAGTGTGTCTTCGCTGACCGAGGTCGTGTATATGCCGTCCATAGCGCTGCGGAAATCGTTCATGCTGAGGTTCTTGTGAGCGGACTTCCGAGACATCAGCCGTCCGGCCCCGTGAGGCGCGGAGCAGTTCCAGTCCGCGTTTCCCTTCCCGATGCAGATGAGTATCCCGTCGCGCATATTCATCGGTATGACGAGCTTCTCTCCGGCCTTTGCGGAGACGGCTCCTTTGCGCAGAATCATGCTCTCTATGTCTATATAGTTATGTACCGTCTCGACGGACTCGCCGAGTTTCCAGCCCATCCTGTCCGCTATCTCGCGGGCCATCGCGGCCCTGTTGAGGACTGCGTACCTCTGTACCGTCTCCATATCGGCGATATAGTCGTCGTATTCTGGTCCCTGCGACTTGTCCAGCCAGCAGAGGTCTTCGGGTACATCCGTTGCTTTAGTTCGCAGTTCCTTGATTTTTTCGCCGATCATCTTAGTCTTATCTTTGTACTGCTCTTTTATCGCGGCGACCATATCGTTATAGCTTCCGTAGTCTTCATACTTTCTCTGGGAGACCGCGAGCTCCTGATAGTGCGCCGCCGTCCCCGTGCCGAGGCTGCGGCTTCCGCTGTGGATCGCCAGCCATATCCGTCCTTGTGAATCCCTGTCCAGTTCGATATAGTGGTTGCCGCCGCCCAGCGAACCTATAGACTGCTTTGCGCGTTTCAAATCGACTTTCTTCGCGCAGCGCAGTTCGTCGAGTTCCGTCTCCTCGAAACCTGTAAGTCCGAAGAAATCGGGGCCGGATTTGCCGTCCGTATGGCTACTGCTCCAATGCCCGTCCCGAACGTCGAAGCCGGAGGGAATATAGGCGCGGATCGTTTCATCAAGTTTCTGAAGTTCCGGCTCATCCATATCGCCCTTCTCGTCGATAAGCGTCAAAAGCACCCCGCAGCCGATATCTACGCCTACGAGGTTGGGGACTATTTTGTCATGTATAGTCATAGTAGTGCCGATGGTGCAGCCCTTGCCGCTGTGTACGTCGGGCATTATCGCGATTGACGAGCCTTCCGTAAAAGGCTGGTTGAGCATACCCATGATCTGGCTTACGGCGTCTTGTTCCACAAGCTCGGCGTAAATCCTGGCCTCCGCGTATTTGCCAACTATCGTCTGCATCGTGACATATCCTTTCCTGGCTGTTCTATTATGGCATAAAGGGGCATGGCATTCATTCTTACACTTCAGGGCTGTTTAATTTGTACTTAGCATACCTGCCTTTATTGACAGGCTGTAGTATATTTTGTTTTACAAGTTGTCTGAGAAGAGTATATGCCTTAGAGTCGTTTACGTGCAAAAGATTCATAACGTCGGCGCGAGCTATGAATTCAGTTCTCTTTGCCATATCGACGATCATTTCGGCGTACCGAGCTTCGTCGATATCTTTTTGCAGTACGTATCCTGCTGTCTTATCCTTATCGTGGTATAGCTTATGCGACAGCATATAGGTGCGGCCTCTTCCTGCGCCGTATGCCTCAGCCAGCCCATCCTCGATAGATTGGTTCAAGACCGATTTGACGACAGATTCCGATAGATTTACGGTTTGACATATTTGCTTTATATCGCTGCGGGGAGAGTCCTTCAAGGCATTCAGCACCATCAGCAGGGTAATTGTCAAAGGCCTGCCCAGTCGGTTTTGTTCATTGGCAATCATACGGGACAACTGAACGTCCGGTTTACTGCGCGGAATAAACAGCGAAACCGTCGTTGGGGTGGTTCTTGAATAGTCGGGCAGCGCCCGCCCATAAATAAGAGAGCCCTCAAAAATCCTGTCTATCCCTCTTCCTGTTTTTTCCGCCAATCCGACACGCTTTAACGCATCCGCCAGCAGCTGGTTTCGCCCATGTGGTTCCGCCGTCAACAGGTTATCGATCGTGACTCCTTCTATGAAGCCTCCGGGATTAGTCACGGTAAGCCCTTCGTCTTCTATGGCGACGCGCACTCTTCCCATTACCGAATAATCGCGATGACAGAAAGCGTTGACGATTGCCTCGCGCAGAGCTCTGTTATCGAATTCCGGCGCTGGCATCCTGAATAGGCCGAGCTCCAATTCCTGTTGCGGATTCCATACTTCTATATAAGAGATGATTTTTTCAATAGCGGCGAGGATTGGAAGGTCATAGTCTTCGTTTACTCTCACGCTCGTGCCGGCCAACACTTGAAAAGATGACTTCGCCGTCGGCACGAACCTTTTTATGCTTTCTGTCTTTCCAAGCATCAGAATCCCGGCGACTGTAGGATAAACAACGCCGTTCTGTTCCCTGCTGAAGCCGAGCGCTTTCAGCAGCTCTTCGTCATTCAGCTCCAGCATCGCCTTGTCGCCGTCGTATGCAAGGATTATCCTACGCATCCGTTCTATTTCCAAAGGATCTATATCGGACAAAGTACCTTCTAATACGATCATAGTGGAATAATCCAACAGCCTTAAGTCCGATAATCTGGCGACAATTTCGATAGGGTACATTGGAATGTTTTCCGGCGTGTTGTCTATTTTCATCCTGCGCCGCAAAATTTTCCCAGCACGTGTAGCGGCAATGCCGCCGTAGGATTTAGGTACAGAAATCTTTAAGACGGGGCGATCTTCTCCGATAATTTCGCATCGGGTAGAAATCGGAGGGACGGTATTATTTGCAATATATGCCCCAAGTGTCACTGGATTAGCATGTTCTTTATGAACGCCGGTAATCGTCCCGTCATCCTCAACGCCTATAAACAGGTCGCCGCCTTCGGTATTGGCAAAAGCGACGACGTCTTCAAACAAATCCGTGTCGCCATATTTCTTCAGGTCGCTTTTGAATTCTACCGTCAATGTTTCTTTTGTGGGAATCAAGCGTTCTATAATACTCACCTCCAACATTTTTAACGCAATAATTCTAACGCAAATCTGCGTTGGAATAAAGATTTCAACGCAGATTCAGCGTTAACGCGATAGAAAAGCGTTAAATAATGCGTTAGGATGTGTTGAAGCCGCATTACAGTCAGGTCTTTGAGTGTTTAGAAGTAAGTCGTATTTCGAGAAAATGCATATAGTGCGGATAGTCCGAAATAGGGATGAGGCGATGGACGACGAAATTCTGCTGCCGTCCATGTTCCTCCCTATATCAGCCACGCAGGCACATACCAATTTTTTCCATCGACCGGCAGTAAGTCGCGCGCCATGCAGATTACATTGCCCGTCCCGATTTCAACCTTCAGCTCACGCATCGCGCCGAAACGCTCCGGCGTGCCGAGCGGGGAGAGCACTGAGAAATTCTTTACCGCGTCCCTGCCCGGGGATGCCGCCTTCTTTATCTCTATGGGGCAGACAGTGCCGTCCTGATACAGCAGCAGGTCTATCTCTTTCTGATCCTTATCGCGGTAATAGAACAGCGGCGGCTCCTTCCCCGCGTTCAGGTAACTCTTATAAATTTCCGAGAAAACGTAGCTTTCAAAGAACGCCCCGGCCATGATGCCGCGTTCAAGAACTTCCGGCCCGCCCCACTTAAGCAGATACGCGGCGAGCCCCGTGTCCAGAAAATGCAGCAGCGGCATCTTTACGGCGCGCTTCAATATATTGTTTGAATACGGCTGCACAAGCGCGACTATATGCGATGAAACGAGAAGTGAAAGCCATTTCTTTGCCGTAGGCGCGCTTACCCCCGCCGCGTTCGCAAGTTCTTCATAGACGACCGGCTTCGACGTATGCGCCGCGGCGGCGGTCATAAAATTGTAGAACTGCATCTCGTCCGCCACCTGCGACAGATCCCGAATATCGCGCTGAAGATACGTGTCGACGTACGAACGGTAGTAAGTCTCCCAGTCGGCCTCCCCAGCGTACAGCGCCGGCATTGAGCCCTTGAATATCCTCGCGTATATTTCGTTCAGCCCTCGCTCTTTTACAGCGCCGAGACGTTTCATCAGGCGTTCCGGTTCCGTGGTATAGGGTGCGCTGCCGTATCCGTATATCTCAGCGTCCGACAAACCGGGCAGATTGACGATGCCTACGCGCCCCGCGAGGCTCTCGCTCACGTTCTTCATAAGCCGGAACACCTGCGAGCCGGTTATCCAGTAATCGCCCTTATTGCCCGAACGGTCGGCCCCCATCTTGATATAAGACAGAAGCTCCGTAGCATACTGAATCTCGTCGATAAGGACAGGCGGCGTATACCTCTGCATAAACAGCGCCGGGTCGCGCTTCGCGAGATACCGCACGTCGGGGTCGTCCAGCGTCACATACTTGCGCTCGGGCCCCATCAGCTTCTGCAAAAGGGTAGTCTTGCCCACCTGCCTTGGCCCTGTCACCAGAAGGACGGGAAACATGCCCGACAGCCTCAGCACAGTCTCCTCTATAGCGCGCTTTATATACATGGCCGTCACCTCTCCATGGCTATTCTAAACTCATATTTTATTATAGACATAAATATAGAAATGCCAATGCGTATAGGCGATGCCGCGCCGAGATTGGGATCCCCATCGGCTTCCATAAGATGCACACACCTAAGCATCATGGTGCTGCTGTTAATTACAAAGGCGGTAATTTTGTGCTTTCCGGCAATACGGCGTTTTCAAGAGCGGAGTATTCCCTGTTCAGTTCCCGCAGCAGCTCTTCCTCCGACGGCAGGTATAGCTTGTAGCGCGACGCGAATATCTGTTTTTCATTCTCCGGAAGCGTGTACTTCACCAGCGATTCGCTCTTACTTGCGCACAGTATGATGCCTATCGGCGGGTTGTCTCCCTCGTTCATCAGTTCGCGCTCGTAGTAGTGTACGTACATCTGCATCTGGCCCAAGTCCTGGTGCGTAAGGTCGCCGACCTTCAGGTCTATCAGTACGAAGCACTTCAGAATGTAGTTGTAAAATACCAGGTCTATTCTGAAATGCCGTCCGTCGACCGTAAATCTCTTCTGGCGCGCGACGAAAGAAAAGCCGCGTCCAAGTTCGAGGAGGAATTTCTGAAGGTGGGTGATAAGCGCGCTTTCAAGGTCGCTCTCGTAAAAATCGGCGTTCGGAGAAATCCCCAGAAATTCCAGCACGTAGGGATCGCGTATAACGTCTTCCGGCATCCGTTCGGGTTCCAGTTTCTTTATCTCCGAAGCTACTCCTGCTTTATCCTTGCTGGAAAGCAGCCTCTCGTAAAATAAGGTGCTTATCTGGCGTCCCAGCTGCCTCGTGCTCCATCGCGACTTTACGCATTCGTCAAGATAGAAGCTGCGCGCCCTCTCGTTTTCTACGCGCATGAGCAGACGGTAGTGCGACCAGCTCAATTCGCTACGCAGTGCGTAGCCATTTGGAAATGTCAGATAGAACTGGCGCATATTCTTAAGATTGGCGATTGTGAAGCCTTTGCCGAAATCCTTCGTCATCTGTGCCGAGAGCTCTTTTATAAGCCCTGATCCGTATTCGGCCCTGTCTTCACCGCCCTGCCGTTCGACGATATGCCGCCCGATATTCCAGTACGCTTCCACCATGGCTGAGTTTGCGGCTGTGTATGCCTTCTGCCTGGCCGTCTCCAGAATGTGCTTTATCTGTTCATAAAACTGCCTGTCCATAGCGCGCCTCCGTCCGTACCAAGCCTGGGGCCACGTTCCACATCTCTCTATATTTTATAACATCACGACCGATAAACGGCAAAAAGCCGCCGTCACTGTGATTATCGGCGGCTCTGACGTCGTTCAGTGTTGAAATATCTGCCTTGTAGATCAATATAAATTGTGTGATTTACATTTGATTTTTATCGATGTTTACGCTGAATACGCCTATCTACTTGGGTCTTAACATTGTTTACCGCGCATAGGCCATGAGCGCGCCGTCTTAATCGCCGAGCAGTACATTCAGCACATCCGAGTAATCAACCAGCGGCACGAAGCCGAGCTCGCTGGCCCATCTTTCCGGCAGCCTTGGTAAAGATATTTATATCTAATTACGATTTACTAAAATATAACTTACTAACTTTATAACACACCACATATGCGACGAAGGCCAAGCACGCGCTGTGTCGCAGTGTGTACAGCCACTAGGCCGAGAATAAGTTCTCAAGCCTCTTGACGAGACGTTGAGATGCCGATTTTTTACGTCTTTAGCTTTGCGGCTGAAGAATGATAAAGCCCCCGCATGAGGGGGCTTCTGTCACGCCGTTGCTGCTGTTTTCTGAGAATCTCCGAAATTCAGCAGGTTTGCTACCTGCTTCTGGTGTTCGTAATCCGCATGGATATATTTCTGTGTAGTCCGAAAGCTGCGATGACACATCTGAATTTGAATCTCGACAGGGCTGGCTCCCGCGAGGTAGAGCGATGTCGCGTAGTTATGCCGCAGGCTGTAGGCACTGTACTTTCCAAGCCCAGCGTCGAGCAATAGCTTTTTTATCGATTTATTTATGTACTCTACGGTGTACGTTGTGAAAATTCTATCCGTCTCAGCATGACCGGCTTTATACAAGGTCCGTAAAACAGATGCCGCAGCCGCAGAGAGAGAAATATTCTCATCCTTGCGCGTCTTTATGCAGGCCGCGCGGATATGAAGTTCCCCGCCGTCCTCGTCCAGCCGCACCACGTCGCGCCATTCCAGCTGCACTAAGGATTTTATTCGGATACCGGTATTCAGAGCGAAAAGGACAATCGGACGTAAGTACGCTTTCTCCGGCTTTTCCTTAACCAGCTTATCCGTAGCGCCCAACAGCTTCTGCACTTCAACATCGCTCAAGTGGTCTGTTTTCGGAGAGAGCATCGCTTCGCTCAGCGCCTTCACGCCTTCCGGGTATTTAAACTCCTCGGAAAGAAGCCCTTGAGTTGACGCCCATGTATAGAGATACTTCAGTTCACGGAGATTCCTGTTGATAGTGCTGGGTTTGTTGCCTTTCTTCGTGCGCTCGTTCTTATAATTCTCAAGGTCGCGCGCCGTCAGAGACTCCGCTTTCTTTTTCTCAACATCGAAATATTGGGCGATAGCTCCTATCATATTCTTTGTCGTGATTCTATCTAGTTTCTGATCTTCCGCCCATTTTTCCCATTTCTTGTAAAGCTGCATCATCGTAAGCTTCGAGGCGCTCTTCTTCTTGGCATCAACCCTCAACGGGTCTCCGCCTTTTAGATATTCTCCAATAAGTTCCTTCGCACGGGTACGCGCGGCGGCTAAAGTCATGGACTCCACAGGCGCGAACGTCCGGCATTCGCGCCGTCCCTTATGCTGGAAGCGAATAATATATGACTTCGCCCCGGTAGACGTGACCTGCACGCCGAACCCAGGGAGCGCGGCGTCCATAATGTAGTCAAACCTCTTCCCAGCGTGGCATGACGCATTGTTTACAACTTTCTGAGTGAGCTTTTCTCTATCCATAGATTTATTTCCTCCGTTCCAAGTCTAGAGGTCAGCCATATGGAAAATTCCATCAACCACATATCAACCACTTTTTTCTGTTTTTGCTCGCCACATCTCGGTTCGTGGCGTCGCGTTTCGCCGATCGGCAGAGTGGCGTTTATGCGGTCTGCGGCTGCCTCTATCTTAAATATATAAGTCTGGAACGGGCTTAATTCAGAGCGGTGATTTTGGAGCTTTGGAGCCATGGTAAGGATGGGGTCTCCAGTTCGAGTCTGGAAGTCGGCTCCATGAATCCAATGATAGCAAGGTTTCGCAAAGTTCGAGACCTTGCTGTTTTTTATGCCTTTTTCCCGTCAACCGCGCGTCAACCACATCCTTGCGTCGCCTCCTTCGTATGCGAATTCCCTACATAAATATCGCCCCATAGAAATCAAGCCTGACATAAACCGCTAACCTTCATCACATCCATGCGGTTCCGCGCAGAGGCGTAAATATACTCTAAACCCATGGCTCTATGCCGGCGCTGTATGTCTATATCGCGCGATAATATATAATTATGTGATAGAATACACGTAAATATATATAATTATGTGAGATGATTTTTCTATGAAACGTCTGATCATGCAGCAGCTGATAAAGTGGAAGGATTCGCCTTACCGCAAGCCGCTTATCCTGAAAGGCGTGCGGCAGGTGGGCAAGACATGGCTTCTGAAGGAATTCGGCCGGCTCTGTTATGAGAACACGGCGTATTTCAACTTTGACGAGAACGAGGAGTACCGGCAGTTTTTCGAGACCACCCAAAGCGTGGAACGCATATTGCAGAATCTCATGCTGGCGAGCGGGCAGAAAATTCTGTCGGAGAAGACGCTGATAATTTTCGACGAGGTGCAGGACAGTCCGAAGGTCATCAATTCCATGAAATATTTCTGCGAGAACGCTCCGCAGTATCACGTCGCCTGCGCCGGTTCGCTGCTGGGGATAGCCCTTGCGAAGCCCGCCTCTTTCCCCGTCGGCAAGGTCAACTTTATGCAGGTCAATCCGATGACGTTCAGCGAATTCCTCCTGGCAAACGGCGACGGAAATCTCTCCGCGTTCATGGACAGTGTGGATGTCATTGAACCGCTGCCGGACGCCTTTTTTAATCCTCTGTGCGAAAAGCTCAAAATGTATTATGTGACCGGCGGTATGCCGGAGTCTGTGCTTATGTGGACGGAGGCCCGCGACGCAGAGGCCATGCAGACGGCGCTCTCCGACATTATAGACGCGTACGAGCGCGACTTCGCGAAGCATCCGAGCGTGAGCGAGTATCCAAAAATTTCTATGATATGGAAGTCCGTCCCGTCGCAGCTGGCGAGGGAAAATAAAAAATTCCTGTACAGGGTCGTAAAGGAAGGGGCCCGCGCGCGGGAGTACGAAGACGCGCTGCAGTGGCTCGTCGACGCGAGACTCGTGCATAAGGTATACAGAAGCTCCGCTCCTAAACTGCCGGTCTCCGCATACGACGACCTCTCCGCGTTCAAAATTTACCTTGCGGACGTAGGGCTTCTGCGCCGTCTGGCGCAGCTGGCCCCTACCGCCTTCGGGGAAGGCAATCGACTGTTCACGGAATTTAAGGGCGCTTTGTCGGAGAACTATGTATTGCAGTCGTTAGTGACACAGTTTGAAACAACGCCGCGCTACTGGAGCCGGGTTAATCCGCCGTACGAGGTAGATTTCCTGATCCAGAGGGAAAACGACATATTCCCCATCGAGGTCAAGGCCGAAACCAACGTCGGCGGCAAAAGCCTCCGTAAATTCAAGGAGCTGTTCGCGGAGCAGGTAAAGCTGCGGGTGCGGCTCTCGCTGGAAAATCTGAAGCTGGACGGCGACCTCCTGAATATTCCTCTGTTCATGGCAGACTATACGGACAGGCTGATAGGCATGGCGATGAAGCGGCTCGGTCGTTAAAAAACGTTTGCCGCGCGTTTTTGCTTTCCTCGGCATGCCGCTCATCCCGCGGATGAGAGCTGCTGCCTCGTATTTTTTAGAGTAGCGCAAGCTAACTAAATAGGATAAAATATAAACAGTAAGCTTAAGCTAATTTCTGTGGGGAGCTGATACGATGCACGGTTCGTCGGATGCTGTGAGTCTGTTGGTGAAGGGGCTGCTGCTCGGGATGTCGTTCGGCGCGGCGATATACGGAGAGGAGCGCGTCGGGAAGGCCGCGGCGGCGACGGGGCTGATGCGTGAGACCGCGAAGGCGCTGAGCCCGGCGCCGAGCGGGCGCGGACGCCGCGGGCGCAGAGGCTAGCCCCGCGCCGGTGTATCTTTGTGCGTTCGGGGAAACATAGTTTCCCGCGCGGGTGTATAATCTGGACGAAAGATATGCGGAGGAAGTGATTTCTTTGAAGAACTGGATGTCGGGCAAGCGCCTGGGGTTCTGCGCGCTCGCGCTTCTGCTTCTCGCGGCGGTCTGCGCCGCGCCGGCCTATTCGGAGGCCGCGGCTTCGATTGAGCCCGGAGAGACGTACACGGCGCACGGCTGCCACGGCGGCGGGCACCATTATTACGACTACCACCGCGGCCCGGGCTACTGCGGCTAGGTAATTTTCGGTAATATTGTAAAACTTAAAAAATTAGGAGGGCGGAGGCTGCGCCCTCTTTTTATTTGCCCAAAGCGCCGCCGCCCTGTACATTCTTCGCCGCGCGGCGCGAAACGCCTGTATTTGCGCCGCAGAGCGCGGCCCGCGCCGCGTTTGACGCACGGCCCCTTGATTCTTATAATACGTGGGCGTTATTTTTTAATATTTGCGCAATTTCGCGCGCGGAGGAGAGTTTTCAGTTATGAGGTTCCTTGAGAAATTAAGTGAGTTCGTCGGAAAGTACATGGCGATCATCGTCGTCATCATCGCCGCCATCGCGCTGTTCCAGCCGTCGGCGCTTATCTGGATAAAGACGAGTTGGGTCACGACGCTTCTTATGATAGTCATGTTCGGTATGGGGCTTACGATGAAGCCCGCGGACTTCGCCGTCGTCTTTAAGCGCCCGCGCGATATAATCATCGGCTTCATCGCGCAGTTCTCCATCATGCCGTTCCTCGCCTTCGCGCTCGGCAAGCTCTTCCAGCTCGACGACGCGCTGCTCGTCGGCGTCATCCTCGTCGGCACCTGCCCCGGAGGCACCTCGTCGAACGTCATGACCTACCTCAGCAAGGGCGACGTCGCGCTCTCCGTCGGTATGACGAGCGTCTCGACCATCTTCGCCCCTATCGTCACCCCGGCGCTCACCTATCTGCTTCTTAAAGAGACGGTCAACGTCGACATGATGTCGATGTTCATCTCGATAGTGCAGGTCGTCATCCTCCCGATAGGCGCGGGCTTCATAATCAATAAGTTCTTCAGCGAGACGACGCAGAAGGCGGTCAAGATACTGCCGCTCGTCTCCGTCACCGCGATAGTCATGATAGTCGCCGCCGTCGTCGCCGCGAACTCGGAGCGCATCATGTCGACCGGGCTGATAGTCTTCGCCGTCGTCATTCTGCACAACCTCCTCGGTTACGCGCTCGGCTACTGCGTCGGACGCGTGCTCGGCCTGCCGCTTTCCAAGAAGAAGGCTATCGCTATAGAAGTCGGCATGCAGAACTCCGGCCTCGCGACGAGCCTCGCCGCGACCTCGTTCCCATCGCTCGCGCTCGCCACGGTTCCCGGCGCTGTCTTCAGCGTCTGGCACAACATTTCCGGCGCTATCCTTGCGAACATCTTCTCCCAGATGAAGGACGAGAAGTAACCGAACGCGAAGCTCCGGACAAAAAATCGACACGAACGCGCCTCTTTCACAGGGGCGCGTTTTTTCGTGCCGCCGCGAAAAAACTTGAAAAAGCCCGCCGTTGTTATAAAATCATCATCGAGAAGCATCGTCAAAAACACTGAGAACGAGGTGTATATCTTGAAAGAAAAACTTTTTGCGAAGATAGAAGAGCTCGAGCCGAAGATGGTGCAGACCCTCTGCGACCTTGTCGCGATACCGGCGATAAGCCCCGCCGACGGCGGCGTCGGCGAGTTCCACAAAGCCGAGTATTTGATAAAGAAGCTCAAGGAGCTCGGCCTCCGCGACGTGAGCACCTACGCGCTGCCCGACCCGAAGGCGGCGGGCGGCGAGCGCCCGAATCTCGTCGTGCGCTTCCCGGGGCGCACCAAGCGCCGCCTCTGGATAGTCGCGCACATGGACGTAGTGCCCGAGGGCGAGCGATCGCTGTGGCACACCGACCCGTTCAAGGCCGAAATCAAGGACGGGCGCATCTACGGACGCGGAACGAGCGACAACGGACAGGAGCTCGTCGCGTCGCTCTACGCGCTCTGCGCGCTGAAAGAGCTCGGCGTCACGCCGGAATATGAGGTCTGCCTCGCCTTCGTCGCCGACGAAGAGATGGGCAGCGAATACGGAATATGCCACCTGCTCAAGAAAGGGCTCTTCGCCGAGGACGACCTCGTCGTAGTCCCCGACATGGGCAACGAGAACGCCGATTTCGTCGAAGTCGCGGAAAAGAGCGTCTGCTGGATGGAATTCACCGTCGAGGGCAAACAGGTCCACGGCAGCACGCCGCACCTCGGCAACAACGCCTGCCGCGCCGCGAACGCGCTCTCAGTCGCGCTCGACGAGGCGCTGCACGCGGCCTTCCCCGAGCGCGACGGCCTCTTCGACCCGCCCGAGTCGACCTTCGAGCCGACGCGCCGCCGTGCGAACGTCGCGAACATAAACACCGTGCCGGGCCGCGAAGTATTCAGCTTCGACTGCCGCGTCCTGCCCTCCGTGCCGCTTGAGGAAGTTACGAAAATCGTAGACGCGGAGGTAAAGAAGGCGCAAGAGAAATTCAAAGTCGAAATAACCTATAAATTCCCACAGATGGAACAGGCCGCCGCTCCGACCAAAGAAAGCGACGACGTCGTCCGCACGCTGCTCGCGGCCCTCGCCGAGGTCTACCCAGGAATGAAGCCGAAAATAGGCGGCGTCGGCGGCGCGACCTGCGGAGCCTTTTTCCGCCGCGCCGGAATCCCCGCCGCCGTCTGGTGCCAAGAAATCGACTGCGCCCACATGCCGAACGAGCACATCGAAATCAAACACATGCTGAACGAAGCGAAGGTCTTCGGGCTTATGATGATGGGGAAGTAAGGCAGAAAGTTTCGCGCAACAGCCGAAATTTATAAAGCGCTCCGTAATTGGGGCGCTTTTTTTGATAGTCGCGTGCCGGCGCATATTTTCACGGCTTTTCCCTCGCTCTGCAAAATGTTTGTAAAAGCTTCGCGCTTTCGCGCGTTGGGCGCGCGGGGCGTCTGCTTGGGCGGCGCGGCGGCGTTTGACGGCCGCGCCGCTGGGTGTGCGGAGCTTCGTATGTTTTACGAGGAGCGCGGCGGCTTTGCGTGGTTTTCCGGATTTTACGCGGGCGGCGGCGCGTTTGGGCGTGCGGGCACGCGCGTCGGGAAACGGATTTTTTCGTTTTCGCCGCGTTGGCGCGGTTTTTATCACGCGGGGAAGTTTTCGCGCGTTTCGCGCCGCGGCGTGAATTTGCCGTCGTTTTGATGGTGCGGCGCGGCATAATTTTTTTGACTTACATCCTTATATAAGTATATAATCAAAAACTATGGGGACGCATGACAAACGCGGCTGTTGCCGCGTACCGTGCGGACGGACGGGAGTTCGAATCCCCTAGGGACTGCCATCACCGCATATGCCGATGAGCTGGCGGCATCCCATTTCATGCGGCGCGCCGCTCGTGACGCGCGGGCTGGAAAATATCGCGGCAGGCGCGGGGCTTCGTTTTTCGCCGCGCCGCGCGGAAGCATATAAATCTAAACGGGAAAGATAATTTGCGGGGATTCCCCGTATTTTCGGAAAGGTGGAAGGTGTCAGTGGGATTTCTCAACGGAGTGATAAAGGCGCTCGGCCTTGACCCTAACGACAGGGCCGTCGCGAAATATGAGAAAAAGACGGAGATAATAGATTCGCTAGAGCCGGAGGTCGAGAAGCTTTCGGACGAGGAGCTCGCGCGCTCGGCTGAAATTTTCGGCGCGCGCCTCGAAAAGGGCGAGAGCCTCGACGACATACTGCCCGAGGTCTTCGCGCGAGTCCGCGAGGTCTCGAAGCGCACGCTCGGCCTGCGCCACTTCAAGGAGCAGCTCATCGGAGGCATGGCGCTTAACGACGGCAACATCGCGGAGATGAAGACGGGCGAAGGAAAGACCCTTGTCGCGACGCTCGCGGTCGCGCTCAACGCGATGACGAAGAAGGGCGTCCACGTAGTCACGGTCAACGACTACCTCGCCGCGCGCGACGCGGAGTGGATGGGGCCGGTCTACCGCGGAATGGGGCTGACGGTCGGCGTCATTTCGCCCTTCATGCCAGAGGACGCGCGTTTTGAGGCCTACCGCTGCGACATAACCTACGGCACGAACAGCGAGTTCGGCTTCGACTACCTGCGCGACAACATGGCGATACAGAAGTCGCAGCAGGTGCAGCGCGGCCACAACTACTGCATCGTCGACGAAGTTGACTCGATACTGATAGATGAGGCGAGGACGCCGCTCATCATCTCCGGCCCGTCGGAGGACGACACGGAGCCATACCGCGTCGCCGACGCCGTGGCTCGCGAGCTGGTCAAGGGCACGGATTTCGAGGTAGACGAGAAGGAACGCAACTTGGCTCTGACCGAGACTGGTATCGCGAAGACGGAGCGCATCATGAAGCTGCCGAACCTTTTCACCGATTTCGCCAACTCGTCGCTTGCGCACAAAATAGTCCAGGCGCTCAAGGCGCACCATCTGTTCCAGCGCGACGTGCATTACGTCGTCAAGGACGGCGAGATAGTGATCGTCGACGAGTTCACCGGCCGCCTGATGTTCGGCCGCCGCTACTCGGACGGGCTGCACCAGGCTATCGAGGCGAAGGAGCGCGTGCGCATAGGCCGAGAGAACCAGACGCTCGCGACGATTACGCTCCAGAACTACTTCCGTATGTACAAGAAGCTCGCGGGCATGACCGGCACGGCGAAGACTGAGGCCGAGGAATTTAAGGAAATCTACGGCCTCAACGTAATAGTCGTCCCGACGCACAAGCCCATGATACGCAAGGACAACCCCGACGCGGTCTACAAGACTGCCGAGGAAAAATACACCGCGGCAGCCGACGAAGTCGCGGAATACCACGCGAAGGGGCAGCCGATACTGGTCGGCACCGCCTCGATAGAGCATTCGGAGCGTGTCAGCAAGCTGCTGCGCGCGCGCAAGATACCGCACAACGTGCTGAACGCGAAGGTCCACGACAAGGAAGCCGCGATAGTCGCGCAGGCGGGGCGCTTCGGCGCTGTCACCGTCGCGACGAACATGGCGGGCCGCGGAACGGACATCGTCCTCGGCGGAAACGCGGAGTTCCTCGCGCGCGACGAGCTTGCGAAGGAGGGCAAGACGCCCGCCGACGATCCGCAGCTCTACGCCGAAATCCTCGAAAAATATAAAAAGATATGCGCCGAGGAGCACGACAAGGTCATAGCGACGGGCGGCCTGCGCATCATCGGCACCGAGCGCCACGAGTCGCGCCGCATAGACAACCAGCTGCGCGGACGCTCCGGACGCCAGGGCGACCCGGGCGAAAGCCGCTTCTACATCGCGCTCGACGACGACCTCATCCGCCTCTTCGGCGGCGACAGGATTTCGTCGATAATGGACAAGCTCGGCATGGAGAAGGGCGAGTCGCTCGACCATCCGCTGCTTTCCAAGGCCATTGAGAACGCGCAGAAAAAGGTCGAGGAGATGCACTTCGACATAAGAAAGCAGCTCCTCTCCTACGACAACGTAATGAACCGCCAGCGCGAAGCCGTCTACGCCGAGCGCGGCGAGATACTCGAGGACGAAAACATAGTCGAGCGCACGCTCGAGGTCCTCGAGGACACGGCGAACGCGCAGCTCGACAAGGCCTTCGCCGACAAGAACGCCGATACGCCCGACATAAAATCCGTCTGCGTGCGCCTCAACGCGCTCTTCTGGCCCGGCGTAGCCTCATGCCTCGAAGGCATAGATTCCGAGCACGCCTTTGAAGAAATGCGCCCGCGCATCATCGAGGACATACGCGCGCGCTTCCGCCAGAAGACGGAGGAGCTCGGCCCCGAGCTTTCGGCGCAGATATACCGCTACATATTCCTCGAAGTCCTCGACGCGAACTGGAAAGAGCACCTGCTTGCGATGGACGAGCTGCGCCGCGGCATCGGCCTGCGCGCGATAGGGCAGAAAGACCCGCTCGTCGAATACCAGTTCGAGTCCTTCAACCTCTTCCAGGAAATGCTCGTGCGCGTCCGCGAGAGCATCACGGAATTCGCGCTGCGCGTCTCCGTCGTGGCGCGGAACGAGGAGCGCCCCGACAACAGGAAGAAGTGGCGCGAAAGCCGCGACCCGTTTGAGATGCCCGCGGCCGCGCCCGGAAACTACAGCGACGACATGGAGAACCCCGGCGTGACCGCGACGGCGCAGAAGACGCAGCCGATCGTCAACGAGGTCAAGATCGGGCGCAACGACCCCTGCCCCTGCGGCAGCGGCAAGAAATACAAGCAGTGCTGCGGCAGGAACAAATAGCCATGAAGCGCGGACGCGGAATGAAAATCAGGGCGGCGGCTCTCGCGGCGCTTCTCTGCCTCGCCTTCGCGGGATGCGCCTTCGCCGCGTGGGACAGCGAACGCGAGATAATGCGCCTCAAGGACGAGGTGCCGTCGATGGAAATATACGGCAGCAACGACGCCGTAGTCTGGCTGCGCAACGACGAGTCGCGCCTCACCGCCTCCGGCTCCGTCGAAAGGCTGCGCGCGACCGTGATAATGATGGGCGAAAAGGTCCCCGAGGGCTGGAAGACGGTGCGCTATCCAGTCCCCGCGGGCGGCTCGCTCGCCGTTGAAGAGGCCGCCTGGTACAACACGATGACCGGCATGAAGGAGGGCGACCTGCCCGTAGAGGAGCAGACGCTTCCGGGCGGAGCCTCCGTCCGCGTCGTAACGGTGCCCGAGGACACTATCGGACGCGCCGTCGTCATAGTCGTGAAAGAGACGCGCGACTCGCGGAACGGCATCAGCGGCACAGTCAACATGGCGGGCGACCTCCCGATATGGGAGCAGAACGTCAGCGTCGAAGTTCCCGAAGGAACCGAGATATTCTGGTCCGGACGCGAAATGCGCGAGCCGACCGAGTCGATGAGCGGCGGCAGCGTGAAATACAGCTGGCAGGTGATGAACCAGCTTCCGTGGCGCGGCGAGGGCTTCGTCGTCAACGAAAGGCCGATGCTCAGCTTCAGCACGAACGTCGGCGTATTAGCAGGAATACGCGAGGCGAACGAGCTTGCCGCATCCGTGCCGCAGCTGCCCATGCCCTCAGGCATCCGCGGCGACGCGCGCGCGGCGGGCGGACGGCTTATCGCGTGGGTCAATTCTCCTGAGCGCACGCTCGCGGGCTACCCCGCGGGATGGGTGCGCGGCAGGGGCGAAATCCCCGCCGAAGGCCCGTGGACGCCGTGGGAGCAGGCCTTCCTGCTTCACAAATGGCTGACGGAACTCGGCTGGAATTCCAAGATTTGGTGGAACGCAAAGATGTACGCCGACGCCTCGAGCCCCGCGGCGGTCTCCCTCTTTGAAGGCCCCGTGCTCGAGCTCAAGGCCCCCGGCGCTTCGCGCTCAACATACTTTGCGCCCGGGATACCATATTCGTCGGGGCGCGTGCCGCTTTCACTCGCGGGCACAGAGCTCTACGGCGACGGCGAAAAGGAGCACAAGACCAAAAAGCTCTCCGACGGCTCCGCCTCGGCGAGCCGCCTCGCGCTCCTCTGGCGGCTCAAGCTCGCCGCCGACGGACGCGCCGAGGGCAAGCTCGAAGTGACAGTGACCGGCGGCTGGAACGCGCTGCTATCCGGCAGCGGTATGCCGAAGGTCGAGGAGGCCGCTGCGGTCGTCCTCGAAAAGCTGAACTTCGCGATGCTCGGGATGCACCTGACGCCCGTCGAAGTGAAGGAAGAAAAAGACGGCTACAAAATGGAATTCAGCGTCAGCTGCACGCCGGGCATAATCCACGGCGACAGCATGCTGCTCCGCCTGCCCGGCGGAGTGCCGATGCGCGTCAGCGAGATGATCGGGCAGGAGGACGACTACACGCTCCGCTTCCCGTTCATAATAGACCAGAAAGTGCGCATGTCGATGCCCGGCGGCTTCCGCCTGCTCCAGGAGCCCGCGCTGAAACAGCTCGGCGAAGGCTCGAAGGCTGTGCTGCGCGAATCGATAACGCACTGGCCCAAGCGCGGCGAGCTGCTCGCCGACAGCCTGTGGGTCGTCAAGACGCGCGAAGTAGAGGGAATAACGGCCCAGCTTCTCAGAGAAGAGCTGGCCGCCACTCTGAGATGGCCGGTGCTCGACCTGCCCTTCAGAAAATAAAAGTTTCCGGAACTGTATAAGGAGTGTTGTGTGATGCGGAACATGACCGATGAACTGAAGAAGCTGCTCGACGACGCCGTCCGCGCCGTCGCGTCCGAAAAGGGATACGAAATCCCAGAGGGCTTCCTCGTGCGCATAGAACGCCCGCGCCAGGAAGGCCACGGCGACTGGGCGACGAACATCGCGATGCAGCTCGCGAAGCCGTTCGGCGAAAAGCCGCGCGACCTCGCCGCGGCGATAATCGCGAAAATATCGGAGAACGGCGTGATAGAGAAAGCCGAGGTCGCGGGCCCCGGATTCATGAACTTCACGCTCAAATCCGACTGGGTCGCCGAGACGATAAAAACGGCGATAGAGAAGGACGCCGACTACGGACGCTCCGACGCTGGCAAAGGCCGCCGCGTTCAGGTCGAATTCGTCAGCGCGAACCCGACCGGACCGCTCCACATGGGCCATGGCCGCGGAGCCGCCGTCGGCGACATCACGGCCTCGCTGCTCGACTTCGCGGGCTGGGACGTAGAGCGCGAATACTACACGAACGACGCGGGCCTCCAGATGGAGCTGCTTGGCAAGTCCGCGCAGGCGCGCTACTTCCAGGCGCTCGGCCGCGCGGACGAAGCGCCGATGCCCGAGGACGGCTACCAGGGCGACTACATGAACGACATTGCGAAGGTTTACGTCGAGAAGTACGGCGACACACTCGCGCAGAAGCCGCTTGAGGAGACGCTCGAGTTCTTCTCGCAGGAGACCGGCAAGATGGTCCTCGGCATGATAAGGAAAGACCTTGAGGACTTCGGCGTCAAGTTCGACGTCTGGTTCTCCGAGAAATCGCTCTACGACAACGGCGCGGTCGAGCCCGCGATGGAGGCGCTCAAGGAGCGCGGCTACGCCTACGAGGAAGAGGGCGCGCTCTGGTTCCGCTCGACGCTCTTCGGCGACGACAAAGACCGCGTGCTCATCCGCTCCAACGGAATGCCGACATATTTCACATCCGACGTCGCATACCTTAAAAACAAATACGACCGCGGCTTCGAACGCCTCGTCTATGTCTGGGGTGCCGACCACCACGGCTACGTGCCGCGCATAAAATCCGTCAACAAGGCCTTCGGCTTCCCAGACGACGGGATCGAAGTGCTTCTGATACAGATGGTCAACCTTCTGCGCGACGGCAAGCCCGTCCAGATGTCGAAGCGAGCCGGCACGATAGTCACTCTGCGCGAGATAATGGACGAGGTCGGACGCGACGCGGCGAGACTCTTCTTCGTAATCCGCCGCTGCGACAGCACCGTCGACTTCGACCTTGAACTCGCGAAGAAGGCGTCGTCGGAGAACCCCGTATTCTACATCCAGTACGCGCACGCGAGGATATGCAGCATCCTGCGCGAGCTCGAGAGCCGCGGCGTCGCGATGCCGAAGCTCGACGAGCTCGACGTCTCGCTCATCGCTGACCAGTCGGAGCTCAACCTCGTGAAGGCCATCTCGCGCTTCCCCGACGAAGTCGCGAAGGCCGCCGCGGAATACGCGCCGCACCGCATCGCATACTACGCGAACGAGCTCGCCGAGGCCTTCCACGCCTTCTACAACTCGCAGCGCGTCTTGGGCGTCGAGGAGAACGTCATGAAGTCGCGCATACTTCTCGTCGAAGCGGCGCGCGTGACGCTGCGCAACGTGCTGCGCCTGCTCGGCGTCTCCGCTCCGGAAAAGATGTAAAATCGCGCGCGGGCGCAGCGGATGAACCCTCCGAAGCTTCGATGGGTCGCCTTCGGCGCGGCGGTGACGTTCCTCATCGCCGTGCTGCTGACATCCTTCTTCAAAGAGCTCGAAAAAATCGACGTGCTCGCCTCGGCGCTCGACAAGCGCATGGAGGAGCTCGTCGCCGAAGAGCGCAGGACGCAGAAGCTCAAGCAGGACATCCGCTACTACAGCACGCCGGAGGGCATCGAGCGCCTCGCCGTCGAACAGTTCAACCTCGTGCGCTCGGGCGACAGGATATATAAAATCGAGGTCACGCCGCAGGATAAATTGCAATAGCGGCGCGCGCGGTGTATAATACAAAACTGTGTTTCCCTGCCTCTTCCGCAGAGAAGAGGCCAAAGTCCAGAGGGAGGAGGTGAAGTACGTGCGGTCTTACGAAATGGTAGTAATATTCAAGGCTGACATCGAGGACCACAAAACAGTGTCCGACGAGATAGCTGAGATCGTGCGCGGACTGGGAGCTGAGGTTGAAAAGGTCGACCTCTGGGGCAAGAAGCGTTTTGCCTACCCCATCGAAAAGGAACTGGAGGGTTTCTACACTCTCTATACGTTCAAGCTCGACCCCGCGCAGGTTAAGGAAATGGAGCGTCTCCTTAGCCTCAAGCCGTCCGTTATACGCCACATGGTCGTCAACCTGGAGGAGAAGTAAGCCTTATGTCGAGAGGATACAACCGAGTCGTGCTGATGGGCAACCTGGCGCGCGACCCCGACGTGAGATTTACCCCGACTAAGCAGAAGGTTGCTCGAATCACTGTCGCGATAGGACGTCAGTGGAAGAACAAAGTCACGGGAGAGCTTCAGAGCCACACGGATTTCGTTCCGGTAGCCGTCTGGGGGCCGCAGGCCGACGTCTGCGAGCGTTACCTCAGAAAAGGCCGCCCCGTCCTCGTCGAGGGACGCATTTCGGTGCGCGACTTCGACGACCTGAAAACAGGCCAGCGCCGCTGGGTGACGGAGGTCGTCGCGGACAACATCGTCCTGCTCAGTTCAGGACGCAGGGACGACGACCAGCAGTACGGCGGAGGCTATCAGCAGCAGAGCTACGGAGGCGGACAGCAGCAGTATCAGCAGCGCGCGCCGCAGTCCGACGCGATGCCCGCGCCCGACATGGGCAGCCTAAGGAACGAGGCGGGCTTTGAAGACGAATTCCCGCTCGACTTCTCGGAGCTTAACGGACCGGATTCGTCCGGAGATGTAGAAATACCGTTCTAGAAAGAGGTGGATTACAGATGGAAAGCGCATTCAACCGCAAACGCCGCAAACGCAGGCCGAAGGTATGTCACTTCTGCGTCGATAAGGTGGAGCATATAGACTACAAAGACATCGACAAGCTCAAAAGATACATCACGGAGCGCAGCAAGATAATCCCGCGCCGCGTCACGGGTACCTGCGCGAAGCACCAGCGCCAGCTCACCCGCGCCATCAAGCGCGCGAGACTCATCGCGCTTCTGCCCTTCACGTCGGATTAAAATAACCGCGTGTAACTGTTATAATATCGGGAGAGCCTGCGGCTCTCCTTTTTTATTGATTGCGATATGCGGAGGTCTGACGTGAAAGGTAAACTGATGCTGGAATGTTTTTCGTGGACGGCGGCAAGCGTCGTGATGTTCGCGGCGGGGATACAGGTAGCCTTTCTCTCGCCGCTGACGGTTCTCGCCGCTCCCGTGCCCTTCCTTCTCTTCACCTGCCGCGCGGGGATAAAGGCTTCCATGCCCGGCGCGCTCGCGGGTACGTTCTTCGTATTCTTCACGATGGGCGAGGTCTCCGCCTTCATGTACCTCTGCGAATTCGCGTTGCTCGGCCTCCTGGCGGGCTTCATCATGCTGCGCGTGAAAAGCGGCGCCGACTATTTCCTCGCGGCGGTCGCAGCGTCCGTGGCGGTCAAGCTCTTCCTCATCGGCGCGTTCAGCTACGCCGCCGGCTTCAATCCGTTCATGATAACGCCCGAGGCCGCCGAATCGTTCATATCGTCGGTATCCGGGACGCTCTCGCACGGCGGCGTCTCCGTCTCTCCCGAGAGCGTAAAGGGCTACGCGCTGAATATGGTGAACACCGTCAGCCTGCTCATGCCGTCGATGATCATACTTTTCGCCGCCTGCGACACCGCCGCCGGCTATCTCGCCGCGCGCCTGTACGCGAAACGCGACGGCTCCTTCAGTGTGCCGGAGCTTCCGCCGTTCGCGAACTGGCGCTTCCCTAAAAATATATTCTGGGCGCTCCTCGCGGCGCTCATCCTCGACATGGCCTCGAAGGCCATGCCCGACGACCCGCTCTACAAAATGCTCTCGATGAACATGATGGAGGTGCTTCGCGGCGTCTTCCTGATAGAGGGGCTCTCGCTCGCATGGTACTTCATGACGGCCTACAGGGTCAACCGCGCGGTAAGGTGCCTCGCGGTATGCTTCGGACTATTCTTCGCGCCGGTCTCGTACGTTCTCTCGATGGTCGGCGTTTTTGACATATGGTATGATTTGCGCAAGCGTATCAAGCTAAGGGGGAAATAAATATGAAAGTTATTCTTAAACAGGATGTCGCTAAGGTCGGCAAAAAAGGCGAACTGATAGAGGTCTCGGACGGCTACGGGCGCAACTTCCTCGTGGGGCGCGGGCTCGCCGACGAGGCAACTCCCGGAAAGGTACGCGAGTATCAGGAACATCAGAAAACGCAGAAGGCCAAGGACGACAAGCGCCAGAAGGCCGCTGCGGAGCTTAAGAAGACGCTCGGGGGCAAGGTCGTCACCGTCAAGGCGAGCGCCGGCGAAGGCGGAAAGCTCTTCGGCAGCGTCACCTCGGCGCAGGTGGCCGAGGCGCTCGGCGCGCAGTTCGGCTGCTCCGTCGATAAGAAGGACATCAAGCTCGACGACTCCATCAAGCAGGCCGGAAGCTTCGCCTTCAAAATAAAGCTCTATCCCGGCATCGACGCCGAGATGACGCTTAAAGTGGAGACCGAATAATTTTGAACGACTCAGCGGGAATGGAGAGGATACCGCCCTTCAACCTCGAGGCTGAACGGGCGGTCCTCGGCTCCTGCCTTCTCGATTCCGAAGCGCTCAACACCGCGGTCGAAATGCTCGCCGCGGAGGACTTTTACGACCCGCGCCACAGACAGGCCTTCGAGGTCATAAAGTCCATGTCGGAGCGCAGCGTTGCCGTCGACGCGCTCACGTTCCGCGACGAGGTAAACAAGCAGAACCTCGTCAAAACGCTCGGCGGCCTCTCCTTCATCACCTCGCTCACCGAAGCCGTCACGACGACGGCCAACGTCGAATACCACGCGAAAATAGTCCGCGACAAAGCCGTACACCGCTCGCTGATAACCGTCGGCGGCGACATATCGAAGATCGGCTTCAGCGAGGAAATCGAGGTCGACGAGGCGCTCGAGACGGCGGAGCAGAAGGTCTTCGAAATATCGCGCACGGGCAGGACGACGAACATCCGCTCGACCAGCGACGTGCTCCGGTCCGCTATGTCGGACATCGAGAAGCGTCTCGCGGGCGGCCTCGCCATCACGGGCGTGCCGACCGGCTTCCCTGACTTCGACAAAATGTCCGCGGGGCTACAGCCCGGCGCGCTCTACATCGTCGCTGCGCGTCCCGCCATGGGAAAGACGGCCTTCGCGCTCAACATCGGGCAGTACGCCGCGGGCGAGGAGAACGTCCCCGTCCTCATATTCAGCCTTGAAATGTCCGCGGAGCAGATAGCGCAGAGAATGCTCTCCGCCGAGGCGAAGGTGAACCTCATCGAGCTCTTCGAGAGCCGCCGCCAGCAGAGCGAGCAGTGGGAGAGCCTCAAACGCGCCGCCCAAAAAATAGAAAAAAGCCCGATATTCATCGACGACAGCTCGCCGCTCAACACGCTCGAGCTGCGCGGGCGCTGCCGCCGCTTCTTCGCGAAGCACGGCGAGGGGCGCGGCCTCATCATAATCGACTACCTTCAGCTCATGATGGCGGCGCGGCGCATGGAGAACCGCACGCAGGAGGTCTCCGAAATCTCGCGCACGCTCAAGAGCATAGCGCGCGAGTTCAAGGTCCCCGTCATCGCGCTGTCGCAGCTTTCGCGCGACGTCGAGAAGCGCCGCGAGAACAACAAGCGCCCGATGCTCTCCGACCTTCGCGAGAGCGGCTCCATAGAGCAGGACGCGGACATGGTGCTCTTCCTCTACCGCGAAGCCTACTACGCGCAGGAGAACGACTCGCAGGACGCGACCGCCGAGGTCATCGTCGCGAAGAACAGAAACGGCCCGACCGGCAAGGTCGACCTCGTATTCTTCCGCGAGTTTGCGAAATTTGAAAACGTCTACGGCGCGTCGATGTAGCGGCGCGCCTTTTCTGAAAATGAAAGCTTTTGCAAAGAACGGCTCGACAAACGACGAAAGCACAGGCGGCGGCTTCGGCCTCTTAAACGGCGGAGCGCCGCGCGCCCTCGCGCCGCTCTGGATATTTTACCCGCTCGTCTTTATTTCACTCGCTCTTCCAAATCTTATATATTCCGGCGCGGACTGGTTCGACACGCTGCACATCATGAAATGGGCGTGGACGATGGTCCCCGTCGCGCTCGTGTCGCTTATAGGCGGCTTGATGCTCGCGCTCTTCGGCGCGGAGCGGATGGGCTTCCGCCTCGACCTCTTCGGCGCGGTCTGGCTCGGCCTGCTCGCCTTCGTCTCTTTGCAGCCCTTCTGGTGCGACATCTTCGCCTGGTCGACATACTTCAAAGAATGGTTCTTCTTCGCGTCGCTGCTTGCGGCCTATATTTTCTGCTTCAACCTCTTCGATTCGCAGACGGCGCTGCGCCGCGTCCTGTGGCTCGCGAACCTCAACGCCGCCGTGAACGTCGTCTTCGCCGAGCTTTTGATACGCGACATGAACGATATCTGCCCGCTCATTATGAACGTGCCCGGCAACTACATCGGCAACACGGGGCAGCAGGAGATGTTCGGCCTCTGGATGGCGATGGCGGCGATGAACGGAATATATCTTCACATGGTCTACTCGTCTCCGCTCTGCGGCTGCGCGCGGCGGAAGCTGCCGATGTGGGCGAACCTTTTCCTGCTCGCCTTCAACTCGTGGGGGCTCTGGAACTCGACGACGCGCGCGGGCATGCTCGCGCTCTTCACGGGCACTGCGGCGCTCGCGCTGACCGCGCGCCGCTGCCGCGAGGACGGGCGCGCGCTCGCGCGGCGCATCGGCGCGGCCTTCGCGCTCGTCGTCTTTATGCTTGCGGTCAACGTCTGCACGGCATACTTCGGCTGGAGCCGCGCATACGCGCTGATAAACAAGACGAGCGACATGCTGCTCAACACCTCGAACATCGGCGCGCGGCGCGAGATATGGATTACGAGCTGGAACGTATTCAAGCTGCATCCGCTCGCGGGCACGGGGCTCGGCCATTACAAGTGGCACTACCTCGACGGCCAGCGCGAGGCCTTCAAGACGCACCCGGAGCTTAAATGGCAGTTCACCTACTGGGCGCACAGCGAATATCTGCAGCTTCTCGCCGAGCTTGGAATTTTCGGCGCGGCGGCGCTTTTCGCGGCGGGGGCGTGGTGGCTTTGGAGCTTCGCGCGCGTCCTGACGCTGCGCAGGACCCTGTCGCCCGGAGCTATGTGGGGCTGCGCGATGCTCTTTCTGATATGGTTCGACGCGCTTTTCAGCCGCCCGTTCCACCGCATCGAGAACGCGATATGGATGTCGCTCGCCTTCGCGTGGGCGAACCGCGAGCTTTTTACGGCTGCGCCCTCGTGGCATGAGATTCGCAGCGATTTCGTCTACCGCGTGTTCGGTCTGTTCGTTGCGGTAGTCTCGGTCGCGGGACTCGTCTTTTTCTATAACGGCTGCCGCGCCGACAGGTACCTGCTTGCGGCGGTGCGCACGAAGGACGCGGCGCTCCAGGCGTCGTTCATCAACCGCGCGCGGAAGAGCCTCATGGAGCGCGACGAGGCGGGCGAGCAGCTGGCCTATCACATCATCGCGACAGCGAGGGCGACGAAGCGCCCCGAGGACCTTGAGGCGGGAATCGGCGTGCTTTACCGCAGCTTCCGGACGAAGCCGCAGGCGAAGCAGCTCGTCGAGCTTCTGCGCTACGCGCGCGAGACGAACGACCTCGCGCTGATGAGCGAGCTCGTCACATACCTTTCGCCCAGCTCGTATAAAAAAGTCCCCGCAGGCGGCGGAGCGTCCCGCGATGAAAAATAGCCGCGCGCGCGGATTCACGCTCATAGAGATACTTCTGGTCGTCGGCCTCGTCGGTATAATCGCCTCGGCGGCGCTCGCGCCGCTCGTCGTGACGGTGCGCTCGCTCGAAGAGGCGCAGGCGCGCTGGGGGCGGCGGCACAACGCGCGCGACGCGGCGGACGCGATGTACCGCGACCTGCGGCTCGCGCTGCGCAATCCGTCGTTCCAATCGGTCAGGATAATACACGAGGAGAGCCTCGGAAACGACGCGGACGACCGCCTCGTGATGTGGAGCGCCGCGCCGAAGTACGAGGGGAAGAGCGCGGGCGTCGTCGTCTACCGCGTGCTGCCCGAGGACTCCTTCAGCGACGACGCGCCGGGCCTTTACCGCTGGGTGATATGCGGGCAGCCGTCGCTGCACGCGCAGTCGGGCGACGTATTCGGCGCGGAGTCGGCGGACGTTCCCGAGCCGATGGCCATCGACCCCGACGACCTCGAGGCGAAGGACGGCGAGCTGATTCTCTCGACGGCGCGCGGCCTGCGCTTCTGGTTCCCGCACGGCGACGAGTGGGAGCAGGAGGACTACGAGGGCTGGCTTCCGCAGATTCTGCGCGCGGAGATAGTGCTCGCGGAGGGTTCCTACGTGCGCACGGAGAGGTTCGTCAATGCGGAAAAGTAGCGGCTTCATCCTCGTCTCGGTGATGATCGCCTCGGCGACGCTGCTGACGGCTGCGACGGCCTTCGCATGGTTCGCGCGCACGGAAGCGCGCGCGGAGGCTGCGCGCGAAAGGATATACCGTTTTCGGAACGCCGCGCAGATAGCCGTGAACATAATGAGCCGGCGCATAGCCGAGGATAGGAACGGCTATGACGGCCCGACTGAATCGCTGTACGATCCTTACGAACATGTAAAATTAGAAATAGGAGACTACACGGCGGAAGTACAAGTGCGCCCGTTAAATGATAAAATACCGATAAGCGGACTTTTGCTCCCGGACGGCGTGACGCCGCGCTCCGAATACGAGACGGCGTGGGAAAACGTCTGGGAGGCGCTCGAGCTTCCGCGCCTCGCGTGGGAGGTCGTCGACTTCATAGATGCCGACACGGACCAGAGGCTCGGCGGCGCGGAGCGAGAGACGAACATCAACAGGATGATTTCAGACCTGAGCGAGCTGCGCGCGATGCCGGAGATAACGGACGGCGTGCTCTGGGGCACGGATGAGATACCCGGCGGCCTCGCGCGGTACGTGACGGTCACAGGCGGCGAGAAGATAAACGTCAACGTCGCCGCGCCGGAGGTGCTGGCTGTGCTCGACGACGCGCTGACGCCGTCGCACGCGCGCAGCATCGCGGCCTACCGCCTCGTGAATCCGATAAAGGATATGGAAGGGCTGCGGAGCGTGCCGGGCTTTCCCGCGAGCCTCACGACGAAGCTCGCGAACATCATCGGCTTCGAGAGCACGCATTTCCTGCTTAGCGTCAAGGTCTCCGACGGGGCGGGAAACGTCAGGAACTACAGGGTCGTCGTCGAACGCGGCGGCTCCGGCGCGTACAGCTGGGAAGAATAGACTGCCGGGAGGGTGTGGTATCTGTTGCTGAAAGATTTTAGAGACAAGCTGAATTCCCTTATCCCGGCGGAGGCTCCCTCTTTTCACGGAAAGGTAAAATTTTATACCGCGGCCCGTCTCGCGGAAGCGCCGCTTTCGCCGGGCGAGCGGCGCGTCTGCTGCGTGCCGTTCCGCACCGCTGCGGCCTATCCTTTTTCGTTCCCGTTCGGGCGGAAGGTGGGGCTGCGCGGCGCGCTCGAGCTGAAATTCCGCGCGCTGACCGGCGCGGGGGCCGCGCTTTCCATGACGGCGCAGGTGACGGAGCGCGGCGCTTCTTCGACGCGCGGCGCGGCGTGGTTCGCCTCGCGCGCAGAGATAGAAGATTATGAAAAACGGCTCGGCGACAAGGCCGCCTTCATCCCCGCGCCGCTTGCCCTGCTTTCGGAAACGGACGGCTGCGGCCTCGTCGTCTGGCGCGAGGGGGGTTGCTCCTGCGCGCTGTGGGCCGAGGATTACGGGCCGAGGCTTTACCGCTGCTTCTCGGACGGCGAATGCGCTCCTGACGAGGCCGTGCGCTGGATGCGCGGCTACGCGCAGTCCGCGGGCGGCGAGATAGCCGCGGAAAACGTCAGGATTTTCGACGCGGACGGCATAGCGCCCGCGGAGCTCCAGCGCGCCGGCGAGGCGACCTTCGCGGCCTCCCCGTCGATTGCGGCGCTCGACTTTTCAAACAGCGGCGCTTCCGCGGCGGAGCGGCGCGAGAGCTTCTTCGCGTCGGCCTTCTCCGCTCTGCGCGCCGTCACGGCGGCAGGCGTCTTCTGCCTTGCGCTGTCGCTGCTGCTTCTCGTTCAGAACGTCTTTATGAAGGATTCATTTGCCTCCGCACCGTCGGAGATATATTCGCTCGCGCTCGGCGAGGAAAGCCGCGCGCCCCTGACCTCCGTCACGCGGCGGCTCCGCGCCGTCTCGGGCGGCGGCGTGCAGCTCTCGTTCGACGGCGTCCTCGCGGGCGTCGCCGCGGCGTGGAAGTCCGCGCCCGATACGATGCGCCTCGACGCGCTGCGCTACGGCATAGAGCGCACGGAGCTTGAAGGCCGCGCGCAGAAGACCGAGGAGATCCAGACGCTGCGCGAGGCGCTGTCGAAAAACGGCTTCTCCGTGCGGCTCGGCGACGTGCAGCAGATTCCGGGCGGCGGCATGCGCTTCAGCCTCCACCTCACGGAAGGGGGGCGCGCCAAATGATTCGGAACAATCTCGAAGAGCTTAAAAGCGCGCCGGAATTCCCGCGCTTCAGACGCTTCGCGCTCGCGGCGCTCGCCGTGTGGCTCGCCTTCTTCGCCGCGTTCGGCTTCGCGCTCTCGGCGAAGAGCGCGAACGAAGCGCGGCTGCGCGAGGCGGAGCTGGTGCTCCGGGGCGCTTCGGAGCTTCGCTCGTACCCCGAGCGCAGCGTCGTCTCCGCCGAGGAGCCGCTGACCGCCGTCTCCGCTATTCTGGACAAAACGGGGCTCCAGGCCAAGGTGGCGCAGCTTTCGTCGTCGCCCGCGGGGCTTGCGCTCCAGGTCAACAGGCTCTATCCCGACGAATTCGAATCGCTCGCCGACGAAATACGCAAAAGCGGCCTGACGGTCAAGACCGCCGAGGTGCGCCTCCTCGAGGCGCGGCGCGACGGGCGGCTGCTCAACGCCGCGCTGACGATAGAGGGGGAGACGGAATGAAAAAAAATCTTCTCCGCGCCGCCGCGGCCCTCGCCGGACTTATAATCGGAATCGCAATTTTCTTCCCGTGGGACGCGCTCGGCTCGTCACTCTTCGCCTTCGCCGCGAAGGAGGCCGCATCGCGCGGCGTCTACGTCACGGCCTCGTCCTCGGAAGTCTCCGGGCTTTTCAAAAAAACCTTCTCGTATAAAGGCGTGAACGCCGACCTTCCCGTCGCGCGCGCGAGCCTGCGCGAGGTCTCCGTCGAGCCGGACATACTTTCGTCGCTGCTCTCGGGCGAAAAGAGCGCGCGGCTGACCTTCGGACGCGGCAGCCTCGTGCCGGTGACGCGCCAGCCGATAGAGTGGAACTCCGGCAGCGCCTCCGTTCGCGTGACGGAGAATACAATCATAGTCGAAGACATATCCTTCACCGGGCCGACTTCGGTTTCCGGCTCGGCCGAGATCTCACCCTCCGCGATGCGGCTCGTTCGCGCGCGGCTGCTCGTCAAAGCGCCGCCCGAGCTCGACCGCATGTTCGAAATGCTGCGCATGACGAACATGCTGCCGCTCAAGAAGGTAAAAGAGGGCGAATGGAGGATCGAGCGATGAAGAAGCCGCGTTTCGCCGAGAAGCTCTCCGCCGCGCTGCGCCGCGGCAAAACCGTGCCGGCCTCCGAAAATTCCGCGCCGTCCGCCAAAGCGGCGCCCGCGCCCCGCAGCGGCGCTTCCCTCCCCGCGCGCGCGCTGCTCGCCGCGCTCTTCGCCTGCGGCATATTTGCGGGGTACTGCCTCTGCGCGGCCTTCGAGTCGGCGCTGATGTCCGCCGCGCTCGACGCTGACCTCGCCTCAGCGCGCGCAGTCGCGCGCCGCGCCCCGTCGTTCGCTAACGCGGGACGCACAGGCGGCGTAGACGAATTCACGAAGGAAAACCCCTTCGGCGCCGACGTGCGCGCCGTGACGAATACAGAAAAGCAGGCCGCGGCGAAGGCCTCGCCCGAAACGCTGAAATCGCTGACGCTGCGCGGCACCCTGCCCGGCGTCGGCGCGTGGATAGACGTCTCCGGAAACACGCGGCTCGTACTGAAGGGCCAGAGCGTCGAGGGCTTCACGCTCTCCGATATAAAATACAGCGAGGCGCTGCTCTCCGACGGAGCGGGCGAACATTCGCTCTACCTGTTGCTCTCGGGCGGCGGCGACAAAGCGGCAGCCTCCGGCGACCGCAGCCGCAGGCGCACGCGGCGCTCCAACGCGCCGCGCCGTCAGACGGAGCGGCGCGCGCCCGCGAAGCAGGAGCTCGACTTCTCGGGCCTCGAGCCCGCCTCCGAAGGTCAGGAAGGGGCGGTGCCGCGCGAGCTTGTGGACGCGCTGCTGATGAACCCCTACGACGAGCTCGCTAAGGTGCGCATGGTGCCGACGCCCGACATGTCCGGCATGAAGCTCGAACGCCTCGCCTCCGACAGCGTCCTCGCGCGCGTCGGCGTCGCGCAGGGCGACGTGATAAGCGCGATAAACGGCGTCAGCATCACGAACGTCGCCGACGCCTCGAACGCGCTGAACTCGCTGATGGCGGGCAGTCGCTTCGACGTGACCGTAATGCGCGGCGGAAAGCCCGTCGAGCTGCGCTATCAGGTGAAGTAGCGGCGTGCGGCGCGGCGGCTTTACGCTGATAGAGGTGCTCGTCGCAGTCGTGATACTCGCGACGGTATGCACCGCGGCGCTGAAGCTCGTGATATTGTCGCAGAACACGCTCGCCGAAGTGAGCGAACGAGAAAGGCTGCTCGACGAGACGCGCGAGATAGAGATAGGGATACTGACCGGCGAGCTTGACGAGCGCGGCACGAGCGGGGACATCCGCTGGGAGACGGAGGATCGCGAGGTGGAGATGTTCGGCGAGGACTTCGGGCGGCTCGACCTAGCGGGGCTGAACTTCGACGGCGCGGCGCGCTCGGGCGACGTTTCGGAGACCATCCGCGTGCGCTGGCGCGAGATAACGGTGCGCGACGCGAGGGACAACAGCCTGACCGTCTATCTCGAATCGGAAGAGGACGAGAAAAAGGATGCGCGCGCCCTGCGAAGCCGCGAGGCCGAAGAGGGGAACGCGGACGAAAAAGAAGACTGACGGCCCGCAGCGGGCGGCTTTGGGATAAAATTTCATCGTTAAACGGGAGTGACGGATATGCGGGTAAGGAAAGGTTTTATCTATATATTGTTGACGGCGGCGGCGATTTCGCTCTCGCCGTGCCACGCGGCGCGAGCGGCGGAGCCGGACCGCGAGGAGCTGAACCTCATGCAGGCGGCGAACGAGATGCGCGCCTCGGGGCGCGTCCAGCTCAACTTCAAGGACGTCGAGATAGTCAAATTCCTGCGCTTCATGTCCGAGCTTCTCGGCGAGAACATACTGGTAGACCCCGGCATAACGGGCACGGTCTCCGTCGTGTCGCCGAAGGCCGTCACGCTCAACGAGGCGCGCGAGGTGATGCTCTCCGTCCTCGAGATGAACAACCTAATACTCGAACAGATGGACGGCTACTCGAAGGTCACGCCCGCCTCGGGCGGCGCGGTGACGACCGGCTCCGTCGTCAAGAGCGACCGCAGCGTCGCGCCGGGCGAGGCCGTCATAGTGCAGGTAGTGCCGCTCAACTACGTCAAGGCGGGCTACGTCGTTTCGCCGCTCAAGACCGCGATTAAAGAAATACAGGTTTCGCCGGTCGGCAACGGCAGCTCCGTCCTGCTCGTCGGCAAGGCCTCGCTTTTGAACCGCGCCGTCAGCGTCATCCGCGCGCTCGACGCGCCAGACAGCATCCGCGCGATAAAGGTTGTCCCGCTCTCCTACGCGAACGCGAAGCTGCTCGAGGCGCAGATGAACGCGATGGGCAAGGACGCCTCGTCGAAGATGGCGGGGCTCATGGCCGTCGCCGACGAACGCACGGGCCGCATCGTCCTCATCGGCTCGGCGCAGGGGCTGCGCGAAGCCGAGCGTGTCATAAAGGAGCTCGACCTGCCCTCGCGCACCGAAAATTTCCACGTCTACAAGCTGCACAACGCCGACGCGAAGACCGTCGCGGAGCAGCTCTCGCAGATACTCGCGACCGCGGCGAAGCTCTCGCCCGACAAAGAGGGCGGCGTGCCTTCGACCGTCGTCCCGGACCTTCCGACGAACAGCCTCATCTTCACCGCCTCGCAGGAGCAGTACAACTCGCTTAAGTCGATACTCGAACAGCTCGACACACAGCCGAAGCAGGTCATGCTGCGCGGCCTCATCGCCGAGGTCAGCCTCAACAAGCTCAACAGCGCCGGCATCGACTGGGCGGCCTGGGGCGGCGACCTCATGGGAGACGCGGTAATCGCGGGCAACGTCCAGCTCGGCAACACAGGCGTGCCGTCTGATGTGCAGTCGCTGTATCAGAGCTTAATGACGCAGGAGGACGTTACCTACGACATGCAGGGCAACGCCGTCACCACGACCAACACCCAGGGCGCGGGCCTCATGTACGCCTACATCCGCCTGCTCAACCGCTTCGACGCGATAAACGTCCTCTCGATGCCGCGCCTGCTCTGCACCGACAACCTCGAAAGCTCGCTGCAGGTCGGGCAGGTCATCCCGCAGCTCACGGGCAGCCTGACGAACCAGGCCAACACCGACTCCGTAACCAACAGCTACGAATATAAGGACGTCGGCCTCATCCTCACCGTCACGCCGCACATCAGGAGCGGCAACCTCGTCGCGCTCGAGATAGAGCAGCGCATAGAGGAGCTTCAGACGACCACCAACAACGCGACGCCGATAACCTCGAAGCGCGAGGTCAAGACCTCCGTCCTCGTCGCAAACGGCCAGACCGTCATCATCGGCGGCCTCATCAAAGAAGCGGAGAAGGAGCTCAAGAACCGCGTGCCATTCTTCTCCTACATACCGCTCATAGGCAACCTATTCAAATCAACCGAGAAACAGCGCGAAAAGGTGGACCTCATGATATTCCTCACGCCCTACATCATCGAGACGCCGGAGCACGCCTCGCAGGTGACGGACCGCATAATCCGCGACGGGCAGGAGCTCAGCGAAGCCGAGCGCATACTGATACAGCGCAACAACAGCGACTACCAGAAGGCGACGCGCAAAGAGGGCGTGACGCGCGAGATGCTCGACCCGAAGGGGCTCATCTATGCGCCGCAGCCCGGCGACGAAGCGGAACAGTCCGAGCCGGCGGCGAAATAAAATGGCCGCGCGCTCGATAAGGGACTTCGACGTAAATCCCGAAAAAATCCTCGCGCTCGTCCCCGAGGGCGTGAGCCTCGACGTCCTGCGCGACCGCGGCGTCGTCCCGCTCTCGCTCGAAGGCGGCGTGATGACCGTCGCCGTGTCGGACTACGCGGCGACGCCCGACGCGCAGCTGCTCGCCGCCGCCGCGGGCGCGCGCGTCGACGCGGCGCTGCTGCCTCCCGCCGAGGTGCAGAGCCTCATACGCTCGCTCTACGACATAAAAAGCGGCGTCGGGCAGGAGACGCTCAACGCGATAGAAGAGGTCGACGACCTCTCTGAGCTCGCGCGCCAGGAGGTCATGAGCGACAGCGTAGACGCGCCCGTCGTCCGCCTCGTCAACGGCATACTCATGGAGTCGCTGCGAGAGCGTGCGACCGACATACACATCGAGCCCTACGAGGACCGCGTCGTCGTGCGCTACCGCGTCGACGGCGTGCTATCCGACCGTTACTCGCTCTCAAAGGGCCACCAGGCCCCCGTCACGAGCCGCATAAAAGTAATGGCGAACATGGATATCGCGGAGCGCTTCGTGCCGCAGGACGGGCGCATAGGAATCAGCATCGGCGACAGGCTCGTCGACATCCGCGTCAGCTCGCTGCCGACGCAGCACGGCGAGCGGCTCGTCCTCCGCCTTCTCGACAAGGCGCGCGGCCTGCTCACGCTCGAGGATTTGGGAATGAAGGCGAGCGAGCGCGAGCGCCTCGAAAGGCTCATCCGCCGCCCGAACGGCATGATACTCTTCACCGGGCCGACCGGCTCCGGCAAAAGCACGAGCCTCTACGCGATTTTGCAGGCGCTCGCGCGCCCCGAGGTCAACGTCATCACGGTCGAAGACCCGATAGAATACGACCTCCCCGGCGTAGGCCAGGTGCAGGTCAACGAAAAGGCCGGCCTCACCTTCGCGGGCACGCTGCGCTCGATTCTGCGCCAGGACCCCGACATCATAATGATAGGCGAAATGCGCGACTTCGACACCGCGCACATAGGGATACAGGCCTCGCTTACGGGCCACCTCGTATTCTCGACGCTCCACACCAACGACTCCGTCAGTGCCGTCACGCGCCTCACCGACATGGGCATAGAGCCCTACCTCGTCGCGGGTTCGCTGCTCGGCGTCGTCGCGCAGCGCCTCGTGCGCCGCGTCTGCCCGCACTGCAAAGAAAAGTTCGACACGACCGGCGTCGTCCGCAAAAACGGCGTCAAGCACGCGTGGCGAGGCCGCGGCTGCGAAGAGTGCGGCGGCACGGGCTACAAGGGACGCTTCGGCCTCTACGAGCAATTCGACGTGACGCCCGAGATACAGGAGGCGATAGCGCGCGGCGCGCAGCCGCACGAGCTGCGCGAGCTCGCGCGCAAGGGCGGCTTCTCGACGCTGCTCGAGCTCGGCCTCAAGGCCGTCAAGGACGGAGAAACGACGCCCGAAGAAATGCTGCGCGTCGTCGGCGAGGTCTAGCCGTGCCGCTCTTCCGCGCCGAGGTCTACACGAGCGGCGGCGAACGCAGAACAGTGCGCCGCGAGGCCGCGAGCGAGAACGACCTGCTGCGCGAGCTCGCCTCCGAACGCTGCACGGTAGTCTCCGTAAAAGAAGAAAAGCCGCGCGCGTGGAGCTTCGGAGGCAAAAGCCGCCGCAAAAAGCTCTCGCTCGAGGAGCAGCACCTGTTCTGCGCGACGCTCTCGTCGTTCATGCGCAGCGGCCTGTCGCTCACGGAAGTCCTGAAATTGCTCCAGAAGCAGACGCGCGGCAAAAACCTCAAGCCGATATACACCGAGCTGCGCGAGTCAGTCGAAGGCGGACGTTCGCTCGCCGTCTCGATGGCTGCGCTAGGCGTATTCCGTCCCGGCCTCGTCGGAATGGTCGAGTCCGGCGAAAAATCCGCGTCGCTCGGCGAAATCCTCGAAAAAGCAGGAGAACTCATCCAAAACGAAATTTCGCTGCGTCGCAAAATCCAGACGGCGCTCACCTATCCCGTGCTCATGCTCTTCGTCGGCATGGGCGTCGTCATATTCCTGCTCAGCTTCGTCGTCCCGCGCCTCACCGCGCTCGTCATAGAATCCGGCGCGCAGCTGCCGCTCATCACGCGGATGCTCATCTTCGTCTCCGACGCCGTCCGCGCGGGCATCGTCCCATTCGCCGCGGCGGCCGCGCTGCTCGCGCTCTATTTGCGCCGCAAGCATAAAAAAATCTCCCTGCCGCTCTTCCGCGAAGCGCGCGAAAACCTTACCTTCGCGCTAATTTTCAGCCAGACCGGCACGCTCCTGCGCACCGGCATCCCGCTCGTCCAGGCGCTCAAACTCACCGAACCGCTGGATCCCGTCAAGGGCCGCCTCTCAACCGTCACTGACTACATAAAAGAAGGCTACCGCTTCTCGCAGGCGCTCGAAAAAGAAGGCTCCTTCCCCGAAGAAATAACCACCGTAATCCGAGTAGGCGAAGCCGGCGGCACCCTCGCCGAAACCTCCGAACGCCTCGGCGCAAGCTGCTGGGAATACGCCCAGTCCTCCATGCAGAAATGGGCCACCCTACTCTGAGATAGCGCGTCTAGTCATGGGCCTGCTGGTAGGCTTCGTAGTAGTCGCCGTCCTGCTTCCGATATTCGACCTGTCGAGTTTGGCGGGGAGGTAGGAATGCGCTTTGTGAGCGCAAGATATTGAAAAATGTTTGCGCCGGTTATTAGAGGAGAGAAAATTTAAACATTCAACTGCGGCTGTAAACTGAAAACGTACTTTGCTACAAGTGTATGTTACAATGGATACGTTGACAACATAGACCGAGGAGAATCACAGCAAATGAAGTTTTCCAACGTTTCGTACGAAAGCGCCGCAAGATGCATTTACCTGACGTCGATAATCTTCACCATATTTGCTCCGGCCGTACACTATACAGGCTACGTCCTCACGCTCGGGCTGCTGGTCTATGGACGCATACGGCATAAAGAGCCTATAGTTTCCTTCAACGACAAAACATGCCGCGATATCTCCATAGCCCTGACAGCTTTTTTCCTCTGGAGCGCCTTCATCAACGTGTTTTTCATGACTGACTTTGAAACGTGGGGCAAGGGGGCTTCCGTCTATCTTGAACTTCTTGTGGGCTATTTCTTCGCCGTACGTCTGTTCAGCTCGGAGGAATCTCGCAAAACGTTCATCAGATTCTTCGTCCCGCTTACTACCTTTATTTTCTGCCTGATAATCATCAAAGCTTACGTGCCGCTCCCGTTCGCTCTTCCGAAAAGACTCACTATGAACGGCAACACGCTCGGTCTGTATCCTGTGCTCGCCGTCCCGTATATTTTCTTCTACAGCATGTGGATATGGGAAAAACGCTGCTTCTTAAAATATTTTTTCTTGCATCGTCAGCATGGTTACTCTGTTCATCTCTTTCGCCAGCGGCGCATGGCTCACTGTGTTCTGTATGCTGCCGTTCATTCTCTACTATGCCGTCCGTGCCGGGAAAATCAAGCTTATAAGCATCGGGGCCGGAATATTCGCCGGCCTGATGGTGCTTGTGGCATTCAACTACGTCTCCGGCGGAGCGATACAGAAGCGCTTCGAAGTCGAGCTACGTCAGATATCATCGGTTAAGGACGCGAATTCTCTGACTAACCACAGATCCGCTATATGGCGCATAGTCTCCGGCCTGGTTGCCGACAGGCCGATAGCCGGATACGGAAGAAAAAATCTGGAAGAGGTATACGGGCAGGCTCTGAAAGAAAACGCGGAGTATGCGAAAGCTCGATTTCGTGGCGCGCAGCCACGCGCATAATATGTACCTAGAGCTTGCGGTGTCCTCCGGCATACCGTCGATGCTGCTGTTCTTGGCGGCGCTTGCGATGATGCTAAAAAAATGCTGGCGCGGGCGCTTTCGTATTGAAAACGGCGTGCCGTGGTATTTGATTTTCCTTGTGATGCTCGGCGGGCAGCTGATTTACGGGCTTACCGGCGACGTGTTTGAGGCGCGGAGAGACTTGGCGGTCATTTTCTGGGCGTCGATGGGCATAATAGCGGCGCTTCCGTCTGCGGCTGAAAAAGAAAACGACTGCGTGCCGCATACGTTTTCTGCGGAGTGATATATTAATCTCCGCCGCTGTGATTCGTTGATGATAGGTTGAGGAGCAAATGAGGACAAACGATAAAATCCACGCAGCTCTTGCATTCTGCGACCCCAGAGGCACATACTGCCGTCACGCGGCGGTCACTATGGCGTCCATCTTCGCCAATACCGAAAGCCGCGTGTGCGTGCATATCGTTCACGACGACACACTGACACACGAAAACCGCGTTAAATTGGAGCTTCTGGCTTCGTTCTATGAACAGGAGCTAAATTTTATCAATGTAGAAAATCTGCTTGACACGGAGCGCATAGACGTAAGCCGCCTGACTGTCGACGGTATGCGCGGGACGCTCTTCCGTCTACTATTGCCGGATGTGTCAAGCGAGGACAAAATGATTTACCTTGACTGTGACATCGTCGTCAACATGGACATCGCGGAGCTGTGGAACGTGCCGCTCGGCGATCGCGCCGTTGCGGCCGTGCGCGACGTGTGGTCGCTTGATTATCTGAAAGGCAAACCGCTTCCGTGGCGGCTCGACAAGGCGTGGCGGCTGCTCGGCGTCAAGCGCGGCGAATACTTCAACGCCGGAGTACTGCTGATGAATCTGAAGAAGATGCGTGAGGAATACGATTTTTTAGATGCGGTCGGCGACTTCTATGCAAAATATAAAAAGTGCATCACGCTTGCGGATCAGGACTGCCTCAATCATATCTTTGCTAACGACAAACTGCTCATAGACGAACGATTCAACCATATTGACGCGGCCGGCGCCACAGAAGAAAGTCTCAAAGGCTCGATATGGCACATGGCTGGCGGAGCGGCGAAGCCGTGGGTGCTCTGCACTCGTCCCTACGTCGACGACCTGTACTGGCGTTACCTGCGCATGACTCCGTACTGCCGCGACGACAACGAGCTGATAAGGCTAATGCTCCACGACCTCTCTACGTCGTCATACGCGCATCTGCATTCGTCGGACTGCGTGAAGCGCATCAAAAAGCAGATAGCGGACAATATATTCCGAGGCCATATATGGACGCTGCCTCATATATTTTTCAAAAGGTTCTTCGGCGGCGAACGCTGAGTTTTATAGGTGGTGTCTTTCATGTATTCAGTCAGTGTCGTTATTCCGGTATATAACCTGGAGAATAGACTTGGCGATACCTTAAATTCGCTGTGCGCTCAAAGCTTCCGCGATTTCGAGATAGTCGTCGTGGACGACTGCTCGCGCGACCACTCAGCGGACTGTGCGGAGACTGCATTGAAATGTTCCGGCATTCCTTACAGAGTGCTCCGTCACGATAAAAACAGAGGCGTATCGGCGGCACTCTGAGATAGCGCGTCGGCTGCGCGTGGAAAATACGTCATATTCTTTGACGGCGACGATCTTGCGAAACCAGATTTCATCGCGCGCCTTTATGAGAGCGTTGCGAAGCACGACGGCGACGCTGCGTTCTGCGGTTATAAGACGCGTGAGGCGTCTGATGGAAAAGAAAAAATGTATCCGTCGCTTGCATGCGATGCGGAACTTGCGCAGGATGAGCTGCTTCGGCTACGTCTGCTGAATAAAATTACGGCTCTGCTGTGTTCGGCAATTTACAAACGAGATTTTCTGCTTGCCAGCAATATAGTATTTACTGAAGGGCGTATTGCAGGAGAAGACGTGGAATTTGTAACGAAAGTCATCGCCGCGGGCGCGAAAACGTCGTTCGTCAAGGACTGCCTGTACATATATCTCCAGCACGCCGATATGGGAACGAGGAAATCAGAAACGTCACGCGATGCGTCAATCACTCGTTACCTTCATCATACGGAGGCTCATTTCGACGAAGCGGACTTTATTTCAGAGCATATGGATACCAGCATTGCACATCACTTTGTGAACAGCTGCATTCTCCCGATAGGTTATCAGCGTATGCTTGCCGTCTATGCAGCGTGGAATTTACAAGAACAGTTCGATGCCATGCTGCATGACAGCAAAGTAAGGAAAATTTTGCTGCAGAGCTTCCGTTCATTTTTTGAAAAACCAGGCATTTTTATCAAATCGCTTTGGATCTTGCTTTTCCGAAGATATATTATAAAAATTATTATGTGCGTTTTAATAAGCGATAAGAAGTATTGTGTTGAAAATTATAGAAATCCTCCCCGAACTAGATATAGGCGGCGTAGAGCGTCACGTCATCGACCTGGCGAACGAACTTACTGCGCGCGGAAACGAAGTAACCGTGATATCGGCGGGCGGCAAAATGCAGAGCCAGCTGTCGGAACGTGTGCGGCATATCGATATGCGGTGCATAAGAAAAATCCCTTCACGATATGGGCATGCTCGCTCAAGATAGCTGAGCTTGCGCGGAGGGACAAAGTTCAACTCATCCATGCTCATTCGCGCGTACCGGCGTGGATTGCACGCTGGGCGGCGAAGAGCGCAGGCCTTCCATATGTTGTGACGGCGCACGTCGTTTTCGGCAACAAGTCGCCTTGGATATACGCTCCGTACCGCGACGCAGCGCGCGTGATTTGCGTCAGCAACGCGGTGCGCGAGGGCATGAAGGAGTGTTTTTACGACAATACCCAGGTCGTGCTAAATGGCCTCGACGAGCCGAAAGTACGCTGGAACGAGAAAAATCTTGAAGGCCCGGTGAGGTTCCTATTCGTCGGGCGGCTTTCGCCGGTCAAGGGACTGCACGACGCGCTGCGCGCGATGCCTGAGGATATGGAATGGACGCTCGACGTGCTCGGCGACGGCCCGATGCGCGCCGAGCTTGAAGAGATATCAAAAGAACGCGGATTCACGGAGCGCGTGATCTTCCACGGCTATTCCGACAAGGCTGACGACTTCATGGCGCGCTCGTCCTGTCTGCTCTTCCCTTCGTATACAGAGGAATGCCGCTGACGTTGGCGCGCGCGGTCCAGATAGGGATTCCAGTTATAGCCTCAGACATTCCGCCGGTCAGCGAAATGGCGGGCGGCTCCGCCAACTTGCTGCCGCCCGGCGACCTTCCGCGTGGCGCGAAGCCATTGCCTGTTTCATCAAAACACGCCGCGCGGAGTTGGATATCCCGCTATCGTCGGTTCCGACGCTTGAAAAGATGGTCGATGCGGACGAGCGGATATATCGCGAAGTCATCGCAGAATTAACGGAGGTGCTGAACGATGAAAGTCCTGCACTACGTCGACGAAAGCAACCTGGCATGGGGCGAGACGTGGGTGCAGCTGCTGTCAGAGCTCGCGAAACGCGGCGTGGAAAATTTCGTCGCCTGCCGCGATTACGGCACTCTTACGGGACGGCTCGAAAAGAACGGCGTCAGCTTCGGCGTCTGCCGCCCCATATCCCAGATGCTTCCGTTTACAAATACGAAGCTCGGCGGATTCATAGACGAATTCAAGCCCGACCTGATACATACGCGCCTCTCGTCCGCCGCGAAAATCGGCGGCTGGTGGGGAAAGCATAAGCGTATCCCAGTTTTACAGACGATAGATAAATACCCTAAGCTCAAATATCACCGCGACGGAGATTTCTTCGCCGCGTGCTCGACGTCGGTCAAGGATTATTTTATTTCCCTCGGCGTTCCCGAAACAAAAATCGCAGTCGTGCATAACCCGATAGACGTTTCAAAATACGCGCGCGACGAAGATGTGCGTGAAGAAATGCGGAAGGCCCACAACGTTGGCGGCGAGTGAAAATCATCCTCGCGGCGGGGCGTTTCGTGGACTGGAAGGGCTTCGACGTGCTCATCAAAGGTTACGACATGTACCTTTCAGAGCACGAAGACGATGCTGAGAAATCTGTCCTATGGATAATCGGCGACGGAGAGGAAAAAGAAAAGCTGACAGCGCTGGCATTCGGCGCGCGTTTCAGCGACAGAATAAAAATTTTCCCCTTTGCGCAGGACGTGCGCCCGTACATGTGGGCCGCCGACCCTCTTCGTACTTCCCTCGAAAACTCCGGAGCCCTTCGGCATAGTCCTGCTGGAGGCGATGGCCTGCGGTCTGCCCGCGATAGCGACAAGGGCCGGAGGGCCGCTCGACATTGTTGAGGAAGGCGTGAGCGGATGGTTCGCCGAGCCCGGCAGCGAAGTTTCTATGGCGGAGCGGCTCGCAGCGTTTTGTCGTGCGATTCGTTGGACGAAGCCTCGTCCGGCGCCTCTGCGCGCGCGGCGCAGTTCGGCGCGGATCGGATTGCCGCGGAGACGGCTGCGCTGTATACTCGTGTCGTAACAGATTATAAACATACGCTTTAGCGAAAAGGGCTCGGTATATTTCTAATCGGAGGGAACGACCTTGAGCGGAGAACGCAAAAAAGTATTGTTTTTAAGATTTTCCTCTCTCGGCGACATAATTTTCGCCAATTATTCCGCAATGCGGATAAAGGAAAAGCATCCCGAATTCACCTGACGTGGATGACCGATTCCATGTACGCCGGCATCGTGCGCGCGCAGCCGTGGGTAGACGGCGTAATAGAATGGGACAGGAAGAACACCGGCAACCGCGGCTATCGCGAAATCTTGAAAAAGGTCCGCCGCATGGGCTTCGACATCCTGATCGACATGCACGGCTCCGACCGCAGCAGTTTGTTTTCCCTCTTCTCAGGCATTAAAACTCGCTACTGCGTCATACATCGTTTTCCCTTCACTCATACAAATTTTGATTTTTCGGATCTATTGGATAAATCGCTTGAAATGTGCGGCTGTCCTTCATATCTTTGTCCGCCGCCCGCATCCGACGAATGGCCCGAGCTTTGCGGGCGAGAGGGTAAAAAGCTCGGCTTGGCCATAGGCGCGAGCGCGGCCGTAAAAAGATGGCCCGTGCAGAGATGGATAGAATTCTGCCGCCTCGCGTCGGACGCCGGATACGATATGTATCTCATGGGCAGCGGGGACGACGAAAAGAGAACCGCGCGCGAAATCTGCGGCGGAACCGCGTCGCCGCGCGTGAACGACATGGTGGGGCGTACTTCGATAGAGGGTTCCATTACGCTGACGTCAATGATGGATGCCGTCGTATCCGGCGACACTGGGCTTATGCATATTGCGCGCGCCCTCGGAAAACCTGTCGCCGGGCTGTTCGGCCCGAACTTCCCCGGCGCCGGCACAAGATATATGGACAGCCTCGGCGCCTGTTTCTTCTGCGGCTGCCCGAACAAGGGCTGCGAAAAGCTCGAATGCTCGCGCCAGTGCCTTGAAGATATAGACGCGGCGGAAGTGTTTGCTGCGGTCGAACGTTTGACGCAGCGCTGAAAATTTGAAAGGAGGCGCGCGACGGTGGAAAACGGCAAACTTTTAAGCATAATTATTCCAGCATATAACGTAGAAGATTATATAGAGCAGTGTTTGGATTCAATTTTTGACGGCATGTCCGAAGAGGCCGCGGAGCTGACTGAGGTTATTGTCGTCAACGACGGCTCAACGGATCAAACCGGCGAGATTTTGAAAAATTACAAACAAGATCTCTATCCTATCCTTGTTTTTGAAAAAGAAAACGGCGGTTTGTCATCGGCGAGAAATTTTGGACTACGCAAAGCGAGCGGCAGATATATTTTCTTTGTAGACAGCGATGATTATCTGACAGATAGTGCAGTAGACAAACTCATAGAATTTCTTGAACAAAACGACGCCGATATCATAGAATTCGATGGTTGCGTGGACGAAGACGGTGTGATAACGTCTGGTCATAGAAGCGCCAAATCAACGGAGGTTTCTGGTAACGGGCAGGATGTTTGGGTTCGTCAAGAAAAAGCATCATGCTTTGAAAACGTTGTTTGGCTTCGTTGTGCGTCAAGAAAGCTAATGATAGATAATAAAGTGTATTTCTATGAAGGCGTTAATTCTGAGGATGAGGAGTGGACGCCGAGATTATTTTCTTATGCGCACAAAATCGCTTGGTTTCCATCGTGTATTTACGTGTACAGATTAAGACAAGGCTCTATTACGCGCAGGCGAGAAACTCGCAGGGATTTCACAGACCTTATAAAAATTTCTGACTCACTCTTGAGATTTTCTAAATCGCCTCATCTCTCCGACGAATTCAGGAAAACTTTACTCGGCGTCATATCATATATATACTGGCGCAGCTTCCGAGGGATAAAGCTCGGTGGCGTATGGGACGAGGAACTTATTGCAGATATAGAAAAGCGTTTTTACATCATGGACTACAGCACGAAGTTCCACAGAAAGTATATATATCGTCCGTTTATTAGAATATTTGGCCTAAAAGCATACTATGCATTAAAATACGCACATAAGGGGTCGTAATTTTGCGCGGTGCTTTCGCCGCGCCACGAAAGCGGTGTAACTCATGCGTATTTCATTCTTCACTAAACCGCTTGCTTTATTTGAACGTTTCGCAAAAGACTGTGAGCGGCGCTTCAATTATTTGAAATATACGCTGCGCGGGAACGCGTACAAAGCGTGACTTGCTCTCATACACTCGGTGGGCATCAGGATCTCGTCGATTCGTTCATTAAAGGTGCGCAATATTTTCCGGATGTCGAACTTCTCGTCAATCCGCGGTACGAAGATGCGCGCGGAAGCATAGCCTATGTACCGTGCTCATGGCGCGTGCTGCGTGACGTAATAGCGATGAAACGGCGCGGCATTGTCGAAAAACTCATCGCCGGTCCGATGATATGCCACGAAGGACCGTCAGAACACGAATGGATTATTGCAGACGACGCGATAGACTGTTATTTGCTGGCTTCACGCTGGGTTGCTGACGCGTATTTGTCGGAATGCCGTGTCGCCGGACGCGTGCTCAAAAATCTTAACGTTTGGGCTGCCGGCGTTGATGAAAAAATTTGGTCGCCGCTCGACATGAAAGAAGGCGGCGCTGCGCATAGCGCGCTTTTATACGTGAAAGGCGAAGGCGCGGAGATGTCCATCCAGGCCGCGCAGATTATGAAGGAGCTCGGAATTGAAACGAAGATGCTGCGGTACGGCGGTTACGTGCCAGAGGACTACGAACGCTTGCTTGAGTGGTGCAATTTTGTCGTCGTCATGGGCGGGAGCGAGACCCAGGGACTATCGCTCACTCAGGCGTGGTCGATGAACCGTCCGACGCTTGTCTACGAATCCGAAAGCGTCATCGCGCGCGGACGCGACGCAGCGCCGTACATTACGCCGCAGACGGGAATGAAGTGGCATAACGTAGAGGAACTGCGCGAAGGTCTTGCCGCGATTCGTAATTGTACCCCGAGGCGCTGGGTGCTCGAAAATCAGACGAACGAAGCGGCATTCAGACAATTTCTTAGCATTGTGAAAACGTTGTAGCGTCGCGCTGCATTATGACTGGGAGCGGTGAATCATGGAGTCCTCCAAAATAAAAAGAGAATTAACAAGGCTGTGTTTACAGCTCACGACGAACTTCCTTATTTCTTTCCCGCATCGGGTGCGCGGCGGCGTTAAGAAACGTTGGAATAGGCTCCAGTATGAAGAAGGATTGACCGCAGCCGTACCTCCGCGTTCATGCCGCGACGGCGCGGCGCTTCTGGACTTGTCTATGACCTCTGGCCTTGGAGAGACGGTACATCCCGACGTAATATATGTGCCGGAAGGCTTCGGCGCTGGAAAATGGAAATATCTGATGGCTGTTACTCCGTTCCCAAAGGCTATTGTCTATTTCGAAAATCCTGAATTTCTTGTGAGCCACGACGGTGTCTCATGGCGTCTGCCCCAGGGCGGAAAATCTCCGGTAGTCGCGCCTCCTTCAGACTGGACCGGATACAACTCAGATCCGGCGCTGTTTTACGAAAACGGCACCGTTTTTCTGATATATCGCGAAGTGCGCGAAGAAAAGGGCTGCCTGATGATATCCGTCTATGTTATGGAAACGCGCGACGGAATCTCGTGGAGCGCACCGAAAGCGTTGATTTCACTGCGGAATCCGACAGACAGGGCCGGCGTGCTGATGTCGCCGTCCGTGCTGAGATTGGGCGAAAAATACTATGCCTGGTATGTAGACGAAGAATCCGGTATATTTGAAATAAAACGCGCCGAATGTCCCGAACTCTCTTCAATTACAAGTGGCGTCAAAGTCGAACTGAACGATATGCCGACGGACTTATGCCGTGGCACATCGATGTGGAGCAAGACAACGGACGACTGCTAATGGCGCTGTGCGCCAGGAATGGGGACGGCAGACATTCGATATTGTTCGCAGAGAGCCGTGACCTCGGCATAAACTGGCGGATAATCGAAGGAAAACGTCTTGATCCGATACGCGAATCCGGCGAGGACAGTCTGTATAAAGCCGCGCTGATTAAAGATGAAGAGCACAGCTGCTGGAAGCTGTACTATTCATATAAAGATCTTGAAGGACATTGGTATACGGTGGTTGAAAAACGGATGATTTAACGCTTTCGCTTCATTCTTTCATCAACCGAGTCCATGAATCTTCCTGGCTTGGCAGCGCCATCAGCTGCGCTCTGACTTCTTTAAGGTGTTCATCTATATTGTCTTGGGTGACATATACACCGAAATCTGCTGGGGGATTGCCAGTACCGAATATTCTGTCCAACACCCATTCGTTGACCTGTCCGATAGAATGACTTGGTTCTCTCCAATATAAATGGTTGGACGTAACAGAGTTCACATACATGAAATTCCAGACTCCGCCGAAGACTTCTACCGCATCGCGAATCATACGTTCATAATCGTCAATACGTCCTGGCGTTTCAGCTATGAGGCGCATCGTCAGCGTACCTTCCGGAGTGATGAACGGTTCTACTTCTGCTCTAATAGGCGGTTGCACTAGAGCTGAGATATCTTCTTTATATCGATCATTATATTGGAAAAATTCATAAATTTTCTTGAAGTCAAAGTAAAGCGTTCTGCCTACGTGCTTTTTATGCTCTATGTCTTCGATAGGTGGATAATAAGCACCCGCACCCATATGCCCGGCGCGGTGTTTTACATCAGCATATTCAATGCCGTCTTCTTTGATATTTATGTTTTTACGAATTAGATTAAAACTTTTCCTACTCAGTTCAATGCTTGACAACATTTCCATACGGTAAATAAATGCATTGTCGTCAAGCATCTGAAGTGTTGGAACAGCGCGATTTGCTTTAGTACCGTCCGCATAGGTAGTATTTGAGCCGAAGAAGTCCAGTCCTACAATAATTTTATTTGGGTAGTATCCTCGCGTTTTGTGGAAAATTTCCATCAAGATGGGGTATTCCATCGGCATTGCACGAACTTAAGCCTAAGTTGAAGGCACCGTCTCCGATTTTGTCAGTGTCCATCTGCATCACTCGGCTGCTGCCTATAATTAGCGTGTCTATCTTGTCTTTACGGAAGCGCAGCAAATTTGCCTTTTGTATTCTCTCGTCTATAAACTCCGCCATTCAGCGTACGGCGTTTCGTGGTTGAAGCACCACATCGGGTCGACGGCGTAGTTGAGCGTGACGACGGAGGCTGTAACGATGACGAATATCGACAAAAAGCAAAGCGTCCATCTTTTATATGATTTACGTTTCAACATATCCGGCGCACCATCCTAGAATTGGAAATAGAGAAATTCTGAAACCTGGTATAGCGAGAGCGATGCGTTAGGGCGAGGACGCTTACGACGGCGGCTGTGAGCCATTGTCTCTTTGTAAAATTTAGGCGCGACGTTATTTCGTATGCGTTCGGCGCGGCGGCGCAGGCGATGATGGCAAGCGCGATGTTCAGTATCTCGCGCCGCTCGAACGCCCACAGTGGCGTGTAGTCGAGCACGGATACGCCGAGCGACGAAAGCACAGAGGCGAGCCAGCCGGGGACGTAGTCGGCCGGGACAATGAAGCCGTTCATTCCTGCCATGCCCTTGAGTATCTCGACGGCCTGTCCCGCCGACTCAGCTCGGAAGAACACCCATGCGACGACGACGGAGAGGAAGGTCGCAAGCCAGCCGATGAACGACGGCAGACGCACAGGGCTGTGCTCGCGCCAGAAGTGGTTGACCGTCAAATACAGCCCGTGGAGTCCGCCCCAGATTACGAAGGTCCAGCCCGCACCGTGCCACAGCCACTCTGAGATAGCGCGTTCGCCATGAGGTTCACATAGCGCCGCGCCTTACCCCTTCTGTTGCCGCCGAGCGGGATATAGAGGTAATCGCGCAGGAAGGCGGAAAGCGTCATGTGCCATCTGCGCCAGAAATCTATGATTGACTTCGCCTTATACGGCGAGTTGAAGTTGAGCGGCAGCTTTATGTTGAAGAATGAAGCGAGCCCGAGCGCCATGTCGGAATACCCGGAGAAGTCGAAATAGAGCTGGATAGTGTAAGCGAGCGCGCCGCCCCATGCCTCAAGCAGCGTCAGCGGATGTTCGGCCTCGAAAGCGAGCGCCGTCCAGGGGGAAAAGGTGTCGGCGATGATGACCTTTTTGAACAACCCGATTGAAAAAAGAGTGAGCCCCACGCATATGCTTTTCCACGAAAGGCAGAATATCTTTTTGTCGGAGAACTGAGGATTTATTTTGTCAGCGAGAACTATAGGGCCTGCGATAAGCTGCGGAAAGAACGAAACGAATAGCGCGTAATGACGGAAGGGCATTACGCCGAGCTTCCCGTGATAAGTGTCGACTAGGCAGGCGATCTGCTGGAAGGTGAAGAACGAAATGCCGAGCGGCAGGAATATGTCGAGATTATGCCACGATGCGCCGAAGAGCGAGGCGACGTTTTCTGCGAAGAAGTTGGCGTACTTGAAGTAGCCTATGAGCGCCAGGTTGGCCGCGACGCCGGCGAGCATATAGCTTTTGGCCGAGGGCGACGGGCGCGATTGCGCTATTTTCTTCTGTATCACGAAATTCACTGCTATCGACGCTAACAACAGCAGAAGATACGGCGGGTTCCAGTAACCGTAGAAGAACAAAGAAGCCGTCAGCAGCCAGTATATCGCGGCGACGAGCTTTTTCCTGGCGCACAGCGCCCGCCATACGGCGAAGGTTATAGGCAGAAACAGAAAAATGAAAACATAAGAATTGAAGAGCAAGCGTCATAACCTCCGAAAGAATATGCGCGGCGATCGACGGGCGCGCAGGTTCTTTTATCTTCGTTTTAGTCTGACGCGGCGGAAAATGTATACTTTTTGCGCCGCTTATCAAGACTTTATAAATCAAAGCATAACGTACGGTAAACAGCAAATAACTCTTAATTTTGCCATGGATATTATTGTTGCAAGTACAATAAAAATCAACCCTAGCATTGCACAAAAAGTACGCTTTTTTCTCACGATGAATTTATTACATATATTGGTATACAGATGACGATAATGGATGTGTTTGTACATGCGCATGCGGCGCATGCCGCAGCAAAAAAGGCGGCGGCTTCCCTGGGGAGGAAAGCGCGCCGCCTGTGTACTCTGAGATAGCGCGTTTTTGCGGTGGCCATGAGGAGCTTTATTCTGTTGAGCTGGTTCGTGGTGCTGACGCTTGCGTCGTAGTCGAGCGGGAGGATGTTCGCGCCTTCGTAGCGGCGTTTGATCTCTTTGACGACGCCTTTGCCTGTGATGTGGTTCGGCAGGCAGGCGAAGGGCTGGACGCAGAGGACGTTTTTCACGCCGCTTTCGATGAGGGATATCATTTCGGCGGATAGCAGCCATCCTTCGCCGCCCTGGTTGGACTGCGACACTATCGACGAGCCGAGCTTCGCGAGCTCTTTTATGCCGTGGGCCTCGCCGAAGCGCGTGCCGCGTATCGCCTCGGCGATCGGGGCCTTGGCGCGTTCGAGCAGCCATACGGCGGTCTCGCCGCCGATTCTAGGCAGGAGGCGTCCGCCGAGCTTCTGGTGCGAATAGATGGTGTCGAACATGCAGTAGGAGAGGAAGTTCGCCATGTCCGGCACTACGGCTTCGCCGCCTTCGCTTTCTATCAGGTCGACGAGGTGCTCGTTGGCGTTCGCGTGGTATTTGACGAGGATTTCGCCGACTATGCCGACACGCGGGCGTTTGACGCCGTCGACGGGGACGGCGGCGAATTCGCGCACCATCTCGCGGACGTTGCGCTTGTATGCGCTCCAGCTTCCGTCGCGGACGTTTTCGCGCGCGGCTTCGCTCCATTTCTCATAGAGCGCGTCGGCCGCGCCCTTTTCCTTTTCATAGGGGCGCGTGCGGAGCAGCAGGCGCATGAGGACGTCGCCGTAGTTTATCGCCATGAGCGCGCGCCAGTAGGTGCCGAGCGGCACTTCGAGCTTTTCCGCGTCGCCGCCTTTCTGCTGGTTCGCGGCGAGGACGCGCACCTGCGGGTAGCCCGCCGCGTCGAGCGCGCGGCGCAGCAGGTGGACGTAGTTGCTGGCGCGGCAGGCTCCGCCTGTCTGCGCGTAGAGGCAGTCGGTCTTGTCCGGGTCGTACTGTCCGCTCTTGAGCGCCTGGATGAACTGGCCGACGACCATCATCGCGGGGTAGCAGACGTCGTTGTTGACGTAGCGGAGGCCGAGCTCGACGGTCTCGCGCGTGCCCTCGGGCAGTACGTCGAGGCGGATGCCGGCGCTTTCGAAGGCCGCGCCGAGGAACTGGAAGTGATAGTTCGAGAGCGGCGGGCAGAGGAGCACGCGGCCCTTCGTCTCGGTGACGTTCGGGCGGGCGATTTCCGTATGCGGCGCGTCGCTGACGGCCTCGGGGTTGTTTTTGCGCATTTTTATCGCGGCGAGCAGCGAGCGGATGCGTATCTTGACTGCGCCGTTGTTTTTGCCTTCGTCGATTTTTATCAGGGTGTAGAGCTTTCCGGCGCGCGTCAGGATGTCAGCCGTCTGCTCCGTGCTTATCGCGTCGAGGCCGCAGCCGAAGGAGTTGAACTGCACGAGCTCTACGTCCTTGAAGTCGGGATGCGATGCGACTGTCATCGCGGCGCGGTACAGGCGCGAGTGGTAGACCCACTGGTCGACCGCTCCTACGTCGCCGGGTTTTTCTATATCTTTAGCCATCCAGCAGACGGAGTCTTCCGTGAAGAGCGTCACGCCGTAGCTGTTGATCAGCTCTGGTATTCCGTGGTTGACCTCTGGGCTCAGGTGGTACGGGTGTCCCGCAAGGACTATGCCGACGCCGCCGCGCTGCTTGAGCTCGTGCAGCGCGTCCAGGCCGAACTGCTCTATGTCGCGCTTGTAGCGCGCCATCTCTTCGCGCGCCGCGGCTATCGCGGACTTTATCTCGCCGTCGGTGACGCCGAACTGCGCGAGCGAGGATTTGAGCGCTATCGCGACGCTTCTGTCGGACTCGATGAAGAGCTCCGGCTTGATGTAGTTGACGCCCTCCTCGCATATCCTGTCTATGTTGAGGCGCGCGACGTCGGGGTAGCCGGTGACCACGGGGCAGTTGTAGTTTTTCTGTGCACCCGCAAATTCCTTCGTCTCGCGCAGCATGACGGGGTAGAAGATGTTCTTCACGCCGTTTTCGAGCAGCTCCGTGATGTGCCTGTGGACGAGCTTCGCGGGGTAGCAGACGGTCTGCGACGGTATCGTGTCGATGCCGAGGTTTTCGTCCGGGGCCTTCGACGAGAGGCGGACGCTGAAGCCGAGCTTCGTCAGAACCGTGAACCAGAATGGGTAGTCCTCGTACATGTTGAGCACGCGCGGGACGCCCATCACGCCGCGCGGCGCTTCGGCCTCAGCGAGTGGCTTGTAGTGGTCGAAGAGGCGGCGGTATTTCTTGGCGAATATGTTCGTCGGCAGAGCGCCCTTCTCCGAGACGGAGGCGCCGCGCTCGCAGCGGTTGCCCGATATGTAGGTCTTGCCGTCGCCGAATTTCGTCAGGGTCAGCAGGCACTTGTTGCCGCAGCCGGCGCAGTGGCGCGTCGTGCTTTCGGCCTTGAAGTCCGCTATTTCTTCGCGGCCGAGCAGCGCGCTCTTCTCCGGCGCGTTGTCGCGCGAGATGAGCGCCGCGCCGAAGGCCCCCATAAGCTCGGATATGTCGGGGCGCACGACGTCGCGCTTCGTGACGAGCTCGAAGGCGCGCAGCAACGCGTTGTTCTTGAACGTTCCGCCCTGAACGACGATTTTCTCGCCGAGCTCGGACGGGTCTTTTATCTTCAAAACTTTGTAGAGCGCGTTTCGCACTACGGAGTAGACGAGGCCCGCGGAGATGTCCTCGATTGCCGCGCCCTCCTTCTGCGCCTGGCGGACGCGCGAGTTCATGAAGACGGTGCAGCGCGAGCCGAGGTCCACGGGGTTGCGCGACTGCTCCGCGGCGCGCGCGAACTCGTCCATCTCCATGTTGAGCGACTTCGCGAAGCTCTGGAGGAAGGAGCCGCAGCCCGAGGAGCAGGCTTCGTTGAGGAATACGCCGTCGATGACGCCGTCCTTGATGCGCAGGCATTTCATATCCTGCCCGCCGATGTCTATGACGAAGTCCGCGCCCGGAAGCACGAAGCCCGCGGCGCGCGCGTGCGCGACCGTCTCGACCTCGCCGACGTCGATGCCGAAGGCCGCCTGTATCAGCTTTTCGCCGTAGCCGGTGACGCCGCTCGACTTTATCGTGACGGTCTCGGGCATCAGCGAATAGAGCTCGGAGAGCACCTCGCGCACCGTCTTGACCGGCTCGCCGACGCCGTTGATTTTATAGCGCGAGAAGAGCAGCTCGCCCTGCGAGCCTATGAGCACGACCTTCGTCGTCGTTGAGCCGACGTCGATGCCGAGGTAGGCGTCGCCCTTGTAGGAAGCGATGTCCACGCGCTTCGCGGCGCACTTGGAATGGCGCTCCTTGAAACTGTCGAGCTCCGCATCCGAGCCGAAGAGCGGCGGCAGTATCGAGTGCTTCTCTTCCTTATGCGAGATGAAGAAATGCTCCGCGCGCTTCTGCAGCACGTCTGCGGCGACCGCGCCGTACTGCTTCGCGCTTATCGCCGCGCCCATCGCGACGAAGAGGTGCGGGTTCTCGGGGAAAATGCACTGCTCGGGCGGCAGCTTCAGCGTCTCGGAGAAGCGCTTGCGCAGCTCGGAGAGGAAGTAGAGCGGCCCGCCGAGGAAGGCGACGCGCCCCTGTATCCTGCGCCCGCAGGCGAGGCCGCTTATCGTCTGGTTGACGATGGCCTGGAATATCGAGGCCGCGATGTCGGGCTTTGACGCGCCGTCGTTCAAGAGCGCCTGCACGTCCGTCTTTGCGAAGACGCCGCAGCGCGAGGCGACGGGGTAGATCGTCTTGTAGCCCTTCGCCATCTCGTTGAGCCCCGCCGCGTCCGTGCCGAAGAGCGTCGCCATCTGGTCGAGGAAGGCCCCGGTGCCGCCCGCGCAGGTCTCGTTCATGCGCTGCTCAGCGCCCGCGGGGTCGAAGAAGGTTATCTTCGCGTCCTCGCCGCCGAGCTCGATGCAGACGTCGACGCCGGGCAGGAAGCGCGCGATGCTCGCCGTGCAGGCTATCTGCTCCTGCGTGAAGGGTACGTCCATGCCCTGCGCGAGCTCGAGCGCGCCCGAGCCCGCCATAGCGAGCGTGAAGCGCGAGCCGGAGAACCTGTCTCTCATTTCGTTTACAAGTTTGCTGACCGCCGCGCGGATATCCGCGAAGTGGCGGCTGTATCTGCTGAATATTATTCTGTCGTATTCGTCGAGGACGACGACCTTCGCCGTAGTCGAGCCTATGTCAAGTCCAGCGTGAAGAAGCTGCATTGTATCATTCCTCCTGACGAGAAGCTTCGCCGCCCGTCCCTGCACGCGGGGCGGAGGCCGGACGCGGGCGCGCCCGTTACGAGCGCAGCTGCGCGCTCATGCCGTTTGCCGGAATTTATTTGCCGAAAAGAGAATTTATGAGGTGGGGAAAGGGGACAGTTATTTCCTGAAAACCATGTCGGCGGACGCGCGCGCCTCCTGCGCCGCGCCTATCTCGGCGTTCCAGAAAGCCCACGCCGGAAGCCTGCGGAGGAACGCGTCGAGCCCTTCGGAGAATGCGTCGGTCAGCGGCCTCGGCTGGAGCGCCGCGCCGAACGATGCAAGGAACATGGCGAACCCCGCGCGCTGCGACACCGTCGCGTCGTCGTTGACGCTGCGGAGCGTCTGCATCATGTACATGCTCTGCACGTCGCGCAGATTGGGCGACACGGGCCCCGCGTCGGTCAGCATGATGAACGCCTGGAGCGCGATGTAAAAGGCCGTGAGAAGGGCCGCATAATATGACTTTCTTATTTGATTGGTAAAGTAGCCCATATTCTTCTCTCCTTCTACCGATATTATTATCGTGTTTACGGCGGGGCAAATGCAAGGGCGCGGACGCAAAATCAGTAATTTTACGAATAGGGCGCGTTTGTATTTTCCCGCGCGGCGGCGCTCGTTTACGGACGCTTTGCGGTTATTTTCGCGTAATAGATGTATAATAGTGCCGTATTTTTCGCCGCTTTTGCGGCGCGAAAAAATTTTTTTGGGAGGAATTTTTCATGAACTCTTGGTTTGAGAGGCAGTTCAAGCTCTCGGAACACGGCACCGACGTGCGCAAGGAGATCATGGCGGGCATCACGACATTCGTCACGATGGCCTACATCATCTTCGTCAACCCCGGCATACTCTCCGAGACCGGAATGCCCTTCGGCTCCGTCCTCGTAGCCACGTGCCTCGGCGCGTCGCTCGCGACCTTCCTTATGGCCTTCCTCGCGAACTACCCGTTCGCGCTCGCGCCGGGCATGGGGCTCAACGCCTTCTTCGCCTTCACGGTCGTCCTCGGCATGGGCATACCGTGGCAGGTCGCGCTCGCCGCGGTCTTCGTCGAAGGCGTGATCTTTATCGTGCTCACCTGCACCAAGGTCCGCGAAGAGGTCGTCAACTCGATACCCAAGACGCTCAAGATAGGCGTCTCGGCGGGCATCGGGCTCTTCATCACCTTCATCGGCCTCCAGGGCTCCGGCATCATCGTCGACAACCCCGCCGTCCTCCTCGGCCTCGGCAAGCTCAGCGGCAACGTCCCCGCGCTGCTCTCCATCCTCGGCCTGCTGCTCATGGTCACGCTCGAGGCGCGCCGCGTAAAGGGCGGCATCCTCATCGGCGTCGTCGTCGTCACCGCGCTCGCGATACCGCTCGGCGTCGCGAAGATGCCCGAGGGCATCGTCTCCATGCCGCCGTCGCTCTCGCCGATATTCATGAAGATGGACTTCTCGATGCTCGCGCAGCCGGCCTTCTGGAGCGTCACGCTCGCCTTCTTCTTCGTAGACTTCTTCGACACCGTCGGCACGCTCGTCGGAGTTTCGAGCCGCGCCAACATGCTCGACGAAAAGGGCCGCCTGCCCAAGGCGAGCCAGGCGCTCATGTCCGACGCTATCGGAACGACCGCGGGCGCGGTGCTCGGCACCTCGACCGTCACAACCTTCGTCGAAAGCGCGAGCGGCGTCGAGCAGGGCGGACGCACAGGCCTCACGGCGCTCACCGTCGCGGTGCTCTTCCTCCTCGCGATGTTCTTCAACCCGATAATCTCGATAGTCCCCGCCTGCGCCACGGCTCCGGCGCTCATCATGGTCGGCGGCTACATGATGATGGGCTTCAAGGAGATGGAGTTCAGCGACTGGACCGAATTCTTCCCCGCGCTCATCTCGTTCTTCATGATGCCCTTCGCCTACAGTATCGCGGCGGGCATCGAGTTCGGCGTCCTCTCTTACGTCGCGCTCAAGGTCCTCATGGGCCGCGGCAAAGAGGTCAACTGGCTGCTCTACGGCCTCGCCGTCCTCTTCGTGCTCAACAGGGCGTTCATGTAAGGAGCGCGCGTCATGGGCTTCCGCTTCAACCACTTCAACTTCAACGTCCTTGATTTGCAGAAGAGCCTCGATTTCTACGCAAAGGCGCTCGGCCTCACTGAGGCGCGCCGCGTGGAGCGCGAGGGCTTCACGCTCGTCTACCTCACCGACGGCGAGACGCCCTTCACGCTCGAGCTGACCTGCCTGCACGACCGCAAAGAGCGCTACGACCTCGGCGAATGCGAATTCCATCTCGCCTTCACCGTAAAGGACTTCGAGGCCGCGCGTAAGCTTCACGGCGAAATGGGCTGCGTCTGCTACGAGAATCCCGACATGGGCATCTACTTCATCGAGGACCCCGACGGCTACTGGCTCGAGGTAGTGCCGGAAAGATAACCGAAACCGCGGCGCGTGCCGCGAACCGGCAAAGCTGTACTAAGCTCACGAAGCGGCGCGAAATTCGCGCCGCTTTTTCGTATCTTCTCATTGTGCGGCTATTTGGAGAAATGGATAAAAATTCTGAAATTTTTTGAAATTATGTAGTATAATGTAGACACAGCGTCTCCGCATAAACCAGCGGAGGCGCGGAAGGAGAACGACATGATGAAAATTCGGAGCATAATGCTTCTTTTGGCGGCGCTCGCGATAAGCGTGGCGATGCCGCTGCGCGCTTATGCGGTAGACCTGACCATATTAGATGCAGATGGACTGCGCAGCTTCCGCGACGAGGTGAACGCCGGCAATGACTTTGCCGAGAAGACCATAATCCTAGCCGCCGACATAGATCTTGCCGGCGAGGATTGGGTCCCGATCGGTACGGACGAAACGCCCTTCGCCGGCAAATTCAACGGCGGGAATCATACTATAAGCGGTCTCCGCATAACGACGGAGGTAATGCGCGATTTGACAGTATCAGATATGAGGGGCAAAGGCGGCGGCCTTTTCCTGAACGTCGAGGGCGAAAACGCGCAGATAGCGAACCTTACAGTGAAAGGTTCGATAGACGGCGCGCCGTCCGGAAACGTGCTCGCGGCTGGAGGTATAGCCGCGCGCCTCGGGCCGGGTGCGGTCATATACAGATGCCTTAACAAAGCGACGGTCACGCTCGGCAGCACAGGGACTGAGCTCGGCCCCTACGCCTACGCCGGAGGCGTGGCCGGATACTCCGAGGGGCACGTCATATACTGCGTCAACGAAGGTACCGTAACGGCGCGCGCCAAGGCCGTCTTTGTAATGGCCGGAGGTATAGCCGGCTCGCAGCACGGAGGCGGAATTTTATTCTCCGACAACGACGCGCTCGTAGCGGTGCAGGAGGAAGGGAACGACCGCCGCTCCTACGCGGGCGGCATAGCCGGAAGCGTCGAGAGCTCATCCGTTTCCTGCGTCAGAAACCAGCAGGCCGTCTCCTCATACACGCTCGCGGGCGGAATCACGGCATTTGCGATGGATTCCGTTCTGCGCGACGCGGTCAACACCGCGCCTGTAAACTGCGAGGGGCAGGATGGAAGCGACGCGACGGCAGGCGGCATAACGGCCCAGCTCTACAACGGCTCCGCCGCCGTAAACTGCTACAACACAGGCAAAGTCCAAATAAGCGGCTCGTCATACTACTCCTACGCCGGAGGCATAGCGGGATGGAGCAACGCGGGCTTCTACTCGTCGAACAAGATATACAACTGCACTAATACCGGGGCGATAAGCGGCTCGGCCTCGTCGAGCGCGCGCACCGGCGGCATAGCGGGAGAGCTGGACAAGACGGAACTGTACTCTTCGGTCAGCTCCGGCTCAGTCTCCGCAGTCCCGTCGTCGGAGATCGGAGGGATAGCCGGCTACGCAAATCCAAGAGCCGTCGTCCGCGATTCGGCGTACTCTGGAGAGCTGCCGCCGGTCGGTTCCGGCGCGAGAAACGCAGAGAACGTGCGCCAACTCACTCAAGAACAGATAAGCGGCCTTGTTGTAACGTCGTTCCCGAGCCTTGATCCGGTCATCGCTGTAGTGAAATCTGGCGAAACGAAACAGATAAGCCTAAAACTCCGCTCGCATCCCGGCGCGCCGGCCGACGAAGGCTCGTACTACGCTCTGGACGAAGTCTACACAGAACCTGCTGCTCACGCCTCCGCCGCGATAAACGGAGATGAAATTACCGTAACGGGCGGAGAGCCCGGCGTCGCCCTCCTCGCCGCCTATATCGAGACCTACAGAAGCGGCGAAGGCGGCGCTGATGAATCCGACCCGTCGCGCTCGCTGGTCACCGCGCTGGTCTGGACGACGGAGGCGCAGAGCGAAGACCCCGTTCCTGAAATCCCGACCCCAGGCGGCGATGACGACGAACCTATAGACATCCCGGCAGGGCCGATTGAGATACCGAGGCCGGAAACGCCGGAAACGCCTGAAACGCCTGAGACACCTGAGACGCCCGAAACTCCAGAAACACCTGAAACTCCGGAAACACCTGAGACGCCAGAAACTCCGGAAACGCCTGAGACACCAGAAACGCCGGAAACGCCAGACGAACAAGAACCCGTCGTGCCTCCGCTCTGGCCCGACGGCGTCCTACCGCCCGAAGTTCCCGATGAGCCGGACACAGACAAGGATTGGGATGAACTCTACCCGCACTGCTCGGGCGGAGGAGGCGGCTGCAGCTACGGCTGGGGCGCGCTTGCCCTTTTAGCCCTCGCGCCGCTTGCGCTGAGAAGGAAGAAATAACTGAGATATAAACGATATACAATATGAGAGCCGCCGCGCTGGTCGTTCCAGAGCGGCGGCTCTCTATGTTCTAAGCGGCTTTATAAAGTTTCTACCTACTCATGCGTATCATGTCGCCGAGCAGGGCCTGGCCCGTCTCTTTACGGCCCGCGCCGGGGCCTATGAGCGTCACGTCGCCTAGGTTGTCGGTCGTCACTGTTATCGCATTTGTCGCGCCGTTTATCGAAGCGAGCGGATGCGAAGCCTCCACTTCGACGGGCGCGACGCAGGCACGCAGGCCGAATTTATCGTACGCGAGGCCCGCGAGCAGCTTTACCGCGCGTCCGTGCTTCTTCGCTGCTTCTATCTGCGCGGGCGTGATTTTCGTTATTCCCGTGCGTTCGACCCTATCGACCGGAATGTCCGCGCCGAAGAGGATTTTTCCCAGTATCGATACTTTCACGGCCGCGTCCCAGCCCTCGACGTCGCCGGTCGGGTCTGCCTCGGCGTAGCCCAGCGACTGCGCTTCGGCGAGCGCCGCGCCGTACTCGGCGCCTTCGGCCATCTTCGTGAGCATGAAGTTCGTTGTCCCGTTGAGTATCCCTTCCAGTTTAACGACGGAGCAGCCGGCGACGCCGTTTTTCATCATGTCTATAAGCGGCGTCCCGCTCATTACTACGCCCTCGTATGACAGCTTCGCGCCGTTCTTTTCCGCGAGCTCCGTAAGTTCGTCGAAGGCTACCGCTATCGGCCCCTTGTTGGTGGTCGTCACGCTGATGCCGCGCGAAAGCGCCGCGCGTATGTGCGTGAGGCCGGGCTCGCCCGTCTTGAGATTCGTCGGCGTGCCTTCGGCGAGCACCGTCGCGCCGGAGCGTTCGAGCAGCTCTTCGAAGCTCCCCTCCGCGCGCGGGAGCTTCTCAAAGGTGCGCGTCTCGCGCACGGATTCGAGCGCCGCGCCGAGGTCGAGCCCCTCCGGGTCCATTATGACGCCCTTCATCAGGTCGCTGACGAGGACGACCTTGTATTCGAAGCCGTATTTTTCTCTGAGCTCGTCTTTTTTCTCGTGGAGTATTTCAAGAAGTGCCGTCCCTACGTTGCCGCAGCCGGCGAGCGCTATTTTGTTTATCATCGGTCTGTCCTCCGTCTGTGCGAATGATGTGTCCGGTTAAAAATTATAGCACAGCGGCCCGCGCGCCGCCCGCGCCGCGGATTTCAGCGCGCAGCAAAAAAGCCCGCGCGCGGCGGGCTTTTCGCATTGCATCGTAATTTGACGGCGTGGCTACGCCTCGTCATTTTTCTTGATGTGTTCCTTGATTTCGGTGAGGCTGACGCGCGTGAGCTCAGATGTCGGCAGCGTGCCTAGGATGTCCCAGGCCATGTCGAGCGAGTAGCCTATCTCGCGGTCGTCCTCCTTGCCCTGCTTCAGGAAGCGCTCCTCGAATATTTTACCGAAGGCGAGGAAGGACTTGTCCGTCTTTGAGAGTTCGTCTTCGCCGACGACGGATGCGAGCGAGCGGACCTCCTGTACGCGGCTGTAGGAGGCGAAGAGCTGGCTCGACACGCTCGGATGGTCCTCGCGCGTGTAGCCCTTGCCTATGCCGTCCTTCATGAGTCGCGAGAGGCTCGTGAGTATATCTATCGGCGGGTAGATGTTTTTCGCGTCGAGGTCGCGCGAAAGGACTATCTGCCCCTCGGTGATGAATCCCGTAAGGTCCGGAATCGGGTGCGTGATGTCGTCGTTCGGCATCGTGAGTATCGGTATCTGCGTGACGCTGCCGCTCCTGCCGCGCACGACGCCCGCGCGCTCGTAGAGCGAGGCGAGGTCGCTGTACAGATAGGCGGGGTAGCCTTTGCGGCTCGGGACTTCGCCGGCCGCGACGCCGAGCTCGCGCAGCGCTTCGCAGTAGCTCGTCATGTCCGTCATGATGACGAGGACGTGCATACCGAGCTCGTAGGCGAGGTACTCAGCCGTCGAGAGCGCCATTCGCGGCGTCGCGATACGCTCGATGACGGGGTCGTCCGCGAGGTTGAGGAAGGTGACGATGTTGTTGCTGTGTCCGCGCGACGAAAGCTCCTGCGTGAAGTAGGCCGCGTCGTCGTGCTTGACGCCGATGCCCGCGAAGACGACGGCGAATTCTTCAGAGCCGACGACCTTCGCCTGCGTCGCTATCTGCACCGCGAGCTGGTTGTGCGGCAGTCCGTTGCCCGAGAATATCGGCAGCTTCTGTCCGCGGATAAGCGTCATCAGCGTGTCTATCGCGGAGATACCGGTGTGGATGAAGTCGCGCGGGTACTGGCGCGCCATCGGGTTCAGCGGCAGCCCGTTGATGTTGACGCGCTTGCCGCCGTATATCTCGCCGCAGCCGTCGCGCGGCTCGCCGAGTCCGTTGAAGGTGCGCCCGAGCATGTACTTCGAGAGATGCACCTCGAGCGGCTTGCCGAGGAAGCGCACCTTCGTCGTGTTCGGGATGAGGTCGCCGGTGCCGGTGAATACCTGCACGAGCGTAGCCTTTTCGCTGAGGGATTTTACCTGCCCGTGGCGGACCCTGCCGCTCGCGTCGCGGATGTCTACGAGCTCGCCGTAGCCGACGCCGGTGACGTTCTCTATGAGTATGAACGGCCCTTCTATATCTTTTACGCCAATATATTCAGCCTGCGGCATCGTTATTCACTCCTCAGCTTTTTCGTGCGCTCCGCGGCGACGCGGTCGAGGTGCTCCATGATGCGCCCGCGCACTCTTTCGAATCCGTTCTCGTCCTCGGGCGGAAGCTCGCGAAGGTGCGTGATCGCGTCCACGGACTCGTCCTCTCTTATAAGCGAGATGGGAATGTCCTTATGGACGAGGTCGAGAGCCTTGTGGTAGAAGTCGAGGATGACGGAGAGTATCTCGAACCCCTTGATGGGCGGCGAGTATGAGTCCGCCGTGAATGAGTTCTGCTGCAGGTATCCGTTCTTGATGAGGAAGGCCGTGAAGGCGACGAGCCTCTGGTCGTCGGGAAGGACGTCTTCGCCGACGAGCTTGATGACCTGCTGTATCTTGTTGTCCTCTGCGAGGATGTTGCGCACCTCGTCGCGCACCTCGCCCCAACGCGGGTCGACGTTGGCGCAGAACCAACCGTCGACCTCGGCGGCGTACTCGCTGTAGGAGTCCGTCCACGAGATGGCGGGGTAGTGGCGCGCGTTCGCGAGGTTCTTGTCGAGCCCCCAGAAGCAGCGGATGAATCGCTTCGTGTGGCGCGTGACTGGCTCGGTGAAGTCGCCGCCCGGAGGCGAGACCGCGCCGATGATGCTGACGCTGCCGTTTTCTCCGCCTATCGTGACTACGCGGCCCGCGCGCTCGTAGAATTCCGCGAGGCGGCTCGGAAGGTAGGCCGGGAAGCCTTCTTCGGCCGGGATTTCCTCAAGGCGTCCGGAGAGCTCGCGCAGAGCCTCGGCCCAGCGCGAGGTGGAGTCCGCCATGATGGCCACGTCGTAGCCCATGTCGCGGAAATATTCGGCTATCGTGATGCCTGTGTATATCGACGCTTCGCGCGCCGCGACGGGCATGTTCGATGTGTTCGCTATCAGTATCGTGCGTTCCATGAGCGGGCGGCCCGAGCGCGGGTCTTCAAGGACCGGGAACTGTTCGAGAGACGTCCGTTCTCGTTGCCGCGTTCGCCGCATCCGATGTAAATGACGACCTGCGCGTCGCCCCATTTAGCTAGCTGGTGCTGCGTGACCGTCTTTCCCGTGCCGAATCCGCCAGGGATGCAGGCCGTGCCGCCCTTAGCGAGCGGGAACAGCCCGTCGATGACGCGCTGCCCCGTTACGAACGGCTCGTTCGGCAGCAGGCGCTCGCGGTACGGGCGCGGCGTACGGACGGGCCAGCGCTGGATTATCGGTATCGTGATTTCACGTCCGAAGGCGTCTTTTATACGCGCGGCGTCGCTGCCGGCGCTGTGCTTGCCGGAGGGCGTTATCCACGTGACTTCGCCTTCAAGTCCGGCGGAACCATTATTTTGTGCACAAGCAGCGGCGTCTCCTGAATCGTGGCGAGCACCATGCCGCCTGCGACCATGTCGCCGACCTTGGCTGTAGGCGTAACGTCCCAGATCTTGTCGCGGTTTATCATGTTGACGGTGGTGCCCGGGGAGATGTACATGCCCTCGTGCTCGAGCAGAGCGTCGAGCGGGCGGCCTATGCCGTCGAAGAAGCTTCCTATAAGTCCGGGGCCGAGCTCAATCGAGAGCGGCTCTCCGGTGCCGGCGACGTCCTCGTAGATTTTCAGGCCGTCCGTGTCCTCGTAGACCTGTATCGTCGCGTTGTCGCCGTCCATCTTTATTATCTCGCCCATCAGCTTTTTCGGCCCGACATGGACGACCTCGCGCATACCGAAGTCGCGCATTCCGGCGGCCTTGATGACCGGGCCGTTTACAAATTCGACTGTGCCCCGATGGAGGGCGCGGCCGTTATTTTTCGTTTCCAAAAGCCATCCCTCCCACGCTAGAGCAGGGGCAGCAGACGCTCGGCGAGCGTGTCCGCGTGTTCCTGCGTGACGCTCTGCCAGTCCATGTCCACCTGCTTGTGTCCGTCCGCCGTGATGACCCAGCAGCCGCCGAGTATCGGCGCGGGGTCGGCGTCGGCGGTCATTACTATGTCGCCGTTGAAGGCCTGCGTCTTCGCTATGACCTCGGGCGCGAGGGCCGCGTCCATCGAGGCGAGGCGCAGCTTGAGCGGCGTCTTGACGCCGAGCATCTCGGCGGCCTCTATGCACATGCCGGCGAGTATGTCCGCGTAGTCCTCTCTGTCGCGGAGGCGCACGAGCTTGTCCTGGAGACGGCCCATCGCCTCGGAGAGGATTCTGTTCTGGAGGCGCAGCGTCTCCGTCGACTTGTCCCTCTCTGCGGAGAGTATCTGACGGCGGCGTATGTCTTCGGCGCGTTTGCGCGCGTCCTGAAGCACTAGGTCCACCTCGTGCTGGAGCTTCTCGTTCTCGCGCGCGAGCCACGCCTCCGCGTCCTTGTGGCCGCGGGCCAGGTTGCTCTTCCGCTCGTCGCCGGCCGGTTAAGGATTATGTCTCTGAGATTGTTGACTTTTTCTGCTGATACTTCGTTCATCTTCATTCACCTCTTGTGTCGGTCCGGCCCCGAAAGGGGCGAACTCCCGCGCGGCGCGCGGAGAAGCCCCGCCGGAAAACGAAACAGGCGGCGGGCCGCCGGCTACATCTTTACGCCGATGGCCTCCTGCACGTATTTCGTAAGAAAATCGGGTCCGCGCTTCGTGCCGAACCTGTCCGGTATCTCGACGACGAGCGGCAGCTCGCCGCGCTCGCGAAGCTGGCGCACGGCGTCCTCCGCCATTTCCGCCGCCTTCTCCGTTATCGCGAGAATCGCGAGGTCGCGGATTTTCAGCGCTTCGCGGATGGCGTCGTGCGTCTCTTCAGGCGTGTGTACAAGCGTCCCTTCGATGCCCGCGAGGCGCATGCCTACGAGGGAGTCGTGATTGTCGCTCACAAGGTACGCTTTCATCTGACCGGAGTCTCCGAGCTTAGAGCTTCTGGATTATCAGCAGCGAGACGATGACGCCGTAGATAGCGATACCTTCCGCAAGGCCGAGGTAGATGAGCGTCGTTCCGAGCATCTCCGGCTTCTCGCCGACGAGCCCCATGGCGGCGGAGCCGACGTTCGCGACTGCAAAGCCCGCGCCGACGCAGGCGATGGCGGTCGCTGCCGCCGCGGCTATGAAGCCGAGGCCCGCTCCGATGGAGACTTCCTTCGCCACAGCTGCGGCTTCCTCAGCCGCGACCGAGGTGCCGGAGAAGAGCGCGAGCAGCGCGCCGGTGAGCCACGAGCAGCGACGAAACGGCGAGCGCCGTCGTGTATATCTTCCTGCCGTTCTCCATACGCTTATTTCTGAGGACGAGCCCCGCCACTACAAGAGCCGCCACCGTACCGCCGCTTAACATCAGTCCAAACATTGAAATGCATCTCCTTCTTGAATTTTTCGTTTTTTATAAGTTCTGCCGCGCCGGACGAACGCCGCGCGGGTGTTACGATTTTAACGCGCCTATATCTCTTCGGCGCTCGTCTTGGAATATTTGCCGCGGTCGCGCTTTCCAGCCTACGGGCTTGAAGGCGCTGCCGCCGCCCTTGTAGAACTTGCCGAAGAACTCGTAGTATTCGAGACGCAGCGTCTGTATGAAGACTATGAGCCCTTCGAGCCCGACTATGATGAGGTTGCCGAGCACGAGCACGATGCCCTTCATCACGATTCCGCCGGCAGCGTGTGCACCATGTTCGAGAGCATGATGACCGCGAGCGAGAGTCCGACGTGGTTCAGCGCGAAGGCCGCGAGGCGGACGAACGACGCCGTGTTCGAGAGGAACGAGAGCAGGCTGTGGACTATCTCGAACATGTTGAGCACGGGCGACTCGCCCTCGCCCTTTTCATGCAGGAGGTAGCGCGCGAGCACGTCGCGGAATACCATCAGCACGAGCATGACGAGCGCGCCGCCCCACATGACGCTGGCGAGCGTGTCCGACACGGGCGTGCCGGTGATGTATATCATCGCGAGCGCGCAGAGCAGCCAGTAGAGCAAAAGCCCCGCCATTCCCTGCCCGTCGAAGAGCAGCCGTCCGAAGTCGTGCGCCCGGTACTGCTTGACCATGTTGAGCACGAGGCCGAGGCTTATCATGATTACGCCGACGCATATCGCTATCGCTATGAGCCTGTTGATGTCGTGCATCGGGCTGAGCCACACCGCGGGCAGCAGGTCCTCCATGCCGAAGATGCTGCCGTAGAGGAATCCGAATATGACCGACGATGCCGCCGCCATCTTCATGACGCGGCCAAGCGAGCTGCGCATGATGCCGCGCTTCACGAGGAAGGCCGAGCCGAGGAAGATCATCAGGCCGTGCCCGACGTCTCCGAACATAAACCCGAAGAAGAGGACGAACGATATCGCGACGAAGGGCGACGGGTCCATCTCTCCGTAGGACGGGAGGCTGTAGAGCGCGACGATGTCCTGGAACGAGCGGACTATCGCGTTGTTCTTGAGCTTTATCGGTATGCGTATGCCGAGGGACGAGATGTCGCTCGTGTCCTCGACGATGAGCGTCGTGCCCGGCGCTTCGGCGGCGACGGTCTCGCTTATCGCGGCGTAGGTGTCCGCCGGAATCCAGCCCGAGAGGACGAACATGCCGCTGACCTCGCCGTGGCCCTTGCATACGTCGTAGACGCGCTGCATCGTGTAGAGCTCGGAGAAGAGCAGCTCGTACTTCTCGCGGTGCTCGCGCAGCATCTCCTTCGCCGCCTTCGCAAGCCCGCGTATCGCGCGCTGGTGGTTGAAGATGCGCTTTTCGATGAGCTCGAGCGGGTTGTCGCTCTCGATCTGCGCCGCTATCTCCTTCAGCGAGAATTCCTTGAAGTACACGGCGTCGAGCAGCTTCTTCGTCGAATCGGCGTAGTCGGGCGAGGTGATGACGAGCGCCCAGGTGTTGCCCTTCGACGCGGTGAGGCTGTTGACGACTATCGGGGACTCCTCGGTGCTTTCCTGGAGGCGCTGGAAGTTGTCGTTCGTGAGGCATCCGAAGAAGGCCTTCGCAAAGCTGCCCTCCGCTAGGTCCATCGGCCCGAAGCGCGTGCCGTGCAGCGCTTCGACGAAGAGCTTCGCCGCCTGCAGCAGCTCTTCCTCGTCGACGAGCGCGCTGCGGCGCTGGTCCCATATCTGGAGCCTGTTAGAGGTCTGCTCGACGAGCATGCGCGCCTTCGTGAGCGTGAAGTCCTTCTTGATGGTCACGGGCTGCGGGTCGGGGACGGCCTCTCCCGCGACCTTCCATATTGCGGAAATTTTCGTGACTAATATGTCGTAGGGATTTTCAGTCTCGGTGGTCAGCTTCGAGCGCAGCGGACCTGTCGTTGATGAGCAGGTCGAGCGGCAGCGGCTGAAAGCCTCCCGTCAGGACCATCTGGCGGGCGACCGGCTCCATCTCGGACTGAGGCCCTATCATGGTCAGGGCGACCATTTTCATTACTGCCATGTGCGTTCACCCCCGTTGAATATCGGCCTGATGAGGTATTTGATCGCGACGTTGCGGTCGTAGTTGTATCGCACGTCTTCCACTACCCGAATGATGTCCGCCACTTCGTAGGCCTTGAGCAGGAAGTAGGCTATCGCCGTGTGGAATCCGGGGACGCCGCTTTTTAGTATCGAAAGGGCCTTGAGGTAGATGTACCTTTCTATCGACATGTCGAGCGCGAGCTCTTCGTCGTCTTCCTTCAGCGAGTTGGAGAATATCCTTCCGTAGACGGGGAACATCTCTTCCATCATCGCTATGCGTTCCTCAAGCCCCGCGCCCTTCGAGAGCTGGCGCAGGTGCTTTATCTTGACCTTGTACTTGACCGGCAGCATACGGCTTATCGTCTCTTCTATGCTCATGTTGTAGTAGCAGACGCATCTGTGGAAATAGTAGAGGTTGAGCAGGTCGAGGCGTTCGCCGAAGAGCGGCTCGAGTATCTCGCGCTCGTGCGCCGGGAGCTTGTTGATGTCGCTGTAGAGCTTCGTCTCCACGAGGTTGTCGATGGCGAATTCAAGCGCGAAGAGCGATTTTTCGCCGTTGATGAGGCGGCGCACAGGCTCGCGCAGCACGGCGTAGTACTGCGTGTTCACGAGCGCCTCGAGCACCTCGCGGTAGTCGCGGCAGTTGAGCAGAGCTTCGTATGGGAGCTTCGAGCTCGGGATGTGATAAAGGCGGCGGCGCATCTCGTCGCGGTCGAGCCTTTTCGAGTGAATCCAGCGGAAGATGCTCTTGAGCTGCTCGGCCTCGTACCAGCTGAGCCAGTCGAGGAAGAAGTCGCGCCACACGCCGAGCAGGTAGAAGAGGAAGGACTCCGCCTCCGCGAGCACGGACGAACGCAGCGCGTTCTCAAGGTCGATGCGGTGCACGTTGGCCGGGACGAGCGTCTCGAACTTGTCCTTGTAACCGGCCGTCTGCTTCAGGAACGCGGCTATTTCAGTTGTAGACTTGAGGCCGAGCAGAGCCCAGTACTCGTCCGCTTTCAGCAGCTGGCTGTAAAGCACGTGGGCCTTGACTCCGAGGGCCGTAGCCGAACCGTTCGAGAATGGCACTAAATTCCGCCTCTTTTCTTAGAAACGAAGCCGTCTACTATTTCGGATACTATCGAGTCGATGACCGTGTCGGCGTCTCCGCGAAGCGCTTCTGCATACGCTCGCGCTCCTCCTTGCCGAGGTTCACGATCTGCTCGGATTCGGTTTTTGCCGAGTTGAGGGCGGCCTCCATTAGATCCTTGGCCTGCCCGCGCGCGGCTGCCATGCGGCTCGTGCGCTCGGAGGAAAACTTCTCCTGCGCCGTCTGGAGCATAGACTCCGCCTCGTTCTTCGAGTCGCCGACTATGCGTTTGGCTTCCGACTCGGCCCCGAGCAGGACTGCCAAGACTTCCTGAAGAGTACTACTCTGAGATAGCGCGTCCTTTGAACTGCGGGATGCTAATCCTTTATCTTTTTCTGCGCGAGCTTCATTCTCGTGAAGTCCTCGCGGTCGCTTTCTTCGAGCACGTCCGTGATGAAACGTATCTCCGCCATGTCCTTCGGTATGACGACCTTCTCGAGCGCGTTAACGCGGCGGTGCGTCTTGCGTATCTGCACCGCGAGGCGGTAGACGCTCGTCTCGATCTCCGCGAGCTGCGCGAGCAGCACCATGACGCGGCGGAACTTCGCGTAGGCCGCGTCCATCGCGCCGGACGAGCCGTGGAAGGAGTAGCTCGGTATCGCCTCGCCGTTAAGCGGGTCGATGTCGGGAATTTCAACTCCCATTATCGAGTGCAGGCGCACCGTTATATCGGTCGTTATGGGAATGGATTCTGAAATGTCGCCGACGGTGTCGATGCCGAGCGAGACGTTCGCCTTCTGGAGCGCGTCGTAGGCGTCCTGGAATATCTTCGCCACGTCCTCCTGAATCTTCTTCGCGGAGTCTATGTAGCGGACGAGCTCCATCATAAGCACCTGGCGCTTCTGGTCCAGGAGGTCGTGCCCGGACTGCGCCATCGCCATATCCTTCGTGAGTTTAACGAGGTTGCCTCGTGTCGGGGCGAGCTTTGAAGCCACGGATATTCCTCCTCCGAAAGTCCGCGCGTCACTTACGCAGACCGCGCCGCCGTAATATAATCTCTTCATGCGCGTTTGGCGCGTAAACTGTGCGGCGCTGAATAATAAGAAGGTACTCCTCTGTCAGGGGGAACACCTATCGCGCATTGTAACACTCAAACCGTTGTTCCGTAAGGGGGAAAAATCAGCAATGTTTCTGTTGTTCATAGGCGAAACAGCGCTCGCAAGGATTCCCGGCCTCTCCGCCGCGGGCTCCAACGTAGACGCGCTTCCGTACACCGCGCCAGCCGACGCCGACATGCTCTTCTACGACCGCCCGAAGGTCGCGCCGACGCTGCCGTTCGACCCGTTCGGCCATCCGTCGCCCGCCGTCGTCACGCGCGCCGCTCTGCTCGAAGCGGGCTTCCCCGTGCAGACCGTGCGCGTCTGCACCTCGATAGCGCCAGCGTCGCCGCACGTGACGATAAGCGAAACGCCGGGGCGCGACATGCGCTTTGAGAGCGCCGTCCGGGATTACGAAGAAATCGCCGCGCGTTCGGCGGAGCTCGCGCGCTCGCTCGACGGGAGCGTAAAGCAGGTCGTCCTCGCGGAATCGGTGCCGGGCGGCACGACGACGGCGATGCTCGTGCTGCGCGCGCTCGGCTACCTCGGCACCGTCTCGTCGGCTGGGCCGGAGAACCCGCTCTCGCTCAAGGAACAGATATGGAAGGAGACCTCCGCGCGCCTCGGCATCGAAGCCGGCGGCATGAAGGGCATGGGGCTGCGCGTTCCCGCCGAGATAGGCGACCCGATGCAGATAGCTGTAGCGGCCTACGCCGCCGCGCTGCCCGAGGACGTGAAGATAACGCTCGCGGGCGGCACGCAGATGATGGCCGTCGCGGCAATACTGCGCGACATGGGCTTCACGCGCGACATACTCGTCGCCACGACGAAGTACGTCCACATAGACCCGACCAGTTGCCTTGAAGAGTACGCGGAGAAAATCGGCGTCCGCTGGTACGCCGCGCCGCTCGACTTCACGTACTCGCGCTTCCCCGGGCTCGCAGACTACGAGAAAGGCTTCATCAAAGAAGGCGTGGGCGCGGGCGGCGCGGTGTGGTACGCGCAGCAGCTCGGCGTCTCGATGGAACGCATCCAGTCGAAAACCGAGGAGCTCTACGAAAAAATGCTGAACGAGGGCCCGCTTCCCCCCGAGGTCGTAAGTTCGGTAGAAAGGCGCAGCGTTTAGTATTAACTGTTTTGATGTCGTTATAAAAATATAACTTTAGTTAGAAGTATAATTTTAATTTTCGAAACAATAAGAGCGGTACGGTCTATTATGCCGTGCCGCTCCTGTGCATTACTTGAATTTACAGAAATTCCTCCGTGCTTTTGACGATGCGGAAGCTGAATTTGTCGGACCATTCTTTGTACATTGCGGAGACTGACGCTACGTTGGGGCCGACGCAGCTCATGCAGTCTTCCATGATGAAGATTTCCGGGCGTTTCTTTTCTTTTTCCATCGCTTCGCAGATTTGCAGGACGCTCTGGGCGACGCAGTAGTCGCGCGCTTCGCCGGCTATTACGAGCTTGTCGCAGCGCTTCAGGTCGTCGAGCAGCTCGCGGTTCGCGTAGCTGCCGCCGGGGTCGTATTCGGGGCTGACTATGCCGTAGAACTCGGTCGCGGGCAGCGTGCCCTTGACGATTTTTTTGAGGCCGGCTTCGCGCGCGGCGGAGAAGAAGTGGATCATGTTCGAGAACTGGTTTTCGAGCGCGCAGCCTGACGTCCCCGCGATGCAGTGGTAGGGCCATATTACGAGCTGTTTCTGCCCGCCGGTCTCGAGGTATTCGAGATATTCCTCGCTTTTTTCTTTTTCGTAGAGCGGACGCCAGCGGCCTTCTTTTACGTCTTTGGCCGTGATTACGGTGAAGGGTGCGGGCATCTGCCCGTCCGCTCCGCGCCACCAGCACTGGTGGAATATCTGGCGCGGCGAGTGCGTGTCGAGCGAGGCGGCGATTTCGGTTATCTTCGTCATGTTTCTGTAGATGAAGCGCGTGAGTCGCTCTGTGTCGCCTACGGAGCCCGCGACGCCGAGCGGGCCGCCCTCTATGAAGTCGCGCTGCATGTCGACGCATAGGAGCAATGTGCGCGTTTTGTCTTTCGCGGCGCGCGGCAGCTCTTCGGCGCAGGCTTTCGCGAGCAGCTCGCCGAGCGCGAACGGGTTTTCGTCTTTGCCTATGTGTTCTACGCTTACGATTTCTTCAAACGCTGTCTTCATTTTATATAACATCTCCGGCTGTCGTTTTTTGACGCGCTGTGCGCGCATACGTAAAAGACAGGAGCGGCGCGCCGTCCTGTCTTTTTTATTTTTGCGGATGCTTTTACTTTATCGTTATTTCTTTGGTCGCCGTGCCCATTATGTTGCAGACGAGCTCGACGGAGAGCTTGTCTCCGGGCTTCACGCCGCTGAGCTCGACCGTGTCGGAGAAGCCTTCGTTCGTCCCCTGCGAGTCGTATCTCTCGGAGACGAGCTGGCCCGACGGGCCCGATACGGACATGCTCATGACGTAGTGCTTCGTCTTGTCGTTGACGCGGTGGTCGGCCGCGACCGAGAGCGTCTGTCCCGCGCCGTCCCAGCTCAGCTTGACGTTCGTCGGAGGATGGGCGGCGGCCTGTCCGGCGACTGCCACTGTCAATATAAACGCCAATGCCGCCAATTTTTTGATTGTCACCGCGATGGCCTCCTTTTCTCACGTTTATTATCTGGTAATGATTATACCTTATAATTGTGATTTTTTTGAGGCTGCGGCGCGGCGGATGTCCGCTATATAGCCGCCATTATCTTCGGCAGAGCTTTTTTTATGACCTCGACGCCGCGCAGGAATTCCTTGATTTCTATCTGCTCGTCGGAGCTGTGGTCGTAGCGCGAGTCGCCGGGGCCGTAGGCTCCCATCGGGCAGCCCCACGGCGAGAGGACGTTGAAGTCGCAGGTGCCCTGTTTGGCGAGGACGCGCGGCGGCTCTCCGCTGACTTCGCGTATCGCGTTGCGGAAAGCGCGTATCACGGGGTCGGATTTGTGGACCTCGTGCGGCGGCACGTACTCGATTATCTCGAGGCCGACCTCGAAGGCCGCGGCGGTCTCCTTGAGCATGAGCTCGAGCTCTTCCTTGTCCGCGCCGATCGGCGTGCGAAGGTCGAGCGTTATCGAGGCGGAGCGTTTGCCGGCCTCGTGGCCTTCCATTTCCATGACGGCGATGTTGTAGCCGCTGCCCATGTTCTTAGTTATCTGGATGAGCGAGGCGGCGGCGTTGACGGCGGCGGTCATAGGGCCGGGGCTGCCGGAGCGGTGCGCGCCGCTGTCTTCGGCAACGAGCGAGAAGAGTATGCGCCCGCGGTAGGAGAGCGCGACGCCCTGGCTGCCGGTCGGCTCGCCTATGACGAGCGCGGCTGGCTCGTGGAGCGGCATGCGGAAGCGCGCGCCGCGCGAGTCTATCTCTTCGCCGACGGCGGCTACGAAGGTGACGCGCCAGTCTTCGGGGATTTCGACCGCGCCGCCCGCGACGGCGAGCGCGCAGCATGGGCTTTTCGCGTCGACGGAGCCGCGCCCTATGATGCGGTCCTCGGTGACTGCGAATTTCGGCCCGCCGGGGACGGTGTCTATGTGGCTCAGGAGCACGAGCTCCTTGTCGCCGTTGCCGCGCGTCGCTATGACGGAGCCCGCGCCGTCGATGTGCGCCGTCTCCCAGCCGAAGCGCGGCAGGCGGTCGCAGAGCATGCGCGCCGCGTTTTCTTCCTGGCGCGTCGGGCTCGGTACGGCTACGATGTCGATGAGGAGGCCGACCGATTCGGGAAAGCGCATCAGGCTTTTCCTCCCTTTGCCGCAAGCTCGCGCATGGTGCGTTCGAATATTTCGACGCCCTCGGCGGCGGCCTCGCGCGTCACGGCGAAGGAGGGCAGGAAGCGCACGACCCTCGGCCCAGCGGGGAGCGAGAGGAGCCTGTTGTCCTGGAGCGCCTTGACTATGTCCTGCGAGGGCATCTCGCTTTCGACGCCTATGAGCAGGCCGTCGCCGCGCACGGCGCTGACGAGCGGGATGTTTCTGCTCTCTATTTCGGAGCGGATGAAGGCGCCGAGCTCTTCGGCGTGGGCGCAGAGGTTTTCGCTCTTGACGAGCTTTAGCGCCGCCGCCGATACGCGCGCGACGAATTCGTTGCCGCCGTAGGTGGAGCCGTGCGTGTGCGGCGGGAAGTCGCCGAGCTCGCTGCGCCAGACGACGGCTCCGGCGGGCAGTCCGCCCGCGAGCCCCTTCGCGACGCAGATTATGTCGGGCTCGAGGCCGTGGCGGTACGATGCGAAGAAGCTTCCGCAGCGTCCGAGGCCGGTCTGCACCTCGTCGGCGACGAGCAGCGTTCCGTGCGCGCGGCAGGCTTCCGTTATTGCGCGGCCTACTTCCTCCTGTATCGGGTAGACGCCGCCCTCGCCCTGCACGGGCTCGATGAATACGGCGAGCGTCGCGTCTGTGATTTTTTCGGGAATTTCTTCTGGCGCGTAGTGCTTCGCCGCGTGTATGAACGAGGCGAAGGGCGCGCGGTATTTCGGGTTGAAGGTGAGGCCGAGCGAGCCGCAGCTGCGCCCGTGGAATCCGCGGCGCGCCGCTATGATTTCGTCGCGCCCCTTGCGCAGCGCGGCGGCGAGCTTAAGAGCGCCCTCGATGGCCTCTGTGCCGCTGTTGCATAAAAATACTGTCGCGTCGCGTCCCATGCCCTCGGCGAGGAGGTTCGCCACCTCTTCGCGCACGGGCGAGTCGTAGCCAGCGCCGCAGCTCCAGACGCCTGCCTCGGCCTCTTTGACGGCCTCAAGCAGCGCGGGGTGCGCGTGGCCGAAGAGCGCCGCGCCGTGGCCGTTGAAGAAGTCGACGTAGCAGCGTCCCTGCGCGTCCCAGACGTACGGGCCGTCGCCGTGCGTCAGCACGAGGCCGCGTCCTCCGAAAAGCTTGCTTAACGAACCAGACATGTCGCGCGCCCCTCCTCGGCGTTCGCTATGGGCGACGGCACGCGCCCGTCGGCGAGATAGACCTTCGGCACGGAGAGCTCGAGCGCCTCTTTACAGGCGACGAGCTTCCTTTTCATGTTGCCTTCGGCGTAATGTTCTATTATGTCCCACTGGGCGAGGCGTCCCGAGGTGATGAGCGAAGCGGGGTCGTTGATATCCTTCATGAGGCCGGGGACGTTGGAGAGTATTACCATGAGCTCCGCGCGAACCGCGCCCGCTATCTGCGCCGCGAGGCGGTCGCCGTCGATGTTGAGTGATATCGAAAGCTCCGCGTCGAGCGCGAGCGGCGGCACGACCGGCGTGATTCCGGCGTCGAGCATCACGGTCAGCGAAGAAACGTCTATTTTGGTAACCGTCCCGCTGTAGTTGCCGCGCAGTATCCTTATGCGTCCGTTCACGCACTCGCGCAGGAAATCCTTGCGTTTTGCGACGGCGTATGCAGCCTGCTCCGGGTCCGCCTGCTCGGCCTTCACGCCGCGCTCGGCGAGAAGCGCCTTTATGCGCGCGCCGTAGGAGAGCGCCGCCTCGCGGAAGAGCTCGCGCTCCTTTTCGCCTACGAAACGGCTTCTGTATCCGCTCGGGCTCGTCACCATGCGTATCGCGACGCCGCGCTCGGCGCAGAGGTCGTTCATAACGCCGCTCGCGCCGTGTACGACTATCCAGCGCTCGCCCGCGGCGACTCTTTTCGCTACTTCGTCCATGAGCGGCTCGAGCGCGTTGCCCGAAGCGCCGCCGATTTTTACTACTCCTATCATAGTCACGCGCCTCCTACGCCGGGTAGACGGGCATCATGTCGAGCCCTTCTGTCTCGTCCAGGCCGAACATCAGGTTCGCGCACTGGACGGCGGAGCCCGCCGCGCCCTTCATAAGGTTGTCTATAGCCGAGGCCGCTATCATGCGGCGTCCGTCCTCCGCGAGCATGAAGCCCGTCAGCACGCGGTTGCTGCCGAGGACGAAGCGCGGGTCGGGAATGCGGAAGTGCGCCGGTTTCGCGGGCGTGAAGGAGACGAAGGGCTCGCCGTTCCACGCGGCGCGGTAGAGCTTCCATATCTCCGCCTCGCGCACCTGGCGGTTCAGCGTGACGTGCGCGAGGCACTGGATGCCGCGCACCATCTCCGCCGTCGTGACGCCCATAGTGAAGGCGCTCATCGGCAGCGAAAGCTCCTGCACGACCTCCGCCATGTGGCGGTGTACGAAGGGGCTGACCACGCGCATCGCGCGGCTGCGCATCGCGTGCGCCGAGCCTTCGTCCGCGTTCGCTCCGGCTTCGGACGAGCCGACGCGGCACTCGACGCGCGCTTCCTCTATAAGCCCCGCCTTCGCGAGTGGAAGCAGCGCCGTGATGACCGAGGTCGCGTTGCAGCCGACGCCCGATATCAGCCGCGCGTTCGCCATCTCCGCGCGGTGCAGCTCCGGCAGTCCGTAGACCGCTTCCGAGAGAAGCTCCGGCGCGGGATGGTCGACGCCGTACCAGTTTTTATATTCTTCGGCGCTGCGGAGGCGGAAGTCCGCCGAAAGGTCGACGACGCGCTCGCCCGCTTCGAGCCTGCGCACAGCCTCCTGCGCCGAGGCGCGGTGGGGCAGCGCGAGGAACGAAACGGCGGGCGAAAGCTGCGCGGCTTCCTCGGGCGAAATGAAGGTCATCTCGTTATATACGTGGCGCAGATGCGGATGCGCCGCGCTGACAGACGTGCCGGCCTTCGAGCGCGAAACCGCGCCTATCACTTCGAAATGCGGATGGCGCGCGAAGATGCGGAGCAGCTCCGCTCCGGCGAAGCCCGTCGCGCCCCATATTGTTACGGGAATCCTGTCTGACATGAAAAATTCTCCCCTTCGAAAAATTTATGAAAACTCAAAAATAAAGGCCCGCTTCCCTATGGAGCGAGCCGTGAATCCGCCGTAGAGCGCCCGAGCGCTAGAAACCTCCGGCAAAAATCCGCGTCCCGCCGAGCGAGCGCTTTATGCGCTTGCACTTTCCGCGCTTTATGAGCGTCGTGCGGGCCGCGTAAAAATTCATCTTTATCTTCTCTTGTTCCACGCCGCCTCGACCACCGCGCCTGGGATGTCCTTGCCGGTCGGGGCTATCGAGTTGCGGAACTCTCCGCCGTCGTTGACCTCGTTGACGAGCCAGCGTCCGTTGCTCTTGAAGAGGTCGACAGCGAGGAACTCGCCGCCTATCGCGCGGTGCACCGAGCGAAGCAGCTCGGAGACCTCGTCGTCGAGCGGCATGTTCGAGGCCGAGCCTCCGCGCGCCGTGTTCGTGATCCAGTGCTGGCTTGTGCGCGCGATGGCGCAGAGCGGCTCTCCGTCGACGACGAAGGCGCGCACGTCGAAGCTGCCCTTGTCGACGAACTCCTGAATATAGAAGGTGTTGTGAATCGCGCCGAGCATCGCCTTGTGCTCGAAGACCGCCTCCGCGCTCTCCCTGTCGTTGAGCTTCGCGAGCAGACGGCCCCAGCTTCCGGAGACGGGCTTGCAGACCGCGGGATAGCCGAGACGCTCGACAGCGTCGAGCGCGCCCTCCTGCGTGAAGGCGACGAGATACTTCGGCTGCGGCACCCCCGCCTGCTCGAGCACGCACGAGGTCGTCAGCTTGTTGCCGCAGACGCCCATGACGTGCGACGAGTTCACGACGCGGACGCCCTGAGTCTCGAGCATCTGCGCGACCGCCTCGTTCTGATTGTGCGAGACGCAGCGCGCGAGCACGACGTCGTCCTGCGAGCAGAACGGCTCGCCGCCGAATACGGTGTCCGAGACGAGCTGAAGCTCGCACGGAATGCCGAGGCGCTCCGCCGCCTCTTTAAGCAGCTTCTCCTCGGTGCGCAGGCGCGTGAAGAGAATGCGCAGGACGGCCATTATTCTCCCCAGTCTTCCTGAACCTGCGGTGCTTCCTCAAGCGTGAGCGGTTCGAGCGAAACTACCTCGAGCTCGGTCCCGCAGTCGGGGCAGATGACGAGCTCGCCTTCGCAGCAATCGTCCGGAACGGAGACATTGGCCTCGCAAACTACGCATACAGCTTTCATTAAAATAACCTCCAGTAAATTTTTTTATTTTATTAAACTTTCGCGAACTTTTTATTTTCTATTTATCTAATAATTTGCTTTCTACAACCTTGTCAGCGCCTGAAATTCTTACGGCGGTTCATAAATTGCTGTAGATTTAACTATTTAGATTGGATAAAATAATAAAAAGTTCATTTATCCTGGTGAGGTATGATACACCGAAGATTTTATTTGTCAAGTGCCGAATGCGGCGCGCAGCCGAGGAAAAACGATTTTTTCGGTTTTAGCTGATTTTGCGCCGCGGCGGCGGTTTCTCGCGCGCGTCCGTGCGCGGCGGCGTCTGCGCGGAGCCGGCGCGCGCGCCGCGATTTGAGGAAAAGTCCGGCGCGTTTGGGCGGCTTCGCGCGCTTTGCGCCGCTTTCGTAAAAGCTGCGGGAAATCCGCCGTTTCGCGCCGCCTCCGTGAAGCCGCGGCGCGCGGCTGCGCGTGAGGCGTGCGGCGGTGCGCCGCGGAACGTCCGCCGCGCCGCGCGCGCGTTTGTCATTTGCGCCCGCTTCATATAAGATAACCTCGTATCGCATAATCCTCTGAAATCGGGGTGATAGTATGCCGGTTTGGGAAATCATCGGGCCCGTCATGGTCGGGCCGTCGTCGAGCCACACCGCGGGAGCCGCGCACATCGGGCGCATCGTCCGCATGTGCTGGGGCGGCGAGATAAAAAAGGCTTCGCTCTACATGCGCGGCAGCTTCGCGAGCACCGGCGCGGGCCACGGAACGGACAAGGCGCTCGTCGCGGGGCTCATGGGCATGGCGCAGGACGACCCGGGCATAAGGCGCGCATTCGAGCTCGCGCGCGAGGCCGGGATGGAATTCGAGTTCCATATTGAAGAAGTTGCTGGCGCGCATCCGAATTCCGTGCGCGTCGTCGTCGAGGGCGACGGCCGCACGATGGAGGCGGTCGGCTACTCGATAGGCGGCGGCGCGGTGCTGCTGCACAAGCTCGACGGCTTCCAGGTCGACATATCGTGCGCGCTGCCCGCCGTGATAATAATGAACAAGGATGTCCAGGGCGTCGTCAGCGCCGTCACGTCGTACCTCTCGGCGCACGGCGTGAACATCGCGACGATGAGGCTGCACCGTGACTCGCGCGGCGGCCTCGCCACGATGGTGATAGAGCTCGATCCCGCTGGCGCGGGCGTGGACACGGAAGTGATGCGCAACATGCACCCGGGCATCGTCCGCGTGATAAAGATAGAGGGTGAAGACTGATGCTCAAGGCCGTTGAAAAAATCGTAGCGCTCGCGGAGGAGAAAAATATAAGCTTCCCCGAGGCCGTCCTGCTGCTCGACTCGAAGGAGAGCGGGATTTCCGTCGAAGAGATACGCGCGCGGATGCGCGAGCGGCTCGCGGACATGCGCCGTTCCGTGCGCGAGGCCTGCGCGAACACGATACCATGCCGCATAGAGGAGCCGATGGGCGCGAAGCTGCGCGCGCACGGCGGCGGAATGGCGGGCGAGTTCATAGCCGCGGCCTCGGCTACGGCGATGGAGGTCGCCTCGTACAACGCTGTCATGGGGCGCATAGTCGCCGCGCCGACGGCGGGAAGCTGCGGCATAATCCCGGGGATGATCTTCGCGTGGGAGTTCTTCCGCGGCGAGGGCAAGGATACGGACGAGCTTCTTACCGGCGCGCTCATCACGGCGGGTGCGGTGGGCGAAGTGACGGCCTTCCGGGCTACGCTCGCGGGCGCCGACGGCGGCTGTCAGGCGGAGTGCGGCGCGGCCGCGGCTATGGGCTCGGCGGCGCTCGTCTATCTCGAAGGCGGCTCTCCCGCGGCCTCGGCGCACGCGGCGGCGATGACCTTCAAATCCGTCCTCGGCCTCGCCTGCGACCCGGTCGGCGGCCTCGTCGAATGTCCCTGTATCAAGCGCAACGGCATCCTAGTCGCGAACGGAATCCTCTGCGCGGACATGGCGCTCGCGGGCATAGAGTCGGCGATACCGCTTGACGAAGTAATCGACTCGATGGGGCAGATAGGCCGCATGATGGCCCCCGCGCTGCGCGAAACCTCGCAGGGCGGCCTAGCCGTCACGCCCACGGCTGCGGAGATCGTCAAAAGAATAGGCGAGACGGGAAAGCTCGGCGGGTAGAGAAATTACAGAAGGTTTTTATGCACAGAGCTTCATGAATTGTACATGACGGCCAGCGGCCGAGCTTTCACCGCGCGAGAGCCGCGAGCTGCGAGAGGGCGCACCATACGAGCAAAAGCGCCATCGCGCCGTTGAGCAGCCGGCGGCGGGCGCGGAAGAATTTTTCGAGCGCCGCGCCGAAGGCGGCCCAGCAGCAGGCGCTTAGGAAGCCCGCGGCGGCTATCGCGAAGGCGAAGAGCGCTATTACTCGCGCGTCGTCGTGGTGGGGGAGTATGAATACGGAGAACGACGTGACGGCGCAGAGGATTACGCCCGCGTTGAGGAACTGCATCGCTATTCCTCCGAAGAACGCGCCGCTGCCGCCGCGCGCGGGTTCTTCGCCCGAGCGCCATACGCTCCATGCCGTCCACAGAATATAGGCGGCGCACAGGAGCGTCATCGCAGGCTGTATTTGCGGTATGAAGCCGTAAAGGAAAGAGCAGAAGAGTGCCGCGGCGCATTCTATGACGAAGGTGCCGAGGAAGAGCCCCGCGCAGAATGGCATCGCGCCCATGAAGCCGCCGCGCGACGCGCCGGACATCGCCGTGATTGTGTTCGCCCCGGGAGCGAATACCATTAAGAGCACATAGGATGCAAAAGCCGCGTAATCCATGACCGCGCGCCTCCTTCGGAAGTTTTTCGTAATTTCTGCGTCGACGGCGATATTATACGCGAGGCGTCGCACTCGGCAAACGGAAGATGGAAGGGAGAGCGGACGTGCTGCTTTCAAAGCGGAAGAATGTGCGGCGCGGCGCTTCAGTTTTGTAAGCGTGCGCGCAGAACCGAATGAACGGCAACAAAAAAGCGGACGCACCTGCGCGCCCGCTTTTCGTTATCTTTTATTCGTAGATTTACTTGCAGACCGCGATGGCCTCGACTTCGACGAGGACGTCCTTCGGAAGGCGACCGACCTCGACGCAGGAGCGCGCGGGGGCATTTTCGGCGAAGTACTTCGCGTAAACCTCGTTGACCGTCGCGAAGTCGTTCATGTCCTTGATGAAGACCGTCGTCTTGACGACGTCGGCGGTCGTGAGCCCCTGGCTCGCGAGTATCGCGGAGAGGTTCTTAAGCGACTGCTCGGCCTGGCAGCCGACGCATCCGGGGACTACCGTTCCCGTCGCGTGGTCGAGCGGGATCTGTCCCGATATGAAGAGGAATCCGCCGGCCTTGATCGCCTGCGAGTAGGGGCCTATCGCCGCCGGTGCGTTCGTCGTGCTTACTACTTCTTTTGACATTGAAATATCTCCTTTCGGTCTTTTATAAAATTTCAGAGCTTCGTCAAACTTCACGCTTATTTTACAACATTTAGGGCCGCGCGGGGAATCATTTCCGTTTTTCCCAGATCATGATGACGACGGAGGCCACGACGAGGGCCGTCGCTATCACGACGTTAGCGTGGAGCGTTTCTCCGCCGACGAGCCAGCCCATGATGACCGCGATGACGGGGTTGACGAAGGCGTGCGTGCCGACGCGGTTCGCGGGCTGGCAGCGCATGAGCCAGACGAACGAGGTGTAGCCCGCGAGCGAGCCGAAGAATATAAGGTAGCCGAGCGCGACGAGCGAGCGCATCGAGATGCCGCCGATGTCGGGGAACTCTCCGGTGCAGGCCGAGACCGCGAACTGAAGCAGCATCATCTGCGCGCCGCCGCATATCATCTGCATGCCGGAGACGGTCAGCGGGTCGTGGTGTATGCCCGGCGTCTTCGAGATGAACGCGCCTACGACCCACGTCACGCTCGCCGCGACGACGAGCAGCATCCAGAAGGTGTAGCCCGTGCGCAGCGAGAGGTCCGCGTTCGGGTCTCCCGCGATGAGGACGCAGACGCCGGCGAAGCCCGCCGCTATGCCGATGTAGTGGCGCGCCTCAGGCTTCTTGCCCTTGAAGAAGAGCCAGCCGAGCAGGCAGAACCACAGCGGCTCTATCGCGAGCAGCAGCGCCGCTATCGACGAGGGGATGACCGTCTCCGCGGTCGTGATGAGGCCGTAGGTTACGGAGAAGGGCAGAAGCGACGTGACGAACGCGACGAGCCAGCCGCGCGCCGTCGGAAGGTCGCGCGTCTGAAGAAGGCGCAGCGGCAGCAGGACGAAGCCCGCCGTCATAAAGCGCAGGCCGCCCGACAAAAACGGCGGAATCGTCTCGACGGAGTAGCGTATCGCAAGATACGACGAGCCCCAGACGACGTACATGAGGAAGTACGCGAGTATGAGCTGCCATTTTTTAGGAGCCGGCGAAAGCTCCGCGGGCTCCGTCATCTCATTATAGGCGCGAGCTTCGCTTCGGTGGCTTTGACCAAATCGGCGGGCGCGAGCTTGAAGAGCAGGCCGCGGTGTCCCGCGTTGACGGTGATGAAGTCGAAGGTCATCGCCGAGTCGTCGATGATTACGGGATATTTTTTCTTCGTGCCGAGCGGCGAGCAGCCGCCGCGCACGTAGCCCGTGAGCCCCTGCACCTCTTTGAGATGCACGAGCTCCGCGCTCTTGTTGCCCGAGGCCGCGGCGAGCGCCTTGAAGTCGAGCTCGCGTCCCGCGGGCACGCAGACCATCATAACGCCCGTCTTGTCCCCGCGGCAGCAGAGCGTCTTGAAGGTGCGCTCCTCCGGGATTCCCGTCTTCGCCGCCGCGTCCTCCGCTGAGAGCAGCTCCTCGTCTATCTCGTACTCCAGAAGCTCGAAGGGAATCTTCTTGCTCTCGAGCTGGCGTACTGCGTTCGTCTTTTTAACTGCGGCCATAGTGTTTACCTCCGTATTGCTGTCGAATATAATAAAAAAGTATAGCGCAAAAAACGCGGCGGAGGGAGTAACGTGACATTGGAAATGACGGGATACTTTGACGGAGCGTCGCGCGGCAACCCCGGCGACGCGGGCGCGGGCGCGTGGCTCGACGGCGGGGACGGCAGCGCCGTCTGGGAGACCGCGAGCTACCTCGGACGCAAGACGAACAACGAAGCGGAGTACAACGCCGCGATACTTCTGCTCAAGGCGGCGCGCGAGCGCGGCGTGACGCGCCTCACTGTGCGCGGCGACAGCAAGCTCGTCGTCAGCCAGCTCTCGAAACAGTGGAAGATAAACCTGCCGCATCTGCGCGAGCTCGCGCAGGAGGCGTGGCGCGTAGCCGAGGGCATGAGCGTCACATACGAATGGATACCGCGCGAGCGCAACAAGCGCGCCGACAAGCTTTCGAACGAGGCGATAGACAACGCCGTGAAATAGGCGCGCCGGATATTTTTTGCCTTTGCCCGGAATAAAAAAGAGAGGCCGCGCGATTTTATAAAAATTTTACGCGGCTCGTCTTTAATATAGAAAAATCGTCAGGAGTGATAGCAATGGCTTATTTAAGCGATATCGAAATAGCGCAGCAGGCTGAGATGGAACCGATCGCCGAAGTCGCCAAGCGTCTCGACATAGACGCCGACGACCTCGAGCTCTACGGGAAATACAAGGCGAAGGTCTCCTTCGACCTATGGGAAAAGGTGAAAGACAACGAGGACGGTAAACTCATCCTCGTCACCGCGATAACGCCGACGCCCGCCGGCGAAGGCAAGACGACGACCTCCGTCGGCCTCGCGCAGGCCCTTGCGAAGCTCGGCAAGAAGGTCACGCTCGCGCTGCGCGAGCCCTCGCTCGGCCCCGTCTTCGGAGTCAAGGGCGGAGCCGCCGGCGGCGGATACAGCCAGGTTGTCCCGATGGAAGACATCAACATCCACTTCACCGGCGACTTCCACGCCATCACCTCGGCGCACAACCTTCTCGCCGCGATGCTCGACAACTCCGTCCAGCAGGGCAACCCGCTCAACATCGACCCGCGCCGCATAGTCTTCAAGCGCGTCCTCGACATGAACGACCGCGCGCTCCGCAACATAGTCATCGGCCTCGGCGGCAAGGTCGACGGCGTGCCGCGCCAGGACGGCTTCGACATCACAGTCGCCTCCGAGATCATGGCGATACTCTGCCTCTCGAAGGGCATCGAAGACCTCAAGGAGCGCCTCGCGAACATCATCGTCGCCTACACCTACGAGGACAAGCCCGTCACAGCGCGCGACCTCGAAGCGCAGGGCGCGATGGCGATGCTCCTCAAGGACGCGATAAAGCCGAACCTCGTCCAGACCCTCGAGCACGTCCCGGCCTTCATCCACGGCGGCCCCTTCGCGAACATCGCGCACGGCTGCAACAGCGTCATGGCGACCAAGTACGGACTCAAGCTCGCCGACTACTTCGTCACCGAAGCCGGCTTCGCCGCCGACCTCGGAGCGGAGAAATTCCTCGACATCAAGTGCCGCCTCGCCGGCCTCAAGCCGAACGCTGTCGTCATCGTCGCGACCATACGCGCGCTCAAGATGCACGGCGGCGTCGCGAAAGAAGACCTCGGCAAGGTCAACATGGCCGCGCTCGAAGCGGGAATCCCGAACCTCGAGAAGCACGTCGAGAACATGCTCTCCTTCGGCCTCCCCGTCGTCGTCGCGCTCAACGCCTTCCCGACCGACACCGAAGAAGAGCTCAAGTTCATACAGGATAAGTGCGCGAAGCTCGGCGTGCCCGTCGTCGAGTCCGACATCTGGGCGAAGGGCGGCGAAGGCGGCATAGCGATGGCCGAAGAGGTCATCAAGGCCTGCGACAAGCCGAACACCTTCCATTACCTCTACGACGAGAAGCTCTCGCCGAAGGAGAAAATCGAGACCATCGCGACCAAGATATACGGAGCCGACGGCGTGGTCTACACCGACAAGGCGCTCAAGGACCTCAAGAAAATCCACGACCTCGGCAAGGACGACCTGCTCATCTGCATGGCGAAGACGCAGGCCTCCATCTCCGACGACCCGAACAAGAAGGGCCGCCCGACCGGCTTCAAGCTCACCGTCCGCGAAGTACGCCTCTCCGCCGGCGCGGGCTTCATCATCCCGATAACCGGCTCGATAATGACGATGCCCGGCCTCCCGAAGCGCCCCGCCGCCTGCAACATCGACGTCGACGCGAACGGCAAAGTTTCCGGACTCTTCTAAACTCATCAAAACAGTCAAAAACGACGGCGCGCGCCCATGCTTAGGACGCGCGCCGTTCTTTTATGCGCCGCTTGACGCGGCGCGGAATTTTTTCTGATTTTAAGCCGCGGCTTAAATCTTTATGAACTTCAGGCTGTTGCCGCGCGATTTGATTATTTTCTCGATGTCGGCGGCGGAGATCCAAAGGGTCTCTGTGTTGTCGCAGGGGTGGACGCCGAGGCGCGGGCGGCCGCGCAGGTCTTCGTCCATTAAGACTTCCACGCCCTCCGCGCAGTCGTTGAGCACGCCGAGCGGAGTGACGGCCCCCTTGATGAGGCCGAGGTGCTCCATGAGCCTGTCTTCGGACGCGAAGCTGAGACGGCTGCTTCCTATCTGGGCGCGTATCGCCTTGAGGTCGGCGCTCTTCGCTTCGTCGAGGACGACGAGGAAGTGGCGCTTGCCTCTGTCGTCGCGGAGGAAGAGGTTTTTGCATACGTCTTCGATTTTCATTCCTTCTATAAGCTTCATCTCGTCTATCGTGTAGACCGGGCCGTGCTCCATGACCTCGAACTTTATCCCCATCTCGGTCAGCTTCGCGCGGACTTCTTCTTTCGTGAGCGGCATTGCGTTCCCTCCTGCTTGTTATGCGAAATTATTCAGCATTATAGCCGTATTTTTCTATTTTTCGCTGGACATTCATGATTCTTTAGTCAAAAATATAATAAAAAATTTTGCGCGAGGGGTGCTGTTTTTGGACATAAACGACCTTTTCCGGGAAATGATGAACAGAGGGCGGCGCGAGTGGACCGACGGCCGCGGCGACAACGGCGAGGGCTGGGACGACGGCGAGCGCCGTCCGCCGAACATCCGGCTGCCGAAGGTGAAGAAGATATGGCTCGCGCTCGGCGGTCTCTTCGTCCTCTTCACAATGATTTTGCCGTGGTTTGCGAACTTTATGACGGACCTCTACTGGTTCGAGGCCAACGGCTACGACGCGGTCTTCTGGCGGCGCATCGTCGCGCAGTGGGAGCTTTTCGCCGCTGCGCTCGTTCCGGGCTTTGCGGTCTACGCGGTCAACTGGCGCGTCGCGTGGAAGCGCGGCTCCGCGTTTCTCGGCGGCGCCGCGGAGGATCCGCAGTTCCGTAAAATGGGGAAGCTGGTCTTCGTCGTCGCTTTCGTCGTCGCCGTCGTGAACGCGCTGACGGCGATGGGTATGTGGGACGAATTCCTGAAATTCCGCAACCCCGTGCCCTTCGGCGAAACGGACCCGCTCTTCGGCATCGACATAGGCTTCTACGTCTTCACGCTGCCGTTCGTCAAATTTGTGCAGGCGTGGGGGCAGGGCGTGCTGATGCTCGCGCTCGTCGGCTCGTGCGCCGTCTACTTCATGACGCGCGTCATATCCATCCAGAACGGACGGCCCTACGCGGCTCCCGCGGCGCGGCTGCATCTGACTCTGCTCGGCGCGCTGATTCTCGCCTTCTGGGGCGCGGGCTACTGGCTTAACCGCTACGAGCTGCTCTTCTCGCCGACCGGCGTCGTCTGGGGCGCGGGCTACACAGACGCGAGCATCGTGCTGCCTGCGCTCTCGATTCTCGCCTTCGCTATGTTCGCGGCGGCGGTGCTGCTCTGCGTCAACTTCTTCAAGCCGATGTGGAAGCTCTCCGCCGTCATCGTCGGCGCGCTCATCGTCGTCGGCTGGGCGGCGCGCACCGTCGTTCCCGGCGTCGTGCAGCAGTACATAGTCAAGCCGAACGAGTACGAACGCGAGAAAACCTACCTCGGCTACCACCTCGACTACACGCGCCGCGGCTTCGGCCTCAACGACGTGAAGTCCGTATCCTTCTCGCCCGAGAGCGAAGTGACGCCGCAGGAGCTCGCGGCGGACGAGGACACCGTGCGCAACATACGCATGTGGGACTACTCGCCGCTGCTGCGCACCTACCGCCAGCTCCAGGCGATACGCACCTACTATAATTTCAGCGACGTCTACGTAGACCGCTACGACATCGACGGCGCGAGCCGGCAGATAATGCTCGGCGTGCGCGGCCTCGACCTCTCGCATCTGCAGAACCCGACGTGGGTCAACACTCATCTTGAATTCACGCACGGCTACGGCGTCGTCATGAACCCCGTCAACGAGATTGCCTCGGGCGGCCTGCCGCACTTCTTCATGAAGGACATCCCCGTGAAGTCGGAGATCGGCATCGAGCTGACGCGGCCGGAGATTTATTTCAGCCCGTCTACCGCGCCGTCCTCGTACGTCCTCGTCAAGACGAACGTCAAGGAGTTCGACTACCCGATGGGCGACTCGAACGTCCGCTCCGTCTACGCGGAGGACGGCGGCGTCTCGATAGGCTCGATGTGGCGCAGGCTGCTCTTCACGCTGCGCTTCCGCGACACGGAGATACTCTTCACGGGCGCGCTGACGGAGGAGAGCCGCGTGCTCTACAACAGGAACGTTCTGCTCGCCTTCCATAAGGTCGCGCCGTTCCTCATCTACGACCTCGACACCTATCCCGTCATCCTCGACGGGCGCGTGAAGTGGATGCAGGACGCCTTCACCTGGTCCGACCGCTATCCGTACTCGAAGCCGTTCGTGACCGGCGACCGCTCGCTCTCGCACTTCGAGGGCGTCAACTACCTGCGCAACAGCGTCAAGGCAGTCGCCGACGCTTACACTGGGCGCATGGAGTTCTACGCCGTCGACGACAAGGACCCCGTGATCCGCTCGTGGATGCGGATATTCCCCGAGCTCTTCCACGAGAAGGGCGAGATGTCGGAGAAACTCTGGGCGCACGCGCGTTACCCCGGCGACTTCTTCGAGGTGCAGACCGACGTCTACTGCACATACCACATGACGGACACCAACACCTACTACAACCGCGAGGACGTATGGGAGGTCACGCCGAACGGACGCGAGCGCCGCATTCAGCCGAACTACGTGACGATGCGTCTCTGGGGCGAGGAGAAGGCGGAGTTCGCGATTATCGTCCCCTACATGCCGCTCGGCCGCGACAACCTCATCGGCTGGATGGCGGGACGCTGCGACCCCGGCAAGTACGGCGAGCTGCTCGTCTACGAATTCCCGAAGCAGAAGCTGATTTACGGCCCGGCGCAGGTCGAGGCGCTCATCGACCAGAACCCGGAGATTTCCGCGCAGCTTTCGCTCTGGAGCCAGCGCGGCTCGGACGTCATACGCGGCGACCTGCTCGTCATACCGATAGGGAAGTCGCTGCTCTACGTTCAGCCGCTTTACCTCAAGGCTGAGACTGGCGAGCTGCCGGAGCTTAAGCGCGTCATAGTCTCGACCGGAGGCCGCGTCGCCTGGGCAGAGAATTTCGGCGGCGCTCTGAGCAAGCTGATGAACCGTAAAATAAATCTGAAGGACGAGGCTCCGAAGCCCGCGGCTGCTGCGCCCTCCGCGCCGCAGAGCGCCGCTCCTTTGGCCGCTCCCGCGGACATCGCGTCGCTGATAAACGAGGCGCAGCGGCTCTACGACGCTTCGCAGAGCGCGCAGCGCGGCGGAGACTGGGCCGGCTACGGCGAGAATATCCGCAGGCTCGGCGAAGTGCTCGAACGCATGAGGGGGCTCGGCCTCTAGCGTGCTGACGCTGCTGGGGCTTTCGCTGCTGCTGCTTTCGCTCGCGCTCTGCGCCGCGGGCTATCTCTTCGCCGCCTACGTGATGTTCCGCGTCGGGGAGAAGTTCCGCGTCGGGCGCTGCCGCGACTACCTCGTGCCCGTGTGGAACCTCGCGCTGCTCTGCGACTGCGGCGGCGTGACGCGTTGGACCGCGGCGGGGCTCGCGCTCCCCGCGCCGCTCTTCTGGATAATCTGCGCCGCCGGCGCGCCCTCGCTTGAATTTTACGCGGGGCGCGCGCTCGCGGCGCTTTTCATATTCTGCTGGGTCTACCTCTGGGGCAGCGTCGCGGAGCGGCTCGGCAAAAGCTTCTGGCTCTGGGGCGCGGCCTGCCTCGTCTTCGGCGGCGTCCCCGTGCTCTTCCTCGCCTTCGACGGCTCTATGCCGCGCCGTTGACTTGCGCCGCGTCGGTTATAAAATAATTCTGTGGATAAAAGATACGCGCCGCCGTGCTTTTGCGGCGGCCGGAAGGAGCTGAACGGAATGAAAAAAATTATAGCCGCGCTCGCCGCGGCGCTCGTCGCGGTATTCTCGTGCGGCGCGGCCTTCGCCGACGCCGAGTGGGACGCCTTCGTCGCGGAGATGGAGAGCCGCATGAAGATTACGGAGGAGGGCGAGGCCGCCTACACGCGCATAGCGCTGCTCGCGCCAGCGGGCAGCGACGCGGAGCTTTTCGAGCTTTCGATGAACGCGCCCTCGGTCGATACTCGCGCCGCCGCGGGAGCCGCGCTCGTGAAGAAATGGTTCCCCGACGGAGACCCAGCGAACTGGGAGCAGATAGACGGCTTCACCTCGCCGGGCAGCTTTGTGCCGCGCCAGATAGTCGCGGTCAACGCGCTATACAACGCCGTCACCGCGCTCTCCGAGCTGCCCGACGGCAAGTACGCCGCCGCGTGGCTGATGACGCGCTTCGGCTCGACCTCGCGCGCGAAGCTGATATTCATCGACTCGATGCCCGCGCCGTTCCGCGAGACGCTCGACCGCCTCATCGCCGAGACGGGAATGCCCGGCGCGTGGGAGACGACGCGAGTCGAAGGGCCGTGGCCCTTCGTGCCGGTCTTCAACGGCTGGGTGCGCCGCGAGCGCGCGATTACCGAGGGCTATCAGTTCTTCGACGGCTTCGGCGGAGCGGCGTCGAACGGCCAGTACGCATGGGACCGCGCGAACGGCTTCGTCTACAGGGTCTACGACCCGAGCGACGTCGACTACAATATCGACTAGCGGCTGAATAAAGAAAAGCGCCCCCGCGTGAGGGCGCTTTTTTCATGCTTTCGCGGCGGCGCGGACTTTGCGCGCCTTCGCAGATTTACTCTTCCTCGCCGAGCTCGCTGAGGATGTTCGCCGTTTCGCTGAGAGCCTCGGCGTCTATCTCCTCGGGGTCGCGTCCGGCCTTCTCCATGTCGTCGAGGTGCTTTTTCACGGATTCTATGCGGTTCGCTATTCCGATGTTCTCGTAGCTGCTGCGGAGGACCTTCATCTCCTTCTCGTCGGTGAGCCTGTTCGTGAGGTAGCCGAAGAGGAAGGTCTGCTGGCTCAGCGCGGCGAGGCGCTTGTCTGTCGCGCACCACGGCTCCGCGAGGTAGGCCGCGTCGTTCAGCACGTCCATCTCCTCTTCGTCCGCGTCGTCGTCGTTCTCGGGCATATCCCAGATGTTGACGACGAAGAAGGGCACGTCGGGCGAGAGCGATATCGCGTAGTTGACGGCGTCGAAGACCTCGTCGTGCTCCGCGCCGGTCTCGAGCAGCGCTATCGCGCGCGCGTGCTCGCCGACGACGGACTCGAGCGGGTCGGCTTCGAGCGTGTCGATTATCTCCTTGTAGAGCTCGAGGTCGAGCATGCAGCGGTAGAGCAGCGTGCGGCTCTCGAAGGCGCCCTCGTCGTCGAAGTTGGCGAACTCCTTCGCGACCTCGTAGGCTTCTTCGGTGCGTCCCTCGGAGAGCAGCGAGAAGCCGAGGTTCATCATCACCGTCGCGTAAACCAGCGCGTCGCGGTCGTCGTCGACGAGCGCCGGAAGCTCGCGCGCCTCTACGACGGCGCGTATCGCGTCGAGCGCCTCGCGCAGCATGTCGAGGTTCTCCATAGCCTCCTCGTACTCCATCGTCTCCCAGACCGCGAGCTTGCCGTAGGGGCTTTCGGGGTCGAGGGCGATCAGCTCTTTGCCTATTTCCGCTATCTCTTCGTTCGTCTCCGCCTCGTCGAGGCGGCTGAGCAGTTCTTCCTTCGTCATATCTCTATTGTCCTCTCTGTATGGATTTTCGTTGCGTCGCGGCGCGCGTCAGAGCGCCGGTACTATAAGCAGCATTATATTGGATTCGCAGTATCTCGTCATGTAGGTGAACTTCCCGCTGCGCTCGGCGCGCTGCACGCCGTCGAGGACGGGGCCGAAAAGGCCGAGCTTCGTCAGCAGCTCCGAGGCCGTGTCGTTCGTCGCGCCCTCCTCGAGCGCGAAGACGAGCTGGCGGCAGAGGCTTTCGTACTGCGATTCGCCGTCCGCGGATTTCAGGCTCGCTTCGGTGTCTACGCTGAAGGTCAGCGCGATGTAGTTCAGGTTTTCGTCGCCGGGCTCGACGTACAGATAGAGGAAAATCTCCGGGCTGTACTCCGCGGCGTAATTGCCGTCGGGCGTGCGGACGACGCTCTCCTTTATGCGCTCGGGCGAGAAGCCCCACTTCACGCGGTCGAAGGCCATCCCCATGTGAGCGATGAAGACCGGGACGCTCATGCCGAGGCTTGCGGCTTCGGCGCAGCGCGCGGGGAGCATCATGCAGAGCGCCGCGAGAATCGCGAAAATTTTCGTCGTCATAACAGCAACCTCCATAGGCCGCGCAGGGCGGCGCGACAGGCTGATTATAGCAAATTTACGGCGCGGGCGGCCCGCCTTGCGTAAAAGGCGGCGCGGTCAAGAGTAAAAAACGGGTAAATACCGGCGGAGCTTGCGAAATCTTCGCGCTATGCTATGCTTATCACGGAAACGGACGGCGCGCGCCGCGAGGGCCGGCGCGCCGGAAAAGCGAAAATTTCTTAGGGGGCAAATTTATATGATAGTCAAACTCGTCAACGCCGAAGGGCAGCTCCGCACCGCGAAGGTCGGCTTCAGCTGGACGACCTTCTTCTTCGGCTTCCTCGTGCCGATATTCCGCGGCGACGCGAAGTGGGCCGTTATCATGTTCATCGCGAGCATCTTTACGCTCTTCCTCGCGCAGATAGTTTTGAGCTTCACCTACAACGGCACCTACGTCCGCGAGCTTCTGAGCAAGGGCTACCGTCCCGAGGACGAATACTCGCGCGCGGTGCTCGTCGCCAAGGGCTACATCGCGGGCTGAAGCTTCCGCAGGAACGCAGAATTTCCCTCGCGCCGCACGCGCGGGGGATTTTTTTATGGCTTCGCGCGCTTTCAACAAATTTGTCTATTGGACAATTTTGTTGCGCGTAATATAATCGTTACGTAACGTCGAAACATTCACGAAAGCAAAGCCAAACGAACGATGGAGGGAAGCACGATGATGAACTTCCGCAGGATGATAAGCTGCATAGACGCGCATACGATGGGCGAGCCTTTCCGCGTCGCCGTCTCCGGCGTGCCGCCGCTCACGGGCGCGACGATACTCGACAAGCGCGCGTACTTCGCGGAGCACTACGACGACATACGCCGGATGCTGATGATGGAGCCGCGCGGACACTCCGACATGTACGGCGGCCTGCTGCTGCCGCCCGTCACCGAGGACGGCGACTTCGGCATACTCTTCATGCACAACGAGGGAATGGGCACGATGTGCGGCCACGGCTGCATCGCGGCGGCGACGGTGATTTTCGAGACGGGCATGATGGAAGCGCACGAGGGAGAGAACGTGCTGAAGCTTGACACTCCGGCCGGACGCGTCACGGCCTGCGCGGAGGTGCGGAACGGCCGCGTGAAGCGCGTATCGTTCGAGAACGTCCCGACCTTCGTCTACATGGAGGACATTTCGCTCGAGCTCGACGGCATAGGAGAGGTGCGCGGCGACATAGTCTTCGGCGGCGACTTCTACGTCTTCGCCGACGTTTCGCAGCTCGGCCTAGAGCTTGCGCCGGAGAATGCGCGCGAGCTTGCGGCGCGCGCGATGGAGCTCAAGTACAAGGCGCTCGAAAAGTACGAGGTCGTCCACCCGACGAACCCGAAGCTGCGCGGCATCTACGGCACGCTGCTGACGACCGCGCCCGAGAGCTGCGGCGGCACGGTGCGCTCGCGCAACGTCTGCGTATTCGCGAACGGCGAGATAGACCGCTCGCCCTGCGGCACCGGGACGTCGGCGCGGCTGACGCAGCTCTACATGAAGGGCGTAATCCGCCCCGGCATGAAGCTCGAGCACCACAGCATAATCGACACCGTATTCGAGGCCGAGGCGGTGCGCGAGACGGAGGTCGGCGGACGGCGCGCCATCGTGCCGCGCGTCTCGGGCAGCGCGTACATCACGGCCTTCAGCAATTTCGTACTCGACGAGGACGACCCGCTTCCGAACGGGTTCCGTCTGTAAAAAAAATAAAAATTTTGAGGAGGGAGCGCGATGACTTACCGCTCTAAGGAGCTCGGGCTTTTTTCAGGAAAGGGCACTTCGTCGCGAAGGGCCATCTACAAGGGCTGCGGCTATGACGACGACGATCTCAGCCGCCCGCTCATAGGAATCGTAAACACGGCGAACGACGCGGGGCTCGGCCACGCGCACCTCGACCGCCTCGCGAAGCGCGTGCGCGCCGGCATACTGCAGGCGGGCGGCACGCCGTTTGAGTTCGGCACCATCGCGACCTGCGGCGCGGTGCCGATAGGGATGCCGCACTTCCGCTTCGAGCTCGTCATACGCGACGTGATAGCGAGCTCCGTCGAGATAATGACCGGCGTGCAGCTGCTCGACGGCCTCGTGCTGCTCGCCTCGTGCGACAGCATCATCCCCGGCGTGCTCATCGGCGCGATACGCGCGGAGGTGCCCGCGATAATAATCACAGGCGGCTCGCAGGAGGTCTGCAAGGTAAACGGGCGCAACACCGTCATGAGCGAGCTCGACCAGCTCGTATTCGGCGCGGACTACGCGAGCGAGGAGGCGCGCGAGAAGATACGCTACCTCGAGGACCACGTCTGCCCCGGTCCCGGCGCCTGCTCGCTGATGGGCACAGCGAACACGATGCAGATACTCATGGAAGGGCTCGGCATGGCGCTGCCCGGCTCGTCCACAGTACCCGCCGTCTACGCGGAGAAGGAGCGCTACGCGACGCAGACGGGGCGGCGCATAGTAGAGCTCGTGAAGCAGAATATAAAGCCGCGCGACATTTTGACGCGCGAGGCGCTGCTGAACGGCGTCATCCTCACGCTCGCGATAGCGGGCTCGACGAACGCCGTGCTGCATCTTCTGAGCTTCGCGCGCGAGGTCGGCGTCGAGCTGACGCTTGACGACTTCGACCGGCTCTCCGAGGCCGTGCCGGTAATCAGCCGCGTCATCCCGACCGGCAAGGCGAGCGTCGTAGACCTCTACCACGCGGGCGGAGTCCCCGCCGTCATCGGCGAGATGAAGGATTTCCTCTATAAGGACTGCCTCACAGTATCGGGACATACAATCGGAGAAATCGCGGCCGCCGGCAAATCTCTCGACCACGAGGTGCTCACGACCGTTGACGAGCCGGTTTTCAAAAACGGCGGAATCGTCGTAATCCGCGGCAACCTTTCGCCGAACGGCGCAATCTGCCGCACGACGACGATTTCGGAGAAGTCGCGCAAATTCGAGGGGCCGGCGCGCGTCTTCCACTCCGACGAAGAGGCGCACGCCGCCGTCGTCTCGGGCAAGATTAAGAAGGGCGACGTCGTCGTCATACGCTACGAGGGGCCGCGCGGCGCGCCCGGAATGCGCGAGATGATGATGACGACCGACGCGCTCGTCGGCCTCGGTATGGGGCAGGAGGTATTCGTGCTCACCGACGGACGCTTCTCGGGCTTCACGGAGGGCGCGGCGATAGGCCACATCTCGCCCGAGGCCGCGGTCGGCGGCGTAATCGCGGTCGTCGAGGACGGCGACACGATAAAGATAGACATCGACGCGCGCTCGGCAAATCTCTGCGTGCCGGACGAAGTCATAAAGGAAAGGCTCGCGAAGTGGCAGCCGCCGCTAAAAAAATCGCGCGGCATACTCGGCATCTACGCGAAGACGGCGCTGCAGGCGCACGAGGGCGGCATGATAGACGACGAAGTGACAGACGTGCGGCAGGTTTTGGGAAAGTAGCTGAAATTAGGGAAAGCCGTAAAAAAGATTAAGCCCCCGCGCCGCGGGGGCTTTTGTCTCACTTCGAAGCCAAGGCTCTTATCGATTCAATCGTGTAATCGATCTCGTCCTCGGTCGTGTAGTAGCCGGGCGAGAGCCTCAGCGCTCCTTCGGGGAAGGTTCCGAGCGTCCTGTGCGCGAGCGGCGAACAGTGCAGTCCGGGCCGTCCCTCTATTCCGTATGTCATGCTCAGGTCGTTTGCAAACTCGCCGTTGTCCTTGCCGTCGATGTTGAATGCGTAGACCGGAAGGCGCGGAGCTTCGCCGTGCGTCGAGCCGAGCAGCCGCAGCCCCTTTATCGAGAGCAGCCCCTCTTCAAGCCGCGCGCCGAGCTTTTCCTCGCGTTCGCGTATCGCGTCGATTCCCGTCCTGTCTATCCAGTCGAGCGCCGCGTCGAGCCCCGCGAAGCCGGGGAGGTTCATCGTCCCCGCCTCGAACTTGTCGGGCATCACGTCGGGCTGCGTCTCCTCGTGCGAGAGGCTTCCCGTGCCGCCGACGATGAAGGGGCTGCACGCATCCGCGAACTCGGGCTTCCAGACGATGCCGCCCGTTCCCTGCGGGCCGAAGAGCCCCTTGTGGCCCGTGAAGCAGAGCGCCGCGAGGCCGAGCTCCGAAGCGTTTATCGGAAGTACGCCGCCCGTCTGCGCGCAGTCGACGACGAGCGGAATGCCGCGTTTCGCGCAAATTTCGGCGATTTCCTCAATCGGCTGGACGGAGCCGCAGACGTTGCTGCAGTGCGACACGACCGCGAGGTCGGTATGCTCGAGCGCCGCTTCGGAAAATTTCTTCGGGTCGACGTAGCCGCGCAGGCTCGCCTGAATGACCTCGACCGCGACGCCGTTTTGCTGCAGCTCGCGCAGCGGGCGGACGACGGAGTTGTGCTCCATCGAGGTCGTGACGACGCGCATGCCGCTTTTGACGAAGCCTTTTATCACGACGTTGAGCGAGTGGGTGACGTTCGAGGTGAGCGTCACGTATTTCGGGTTCGCCTTCGCGTAGCCTCCGAAGAGCGACGCCGCCTTCATGCGCGCCGTAAAGAGTATGTCGAGGCTCTTTATGTCGCGCTCCGAAGCCGAGCCGCGCGAAGCGTTTGCCCCGTCGCGCGTCATAAACGCGTAGACGGCGTCGGGAACTTCCTGCGGCTTGGGCCACGTCGTGGCCGCGTTGTTCATGTAGACCTTGCGCATGGCGGGGCCTAGCCGTGGACTATCGTCTTGTCGGCGCTCATAAGCGAGCCGGCAATCTCAAACATGTTCGAGATGACGCCGACTTTGATCTTGTCCGTGATTCCGAAGTGGTTCGTGCAGGTGCCGCAGACGAGTATCTTCGTGCCGCGCGCCTCGATTTCCCTGAGCGTGTCGAAGGTCGAGGACTCCGGCAGCGCGAGCTTGACTCCGGCGTTCATCAGAGCGACCGTCGCGGGCGGCTCGTCGGCCTTCGCTATCGTGCCGAGGTAGGCCTTGATGAGGACTTCGCCGAGGCCGTCCGACTCCGCGCCGAGCGTGTCGGAGGCGAAGAGTATCGCGGTCGTCTTCTTATCCGCGGACTTCTGCGCGGCTTCGCCAGTCTTTCTGCCCATGATGAAGAAGGACTTGCCGTCCGGCGCGTCCTCGCGCTTCGCCTCGTAGCCGGCGCTTTCAAGGAAGCGCGTCACGTTGCCGACGGCGACCTCGTTGTCGACCTGCACGCGAAGCTCTTCCGTTCCCTTGTCCGTTTCGGCCTTCGTCAGAAGGACCGGCTTCGGACACTCCAGTTTCCTGGCGTCGATTTCCACCATTTCCTACAGACTCTCCTTTTTGAGGTACTCTATGAATTTCTCGACAAGCTGGGGATCGAGACGAGTCCCAGCCATAGAGCGAAGCCTTTCCGCGACCTCAAGCGCGTCGGGGATGCGGCGTCCGGGCCACGGGCGCGTCATCTCGTTCCACGCGTCGACGACGGCGTAGATTCTCGCCTGATAAGGAATCGCCGTCGCGGAGATTCCCTGCGGGAAGCCGGAGCCGTCCCAGTTCTCGTTCCACGAGTACGGGATGCCGGAGGCGGGGCGCAGAAGCTCGACCGACTCCATGTAGTCCCTCGACTTGACGGGGTAGCGGTCGTACTCGCGGCGCTCGGTCGGCGTCAGCGGCGAGGTCTTGGTGCGGATGGAGAAGGGCAGCGAGAGCATCCCTATGCGGCTGAAGAGCGAGCCGAGGTAGACGTAGAGAAGCTCCTCGTCGAGCACGCCGAGCTCCTTAGCGAAGTCTCGCGCCGTCTTTGCCGCGCGCGGTATCGCGGAGCGGAACTTCGCGTCGCCGGGCGTGAAGGACGAGGCTATCTCCTCGAGCGTCTTCGTGCAGAGGTCGTTGCCCGCGTTCGCGAAGCGGCGGTAGACGTCTATCGTTATGTCGTCGATGCGCTCCTTCTCGCCCTCCTTGAACGAGAAGAAGGCCATGAAGTCGTTCAGCGTGCGCTGTATGCTCGCTATCTCGTCTTTCTTTTTACGGTCTATCGTGATGCGGCGTATCTCGCGCGACTCGTCGCGGATTCCCGCGATTTCCTGCTGCAGGCGCTTGAGCCTCCACGTGAGCTGCTCGCTGAGGTAGAGCCCCGAGAGCAGCACTATCGCAACAGCGGCGATCGCGAGGAAGAGGAAGAGGCGCTGGAGCTGGCGGTCGGCCTCGGTGATGTCGACCTTCGGCATTATGCCCGTTATCCAGAAGGCCGGGCCGCCGCGGAAGTCCTTGACGAGGACCTTGCCCGCTATGTAGGTGTCCTTGCGCCCGCCCTCGATGACGATGCCGGGCATATCTTCCTTAATTTCGGATTTTTTGACGGGTTCTATGGCGAATGAGAAGTTGATGCCGTGCGTCAGGCGCTGCACCATCTTAGGCGAAAGCGCCATTGTAGCGATGAGGTAGCCCGCGTCCTCGCCGCTCATGTCCGAGCGCCTGATGTGCATCGCGGAGAAGATTATCGGCCTGTCGCCGTTCTTCATAACGATTCCGCAGAAGCCGTCCTCGGGCAGATTTTTGAATATCCGCTCGCTCTCCTCGGTGCTGAATATCGCGTTGAATTCGCTCTGCGGCGTCGAGGCGTCGTCGGGCGCGCTGAAGTCGCGGAAGAGCACGACGCCGAGGTCCTTGTCGAGGTAGATCATGGAGGAGATGCCTATCTCGGTGAGCACGTCCCTGTTGAGGTAGGCTTTGGGGTATTCGGGGTACTTGCCGTTCATGAAGTCCCACGTATTGTCGGAGTAGGCCCAGTTGCCCGCGATGGCGGTGAGCATACGCTCCTCGCCCTTGACGCTCATGACTGTGCGCGAAAGCTCGCGCGTCAATCGTTCTCGGTCGGCCTCGCCGGCCGAGGTGATGAGGAAATTCGTGAACAGCACGTCGAGCAGAAGAAGCGCCGAGAGCATGACGAAGCCCAAGAAGATTTGTATTTTCGCTTTAATAGACATCTGAACTCCTCCGAAGCGGACCAAAATATAGTTTTTGAATATACGTCCCGTCACTATTGTAGCAGAATTTTACAAAAAATTAAGATGTGGGAAGCGATAACTGCATCGCCCTGCCGAAAGAATGTATAATGGAAAGAGAAAGAGGCAAAAAGCGCCTTTTTACGCTTTTTTATTTTTTATCCGAAGTCGGAGGTGTTACGGTGGCTTTTGAAGATGCCGTCGAATTTATGCGCGGGGCGTCCGCCGTGAGGAACGGCCTTCGCGTCGTGCCGTTCGCGGCCTGCCGCGAAGCCGCGCGGCGCGGCGGAATGTCCGCGCGCGAGGCGGAAGCCGCGGCGCTGCGCGCTGGGCTCTGCCCATCGCGGTACGAGCGCAGCGTCGGTACTGTCGGCCTCGAGGGGCAGGCGCGGCTGCTCGAGTCGTGCGCCGCGGTCGCCGGCTGCGGCGGGCTCGGCGGGTGGATAATCGAGATCCTCGCGCGCGCCGGGGTCGGGAAGCTCATTCTTGCGGACGGCGACACGTTCGGCGAGAACAACCTGAACCGTCAGCTTTACGCGGCGGAGGAGAACCTCGGCGAGCCGAAGGCGGAAGCCGCGGCGCGCCGCGTGAAGGCCGTGAACTCGGCGGTCGAGGTGAAAGCGCTGAATTTCTTCCTGGACGAGGAAAACTGCGAAGCCGCGCTCGAGGGCGCGGACGTGGTGCTCGACGCGCTCGACGGCAACGGCGCGCGCTCCGTCGTCTTCCGCGCCTGCGAAAAGCTCGGCGTTCCGTTCGTCCACGGCGCGATAGGCGGGCTGTACGGCGAGACCGCCGTGCTGCGCGCTGGCGACGTGCCGCCGTGGGAGCTTTTCGGCGCGGGCGACAAGGGCGAAGAGGTCGAATGCGGCAATCCGTCCTTCACCCCGCCCTTCATAGCTTCGGCGCAGGCGGCCGAAGCCGTCAGGATTTTAACGCGCGGCGATGAAACGCAGAGAAAAACTCTTTTCTGGTTCGACATATCCCGCCTAACGGTTCGGAGGCTTAACTTGAAATGATTGAAATCGCAAAACCCGAGATAATTTTGGACGCTCATACAGACATGCTGCTCGACGTGCTCGCGCTGCGGCGGCGCGGAAAATCCGCGGTGCTCGAGGAGCGCTTCCTTCCGCAGCTACGCGCCGCCGGCGTGAACGCCGCGGTCTGCTCGCTCTTCATACTCGACGAGTACGTGCCGGAGCTCGCGCTGCGGAACGCGCTCGACCAGATAGCCGCGCTTGGCGAGGACCTGGCCGAGTCGCCGTCGTTCCGCCTGTGCAGGAGCGCGGGCGAATGCTACGCCGCCGCGGCCGACGGCAAGGTCGCGCTTTTCCTGTCGCTCGAGGGCGCGGAGCCTGTCGGGCGCGACATCCTGCTGCTCGATATTTTTTACTCGCTCGGCGTGAGGCTGCTCGGCCTCGCGTGGTCGCGGCGCAACTACGCCTGCGACGGCGTCTCCTTCGAGACCGCGCCGCCGTATGCGCGCGAGGGCGGGCTGACGGATTTCGGACGCGAGCTGGTGCGCCGCGCGCGGCGCATGGGCGTTGTGATCGACGTGAGCCATCTGAACGACGCGGGCTTTTGCGAGGTCTCGCAGATGTCAGACTGTCCGTTCATCGCGTCGCACTCGGACTGCCGCGCGCTGACGCCCTCGCCGCGCAACCTGACCGACGAGCAGCTCCGCGCGCTCGCGGCGGCGGGCGGCGTCACCGGCATGAACGCCTACGGCCCCTTCTGCGAGACCGCGGAGCACGGGCGGACGGCGGAGACGCTGCTCGCGCATCTCGACCATGTCGTGCGGAATTTCGGATACGAGCACGCGGGGATAGGCTTCGACCTCTGCGACTGTCTTGAGTCGCTGCGCGAGCATGACGGGACTGCGAACGACATCTTCCGCGACCACGCGGATGCGGCGCGCTTCGTCGAGGCCGTCCGCGCGCGCTATCCCCGCGGACAGGCCGCGGCGATACTCGGCGGCAATTTCATGCGCGTCTTTGAAAATGTGATGAGGTGATACTCTGTGGAGAAGTTCGTCTATCCGCTCGTCGTCTACGAGGATTTTGAGAACGGGGAGAAAATCTGGCGCGGCAACTTCCCCGGGCTTCACGGCTGCTGGCTTGAGTCGCCGTCGAAAGACGAGGTGCTGCGCCTCGCGCCTTCAGTGCTCTGGGAATACGCCTCCGCCTGTTTTGAGACGGGATGGACGCCGCCCGCGGCTCCCGACGCGCGCGAGCTCGAGGAGGCGGGCGTCGGAGAGGTCTTCGTCGTGACGGCGGAAAAGCTTTCATGAAAAAGCGCGCCGGAGCAGCCGCGCTGCTGAGGTTCGCCGCGCCGTCGCTTCTCGGCATCGCGGTCTTTCTCGTGCCGTTTACTCTGCACGGCGGGCCGAACACTCTGCTCGGCCATCTGAAGGAGGCGTTGCTTGCGCTCTTCGCGGGGCGCGAGCCGGAGCTCGCCGCCGCGGTTTCGACAGCCGCCGCCGTGCTCGCGCTCGCGGCGAAATTTTTCCGCCCCGCGTGGATTGTGCGCGACGAGATACTTCACGAGAACCTGACCGGCGGCCCCGTGTGGTTCGCGGCGAGGGTGCTCGCGATGCCCGTCGCTCTCTGCGTCTGGCTCGGCGCGGGACAGGCCGCGGAGCTCGGCGGATTCGCCGCCGCCTTCGTCAAGGAGGCTTCGTTCATCGTCTGCGGCATGACGCCGCGGCTCGTAGCGCTCGCGGTCGTCCTCGGCCTGCTTTCGCCGCTCGTCATGGACTTCGGCCTCGTGCAGTTCATCGCGGTCTACGCGAGTCCCGTCATGCGCCCGCTCTTCCGCGTGCCGGGGCGCTCCGCCGTCGACTGCGTCGCCTCGTGGCTCGGCAGCAGCTCGATGGCGGTCGTCTTCACCGCGAAGATGTACGATTCGGGCTATTACACGGGGCGCGAGGCCGCGGCGGTCGTCTGCGGTTTTTCGTTGGCGGGGATATACAACATCTACGCGATGGCGGAGCTTATGAACGTCGGCTACGCGCTGCCGCAGATTCTGCTTATATCCTATTCGTCGATGATTCTGCTCGCGGCGCTGCTTCCGAGGCTCGCGCCGCTCTCTTCCATACCGGACGAATATATCTCGGGCCGTTCGCGCTACTCGGCGCGCGCCGAAGGCCGCAGACGCGGGATGCCAATCCTGCGCTGGGCGCTCTTCCGCGGCACGGCGCAGGCCCGGCGCATGAACGCCGCGAAATATCTGCGCGAGAGCCGCTATATAATCTTTTCGCTGATTTTCAGCACGGTGCCGCTGATGATAACCTTCGGGACGCTTCTGCTGCTTGCCGCGGATCTGACGCCGGCGGCGAAGCTCATCGCCGCGCCATTCTCGGCGCTCTTTTTCCTGCTCGGCTCGCCTGAGTGGGAAATCGTCGCCGAGTCCGCGGTTTTCGCCTTCGTCGACCAGTATCTCGCCGCCGCCGCGGGCCACGCGCTTCTCACCGAAGCGGGGCGCGTCTCGTGCGTCTGCCTCTCCGTCATCGGGCTGATAAACCTCACGGAGGTCGGCCTGCACGTCTGGCATTCGAGCATTCCGCTGAAGCTCTGGCAGATGGCTGCGGTCTACGTTATGAGGATAGCGCTTTCGGCCCTTATCGTGATTCCCGCGGCGCGCTTTCTGTTCCCAGCCTGAGGCGGATTTTAGAGCTCGCCCGACTGCACGGCTCCCAGATATGCGATGAAGTTTTCCGCGACGGGCTGCATCTCCGCCTCGACCTCGCCGCGTTCCGCCGTTTCTTCGTCGAAGGAGAAGAGTATCTCGTGGTCTATCTCGAATACGCCGCAGCCGTCCTCGTCGGGCATGTTCTTAAGGTCTATGCAGCGTATATACGCGCCCTCTTCGTCCCACGTGAAGGGCAGATAGCCGCAGCGGACGAGCGTCGGGTTCCACGCATCCCTGACCGCCGAGAAATGGTCGAAGGTCGGATTTGCGCCGACCGGAGCCTCGAAGCAGTGGTGATATGTCGTAAGGAAGGCCTTCATCTGTATCGGGAGCTTCACGCCGAGGCTTTCCTCGAACGCCGCGAGCTCTTCCTCGCTTATCGACGCGGGGACGAGCTTCCATTGCTTCCACTCGGCATCGGGGGCTGCGCCGTCCGCCCACATTTCTTTTCCTTCGTCCTCGAACGGGAGCGATACTCCGGCTCCGCTGCCTGCTGACAGCTCCGCGTACCGCCGCTCGAAGAATTCCTTCATATAGCGTCTGGCTTCTGCGTAATCCATGATGGAATCTCCCTAGCTAGGCTTTTTTGATGTCTCCCTTCGCACCGCCCGTTATGCGAAGCAGCTCGTCGGGCGCGACGGGGAAAAATGCGTGGTCCGTTCCAGCGGCCGCCCAAACCGTGCCGTAGTTGAAGAGGTCCTCGTCGAGCAGCGTCTGCGGCTGCTCCGGGTAGCCGACGGGCGGCACGCCGCCGGGGCGGAAGCCGGACCATTCCTCGCACTCCTCTGCGCCCGCGAAGGATACGTGCGATGCGCCGAGCGCCCTTTTGACCTTCTTCGTGTCGACCTTGTTGACGCCGGACATGAGCGCGAGCGCGTAGGATTTTCCGTGGTTGACGCGCAGCAGTATGCTCTTGAGTATCTCTTCCTCGGGCGCGCCCACGGCCGCCGAAGCGTCGGAGACTGTGAAGATCGTCGCCTCCGTCCGTTTTATCTGGGAATCGCAGCGCGCTTCCTCAAGAAAGGCGCGCACCGCCTCTATGGGGTCGAAGTTTCCATCGGCGCGTGACATCCGTCATCACTCCATCTGTGCAGAATTTTCCCGTTTTTCCGCGAACTCGCCGCCGAGCGACGGAGGCAGCCCCGCCCACGCGAAGAAGGAGCGCCTTCCGCGCGTGGCGGACGCGCCGCCGAAATCGTAAATCTCTATGTTTTCAAGCACAGAGCGCACGTACTCGCGCGTCTGCGGATACGGGATGTCCTCTATCCATTCTATCCAGTCGGAGGCTTCGTCCGCGCGCCACTTAGAAACGGCGGCGGCTCCGGCGTTGTAGGCCGCGACCGAAAGCGGCAGGCGGCGGCGGAATTTCGCGTGGAGGTAGGCGAAGTGTGCCGCTCCGAGCATCACGTTCTGCTCCGGCACGAACGGCGAGAGCGCTTCGTCGCCGAGGCGCTGCGCAGCCTCGCGCGCCGTCGGCGGCATCAGCTGCATGAGGCCGACCGCGCCGCGCGCGCTCAGCGCGTTCGGGTCGAATTTGCTCTCGCGCTTCATGATGCCGAAGAGCACGTTCTCGCGCACGCCCGTGCGCGCCGACGCGGCCGCCGCCTCTGCCTCCCAGCGGCGCTCCGGAAGCGCGCGCGACTTCGCCGCGTTCACGGCGCGCGTGAGCTTCGGATATTTCCCCTCGTAGGCCAGGACGAAGGCGTAGAAGTCGAGCGGCCTGCGCAGCGCGAGCAGCGCCGCGGTGCGCTCGGCCTCGTCCGCGCGCCCGAGCTTTTCAAGCGCGCGTATCTTCCAGTAGTAGAGCCGCGCTGGACGAATAGCGAAGGGTTGCGCCCACGCGCCGCGCGACCACGCCGCGAGCGCCGCTTCACAGTCGCCCGCCTTCCACGCGCGGCGGCCCGCCTCCCAGCCGCCGGCCGTGACTTTGTAGACCGCCTCGCTGACCCCCCAGACGCAGAGCAGCAGAAGGCAGAGCGCGGCGCAGCTGCGAAGGAAAATTTTCGCCTTGCCGGCCTTTGCCGTTTGCGCTATTTTAGTGGCGGCGGTTCTCGCCACGGAGGGGATAAAGTGCATCGAGCGGCGGCTCCTTATCGTCGTAATAATATAGAAAAGTATCCGACAGAAGCACGATGAAGTCAAGCGAAGCGGAATTTCTCGCGACCGCGGCCTACGAGGCTTCCGTGCGCGAAGTCATGACAACGCCGAAGCCCGGCCTCGTCGACTCGGAGGGCAGCGGCTGCCACGACGACATGGACTGCGCCCTGTTTCTGAAAAGCGCGCGCGCCCTCGCGCCGTTCTGGGTGCGCCAGGCGCGCGCGGGTCTCGACGGCACGCCGCTGGAGCTTGCGGCGGCGCGGCTGCGCGCCGCGGGCGTCGAGATGGAGCGCGCGATGGCGGAGGCGACTGGCGGCGTCAACACGCACAAGGGGCTCGTCTACCTCATGTCGCTGCTGCTCTACGGCGCGGGCTACGCCGTGTTTTCCGGCGCGCCGCGCAGCGCTGAGGCCGCGGCGGACTTTGCGGCGCTCGCCGTGCGCGGAGCGGTCGAGCGCGAGCTCGGCGCTCTGCTCGCCGAGCCTCCGCGCCGCGCGCTGACGAACGGCGAGCGGCTGTACGTCGAGCACGGAGTGACCGGCGTGCGCGGCGAGGCGGAGCGGGGCTTCCCGTCGGTAATCAACGCGGGCCTCCCCGCGCTGCGGCGCGCGCTTGAAAGCGGCGCGAGCTTCAACGACGCGGGGCTCGCGGCGCTGCTCTCGATAATGCTTGTGTGCGAGGACAGCAACGTGATGCACCGCGCGGGCTACGAATATTGGCGCGGCGAGTATCTCGTCCTTGCCGCCGCAGCGCTCCGCCGCTTCCGCGCGCCGTCGTGGAACCGCGCGCCGCTTTACGAGCTCGAGCGCAAGTTCATGGGGCGCCGAGTGAGCCCCGGAGGCGCGGCGGATTTGTTGAGCTGCACATATTTCCTGCATATTTTTTCTTCGCGATAGAGTCTGTATGTTGTCAGCAGGCGGCCTATATAGTATCATGTCGTTGTATAGTAACGCCTTTGTGTGAGATTTTATGAAAAGGAGACTATGAGTATGAGTCTGGGCAACAGGATCAAATCGCTCCGTAAAGCGCAGCATTTAACTCAGCAGAAGCTCGCGGACAAGGTCGAGGTCAGCCGCATATACGTGCAGGCGCTCGAGAGCAACCGCAGGCTCCCGTCCATGAAGCTGCTCCAGCGGCTTGCGCCGGCGCTCAACGTCGAAGTCGCCGACCTTCTTCAGGATTTCTCGACGCCCGACAAGCCGGGGCGCGTGCAGCTCGAATCTATGCTCGACGACGGCGAGCTCGAGATTTGGTACCGCAGCAAGAAGCTTTCCGAAAAAGAGCTGCGCCGCGTGTACCGCGTGATTGAAGCGGCGCTCGACGACTGGGACGAAGAGGATGCCGCCGGAAAGTAGAGAGGAAGAATCCTCGGATCTATTTGAAGAAACATATCCGTCGCCGCCCGACGCCCTGCCCGACTGGGCCGTGAGCGAGGCTGCGGATTGGCGGAGGCTTGACGAGTTCGACATACTCGCGAAGGCGGAGGAGCGCACGGGGCTGTCGCTCGACATCAAGCGCGTCTCTCTGCCGGTCGGCGTGTGGGGCATTCATCTCGTGCGCGGCGAACGCGGGCGCATCTTCATAAACTCCATGCTCCCGCTGCTGTGGCGGCGCTTCGCGCTCTTCCACGAGCTCTATCATCTGCTTTACCACACGAAGGGCGCGCGCTTCTGGCAGCGCAGCTTCGTCTCGATGGAGAGCTTCGAGAACCGCGCCGATACCTTCGCGTGGGCCGCGCTCTGGCCCGAGTGGGAGGAGAACCAGTATCACGACTGGGCGGAGGCGGAGCCGTGGCAATGCTGAAGAAGCTCCCGTTCTTCCTTCCGCTCGCGGGCTGCCGCGGGCAGTGCGTCTACTGCGACCAGCGCGCGATAACCGGAGTGCGCGCCGTGCCCTCTCCTGCCGACGTGCGCGAGGCGCTGCGCGGGCTGACCGGGCCGCGCGAGATATGCTACTTCGGCGGCTCCTTCTGCCGCTTCGCGCCGCAGCTTATAAAGGAATACCTCGACTGCGTGACGGAACACGCGCCCGCCGGCAGCACCGTGCGCTTCTCGACCTACCCAGGCGACCTGCGCGACGACGCGCTGCGCGGCCTCGTCAAAAAATATCCTATTTCAAGAATCGAGCTCGGCATCCCGACGCTCGACCCCGCCGTCCTCGCCGCATGCCGCCGCGAGGCCGACCCCGAAAAAATATTCGAAGATATAAAAACGCTAAAAGCCGACGGCCTGCCCATCGGCGTGCAGATGATGATAGGGCTGCCGGGACAGAACCGCGAAAGCAGCATCGCCGGCCTGCGCGCGCTCGCCGCGCTCAAGGGCGCGGACTCGTGGGAGCTGCGCCTCTATCCGTGCCTCGTCATCGAGGGCACGGAGCTCTGCCGCCTGTACGAGCGCGGCGAGTACAGGCCGCTCTCTGTCGAAGCGGCTGCGCTCTGGGGCGGCGAGTTCATAGACGAGGCGCTAGAATACGGCTTCGTGCCGATAAGGATAGGCCTTCAGGAGACGGAGTCGCTCGCCGCGGAGGTCGCGGCGGGGCCGCACCATCCCGCGCTCGGCGAGCTGATACTCGCGGAAGCCTCGGCGCGCAGGCTCGCGCGCGAAAATCCGCGCGGGCCGTGGCCTGTGCCGCGCCGCGAAATGTCGCGCTTCACGGGACACGGGCGCTTCGGCGTAAAACGCCTCGCCGCGCACGCCGGGCTTTCGGAGGAAGAGGCCGAGAGGCTCGTAGAGTTTATATGACGCAGCGCGCGCGGCCTTTGTGACGCGCGCCGAAAGGAACGGAAAAAATGCCATCCATGACGGAGAGAGAAAAAATCCACAGACTTTTCAAAGACTTTGAACGCGGCGGATTCGCCGCGCGCAACCGCTTCGTCCGCGCCGCGACGTGGCTCGGCTGCTGCGCTCACGAGACGGGCGAGCTGACGCAGGCCGCCGTCTCGCGCACCGCCGAGGCCGCCGCGGGAGGAGCGGGGACGGTCGTCTCGGAATTCGCCTACGTCAGCCGCGAGGGACGCGCCGCGACGCGCCAGTGGGGGCTCGACTGTGACAGAAGCGTCGATGAAGTCCGCCGCCTCGCCGACGCGGTACACGAGCGCGGCTCGAAGCTGATTGTGCAGATATGCCATGCAGGCGGCGCTCTGAACTCGGCCTTCGCCGAAACCGCGGGGCTCTCGCCGAGCGGCATAGCTCTGCCGGGCTGCGACGTGGAGAGCCGCGCGATGACCGCGGACGACATGGCGCGCGTGCGCGGCGACTTTGCGGCCGCGGCGCTGCGCGCGAAGGAAGGCGGCGCGGACGGCGTCGAGCTGCACGGAGCCCACGGCTTCCTGCTCACGCAGTTCCTTTCGCCCATCTTCAACAAACGCACCGACGAATACGGCGGAAGCGCAGAAAACCGCGCGCGCTTCACGCGCGAGCTCTGTGCCGCGGTGCGCGCCGCCGTAGGCGGCGACTTCCGCCTCTGGATAAAAATCAGCGCCGAGGAGGGCGTGCCCGGCGGCTACGGCTGGGACGCCGGGAAGCTCGCGGCGCTCGGCGCGCTCGAAAGCGGCGCGGACGCCGTAGAAATATCCTCCGGCACGAGCTACTCGGGAGCCGTCCACGCGCCGAGCATGGTCGGCGTCTCCGCGGGAGAGTCCGAAGCTCCCTTCGCGCCCTACGCGCGCGAGCTGCGCCGCGAAGCGCCGGACGGCGCGCTCGTAGTGCTGACCGGCGGGCTGCGCTCGCTTCCCGTCATCGCGGAGCTGCTCGACGAAGGCTGCGCCGACATGTTCGGCCTAAGCCGCCCGTTCATCGCCGAGCCGGACCTCGTCAACCGCTGGGCCGAGGACGACGCGCGCCCGTCCGCCTGCGTATCATGCAACGCCTGCCTCAAGACCGCCTCGCGCGGCCACGTCAACTGCCCCGTCATGCGCGACAGGGAAGAGGGCGAGTGGGCGCCGCTCTAGCGCGAGCCTGCGGCGAAACCAAGACTTTTCGGACGGAGGTTCGCGCTCGGGCGCGGCCTCCGTTTTTTCGCTCCGCCGCGCGCTTCGCCCCTCCGCCGCTCGTTCGCGCGCGGGCGGCGCGCTTCGCTTTTCCCCCCGCACATAAACCGCCGCAGCTGCGCGCGCGGCTTTGGTGAACCCGCACGAAACAAACTAGACTTGTGTTGACAACTCTAAAAAAAGAAATTAAACTAATCTTAGTAAATTCTACATAAGTTTAGGAAGCGCATACAGCAGAGAAAAATTTAAGGAGTGTAGGTAGATGGACAGTACTCAGTTACAGAACCTTTTAATGGAAAAAGCGCATACAATGCCTAACAAGGCGCGCCGCGTCGCGGAGTATCTCCTCGCCAACATGAGAGAGGCCTCGTTCCGCTCGATCGGAGACATAGCCGACGAGCTCAAGGTTTCGAAGGCGCAGCTCGTGCGCGTCGCGCAGATGCTCGGCTTCTCGGGCTACGCGGAGCTCAAGGCCTGCCTTCAGAAGACCATCCTCGAGCAGATAAATCCCGCAGCGCTGCTCGCGCGCGCCGTCAGCTCGAACGACTCGTTCCCCGACAGCATCTTCAAGGCCGAGCACGCGAACCTCGACGACACGATGGCGCAGCTCGTCCCCGCAGACATCGACAAGTTCTGCGAGATGGTCAAGGGCGCGAACAACATCTACTGCATAGGCTGGGGCATCTCGTCGCTCGTAATGGAGCTGATGCAGATACGCCTCACCGTCATGGGATGCCGCGCGCTCCTCTGCCGCCGCGGCGGCCTCTCGCTCTGGGAGCAGGTGCGCAGCGTCCGCGAGGGCGACATCGTGATAGTCTGCGAGCTGCCGAGCTACGCGGTCGAGGTCACGGAGTCCGTCGAGATAGCGCACCGCAACGGCGCGAAGGTAATCACGATGACCGACAGCGCGGCCGCGCCGGTCTGCCGCTTCGCAGAGCTCCAGATCAACGTCTCTGCGAACAGCCCGACCTTCGGCAGCAGCATCATCGGCCCCATCTTCCTCACGCACGTGCTCACGTCGTCGCTCGCCGTCTCGCTCGGCGACGAGGCGAAGAAGTCCTTCGACGAGCAGGCGCAGTTCCTCCACGACGAGAGAATCTTCCACCCGATATTCGGACTGAAATATTAAGCGCGCCGCAAAAAGTACGAAAGAACGCCGGAGCGAGGCTGTCGTCCTCGCTCCGGCGTTTTCTGTACGCGCGTTGCGCGCCGCACATGGCTTTACGCCGCGTGCTCCGGCGCTGCCCGTTTTCCGTTACTCTGCCTCCGTTCCGCCGGCTTCGCGCTTCTTCAGCTTCGTGAGCACCCACGCCGCCATTTTGCGCACCTGCTCCGCTTCGTCGGAGCAGGCTTTTTTTATCGCGGGAAGATATTCCGGCGAATAGTCGTTGAGCATCACGTTCAGCGCGTTCGTCTTATAGCGCCACACCTTGTCCGCCGGGATGTACCAAAATGCAGGCTGCACGATGTTCTTGAGCGTATCGTAATCCGCTTCCACTATCTCCGTAAGTGGCAGATGCTTCGCGAGCTCCGAGAGCCCCGGAAATTCTTCGCCGCCGCTCCACGCGCCGCGGTTGAAGGGGCATACGTCCTGGCAGACGTCGCAGCCGTAAGCCCAGCGCCCCATCTTTGCGCGCAGCGGTTCCGTTGTCAGGTCCCAGCCGCTCCACGTCGTGAGCGCCGACGCGCAGGCGGCGGGGTTCATCGTGTACGGAGCGCAGAGCGCGCCTGTCGGACAGGCCTTGACGCACAGCGAGCAGCCGTCGGGGCATGGGCGGACGGCGCACGTTTCGATATATTCCAGCGGCTCGCCTATGAGGAACGCTTCGAGATGGTTCCATGAGCCGCGCTCCGTGTAGAAAAAATTGTTTTTCCGTATAATTCCGATTCCGGCCTTCATTGCCGCCCAGCGCAGAGCCGTGAGGCCGAAGTCGCGGCTCGACGCGCAGCGCACGCCGCGCTCCTCAAGATACTCGTCGAAGCGCCCGCCGGCTTTCCAGCATCCGCTCGCTGCGTTGCGCCTGCCGTCGGTGAGGTATGCCTTGGCGTAATGCTTGTCCAGTCCGCCGGGAATGTCGTATCTTCCGTACCGGAACGAGCAGACGATTATCGACTCGACCCACGGATACTGCGCGCGCGGGTCGGCGAATGGACGAAACTTGTCGTAGAACTCCTTCGTCTCGGGCAGACGCTCTTCTCTCTCATCTAAACTGTCCGCGTATCCGGCCATCTGCTCAACAGGAATTATCCCGCATTTGTCGTATCCGCATTCCTTTGCCTTCTTCACTAAATCTTCCGTAGTTACCGCCATGTTCCGCACTCCTTTGTCCGTTGACCTCTTTTTCTTCGTGTTCCATAATGCGCTCGAAAGATAATTTAATCAAATTGAATCTGTTGAATTTATAATTCGATTTTTTTGAACGGAGCGCAAACGAATGGAGCTGAAATATCTCAATACGGTGAGGATGATTTTGGAGACGGGCAGCTTTCAGGAGGCTGCGCGCAGGCTGCACTACACGCAGTCGACCGTAACCTTTCAGGTGCAGCAGCTCGAAAAGGAACTGAACGTCAAGCTGTTTGAAAAGCTCGGGCGGCGCATGGCTCTGACGCAGGCGGGGCGGGACGTTCTGCCATATATGGACGGAGTGCTGGACGCCGCCGCGGCGCTCTTGGATTACGGAAAGCGTGAGGCGGAGCTGAAGGGGACGCTGACGGTCGGATTTCTCGAATCTCTGCTGATTTATAAGACGCCTCGGATACTGCGGGAGTTTCGCGAAAAAGCGCCCGACGTTCAGCTCTCTTTGAAAATCGCCAACTGTTACGAAATAGTCGCCGCGATAGCGAGCGGAGCCGTCGACGTGGGGCTGCACTACAACGTTACAAAGCAGAGCTTATCCGTGGTGACCGAGCCGCTCGCGCAGCAGCCGTCGTCGCTCGTGGCTTCGCCTGAGCTCGCCGAGGATGAGCGCGATTTTATATCGCCGGGACAAATGAAGGACGCCGCGATAATTTACAGTGAGGAGCAGAGCGTTCACAGCAGAATCCTGAACGAGTATATGCTGCGTAAAAATATAAAAATGAAGCATAGCATGCAGGTGCAGAGCATCGAAGCGATTAAGCTGTGCGTTGCTGGCAATCTCGGCGTGGCTTTCCTGCCGCGCTGCGCGGTGGAGGACGAGCTGCGCGACGGGCGGCTTATCGAGCTTGATACAGAGATTGAGGGCGGTACTGTTTGCGCGATGCTGTCGTATCATAAGAATAAATGGATGAGCCCGGCGATGAGATTGTTCATCGAGCTCGTAAAGAAGAGCTTTCTTACTACAGAGCCGCAGTGAAAAATGAAGAGCGCCGTCCCGCGATGCTGCGGCGACGGCGCGGCGTTATTTCTTCCAGCTCAGCGTGTCTATGCGCTCTATCTGTAAATTGAGCAGGGTGTCGGCCTGCGGCGCTTTGCCGTCGGCGAGGCGGTTGAACTCCGTCAGCATACGGACGTAGGCGAGGCGCTTCGGCGGCGAGCTTTCGCCGTGCATCCCCGCGCGCAGCAGGACGGCGAGCTGTTTGTAGACCGACGGCACGGGGACGAAGTTCAGCCCCTCGGGCGTCAGCATCATCGTGTAGACGAACGAATAGCTGTCCGTGCCGCCGAACTGCTTTTCGAGCGTCCGGTAGAGCGGCGCGGCGGGCGAGATGTAGAGGCTCGTCCCCTTCGGGACCTCTATCTTCGCGGGCAGCGCGTGCCAGCGCGTGTACTGGAACGGCGTCGCCGCTACGTAGACGCGCGGCGCCCACGTCGTCATGCCTATCCACAGATGTATGCCCTCGCCCTTGACGTTCATGAAGGATATGCGCCACAGCAGGTCGTCGCTGTCGTCCTGGTCGGCGCGCGAGACCACGGGATCGCTCGATATGAAGGAGAGCCCCTCGACCTGTTCTATTCGGCGCGCCCCCGCGGGAGTGCGCAGCCACGCTGCGGCGGTCTCGCCCTCGTTCTCTTCGAGCACGAGCGTTATCGGAAATGCCGGCAGCTCGAGCGTCCTCAGCGTTATCTCGCGCCGCTCGCCCTCGGGCCGCGGCGTCAGAAGGAGGACCAGCGCCATTATTACGACGGCGGCGGGGAGAAAGAGGAATCCGAGATTCTTTTTCCCCGTTCCGCCGTGCGCCGGCTTTTTTATATTTCCGTGATCCATACCATCTCTTCCAGCTCGGAGGCCGGAAGCTCCGCGAGCATCTCCGAGACGGTCTTGTGCGATACGGGGTGCTCCTCGTCTGGTGCTATCTCGGAGAGCGGCTTGAGCACGAAGGCACGCTCATGCATATAGGGGTGTGGGATGGTGAGCTTCGGGTCGTTCATCACGAGCGAGCCGAAGAATATTATGTCGATGTCTATCTCGCGCGGCCCCCAGCGCCAGCTTTCGCTGCGGCCGAGCTCGGCTTCCGCGTTCTTCAGCAGCCGCAGCAGCGCGAAGGGGTCGAGCGTCGTGCGCGCGGCGGCGCACATGTTGAGAAACGCCGGCTGGTCGGTGACGCCCCACGGAGCCGTCTCCCAGACGCGGCTCTTCGCCTCGATGCGGACGCCGTGCGTCTCGAGGTATTTAAGCGCGGATTTCAGATGCTCCAGCCTGTTTCCGAGATTGGAGCCAAGCGCAAGAAAAATTCTTTTATCAGACATATTCCGCTCCTTGTATAGCTTCCGTCATTTTTATCACGTCTTTGTTTTCGCGCACGTCGTGAACCCTTATAATGTCGGCGCCCTGCCGGCAGCAGAGCGCGGTCACGGCGAGCGTGCCGTACAGCCGTTCCTCCGGCGCTTCGCGTCCCGTCGCCGCGCCTACGCAGCCCTTGCGCGACGCGCCTATGAGCAGCGGATAGCCGAGCGCCTTGAAGCTCTCGCAGTGTCGCAGCAGGAACAGGTTCTGCCCGTGGTCCTTCGCGAAGCCGATTCCCGGGTCTATTATAATACTTTCGCGAGATACGCCGAGCGATACGGCCTTGTCCACCGCCTCTTCGAGAAACGCGCAGACCTCAGAGATTAGGTTGTTGTATCCGCACATCGTCCGCATCGTCTCCGGCGTGCCGCGCATGTGCATGAGCACGAGCATGGCCTTGTGCCGCGCCGCGGCTTCGGCGATGCCGTTGTCGAACTGCAGGCCGGATACGTCGTTGACGATGTCTGCGCCGTTTTCGAGCGCGGCCTCCGCGACCGAAGCGCGCGTCGTGTCTATCGAGAGCGGCATATGCGGCAGCTCGCGCCGTATCGCGGCGACTGCGGCGCTCATACGCGCTCGTTCCTGGTCTTCTGGAACGCGCGGAGCGCCCGGGCGCGTAGACTCGGCTCCGAGGTCGAGGATGTCTGCTCCGTCCTCGGCCATTTTTACTGCTCTTTCCACGGCTTTGCCTGCGTCGCCGCCGCAGCGGCTTCCGCTGAAAAACGAATCGTCCGTGAGATTGATGATCCCCATCAGCAAAGTGCGCTCGCCGAACGCCAGCTCCGCGCCGCATGGCAGTTTTACCGTGCGTCCCACGTGCGGCGCCGTAAGCCTGCGGATGTCCGCAGCGAGGCCGCGCAGGTTCCACCACGGCATTTGGTCGAGCTTCTCTGCAAGGTGGCCGAGCTGCTTCGCCGTACCGAAAATTATCACGTCGCTGCGCTCGACTCCGCAGTTTATGACGTTCGCGTGGACTGCCGCGTCGCCGCCGCGGGAGAGCGTTTCCTGCTTGATTATGGACGCGGCGGGCGAAGGCACGTCAGTGACGTAAATCTGAAGAATCTCGCGCCTCGCCTCGAAGAAGCGCAGCGAAGCCTCGCTCGCGCCGAGGCGCAGCGCCGCCTGCGCCAGTTCGCGCCGGTTTTCAAACTTTATCAGATGAGCCTTCATCTTTAATCGAATTCCTGAATTATGCGGAGCCCCTTGAGATGCTCGGTGAAGTTGAGCCCCATGAGGCAGTAGCCGTGCAGGCTGTCGAAGGTCAGCACGCTGTACGACGCCGTGTCGACGTGCAGCCGCCAGTAGCTCGGGCGCTGCACCCCGATCGCGCCCGCCATCAGCGGCTTCAGCACGCCGCGGTGCGCGATGAGCGCGATGTTCGCGCCGCGGTGCTCGGCTATGATTTTATTGAGCTCCGCAAGCGCGCGGTCGCGCACCTGGTCGAGCGTCTCGCCGCCCTCGATTACGAGCTCCTCGGGCTGGTTCAGCCACGTCTGCCATTTCTCGGGCTCTTCCTTCGCGAGCTCCGCCTTGATGCGGTTCTCCCACGGGCCGAGATGTATGTTGCAGAAGCCCTCGCGCGCCTCGTATGGCAGGCCGAGCGCCTCGCCGAGTATCGCGGCGGTCGATGTCGCGCGCGACAGCGGGCTTGTATAAATGTAGTCTATCTTCTTGTCTTTCATAGCTTCGGCGAGAGCGTGCGCCTGAAGCACGCCGTTCTCGTTGAGGGGGAAGTCCACGCAGCCGCGTATGCGGTTCTCCTTGTTGCCCGCGCACTCTCCGTGGCGGATCAAATATACGGTCGTCTTGTCGTTTGCCATTTCCGTCTAAAACTCCAGTCGCCGGCTTAAAGTTACCGCCGCGCCGCGGCGAGGGCCGGACATTTAGTAATTATACAATAATTCCCATGCTTTCATTGCGCGCCGCGCGCGTGCAAAAAGTCAAAAAAATTTTTTTGACCTGTCTTGACAAATGCCTTTATGACGCTTATCATGTATCGCGTTGAAGATGTTTAGCACTCGTGATGAATGAGTGCTAATAAACCTGGAGGACGAAAGGCGGTGAAGCCGGGGTGATTACGCAAAGACAGCTCGAAGTCGTGCTCTCCGTCGTCTGCGAATATATAAAGAACGGCGAGACGGTCGGCTCGCGCACGGTCTCGCGCCGCTACCTCACGGGGCGCAGCTCCGCGACGATCCGCAATGAAATGTCCGACCTCGAGGACCTCGGCTTCCTCAAGCAGACCCACGCATCGTCGGGCAGGATTCCGACGACGCAGGGCTACCGCCTCTACGTCGACTCCGTGCTCCGGCGCGTCGACAACGCCGGCCCCTCCGTGAAGCTCCTCAAAAAAATGATGGAGCACAAGCAGGGGCTCGAGAAGATGCTCGCCTCGGCCTCCGAGATGCTGAGCCGCGTTTCGGACTACGTCGGCATCGCTGCGATAACGCCGCTCGACACCGTGCGCTTTCATCACGTGAACTTCGTGCGCATGGGCGAGCGCCAGGTGCTGTTGCTTGTGGTGCTTCAGGGCGGCCTCGTCCATCAGAAGTTCATCAACGTCGCCGTCGACATGCCGCAGGAGGACCTCGACAGCCTCGCCGCGAAGCTCAACCGCTTCTCCGGCATGGCGTGGAGCGACATAAAGAAAACCGTGAAGAAGGAGCTTCTCGCGGACATCGGACGTTACCACGACGAATGCGAGAAGGCAGTGCTCGCGATAGATTCGATGCTCGGCGCGCACGAGCCGAAGATTTTTACAGGTTCGTTCAGCCACATGATGAACCTCCAGGACTTTCAGGACCTCGGGCGCATGCAGGCGCTCTGCTCCTTCCTTGAGGAAGAGGACAGCATGGCAGAGCTCGTCAAGCGATGCTCCGCCGACGGCCTCAACGTCATGATAGGCGAGGAAAACGGCCTGCCCGGCATGAAGGGCTCGTCGATAGTCGCAGCTACGGGCGAGGCGGGCGGGCAGAAGGCCGTCGTCGGACTGATAGGCCCCGAGCGCATGGATTACGAAAAAGCAATAGCTTCGATAGACGGAGTGCTGCGCAAGCTCGACTCCGAATCTGCCGAGAAAGAGGAGATAAAGAAATGACCGACCAGGAAAAAGAAAACCGCGCCGGCACAGAGAACGAAGAGCCCAAAGCCGCCGAAGCGGCGGCGAACGAAGCCGCGGCCTCCGAAGCGGTGCGGGACGGCGAAATCAAGAAACTGACCGCCGACGTTGAAAAACAGGCGGACGAGATAAAGAAGCTGAAAGAAGAGGTTGCGCGCGCGCGCGCCGACTACTTCAACCTCCGCACGAGGATGGAGCGCGACCGCGAGAGCAACGCGAAGCTCGCCGCCGAGCAGGCGGTGAAGGAGATGCTGCCGGTATTTGAGAACCTCGAGCGCATAGCGGCGGCGATAAACGACCCCGAGAGCGGGATGGCGAAGGGCATGGCGATGGTCATACGCCAGTTCTCCGACGGGCTATGCAAGCTCGGGCTTGAGTTCATCCCGACGGAAGGGCCGTTCGACCCGGCGCTTCACGAGGCGATATCGATGGAGCCCGTCGACGACGAGTCGAAGGACGGACACATCATCGGAGCGGTCAGCAGAGGCTACAAGCTCGCGGGCAGGGTGCTCAAAGCGCCGCAGGTCCGCGTAGGCAAGTACAACGGATAAATAAAGGAAACATCAGAGCGGCGAAGCCGCAGACAAGTTAAAAATAAAAGGTGGAATCAATTATGGGAAAAGTAATAGGAATAGACCTCGGAACAACTAACAGCTGCGTAGCGGTGAAAGAAGGAGACAACGTAACGGTAATCCCGAACCCCGAAGGACAGCGCACGACCCCGTCGGTCGTCGCCTTCTCTAAGGACGGACAGATACTCGTCGGACAGCTTGCGAAACGCCAGGCGATAGTCAACCCCGACCGCACCGTCATATCGATCAAGCGTTCGATGGGCAGCGACAAGACCGTCTCCATCGACGGCAAGAGCTACACGCCGCAGCAGATTTCGGCGATGATACTCCAGAAGCTGAAAAAGGACGCGGAGGAATACCTCGGCACCTCGATCAGCGACGCGGTCATCACCTGCCCGGCCTACTTCACCGACGCCCAGCGCCAGGCGACGAAGGACGCGGGAACCATCGCTGGCCTCAACGTGCTCCGCATCATCAACGAGCCGACGGCGGCCTGCCTCGCCTACGGCGTGAACCTTGAGAAGAGCGACAACAAGATAATGGTCTACGACCTCGGCGGCGGAACGTTCGACGTTTCGATCCTCGACGTCGGCGACGGAGTCTTCGAAGTCCTCTCGACCGCCGGCGACAACAGGCTCGGCGGCGACGACTGGGACAACAGGATAGTCGAGTGGCTCGCCGGCGAGTTCAAGAAGAGCGACGGCATCGACCTTCTGAAGGACAAGATGGCCGCGCAGCGTCTGCGCGAAGCCGCGGAGAAGGCGAAGATAGAGCTCTCCTCGATGCAGGAGACGACGATATCCCTGCCGTTCATCACCGCGGACGCCAACGGCCCGAAGCACCTCGAGCAGAAGCTGACCCGCGCGAAATTTGAAGAACTGACGAGAGACCTTCTCGAGAGGACGAAGAACCCGGTCCGTACCGCTCTTAAAGACGCCGGACTCGAAGCCTCGCAGATACACAAAATCCTGCTCGTCGGCGGCTCGACCCGTATGCCGATGGTGCAGACGCTCGTGAAGGAGCTCATGGGCAAAGAGCCGACGAAGGGCATCAACCCCGACGAATGCGTCGCAATGGGCGCGGCCATCCAGGGCGCGATACTCTCAGGCGAACAGCAGGGCATCGTCCTCGTCGACGTAACTCCGCTTTCGCTCGGCCTTGAAACCCTCGGCGGCGTCTTCACGAAGATAATCGACAAGAACACCGCGATACCGGTCTCCAAGAGCCAGGTGTTCACAACCGCCGCGGACAACCAGCCGCAGGTTGAGATACACGTCCTCCAGGGCGAGCGCGCGATGGCGAGCGACAACGTCTCGCTGGGCCGCTTCTTCCTCGACGGAATCAAGCCCGCGCCGCGCGGAGTTCCCCAGATTGAGGTAACCTTCGACATCGATGCCAACGGCATAGTCAACGTCACGGCGAAGGACAAGGCGACCGGTAAGGCGCAGAACATCACGATACAGTCCTCGCGCCTGAGCGAAGAGGAAATCGAGAAGATGCGCCGCGACGCCGAGATCAACGAAAGCGCGGACAAGAAACGCAAAGAGCTCATCGAGGCGCGCAACGAGGCAGAGTCTGTAATCTACCAGGCCGAGAAACTCGTCAAGGAATCCGGCGGCGCAGACGCAGGCGCTCAGAGCCGCGTCAACGACAGAATCTCCGCGCTGCGCGAGAAGATGAACGGAGAGGACACGGAAGCCATCAAGAGCGGCACGAGAGAGCTGACCGAAGCTATGAACGCTCTGGCCCAGGCAGCGCAGGCCGCGGGCGCCTCGCAGCAGCAGAACCCGGGCGCCGGCGCGCAGCAGGCCGACAACAGCGACGGCGAGACCGTCGAAGCCGAGTTCCGCGAAGAGGACAACAAGTAAGTCCGACGGATAATCAGAAAATTGCGGAGTTATTGCGGTAAGCCGCAAGGCTCCGCAATTTTTTATCGGGCCGTCCCCGCCCGCGCGGGGAGGCTCCGTTTTTTACTAATCTTGACAAATAGCTGCGGGCGGTTATAATCCTTGCAGCGGTACGTGCGCCCGGATTTCGCGGATAATCGTAAATATCTTCCGCGCGCGGCGCAGAACGAATAAATTTATTGAGAGGTGGATTGCTGATGGCTGCTCCCGGTAAAAAAGACTATTACGAAATATTGGGCGTTAGCCGGGGAGCATCGGCTGACGAGATAAAAAAGGCCTACCGCGCCCTGACTCGGAAGTATCATCCCGATGCCAACCCCGGCGACAAAGAGGCGGAGGCCAAATATAAAGAGATAAACGAAGCGAACGAGGTGCTGAGCGACCCGAAAAAGCGCGCGCAGTACGACCAGTTCGGCTACGTCGGCGACGTTCCGCCCGACGGCGGATTCGGCGGAGCGGGCGGCTTCGGCGGCGTCGGCGGACAGACCTTCACGCAGGAGGACCTCGGAGACCTCTTCGGCGACCTCTTCGGAGGCGGCTTCGGCGGCGGACGCCGCAGGAGCGCGAACCCGAACGCGCCGAAGCGCGGCGACGACCTCGAGGCGAGCGTCCGCATAACGCTTGAGGAAGCCTATAAAGGCACGAAGCGCAAGCTCGAAATCCCGCGCATGGACACCTGCTCGCACTGCGGCGGCACGGGCGCGGAGCCCGGCAGCAAGGTCGAGGTCTGCCCCGCATGCCACGGAAGCGGGCAGGTGCGCCAGGTGGTCAATACGCCGTTCGGACAGATGCAGCAGGTCGCGACCTGCGCCAAATGCGGCGGCAAGGGCAAGACCGTCGACCGCGTCTGCACTGTCTGCCGCGGCGCCGGCCGCGTGAGAAAGACGCAGAGCGTCGAGGTCAAGATACCGGCGGGCGTCGACAACGGCACGAGGCTCCGTGTTTCGAGCAAGGGCGAGGCCGGCATCAACGGCGGGCCGGCGGGCGACCTCTTTATACTTACTGAAGTCATGCCCGACGCGAGGTTCACGCGCAAGGGCGACGACCTCAACACGACGATAGAAATTTCGTACCCGCAGGCGGCTCTCGGCTGCGAGGTCAAGGTCGACACCTTCGACGGAGTGGAGAAGCTCGACATCCCCGCCGGCACGCAGGCCGGCTCAAAGCTGCGCATCAAGGGGCGCGGCATGCCGAGGCTCAGAGGCAAAGGAAACGGCGACATGAATATACTCGTCCGCGTAAAAGTTCCGAAAACCCTCACGGCGAAAGAGCGCGAGCTTCTGATGCAGCTCGCGAAAGAGACCGGACAACAAGTAAAATTCTAGCGTTTAAGCCGAAAAATTACCCGGCCCTTCCGATTGACGGAAGGGCCTATTTTTTTATCAATTCTCCGAAAAAATGAACTCTTCCATGCGTTCATTTCAAAAATTTTAATTAACTAAATTAACTATGCCGATTTTTCTTTACATATCGCTTCACAAATTATACAATAGACTCAGAGTCACACAGCTACACAATACAATATGGAGGTGCACTATATTGAGAAAGGTACTAGCTATTCTGTCTCTTATCGCCGTCGTCCTAGCAGCAGGAGCCGCCTTTGCGGCTGAACCGATCAAGATCGGCTACCTCGCCGCGCTCACCGGTGACTTCGCCCAGTATGGGATCACCGAAGTGAACATGGCTAAACTCGTAGTCGACGACGTCAACGCGCAGGGCGGAGTCCTCGGACGCCCCATCGAACTCATCCCCTATGACACAAAGACCCGCAACGAAGACGCGGTCAACGCCGTCCGCCGTATGATTGAAAGCGACGGAGTCTGCGCCATCGTCGGAGCGAACTCCAGCGGAATCAACATCGCTACGGCCCCCATCGTAGCGAAGGGACAGGTCCCGCAGATCTCCACCGTCGGTACGAACCCCTACGTCACCGTCGACAACAAGGGCAACGTCCGCCCCTACTCCTTCCGCATCTGCTTCACCGACCCCTATCAGGGAGCTCTTGCGGCCGACCTCGCCTACAACGACCTTCACAAGACGAAGGCCGCCATCCTCTACAACGTCGGTTCGGACTACGCCCAGGGACTTCGCGAGTTCTTCATCGACAGCTATGAGAAGCTCGGCGGAAAGATAGTCGCCGACGAAGGCTTCCGTGAGACCGACGTCGACTTCCGCGCCCAGCTTACGAAGATCAAGAACTCCGGCGCCGACGTAATGCTCCTCCCCGGCATGGGCAAGGACATGGCGCTCGCCATCAAGCAGGCCCAGGAGCTCGGACTTGACCTCACCATCATCGGCGGCGACGGCTACGCTGAATTCATGAACGAAATCGCCGGCCCCGCGATGAAGGGAACCTACTGGGTCAACCACACCTACCTCGACGACCCCGGAATGGCCCCGATATTCGCCCGCTATAAGGAAGTCTACAAGGACGACTGCAAAGAGTTCGTAAACGGAACCATGGCCTATGACGGCATGTACTGGCTCATCGACGCCATCAAGCGCGCAGGAAAGGCCGAAGGCCCCGCGATAGCGAAGGCTCTCGAAGAGACGAAGGGCCTCAAGCTCCACCACGCGACTCTGACCATCGACCCGGCGACCCACAACCCCGTCAACAAGGCCGGTATCATCCTTAAAGTCGGAGACGACCTCAAGACCGACTTCTACAAGAAAGTCGAACCGAAATAAGTAATTAAAGCCACTCTTGCGTCCAAGGCTTTACTCTGCGAAAGCCTTGGACGCTTTTCTCGACAAGCCCCGCTTATCTGTTTATCAACGCAAGAAAGTTTGAGGTGTTGCTCTTGGAGACTTTCATCCAGCAGCTTATTAACGGACTGTCGCTCGGCTCGGTTTACGCACTTATCGCTGTCGGATATTCCCTCGTATACTCCGTGCTTCTGTTCTCGAATTTCGCCCACGGCGGATTCCTCGTAATAGGCGGCTATATCTGCTACTACGCGCTGCGTTCCGGCGGAGCCAATATCTGGATCGCCTCGTTCGCTGCCCTCGTCGGCGCGGGTATTTCGGCCATCGTCGTCGAACGCCTCGCCTATCGCCCGATACGCGAACGCACGCCGATAACGCTCTACATGCTCATCGCTTCGATGGGTATGAGCATCGTCATTGAAAACATCTTCGTGGTCACCGTCGGCGGACGCTTCCGCGCGCTGCCTCCGGTCATCCCGACTGAACCGGTAAATTTCCTCGGCCTCGCCACGACGAGCGCCTTCGACATCCTTTCGCTCGTCACCGCGGTCGTATTCCTCGCGGGGCTCCAGCTCTTCCTCGTCAAAACGAAGTGGGGGCTCGCGATCCGCGCAGCTTCCTATAACCTCAAGACGGCGGGCCTCATGGGCGTCAACGTCAACAGGCTTATCGCGATAGTCTTCTTCGTCGCGGGGCTCCTCGCCGGCGTCGGAGGCATATTCCTCTCCGTCCGCTACACGCTCTATCCGCAGCTCGGAAGCATGATAACGACGAAGGCCTTCGTCGCGGCGGTTATAGGCGGCCTCGGCTCGCTGCCGGGCGCGGTCATCGGAAGCATCATCCTCGGCCTCGCCGAAATGCTTACGGCGGGCTTCATATCGAGCCAGTTCCGCGACCTCGTCGTCTTCGGAATACTCATCATAACGCTGATTGTCCGTCCGACGGGACTCTTCGGAAAATCCGTCGGCGAGAAAGTGTAAAGGAGGGCGGTCTGTTATGGAAGGTTATGCCGTTGGAGTTATCACCCTCCTCGCTATAAACTGCATTGCCGCTATGGGCGTCTCGCTCTTCACCGGATTCACGGGCATCTTCACGCTCGGACACGCCGGCTACATGGCGATAGGCGCGTACACCGCGGCCATACTCACTGTCGAATACGGCGTGCATTTCATCCCCGCAATCATCGCGGGCGGAATCCTCGCCATGATACTCGCGTTCCTGATAGGCATCCCGACGCTGAAGCTCGTCGGAGACTACTACGCCATCGTCTCCCTCGGCCTCGGCGAAGCGATACGCCTCATCATTGAGAACTGGAATGACGTCACGCGCGGTGCGCGCGGCTATCCGGGAATCGACGGATTCACCTCGATGCCCGTCGCCGTAGGGTTCTTCCTCGTGCTGGCGGTCGCGATGTTCTTCCTTGTAAACAGCAGCTACGGGCGCACCTTCAAGGCCTGCCGCGACGACTACGTCGCCGCGTCGCTGCTCGGCTTCAACACGGCGCACTACCGCAACCTCAGCCTTGCGATATCGGGCTTCTACTGCGGCGTCTCGGGCGCTCTCATAGCCGGATACATGTCCTTCATACAGCCGATAATGTTCGACATGGCGAAGTCGACGGAGCTCGTCTCGATAGTCGTCTTCGGAGGCCTCGGCTCGATGAGCGGATGCCTGCTCGGCACGACGATACTGACGCTCGTCACCGAGCTCTTCCGCCCGATTTCCCAGTACCGTATGCTTATCTACGGACTCGTCCTCGTCCTCGTCATGGTGCTGCGTCCCGAAGGCATCATGGGGACGAACGAGCTCACGCCCGCTTACCTGAAAAAGCTCTTTTCACGTAAAAAGACCGGAACGGCAGAGGAGGGAGCCCGCTGATGAGCGCACTGCTTGAACTTAAAGAAGTAAACAAATCGTTCGGCGGCGTCCAGGCCGTCCGCGACATGAGCTTCGTCATAAACAAAGGCGAGCTGGCCGGCCTCATAGGGCCGAACGGAGCCGGAAAGACGACGATATTCAACCTCGTGACCGGCGTCTACGACGTTACGAGCGGCGACATCGTCTTCAAAGGCGAGAGCATCGCGAAGCTCAAGACCTTCCAGGTAATCTCGCGCGGCATCGCGCGCACCTTCCAGAACCTGCGCCTTTTCGCGGCCTCGTCGGTGCTCGAGAACGTCATGACCGCCGCGCAGCAGCACTACAAATATAATTTCTTCGAGGCCGTCACGCACATCGGACGCTGGAAGAGCCAGGAGGCGGCGACGCGCAAGGAAAGCATGGAGCTGCTTGAGCGCGTCGGGCTCGCCGACCGCGCCAACCAGGCCGCTGGGACGCTGCCCTACGGTCTCCAGCGCCGCCTTGAAATCGCGCGCGCCATATCGCTTCAGCCGGAGCTCCTGCTTCTCGACGAGCCGGCCGCCGGTATGAACGCCGACGAAGTCGTACAGCTCAACGAGCTGATCACCGGCATCCACCGCGACTTCAAACTGACGATACTGCTCATCGAGCACCACATGGACATGGTCATGGCGATATGCCCGCACATCGTCTGCATGAACTTCGGCGCGAAGATAGCCGAGGGCTCGCCGGCGGAAATTCAGAGCCATCCCGACGTGCTCAAGGCCTACCTCGGAGAGGAGGAATAGGGACATGACGGAAAACCGCACTCCTATTCTCGCAGTCAGGGACCTCGTAGTCCGCTACGGAGCTATACAGGCGCTCAAAGGTGCTTCGCTCGACGTTTATCCCGGAGAGATAGTCGCAGTCATCGGAGCCAACGGCGCGGGTAAATCGACGATGATGAACGCCATCATGGGCGACGTGCCGCGCGTCTCCGGCGAGATACTGCTCGACGGTGTCGCGCTTCCCGCCAAGAGCTTCCAGGTCGTCTCCGCCGGCGTCAGCCTTTCGCCCGAAGGACGCAAGGTCTTCGCGCCGCTCACCGTTCTCGAAAACCTCGACATGGGAGCCTTCCCGCTCAGCGACAAGGCGGAGATAGAGCGCCTCAAGCAGAGCGTCTTCGAGCTCTTCCCGCGCCTGCTCGAACGCAAGAACCAGTACGCGGGAACGCTCTCCGGCGGCGAACAGCAGATGCTCGCGATAGGCCGCGCGCTCATGGCGCGCCCGCGCGTCCTGCTCCTCGACGAACCGTCGCTCGGACTCGCGCCCATCATCATCAACGAAATCTTCAAGGAGCTCACCGAGATCAACAGAAAGCTCGGCATGGCGATACTGATAGTCGAGCAGAACGCGAAGAAGGCCCTCCAGCTTTCGCACCGCGCCTACGTCATCCAGACCGGCACGATCATCATGGAAGGCAAATCCGACGACCTGCTCCACAATCCCGAAATCGAGGAAGCCTACCTCGGCGGCAAAAAGTAACGGCAAGTCACGGCAGAATAGCATAAATCGGGGCGCGGACGGCGAATCCGCGCCCTTTTCCGTATGCGCCGTCCGCGCTATTATTTTTGCGAAAGACGGCGGCGCTTGTAACGCGGCGGTCGCTGACGCGCGGCTGCATAGACGGAGACGCAGCGCCGATTAAGGAGGAAACGCGATGAATTTGCCGAAACGCGACGGCCTGCACGGCCGGTACTATCTTATTCATAAGCCGGAAACCGCGCCGGAGGTGCTGGCGGAGGCCGACCTCTGCATCATGGACGTGCTGGACGGAACAGCAAGAGAGAACCACTCTGTTTATCCAACTGTGGTGCGCAATCACAACGGGACGCAGTTCCTGCCGTGGCAACTGTTGGAACGCTATCTCACGCGGCTTCCGCTGAATGGATTCCCTTACGATGACGCGGTCGCCTTCTGCGACGCGCTGCGGTGGCTTGTGGGCTGGAATAATCTTATTGACCACACGCTGAGAAAGTACGTAGAAAAGTACGTTCAGAAGCGCTATTTCGTGGAAGGCGAAAAAGACAACTATTTCTCCTGCTACCCGCCCTGCACGGTCTCGCCGGAGCTGCGGCTCGAGGACGTGGACGAAAAGCTGCTGCGCTTCACATGCTACGTCGCAATTTGCTGTACAGTCTATGGAGCTAGTTATGAATCCGTTACCTCAAAGCATTTCTTCGGCCTTGTCTCTCAGCTCCGCCCCGACATAGTGAAAGGGCTGAAAGACAACGGCAGCGGCAAACTGCCGCCCGGCATTCAAAAGAGGAAAACAAAGCACATGACAGCCTCGGCGAACGATGCTTTTGCGACGATACGCATCACCGCAAGGGACTGCACAGAGGGATGCTGCGAGGAGGCTCTAAGCTATCTCGCCGAAGTGCTTGAACAGCCGGATTTCCCGCGCAGCTATTCAATTGAGTTCCGCGGGCCGGAGAAAATATATCTGCCGGTCCCGGGCCTGCCGAAGAAGGGCGTGAACCAGCTCTTCGCCTGCGCGATGCGCTATCCGCGGCTCCACGGCCTGATAGAGCAGTACGCGCGGCTCGCTATGCGCGAGGACGAGTGGTACAACAACCTCGCCGGCGAGCTCTGCGCGATGCCCGGCACCTTCGCCGTCTTCGCGCTCGGCATGGAAGGGACGACGCCTCAGCGGCTGAGACTGGTCTGCGACTACCTCGACCTCTGCGACGACGAACATTCGTCATTGCAGGAGAAATTCATCCACGCCTTTTTCAAAAAATTCGGCTTCACAGCGCAGACCATGCCCGTCCTGCTCCACGGCGTCCTGTCTATGCAGGAGCTTCGCCCCGCGAAGGAGTTCGGCGCGCTCATCGCCAACGACGGGAGCCTTGACGCTCTGCTCGCGGCGAAGCGCCGCCTCGCGGACTACCTGCCGGAAGAATCGGAGCACGACAGAGAGGCGCAGGACTACCTCTGGCGCGGCGCGCTCTGGGCGATATGGGGAAGAGCCTCCGAGAACGGCGGCGGCAAAGTCATCAAAGCCGCGCCCGAGGAACTGAAAGAAAAATACCGGCAGGTATTCGAGCCTGTGAAAGACTGAAATCTACAGAGCGCAGAATCTCCCTTCCCTCCATTCCGCGCCGCTTTGCGCGCGGCTCGGCTTGCTATGTGTTATACTGATACGTGTGTCATTTAACGAAGAGGGGGAAACGTAATGGCGTTTTTTGACAAGCTCAACGATCTCGCTAAAAGCGTGAAGGACGCGGCGAACGACGCCGTCGAGACCACGCGCATAAAGAGCCGCATAAGCTCGGAGAAGAGGGCCGTCGACGAGGCGTGCCGCAAGATAGGCGAGTACTACTACGCGAAGCGCGCCGGGGATATGGGCCCGGTCGACGACGACATTCTCGAATACTGCATAGAGATAGACGAACACATGAGGGTCATATCCGAGCTCGAAGCCGAGCTCGAGCGCGAGCGCGCGGCGAAGGAGGCGGCTGAGCCCGCTTTCGTCCAGTGCCCCGCCTGCGGCGCGAAGAACGGCAAACAGGCGAAGTTCTGCCAGGAATGCGGCGCGCAGCTCGAGAAGCCCGCTCCCGCGCTCAACGTCTGCCCGGCCTGCGGCGCGGTCAACGAAGAGGGCGCGAAGTTCTGCGTCGACTGCGGAGCGAAGCTCGGGTAACGAAAGCTTCCCGCGGCGGACGCGGGAGTAATCTGCGGAAGGAGGCTGTCGCCATGAACGCCGCTGACGGCTACTGGTGGTACATAACTATAAATACTAGCGCGGGCTGCGAGGATAATCTCCTTTCGCTCGCCGATATATCCGGAAGCATAGGAACGGAGCTTCAGGAAATGCCGGACGGCGTTTCGAGGCTGCGCATGTATTATAAGAGCACGGAGGATATCTCCTTCTGGAGGAACAAGCTTTCCGAGGCGATGAAGGAATTCCCCGGCGTCGCGATAGAGGACTCCGGCAAGATTGAAAACCAGCCGTGGAACGTAGTAGTCGAGGAGGCCTTCCCGCCGCTGCCGGTGGGGCGCGGCCTCGTCGTCCTTGCGCCGTGGCACCGCGGCACAGAGCCCGCGGACCGCATCCCGCTTTACATCAATCCGGGCAGCGCCTTCGGCACGGGATATCACGAGAGCACGCAGATAGTGCTCGAGCTGCTTGAAAAATATATGCGCCCGGGCATGACTACCGCCGACATCGGCACGGGGTCGGGCATCCTCACGATAGGCGCGCTGAAGCTCGGCGCGGAGTTCGCCTACGCGCGCGACATAGACCCTGCGGTCATCGAGGAAGTGCGCAAGAATTTCGAGCTGAACGACCTGCCCTCCGAGAAGATAGACCTCGCGGTCGGCGACCTGCTCAAGGACTTCGGCCACAAGGCCGACATCCTGACGGCGAACATACTGCTCGACCCGCTCACTACGATGGTCGCGGACGTTCCCGCCGTGATAGGCGGGGAGGGGACGGCCATCTTCTCCGGCATGCTCGAGAAGGAAAAGCCGGTGTTCCTCGAGGCGCTCGCGAAGGCTCGCATGAAGCCCGTCGAGGAGCTTGTAAAAGGAGAATGGTGGGGTGTCGCTGCCAAGGCTGAGGCTTGAGCGCTGCTCCTGCAATAACGGAATCTGGACGATAGACGCGGAGGAGGCGCACCACCTCGTCCGCGTCCGTCATTGCTACACCGGCTCGCTCGTCGAGGGGCTGCTCGACGGCGAGAAGGTGACGCTGCGGCTGCACTGCGACGGCGCGGCGGTCACGGCGCGCGAGCTCTCGCGCGAGGAGGAGCCTCCGCTTGAGCCGAGAATCGAGCTACTGCTCGGCCTGCTCAAGAACGACCAGCTCGACGAGGCGCTGCGTTTCTGCGCCGAGACCGGCGTGTTCCGTATACATCTGCTTGTCTGCGAGCGCAGCGTGCCGCGCTATGAGGGCGCCCGGCTCGACGATAAGATGAAGCGCTGGCGCAAAATCCTCGACGAAGCGACGAAACAGGCCGGCGCGGCGACGCCGCCTGTCCTCTGCGCGCCCGTGCCCTTCGCGGAGTTCGATTTCGACGGGCTGCCGGAGCAGAGGCTCGCGGCGCTGCTTTCCGACGGGGCGCGCCCGCTGCGCGAGACGCGCATAGCGGAGGGCCTCGCCGCCGCAATAGGGCCGGAGGGCGACTGGTCGCCCGCGGAGAGCGCGCGGCTGCTCGCCGAGGGCTTCGCCCCCGTGCGCCTCGGCGCGAGGATAATGCGTGCGAGCACCGCCGTCGCATCCTTCTGCGCCTCGCTCGCTATGATGTACGAAAAACGTTAAAAGGCCGCGCGCGCCCGTAACTGCGCCGCGCGCGTGAAATCGCAAAAATCCCATGAAATATATAAAGCAGGCTTTCATTATATTTTTTATAAGCTTTCTCGGAGAGCTTCTCAACAAGTACATTCCTTTGCCGGTCCCTGCCGGGGTCTACGGCCTTGTGCTGCTGCTCGGCGCGCTCTGCTCCGGCGTCGTGAAGCTGCCGGACGTCGAGAATTTCGGCGCTCTCATGATAGAGATGATGCCGCTGATGTTCGTGCCGCCCGCGGCGGGGGTCATAGTCCATTATAAAGAGGTACTCTCCGTCATAGCGCCCTTCACAGCAGCGGCGATAATATCGACCGCCGCGGTGATGGCGGCGACCGGATTCGTCACGCAGCGCATGATGCGCAGGAGGGACGGAGGCGGAAAATGATCTCGGGCTCGGTGTATTTCGGCCTCGCGCTCACATGCGGGGCCTACGTCGTGGGCTGCGTCGTCCACAGGTTTGCGAAGACGCCGCTGCTGAACCCGCTCATCGTCACGAACGTGCTCGTAATAGCGTTTCTCGCGCTCACGGGCATAGCCTACGACGACTACTTCAACGGCGCGAAATATATCGGCGACCTACTGACCCCCGCTACTGTCTGCCTCGCGATACCGCTCTACCGCCAGCTCCATCTGCTCAAGAAGCACGCCGCCGCGATATGCTGCGGCATAGCGGCGGGCGTCCTCGCCAACTCGCTCTGCATACTCCTTATGTCGCTGCTCTTCGGCTTCAGCCGCACGATGTACGTGACGCTGCTGCCGAAGTCGATCACGGCCGCGATTGCGATGCCCGTCTGCGAGGAGCTCGGCGGCATCCCGGCGATTACGATGCTCGCGACGGTCATAACGGGGGCCTTCGGCTACATCTCCGCGCCCGCGCTGCTGAAGCTCGTCCGCGTCGGCGACAAGGTGGCGAAGGGCGTAGCCATAGGCTCGAGCTCGCACGCCTTCGGCACGCTCAAGGCCTTCGAGATGGGCGAGGCCGAGGGCGCGATGAGCAGCCTCGCGATAGCGGCGGCGGGGCTTCTGACCGTCGCGATAGCGCCCTTCGCGTCGCTCCTTTTCTTCTGGCAGTAAAAAAGTAAGGGGCCGCGCGCATAAGGCTGAGGATGCGCACGGCCTCTTCGAAAGCGCAGCGGCTCGCCGCTGTCTGTTGAAAAGGAGAGTTGAAGTGAAGATTTAGAGCAGAAACTTGTAATTGCAAAAAACGCCGCCGAAAATTTGGATGATTCGCGCCGCAGGATAATCGTAAGAAACTATTTTCAATTTTACCTATTCTATACCCTAATTATATTCTAGCCCCGCCGAGTAAGTTTGTCAATAGATTTAAGCGCGCAAAACGAAATAAAATCTTGCTTGCGCGGACGCGCGATATTCATGTGAGCCGCGCGCCGCGCTTTTCTGCAAACTCCGGCGTCGAAATATGCAGAAGAAAGCGCATAAAAGGCGATAAACCGGCGTTTATTCGCCTTTCCCTGCGATTTTGCCGCAGAATAAAAGAGAGCCGCCCCGTTCGACGCGCGGGGCGGCTCTCTTTATCTTATGCGCTCGCTCGCTATTCCTCTTCGAGCGGAGAGAACATCTTGCCTGGGTTCATTATGCCGAGCGGGTCGAAGGCCTTCTTGACGCCGCGCAGCACCTCGAGCTCCGCGGGCGATTTGTTTTCGAGCAGGATGTTCTGCTTGACGTGGCCGACGCCGTGCTCGCCGCTGCCGATGCCGCCGAGCGCTATCGCCTCGCGTATCAGCGCGTTGAAGAACTCCTCGGCGTAGTGCGCCCAGCGCTCGGGGCTCATGCCCTCGGGCTTGAGCGGTATCGGGTGGATGTTGCCGTCGCCGATGTGCGAAATTATGCCTATCTCGACGTTCCAGTCGGCGCTGAGCTTCTTTATGCGGCGTATCATCTCCGGCACCGCCGAGAGCGGAACCATGAGGTCGCCCGACGAGCAGGCGTGCGGATCCTTAGCGCGCATACCCTCGAGGCCGTTCTGGCGCACGTTCCACATCGCGGCGGAGTCCGTGCGGCTCTCCGCGACGAAGACCTCGAAAGCGCCGCATTCGAGGCATATCTTTCCGACCGTCTCGTAGCCGTCCTCGAGCTGTTCGTCGGTGTCGCCCTCGACCTGTATCAGAAGGTAGCCCTCGCTGCGCTCCTGCTCGGGCAGCGTGCAGCCGAGATATTCCGTCGTGTATTTGACGAGGTTCCTGTCCATGAATTCGCACGATATTATGCGCCGTCCGGAGCCGATGACCTTCGCGACGCTGTCGACGAGGCTTTCGAGCGTCGGATAGCAGGCGAGCAGGTTGACCGTCTTGCCAGGCTTCGGCTCGAGGTTGACTATGAGCTTCGTCGCTATCGCGAGGGTGCCTTCGCTGCCGACGAGCAGGTTGAGCAGGCTGTAGCCCCAGGTGTCCTTGCGGTAGCGTCCGCCGAGCTCGAGCACCTCGCCCGATGGCAGGACTACCTCCGCGCCGAGGATGTGGCGGCGCGTGTTGCCGTAGCGGATGACCTTGCCGCCGCCCGCGTTCGTCGCGAAGTTGCCGCCGATGAAGCTCGTCTCGGTGCTCATCGGGTAGCCCGCGTAGAGGAAGCCGTGCTCCGCCGCGGCGCGGCAGAGGTCGTTCGTGACGACGCCCGGCTCGACGACCGCGACGCGGTTGACGGGGTCTATTTCGAGGATTTTATTCATGCGCTCGAGCGAGAGGACGATGCCGCCCGCGAGCGGCACGGCGCCGCCGTTGAGGCCGCTGCCCGCGCCGCGCGGCGTGACGGGTATGCGCTCGCGGCTCGCTATCTTCATTATGTCGGAGACCTGCTGCGTAGTGGAGGGCTTGACGACCGCCTCGGGCATGTGCCCCCAGACGCGCCCGGCCTGGTCCCACGCGTAGTTGTCGAGCTGCTCCGCGTCGTCCATCACGACGCCGCCGGGGCCTGTGACGGCGCGCAGCTCGTCGTATATCGCCTTCGTGACTTTGCCGTAGCGGGTCATCATTCCAGCCCCTTGTATTTTTTGACCGCGGCGATGAGCGCGTTCAGCACTTCCATCGCGTCGCCCTGCACCGAAAGGTCCGCGACGCGGAAAATCGGCGCTTCGGGGTCGGTGTTGACGGCTATGACCGTCTCCGCGCCCGACATGCCCGCTATGTGCTGCACCGCGCCCGATATGCCGAATGCGAGGTAGAGGCGCGGCGTCACAGATTTTCCGGAAAGTCCGACCTGCGCGGAGTAGGGGGCCCAGCCGAGGTCGACCGCCATGCGCGAGGCTCCGACGGTGCCGCCGAGCAGCTCCGCAAGCTCCGCGAGCTTCGCGAAATTCTTGGCGTTCTTCATCCCCTTGCCGCCAGCGACTATTATCTCCGCCTCCTGCAGGGGCAGGCCGACGCTCTTCTCCGCGTCGAAGCCGATGAATTTTATCAGAGAGCGAATCGCGTCGTCCGCAGGCTTGAAGCGCACGACCTCGCACCCGCGCGACGCGTCGGGCGAAAGCGGGCGCTTCGACTTAGGCCGCACGGTGCACATCTGCGGGTCGCGTCCCTTCGTCTTGATGTCGGCCATGACGTTGCCGCCTATCGCGGGGCGCGTCTGCACCAGGCGCTTGCTCTCGGGGTCTATCGCGAGCTCCGTGCAGTCGGCGGTCAGCCCGCAGCCGAGGCGGGCGCTGAGCATCGGCATGACGGTGCGTCCCTGCGTCGTCGCCGAGGCTATCAGTATCGACGGCCCGCGCTCCTCGATGAGCTCCGCGAGCGCTTTGCAGGCTATATCCGCCTTGAAATGCTCGAATTCCGGCTCGTCGGCGGCGTAGACCTTGTCCGCGCCGTAGGCCGCGAGCGACTGAGCGGCCTCGAGCACGCCGCTCCCCATGACGACGCTCGCGAGCGGAGCGCCGAGCGCGTCGGCGAGCTCGCGTCCCCACGCGAGCAGCTCGCGCGATACGGGGTGTATTACGCCGCCGCGCACCTCCGCGAGCGTCCAGACTTCACCGCACTTCATCTTGCCGCCTCCAGACAGTTCTTATCTTCGAGAACCTTCATCATCTCGCCTATCGCGGATTCCAGCCCTTCGGCTGAGTTTATCCTGCGTCCCTGGCGCGTCACCTTCGGATATGTTACGCGCACGACCTGCGTCGCGGAGCCGGAAAGCCCAGTCTCCGAGCCGTCCATGTGAAGGTCGTCCGCCGTCTGCGACGGTATCGCGGCGGCCTTCGCGCGCAGCTTTCCGCCGAGCGTGCAGAGGCGCGGAATGTTCATCTCCTTGACGGGAATCACAATCGCGGGCAGCGGCGCTTCGACCGTCTCATGTCCGCCCTCGACGGCGCGCGTGACGCGGATGCGCTCGTCGGTCAGCTCGTCTATCGCGCTGACGTAGGAAAGCACCGTGACGCCCATCAGCTCGGCGCAGGCCGGGCCGACCTGCCCCGTCTCGCCGTCCGTCGCGCGCTCGCCCGCTAAAAGCAGGTCGAACGGCCCCGCCGCGAGCAGCGCGCGCGAAAGAGTGCGCGCCGTAGCGAGCGTGTCCGCTCCGCCGAACTTCCTGTCAGAGAGCAGCAGCCCCTTGTCGCAGCCCATCGCTATCGCGTAGCGCACGGCCTTCAGAGCCGCGGGCGGCCCCATAGTCACCGCCGTTATCTCAACCTCGCCCGCGGGACGCGACTCCTTGAGGCGCACCGCGGCCTCGACGGCGTGAAGGTCGAGCGGGTTCAGCTCCGCTTCGACGCCGTCGCGTATCATCGTGCCGGTCTTTTCGTCGATCTTGACTGTGTCGACCGCCGGCACCTGCTTTATAAGTACGGCTATCCGCAAAATTCTTTCCTCCCTGCCGAAATTTCCGTTTGTGCGGCTTTCTGTGTCTCCGGCGCGGCTTTTGCGCATCGTTCCCGACGCCGGAAAGAGTAATACGCTTCATTATATCGCACATGACGGCGCGGCGGTACGCTAAGCGCGTAAAATCCGCGAAAAACGCGCTTCGTTCCGCGCATTGGCGGCGGCGCGCGGAAACGATACGCCTTCCCCGCGTGGACGCGTGCGCCGCGCCGTTGTAAGATAGAGCCGCAGCTTCATCACAACTACATAAAACGGGAGGCGCGGCTATGGACAAGGAACAGGTGCGTAAGCTTATGGAAGAAAACCCGACTGTGAGGGCGCTCGCCGAAGAGCGCGAAATACTCTGGCTCAACTCGAAGCTCGCGAGCTTCGAGACGGCGCGCGGAGGCCTGCCGCTTTCTATGGCGGACGTAGACGACGCGGAGGCGCGGCTCGCGCGCTTCGCTCCGTTCATAATGAAGAAATTCCCCGAAACGGCGGAGGCCGGCGGGATAATCGAATCCGAGCTGCGCGAGGCCGCGGCGATGAAGGAGCGGCTCAATGAGAAGTACGGCGCGAAAATCGAAGGCCGTCTCTTCGTCAAGATGGACGGCGACCTTCCGATAGCGGGCTCGATAAAGGCGCGCGGCGGCATCTACGAGGTGCTCAAGCACACGGAGGAGCTCGCGCTAGAGCACGGCCTGCTGCGCGAGGGCGATTCGTATGAAAAGCTCGCGTCGGACGAGGCGCGGAAATTCTTCTCGCAGTACACGATGCAGGTCGGCTCGACCGGCAACCTCGGCCTCAGCATCGGCATAATGAGCGCCGCCGTCGGCTACAACGCCGTCGTCCACATGTCCGCCGACGCGCGCGCCTGGAAGAAGGCGCTGCTGCGCAGCCACGGCGTCAAGGTCATCGAGTACGACACGGACTACAGCGAGGCGGTCAAGCAGGGGCGCGCGCAGTCAGACGCCGACCCGAAGAGCTATTTTGTGGACGACGAGAACTCGAAGAACCTCTTCCTCGGCTACGCGGTCGCGGCGAAGCGTCTCGTCCCGCAGCTTAAAGCGCTCGGCGTTGCGCCGGACGCGGAGCATCCGCTCTTCGTCTACCTGCCCTGCGGAGTCGGCGGCGCGCCGGGCGGCGTGGCGTTTGGGCTGAAGCAGATGTTCGGCGACGCGGTCCACTGCTTCTTCATAGAGCCTACGCAGGCCCCCTGCATGGTGCTCGGCATGGCGAGCGGCCTGCACAACGGCATAGCGGTCAAGGACGTCGGCCTGACCGGCCTGACCCACGCAGACGGCCTCGCGGTCGGGCGCGCATCGGGCTTCGTCGGCCGCGTCATGGAGCCGCTGCTCTCTGGCGGCTTCACGCTGCGCGACGCGAAGCTATACGAATATATGCGCGACCTGCTCGAGACGGAAAACGCCTTCATCGAGCCGGGCTCCTGCGCGGCCTTCGAAGGCCCGGCGCTTCTCGGACGCAGCGAAGAATGGCGCGAATATATAGAAGCGCACGGCCTCGCCGAGAAGATGAAAAACGCCGCCCACATAGCGTGGGCGACCGGAGGCCGCCTCGTGCCCGAAGAAATAAGGAAGGAATATATCGCGACGCGTCTCGCGTAAATCCGCGGAAAAAGGCATGAAAAAACGGCGGGGCGCCGCTTGGGCGCTCCGCCGTCCGTTTTGCGCGGAAGAGTGGTTATTTATCCGCTCCGAAATACTTTGCGTAGAGCTTGCCGTAAGCTCCGCTCTCCTTGTAGCGCGCGAGCGCGTCGTTGATTTTGTCGAGCAGCTTCGCGTTGCCCTTGCGCACCGCTATCGCGAGCGGCTGCGCGACGCCGTCCTCCGAGGTGATGACGAGGCGGCCGTCGTAGACGTTCTCAATAAGGTAGCGCGCGGAGAGCTTCGACGTCACCGCGCGTCCCGCCTTGCCGGCGAAGAGAAGGTCTACCGCCTGCTTGATGTTGTCGGCCACGATTATCTCGCCCTGCTGCGCGTAGTTCTGCTGCGCGAAAACCATGTGCGTCGTGCCCTTCTCGGTGACGGTCTTCATATTCTTGCCGACGGGCGCGGCGCGTCCCGTGACGGTCACGGTCACCGTGCGGTCCTCGGCGTAGGGGACGGAGAAATCCGCCTCGTGGCGGCGCTCCGCGGTCACGATGAGCGCCGCTATCGCCGCGTCGTATTTGTCCTCGTTGAGGCCGCCGAGCAGATCGTGGAAGGAAACCTCAACGAACTCCACTCCGTCGTAGCCCATGAGCTTCGCAAGCTCCTCCATCAACTCGACGTCGAAGCCCGTGAAGGCCCCGTCGCCCTCCCGATAATACTCGTAGGGCTGGAAGTCGGCGTCAGTGCCGACGCGCAGCGCCGCCGCCTCGGCTCCCCCCGCGGCGAAAAGCGTAAGCGCCGCGGCAATGGCTGCAAAAAATCTCTTCATCTTGTAAATCTCCTCCGTTTTATACCGGCGTTCCGGTTTTATTATCTTCGCCCGCATATTTCTAAATATATTTTTTTCTTTCGGCGCGGCGAGCGCACGCTAAGAGCACAGTATAACTCCAAAACACTCCGCTGTGAATAGAGCTTCTTCATATTTCGGTAAATTGCGCGCGACGCTTCGGCGTTCACTCTGATTTTGAAGAAGCGCGGCATACGAAAGGCGGAGCGCCACAAACGGACGCTCCGCCTCCTGTGTGGTACGGCGCGGCGATGTTATTCACCTGTGCCGAAATATGTCCTGTACAGCCGTTCGTAATCCGAGCTGTTTTTATAGCGCGCGAGCGCTTCGTTGAGCTTATCCAGCAGCTCCGAGTTCCCCTTGCGCACCGCAATCGCGAGCGGCTTAGCCGCGACGTCCTCCGACGTGATTACGAGCCGCCCTCCGTAGACGTTGGCGATTAGGTATCCGGCGGAGAGCTTCGAGGTCACCGCGCGTCCCGCTTTTCCCGCGAAGAGCATCTCGACCGCCTGCTCGACGCCGTCGGCTCCGATTATCTCGCCCTGCTTCGCGTAGTTCTGGCGGGCGAATGTCATATGCACCGTATCTTTTTCCGCGACGGTTTTCATGTTTTTGCCTACTGGCGCGGCGCTCCCAGTCGCCGCCAGCGTCACGGTACGGTCTTCTGCGTAGGGCAGCGTGAAATCTGCGGCGCGGCGGCGCTCGGCAGTCACGATGATAGCCGCTATCGCCGCGTCGTATCTGCCTTCGTTCAGCCCGTCCAGTATCTCGCCGAACGGCACCGTCACAAACTCAACCCCGTCGTATCCCATCAGCCGGGCAAGAGCTGTGATAAGCTCTACGTCAAAGCCTGTGTACGTTCCGCTCTCCTTCTGGTAATACTCGTAGGGCTGAAAGTCGGCGTCTGTCCCGACGCGCAGGAGAGCGGCCTCTGCGCCGCAGGCCGCAAAAATCATGAGCGCAGCCGCGGCCGCCGCAAAAAATTTCTTCATTTATAAGTATTCCTCCGTTTCATGTCTCAAAGGAGATTATTCCGCGTCCGGCACGCCGTATGCGGCAAGCACGACGCCCTCTGGCGCAGCGAACGCGCTGCACGAATAAAGGAGAACTCCGGTATATTCCGCGGAGAATACAGTCTCGTCCTCGCCGAAGAAGCCGCGCAGCCGTCCGAGCGGCTCGCCTTTTTTTATGACTGCGCCGCATTCCGCCTCCTCAAGCCAGCAGCCGCTGCGCGGAGCCTCAAGATATTTCATGTTTCTCATGTCTTTCGGCACGAACTGCTGCGGCTCGGGTTCGTTTTCCGTCATGCCGAGCCCGTGCATCAGGCGTAAAAGGTCTTTTTTGTAAGCCTCTACGTCGAAGCGCGGGCAGAGCCCCATGCAACCGCGCTCGACGAGAATGGACGGAAGTCCCGTCGACGCGGCGTAGTTGTATGCGCCCCCCGAGGCGAGCGAGCGGACCATGTATTTCATGTCGAGCGTAAGCGCCATCTTTTTAGACTTCGACTCGACAGTCTCGTCCGGCTGTCCCGGATAATAGACGTGCGGGCACAGATTCTCATGAAGGTCTCCGCTGTGCAGATCAGCGTAGAAATCAGCCGCGGGGAAGAACTCGCTTATCATCATGTAGGCCGTCCGCTCCGCGAGCGTGCCGCGCGGCGAGCCCGGGAACACTCGGTTGAGGTTCTTTTCGTCATCAGGCACGATGAAGTCGCAGCGTTTCCAAAATCCCTGTAAGTTAACTGGATAGAGCATTATAACCGCGCCCGCGATTTCGCGCGCGTCGAGCTCCTGTCCAAGCTCTGAAAGCGCGGCTATCCCGGGATATTCTGCGCCGTGTATCCCCGCGGTGAGCAGCAGCGACGGGCCGGGCCGTTCGCCGTTTACGAGCACCAACGGGATTTTCACGCCGCTTCCCGGAACGACGGCGAATCCGCGCGCGGTTTCGCCGCGTCCCGCCGTTACGCCGCATATTGACATTGTGTCGTTTCGCATAAAATTCATCTCACTTTCTTAGCGCCGCGAGCCCTGCGTCATGCGAAGTGGCACGCCGTCCAGTGCCCCGGTTCCTTCTCTTTCAGCGCAGGTTTCTCTTTTGCGCATATCTCCGCGCATTCGGGGCAGCGGCTGTGGAAGGGGCAGCCGGAGGGCAGGTCGCGCGGGCTGGGTATTTCGCCTTCGAGCGGCTGGACTTTTTCGCCGCGGCGGAAATCGACCTTGAATATGGCGCGCATCAGAGCTTTGGAATAAGGATGGCGCGCCTTCTCCGATATGCGCCCGTGCTCTATGACTTCCATGATGTTGCCGAGGTACATGACCGCTATGCTGTCGCACATGAGGTCTACGAGGCCGATGTCGTGGCATATAAATATGTAGGTTATGCCGCGTTCCTTCTGGAGTTTGACGAGCAGGCGGCAGACCTTCTCCTGTACGGAGACGTCGAGCGCCGAGGTTGCTTCGTCGCAGACGACGATTTTCGGTTCGAGAGAGAGGGCGCGCGCTATGCCGAGGCGCTGGCGTTGTCCGCCGCTCATGCTGTGCGGATAGCGTTCGGCGAAATCTTCCGGAAGCTCGACCATGCGCAGCAGCTCCCTCGCCTTTTCGCCAATTTCGCTCTTTTTTATCAGGCCGAAGTTAAGCAGAGGCTCGCAGAGTATATCCTTGACCTTCATCTTAGGGTCGAAGGCGGCCGTCGGGTCTTGAAAGATCATCTGTATTTTTCGTCTGTTCTCTCGGCGTTCCTCGCCTTTTGTCTTGAGTATGTCTTTCCCCTCAAAGAACACCTCGCCCGATGTAGCGGGGTGAATCTGCAAAATCGTGCGCACCAGCGTGCTTTTGCCGCATCCGCTTTCGCCTATGACGCCGAGCGTCTCACCTTCGTAGGCGCGCAGATTTATGTCGTCGCAGGCGGTCACGTATTTGCCGTCCTCCAGCGTGAACTTTTTCGTAAGGTTCTTTATGTCCATCACGACGCGCCTTTCCGGCGCGCGTACAGCAGTCTGATTATTCATCGCCGTACTGCCTGCCTCCTATCACGGGGACCGCCGAGAGCAGCTGCTTGGTGTATTCGTGGCGCGGAGAATATATTATCTGCTCGCGCGGGCCGCTCTCGACGACTTCACCATTCTTCATAACCATTATCTTGTTCGACATATACGAGGCGACGCCGAGATTGTGGGTCACGATGATGACAGCGGCGTTGTATTTGTTGCGGACATCTACTATTTGGCGTACTATCTGCGCCTGGGTCGTCACGTCGAGCGCGCTCGTCGGCTCGTCCGCGAGCAGCAGCTTCGGGCCGAAGGTCATCGCCATAGCTATACCGACGCGCTGGCGCATTCCGCCCGAAAGCTCGAACGGGTAAAGCTTCATTATGTTGTCGTGGTTGGGCAGGTTGACGCTGCCGAGCATCGCCTCGGCCCTTTTGACGGCTTCTTCTGCGGAGCTTTTCGGCTCGTGCGCGCGTATGTAGTCGACGAACTGCTCGCCGACGCGGCGTATCGGATTTATCATGTTGCCGCTGTCCTGAAAGATCATCGACATCCCGCGCCCGCAGAGCGCGCGCCATTCTTCCGCCGTGTTCGCGAGCAGGTCGCGCCCGTCGAAAACGACGGAGCCGCCGGTCACGCGCCCGTTGCCCGGAAGGCAGCCCATGACGGCGCGTATCACAGTCGTTTTTCCGCTGCCGCTCTCGCCGACGATAGAGAGTATCTCGCCCGCGTCGAGCGAAATGTCCGCTTCCTTCACCGTCGGCTTCGAGCCGTAGCTGACCGTCAGGTTCTTCACTTCAAGAAGCATTTTGCTCCTGCCCTTCCGCTACTTCGCCGCAGCGGGCTTTATCTCTTTCGTGAGCCAGTAGTAGTCGCATGGCAGAATCTCGGCGTTGGCGACGGCCTTGCTGCTTACCATGTTCGTCTCGGGGTGGCCGAAGATTATCGTCGCCGCGTCGTCGAGCAGTATCTGCTGCATCTTGATGACGAGCTCGCGGCGCTTCGCGGGGTCGAACTCGACTGCGAGCCGGTCGCTCAGCGCGTCGAACTCCGCGTTGCTGTATCCGCTTCCGTTCTGCGGGTTGCTTCCGTTTACGTTCGTCTTCCAGTACTGGTTGATGAAGACCTCGGGGTCTCCGGCCTGCGCCGCAAGGATATTCGAGATAAGCAGGTCGTATTCGCCGCGTACCCCGATGCCGTCGAGGACGTTGTAGTCGACGTTCTTGAGGTTTATCTTTATGCCCACGTTCTTAGCGTCGGACTGGGTCGCCTCAGCGAAGAGCGGCAGCTCGGCGCGTCCGCTGTAGAAGATGAATTCAAGTTCGAGGGGTTTGCCGTCCTTATCGACGTAGCCGTCGCCGTCCGTGTCCTTCCAGCCCGCCTCGGCGAGAAGCTGCTTCGCTCGCTCGGGATTGTAGCTGTTGGGATCTTTGAAAGTGTCGAAGCCGTAATCCATCGACGGAGGGATCGCAGGACCGCCGGGAACGAATGTACCTTTAAGCAGCACCTTACAATATGTCTCACGGTCAAGAGCCGAGAGCAGCGCCTGACGGACGCGCTTGTCATGCAGAGGACGCCCCTCCGCACTGTTGAGCCGCGCGAGAACGTCGCGGAGCGACGCTATAGAGCTGATGTTGAAAGCCTTTTCGTCGGAGAAGAGCGAAAGGTCGCCTGGCGCGATGTTGATCGCCATGTCTATCTCGCCGGACTGGAGCGCCATCGCGCGCGTGTTCGGGTCGTCTATCGTCGGTATCTCGACTACGTCGTAGGGAACCTCGCCGTCCCAGTAGTGCGGGTTGCGCTCCATTACGGCCTTGGCTTTGCTGTATTCCTTAACCATGTACGGCCCGGTGCATATAGGCCCTTCCTTGGCGTAGTCGCGGTCCTTCACGTCCGTGTCGATGATTATGAAAAGCGGGTCGCCGAGCATTCCGGGCAGCGTCGGCACTGGGCGCTTCGTCTTGACGTAAAGCGTCTGCCCGTCGGCGCGGATTTCGTCGTATTCGAACATCGCCTTCGCGCGCGCGGCCTTCTCGAAGGTGCGCTCAATCGTCTTCTTCGCGTCCATCGCGGTCATCTTCTTGCCGTTTGAGAACGTCGCGCGGTCGTCGATAACGAAGGTCCACGTCAGGCCGTCGTCGCTGATTTTCCAGCTCTTCGCGAGCCACGGCACGGCGTTCATTTTCTTGTCGAACTTCACGAGGCATTCGCCGAGGCCGTAGCGCATGACGACCCAGCCGAAATAGTTGTCCGTCGTCTCAAGGCTGTCCGCGAAGTTCGTAACGCCGAAGCGCAGCGTGCCGCCGCCCGAGGCCGCAGTCGTCCCCGCTTCTTCGCCTTTCTGTCCGCTCATGAAGGCGAAGGCCGCCGCCGCTATTACTGCGACGGCTATGATTATTTTTACCGCTTTGCTCATTTTTACCTCTCCTTTATATTTTTGAAAAATTTTTTGAATCCTGTGTCAAGCGCAGGCGCTTAATCTTCCTGCCTCGGGTCGAGCACGTCGCGCAGAGCGTCTCCCCAAAGGTTGAAAATTACGACGGTGACGAAAATCGCAAGCCCCGGGAAGACCATCAGCCACGGCGCGGTCTGCAGCTGCTGGCGTCCTTCGTTGAGCATCAGCCCCCATTCGGGCGCGGGCGGCTGCGAGCCGAAGCCGAGGAACGAAAGCCCCGCGAGCTCCATCATCATCGCGCCGATGTCGGAAGCCGCGGTGATTACCATAAGAGGCAGAATGTTCGGCACGATATGCCGCGAGAGTATATGCAGCGGCTTTCCTCCGTTCACTACGGCGGCCTCCACGAAGTCGCGCTTTTTAATTTTGAGCACCATGCTGCGCGCGAGGCGCGCGTACTTCGTCCACGAGACGATAGTCAGCGCAATGATGGCGTTTATCAGGCTTCCGCCAAGGATGCCAGCGATGGCTATCGCGAGTATCATTCCGGGGAAGGAGATCATCATGTCGGAGATTCTCATAATCACTGTGTCTGTCTTGCCGCCGAAGTACCCCGCCGCCACTCCGAGCGACGTGCCGACGGCGAAGATGACAGCGACGAGCAGAAGGACGCTCGACAGCGAGTAGCTCGCGCCGTAAAGTATGCGGCTGAAGCAGTCGCGCCCGAGCTTGTCCGTGCCGAAGAGGTGTTCGCCGGACGGCGGCAGATAGGCGTTTTTCATCTCCGCGGTGAGCGGGTCGTAGGGCGCGATAAGAGGCGCGGCGAGCGCCAGAAGTATAAGCAGAAGCACGAGCGCGCTCGCAAAGGCGAAGGCGCGGTTCGTTTTGAGAGCGTTGACGAGGTTTTCCATTTTTATTTACCTGCCTGCCTTTCTAAGACGTGGGTCGAGCCTGTTGTATGAAATATCTATGACGAGGTTGATTATCATATACATGAGCGCTATCCAGAGCACTATGCCCTGCACAAGCTGGAAGTCGCGGTAGATAATCGACTGTACTGCGAGGTAGCCGAGGCCGGGCCATGAGAATACTATCTCGACGACCGCCGCGCCGCCGAGCAGGTTGCCGAACGACAGGCCGAGCAGAGTGATGAGCGGCAGCATAGCGTTCGGAAGGACCTCTTTCCATAGTATGTGGCTCTCGCTCATGCCGCGCGCCCGCGCGCCCGTTACGTAGTCCTGGTTAAGCTCTTCGAGCACCGCGGCGCGCACCTGGCGCGCGTACTTCGCCGCCATGACGATTCCGAGCGTCAGCGCCGGAAGCACGAGATTCCGTAAATTTACCGAGCCTCCGACTATCGGAAGCCAGCGCAGCTTGAGGCCGAAAATCCACAGAAGCATGAGCCCCATCCAGAAATTCGGGATAGATATGCTGACGAAGGTCATCGCGCGCACGATGTAGTCGGCGATGCTGTTTCGTTTAACCGCCGAATAAATCCCGAGCGGGACGGCGACGGCAAGCATGAATAAAGTCGAAGCGAGGGAAAGTATCACCGTCGCCGGCAGGCTGTGCATCAGCTCCTCGACGACGGGCTTCTTCACCATGTAGGAGAAGCCGAGGTTGCCGCGGAGCGCGCGCCCCAGCCAGTCGAGATACTGGAAGACGAAGGGCTTGTCGAGGCCGAGCTCGGCGCGCAGCGCGTCGATTTCCTGCTGGCTCACGATAATGTCTTCATTGCCCGCTATCATCTGTCGCACCGGGTCTCCTGGTGAGAGCATCACCAGCGCGAAGGTGATGAAGCTGATTCCGAGCAGGACGAGAACGATCTGCCCGAGACGGTACAAAAGCTGCTTCTTTGACACTACGCATCATCTCCGTATAACAATAAAATCCCTTTCCGCAAAACACGGAAAGGGACACGTCACGACGATGCGCTACATACCTTCCGTCACTCGCGGAAAAAATACGCTGCATACCGGCGGGGCTGCGCTCTGGCTTAGCATCACGACGGAAGCATCACAGTTGCGTGACAGCTGCGGAATCTCACCGCATTCCCTGATTTAACTCTCCGAAGAGAGCACCTCGCGGTCAAATTTTCGTTGTTTGGATTATAATACCGACTGTGAAAAAATTGCAAGTACGCAGTTTTGATTAACTTAAATTTCATCTGTGGGCTGCGCCATGCTATTTACAACACTGTATATAGTGTTATAATCACTTAGCAGTCTGCATATAGTGTATGGAGGGTTCAAAGATGAGATGTCCCGTGTGCGGAGCGCCGGAGACCAGAGTGATAGAGACGCGGAGCGCCGACGAAGGGCGCGTCAACCGCAGGCGGCGCGAATGCCCCGAGTGCCAGAACCGCTTTACGACCTACGAGCGGCTTGAGGAGAAGAGCTTCCTCTGGGTCGTGAAGAAGGACGGGCGGCGCGAGGCCTTCGACCGCGAGAAGCTCATACGCGGCTTCCAGCACGCCTGCGAGAAGCTCCCCGTCACGCTCGAGACGCTCGAAGCGGCGGCGGCGCGCATAGAAGAAGAAATCCGCGCGACGGGGCAGGGCGAGGTGCCGACGACGCAGCTCGGCGAGATGGCCTCGGACGAACTGAAAAAGATAAACAAGGTCGCATACGTGCGATTCGCTTCGGTTTACAGGGAATTCACGGACGTATCAAACTTCACGCACGAGATAGCGCGGCTTTTGGAAGACAAGGAGGCACACCGCAATGGATAAGGAAATACAGACATTCGGACGGCAGGAGCAGCTCTTCGCGGGGAACGGCGAATCGACCGACCTCGCGCTGATGGTAGACGCGCTTGCGCAGGAGGAGCGCTCGCCGTGGGACGCGAGCCGCATCCGCGACGCGCTGATGGTCGAGGCGGGCACCGACCCCGCGACGGCCGAGAGCATCGCGCTTGAGGTCGAGGAAGATCTGCTCAAATACGGGCGCACGAAGGTGACGACCTCGATAATCCGCGAAATGGTCAACGTCAAGCTCTTCCAGCGCGGCCTCGATGCGAAGCTCGCCGACCACTCGCGCATAGGGCTTCCCGTCCACGACCTCGAGACGATGATGTTCAACAAGAACAAGGAAAACAGCAACACGAGCCACAACCCCGAGTCGATAAACCTCTCGATAGCGGAGATGGTGCTCAAGGAATACGCGCTGACGAAGGTGTTCTCGCGCGACGTCGCCGACGCACACCTAAAGGGCGACATCCACCTGCACGACCTCGGCATGGTCAACCGCCCCTATTGCTCCGGACAGAGCGTCGCATACCCCGCGCGCTACGGCCTCAACATCCCCTCGATAACGAGCGTCTCAAACCCCGCGAAGCACGCCGACGTGCTGCTCGCGCACATGCTTAAGATGACCTCCGTGCTCCAGAACCACTTTGCGGGTGCGATCGGCTGGGACGCCGTAAACATGTTCTTCGCGCCCTACACGGTCGGCTGGAGCTACGAACAGTACCGCCAGCTCGCGCAGCAGCTGATATTCGAGTTCAACCAGCTCGCGGGCGGACGCGGCGGACAGGTCGCCTTCACCGACATCAACCTCTATTACGAAATTCCGAACCACTTCCGCGACGTGCCCGCGATAGGGCCGGGCGGGAAATTCACCGGCAAGACCTACGCCGACTACGCGCCGGAATCGAAGATGTTCCTGCGCGCTCTGTTCGACGTCTACATGAGCGGAGACAGCCGCGGGCAGCCCTTCTTCTTCCCGAAGCCGCTGCTTCACATCACGGACTATTTCTTCAAGGAAGAGGGCTGGGAAGAGTTCCTGAATCTCGCCTGCACGCTCTCGTCCGAGAAGGGGAACACATATTTCGTCTTCGACCGCGGAGGCGTCGCGAAGCTCTCCGAGTGCTGCCGCCTTTCCTTCGAGCTGACGCCGGAGGATCTTGACGAAGCCAAGCACCCGTGGAAGATGCGCTACTGCGCGCTCCAGAACGTCACTCTCAACCTGCCGCGCGCCGCGTACCGCGCCGCGGGCGACGACGAGCTGCTCTTCGACATAATCGACGAGGAAATGGAGCTCGCCGCGAAAGCGCACCTTCAGAAGCGCGCCTTCATAAAGAGCATACTCGACCTCGGGGAGAAAGGGCCGCTTGCGGCGCTCTGCGTCTCGCACGACGACGAGCCCTACCTGCGCATGCGCAAGGCGAGCCACCTCATAGGCATCCTCGGCCTCAACGAGATGGTGCAGGCGATGACCGGCAGCCAGCTCCACGAAAGCGAGGAAGCCGCGACGCTCGGCCGCGCCGTCATACAGTACATGGACCTCAAGTGCCAGCAGCTCTCCGAGCGGCTCGGCCTCAAAATCGTCCTCGAACAGACGCCCGCCGAGAGTACAGCGCTGCGCTTCGCGAAGCTCGACCTCCGCGCCTACCCCGACGTCGCGAAGAAATACGTCAAGGGCGACCTCGAAAGCGGCGAGATATACTACACGAACAGCACGCACCTCAACTACAGGCTCGCGCAGGACCCGATAGACAAGGTCGTGCGCGAGGGCGAGCTGCACCCGATGATAAAGGCCGGAGCAATAACGCACGTCTGGATGGGCGAGCACAAGCCCGACCCGAAGGCGCTCGCCTCCTTCGTAATAAAGACCTTCAGACACTCGGAGAACGCGCAGGTAGCATTCAGCCCCGAGTTCACGATATGCAACGAATGCAGCCACATGGAACGCGGCCTGCACGACCACTGCGAGCTCTGCGGCTCGGAGGACGTCGACGGCATCACGCGCGTCACGGGATACTTCACGCGCATATCCTCGTGGAACGCCGGAAAGCGCGGCGAGCTCAAAGACCGCGCGCGCACGCCCGTCGGCGCACCGAAATAACGCGGCGCAAATCATGGAAAAAAACATAGACTTCGCGGCGGGGGGATACCTCCCCGCCTCTTTTTTAGACTGGGAGGCGCACATCTGCGCCGTGATATTCTGCCTAGGCTGCAACTTCCGCTGCCCGTGGTGCCACAACGGCGAGCTCGCGCTCGGCCGCGGCGAACCTCTCGGCCTCGCGCAAATCTTAGCCGACATCAAAAGGCGCGCAGCCTTCCTCGACGGCGTGGTGATAAGCGGCGGCGAGCCGACATTGCAGCCCGGCCTGCCGGCGCTCGCGCGCGCGATAACCGCGCTCGGCCTCCCCGTAAAGCTCGACACAAACGGCTCGCGCCCCGAAGTTATAGAAAAGCTGCTGAACGAAGGACTCGTCGAGCACATAGCGATGGACGTCAAAGCCCCTCTCGACGCCGCATCCTACGAACGGCTGACCGGAACGCGCGTAAACGTCGAAAAAATCCGCGCTTCGGTGGAAATCATCAAAAGCCGCGCGCCCTCATACGAATTCCGCACCACCTACGTCCCCGCGCTGCACACGCGCGAAGACCTCCTCGCGCTGCGCGAAGCCCTGCGCGGCGAGCCGTGGTTCGTCCAGTGCTTCAAGCCCAACAACTGCCTAGACGAAAAATTCCTAACCGCCGAAGCCGCAAAAGCCGAATACCTGCGCGAACTGCTGCCTGGCGTGGTTGTGAGAGGGTAAACGCGCGGTTATTCAACTATTTGAGAAAACGTCCGCTGCCCGTCGCACCGCGTCAAGCGCGGGACGACAAGCTATGTCGTTTTTCTTGTAAAGTTATAGTTGTTTTACTATATGAAGGATACGCAAAGCATCTCGTCATGCCGCGCCTGACGCGGCATCCAGGGGCTTTAATTCGTTAGGTTTCGGGAGTTTGAGTCTCTGGACTCCGCGTCCATTGGCGAAAGCGCCGCCGATACTAGCAATGCGCTAAAGAAATTTGAAATGTCCGCTTACGCGAACGGCGCATTGCGTCGAAGCGCGGAGTGACAAAATTTATTGTTTTTATTTTTTAGTTAAACGACAATAAACCGCTATAATATATGGGCCGTTTCTCACCTTTCGTAAACAAAACAGAGCCGGAGCTTGCGTCATCGCGCTCTGGCTTTGCTGTTCCGCCGCCGCACATAAGCGCTTCAATCCGCGCGCTGCACGGGGCGCTGGGATTGGCTTCTGCGCCTTAAACGTAACATAAGCGTTTCAACTCACGCGCCCCTTAAGGGCGCGGCTTTGTGGAAAAATTGGAAAATTCGAAGAGTGCGGAAGGGCTTTTCGCCGCTTCCGCACTTCGCGCGTGCGCTATTTCTGCGCTTCGAGCTTCTTCGTCAGCTCGCGGATGAGTTTTTCGTTCTGTTTCATTATCTCCGCGTTCTTCTTGATTATTTCTCTATTCTGCCTGTTTTCGTCGGCCAGCTTCGCCTGCTCGGCTTTGCTCTGCTTGTCGCGCGCTTCGAGCTCGTCGAGCTTCGCCTGCATAGCGATCACCTGATTGCGCAGGCCGTTCATCGTTCCGGCGACCTTCGGCTTGTCCGGCGATTTGCCGACCGTGAAGCTCACGCCCGCGCGGCCCATGATGTCTCCGTCCGAGCAGAGCGACGCGCCCAAGTTGAACATCACGTTCTCCTTCGCGTAGTGGAAAACGCCGACAGCTACCGCGTACTCGTCGCGGTACGTGCCTATCGCGGCGGAAAGCGTCGTCGGCTCATAGGGGTTATAGTCGATCGGGTGAAGCCCCGACAGCGCCGCCGCGTGCGCACCGACCACATTCACATCCTCGCGCAGGTCGTCCATCTCGCGATAGATATTGTTCTCCATCATCGTCCCCATGCGGTTGTAGGCGTCCCACAGCTGACCGCCGTTCACGGCGTCCGTGCTTCCCTGCGCAATCGCGCCGCCCGTGACGTTCGTTATCCTGCCGCCGCCCATATCGATATTGCCGCCGCCGGTCGTGATGTCCGCGCCGCCCATGCTGATGCCCGAGCCGGAAATATTGACCTTGCCGACGTTTATATCGTTCGCCGTCACCGTGTCGAACGTTGGCTTCTTATACCCGTTCTCCGCGCCGCCGAGGACGGAGCCGATTTCACCAATCGTCTCGGAGTTTTTGTCGATATCGGCCTTCAGCGCAGAGTCGGCTTGCTGGTAGGCTTCGGTTATCTCGGTTCTCAGCGCAGAGTCGGCGGCGGTGTAGCCCTCCTCGATTTCCTCGCGCAGGCTCGGGTCTACGCCGATTGTGTAATCCTTGTCGCCGTTCTGCGTGATATTGATATCGTCGCCCGCGTTCACCGTCAGGCTGTCGCCGGGCTTGATCGTCGAAGCTGCCGGAGGAGCTCCGGCGCCGTCGCCTGCTCCCGCGCCGCCGGACTGCTGAGAATCGTCGGTCGGGTTGAACGTCCAGCCCTCGGAGAGCGCGGAGAAAAAAAAAAAAAAAATGCACTGCTAAACTAATCCTGTACACGCAGGGGGTAGAAATGGGACAAGATATAATTGTTCTCGGTACATGACAATCATATCTTGAGTCATAAGCATAGTGCTTATATGTACAGGAGGCCTGCCATGCGGTACACGAAGGAAGAACGTCTTGAGATAGGGCGAAAGGTTTATGAAGGTACAATGAGCCGTTATGAGGCTGCGGAAGCCTACGGCATCAGCGACGACACTGCAAGGGACTACATGCGCATGTATCGTGATTCCAACAGTCTGCCGCCTAAATCCTCGGGGAATAACACAGGCTGCTATGTTTACAAGCCTTCCGAAAGCCGACCGGACATCTCAGATTATGAGTCTATGACTAAAAAAGAACTCATTATCGAGCTGATAAAATCAAAAGTGGCTGAAGCAAGATTAAAAAAAGGCTACGAGGTGAAAGGAGATGGTCGAACAAAGGAATATATTCTTTTAGACAGCTCGAATACCAAGTAATCCTCGAACTCTCCGAATATTTTCCGGTAATCCTCCTATGCCGCGTAACCGGAATCCCCAGAAGCAGTTTCTATAACTGGAAGCGCAGCATTTTTGAACCGTCCAAGAGGGCGGTGGATTTTGCCGGAAACATAATGCTCTTTATGGAATATCATAAGAAGTACCCATCGCACGGATACAGATGGCTCAACGCGAAAATAAGGCTTGATACAGGGATAGTCCATTCCGATCCGTACGCCTATAAATGCTGCAGGGCTGCCGGTATAAAAAGCAGGACGAAACACTACCGCTATAAAAAACCAGGCAATCCGTACAGGCTGTTTCCGAACCTGCTTCTCGCCGGCCTTCCCGCATACGCGCCGATGCAGTACATAGCGAGCGACATGACGGCGTTCTGCTTCAAAGGGACGTATTACGAACTCACGCTGTACATGGACCTGTGGAACAACGAAATAGTGAGCCATGCGTTGTCTTCAAGACGCGGAGACAGGATGACATACATAAACGGTTTAGAAGGACTGATAAAAACCAGAGAAAAAGAAACGGAATGGCAGACGATACTGCATTCAGACCAGGGCGCGGTATATGCGTCCAAGAAATACAACGACATACTTCGCCTTCACCACATAGGACATTCAATGTCCAGAGCTGGTACGCCGACGGACAACGCTGCGATGGAAGCGATAAACGGCTGGCTGAAATCGGAACTGTTTACAGACTTTCACGTAACTGGCAAAGAAAGCATAGAACGGGAGATAGAAGAATACATAAAATTCTTCAACGAAGAGCGTCCCGCCTATGCGCTGGGATATATGACGCCGAAACAGTATAGGGAGGCGTATAGCGGAAACGGTAATTCTAAGAGGAAGAAGTGAAGTAAAGAGATATACCCCTATTGTACAGGATTAGAAAAATCTAATGTCCAATTTTTGTTGACTAGTGCAGCTCGGTCAAGCTCGCCAAGGGCGAGTTCTTCGCTGGGTGCGCCGTATATCCTGCGGAGGTCGTTCGCGAACGCCTTGCGGTCTTTGTCGCTTACATATTTCAGCGTGTTCCTGACTTGATGTACAATGCATCTTTGATATTCGGTCTGCGGGAAGGCCGCCTCTATGGCATCCTTGATGCCGGTAAGGCCGTCGGCACAGACGATAAGGATGTCTTTTACGCCTCGGTTCTTAAGCTCGTTAAGGATAGAAAGCCAGTACTTCGCGCTCTCGTTCTCCCCAATGTAGATGCCAAGAACGTCCTTGTGTCCGCTCGCAGATATGCCTAGAACAATATACGCAGCCTTCCTGCGTACGCCTACCTCGTCCCTTACAGCGTAGTGAATTGCGTCGATGAAGACTACCGGATATACATCTTCGAGCGGACGTGACTGCCATTCCTGTATCTTAGGCAGAAGCTTATCAGTAACGTCTGAAATGAATCCCTCTGACACCTCAAAGCCGTATATATCCATGATAGTGTCGGAAATATTGCGTGTCGTCATTCCTCGTGCGTACATGGCGATTATCTTCTGCTCGATGGCGTTGATATCCTTCTACGGCAGACGCCCCCGCATACTGCGCCGGCTGAGGATATTTTTGAATGCGCTCCGCGCAGCCGGCTTGTAATGTCCCTTCTTCACAACCTTTGGTTCAAAGGCTGAGTCTCGATCCTGAGGAACGTCTATAGTGATGCTGCCAGCGCTGCTCATGATTTCCTTTGATTTGTATCCGTTACGGCTGTCGGGGTTGTCTGAATGTTTATACTTCTCGTACCCAAGATGCTCGTTCATTTCCTCTTCGAGCATATCCTTGATGGTGTCTCCGAGAAGGTCCTTGACGGCATCTTGGAGATCCGCCGCTGTCTTGATATCGTACATACCGACGAAATTGCGGAGGAACTCGCGCTTTTCCGGGCTCATCTCGGAACGGCGCTGCCGCCTGGTTTTCTTAGGCTCATCTGAAGAACTCTGCTGTTTGCTGATGCGTGACATAATAAACCATCCTCCTAGCAAGTCTACCATAGCAGGGTGGGATGGATTTCAACTTACAGAATTCTGTTCACACTCTCTTTTTGCAAGACTTTGCTTTTTCGTTCGTCTCGCTTTTTTGTTTTCTCGCGGCTTTCATCCGCGTTCGTCGTAGAACGCGCCGCGGAGCTTCGCGCGGATTTTCTTGACGCGCGCGGCGACGGCCTGCTGCGTTACTCCGAGGCCGCGCGCTATCTCGGCCTGCGTGAAGCCTTCCATGAGCGCCTGCGTTATGTCCAGCTCCTCACGCGTCAGCAGGCGTTCGAGCGTTTCGCGCAGCTCCGTCTCTTCGTAGCGTTCTTCGTTTTTCCCGAGCGTCGCCTCAAGTTCTTCCGTCATCGCCCCGCCGCCGTACGCCGCATGTCTTCTCATTCTCGCCGCCGCGTCGCGCACGAAGCCCGGAAGGTTGACTTTGAAGCAGCGCGCAAGCTACCGATTGTCCGGGCAGCGCGGTATCAGCACTATCAGCGCGAGGTTGCCCTCCTGCACCAAATCCTCAAAGTCAGCTCCGCGCCCCGCGTAGCGCCATGCGACGGAACGCACGAGCGGCGCGTATGCCGCGATGTCTTCGTCCACGGCGCGCGCCGTGATTGGGGGATCTTCCATGAATGACATGACTGTGCCCTCCTTTGGATAAATTGCCTCCAATGGTGGGGAAGCGGCGGCAGTTTTACAAAGGCTGGAATTTTACGAAGGCGCGGAACGCGCGGCGGCGAGGGCGGATGCAGGAGGGTGCGCGGCGGCTGCGGCGATGCGCTTGTGCGGCTGCCGGCGTTTATAGTCATTTGACTTCTGGATAAGGACGTGTCATACCGGGCTTGACCCGGTATCCAGATACCGTCTTGAAAGTCAAACATAAATGTAAGGCATCTCGCTGTCTTTCGACAGCATCATCATAACTCTGCGGCATGTATTGTCTCTTGTATGTGTACGTGCCGCTTTTTGTTGTGCCTTGTACTGTTTTTCGCCTGCCGTCCACAGCCTAGGTTTATGCCGGTGCGTACTCCGGATCGAATTTTACCCTGTGTGTAAGCACTCCCCAGATTATGTGAAGCAGTTTACGCATGCTTGCTATTACAGCTAGCTTTTTGCATTTCCCTCGCGCCAGCAGTCTGTTGTAGAAAGCGCTTATCACCTTGTTTTTTCGCGTAGCTACAAGCGCCGCCATGTACATGGCGTGTCTCAGCACTGCGCTTCCCATGCGGCTCATCACAGGCTTTTTGTGTATCGATGTACCCGACTGGTTTTCGCAGGGTGCTATCCCAAGACGTGAGACCAGCTGTTTTACGCTCCTATATCGGCTTATGTCTCCGGCTTCGCCGATAAACGACGCGGAGCTTACTTTGCCTATGCCGTCTATGCTGCGGAGCAGCTCCGCCGTATCTCTTAATCCGGCATCGTCTATGTGTTTCTCTATCGCTTCGTCTATCTCGCGTATCTGCTGTTCAAGATGGGCTATGAGTTCTTGTACGCTCTCTATGACCGGATGCGGATGGCTGCCGCCGGCTCTGAATTTTTCAAGCCTGTTATATTCAGCTTCCCTCAGCGTTACAAGCTCAGCACGTCTCCGTGTAAGTTCTCTCAGCAGACGTTCCGCCAGGCTAGGGGCCTGCCACGGCGTGATCTGTCCTGTCGTAATCATTGAGATTAGGTACGAGGCTATGAGTCTTGCGTCAGCGGCGTCGTTCTTGTTGAGATGCATCGTCGCCTTTCTGTAAGATTTCACTGCAAATGGGTTCAGCACATACAGGGATATTCTGCCGGACATATTATTGTCTGCGAGGTAATAAGAGAGCTGTTCCCCGTATACTCCTGTGGACTCCATTCCTGCGGCTATAGAATAGTCATCCCCGTCTGCATGTTTTGAAGCAATCTTTGATGCGTGTTCAACCATCTGTTTGAAACCCGATGGTTGGTTCGCTATTTTTTGCTTGACCACAGCACCTTGCTGTCGGAGCTCATAAGCACGACGGAAAGAGAAGCCTTAGAGACGTCGATTCCAAGATAGAAGTTATACGGCATTTCGTCACCTCCGAAAAGATAAAAGTAAAAGATTCCACAATGCACTGCGTCGGAGAGCGCCTGGTTTCAACATACTCGCATATTCAAGTTCGCGTCAACATATGACGGACTTAGGATACCTGTTCGTTGTAAAGCAGGGCGGTTGACCAATCTGGACCACAGTATCTATGTACTCAGCGTCTTTCCGGTCTTTCCGACACCTGTATCATAAGGGCTGACGCCCGAATGAACCAGTGATGACAGCTTACTTTTTCTACAATCACCTCATTTTTGTTTGCGTTACTGTATTATACGAGTGTCTTGTGTTTCCCGCGGCCTCACATGTTTGAAGTCGCTGGATGCCGCGTCCACCGGCGAAAACGCCGCCGGTACTAGCAATGCGCTAAAGAGATTGCGATTTGTTCGCTGACGCGAACAGCGCATTGCGTCGAAGCGCGGAATGACGACAAATCCAACTACTTCTCGTTAGTAGTTAAATGAGTACAGCGCCGGAAGCTGGAAGATTTCCGGAGCGGCACAGGATGGGCATATGGAGCGTGCGGCACGTAGTTTGGCCCCGTGTGCCGGATAATTAAAAAAATACTGTAAAATATGCAGGCGCAGGGCTGAAATTTATAAAAAGATAAGTTATAATTTGCGGCATATTCATATTTTACAGAAGAGGGGTAGTTCTTATGAAGTTGACCAAACGTTTTGTTCTAGCCCTTGCGGCCGTCTTCGCGGCGGCAGGCATCGCGTCGGCGGCTGAGACCGTCAAGATAGGCGTCTATCTGCCGATAACCGGCGGCAACGCGGTCGGCGGGCAGCTTGAGCTCGACGGCGTGAATCTCGCGCACAAGCAGTATCCCGAGGTTGACGGCAAGAAGATCGAGCTCGTCGTAGTCGACAACAAGAGCGACAAGGTCGAGGCGGCGAACGCCGTCAAGCGTCTCATAGAGCGCGAGAAGGTCTGCGCGATAATCGGAACCTACGGCTCGTCGCTCGCGATGGCCGGCGGCGAAGTGGCGGAGAAGGCTGGCGTCCCGATGGTCGGCACGTCGTGCACGAACCCGCTCGTCACGCAGGGCAAGAAGTACGTCTTCCGCGTCTGCTTCATCGACCCGTTCCAGGGCGCTGGCGCGGCGAACTACGCCGTCACCGAGCTTAAGGCGAAGACCGCGGCTATGCTCATCGAGGTCACCGAGGACTACAGCGTCGGCCTCGGCAACTTCTTCAAGCAGAATTTTGTGAAGCTCGGCGGCGAGGTCGTATCGGTCATGAACTACCAGAAGGGCGACCAGGATTTCACGGCTCAGCTCACCGAGATAATCAGCAAGAATCCCGACGTCCTCTACATCCCGGCTAACTTTGCGGAAGGCGCGATAATCATGCGCCAGGCGCGCGAGCTCGGCGCGACGTTCAGCATCCTCGGCGGCGACGCTATGGACAACCCAGAGATGGTTTCGATAGGCGGAGACTCCGTCGAAGGATTCAGCTACACCTCGTTCGCCTACTCGCCGAACATGCCTGAGAAACTCATGAGCGACATACAGAAGCAGTTCACGAAGCAGTGGCGCGAGACCTATCCCGACAAGGACCCCGCGGCCCTTACCGGATGCGGATACGACGCGTACCTGCTCATCTACAACGCGATAAAGAACGCGAAGAGCACCGATCCTGAAAAGATAACGGCGGCCATCGCCTCGACGAAAGACATGCCCGGCGTAACCGGAACGACGACGATAAACGCGACGCACGACGCCGAAAAGCCGATAGGCATCATCAAGGTCGAGAACGGCAAGCAGGTTTTCCACGCTATAGTGGACGCGCCCGCGAAATAGCATAAACTCATAGGGCCGCGCTTTCCGTGCGACGGTTCGCCGGCGGTGGGGCGGCGGCCCTCTTTCTCTTCCGGCGGGGACGCTCCGCCGGACTACATTTTTTCTGCGGCCTTCCGCGCGCGCGGTAAACAGGCGCGCGCCGGAGCTTCCGGCCCGGATCTCTTAAAAGGGGAGAGCCAATGACTTCAAACATGATGATCCAGCATCTTTTCAACGCTCTGATGCTGGGCAGCCTCTACGGCCTCATAGCCATAGGCTACACGATGGTCTACGGCATACTGAGGCTCATCAACTTCGCCCACGGCGATATTTTTATGATAAGCACATATTTCGTCTTCGTCGCTATCGCCGCGCTGCATCTGCCGTGGATACCGGCGGTCGTTCTTTCCATAGCGGCGACGGCTGTCTTCGGCTTTATGATCGACAGGGTGGCCTACCGCCCGCTGCGCTCCGCGCCGCGCATTTCCGCTCTCATATCGGCGATAGGCGTATCGTTCTTCATTGAAAACCTCTGCCTTGTAATTTTCACCGGAGTTCCGAAGCCGATGCCGCGCTTCGAGCCTCTCGTAAAGGTCATATCGCTCGGCGACGTCAGGATTCTGCCGCTCGTCATTTTCGTTCCGGTCATTTCGTTCGTACTTGTCGGCGCGCTTCTGTGGATGCTCTACCGCACGAAGCCTGGGCTCGCGATGCGCGCCATCTCGCGCGACATCGAGACGACGCGGCTGATGGGCGTCAAGGTCGACAGAATCATAGCGCTGACCTTCGCGGTCGGCTCCGCGCTCGCGGCCTGCGCGGGCATCATGTGGGCGCTGCGCTATCCGCAGATTCATCCGTTTATGGGAGTTTTCCCGGGGCTTAAGGCCTTCATCGCCGCGGTGCTCGGGGGCATAGGCTCGGTGCAGGGCGCGATGATAGGCGGGCTTCTGCTCGGCTTCATGGAGATTCTGCTCGTCGCCTTCTTCCCGGCGCTTTCGGGCTACCGCGACGCCTTCGCCTTCGTCCTGCTTATCGTGATACTTTTCTATCGTCCGACGGGACTGATGGGCGAGAAGATGGAGGATAAGATATGAAGAAGTCCACGAAGAATCTGCTGAATATCCTCTGCATCGTCCTGCTCGCGCTCTTCCTCAAATGGGCCGGCGCGAGCCTCGACGGGTACAAGGTGCAGGTGCTGAACCTCATCGCGATAAACGCGATACTCGCCGTCAGCCTCAACCTCATATACGGCTTCACGGGGATGTTCTCGCTCGCGCACGCGGGCTTCATGGCGATAGGGGCCTACGTCACCGCGATACTGATTCTGCCGCAGGCGCAGAAGGAGATGATGTATATCCTCGAGCCGATGATGTGGCCGTTCAACGTCGTGCATGCACCGTTCTTCGTCGCGGTCGTCGCGGGCGGAATCGCCGCGGCCTTCGTCGGACTGCTGATGGCCGCTCCGTGCCTGCGGCTCGGCGGCGACTATCTCGGCATCGCGACGCTCGGCTTCGGCGAGATAATCCGCGTCATCTTCACGAACATCACGCCCGTCACCAACGGCGCGCTCGGCCTCAAGGGCATACCGGCCTACGCGAATCTCGGCTGGAACTATTTCTGGTGCATCTTCACGATATATGTGATAGTCAAGCTGCTTTCGAGCAACTTCGGCAACACGCTGCGCGCCGTCCGCGACGACGAGGTCGCCGCGAAGGCTATGGGCATAGACACGTTCAAAGCCAAGACGATATCGTTCGTCGTCGGCGCGTTCTTCGCGGGAATCGGCGGCTCGCTGACGGGCAGCCTCATAACGACGATAGACCCGAAGATGTTCAATTTCCAGCTCACGTTCAATATCCTGATGTTCGTCGTAGTCGGCGGCCTCGGCTCGATAACGGGCTCGCTCGTCGGCGCGGCGGTCGTCACGGTGCTGCTCGAATGGCTGCGCTTCGTCGAGGACACTATACAGATAGGCTCGTGGGAAATCGCGGGCATTCCGGGAATGCGCATGCTCATCTTCTCGCTGCTGCTGCTCTTCATAATCCTGTACAGGCGCGAGGGCATCATAGGCGGCTGCGAATTCAGCTGGGACGGCGCGGCGCGCTTCCTGCGCAGGCTGAGGAAAGGAAAGGGAGGCGCGGCGAATGGCTGACGCAATACTCAAGACCGAAGACGTAGTGATAAAGTTCGGCGGGCTGACCGCCGTCAGCGGCTTCAGCATAGAGGCCGAGCGCGGCTCGATAAGCAGCCTCATCGGGCCGAACGGCGCGGGCAAGACGACCTGCTTCAATATAATCACTGGCTTCTATAAGCCGACCTCGGGGCGCGTCATATTCAACGGCAAGGACGTGACCGGCATGCCGCCGCACCTCGTCTGCAAGACAGGCATCGCGCGCACCTTTCAGAACATAAGGCTCTTCACGGGCGGCACCGTGCTGCAGAACGTCATGACGGCATGCTGGGTGCGCCAGCGCGCGCCGTGGTGGAGCGCGCCGCTCCAGCTTCCGATTTTCCGCCGCGAGGAGCGCGAGATACGCGATCGCTCTATGGAGCTGCTCGCCGCTGTCGGCCTCGACGGCCTCGCGGAGGAGGTGGCGACTGGGCTGCCCTACGGAGCGCAGCGAAGGCTTGAGATAGCGCGCGCTCTCGCGACCGGGCCGGAGCTCCTTCTGCTCGACGAGCCCGCCGCGGGCATGAACCCGCAGGAGAGCCTCGAGCTGATGGATTTCATAAGAGACATACGCGACCGCTTCAAGGTCACGATATTGATGATAGAGCACGACATGAAGGTCGTCATGGGCGTTTCGGAATGGATTCGCGTGCTCGACTACGGGCAGCTCATCGCTGAGGGGACGCCGGACGAGATAAAGAAGAATCCGCGCGTCATCGAAGCCTATCTCGGAAAGGAGGCGGCGGGATGCTGAAGGTAAAGGACCTCTCCGTCAACTACGGCGGCATACGCGCGCTGCGCGGCGTTTCGCTCGAAGTCCCCGCCGGGAAAATAGTCACGCTTATAGGGGCCAACGGCGCAGGAAAGAGCAGTACTCTGCGCGCGATAGCGGGGCTCGTCAAGACCTCCGGCGGCACCGTAACGTGGGACGAGAAGCATCTGCTCGGCCTGCCGCCCGAGGACGTGCTCGCGCGCGGCGTCGCGCTCTGCCCTGAGGGACGGCGCATATTCCCGCACCTCACGGTGCTCGAGAACTTACAGCTTGGCGGCTACGGCTGCCGCACGAAGGAGGAACTCGAAGCGGGCATAGAGCGCGCATTCACGCTTTTCCCGCGCCTCAGGGAGCGCTCGTGGCAGAAGGGCGGCACGCTCTCGGGCGGAGAGCAGCAGATGCTCGCGGTCGGGCGCGCACTGATGAGCGACCCGCAGCTGATTATGCTAGACGAGCCGTCGATGGGGCTCGCGCCGATACTCGTCGAAGAAGTCTTCCATATAATTTCGCAGATAAACGCCGAGGGCAAGACCGTCCTGCTGGTCGAGCAGAACGCCTTCGCGGCGCTGCGCATAGCGGACTACGCATACGTGCTCGAGGTCGGCGAGATAACGCTCGAAGGCACGGGGCGCGAGCTGCTCGACGACCCGCGCGTCGTCGAAGCCTACCTCGGCGGCTAGGAAATTTATATCAACAGCGAAAGAAGCGCCCTTCCTGCGGGAAGGGCGTTTTTTTATGTGTGCCCTTCCGCGCGGCGGGTGGCTCGCGGCGTTTGCGTTGAAATTCGGAAGCGGATATAATGTATCGCAGATTCCGCATTTTTGTTTCACGGTTCGTTTTTTCTCGGTATAAATACGCAGATAGGGGCCGCAGATTACGTGGACGTGCGCTGAATTTTGCGGCGCGTGCAAAATTTTTATCCTTTTTTTGAGTTTTCGTCTCTCCGCTAAAAGCATATTGCAGGCGGATATTGTATAATCGAAAGGTATTTTGTAAAGACTTTATGCAAGGAGCTATGCTTATGGAAAAGAACGAAGTGAAAAGACTGCTGTGCGAAGCCGTCGATTCCGTCAAGGAAGAGACCAAGGCTTTCGCGGACGACATCGCCGGACATGCGGAGCTGGGATTTTTCGAGACGCGCACCTCTGACAAGCTTGCGGAGGCGCTTGAAGGGCTCGGCCTCGACGTTAAGCGCGGACTCGCGCGCACGGGACTGCGCGCCGATATGGCGGGCGGCGCGGAAGGGCCGAAGGTAGCCGTAATAGGCGAGCTGGACGGCATCGTCTGCCGCCAGCACCCGCTCGCCGCAGCGGACACCGGCGCGTCGCACGCATGCGGGCACAACCTCCAGATATCCGCCGTCTACGCGATGGCGGCGGCGCTCAAAAAGACGGGGCTCATGAAGGAGCTCGCCGGCTCCGTAGCCTTCCTCGGCCTTCCGGCGGAGGAGTTCATCGAAGTCGGACGCCGCACCGAAATGCGCGACAAGGGCGAACTCGTTTACTACGGCGGCAAGCAGGAGTTCGTGCGTCTCGGCGTATTCGACGATATAGATATGAGCATGATGGTCCACGCGGGCGACAACGCGCCGGGGCGCGGCTTCACCGTCCCGGACGGCGGCAACGGCTTCCGCATCTTCATGCTGCGCTACGAGGGCAAGCAGGCGCACGCGGCGGCGGCTCCGCATCTCGGAGTGAACGCGCTTTACGCCGCGGTCGCCGGCATCAACGCCGTCAACGCACTGCGCGAGACCTTCCGCGACGAGGATCACATCCGCGTCCACTACATCATCACGAAGGGCGGAGATTCGGTCAACAGCGTACCGGACGACGTGCGCCTCGAAGGCTACGTCCGCTCGGGCAACATAGAGAAGATAGACGAAACCTTCATGAAGGTCGTCCGCGCCTTCAAGGCGGGCGGCGAGGCGCTAGGCGCGAAGTGCCACGTCCGCAGCATCGCGGGCTATCTGCCGCTCAACGCGAGCAAGGATCTCAACAGGATTTTCGCCGACAACGCGGACGCGCTCGTCGGACCCGAGCATGTCGAGCGCCACACCTATTTCGCGGCGTCGACCGACCTCGGCGACATCGCGCACCTGATGCCCTCTATCCAGCCCTCTGGCGGCGGCACGGTCGGCGCGCTGCACTCGAAGGAGTTCTGCGCGGAGGATTTCGAGGCGGCGGTGCTCGACCCCGCGAAGGTCATGCTTATGACGCTCGTCGATCTGCTCTACGATGGCGCGAAAGAGGCCAAAGAGGTGCTCGCGAATTTCAAACCGGTCTATACGAAGGAAGAATATCTCGCTGCGATGGACAGCAGGTTCTTCTCTGAGTAATAGAAAAATTCTTTATTCATTTTAAGGAGGCGTTTCTGCCATGGATATTGTCGACAAGGCGATACGCAACTGGAAGCTCCACGTCCTCGCGCTGGTGCTTACGGTTATCGCCGAACTCATCGGGCCGAAGAGCTTCAAGCTCGGCCCCGGCCTTCTCGTGCTGGTGCCACTGCTCTACTCGTTCGCGCTCGGCGCGCTCTGCGGCATACCGAAGCTGAAGATCCTCAAGCGCAGCGATATGTTCGAGGCTTCATCTCTCGTCGGCGTGACTTTCTTCTTCCTTATGGCGCGCTACGGCACGCTTGTCGGCCCGAGCTTCTGGAAGGTCGTCGAGTCCGGCCCGGCGCTTATTCTTCAGGAATTCGGAAATATCGGGACGGTCTTCTTCGGCGTGCCTATAGCGGTGCTTCTCGGCCTCAAGCGCGAGGCGGTCGGCGCGGCCTTCTCGAACGCGCGCGAGCCTAACATCGCCATCATCGGCGAAAAGTACGGCCTCGACACGCCCGAGGGGCGCGGCGTCATGGGCGTCTACGTCACCGGTACGGTCTTCGGCGCGATATTCTGCAGCCTGCTGAGCTCCTTCGTCGCCTCGACGATGCCCTTCTTCAGCCCGCAGGCGCTTGCTATGGCGACCGGTACGGGAAGCGCGGGCATGATGACCGCGGCGCTCGCCCCGCTCGTCGAGATGTACCCCGACATTAAGGACGAGCTGACGGCTCTCGCGGCCGCGAGCAATATGTTCTCCGGCCTCGACGGCGTCTACATGTGCGTCTTTATGAGCCTCCCGCTCGCCAACTGGCTCGTGCGCAAGATGGGCGTCAAGGACGCCCCGAGCGTCCCGACGAAAGCCGGAGCGCAGGAAGGAGGAAACAAGTAATGAATTACCGTCAGATGGCAGTTTTCCTCATGATCTGCGGCCTTCAGATACTCGTCGGCAACTGGGTCGGCGCTAAGGGTTACGCGAGCGGAGCCGCCGCCGCGGCCTTCGTCGAGTCCATCCCCGGCCTGCTCGTGCTGCTTGCGATAATCGTCGGCGGAGTCGCGGTCGCGCACTTCATCCCGTGGAAGGGCCTCCCCGCGGTCGCCTATATAGTCACGCTCGGCTGCATAGTCACGATCCCCGGATTCCCCGGCTCGGAGATGCTCACGGCCTACGTCTCGAAGATCAGCTTCATCGGCCTCTGCACGCCGATACTCGCCTACGCGGGCCTCGCGGTCGGCAAGGACATCGACGCGCTCAAGTCGCAGGGCTGGAAGATAGTCGTCGTCGGCCTCTTCGTCTTCGTCGGAACCTTCATCGGCTCCGCGATAATCGCGGAAATCGTGCTGCGCATGATGAACTAGCGCCGCGGACGATTTTTTACGAAAAGCCTGTAAAACTTAAGGCCGCCCGAGAATGGGCGGCCTTTTTCGTATTAGAAGTCGTAGTGCGACCACATGCTGATGATTTTGACTGTCATTATCTCTTCCAGAACTTGATAGACGAGCCTGTGCTGTATGTTGTTGCGGCGCGAAAGAGCGCCCTCTAGGTCGCCTTTGAGCCTTTCGTAACGCGGCGGAGTCTGATAGGGATTCTGCTTTATCAGCTCAATCAGAGCCTTCGCCTTGCCGTCGAGCTTCGCCGCCTTGAGTTTGGGAATGTCCGCCGCGGCCTTCTTCGTGTAGATGATTTCGTACATCACCAGGAGACCTGGTCCTCGGTGATGCATTCCTCCGGCGGCGTGGCGAGGCCGTCGATTATCTTCTCGCGCATACCTGGAATGGAGGTCAGGTACAGCGTCTCCATTATGCTGTTGTAATCGTCCTCGCTGAGGATGACCGCGTTGCCTTCTTTGGTGCTGACGCTGACCGGCTCGTTGTACTTTATCGTCTGCTCAAGGATGCCGAAGAGGTTCCGGCGCAGCGCCGTGGCGTTCGTAGTGAACATGACAATCACCTCGCATGTACATTATAGCGTACATTTATTGATTCGTCATTGCGGCTTCGCCAGCAGCGGCTCGGGGTCGAAGAATATGCCGCGCCATGCGGTGCTGAAATGGAGGTGCGGGCCGGTCACGCGGCCGCTGCTGCCGGAGAGCGCTATGGTCTGCCCGGCCTTCACCTCGTCGCCGGCCTTGACGCGGATTTCGGAAAGATGGCAGTAGAAGGTGGTGAAGCCCGCGCCGTGGTCTATGTAGACGCAGCGGCCCGCGAAATAAAAATCCGCCGCGAGCGTCACGACGCCGTCAGCCGCGGCCTTGACGGGCGTGCCCGTCTTCGCGCGCATGTCCGCGCCGCCGTGGCGTCCGCTGAATTTGCCGTTGAACCAGCGGCTCTTGCCGTAGTGCGACGTGAATATGCCCGGCACCGGGCGCGTCAGCGGCAGCGACGGCGCGTGTCCGGCGCGCGTGCTCATGAGCGCCGCGCGCCCGAGCTCCGCCTCGCACTTTATGCGCTCGGCCTCCTTCTGCGGCGGCGCGGCCTTCGACGGCGCGACGGTCAGCTTTTCGGCGGGGTAGCTGTGCGGCAGAAGCTTCACCCTGTGCGCGACGCGCTCCTCCGCTCCGCCGTCCGAGCGGAAGACTACGGCGAGCTCCGCCTCTCCGGGCTCCGTCCCCTGAACGTCGCTGCCGAGCAGCGCCGAGTAGACGCCGTCGGCGCCAGCGGCGAGCGGCGCTTCGCGGCCGAGCCACGAAACCTTTACGGACGAGAGCTTCTCTCCGCGCGCCTCGACGCGCACGAGGAACGGCCGCCCGGTCTTGACCTCCGAGGGGGCCTTCACAGTCACGTCCGCGCTCGCGCCTCCCGTGAGCAGGGTTATAAGCGCAGCCGCGGCCGCGCAGCGTTTTATAAGTTTTATCATGACAAGCGCCTCCGATACGAGCTCCGATAATGATAGTAAGCGCGCGCGCCGCTGTCAAACCCGCGCGTTATACATTCCCGCGCGCATTTGAGGCCGAGAGCGGAAATATTATATAATTGTAACATTAAGCGAACGAGCGGACGGCGCGGCGGCGCGCGCCGAAATCACGCGACGGAGAGGGCGGTTGGATGAAGAGGATATTCTGCGTTTTTGTTTCGATGTTTATCGTTATGTTCTGCGCCGGAAGCTGCGGCGCTGCGGAGCGCGTCGCGCTCATGCTCGAAGGGGCGGACCCGAAGGCTCTGCCGAACAGCTTCAACGGGCTCTGCTACAGCGGCCTCGAGAAGGCGCGCGAGCGTTACGGCAGGAAGATACAGACGAAGGTCTACAACTCATACGGCGACGACAACATACTCGCGCCGCTGCTGCGCAGCGCGTCGTCCGATTCCGACCTCGTGATAATCACCTCGGCGCTCTACATCCCCGCGCTCAAGGAAATGAAGAAGGACTTCCCCGAATGCTCGTACATAGTCTTCGACAGCCGCGATATAAAGGGCGTCACCAATATAATATTCCGCGAGGAGGAGGGCGGCTTCCTGGCCGGGGCGCTCGCCGCGATGATGACGCGGCAGAGCGGCATCGAGCGTATAAACGACGAGCTGGTCGTCGGCATAATCCTCGGCGAGAAGGTGCCGCCGGCGCAGCGCTTCCACCTCGGCTATAAGGCCGGCTCGTGGTACGCCTCGCCCGAAGTCGAGGTGCTCTGCGAATACACGGGCAGCTTTGTGGACGGCTCGCGCGTTGAAGCCGCGGCGGCCAAGCTCAGCGCGAAGGGCGCGGACGTGATATTCTGCGCCGCGGGCCCCGCCTCGATGGGCGCGATACGCTACGCCGAACGCGGCGGCTATTGGTGCATCGGCGTGGACAGCGAGCTAGAGGCCGAGTTCCCGAACGCGGTCCTCGCGAGCGTCGTAAAAAGAAGCGGCCTCGTCGTCACGAAGGTCGTCGAGAGCTACATGAGCGGCAGCCTGCCGAAGGACAGCTTCTCGATAGGCCTCGCCGAGGGCTGCATGGATATATCGACCTGGACGCGCGAGGCTAAGATGAACATCCCCGTCGACGTCCGCGAAGACATCGACGAAATAGCCGAAAAAATCAAAGACGGGCTCATCGTAATAAACGGGCAGAGCTACGGCGGAATAACGGCGGATTAGCGCCGCGGCGCGCATTTGCCGCGCGGACGGCTCTGTAGTAAACTCATGTCGGAAATAAAAAATATTTTGGAGCTGATATAGATGCTGCATTGCGGAATTATCGGACTGCCTTTGAGCGGCAAGAGCACAGTCTTCAACGTAATCACAAGGGCCGGGGCGGAGGTCAAGCCCTACGCGGGAGGCAAGACGGACCCGAACAAGGCCGTCGTGCCGGTGCCGGACAAGCGCTTCGACGCGCTGGTGGAGATTCACGCGCCGCGCAAGGAGACGCCGGCGCAGGTTGAATTCGTCGACCTCGCGGGGCTTTCGCGCGGGGCCGGAAAGGGCGAGGGGCTCGGCAACGCCTTCCTTTCGTTCGTCGCAGACGCGGACGCGCTGATACACGTCATTCGCTGCTTCGCGAACTCCGCCGTCGAGCATCCCGAGGGGAGCATCGACCCGGTGCGCGACTGGGACATCGTGGACAACGAGCTGATCTTCCGCGACCTCGGCGTCATCGACAACCGCCTTTCCAAGCTGCGCGCGAAGAAGAAGCTGACGCCCGACGAGGACAAGGAAAAGGCGCTGCTCGAAAAATGCTACGACTGCCTCATGGAGGAGAAGCCGCTTTCGAGCATCGAGCTGAAGCCCGAAGAGACGCGCCAGCTGCGCGGATTCGCCTTCGTCACCTCGAAGCCGCAGATAATCCTGCTCAACCTCGACGAGAGCCAGAACGAGGAGACGAAGATTCCGAAGTGGGACGAACTCAAGAAGCGCGCCGAGGAGCGCGGGGCGAAGCTCTGCACGCTCTACGGAAGCCTTGAAATGGACATCATGGACCTCGAGCCCGAGGAGGCGAAGGAGTTCACCGAGGGGCTCAACATCACGGAGCCGGGGCGCGAGCGCCTCATCGAGGAGGCCTACCGCGTGCTCGGCCTGATAAGCTTCTTCACCTGCGGCCCGGACGAGGTGCGCGCCTGGACGCTGCACAAGGGAGAGAACGCCGTCGACGCGGCGGGTACGATACACTCGGACCTCGCGCGCGGCTTCATACGCGCGCAGGTCGTCGCCTTCGACGACTACATGGCGCACGCGCATTCGTTCGACGAATGCCGCAAGGCCGGAGTGCTGCGCCTCGAGGGCAAGGAGTACATCGTCAAAGACGGGGACATGATAGAGATTCGCTTCAACGTCTAAAATCTGCACGCAGTCCGCGCCGCTTCGTCCCCATGGGAAGGCGGCGCGGATTTTTTTATATTTTTAATGAAACGGAGGCGCTTGCCCTGAAAATTTTTATAAGCTCCGACATGGAGGGCTCGACTGGCGTCGTCAGCCCGGCGCAGGTGCGCGCGGCGCGCGCGGAATACGCTTTCGGACGCGCGCGGCAGGCCGGGGACATGCGCGCCGCGGTGCGCGGCGCTCTCGACGCGGGCGCGGAGCGCGTGGTGATATGCGACGCGCACGGCTCGATGACGAACCTCGATATAGCGGAGTTCGGAAAGCACGTCTCGCTCGCGAGCGGTTCGCCGAAGGTGCTCGGCATGGTCGAGGGCGCGGCGGGCTGCGCGGCGGCGTTTTTCGTCGGATACCACGCGATGGCGGGGACGGAGAAGGCCGTGCTCGACCACACCTTCGATTCGCGCACGATATACGGCCTCGCGGTCAACGGCGTGAAGATGGGCGAGACGGGCGTCAACGCGCTGTTCTGCGGCGCGCTCGGCGTTCCCGTGGCGTTCGTCTCGGGCGACGACGCCCTCTGCGCCGAGGCGCGCAGCCTGCTCGGGCCGCGGCTCCGCCTCTGCTCCGTAAAGGAGGGGCTCGGGCGCGGAGCGGCGCTCTGCCGCACGCCCGAGGAGACGGAGCCCGAAATTTACGCTGCGGCGAAGGATGCCGCCGAAGCGGCGCTGCGCGGGGAGCTGCGCCCCTTTACGCTCGAAGGGCCCTATTCGCTCGAAATCACCTTCATGAACACGCTCCAGACGGACGCGGCGGCGCTCGTCCCGGGCGCGCAGCGCATGGCGGGGCGCACGCTGCGCTTCGAATGCGAAGAAGTGTTCGAGCTGCGGCGCTTCATCTGCACGGCGGCGGACATCGCGCGCGCTGCGCAGGAGAATTATTAAATGAAACGAATCGGCCTCGACGTAGGCGGACATACTATCACTGCGGGCGTCGTAGATTTTTCGCGAAGCCCCGCGAAGCTGCTGCGCGCGGAAACCGTTGCGGCTCCGTCGCCGCGCGCGGCGGAACCGCTCGTCGAAGCCGCAGCGGCGCTCGTCATGCGCTTCGCCGAAAGCGGTGAAGAATGCTTCGCCGGCATGGGGCTGCCCGGCTTCGTCGCGAAAGACCGCAAAACCGTCGCGCGGCTCACGAATTACGAAAACTGCGACGGCCTCGCGCTCGGCGCGGCGGTCGAGCGCCGTCTTGCGGAACGAGGCATTCGCGCGAAGGCCGCGATTGAGAACGACGCGAACTGCGCGGCGCTCGGCGAGGGCATGGCGGGCGAAGCCGCCGGTATGGAGGACTACGTCGTGCTGACGCTCGGCACGGGGGTCGGCGCGGGCATAGTCTCGGGCGGGCGGCTCGTGCGCGGCGCTCACGGCATGGCGGCGGAGTGCGGCCACATGGCGCTCTGCGGCGCGGAGCTGACCGGCTGCGGCTGCGGCGGCGCGGGACACCTCGAAGAGGCGGCCTCCGCCGACTGGCTTGAACGGCGCGCGAAGGCCTCGGGGCTTCCCGCGGATTTCAAATCGCTCTGGCAGATGCGCGCCGCGCCCGAAGCCGAGGCGATAATCTCGCCCGCGCTCGAAGCTCTTGCGCGCGGCATAGCCTCGGTAACGGTGACGCTCGACCCCGAAGCCGTGATACTGAGCGGCGGGATGAGCCGCGCGGACGGGCTCGCGGAGGAGCTCGCCGCGCGCGCGCAAAAATACCTGCCCGAGCCCTTCCGCCCCTATTTCACGCTGAAAACCTCGAGTCTAAGCGGCGAGGCCGCCGTCATAGGCGCGGCGTCGCTCTTCAGAGAGTCGCTGTAATTTTTCCACCGTATAAAAAACGGAGCGCGGAGACTGAATTTGTCCCGCGCTCTGTGCGTTTTGCCCCTTTCGTCTGTACGGCGGCCGCCGCTATTTTCCGCCGCCCGTTATCTTTATCCTGCCGTCGAGCTTCGGCTCGAAGCGCCGTCCGAGCGCCTCGCCGCAGTAGGCGTCGAAGGCCTCTATCACGCTGTGCGGCGTCTCTTCGTTCCTTATGCAGCCGAACTCGCGGCAGAGGAAGGCCGACGCCGCAACGGAATAGACCGCTTCGTCGTCGAGCGGCTCCCAGCCGCGCGCGCTTTCGACGGTTACGTTCCGCACGCGGCTTCCGGCGCGCGTCATGCGGCGGTTCATGACCTCCGCGGCCTCGCCGTCAAGGTCTATCTCGAAGCGAAGCCCCGCAACGTGCAGGAACTCGCCCGAATGCGTGCGCCGCGCGTAATCGTACTCCTCGCCGGGCGCGACGAGCGACGAGGCCGAAATTTCAAGCTGCTCGCGTATCTGCGCGCCGGTCATCAGCAGGCGGCGGAGCTTGTCGCCGTAGGGGATGAGGTCGAGCATGTCCGTCGACGAGAAAGGCCCCGGCGGGACGACGCGGCCGATGCGCAGCGAGCCGCCGTTGATGAAGCCTATCCTCGCGTTCGCGGAATATCTGAAAGCCTCCGCCGCGAGGTTGCCGAACTCGTTCTCGCGCGTGCGCGCCGCCGTCCGCGTGCAGTCCACGGCGCGCGTCAGCCCCATGATAGGGTTGCTGATTTTCAGCGCCGCCGCGATTTCGCGCTGCGCCGCGCGGCCCATGGCCTCGGCCTCCGGCACGCCGTGCGTCTCGGGCGTCACGCGCAGCAGCGTCCACGACGACTTTTCCGCGACGAGGCCGCAATCGTCCACCGTCACGTCGAAGCGCCCCGCGTACCGCCCGTCGAGGCCCGCCTGCCCGACGAGCGTCGAGTTCGTGCCGTTGTCTATGATTATCTTTTCCTCCACAGCGTCGTGTGTGTGTCCGCCCACTATCACGTCGATGCCGCGCGCTTCGGCGGCGAGCTTTTTGTCGAGCGGCAGGCCGATGTGGTTTATCGCGACGACTGCGTCCGCGCCAGCCGCGCGCAGCTCGCGGACGTACCGTTCCGCGACGGCGGCGAGCTCCGCGTCGACGCCGAAGCCCTCGGGGAAGCTCACCACAGATTTGAGCTCCGGCGTCACGAGGCCGAATACTCCGAGCTTCACGCCGCCGCGCTCGATTATCGCGCTCTTCGCGAAATACCGCCCGACGGCCTGCTTGTCCTCAAATTCTATGTTCGAGGCGAGGACGGGGAATTTCAGCTTCGGCCCGAGCTTCGCGAGCGTCTTAACGCCGCCGTCGAAGTCGTGGTTGCCGAGCACGCCCGCGTCGAAGCCGAGCAGCGCGAGCGCGCCGTACTCCGCCTCGCCCGCCGTCAGCGCGCCCTTGAGGCCGAGCATCACGTCGCCCGCTTCAAAGAGGAACACAGGCGCGCCGGACTCGGCCTCGATTTTCGCGCGCTCCGCGCGCACCAGCTCGAGAGCGCGCGCCATGCCGCCCGTGTAAGCGACGGACTGCCGCCCGTCCGCCTCCGTCACAGCCTCGCGGTAGGGCAGAATGTAGCTGTGCGGGTCGTTTATCATAAGTATGTGGAACCGCTTTTCCGCGGCAGCCGCCGGAAGCGCGGCGAGCAGCGCGAGCAGCAGCGCCGCGAGCAGCTTTTTCAGGAATTTCGCCTTCAACGCAGTCAGTCCTTTCTTTGTACGTTCCGAGGCTATTTTATCAGAGCGGCGCGCTGTTGACCTGGAGCGGCTCCAACATCTATACTTGACCTCATGTTTAGGATAGTTGCATTCGTTTTGGTGATTTACACAGTTCTGCGCTTCGTCCTGCCGCTTCGCGCCGCGTGGCCCGCGAAGGCGGCGCTCTCGGTGTTCATAGTCGCGGCGGCCTTCAAGCAGCAGTTCTTCACCCACATAGGCGGACACTTCTTCTCGCCCGAGCTGCCGAAGCTCGTCATCGAGGGCTACACCGCCGCCTTCGTCGCGCTCGCCGTGCTCTTTGCGCTCACGCTCTGCCGAGACCTGTTGCTCGTGCTGCGGAGCATAGCGCGCGCCGCGGACGCTTGGCGCACGGGCAGCGGTATGTATTACGGCGTCTTCTCGTCGTCGGGCATATCGCCTGCGACGGCGGCTCTGATGCTCGCTCTGTCGCTCGCGGTCGGAGTTTACGGCGTTTACGAGGCGCAGCGTCAGCCGCGCATAGTCGAGCGAGAAGCGGCGTTTGCGGAGCTTCCGCCGGAGTTTGACGGCTATCGGATAATCCACCTCAGCGACCTGCACATAAGCGCCTCGCGCAAAGCGCCGTGGACGGCGGAGCTCGTCCGCCGCATCGCCGAGCTCGAGCCGGACATGATACTGATGACGGGCGACTTCATCGACGGCACGGTCGAGGCGCGCCGCGGCGACGTGGAGCCGCTCGCGGGGCTGCGCGCGCGCGACGGAGTTTTCGGCGTGCTCGGCAACCACGAATATTATTTCGGCTGGCGCGAATGGACTGCGCGGCTCGAAGAATTGGGCGTCGACATACTTTTCAATGAGCACAGGATAATCCGCCGCGGGGACGCCGCGCTCGCCGTCGCCGGGCTGCCCGACGGCTATTCCGCGCGTTACGGCGGCGGAGTGCCTGACGAGCGCAGGGCTATCGAAGGAGCGCCCGAGGGCGCGTTCGTCATAGTGATGGACCACCGCCCGGGGAACGCGCGCGCGAACGCCGCGGCGGGCGCTGACCTCCAGCTCTCGGGCCACACGCACGGCGGCATGGTCCGGGGGCTCGCGCGCGTGATTGCGAAATACAACGGCGGCTTCGTAAACGGCTGGTACGATGTCGACGGCATGAAGCTCTTCGTCTCGCCCGGCACCGGGATATGGAACGGCTTCCTCACGCGCATCGGCGTGCCCTCGGAGCTGACCGTGCTGACGCTGCGGCGCGACGGCGAATGATATGGAAATCGTAAAAATCTCGGAGGATAAGGAAAAATACATCCCTCTGCTGCTCGTGGGCGACGAGGAAGAATCGATGATCATGCGCTACCTTCCGCGCGGTGAACTCTTCGTCATGCGCGAGGGCGAAACTGCGCTCTGCGCCGCCGTCGTAACGGACGAGGGCGGCGGCACGGCGGAGCTCAAAAACATCTCCGTCGCGCCGGAGCGTCAGCGGCGCGGGCACGGGCGCGCGATGATGGAATTCATCGAACGGCATTGCCGCGGGCGCGGCTTCTCCGAGCTGATACTCGGCACGGGCGAAACGCCGCAGACGCTCGGATTTTACGAAAGCTGCGGATATTCGGTATTCCGCCGCGAGCGCGGCTTCTTCACGAAAAACTACAGCCGCCCGATAATCGACGGCGGCGTGCTTCTGCGCGACATGATATATTTGAAGAAGAAACTATAAATATGAAAGGAGCGCACCATTCATGGAAAAACGCGCGCTTGAGCCGAAAGACCGCGAACTTATAGAAATCGCGCGCGGCGCGATAGCGCCCTGCTACGACGGAGAGGAATACCGCCACACCGTCGGCTGCGCGCTGCGGGCCGCGGACGGGAAAATATACCGCGGCGTCAACGTCTACTCGATACACGGAACCTGCGCCGAGCCGGTCGCGATAGGCGCGGCGGTCATGGACGGCGCGCGGGAGTTCGACTGCATTGTCGCGGTGCGCGGCGGCGAGCGCGGCGAAATAATGCCGCCCTGCGGCAACTGCCGCCAGATACTCGGCGACTACATGCCCGACTGTTGGGTGATAGTCGAGGACGAAAGCGGCCCCTGCAAGGTGCGCGCAAAGGAGCTCCTTCCGTTCCCGTACCATGCCGAATATTAGCCGCGCGGCGCTCAGCTTTCGGGCGGGTACTTTTTATCCTTCCAGTACCACCATTTGAGCTTCGCGGGGTCGCGCACAGGATTCTCAGCGTAATATACGGCGAGACGGAAAACGTAGAGCGCGCACGGGTCGTCGCGGAAGCCCTTGAATTTGCAGTTAAGCTCGAAAAGCTCCTCCGGACTGCGCCCGACGAGCTCCTCGACGCAGCTCACGCCGATATTGCGGAAATGCGTCTCCATCCGCTCGCCTATGCCCGGGATCTCGCGCAGGCTCGTAGTCATCGCGCTCACTCCTTCGCTGCGAATTGTGCCTCACGGCAAAAGTATCGGCGAAGCGGCAAAATTTTACAAGAGGTGAAGCTTTCATGAAAATTCTCGTAATAGACGGACAGGGCGGCGGCATAGGCCGCCAGGTCGTGCAGGCGGTCAAGGCCGCCTTCCCCGAGGCCGACGTCACCGCGGTCGGCACGAACAGCACCGCTGCCGCCGCGATGCTCAAGGCCGGGGCGAACCGCGCCGCGACCGGAGAGAACTCCGTCAAGGTCTGCTGCCGCAGCGCCGACGTGATAATCGGCCCCGTCGCCATCGTCATAGCCGATTCGCTGCTCGGCGAAATCACGCCCGCGATGGCCGCGGCGGTAGGGCAGAGCGCCGCCGCGCGCATCCTCATCCCAGTCAACTGCTGCGGCAACATCGTAGCCGGAGTCCCCGACCTCACGATAACGCGCATGGTCGCAAGCGTCGTCGAGGAATTAAGGAAGCTCGTGTAAAAGTCCGGCACGCCCGCGAAAGGCGCGCCGGTCCCGCAATCTGTACGTTCCGTCTGAATTTTACAGCCGTCCGATGATCGCCGCGTAGAACTCTGCGGCTTTCGCTATCTTCGACGTTTCGCAGTTCTCGTCGCGCATGTGGGCGAGCTTGTACTCGCCGGGGCCGAAGCCTATCGTCGGGATGCCCATGCTGACGGGGGTGACGGCGTTTGTGCCGAAGTCCCAGAAGTCGTAGCGCGCGGGCGCTTCGCCGAAGGCGTCGCGGTACGCTTCGTCGGCGGCGCGCTTGAGCGGCGCGCCGTCCTCTATCTTCCACGCCATGTGCAGCGGCTCGTAGACGAGCGGCACGCCGGTCCAGCTCGTGCGGCGCAGAGTGCCGGTCTCCCACGTCGCGCGCTTGCCCGCGACGAGAGAATCCATCTCTGCGCGCACCTTCTCCTCCGTTTCGCCGAGGACGAGGCGGCGGTCGAGGTATATCTCGCACTCGCTCGGCACGGCGTTGAGCGACGCGGTGACGCAGCTGATGTTCGATAGCACTATTGTGCCGTGCGGGTCACCCTCGTCTGTGAGCTTTTTGTTCAGCGCTTCGACGCGCTCTATAATTTCCGCCATCTCGTAGACGGCGTTGACGCCCTTCTCGGGCGCGGAGCCGTGCGCCGAAAGGCCGTGCGTGACTATGCGCATCTGCGCCTTGCCCTTGTGGCCGAGCGTTATCACGTCGTCGGACGGCTCGCATATCACGACGAAGTCGGGGCGCAGGCTGAGCTCCTTGTACATCATCTTGATGTTCTCGCCGTCGCAGTACTCCTCGCAGACGCTTCCGCTGACGCATATGCGTTTGCCCTCCGTCAGCCCGCGTTCGCGCGCGAGCGCCGCGCCGTATATCGAAGCCGCGAGGCCGCCCTTCATATCGACGGAGCCGCGCCCGTAGATGCGCCCGTCCTTTATCTCGGCGGCGAAGGGCGGAAGAATCCACTCGTCCGCGTCGTTTACCTCGACGTTGTCCATGTGCGAGTCGAAATGGATGAGCTTTTCGCCGTTCCCGATGAATCCGACCGCGTTGCCCGTGCCGTCGATGAAGGCCTCGTCGTAGCCGAGCTCCTTCATTTTTGCGACGACCGCTTGCGCTACGCCGCCCTCCTCGTCCGAGTAGCTGCGTATGCGCACGAGCTCGCGCGTGAATTCGATTACATCTTTCTCAAAAGTGTCCGCCAGCGCCATAAACCGGCCCTCCCTGCGTAAAGTTATAAAAAAGGACGCGCCGCGGGGGCGCGTCCGCTGAAAACTGCTCTATCCGTGAATCACGCGGTCGTCGTCGAAGAATTCGGTCAGCGCGTTCCTGATGTATCCGTCGACGATCTCTTCGGCGTTTTTCTGAATTTCGCCGCGGTGCTCTTCGAGGTACTTGGCGGCGGCTTCCTTCTCCTCGTCGGGAATCGAAGGAATGTCCACGAGGCACTCTATGCACTTCGTGCTGAACTCCGGCAGCTCGATGTGGGCGAGCGCCGCTTCCTTCTCGTGGCGGCGGTGTACGCTCGTCGCGAAGACCGCGTGCGTACCCTTGCCTCCGGCCTCCATCTCGTGCGCGAAGTGGCGCGCGTCGGACTCATGGTCGAACACCAGCACGGACTGTACGCCGTCCGCGTCCTGACATACTACGGCCCAAACTTTTTCCTGCATGAAAAACACCTCCGAAAGGTTATTGCTTTTGCCTGTTAATAGTATAAAACAAAAACGGCGAGAGAAGAACCGTCCCGCGGAAATGTTTTACAGGCCGAGGCCGGCGCGTGCGCGCGTTATCTCTTCGAGCTCTTCGTCCGAGAAACGCCTGTCCTTGAAATAGAATGCTAGGTCGTCCTCGGTGATTTTCCTTATCACGCGGCACGGGTTGCCTGCGGCGAGCGACCAGGCGGGAAGGTCGCGCGCGACTACGCTGCCCGCGGCTATCACGCAGCAGTCGCCGACCGTGACGCCGGGCAGTATCATCGCGCCGCCGCCTATCCAGACGTGGTTTCCTATAGTGACGGGCGCGCCGTACTCCCAGCCCGCGGCGCGCGCGGCGGGGTGCAGAGGATGGCCCGCGGTGTAGATTGCGGCGTGCGGCGCCATGAGGCAGTTGTCGCCTACCGTGACGCGGCAGACGTCGAGTATAGTGCAGTTGTAGTTGATGTAGAGGTTTTTTCCCGCGTGTATGTTGAAGCCGTAGTCGCAGTAGAAGGGCGGGTTTATCGTCGCGTTCTCCGATTTGCCGAGAAGCTCGGCGGCGAGCGCCTTGTGCAGCTCGAGGTCGTCGAAGGGCGCGCGGTTGAGCCTGTCGAGCAGCGCGCGGCAGCGGCGGTACTGCGCGTAGACCTCTTCGTCGGCTATATATGGCAGCCCCGCGTCGCGGCGTTCTGTGTTCGTCATGCGTCTCTCTCCTTTATTGCGTTTCGCGCGTGCGCGCACGGAAGATTATACGCGCGGCGGCGCGCAAAGAAAAACGCCGGCGCGGGGAATTTTTCTCCGCTCCGGCGTTTTGGGATTTTTTCGTGAGCTTTAGGCGCGTCCGCACTTTCTGAGCAGCTTCGCCCAGCTTGCGTCGGCGTCGCGCTGCGCCTCCTCGACGAGGTCGGGGCGCTCCGCGCCTTTTTTGAAGAGGTGGGCGTAGCGTCCCTGCGCGCGCAGGAAGTCTTCTATCGTGACGTTCTTCTTCGGTTCGTAGGAGAGGCTGTACTCGCCGTTGACTACTTCGTAGACGGGCCAGAATTTGCTGTCCGCCGCCATCTGGCATATCTCCGTCTGGTGCGACGGGTCTATCTTCCAGAAGAGCGGGCAGGGCACGAGCACGTTGACGAAGGCGGGGCCCGGCGTCTCGACGGCGCGCTTGACCTTCGTTATGAGGTCGAGCGGGTTGTGCAGCGTCGTCTGTGCGACGTAGGGAATTTCGTGCGCGGCGACGATTTCCGTCAGGTCCTTCGCGCGCTGGAGCTTTCCGGGCATCACCTTGCCCGCGGGCGAGGTTGTCGCGTTCGCGCTCTGCGGCGTCGCGCTGGAGCGCTGCGCGCCGGTGTTCATGTAGCCCTGGTTGTTGTAGCAGATGTATGTGAAGTCGTGTCCGCGCTCGAGCGCGCCGGAGAGCGACTGGAGGCCGATGTCGTAGGTGCCGCCGTCGCCGCCGAAGGCTACGAATTTTATATCTTTGCCGACCTTGCCCTTGCGGCGCAGAACCTTGTAGGCCGCCTCGATGCCGGAGATGCCGGCCCCGGCGTTCTCGAAGGCTATGTGCATGAAGGGCATGCGCCACGCGCTGTAGGGATAGACCGTCGTCGAGACCTCCATGCAGCCGGTCGCCGCGACTACGACGACGGGATAGTCGACCGCCATGAGCGACTGGCGTATCGCAGTCGGCGCGCCGCAGCCCGGGCACATGCGGTGGCCCTGCGTGAGCGGGCTCGGTTTTTTCGTAAGTTCCTTTATGTTAATCGCGCACATCTTCGCCGCCCCTTTCGAGAAGTCCTATGAAGCGCGCGCCCGCGCGGTAGTCGTTCTTCATCATGCGCTCGAATACGGCGCGCGCGTCCGCCGCGAAGAAGTCGCGTCCGCCGAGGCCGAAGATGTATTCCTGCACCGGCACGCGCTCCTCGAGGTCGTAGAGTACGCTCTTTATCTCCGCGGCGAGCGGGGCCGTGCCGCCTATGCTCGCGCTGCGGTCGAGCACCGCGACGCCCTTTTTGCCGCGCGCGAGGCGTTTGAACTCCTCCGCCGGGAACGGACGGAAGAAGCGCACGCGCAGCATTCCTGCCTTAACGCCCTCGTCGCGCAGCTCGTCGACGACGTCCTTGACTACGCCCGCCGCCGAGGACATTATGACGATGACGTAATCGGCGTCGTCCGCGCGGTAATCCTCGACCGGCGCGTAGTTGCGCCCGGTCTCCTTCGCGAGCTCGGCCGCGAGCTCTTCGTAGACGGGGAGGACGTTGTTCATCCCCTCCATCTGATTGCGCTTTATCTCAAAATAATATTCAGCCATCGTGAACGAGCCGTAGGATACGGGGTTGTCGACGTCGAGCAGCGGATAGGCCGCTTTGCGCTCGCCGACGAAGCTGCGCACCGTCTCGTCGTCGAGCAGCTCGACCGGCTCGTAGCAGTGGCTCGTGATGAATCCGTCCTGGCAGACGAAGACCGGCGTCAGCACGCGCGGGTCCTCGGCGAGGCGCACGGCGAGCAGCACGGAGTCGTAGACCTCCTGCGCGTCCTCGCAGTATATCTGCACCCAGCCCGAGTCGCGTTCCGGCATACTGTCGGAGTGGTCGCAGTGGATGTTGACCGGCGCGCCGAGCGAGCGGTTGACGAGTCCGAAAACTATCGGCGCGCGGAACGAGGCCGCTATCGGGAAAATTTCGTGCATCAGCGCGACGCCGTTCGCCGACGAGGCGGTCATGACGCGCGCTCCGGAAATGGAAGCGCCGACGCAGGCCGATATCGCGGAGTGTTCGCTTTCGACCGCGACGTACTCCGAGTCGACCTTGCCGTTCGCGACGAAGTCCGCGAAGCGCATCGGTATCTCCGTGGAGGGCGTGATGGGGTATGCCGCGACGACGTCGGGATTGATCTGGCGCATCGCCTCCGCGAAGGCGAGGTTGCCCGAGGTCATGACTTTTTTCTTATTTGACATGCGCGCCGACCTCCCCGGGGTGTTCTCCCGAAACTGCGTCGCCGTCGGCGAACGAGGATTCAGAATGCATCGTTATGGCTTTCGTCGGGCAGAGGCGCTCGCAGAGGGCGCAGCCCTTGCAGAAGAAAAGATTGATTCCCGTTACTTTGTTATCCGCGTCGAGCTCTATCGAGTCGTCCGGGCACTGAAGCCAGCAGCGGAGGCACGAGACGCATTTCTTCGCGTCGATGACGGGGCGCATCGAACGCCAGAGCCCCGTCTGTACTTTCAGAGCGGAGGCCCCGAAGGCTATCGTGGCCATCGGCACCTCCTGCCAGCATTGCGGTTTACTCATGCGAAGACCGCCTCGCTGCGTCCGCGCAGTATCGCGCGGCGGTTGGCCTCGAGCACCGGCTGCGGAAGCTTCGTCATCTTGCTCGTGAAGTGGTTGACGAAGGACTCGACGGGAACGTCGGTGAAGACGTGCGAGAGCGCGCCGAGCAGAGGGGCGTTCGGGCGGTTCTGTCCGAGCTCTTCGAGCGTGATCTTCGTCGCGTCGACGACGAGCACCTTCGCCTTCGACGAAACGCCGAGGCGGCGGCGGAGCTCCTTAGCGTTCTCCGCGCTGTTGACGAGATATACGGCGTCCTCCGTCGTGCCCTCGGTCGGGTTGGCGCTCTCGACCATCGTCGGGTCTACGACGACGACTATATTGGGGTTCTGCACGCTGCAGCGGCGGCGTATCGGGGAATCCGAGACTCTGTTGTAGGCGCGTATCGGCGCACCCTGGCGCTCCGCGCCGTATTCCGGGAAAGCCTGGACATGCTTGCCTTCCTCGAAAAGGACCTCGGCGAGTATAGCGGAAGCGCTCTTCGCTCCCTGTCCGCCGCGTCCGTGCCATCTTACTTCAAGTGTCTTGTTCATCTGTGGTTCCTCCTTGCATAAATCCGTGGTAAAAAATTTTTGCACTAAAAAAGGGGCCCTTTCGTCTTGAAAGGGCCCCTTACTCGTCTGCTCAAACGGCGCTAAACGCCGTTCCTACGAGAAGGAGCCGCGTTAATAATTATAATTATTATGTTATTGTTGGTGATGCTTCTTAACATAACGTTTCCTCCGTTCCCGCAAGATGGTGGCATCTTATCATCGACCGCCGCGGCTGTCAAATGTTACGGAAATTATTTTTTAACGCTTAAAGAACTCATAGTGCTTTGCAATATTTTGCGGAAGCACGCGAACGCTTAGAAAATCACGCGCGCTTTGCAAAGGCGCATAGACGATGAAAAATTTTTGCAGCCTGCGCGCGCCGCCGTCAATCGCCGGAATCCGCGCGCGCTTGGGCGCGTCCGTTCCAGCGGCAGGCGCGCATGTCGACGCGCCCGTCGTCGGTGAACGGCACGCCCTCGGCTATAAGCTTCGCGCGGCGCAGCTCCGAGTAGCCGCCGCCCGCTATCGAGCCGTCGCTCATCACGACGCGCTGCCACGGCAGATCGTCGGGGCAGCGGCGCATCGCCCAGCCGACCTGGCGCGCCGCGCGCGGAGCGCCGAGCATATAGGCTATCTGCCCGTAGCTGACGACGCGGCCGCGCGGTATCGCGCGCACGATTTCGTAGACACGCTCGAAAAACGTCGCGGCCTCCGCGCGCGCGGCTAGCCCTTCGCCTTTATCTTTTCCGCCATGCGACGCCCCGCCTCGCGCGCGGCCGCCAGCTCCTTCGGAAATTCTTCGTCCCGCCATATTTTCTTTTCCGCCTCGTCCCAACCGTCGGCGTCGTATTTCGAGTAGTCAGAGAATTGCGTCGTGTTGAATGCGCAGACGCGCTCCGGCTTCGTAAAGACGCGGCCGATGAAATTCTCGAAGGCCGCGAGTGGGCCGCCCTCGCCGTTTATGAATTTTTCTTCGAAGAGCGGCTCTTTGACGTTCATCGTGTAAATCATCGCCGTCTCCGCGCGTTTCGGCGCCAGCGTCGGATATCCCTTGCCGTAGCTGATGAAGGGAAAGACGAGCCGTTCTATCAGCGCGTGGAGCTGCGGCGTCACCGTCCACAGATACACCGGCGAGGCGAAGACGAGGCCGTCGGCCTGCGCCGCACGTTCAAGCAGCCCGCTCGCGCCGTCGCGCTGCGCGCATCTGCCGTACGACGCGCCGCCCTTGACCTTGCATGCGAAGCAACTGCGGCAGCCCTTGAAGTCGAGGTCGTAAAGCCGTACCGTCTCGACCTCCGCTCCAGCCTCCGCCGCGCCCGCGGCGAAGCTTTCGCACATTCGCGCCGTGTTCCAGCCCTTACGCGGGCCGCCGTCGAATATGATTATCTTCATCGCGTTAGTGCGCGCCGGCCTCGCGGCTGCCGGGCTTCACGCCGTCGAAGCTGTCGAAGAACACCGTCTCTTCGCGCGCGAGCCGCTTCTCGTGGAACGGCGCGGGCGCGGCGTCCGCAGCGGGATAGCCGACGGGCAGTATAGCGACGGGGATGAGGTAGTCGCGCAGCTCGTAGGCCTTGCGCACCTCCGCGGGGTCGAAGTAGCCGACCCACGTCGTGCCGAGGCCGAGCGACGCGGCTTCGAGCATCATCTGCGTCGTGACGATGGCCGCGTCCACAGCGCCCATGTCGCAGTTGTCGAACGAGCGCTTCCAGCTCGCCTCGCGGTCGTAGCAGACGAGCAGCGCGAGCGGCGCGTGGAAGTGGTAGGGCGTGCGGCCCTTGAGCTTTTCAAGCGCCTCGGGGCTTTCGAGCACGAGCACGCGCTGCGGCTGGTAGTTCACCGCGGTCGGCGCGCAGCGTCCCGCTTCGAGTATCGCGTCGAGCTTTTCGCGCTCGACCTTCTTGTCGGAAAACTTTCTTACAGAGTAACGTTCCTTCGCAAGTTCGAGAAAATCCATTTTTTCGCGCTCCCTTCGTTTAGCGTTCCGCTTCAATGATAGCGCGGCGGCGCGAAAGCGCAAGTGCGCGCGTGTTGACAGAGGAACGGCGGCGAACATATAATGAAGTTTAGCCGTCTTCGGACGGGCGGCCCGATAAAAAGGCCGCGCACCGCATGAAGGTTCTTTGCACCGCGTATCGCCTGCGAACGAAATTTCTCGTTTCTTCTCATCGATTTGATAGATTTTCGCGGCACGGGAATGTTTGTGCCGGATGCATAGGGGACAGCGTGATACTGCCGCGCTGCGGAGCGCACGAGCGCGCCGCCCGGCCCGCGCGTGTCCGTATATTTTCAGGAGGTAAAATTTTTTAATGCAGGAAATTCAGGAAAGATTCACAGATTTCAACCTAAGGCCGGAGCTGCTGCGCGCGCTGGAGCGCAAGGGCTTCGAGCACCCGATGCCGGTGCAGACCGCCGTGCTGCGCGACGAGAGCCTCGCCGGCGACGACCTCATAGTGCAGGCGCGCACCGGCAGCGGAAAGACGCTCGCCTTCGCGCTGCCGCTGCTCAACGAAATGGAGCAGGGCGCGCGCACGCCGCGCATAATCGTGCTCTCGCCGACGCGCGAGCTCGCGCAGCAGACGGCGCGCGAATTCGCCTGGCTCGGCTCGGATATGGGCGTCCGCGTCGCGACGCTCGTCGGCGGCCTCGACATGGAGCGCCAGATACGCTCGCTGCGCGACGGGGCCTCCGTAGTCGTCGGCACGCCCGGGCGAATCCTCGACCACCTGCGCCGCGGCACGCTCAAGACCGACGACATCACGAGCGTGGTGCTCGACGAGGGAGACCACATGCTCGACATGGGCTTCCACGACGAGATGGAGGCGATACTTCAGGCGATGGACCACGTCGAACGCACGTGGCTCTTCTCCGCGACCATGCCGCCCGAGGTGCTCTCGCTGACGAAGCTCTACCTCGACGCGCCGAAGAAAATCTCGCTCGTCTCCGACGTCGCCTCGCACAGCGACATCACACAGAAGGCCTACATCATCCCGTCGCGCAAGCGCTTTGAAGGTCTCGTCAACGTCCTGATATGGGAGAACCCGAGCAAATCTCTGCTCTTCTGCGGAACGCGCGCAGAAACGCAGGACATAGCCGACCGTCTCTGCGACATAGGCTTCCGCGCCACGGCGATACACGGCGACATGAGCCAGCGCGAGCGCAACAACGCGCTCTCGGCGCTGCGCGGCGGCCGCGTCTCCATACTCGTCGCGACCGACGTAGCGGCCCGCGGCCTCGACATCGACGCAGTCAGCCACGTCATACAGTACGGACTGCCGCAGAACCTCGAAGCCTTCGTCCACCGCAGCGGACGCACCGGCCGCGCGGGCCACGAGGGCAGCAACCTGATACTGCTCACCGCGCGCGAGGCGCGTCAGTTCAAATTCATGCTGCACCAGTCGCATTCGAAGCTGACGCTCGAATGGATACCGGCCCCGGACGCGGCGGAAATAGAAGGGCAGTCGCGCATCCGCTTTGAAAACAACATCATCGAGCACGCGCTGGAATCCGACGAATTCGAGGAATGGGCGCGCGAGCTCCTGTCGCGCGAGGAAGCGCCGGTGCTCGTCTCGGGGCTTCTCGCGAAGGCCTACGGCGACCAGCCGAGCGGCTACTCGATACGCGAGGACGTGCAGTTCGAGATGGACCGCGAAAAGGGACGCCGCGACGCGGCGCAGCGCGGAAACGGCAAAGACGCGGCGCGCAAAGAACGCTTCAAGCAGCCCGAAATGACCGGCGGCCTCTCCGTGCAGTTCGCCGCGGGGCGCAACGACGGCTGGGAGGTCGGCCCGCTGCTCGGCGCGATATGCCGCGGCGCGGGGCTCGGACGCGAGGACGTCGGCAACATCCGCCTGCGCGACACGAGCGCCGTCGTCGAAATATCGCCGCGCGGAGCCTCCTACATCGAAGCGCGCCGCGAACGTCTTGAGAAAGAGGGCCTGCCGATAGCCGCGATGCGCGAAATCAAGGGAGACGGCGAACGCCCGAGAAGAACCGGCGACCGCGCGCCGCGCCGCGAAAACCGCGAAGCCCGCGAGCCGCGTGAAGGCCGCGAAAGCTTCCGCCCGCGCCGGACGCGCGACGGCGAAAGCGGCGGACGCAGAAAATTCCCGAAATATAAAGACGAATAGCATAAAAAAGCGCCGCGCCGGAAATTTCCCGCGCGGCGCTTTTTTATGCGCGCGCGGCGCGTCCGGCCTTTTCTGACGCGCGGCGATAAAGAGATATATTACGCGAATTTGACAGTGTACGCCGTTCTTAATACAATCGCTGCGGAAATCCATTTTGAACGGGGCGGTAAAATTGTCGTCTTCATCCAATCCAATCTCGGCCTTCCTTGCACGCAAGGACATTCGTTTTTCTTTCTCGCGCTACTTCGTGGACGCGCTCGGCGCTATGGGCGTCGGGCTCTTCGCGTCGCTCATCACGGGGCTGATACTCAAGACGATCGGCTCGAAGTGTGGGATTCCGATACTCGTCGAGTTCGGCGGCCTCGCCGGGCAGATGGTAGGCCCGGCCATCGCGGTCGCCGTCGCTCAGGCGCTCAAGGCTCCGCCTATGGTCGTCTTCTCGTGCGCCGCGGCGGGCTTCGCCGGCAACGCGTGGGGCGGGCCGGTCGGCGCTTTCGTATCGGCGATAGTGGGCGCGGAGTTTGGCAAGGCGGTCTCGAAGGAGACGCCGGTGGATATAATCGCGACGCCCGCGCTGACCGTCATCGCCGGCATGGCCGCGGGAAAGCTCATCGGCCCGCCCGTGAGCGCGATGATGACGTGGCTCGGCCTCGTGATAATGCGCGCGACGGAGCTCCAGCCGGGGCCGATGGGCGCGCTCGTCTCCGCGATAATGGGCATGATCCTCACGCTCCCGATATCGAGCGCGGCCATCGCGGTGGCGCTGAACCTCTCCGGTATCGCGGCGGGGGCCGCGGCGGTCGGATGCTCGACGCAGATGGTCGGCTTCGCGGTCATGTCCTTCCGCGAGAACGGCGTCGCGGGGCTTCTGTCGCAGGGGCTCGGCACCTCGATGCTCCAGATGCCGAACATCGTGCGCCATCCGATGATTTGGATTCCGCCGACGCTCGCGAGCTTCATCCTCGGCCCGATATCGACGGTCGTATTCAAGATGACGAACGTCCCGTCGGGTGCGGGCATGGGGACGAGCGGCCTCGTCGGTCAGTTCGGCGCAATCGAGGCGATGGGCAGCTCGCCCGCCGTGCTGATGCAGATCGCGCTGATGCACTTCGTCCTGCCCGCCGTGACGACGCTCGTCATAGCAGAGGCGATGCGGCGGATGAATTTCATCAAGCCCGGAGAGATGAAGCTCGACCTGTAATCTGGTATCATATACTGACAACAATTCCATCAGGGAGGAATGTATCGTGAAAGTAAAAATGTCCGTCGCGTGCCTCGCTCTTTGCCTCGCACTGGTCATGGGCGCGGGGGCCGTTCCGGCGCAGTGCGCGGAGATAGGACGCGAGCAGGCGTTCGCCATCGCTCTGAAGAACGCGGGAGTGCCGGAGAGGGACGCCTACAACGTCGAGATCAAGAGCGACCGCGAGAACGGCATCGCCATCTATCAGATAGAGTTCGAGACGCGCTACGGCGACTACGACTTTGAGGTCGCGCGCGAGGGCGGACGCATCATCGGCGCCGACTACGAGGTCAGCGAAGAGTGGCTGCGCACGCTCGGCGGCAGCCCCGTCAGCATCGACGAAGCGAAGCGCGTCGTACAGAAAAAAGTCCCCGGCTCGCATTTCAGGGACATCCGTATGCACCGCGAGGGCGGCGGACATGACGCGCGCTACGAGGGCGAGCTCTTCCACGAAGGCATAAAGTACGAATTCGAGATAGACCCGAGGACGGGCCGCATAGTCGACTGGAACGCGGACCTGCGGGGATAGGTTACTGAAAACGCACCGTGACGGTAAACGCACGGCGCGAACACAAAATTCTGGATGTTCACGGCTCCCGGCATGACGCCGGGAGCTTTGCTTTATCTTACCTCGGCGTCTTCCACTTCCCGCTCTTGAGGAACCAGAGACTTATCACTATCGTCAGCAGCGAGGCGAGCGGCGCGGCGAAGCCTATGGTGAAAAGGCTCGCGCCCGCGATTCCGCTTAAAATCCACGTCGCGGGCACGCGCACCGCGAATGCGCAGAAGATGTTGTTCATCATCGTGAAGGTCGTGTGGCCGCAGCCGTTGAAGAAACCGTTGAGGCAGAAGACGAGGCAGACGAGCACGCAGTCGATGCTGAAGGATTTGAGATAGAGCGCCGTCGCGTCGATGAGCTCGCGGTCCGGCGTGAATATCCGTATCACCGGCTCGGGGAAGAAGAAGAGCGCCGCGAAGGTGACGACGCCGAAGGCGAGCGAAATCGCGAGGCCGGAGAACATCGTCGAGCGCGCGCGCTTCGGCTTGCCCGCGCCTATGTTCTGCGCGACCATCGCCGAAATCGCGGCCGCGAAGGAGTGCGGCGGCAGCATCGTGAAGCCGTTGAGCTTTCCCGTGATTCCTATCGCCGCGGCAGCCGCGACGCCGCCCATCTTGCTCACCGTCGCGAGTATGAAGATGAACGAAATGCTCGTCAGCGAGAACTGCACCGCCATCGGCAGGCCGATGCGCAGAAGGTTGACGAGCTTGTCCCATTTTATCCTCATGCTCGCTAGCTTGAAGTCGAAGTGATAATCGGCGCGCCGCGCGTAGACGACGGCGAGATAGGCGGAGAATCCCTGCGAGAATACCGTCGCTATTGCCGCGCCGTTCGCGCCCATGCCGAAGATGCCGACGAGCGCGAGGTCGCCGACGATGTTGAGCACGCAGGCGACCGCGACGAACATCAGCGGCGAGGTCGAGTCGCCGAAGCCGCGGAAGACCGCCGCAAGCGCGTTGTAGGCGAACATCGTCGCGAGCCCCGCGACGTTGATGAAGACGTAGCCGCGAGTCGGCTCGAACGACTCTTCCGGTGTGCCGAGCAGCCACACTATCGGGTCGATGAACAGGAGCAGCCCAACCGTTATGACGACGCTCAGCAGAGCGAAGAGCGTCAGCATAGTCCCGATGGTGTCGTGTATCTCCTCCGTGCGTCCCGCGCCGAAGAAGCGCCCGATCATTATCGTGCCGCCTATCGAAAGCCCGATGACGATGCTGTTAATCATGAAGATGAACTGGCTCCCGATGGAGACGGCCGAGAGTCCCGCCGCGTCGGTGAACTGTCCGACGATTATCATGTCGGCGGCGCCGTAGAGCGCCTGCAGCAGGTTCGCCGCCATGTAGGGAATCGCGAAGCGCGTGAGGAGCAGCGGGATGCTGCCCTCCGTCAGCGACTGCGCGCCGGTCGAGAAGATGCCGGAGAAAAATTTCTTAAAATCTGCCATTCAGCGTTACCTCACGAATCTTTCCTGGTCTTTCAGTCTTCGCAGAAAATAATATAGGAACGGCAGGCTCGTCGCGAAGCTGAAGGCGTCCGAGACGGTCTGCGTAATTTCGACGCCGGTCATGCCGAGCATGCGCGGCAGCACGATTATGAGCGGGAGGAAGTAGATGCCCTGCCGCGTGCATGCGAGGAAGGTCGCGCGCCACGCGAAGCCCGAGGCCTGGTGCATCATGTTCGTCGCGACGAAGAGCGGCTGAAGCATCAGCGCCGCGCACTGGAAGCGCATCGCGCGCGTCCCTATCGCTATGACCTCCGCGTCGTCGGCGCGGAAGAGCGCGATAATCTCCGGCGCGAAAATCCATCCGGCGAGAGTCAGCGCCGTCATCAGCGCCATGCCGGCCTTGACGGTGAACCAGAAGGCCTCGCGCACGCGCGAGTAGCGGCGCGAGCCGTAGTTGAAGCCGACGACCGGCGTGAAGCCCTGGCCGAGGCCGATCATCACGGAGAGTATGAACATGAATATCCTGCCGACGATGGACATCGCGGCGACCGCGGCGTCGCCGTAGGCTCCTGCGCTCGCGTTGAGCGCCGCCGTCGAGATGCTCGCGAGCCCCTGGCGCGAGAGCGACGGGAAGCCGAGGCGCACGATTTCGCAGTAGGTCGCCGCGCGCCGCGGGAGATTCTTCACGCTTATGCCGACCATGCTCTTTCCGCGCAGGAAGAACGATGCGAGGATTGTGAAGCTCACGCACTGGCTCAGCAGCGTCGCCGCCGCCGCGCCGGAAATTCCGAGGTCGAAGGTGAAAATGAAAATCGGGTCGAGCACGATGTTCAGCAGCCCGCCGGTGACGAGGCCGCACATCGCGAAAGCCGAGTGCCCCTCCGCGCGCAGGATGTTGTTCATCACGAAGCAGCAGCACATAACGGGCGCGCCGAGCAGAATCCACCGCGCGTATGCGCGCGCGTAGGGAAGTATCGTGGGCGTGGAGCCGAGCAGAACCATCAGCGGGTCGATGAAAATTTGTCCGAGGACGCAGATGCAGGTCCCTAGCGTCAGCGCGCTGAAGAAAGATGCGGAGCCGTAGGCGCTCGCGGACGCGGCGTCGCCGCCGCCGAGCCTGCGCGAGATGACGCTGCCCGCGCCCATGCCGAGCGTGAAGCCCGTCGCCTGGAAGATGGCCATGAGGCAGAATACGACGCCGACCGCGCCGCTCGCGCTCGTGCCGAGCTGCGAGACGAAGTATGTGTCCGCGGTGTTGTAGAGCGCGGTCGTCAGCATGCTCAGAATCGTCGGTATCGCGAGAGATATTATAAGAGGCCCGATAGGAGCCTCGGTCATTCGTTTCAGCTGCTCGTCGCGGCTCTGCGACGCGGCGGCGAAGATGTTGAAGCAGCCCATTCTTCCACCTCCAGACCCTAAATAAATCCGTTGCCGGCCGTCGATGTTTTATCTTGATAAAATACCACCAACCGCCGCCAATCTCAATAATTCTCGCGTTGTAAAACGCGAAAAAAATCCCGCCCCTGCGCGGGCGGGAGAAATTCGCCGTTTATCCGCGGGCCGCGAGGCTAGGCCTTCGTCAGCTCCTTGCGGAAAATCAGGAAATAGAAGAGCGCGACGAAAATTGCGCCGCCCGCGGCGTTGCCTATCGTGACGAAGAAAAGATTCTTCGCAAAGGCCGCGGCTGTGAGCGCGGGGAACGCGCCGCCGTTCAGCATGAGGCCGAGCGGGATGAAGAACATGTTCGCCACGCAGTGCTCGAAGCCCATCGCGACGAAGGCCGAGATCGGCAGCAGCGCGGCGACGAACTTGCCCGCCGTGTCCTGCGCGCCGAAGGCTATCCAGACGGCGAGGCAGACGAACCAATTACAGAGAACGCCGCGTATGAGCATGTACGAGACGGGGAGCGACGACTTCATCGCCGCGAGCGAGAGCGCAGCCGCGCCGCACTGCTCGGAGATGAGCCCGCTCGAATATATGAGCGCCGCGAAGAAGAGCGCGCCCGCGAAGTTCGCGCAGTAGACTGCGCAGAGGTTGCGCAGCATCGCGGCGAAGGAGATTTTCTTAGAAAGGTATGCGATAGGCATGAGGCAGTTGCCCGTCACGAGCTCCGCGCCCGCGGTGAGCACGAGGAAAAGTCCGAGCGAGAAGACGACGCCGCCCAAAAGCTTCGAGATGCCGACGCCCGCCACCTGCGCCGCGTCCTGCGTGACGACGAGCATGAAATATCCGCCCATTCCTATATATGCTCCCGCGAGGAAGCCCATCAGCAGCATAGTCCCGAGCGCGAGCCGGCTCTTCGCGATTCCCGCCGCGAGCGCGGCCTGAGAAATTTCCGCCGGCGTCTTGATACTCATAAAAATTTCCCCCTCGGATTTTTTTTCAGGCTATTATAGCGTGCCCCCGTCAAAAATCTGTAAAAACGCGCCGCGGCGCGCGGAAGGAAAATTTTAGCGGCTTTTGCCCGAAACGGCGCGATTTGTAATAATATACGTTGTGTAAAATCATTGGCAGGGGGAATGCTCATGACGACCAAGGTAACGTTTCCGAACAGCCGTATGGCTTCGATAAAGATGGCGGGCGGCATACGCGAGATACTCGCGCGCGCCGAGGAGATGGAGCGCGAGGGGCGCAGCATCATCCACATGGAGATAGGGCGTCCGGACTTCGACTCGCCCGAGTGCGCGAAGGAGGCCGCGGCCGCGGCGCTGCGCGCGGGCAACGTGCATTACACCGACATGGCGGGCGCTTACGACCTGCGCTGCGCCGTTGCGGAGAAGTACCGCCGCGACAACGGCATGGACGTCGACGCAGATAAGAACGTCGTCATCACGAACGGCGCTATGGAGGCGCTGACGGCGTCGTTCCTGACGCTGCTCGAGCCGGGCGACGAGGTCATCGTGCCCGCGCCGTACTTCTCGGCCTACGCAGACGTGCTCGCGATTGCGAACGGCGCGCTCGTCCCCGTCGCGACGAGGATGGAGGACGGCTTCAAGCTGCACGTAGAAGATTTGAAGAAGGCGCGCACCGCGAAGACGAAGGCGATACTGCTGAACTCGCCGAACAACCCGAGCGGAGCGGTGCTCACGCGCGAGAATCTCGAAGAGATCGCGGCCTTCGCCATAGAGAACGACATCTGGGTGATATCCGACGAATGCTACGAAAAATTCCTCTACGACGGCGAGCACGTCAGCATCGCGAGCCTGCCCGGAATGGCGGAGCGCACCGTGACCGTCTCCGCGGCGTCGAAGACGTGGTCGATGACCGGATGGCGCATCGGCTGGATAGTCGCTCCCGCGGCTATGCGCCAGTACGTGAACAAGTGCCACCAGAACCTCACGACCTGCGCCAACTCGTTCGCGCAGGCGGGCGTCGTCGAAGCCTTCGCGCACGCGGGCCCCGACGTCGATGCGATGGTTAAGGAGTACCGCCGCCGCCGCGACATGGTCGTCTCGTGGCTCAACAAAATCGAGGGCTTCGAGGCCATCACTCCGGCGGGAGCCTTCTACGCCTTCCCGCGCATCTCGTCGCTCGGCATGGACGGCTTCAAATTCTGCTCGTGGCTTCTCGAGGAGGCCGGCGTCTCGACGGTGCCGGGCGAAGTTTTTGGTATGCCGGGCCACATCAGGCTCGCCTACTGCCGCGGCTACGATTATATCGAAGAGGGCATGAAGCGCATAAAGGAAGCCGTCGAGGGGCTGCGCAGGTAAGCCGCGCGCGTTTCGCGAAGCTTCGGAATTTTGACGGGAGGCCGGCCGCGCGCCGCCTCCCTTTTTCGTTCATGGCGCGCGCCGCAGCTTTGCGCCGCCGCCGTATTTTTGTTAAAAAGCTGTTACATAAGGGCCGCGTGGTGCTAAAATGGGAATGAGACGCCGCGCACGCGCGGCGCACATATTTTATTACAGGCAGGTATGGGCTTATGCACGTTTTCAGAATAAGGACGATACACACGCACAGCTCCGGCAATAAACAATTCAAGATAAATATGTGCAGCGGCCCCATCTTGCCCAAGATGCTGCTCTTCGCCGTGCCGCTGATGTTTTCGAGCATTTTGCAGCTGCTCTTCAACGCCGCGGACATCATCGTCGTCGGACGCTACGCGGGGGACAACTCGCTCGCGGCGGTCGGCTCGAACACGGCGCTCATAGGGCTGCTGACGAACCTCTTCATCGGCGTCTCGATAGGGACGAACGTCCTCGCCGCGCGCTACTACGGCGCGAAGGAGGAGAAGGCGCTCTCCGAGACGGTACACACCTCGATGTTCCTAGCCGTCGCGAGCGGGATTTTCCTGACGCTCGTCGGCGTCGTCTTCGCGCGCAAAATCCTGATAATCATGCAGACGCCCGCCGAGGTGCTCGGCCTCGCGACGCTCTACCTCGTCATATATTTCTTCGGCATGACGCCGATGATGATATACAACTTCGGCAGCGCCGTGCTGCGCGCGGTCGGAGACACTCGCCGCCCGCTCTTCTACCTCGCGGTCGCCGGGGTCATCAACGTCGTGCTGAACCTTTTCTTCGTCATCAATCTGCACCTCGACGTCGCCGGCGTCGCGATCGCGACGGTCATATCGCAGTGCGTCTCGGCCGCGCTCGTCGTGCGCTGCCTCATGCGCGAGAGCGGCGGCATACGCTTCGTGCCGTCGGAGACGCGCATCCACGCCGACAAGCTCGTGAAGATTCTCAAGATAGGCGTGCCCGCGGGGATTCAGGGCGTGCTCTTCTCACTCTCGAACGTCGTCATCCAGTCGTCGATAAACACCTTCGGCGCCGTCACGATGGCGGGCAACTCCGCGGCGCAGAACATAGAGCAGTTCGTCTACTTCGCGATGAACTCCTTCTATCAGGCCATCATCTCCTTCACGAGCCAGAACATGGGCGTCGGCAACGTGAAGCGCGTGCGCCGCATACTCAAGACGGGGCTCGCGTGCAGCACCGTCGTCGGCGTGGTGCTCGGAATGTCGTGCGTCATCTTCGGCCACGCGCTGCTGCGCATCTACTCGCCGAGCGAGGAGGTCATCGCGGCGGGCATCTCGCGCTTCCACATCGTCGCGGCGACATATTTCCTCTGCGGCCTGATGGACGGCATGGTCGGCGCGCTGCGCGGCCTCGGCTACTCCGTGCTGCCGACTATAGTCACGCTGATCGGCTCGTGCGGGCTGAGGCTCGCGTGGATTTTCCTGCTCTTCCAGATTCCCGCCTTCCACACGGTCACTGTCGTCTATCTCTCTTATCCCGTGTCGTGGATCGTGACCTTCGGCGCGCACGTCGCGGGTTTCCGCTGGGCGATAAAGAAGGCCGAGCGCGAGGCGGAGGCGAAGCAGTCCGCCGCCGCGGCGCCCGCGCAGAAGCCCGCCGCCGCGCAGTAAAAATTCCGGAGCTTCCGCAGAATACGAAAAATCCCCGCAGCCTCGAGGCGCGGGGATTTTTTTACGGTTTCGCGGACGCGCGAAGCTCGCGCCGCCGCTTCTAGCCCTTTTCCGGAAGCGCTATCGTGAGCGCCGAGTTGAAGCAGAGGCCGACGTTTTCGCCCGCTTCGCGCCGCGTCGCTCCGGGGAAGTAATTTTCCATGACGGAGAGCTTTTCTCCGCTTTCGAGAGCTACGACGTATTCCATGCGGTCGCCGCTGAAGACCGCGCTTTCGACGCAGCCGCGCAGCAGCCCCTCGTCCGGCGATTTGAGCGTGACGGCCTCGGGGCGCAGGATGAGGCGTATCGTGCCGCCGGTTTTGTATTCCATGTCGTCGAAGAGCTTGACTGGGAATTTCGCGCCGCCCGCCGCCATCACGCCGCGCTCCGGCGACTCGGCGGCTTCGAGCGTGCCGGGCAGAGCGTTGGCCTGCCCGATGAAGTCAGCGACGAAGAGCGTGCGCGGGTGCGTGTAGATGTCGAAGGGCGTGCCTATCTGCTCGACGCGGCCGCGGTTCATGACCATGATGCGGTCCGCCATCGTCAGCGCCTCCTTCTGGTCGTGCGTGACGTAGAGGCATGTTATGTCGAGCTGCTTCTGTATGCGGCGTATCTCCGTGCGCATATGCAGGCGCAGCTTCGCGTCGAGGTTCGAGAGCGGCTCGTCCATGAGCAGGACCTTCGGGCGCATGACGAGGACGCGCGCGAGCGCGACGCGCTGCTGCTCGCCGCCCGAGAGCTGGTTCGGGTAACGCTTTTCCGCGCCCTTGAGGCCGACCATCTCGAGCGCCTCTGCGACCTTGCGCGTCACGTCGGGTCCGCTCTCCGAGCGCATCTTCAGCCCGTAGCCGACGTTGTCGCCTATCGTCATGTGCGGGAAGAGCGCGTAGTTCTGGAAGACGAAGCCTATCTCGCGCTTGTTGACCATGACGTTCGTCACGTCCTGCCCGTCGATGAGGATGCGTCCCGCGGTCGGCGTCTCGAAGCCCGCGACCATGCGCAGCGTCGTCGTCTTGCCGCAGCCCGAGGGGCCGAGGAACGTTACGAGCTCGCCGCCCTTTACGTCGAGCTCGACGCGCTCGACGGCGTTGAAGCTCGCGCCGTCCTTTACGAAGGTTTTTCTTATGTCGTGAAGATGAAGTTCTACAGCCATTATCTGTTACCTCCCTGCCCCCTGTAGCCGAAGCCCGCGGCCCGGACAAGAAGCGTCAGCAGTCCGTTGAACAAGAATACGAGCAGAATGAGCACGACGGAGAAGGCGCAGGCGTTGCCGAACTGCAGCTCCGTCATACATTCGAGGATGCGCGCCGTGAGCAGGGACCAGCTCACGGAGACGAGGAATATCGTCGCGCTTATCGCCGTCATCGAGTGGATGAAGAGATACTTCATGCCCGCGAGCAGAGCCGGGACGACGAGCGGCAGCGTCACGTTGCGGAAGGTCGCCGCGGACGACGCGCCGAGGCTCAGCGAAGCCTCCTCGAGCGACGTGTCTATCTGCTGCAGCGACGCTATGACGGAGCGTATGCCCGCCGAGTCGTAGCGGAAGACGTAGGCCGCGACGAGTATAGACATCGTGCCCGTCAGTATCAGCGGGCTCGAGTTGAAGGCGATGATGTACGCGATGCCGACGACCGTGCCGGGCAGCGCGAAGTTGAGCAGCGAGACTATCTCCATAAGCGCGTTGCAGGGGAACGACTTGCGCTGAGTGATGTAGGCGACGAGCACGGCGATGAGGCCGCCGAGCGGCGTCGAGACGCAGGCGATTATCAGCGTGTCGATGATGGCCTTGCGCCCGTGGTTGAATACGTATGCGAAGCTGTCGAGCGTGAAGCTGTTGTCGAGCCCCCATGTTTTTGTGAAAGCGCCCATCGTTATCAGCGCATAGAGGAATACGATGAAGGCTATCACGACGGCGCAGACTCCGAGAATCGCAGCCTCGGCCGCGAGGCCGATGCCCTTGGGCCGCGTCTGCGCGCCGGACTTGCCGCTGACCGTGACGTAGCTTTTGCGGCTGACCCACCAGCGCTGGAGGAAGAAGACGAAGAGCGCCGGGACGAGCAGCGCGAAGGAGAGCGCCGCGCCGCCGCGCAGGTCGTAGAGCCCCGTTATCTGAAGGTAGGCCTGCGTCGGGAGGACGGGGAACTGATGCCCCGCGAGGACGAGCGGCGTAGCGAAGTCCGCGAGCGAGCAGGCGAAGAGCAGAAGTATCGAGTTCGCGATCGCGGGCATCGTCAGCGGCAGCGTCACGGTGCGGAATACGCGGAAGGGCGAGCCGCCGAGCGAGAGCCCCGCGTCCTCAAAGTTCGGGTCGATGCAGGCGAGCACCGACGAGATGGTGAGGAAGGCTACGGGGAAGTATGTCAGCGACTCGGACATCCACGTGCCCCAGAAGCCGTAGATGTTGAAGTCCGGTATGCCGAGCAGGTTGAGCAGTATGCCGTTCGGTCCGAGCGAAAGCGTCAGCGCGATGCTGCTCGTGAATGGCGGCGAGATGAGCGGCAGCACCGTCACCGCCGCGATGAACCAGCGCACGGGCGCGGGCATCTTGATGCGCACGACGGCGAAGGCGAAGCAGAAGCCGAGCGCCGTGCCCGTGACGGCGACGGCTATCGCGAGCCAGATGCTGTTCATCAGCGCTAGCCTGTCGTAGCTGTTGGAGAAGACCATCGTGAGGTTTTCGAGCGAAAGGCCGCCGT
>NZ_CAWUXW010000004.1:0-250179 GCF_963926575.1 uncultured Cloacibacillus sp. | reverse complement strand
CTCCCGAAATAGACGCGAGCGCGCTTCCGCCGCCTTTGATGATTTCGTTGTTGTTGAGATAGCCGAAGATACCGAGCGAGCATGCGCCGGAAAGGACGATGAGCCATTTCGTGTCTCCGCCGCTCATGCGCTCGCGGAGCTTTTCAAGGCTCGGCGTAAAAAGCCCCGTGAAGATGAGCCACCCCGCGCCGTTCAGCGCCATCGCGAACCACGACACCGCCATCGCCGTAAGCCCGTATCCGGGGCCGCCGAGCTCAACGCCGGACGCCTGCGCTCCGTAGGTGGCGGCGGTCAGCTCCGTCGGAGCTGCGCCGATTATCGAGAGGCGCAGCCACGCCATCGGGCCGCCTATCGCGGCCATAAGTCCGACCATAACGATAAATACGCCCATCGCGGGGCCTATCGCGGATATAAGTCCTATTCTGAATGAAGTCTTCACGACCGTCGGGTCGATCTTCGCCTCGCGCGCCGTCCTGCGCGCCATCCTCACGTAAAGGACGGCCTGGAGGACGGTAATGACGACCGTCGCCGCGCACAATAGCCATGCTATGCCGGAGTTGGCAATTTTGAGATAATCGTCCATTTTCACACACCCCATATTTTTATTTGGGCGCCAGCCCACGCGGAAGCGGGAAGGAGCGGCCGTCTCGGCCCCGTTCCGCCGGAGAACGAGATAATTATACGGACGCGGGCCGCGCGTGAAATTATCGAGCGCGTACATGAATATCGCGCAGTTTTTGTCTTCCGTATATACTCCGCGGACAAAACGCCGCTCATACCGCCTCCGCGCGCCCGCCGCGGCGCTCCGTAAAGCGCCGGCTTTATCCGCGCGGTACATATAAAATCGGAAATTCATGTCCGTGCGGTACAAGCCGCGCCCGTTCGAAGGCTCCGGGACGGACGGAAGGACGTTATGATATAATAAAAACGTATTGTCTTTGTACCGGAAAGACAAAAGAAACTATGCACCGGACACAGCGCAGTAAAATTATGGGAGTGACGCTCCGTGAATGAAAACGTCGTAACAGTGGAAGACCTGCTTGAGATGCCGTCTCTTTCCGGCATAAAGCTTCTCGCGGGAAGAAACGGCCTCCGCAGGAAAATAGCCTCGGTCACAGTTGTGGACACGCCCGACGGCTCCGCGTGGCTGAGAGGCGAAGAGCTGGTGCTCACCACCGCCTTTGCCGTGAAGAACGACAAACGGCTGCTGACCGAGCTCGTATATCAGCTGCATAAAAAAAACGCCGCCGGCCTCGGCGTGAAGTCGGGCCGCTTCATAGACGAAATCCCGCGCGACGCGCTCGCCGCCGCGGACCTGCTCGGCTTCCCGATAATCTCGGTCCCGGAAAAATACGCCTTCCGCGACATAATAAACCCCGTGATAGCCGCCGTCGTAGACAGGCAGTCCGCTCGGCTCATCTATTCCGAAAAGATACACAACAAATTTCTGCGCCTCGCCGTCAACGGCAACAGCGTCGAGGACGTGCTCTCCGCGCTGAGGTCGCTGCTCGGGCGCAGCGCCGTCTTCGTAGACATGCGCTTCCGCCGCATACATTACTCGGACGGCGCGGGCTGCATATGCGTCCGCCTCGCGGGAATGGGCTTCGACGAGCTGACGCCCGAGATACTGTCGCAGTACCTCCGCCACGCCGTCGCCAACAGCGTGGAAAGCTTCGGCTACATCATGCTCGACAACGAGGGCGGGCCGGTCCGCGACAACGACATGATAACGGCGGCGCTCGAATACGCGGCGACCGTGCTCGCGCTCAGGATGATGGACCGCGTAGCGAGCCAGCGCATAGAGGACAAATACCGGGACGTCTTCCTCGAAGACCTGCTGACCAACAACGTCAAGACGGAAACCGAAATACACAGCCGCGCGCGCCTCTACGGATGGGACTTCCACAACGGCGGCCTCGTCGTCATAGTCGACATAAACAACATAAAGAAATTCTACGTAACGGGCTTCGACCTCGAAAAAGACTCCAAGCTCCAGGAGGCGTCGCGCGGCATCTTCGACGTGTCGATAAGCCAGATGCTCGCGGTCTTCCCGGGCGCGAAGTGCTACAAGCAGAGCGACCTCGCCGTGTTCATAGTCTCGCCGGAGAAATACGAGCAGAACAAAATATATGCGCAGCTCGAAGGCGTCTTCGACGCGATACGCAGCAGGATAGCGGGGAAGATGATCTTCACCGTCACGATGGGCGTCGGCGAATACTTCCCGAACATCCGCGACATCCACAAAAGCTACAGGCAGGCGCGTACCTCGATAAACCTCGGCTACCAGATAGAAAAGTTCGACTGCATACTCTTCTACAGCCGCATGGGCATATACCGGCTGCTCTCGTCGATAGCGGGGACGGACGAAGCCCGCGAGTTCATAGAGCGCTACGTCAGGCCGCTCGCCGACTACGACGCGAAGTACAACGCGTCGCTCACCGAAACGCTCGAGGCGATAATAAAATGCGGCTGGAATCTGAAAATGGCGAGCGAGCTGCTGCTGGTACACTACAACTCGGTAAAATACCGCTTCTCGAAAATCTGCGAGCTGCTCGAGGCCGACCTGCGCGACCACGAAGAACGCCTCGCCGTAGACATCGCGCTCAAGCTGAACATGATGAACGTCAACAACTGGCAGTAAAGCGAAGCGCAAAAACGTGAAAAACGCCGTGAGGCGCAGGAAAAACGCCGTGCGCGGCCGGAGGGGATATTTTATGCTTGTGATAGAAACGGAGCGGCTCGTGCTGCGCGAGCTGACGGAGGCGGATTTTGATGCCGCGCGCGAAATCTTGGGCGACGCGCGGGTGATGTACGCCTGGGAACACGGCTTTTCGGACGGGGAGACGCGCGCGTGGATTGCGGAAAACATTGCAAGGTACCGGCGCGACGGCTTCAGCTACCTCGCGGCGGTCGAGCGCGCGGGCGGCGCGCTGGCGGGGTTCATCGGCCCGCTGGTCGAAACGGTGGACGGCGAGCGCCGCATGGGCGTCGGCTACATACTCAGCAAAAACTTCTGGGGGCGCGGCTACGCGACGGAAGGCGCGGCGGCCTGCGTAGATTATGCGTTCGACCAACTCGATGCAGACGAGGTCATAGCCGAGATACGGCCGGAAAACAGCGCCTCGCGGAGCGTAGCGGAACGCCTCGGCATGACGGCGCGCGAGAGTTTTGTAAAAATCTACAAAGGCAAGGAGATGCCGCACCTTATCTACATCGTGACGAAGGACGAACGGCGGGCGCGGAGGCAGGATCGTCAGCCGCAGACGACGGATTGCGCCCGAAGGGATTGATTTTATGGACGGACGCGGACTCGCAGGATTTGTCATAACGCCCATGACTGCGGCGCGAATCGAGGAATATGTCGGCGTTTTTATAAGCGTTTTCACAAAGGAGCCGTGGAACGACGTCTACGAGTCGCGCGCTCAGGTGCGGCGTTTTTTTGAAAATTACATGGCGGACAGTTATTTTCTCGGCTTCTCGCTCGAGCGCGGCGGCGCGTGCGCGGGGCTCTGCTTCGGCGCGAGGAAGCCGTGGCTCGGCGGCATGGAGTACTGGATAGACCAGTTCTGCGTCGCGGAGGATTTTCAGCGGCGCGGCGCGGGCACGCTCTTCCTCTCGTTCGTCGAGGAGCAGGCGCGGCGGCGCGGCCTGAACGGGATTATGCTCGCGACGGCGCGCAGCTTCCCGGCGGAGAGTTTTTATCTCAAAAACGGCTTTCGCCGCCTCGACGACACAGTGCTGCTGGTGAAATAGCGCTCCGCCGCGCTACATGAAGAGCGGCGCGGCGGCGATGCCGACGACGGCGGAAACGGCTATGTAGACTATCGGGTGCTTCTTAAACTTCCGTATGAGGAACAGAATCAGCACAAAATACGCGATGCGCCACCACGGCATGGCGGAGAACGAAGGCATCGCCTCGCCTATGTGGACGACTGCGATGCGGAAGACGTCGAAGCCCGCGGCGGCGATGAGCCCTGTGACCGCCGGGCGCAGGCCGTAGAACATGTAGTCGACGTATTTATTGCCGCTGAATTTCTCAAGGGATTTCGAGACGAGCGTGATTATGACTATCGCGGGAATGATCGTGCCGAGCGTCGCGACTATTCCGCCCGCCACGCCCGCGAGGTTGAAGCCGACGTAGGTCGCCATGTTGATGCCTATCGGCCCCGGCGTAGACTCCGATATCGCTATCATGTCGGTGATGAAGCGCTCGCTGAACCAGCCGGTGCGCTGGCTGAGTTCCTGAAGGAACGGTATCGTCGCCATTCCGCCGCCGACTGCGAAGAGTCCTATCTTGAAGAATTCTATAAAAAGCTGAAGCAGTATCATTTACTTCGCGGCCTCCTTCTTCGCGGCGAGCGTTTTGCAGACGACGCCGAGCAGCGCCGCGCCGACGATTACCGGAATCGGCGATATCGATGTGAACTCCATCAGGACGAAGACCGCGGCGCAGAGCGCGACGCCGAGCTTGTCCTTGACGCCCTTCTTCCAGAGGCCGAGCACCGCGTCGAGTATCAGCGCGACGACGCAGATAGCGATGCCGTTCATCGCCTCTTTGACATATATGTTGTCCTGGAAGTTCGTGAGGAATGCGGCGATTATGCTGATGATTATGATGCAGGGCGAGACGCAGCCAAGCGCGGCGGCGATTCCGCCCGCGGTGCGGCGCACGTGGTAGCCGATGAAGACGGCGACGTTTACTGCGATGATGCCGGGCAGCCCCTGGCTGACGGCGTAGAAGTCCATCACCTGCTCGTCGCTGACCCAGCGCTTGCTTTCGACGCATTCGCGCTTGAGTATCGGCAGCATCGTGTAGCCCCCGCCGAAGGTGACGGCCCCCATCTTGAAAAACGACAGATATAAATCGAGCAGCTCTTTCATTTATCGAATCCTCCGCTTTTTTTCGGACGCCAGCGCCCATCCGCTAATATACTACCAGCGGCGCGAAAGAGCCAGAGGGCGGATTTTGCCGCGCCGTCATACTTGATAAATCTTCTCCACTATGTTACTCTAGTCACGAAGGGGAAACGCGCATGATTATGACGAGAGAAAGCGATTACGCCGTGAGGATACTGAGGGCGCTCGCTGGCGGCGAGAAGATGACCGTCGGGCGGATCTGCGAGGCTGAGTTCGTGCCGGTGCAGTTCGCCTATAAGATTCTGAAGAAGCTGGCGAAGTGCGGCTATGTGGAAATTTTCCGCGGCGCGGAGGGCGGATGCCGGCTTTCGGCGGACCTCGGAGCGGTGACGCTTTACGATCTGCTGCGCTGCATCGACGAGGATCTTTTCGTGAACGCCTGTATGTCGCCGGATTACGAATGCGCGTGGCGCGGCGCGCACTGCGGCGAGTGCCGGTTTCACAGCAATCTCGCGGGGCTGCAGCGCGTCATCGAGGACGAGCTGAAGCGCCGGACGGTCGGCGCGATGCTCGGATAATTTTTTTAGCGTTAATGTGGAGAAACTTTATCAACAATAAAAAGCTTATGTGTGGGAGGAAAAAATTATGAATCAGTGTTTCGGGTGCAACACATGCAAAAGCGCGGACAAGCCGCTGGAGGATTTTATCCGCGCTCTGCCGAACGAGACTTCGCATCACAGGGTCGCGGGACAGTCGGTGAAGTGCGGCTTCGGCCTTCAGGGCGTCTGCTGCCGCCTCTGCTCGAACGGGCCGTGCCGCGTGACGCCGAAGGCACCGAAGGGCATCTGCGGCGCTACGGCGGACGTCATCGTCGCGCGCAACTTCCTGCGCGCGGTCGCCGCGGGCTCCGGCTGCTACATCCACATCGTCGAGAACACGGCGCTGAACCTCAGGAACACCGCGCTCGCGAAGGGCGAGATAAAGGGCGAGCATGCGCTCGACCATCTCTGCGGGCTCTTCGGCGTGACGGGCGGCGACAAGTACGAAAAGGCGCTCGCGGTAGCTGATATGGTGCTCGCAGACCTCTACAAGCCCGCCTATGAAAAGATGGAGCTGGTCAAAAAGATGGCCTACGCGCCGCGCTACGCGAACTGGGAGAAGCTCGGCATACTGCCGGGCGGCGCGAACGCCGAGATAGTCAAGGGCGTCGTCAAGTGCTCGACGAACCTCAACTCCGACCCAGTGGATATGCTGCTCTCCTGCCTCAAGCTCGGCATCTCGACCGGCCTCTACGGCCTCACGCTGACGAATCTGCTGAACGACGTGATGCTCGGCGAGCCGGAGCTGCGTCCCGCGCCGGTCGGCCTCGGCGTAATCGACCCCGACTATATCAACATTATGATAACGGGGCATCAGCACTCCTGCTTCTCCTACCTTCAGGACAGGCTCGTGACGCCCGAGGCCGAAGCTAAGGCCAAGGCCGCGGGCGCGAAGGGCTTCCGCCTCGTCGGATGCACCTGCGTCGGTCAGGATTTGCAGCTGCGCGGCGCGCATTACACCGAGGTCTTCGTCGGACACGCCGGCAATAACTTCACGTCGGAGGCGGTGCTTTCGACCGGCGCTATCGACGCGGTGCTCTCCGAGTTTAACTGCACGCTGCCCGGCATCGAGCCGATATGCGACGCGCTCGACATAAAGCAGATTTGCCTCGACGACGTGGCGAAAAAATCCAACGCCGAGTATATGCCCTTCGTATTCGAGACGCGCGAAGCCGACGCCGACAGAATCATCGACAAGGTGCTCGAATCCTACAAGAACCGCCGCGGCAAGGTAGAGATGCGCCTCATGCCCGAACACGGCAACAAGGACACCCTGACCGGCGTTTCCGAAGTTTCGCTCAAAAAATTCCTCGGCGGAAACTGGAAGCCGCTCATCGACCTCATCGCCGCGGGCGAAATAAAGGGCGTCGCGGGCGTCGTCGGATGCTCGAACCTCACCTTCGGCGGACACGACGTGCTGACCGTCGAGCTGACGAAGGAGCTCATCAAGCGCGACATCATCGTCCTTTCCGCGGGCTGCTCCTCGGGCGGGCTTGAGAACTGCGGCCTCATGGAGCCGAAGGCCGCGGAGCTTGCGGGGCTGAAGCTCCGCGCCGTGTGCGAGAAGCTCGGCATCCCGCCCGTCCTCAACTTCGGGCCCTGCCTTGCGATAGGCCGTCTCGAAATAGTCGCGACAGAGCTCGCCGCGGCGCTCGGTGTGGACCTGCCGCAGATGCCGCTCGTCCTCTCCGCGCCGCAGTGGCTCGAAGAGCAGGCGCTTGCGGACGGGGCCTTCGGCCTCGCGCTCGGCCTGCCGCTCCACCTCGGCGAGCCGCCCTTCATCACGGGCAGCAAGCTCGTCGTAGACGTGCTGACCGAGCAGATGAAGAGCCTCACGGGCGGACAGGTGATAATCGACCCGAACGCCGCCACCGCAGCGGAGACGCTCGAGCGCATAATCCTCGACCGCCGCGCGGCGCTGAACATCTAAAGAAGGGGGTGCCGGCAATGATGCGAATCTTCATAGACGCCGACAAATGCGACGGCTGCATGAACTGCACGCTCGCCTGCATGAACGCGCACCGCAAAGACGGAGAAGAAAACATCTACACGCTCGACCTCGGCGGCGCGGAGAGCGAGAGCCGCTGCTTCATCCTGCTCGGCGCGAACAAAAGCTACAGGCCGCTCTTCTGCCGCCACTGCGACGAGCCGATGTGCGTCACGAGCTGCATGAGCGGCGCGATGAGCAAGGACCCCGAGACGGGGCTCGTAACCTACGACGAGAAAAAATGCGGCGCCTGCTTCATGTGCGTCATGAACTGCCCCTTCGGCCTGCCGAAGCCCGACCGAGCGACGCGCCAGAAGGTCATAAAATGCGACTTCTGCCGCGACAGGGAAGAGGGCCCGGCCTGCGTCAAAGCCTGCCCCAAGGAAGCCATACACGTCGAGGAGGTGCGCTGACATGATGAAACATCTTATAATCGGAGCCTCCGCCGCCGGAATAGCCGCCGCGCGCAAAATCCGCGCGCTGCGCCCCGGCGACGAAATAACGATAGTCGCGAAGGAGGGCGCGCCGCACTCGCGCTGCATGCTCCACCACTTCATCGGCGGACACAAAAGCGCCGAGGAGATAAACTTCGCTGGCGCGGACTTCTTCGACAAAAACCGCGTGGAATTCATCGCCGGCGAAGAAATCACGAAGGTCCTGCCGGACGAGAAGGCCGTCGTGGGCGCGAAGAGCGGGAAAATATTCTATGACAAGCTGCTCATCACGACCGGCGCGAGATACTTCATCCCGCCCGTGCCGGGCTTCCGAGAGGGTAAAAACGTCTACGGCCTGCGCGACCTGGACGACGCGCGCAAAATCAGCGAGGCGGCGAAAAACGCGAAGCAATGCGTCATAGTCGGCTCCGGACTCGTCGGCCTCGACGCCGCATACGCGCTCGCGGAGCGCGGCGTCAAATGCCGCATAGTCGAGATGGAAAACAGGCTCTGCCCGCTCCAGCTCGACGAGACCGCCGCCGCGCCATACAAAGCGCTCTTTGAGAAGGCGGGATGCGAATTCTACCTTTCGAAGAAGGCCAGCGCCGCGGAGCTCGACGCGGACGGAAATGTAAAGGCCGTGACGCTCGACGACGGCACGCGCCTCCCCGCGGACTTCCTCGTCGTCAGCGCGGGCGTGCGCCCGAACATAGAATTCCTCGAAGGCAGCGGAATCGAGCTCGACCGCAGAATCGTCACCGACGAGCACATGCGCACAAGCGTCCCGGACGTTTACGCCTCGGGCGACGCGGCGGGCCTCTCCGGAATATGGCCCAACGCCGCGCTCCAGGGCGAAATCGCCGCGAAAAACATGTGCGGCGTCGAAGCCGAATACACCGACCGCTACGCGATGAAGAACACGATGAACTTCTTCGGCCTCACGACGCTGTCGCTCGGCCCGACCGCCGCAAAAGAGGGCGACGAAGTCTTCACCGCCGAAAGCCGCCAGGGCTACGCAAAAGCGATCCTCCGCGACAACGCGCTCGTCCACCTCACAATCCAGGGCGACATCGGCAACACCGGCTTCTGGCAGGAAATCATAAAACGCGGCATAAACCCGCGCACCCCCGGAAAACCGCTCGCCGCGCTCAGCTACGCCGACTTCTGGAAGTACGACGAAGCAAGCGGAAAGTACGCGTGGGAATAGCCCGACGCCGAAGTAAACGAAAACGACACAAGAGCGGGACGCGCATGAAAGCGCGCCCCGCTTCTCGTATAATGAGCGTACCGGTTGAAGGAAGGGAGGCAAATCGACATGATAAACACACGCGGCAACAGCGGCTTTACAACACAAATAAACCAAGTAATTTCAACGGCAGAAGCCCTATTCGAAGGTCAGATGCTAGGAATGTATCTATACGGCTCCGCGACGATGAACGGACTGCGCCCGCACAGCGACATAGATATACTGATAATCACCGAACGGGAGATGAGCGATGCGGCAAGAGAGACGCTGACAAAGCGGTTATTGAGCGTTTCAAGCCGCGCGGGCTGCGCCGGAAAAAGGCCTTTGGAGGTTGCCGTCGTCAATCATAACGATATCGTTCCGCTGCGATTCCCGCCTAAATGCGAATATATGTACGGAGAATGGCTTCGTGAAGAAATGGAAGCGGGGCAATATCCTCAGCCGTTCCTCGACCCCGATATAACGGTTTTATTATGGCAGGCCCGAAAAAGCTGCATAACTCTGAAGGGCGCGGAGTGCGAAAAGCTCATTCCGCCCATCCCCTTTTATGAAGTCCGCAAAGCGATCCAATTTTCTCTTCCCGCTTTAATTTCCGGCTTTACCGGCGACGAGAGAAACGTGCTGCTGACCCTATCCAGAATGTGGTTTACCTTAGAAACGGAAGAAATAACCTCGAAGGATATCGCCGCGGAATGGGTGATTCCAAAATTGCCGGCTAAATTTTCTCCGCTGCTGCATACGGCGAAGGAGGCCTACCTTGGGAATCTGTCCGACGAATGGGGAAGCGTCGAAAAAGAAGCCGCCGCTCTCGTAAATTTTATGAAAGAGCGGATTGAGGAATTGCTTGCTTTCAGGAAATCTGAAAAATAATGGGAAGCTCCTAAATGAGCAAGGCTTTGCGCTTCTTGACTGGCAGTTGACCGCGGTATAGACGGCACTATAAAGGATATGCAGCCTGTCTAATTTGCCGCACCACAAAACGACGAACTGCGGCTTGCCTTTTTCCAGCACCCGCACGCGAAAAGACCTCCGACAAACGCCGGAGGTCTTTCGTTCCTTGGGTATTGGCAGCAACGTTTTACAGAGTTTCGTTCTGGCGGGCGTTCCGCGCCGCGGGGCGTTTTATGCAGGGCACCTTTCGGCTGCGCCTCGCTTCGCCTGTTCGCCCGCCGTGTGTGGGAGACTGGTTTTCACGTCCTTTCCTTTGAGATGAGTACCTTTTTTATTACGAACCCGAGAGCGCGAGCTTTCGAGGAGTGCCGTATGTTCTTTGGCGGGATTAAAATCGACCTTCACGTCCCCGCCCTTTCTGATAAAAAGTATAGCGCCGGGATGTGAAGGTCTTATGATTGTTTTATGTGTTTTCTGTGGCGGAAATATGGCGATTTTGTGGCGGCGCGGAGCTACTGTCCGTCGTGTATCTCCTCATAATATGTGCCCATGAGCTTTTTCCAGTCGACGTTGTCGTCGAGCAGGTTCGGGCACGTCGCGTCGGGGTAGAACCATTTGCGGCCGAGTCCCATGAGTATCTGCCACCAGTCGTGTACGTCCGGCGTCAGTATTTCGCCTTCGGGGCCGATGCGGCGCAGCTCGCGGTAGACGAGCGCGACCATCTGGCTTTCGTCCATCGCGGCCGTCGTCTTCGCGTAGAACTCTATCATGTAGAAGTAGGAGCATGAGCCGAGCTGGTAGAGCAGCTCGGTCCATTTCGGCGATATCTTAGACGTCTTCGCGAGCGTCATCTGTTTTTTGCTTCCCGAGCTTTTATGGTTCACGACGAAGAGTATCTTGTCGGGGTCTATGTGGTGCAGCTCGTCGTATTTTTTAATCAGCGCCTCGGCTATCGGCCTGATTTTGCTCGAGCATATTTCGTAGTCGAATTCTGCCTCTGTTCTAGCGGACATATTTCATTCCTCCGTTTTCGTGCTTGCGCAGTCTTTTCTGCCGTTCTTCATTATACCATTGCGCCGCCCACGGCTTAACGGCGCGCCCTCTATCCACGTTTTTGTGGATAAAAATGTGTATTATGTTGTTAACTTATTCTGACCTTATGTGGATATGTGAGTATGTCTCGGAGTGCGGCGGAAAACGAAATGCACAAACGGTTGGAGTCAAGCTGTAGTTAAATCAGAACCACCGGCTAAGCCGGTGGTATGTCCCAGCCCTATAAGGGCATATTACCGGCAGCTCTAAACGAGCTTGAAAGTCCGCCAACCGCACCACTTTCCCGGGCGGCTCCTAAAGGAGCTTACCGGGAATCTTTTTTGCCTGCGTTGACCGGCTTACCCGTAAACGGGTCTACCGGCTCAAACAAACTCAGCTGGTCGGCTTGATAGTCCTCTTTCAGCTGGTTCCTGATATACTCCGCTATTTTCTTCTGATTGCGCCCTACTGTGTCTACGTAATATCCTCTGCACCAGAAATGTCTGTTGCCATATTTGTATTTCATATGTGCAAAGCGGTCGAATATCATAAGCGAGCTTTTGCCCTTTAGGTATCCCATAATCTGCGACACACTGTATTTGGGCGGTATGGCAATCAGCATATGGATATGGTCTGCACAGAGATTGGCTTCAATGATTTCGATTTCTTTCCTCTCGCAGAGAGTCCTTAAAATTTTCCCAATCTCAGTTTTCAGCCTGCCGTAGATAATCTGTCTTCTGAATTTCGGAGCAAAGACTATATGATATTTGCAATTCCATTTTGTATGTGCTAGGGTGTCATTGTCCATATTTGGGACTTCCTCTGTACGTTGCTAAGACGGTTGACGGACTTTCTTATACTACGTCAGAGGAGCTTTTACTCATAGCTATAAGCTGAATGAACTCCATGCATAGCATGGAGTTTTCTTTACACAACTAAAAACGACGCCCGCGCCGGAGCGTGAGCGTCGTTTCTTTAATTTTGCGTTGTTGCGTTGATTTTTGCCGCGCGGTTATTTTTTGAGCGAGCGGCCGCGTCTTACGAAGGTCGGGTTTTCGTATGCGTCGTAGGCTGAGCGGCGGCGGCCCGCGTAGGGCTCGTTTCCGGCCTGCTCGTCCTCAGCGGGCGCGTCGTCGCGCAGCCACGCAGGCGTGTGGACTCCGGCGTAGGGCGACGGCGCGGGCTGCTGTTCAGGCTGCGGCTGTTCCGCCGCTTCCGCCTGCCGAACGGACTCTTCATTATAATAGCGCCTTTCGGGCGCGCGTTCCTCGCGCTGCGGCGCGGCGCGGCGCGTGTAGACGTTTATCTCCGGCTCCGGCTCGCGCGGCGTTTCGTCGAAGCCGGCGGCGACTATCGTCACCTCGACCTCTTCTTCTATCGATTTGTCCTCGGCGCAGCCCCAGATGAAGTGCGCGTCGGGCGACTTTACGTCCTCGATGATGTCGGCGGCTAGGCCGACTTCGTAGAGCGCGAGCTCTTTTCTGTGCGTGATGTTCATGAGCACGCCCTTGGCGCCCTGCATGGAGCACTCCATGAGCGGGCTTTCGAGCGCCATGCGCACGGCTTTTTCGACGCAGTCTTCGCCGCTCGCGGCTCCGACGCCCATTACCGTGCGTCCCGCGCCGCGCATAACGGTGTTAAGGTCGGCGAAGTCGACGTTTACGAGCCCGGGGCGCGTGACGAGGTCCGTGACCCCCTGCACCGCCTGGCGCAGGACCTCGTCGGCGAGCGAGAAGGATTCCGTCAGAGGCGTGTTCTTCTGCGCTATTTCGAGAAGCCTGTCGTTCGGCACGACGATGAGCGCGTCGACCTCGGGGAAGAGCTTTTCGATGCCCTCTTCCGCGTAGCGGCGGCGGCGCTTTCCTTCAAACGAGAAGGGCTTCGTGACGACCGCGACTGTCAGTATCCCCATTTCGCGCGCGGCGCGCGCAATTACGGGGATGGCTCCCGTTCCGGTGCCGCCGCCCATGCCCGCGGTCAGGTAGACCATGTCCGCGCCCTTCATGTAGCGGCGTATCTCGTCGATCGATTCGAGCGCGGCGCGCTCGCCCACCTTGGGCACGGCTCCCGCGCCGAGCCCCTTCGTGACGCGCTCGCCGAGGACTATCTTCGACTCGCAGAGCGAGCTGCCGAGCGAGCGCACGTCGGTGTTCACCGCGAGGGTGTCCACGTCCTTGAGGCCGTGCGATATTATATGGTTGAGGGCGTTTCCGCCGCCCCCGCCTATCGCGATGACCTTTATAGCCTTATGGAAGATTCCCTGAGCCGCGGTCTCTTTCATATCCGCTTTATTTTCTTCGGCCCGCCCCTGATATGCGGGGCTTTCACCAAACTGTCCATAGTACGCAAATTCTTCTGCCGGCACGGAGCGACACACCTTCTTTGCCTGTTGATGTATAATATTCCGTATGTTTTTATTATAGCATCGAGAGGTGTTAATTTTATGGCTTCGGGCAACGGATATGCAAATTTTTTCAGCGGCAACGTGCCTTTTATAATTTTCTTCGCATTCTTCGCGCTGCTCGCATGGGACATAACCTCGCCGATGGCGACGGCGATTATATGGGCCGGGATGCTCTCGTTCGTCGCGACGCCGCTTAACAAAAAGATACTCAAGGCGCTCCGCGGCGGCAAGTACCCGAGCATCTCCGCGGCTGTGACGATGACGGCGCTGCTGCTGCTCTGCTTCGTCCCGGTGCTGCTCGCCCTCTCGACGCTCGCGAGCGAGGTGACGAGCCTCGGGCGCATCTTCGCGCAGCTTTTCGTCAAGATTCAGCACGTCGCGCACAACGGCGCGGCGATAGAGTTCCCCGACTGGATGCCGGCCTGGATAGCGGACAACATACGCAATTTCATGGCCGACTCCGACGCGCTGCGCGGCGCGGCGCAGAACGTAGTGCAGTGGGCGACGCGCTTCCTCAGCTCGATTTCGGCGCGGCTCATAGAGCACGGCTCCTCCTTCCTGCTCAACTCCGTCATAACTCTGATGGTTTCCTTCTTCTTTATACGCGACGGCGAAAAAATAATCGACTACATAGAGAGCGTGACGCCGCTCGAACCCGAGGAAAAACAAAACTTTTTCAGTCAAATTTCGGGGATTCTGAACTCGATAATATACGGTATAATCTTCACCGTCGCCGTCCAGGCCGTGCTCGGCGCGATCGGCTGGTGGATAGTCGGCCTCGGGAACCCGGTGTTCTTCGGGATGCTGATGTTCTTCTTCGGCATGTTCCCCGCGGGGACGGCGGTCGTCTGGGTGCCGGGCGCGATATACCTCGCCTTCACGGGCGACCTGAAGAACGCCGCGATACTTTTCGTGTGGGGCGCGGCGATAGTCGGGACGATAGACAACCTGCTCCGCCCGTACCTGATAAGCTCTGGCGGCAGGGGCGGCGTCGAGATATCGACGCTCGTCATAATACTCGGCCTTTTCGGCGGAGTGATGAAGTGGGGCTTCCTCGGGGTTTTCGTCGGGCCGCTGCTGCTGGTGCTCTTCATATCTGTCTGCGGACTTTATAAAAAGCGCTGGCTCGAAAGTATTGGAGGAAAATGATTTACAATGCTCGCAGAATTCATAGCCACCGCGGCGACGGGCGCGTCGCTCGCGATGGACGCCTTTTCCGTCTCCATCTGCATAGGGCTCTGCCATGACCGCATAAGCGCGAAGAACGTGCTGACGGTCGGAGGCGCGTTCGGATTTTTTCAGTTCTTCATGCCTCTGCTCGGAGGCGTAATAGCGGGAGGACTCTCGGGATTTTTCAGCACATGGACGCCGTGGATAGCCGCGGCGCTCATCGTCTGGGTCGCCGTCAACATGATACGCGAGGCGGCCTCGAGCGGCGAGGACGACTGCTCGTCGATGACGATAACGCTCAGGAGCATGACTGTGCTATCGTTCGCGACCTCGCTTGACGCGCTCGCCGTCGGCTTCTCGATAGAAAGCACCGGCGGCTCCGCAATGTCGCTCGCTGTGCTCGCCGGGATAATAACCTTCGCGCTCTCCGCCGCGGGCACGATCGCCGGCAAAAAAGTCGGCTCGCATTTCGGCAGGAAGGCCGAATACGTAGGCGGCGGCGTCCTGCTGGTCATAGCGGCGCGGATAATATTGCAGGCGCTGTAAAACAACTCAGGCAAATACGCAAAAAGAGGCCGCGAGGCCTCTTTTTTATTTCACGCGCACGCTGCGCCGCCGCTAAGAAACATAAAAGACGACTGCGCCGCGGCGCTCCGCCGTCTCTTTATAAAACTCTTTTATCTTCCGGACATAACCGCGAAGATACTCGAAAAATCCGTCCTCGTCGCTTTCGTCCATAATCGGATACACTTCGTCCGCCAGCATCGCGCCGAAGTCGAACATGCCTTTCAGCTTATCTTCGTCAAGCGAATCCAGATACTCCGCAGCTTCGCGCACCTGTTCCGCATCGGCGAAGAAAGCGCCGAACTCCATGCCGCTCTCTATAAAATTTTCGTCGCGTATCGGAACGACGTATCCCATCGGCGGCTCTCCGTCGTCTATGTCACCGCACAGCAGATAATGCACAGCCTGCCATGACTTATCTATATCGAGCGTCTGGTGCTCCTCGGGATTCATGTCGTAAATATCCATCTCTCCCGAACGTATGCGCTTCAGCTCATCTTCGCCGACCGCGATATAATTTCCCAGCATACCCATAATTTCGCCGCCCTTATCAAAAGAACGCCGCGTATGAAACGCGGCGTCTTAAGCATTTATTGCTCTATATCTCCCTCAGCTCGTAATCGCGCGTGCCTATGCCTATCTTCTCGGCGTGCTCGAGCGTCGCCTGCCAGTGCGTGTCGGGGTGGATTGTGTGGAAGTGGTCCGCGCCGGCTCCGCGCTTCTTTATCTGGTCGGCGAGGTATGTGTTCGCGACGGCGGGGGCCTTCATCACGGCGTCGGCGCAGGCCTGGTCGAGCGCAACGGGGTCGTGCGAGGCGAAAAAGCCGATGTTCGGCACCACCGCCGCGTCGTTCTCCGCGTGGCAGTCGCAGAAGGGCGAGACGTCCACGACGGCGGCGATATGGAAGTTCGGCTTTCCGTCTATTACGGCCTTCGCGTACTCCGCCATCTTGCGGCAGACGGCGGTCTCCGAGCCCTCCCAGTCTGGCTTCACCGCGTCGAAGGGACAGGCGCCGATGCAGCGGCCGCAGCCTACGCACTTTTCGTGGTCGATGTGCGCCTTGCCTTCGGTTATCCTTATCGCCTTCTGCGCGCAGTTTCTGGCGCAGCGGCCGCAGCCGATGCACTTGGCCTCGTCAACCGAGGGCTTGCCGTCGCTGTGCATCTCCATTTTGCCGCCGCGCGAGCCGGAGCCCATGCCGAGGTTCTTAATCGCGCCGCCGAAGCCCGTTATCTCGTGGCCCTTGAAGTGCGTCAGCGAGATTATCACGTCGGCGTCGGCTATCGCGCGGCCTATCTTCGCTTCCTTTATATACTCGCCGCCATTGACAGGAACGAGCGCCTCGTCGGTGCCCTTCAGGCCGTCGGCTATGACGACGTGGCAGCCGGTACAGAATGGGTTGTAGCCGTTCTCGTAGGCGGCCTCGAGGTGCTCGATCGCGTCCTTCCTGCGCCCGACGTAGAGCGTGTTGCTGTCGGTCAAAAACGGCTTGCCGCCGAGCTCCTTGACCTTGTCCGCGACGACCTTCGCGAAGTTCGGGCGCAGATAGGCGATGTTGCCCGGCTCGCCGAGATGTATCTTTATCGCAGTGAACTGCTTTTCGAAATTGATGTCCGCAATCCCGGCCCGCTCTATGAGCGCGCGGAATTTCTGCAGAAGGTTCCTCTCGGGCGTGGCCCGCATATCGGTGAAATAAACGACAGAACGTCCCATGTATTCTCCTCCGTTGTCAGGCCTCGCGGCCTTTTTCCAAACACACTGCGTTTATCATACAACATTGAGCGGACTCAAGGAAAGACGAACGCGCCGCAGCTTCGCCGTTCTTTTAGTCAAATAAAATCAAATATAAATCTCTCTTTTTTAGCGCGATTTCTCCGAAACAACGTTGTTTTTGGCCTTATAATCAATTTCGCCGCGCGCGATAAACGACGGCGCGGCTCACAAAGATTTAAGGAGGAAGACGAAAATGCTCAAAAACAAAGACGAGGGCGTAAAGGCTGAAAAGCTCGGAGGAAGCGGCAAGGGCTGCGCAATGAGATTCCCCGTGGAGATACCGGACAACGACGGCGCGTTCACGATGACGACGCGCATCGAGCTCGAGCCCGGCGCGTCTATCGGCTATCACCTCCACGGCGACAACGAAGAGGTCTACTTCATCATGAGCGGCGAGGGAACCTACTGCGAGGACGGCGAGAAGCACGCGGTCAAGGCCGGAGACATCATGCTCTGCCGCAAGGGCCATTCGCACGGCCTTGAAAACACCGGCGCGGCGACGCTCGTCATGGGAGCCGCGATAGCGAAGCGCGGGTAAGAGATACAGCGGCAATCATAAAGCAGGCGCGGGCGCGCGGACTTCACGCCCGCGCCTATTTTTTATCCGGCGCGCGCTCGCGTTCCGCCGGGCCGCGCCATGCGGCGGCGAGAGATTAAAATTTTTCTCCGCGTTCCGCCATGCGCCGGTCCGTCAAGCCGGCGGCTCCCGCGCAAACGCCGCGCTCCGTAGTTCGCGCGCGGGCGGCTGCGGGACTGCGGGACAGCCGCATATACGCGGGCGGCGCGCCGCAGCTCTTCGGCAGCTCCGGCGCGTCAAAGGCGCGCGCATCAGCTCCAACGCCTCCGATGAAATTACGTTCCGCTCAGTAAACAGCGCCGCGGAACGCTGACGGACGCGCGGCTCGTGAATTTCGGGCGCGAGCGCGCGCCGTCCGCTTCTTTACGAATTTATGAAATTTCCTTAACCTTACTTTTACATAACTGAAAAGCCGGAAAGGGCAGAGCGCCGATATCCACGCCACTTATGTACATAGTTATCCACAATTTGTGAATATCTCCGTGTATTTCTCTCCGTTTTGCCTCGCAAAGCCTCTGCGCCCTATTGAAAAAGCCGTTTTACATGTGCATAACTCGCGCCGAAAAGTGTGGACAAAGCCATGAGCGTCCGGCGGATCGGCGGCGCTTTGCCTGACTTTTTATCGTAAATATATATAATAATCATGGAAGCACAAAATCGCGCCGTTTTCGCATAATCCACGCGGCGCGGCAAAATTCAGCGCGGGAGGCGTATATTGTGGAACTCAGGGAAAAACTGGAAAAGCTGCGCAGAAACGGGATAACGCTCGACATTTCGGGGAGCGCGGAATATAAACGCGGCGGCACGCGCTTCGGCGGACGGCCCGACGTTCCGCGCGGCTTCGAGTGGCCCGCCTATGAGGGAGAGGGCATGCACGGCAAAACGGCAAAGCGCCCGCTCTCGTTCGTCGCGCAGTTCGACTGCGCGGAGCTTGCGAGGTACGATGCGGAGCGCCTGCTCCCCGACCACGGAGTGCTGTCGTTCTTCTACGAGATGGATTCCATGCGCTGGGGCTTCGACCCGAAGGACAAGGGCTGCGTGCGCGTCTATTGGTTCGAGGATTCGGCCGCGCTCGAAGCGGCGGAGTTTCCCGACGATTTGGAGGAGGATTACAGATTCCCAGCGCTTGCCGTAAAAATGCGCGCCGAGCCGTCGCTGCCGGGTTGGGAGGATTTCACCGAAATTTATCCCGAAGAGGCTGACTGCGGCGACGAAGGAGACGAGTTCTTCACGGTGCGCGCGGAGCTCGGCGACGACGACCCCGACGAACGCTCGAAGCTGCTCGGCTGGGCCGACGCGATACAGGGGAGCATGCCGGCGGAATGCGAGCTCGTGACGAGCGGATATTATCTCGGCGGCGGCTGGGACGAAATTCCGAAAAACGAAGTCGAAGAGGCGGAGAAAGAGGCGCCGGACAAATGGCTGCCGCTCTTCCAGCTCGACACTGTGGAAGACGGCGATTTCGAATTGATGTTCGGCGACTGCGGACGGCTCTATTTTTACATCACAAGGGACGACCTCGCGGCGCTGAGGTTTGAGAACGTCTGGCTGATTTTGCAGTGCTATTAAAGCTGCGCGGCGTGAGCGGATTTCACACGGAGGCTGAGCCGCCGGCTGCGGCGCTTTTTTGATTACCTTCGTTTTTCGGAAAATGGTGAAGAAAATCCAAAGCCGAAGCGCGGGGATAAAAGCTCCGCCGTTTCCGTAAATCTGAGCCGAACGCAGTAATTTTGCGCGGGACGCATAAAGGCCGCCCTTTCGGGCGGCCTTTCGTTTAATCGCTGATTACTCGCTTATTTCGTAACTTATTCGACTTCGATGGCCTTCGAGGACTCCCAGAGGCCGTGTACGTTGCAGTAGCTGACCGCGATAAGCTCGCCGGACTTGGCGGGCTTGAACATCACGCAGCTGCCGGGCTCGGCGTAGGCCGCGCCGGGGTTGTCGAGGTTCATCGTGTCGCCGTGGCTGTTGTAGCAGAACTTCGCGACGTCGACGACGGGGCCTTCGGCGGGCTTGAAGTAGAGCTGGATCCAGCTGATGTGGTGGAGCGGCGTGTTCGGGTGCTTGATCTCCTTGCCGACGCAGACCTTTACGAGCGCCTCTTCGCCGGCCTTGATTTTCTCGGGGGCCTCTATCGTCGGTACGTGCTTCTCAGCTTTGAAATCTCCGTCTCTTACAACTTCTCCGATTTTCATTTTTTGTTCCTCCGTTTTTTCTGATTTCTAAATTATTTTCAACTTCCACGCTAAGAACATTATACCACAAAAAGCCGAAAAAAAACGAAGGAATTTTGATTATCGGTAAAACTTCATCTTCTGCGCTTCGAGAGCTTTTCGAGAGAGAGCATGACGCGCGCCATCGCGCCAGCGAGCTCGGGCGACATTCCGCCGCCGAGGAAGAATTTCGCGCGCTCGGCTATCTCTTCCTCGCCGTTGACGACCGGCGCGCGGCGGTAGACTTTCTGCGGGGCGGAGCGCGCGGGCTGCGCCGGCGTGCGTATCGGGCCGACTCTGAAATCGACGGAGACGGCGGCGCCGCCGAAGAAGGCCGATATTTCGCGCTCGAGCCGCGCCTTGCGGAAGCGCGCCGACGAGAGCACCATCTGGTCCGGAACGTTGACCGTGATGACGAACCGGCCGCCGTCCTCCTCGCAGGCGGCGGGCGCGCTGCGCGAGGCGAGCGGCTCGCCCGCGACGGCGCGCCAGTTCTCCGAGAGCTCGGAGAGCTTTATCGAGAGATTTACGAGGCTCCAGTACTCGGGCCTGTATCTGACGCCGCGGGCTTTTTTGCGCGATTCTTCGCCGCCTTTGCCGCAGAGCGCGGAGCCGACTATCTCTCCGGCGCTTTTCGCGAAATCGTCGTCCACGCGCTATTCGTCCTTTTTACGGCGCGCGCTCTCTATCGCTACCCAGAGCAGCTGGATGTCGGAGGGCGGCACGCCGGGGATGCGCGAGGCCTGTCCGAGCGTCGCGGGCGAAATTTTCGAGAGCTTGCCGCGCCCTTCGGCCGAGAGGCCGCGTATCTGAGCGTAGTCTATGCTCGCGGGAATTTTGAGCAGCTCCATGCGGCGGAATTTTTCTACCTGTTTCTGCTGGCGCGCGATGTAGCCCTCGTATTTGAGCTCGTTCGCTATTTTTTCGCCGAGCTCGGGGTCAAGCTGCGAATCGGTAAGCTCCGCTACGAGCCGCCAGCCCACTTCCGGGCGGCGAAGAAGTTCGAGCGCGCTGACGCCTTCCGCAAGAGGCGAAGAACCGGCCTCGCGCAGTCTGTCGTTGACCGCTTCGCACGGGCGCATCTTGAATTCGCGCAGACGTTCGCGCTCTTTTTCTTCCGCGCTGCGGGCCCCGCAGTACTTTTCCCATTTCCATTCCGGCAGAAGTCCTACGGCGCGCCCTTTCGCGCACAATCTGTCCGCGGCGTTGTCGTGGCGCAGCAGCAACCGGTATTCGCATCGGCTCGTGAGCATTCTGTAAGGCTCTTTCGTCCCTTTCGTTACGAGGTCGTCTATCAGAACGCCGATATACGATTCGTCCCGGCCCAAGACGAACGGCTCTTTTCCCTGCACGCGCAGCGCCGCGTTGATTCCCGCTATAAGCCCCTGGCCCGCAGCCTCCTCGTAGCCCGAGGTTCCGTTTATCTGTCCCGCGAGGAAGAGGTTTTTCACGGGCTTCGTCTCAAGCCACGGGTGCAGCTGCGTCGGCACGACGAAGTCGTATTCTATTGCGTAGCCCGGGCGCAGTATGTGCGCGCGCTCGCAGCCCTTTATCGTGCGGACGCTTTCGAACTGCGCCTCGAGGCACATCGAGGTCGAAAAGTTCTGGACGTAGACCTCGCGCCCCTCAGGGGTTATAGGTTCTAGGAAGATGGGGTGGGTATCCTTTTCTGGGAACTTTATTATCTTGTCGTCGATGGAAGGGCAATATCTGGGCCCCTCAGTTTCGAGCCTGCCCATGTAGAGCGGCGACTGCTCGAAGTATTTCCTGATGATTTTGTGCGTCTCGGCGTTCGTGCGCGTGAGGCCGCAGACCATGCCGCTGTAGACGCGCTTTTCGCCGAAGTGCGAGAAGGCCTGCGGCTCGTCTATGCTTTTCTGGCAGTCGAGCGCGGCCCAGTCTATCGTGTCGAAGTGGAGGCGCGGCGTCGTGTCGGTGCGCAGACGGCCTATTTCGAGCCCCGTTTTTTTGAGCGAGGCGGCCAGCTCATTCGCGGGCGTCATGCCGAGCGGCCCGGACTCGCGGCAGCTGAGGCCGGTGTATATCTTCGAGGCGAGGTACGTCCCGGTCGCGAGCACGACGCACGAGGCGAAGAAGGACTGTCCAGTCGCGATTTTGACTCCGCGCGCTTCGCCGTTCTCGACTATGAGCTCCGCCGCCTCTCCCTGGTGGAGGTCGAGATTTTTCTGCGTCAGGAGCGCGGTGCGGTAGTGGTCGCCGTAGCGCCGCGGGCTGCACTGCGCGCGCAGCGTGCGCACCGCCGCACCCTTCGATGTGTTGAGCCAGCGCAGGTGCTGCGTCGAGTCGTCCGCCGCCGCGGCGCACTCGCCGCCGAGCGCGTCTATCTCGCGCACGATGTGGCCCTTCGCGGGGCCGCCTATCGAAGGATTGCAGGGCATCATCGCTATGCTGTCGATGTATATGCAGAGCATCAGCGTCCTCGCGCCCATCCGTGAGGCCGCGAGCGCCGCCTCGCAGCCCGCGTGGCCCGCGCCGACGACTATAACGTCATAAAATTCGCCTATTTTCATCTTTTTCTCACTTCTTTATACTTTTTCTTCAATTTTATCTATTTTTCCAGAGCTTATCTTGTAGACCGCGCATGGAACTTCGGGCGAAATAGGCTCCGCCGTCGCGGCGAATATCTGTCCGCCGCGCGCGTGGAGCGTCGAAAAGAGCTGCTCCTTCCCCGCCGGGTCGAGCTCGGCGGCGACCTCGTCGAGGAGCAGAACCGGCTCGCGCCCGAGCTTGCGCCTCACGCTCTCCGAGGCCGCGAGCATCAGCGCCATCGCGGTGCGCCGCCGCAGGCCGCGGCTCAGCGCCGACGAGGCGGGACGGCTCTGCGACGTGATGATTATATCGTCGCGGTGCGGCCCGACTACCGGGAAGCGCATCGCGCGCTCGCGTTCGCCGTTGACGACGAGCGCCTTCGCGTAATCGTCGGCGCAGTCCCGCTCGAAGCCAGCGCCGCCGCGCTTGAGCGACAGGCCTATCCCGAACGGCGCGAGCTGTTCGAAGCCGCCCAGAGAATCCGCAAGCAGCGCGACGCCCTCCTCGCGCATCCTCCATATCCACGAGGCGAGCGGAAGCAGCGCGCGATCGGCTATCATCGACGGCATTCCGCGCTTCAGGAAAAGCGCCTTCTGCCGCACGCCGCGCCGGTACTCCGAGAGCCGCATCGCGTAAGGCGGAATTATCAGTGCGAGCACCATGTCGAGCAGCCGCCGGCGAAAGACCGACGAGCCCTCGACTATCGACATGTCGTCGGGAAGAAAGGTCAGCACGGGGATTTTCCAGCGGAGCTCCGAGGCGCTCGAAGCTTTGTCGTCTATGCGTATCGCGTAGCGGCGCGATATCTTCACCTTGATTATCTCCGAGCTTTCGAGCTCGCCGGTAAGCTGCACCTCCGTCGAGCCGCTGTTCCAGGACGGTATGGAAAGCGTCTTGGTGCCGCGGTCGAGCGGCCCCCAGCCGGAGATTATGTTTATCCCCTCGAGGATGTTCGTCTTGCCGGAGCCGTTCTCCCCCGTAAGCAAATTCAGCCCCGGGGACCAGCGCATCTCCCGGGGCTCAATGTTTCTGAAATTATTGAATCGTACCCTTTTGAAGCCCATTCCTAGCCGAGGTCGGAGTCGAAGGCCTTAAGCTCCTCCTCCGAGAGGTTGATCGGCGCTATGAGGCAGAGGAAGTCGTCGCCGTCGCCGCGCCGCACCGACATGTGGCCCGACTGTCCGTTGAACGAAAGCTTGACCTGCGGGTCGCGCAGCACCTTGAGCGCTTCTAGGAAGAATTTCGAGTTGACCGCGATGCGCAGCTTGTCGCCCGTCGTCTCGGCCTCTATCTCTTCCTTCGCCTGTCCGAAGTCGGGCGCCTTGCCGCGCAGCACGAACGGACTCTCCGGCGCCATGTCGAGGACCACCATCCTGTTGAAGTCGCGCACTATGACGTCGACGCGTTCGAGCGCGGAGATGAGCTCGCCGCGGTCCGTCAGCACGTCGAGCGTGCTGTGCTTAGGGAGTATCTTCTCGTAGGGCGGGAATTTCGACTCGACGCGGCGCACCGTGAATTCGAGCGTCTCCGTCTTGAAATAGAACTGCGCTCCGTCGAAGAGCACCTTCACTTCTGTCTCCGGCGTCAGCGAGCCGAGTATCCTCTGGAGCTCCTTTATCCCCTTCATCGGAAGCAGGGCCGACTCGCCCTCCTTGCCGTCGAGCACTGGAGCCGCCGAGAGGGCGAGCCTCCTCGTGTCCGTCGAAACGATGTTGAGCCGCGACGAAATTATCTGCAGGTTAGCCGACGAGAGATAGAGCGGGAATTCCTCGCCAGCCGAGGCCGCGAGCGTGCCTTCGTCGAGAACCTTCGCAAGCTCGCCCGCCGGTATCGAACAGAAAACGTCGGCCTCGTCCGACGAGGGCAGAGCGGGGAACTCGCTGACCGGATAGGTCGAGAAGTTATATTTGCTTCTGCCCGCCTTGAGGACGACCTTGCCGCCGTCCACGTCGAGGGTGAACTCCTCGCCGGGGGCCTTTTTGAAGAGGTCGCTGACCATCTTTATCGGGAATACGGCCTCGCCCGGTTCGAGCACGGTGACGCCGGCCGCGCGGCAGATAACGGAGGTCTTTATATCCGTCGCCTGGAGTATCACCGATTCCGCCGACGCCTTTATCAATATCGACGAGAGTATGCTGACGGTGCCTCCCGCGGAAGTGCTTCTTTCGGCGAGGCTCCAGCTTCCGAGAAACTGTTTTTTATTTACCGCTAGTTTCATAGGTTAGACCTCCTAGTAATACATCTCTTTTATATTTAAAACCGTAATAGCAGTAATAGGCGCTGTGTAAATGTGTAAAACTCATATTTTTCCTTGTCCCGCGCCGTTTTTTCGTGTGGAAAAGTTTTTACGTTCGTCACAAACTTATACACATTATCCACATCGCATTTGTGAAAAACCCTGCGCGAAAAAACTGCCCACAAAATAGAGCACCTGTTTTTTCAGCTTTTTCAGAGCTTATTTACAATGTTATCCACAAAAGATCTGACCCTCATGTCGCTTTTGATCGTGTCTGAAATTCTTCTGCACGCGTGTATCACGTTCGTATGATCCTTCTTGTTGAACGCGTAGGCTATCTGTATCAGAGGTTCGTTCGTCTTGTTGCGCGCTATGTACATGGCGACCTGGCGCGCGAGCGCGACCTCGGCCGTACGCTTGTTCGATAAAAGGTCTTCAATCGTCAGGCCGAATGTTTCGGCGGTCAGCTGCTGTATAAGGCCAATCGTGACCTCCGTCCCGGGCGCGCTCTTTATTAGGTCCTTGAGCCAGAGCGAGGCGTTTTCGATAGTTATCGGCTCGTGGTTGAGGTCGGCGCAGGCGACGATTCTGTTCAGAGAGCCTTCGAGCTCCCTGATGTTGCTCGGGATGTTCTGCGCTATGAACATGATGACCTCTTCAGGAATGTTGCGGTATCCCTTCATCTCGACCTTTTTCTGAAGTATCGCGACGCGCGTCTCGAGGTCCGGCGGCTGTATGTCGGTGACGAGGCCCCACTCGAAGCGTGAGACGAGCCTGTCCTCTATGCCCTGTATGTCCTTCGGAGGGCGGTCTGAGCTTATGACTATCTGTTTCTTCGCGTCGTGAAGCGCGTTGAAGGTCCAGAAGAATTCCTCCTGCGTCTGCTCCTTGCCCGCGATGAACTGAACGTCGTCGATCATAAGAACGTCGAGCTCGCGGTAACGCGCGCGGAATTCCTGCGTCGTGTTGTTGCGTATAGAGCCGATCAGGTCGTTCGTGAACTTTTCGGCGCTCACGTAGAGTATTTTAGTTTTCGGGTTCGCGTCTTCGATATGGTGGCCGATCGCGTGCATCAGGTGCGTCTTTCCGAGTCCGACCTTTCCCCATATAAAGAACGGGTTGTAGGTGTTTCCGGGCGACTCGGCGACTGCCAGGCTCGCGGCGTGCGGAAGGCGGTTCGACTTGCCGACGACGAAGGTCGAAAAGACGTAGTTAGGGTTGAGGCCGTTCTTGCTCGCCGTCCTCTTGGGAGGCTGCTCAGGCTCATGCTGCGGCTGAGAGACCCTGCTCGGAATTTTTTCTTCCTTGCCTTCGTGGTTCTCCGACACAGAGAATCTCAGCTCCGAGGCGAAGCCTGTTTCGGCTATGAGCTTCTGCATTCTGTCCATGTACCTGTTTCTTATCTGCTCCATCGCGAACGGCGTCGCGACGTCCACGAGCAGCACGCCGTTCGCAAGCGACACCGGCATGCAGGTCTGAAGGTACATTTCGACCGTTTTGTCGTCTTTGCCTATTTTGTCGAGGCAGTATTTATAAAATTCGTTCCACACTAAATCCGCATCGTTAGCCATTCATGTCACTCCAAAAAAGAAGAGAAACGATTAATATTCTTCTTCAACAGATTGTATCATGAATCTATGAAAGGCAAGACAGTTTTTTGCTCTGCCCTACGCGGCACCGTTGATTTCTTAATCGTCGCAATTAGAGATAAAAAATACACAATACTTATTCACATATCCACATAGATAATCACAGTAAAATGTGCAGAAATATAAAATCTAGTCTGCAAGCCGTTTTACAGACGAAAATCTAAAAATCTGAAAATTTGACGAAGGCTGATATTCTGCTTTGAATGTAAAAATAACGTAAGAGCCGCCAGTTATGGCGTGTATTCTCAATTTGTGCATAAAAGATATACGTATGGTTGTTTTATAAGCGATTGGTGTAAACATATAATTGCGTTTATCTTGCGCTTGGGCAGGCGCTTTTATAGGTTCCGGAGCATGTTTATCAACTGCGCTGTGAAAGTTATTAACACGATGTGGATAAAAATTGTGTGTAAGTATGTGTAATTCCGAAAACTGGAAAATTAAGCTATTAAATAGAGTGAATAAAGATTGACTAACGCTGATTATAGCGGCGCAAAAAAATCCGGCTCTCAGCAAAGCGCGGGAAGGCCGGATTTTTTACTGCATTTGGTTTTTCTTACTTTTCCCAGCGCCAGCTTTCTCCTGTTTTGGCTTTGCCGGGATTGCCGGACATCGTCACCGCGTCGTTCGTCATCCTTATTCTGCTGAATTCTACCGGGAACGGTATTTCCGAGAACGAGAGCAGCGGGTTCACTCTGTCGGTCACGAGCTCAGTTATCGTGTCGGACTGGCGCTCGCCTTCGGCGTATATGACTGTGTCTTCAAGGTACACGCCGTCGCTTTTCAGCCCCAGCTTTCCTTCGGCTTTGAGGTCGAGGTCGAGCTTCAGCACAAGCAGCTCCGCCTCGAAGCGTCCCTTGGCCTTGTAGCCTTTCGGCGTGAAGTCGAAGGCGAGGCCGGAGAATCCGCTAGCCGCTTCGCCGCTCGCGAAGTATTCGTTGACGTCGCGCTCGGCGAGGGTTATCTCTCCCTTCGAGCTCTCTATGCAGCTTATTATCTCTTCGCCTGTTTCCGCGCTTTTCATCGCCTCCGGGTCTATCGCCGCGTCGAGCTTGATTTCCTTTATCTTTATTCCGGATATCACGGCTCCAGCGCATTCGGCCCACGCCCTTTTCCCGTCGTTTGACACTGTGACGCTTACGCGGTCGGGGCTGAACTCGTTCCTCAGCGCCTCGCCTATCTTGCGCGCGGCGTCAGCTTCGGCCGTTCCGGCGCTCGCTTCTCCCGCGATCATAATTGCGGCCGCAGCCAGCGCCAGTATTTTTTTATTGAACATTTACAGCACCTTCTTATTCTAAGATACGCCGATAATTTTACAATATAACGGGCGCTCGGGCGAGGCGGCGAATATCCGCGCCGCTTTCCGCTATTTTTTCAGTCGTTTGCACAGCGTAAAATAAGCAAAAAACGTTATCCAATTCGCAGCGAGTATTTTATAATCTGATATATCTGTTTTACAATGCCGTTTTATTCGTCGGTATCGGATTTTCAGAGATGTTATATAATATGTACGGGGTTGGTATAACAGAGGGTTGAAATATGAGCTTGTGGGAATTGTTCGTATTCTTTTTCAGAATAAGCGCGGTGACCTTCGGCGGCGGGATAGTCATCCTCGGCATGGTTCAGCTTGAACAGGAAAAACGCGGTGACATCGACCCCGAGGTTTTCGCCGACATGGTAAGCCTAGCGGCTTCTATGCCTGGGCCTATCGCGGTTTCTATCTCATGGCTCATGGGGAGACATTACAAGGGACTTGCCGGCAGCCTCGCGGCCGCAGCGGGCGCAGTCCTGCCTCCGTTTCTGATAATCCTCTTTCTGTCCCCGCTGATAATTAAATATTCGGACGTTCCGGCCGTAATGGGATTTTTCCGCGGCGTCCTCGCCGGGACGAGCGCGATAATCCTGCTTGTGATAATCGACAACGTTAAAGGCGCGCTCTGGGGCAAATGGTGGAACTTTGTCCCCTACCTGCTCGTCATCTCTACGATAGGAGTGTTCCACGTTCATCCGTTCGCCGCTATGGCGGGTGTGCTTGCTCTTCAGTACGCGCGTGAGAGGGCCGCAGCGAGATGACGAAGATTTTCGAGCTCGTATGGGCCTTTTTGCAAGTCGGGATAACGGCCTTCGGCGGCGGGCTTTCGACGCTGCCGCTGATAGAGTACCAGCTCGTCATTAAGAACGGCTGGATGACCGGCGACGGCTTCAACCAGCTGGTCGCGATATCGCAGGTTACGCCCGGGCCTATAGCGATAAACGCCGCGACCTTCGCGGGCTATCAGCAGGCGGGATTCTGGGGGTCGCTAGCCGCGACGCTCGCGCTCGTATCGGCTCCGGTGGCCGCGCTCTGCGTCATTCTCGCCGTGCTGAAGCGTGTTTCGCCGGACGGCAGCAAAAAGTTCAAAGCCATGCTGCGTCCCGTCGTCGCCGGGCTGCTGACGCTGTCGGTCGTCTCGCCGTTTATGGCGACCTTGGAAAACGGATGGAAAGCCGCCGCGCTTTTCTGCGCGGGCGTGCTTCTCATAAAATATTGTAAATTCGTCAAAGATTATCCGTCTGTGATGCTCCTCTGCTTCGGCGTATTCGGAGCGGTATTTTTGCAGTAAGAAATAAAAAATTTTTTCTGGCGCTGAAGCTCGGACGGGATAATAATTGCCGGTATATGTCTGAAAGTTTTATATATTTTATATAAATTTGTCAGACTGATCGTAAATGTAAGTATTTTTCGTACCTTGACAGAGGAATAGCGGATTTTACAGCTTTGTATTCACTGCCGCGGAGAGATATTTGAACTTTCGTTATTGAAATATCAACCTGCGTGCGTTGAATTTAAAAAGCGGCGTAAAATTGTGTAAAAAATATTTGACAAGCGGCGTCATTTATTGTAACGTAATTTGTACGCACTACTGTCAATTTACACAATTTTATACAGTGCGGGAAACTGTGCAGAAGGAGGGTTGTATAGTTCGGCTACACTGCCGGTGCAAGCAGCGTTTTCTTATCAGCTGACTGATGACATGATTCTGAAGGGAGAGTTTTTCATGAAGAGATTTGCGCTTATGCTCGCTGCAGTATTTATTTTTGTGGCCTTGGCAGGCCCCGCAACCGCCGCACCGATCGTCTTCCGCTTCGCCGGACAGTCGCCGCCGGAGCACATGGCGACTAAGACCATGGAGGCGATGGCGAAAGAGATCAACGAAGGAACCGACGGCCGCGTCGAGATAAAGACTTATCCGGCCGGACAGCTTGGAAACTATACGCTCGTTATGGAAGAGATGATGCGCGGGACGGTCGACATGGCCTGCATGTCGCTCGCGACCGACTTCGACCCGCGCCTCGAAATGACCTACGCAAACGGATTCGTCACAGGATACGATTCAGCGAAGAAGGCTCTGACGCCCGGCGCATGGTTCCCGACCAAGCTCAACGAGTTCCTTAACTCCGTAGGCGTCCACCTGATCGGCTCCTACGTCGAAGGCTTTATAGGCATCGCTTCGACGAAGCCTCTTATCGAGCCGCTCAACCCGAAGGTGGACAAAGGCGTGCTTACGCGCGTTCCGAACATGGTTTCGTACATGACCGGGGCCAAGGCTATGGGCTTCCGCCCGATTACGATACCGTATCCCGACGTTTACCAGTCGATGCAGACCGGCGTCTGCGACGCGGCCGACGGATACCCGACGGCAGCCGCCTACACGATACTCGGCGACGTAGTCAAATACTGGTACGCGACGAACTACTCCATGGAATATCTCGGAATAATGGTCAGCGACAAGTCGTGGCAGAAGCTGACGCCGGAGGATCAGCAGGTCTTCCGCGACGTGGCTAAGAAGTACACGCTGCTCTCGATAGACAACGCCCAGGCCGAGGACGAGAAGTACATGGACCTCATGGAAAAGCGCGGCGTCAAGGTCTTCAGATACACCGAAGAAGAGCTCCGCCCGATCAAGGAAGCCTGCATGGCGACCTGGGAGGAAATGGGCAAGGCAGGAGTCGGCGTCGAGCTCATGAAAGAGTTCCGGGAGAAAATGAGCGAGCTGTAAGCTCTGGAGAGAGAGAAAATCAAAATACGCACGCAAAATTTTCCTGAGGGGACGGCTATGCGTCCCCTCGGGGATTTTCGTGTCTGAAAGGAGTTTATTAAATGTCTGACGAAAAAAAGACCGAAGCCCAGGCCAGCTGCGCCTGCGCCGAAGAGACGGAAGTTGTCAACGTAAGGCAGCCGAAATGTCTTTTTGACAAGATCACCATTTCTTTCTATTCGGTCGTATGCTTCGTGATGTCGATACTGCTGATGGTCATCATCACGGCCGCGACCCTGATGCGCTACATCTTTGAAATGGACCTCTACGGCTACGAGGAATGGGTCAAGATATTCGCCTTCTGGCTCTATTTCATGGGAGCCGGATACGGAGCCTTCGCCGGTACGCACATCTCCGCCGACCTCATCAGCTCCTATCTGAAGGACGGAATATTCAAGAGGACGCTCACCTTCGTGAAGTGCCTTATCACGCTCGGCGTCACGCTGCTCTTCACGAAATACGGCTGGGACTACTTTATATTCGGTTTCCTCGGACCCCTCGGCACCGGCGTCGCCATTCCGCGCACCGTCGCTTGGAGAATCCCGCTCTGGACCGCTTATGCAGCGATATTTCTCGGCCTGCTCTCCATGTCCTATTACTTCCTCTGGGATACGATAAGGGCTGCGCAGGCGCTTTTTGGAGGTAAGAGCAAATGATTTATGTAGCGCTTGTAATACTTATTTTCTGCCTTACGATAGGCGTTCCCGTTCCCGTCAGTTTCATGTCCTCCTGCGCGTGGCTGATCTTCTTCGGCGGCGCGAACGGAGCCGGATATCCCGCGACGCAGCTCCTGCCTTACGGTTTCACGCAGATGAACTCCGTTTCGCTGATAGCGATAGCGATGTTCATCCTCGCCGGCGGCATCATGGAGCGCGGACGCATCGCTGAAAAGCTCATCGACATGGTCGACGTCTTCGTCGGACATATCCGCGGCGGACTCGGCATCGTCGCCGTCATCTCCTGCGCCGTGTTCGGCTCCATCTGCGGAGCCGCCTGCGCGACGCTCTCCTGCATCGGCGCCATCATGTTCCCGCGCCTCAAGCAGGGCGGATACCCGATGGGCCACGCCTGCGCGCTTATGGCTAACGCCTCGCTGCTCGGACTCCTCATCCCGCCGAACGCGACGCTCATCATCTTCGCCTGGATAAGCGGCATCTCCGTCCTCTCCTGCTTCCTTTCGACGGTCGGACCGGGCTTCGTCACGATAGCGCTGCTCAGCGCCATCAACGTCTGGATGCTCCGCAACAACAAGGAAGTCTTCGTCGAAGTCAAGCGCACCCCGAAGGAGCGCATGGACATGTTCATGAAGCGCGGACGCCTCGCGATTCCGGCGCTCGTCATGCCCTTCATGGTCCTCGGCGGAATCTACGGCGGCGTCATGACGACGACCGAAGCCTCCGCCCTTGCAGTCTTCTACTGCATCCCGATAGGACTTTACGTCTACAAGGGACTTTCCTGGAGAGGGCTCTTCAACATCGTAGTCGAAAGCGCCATCACGACGGGCGTCATCATGGTCATGCTCTACTCCGTCTCGATGCTATCGCGCCTCTACATCCTTGAAGACCTGCCGGGCCGCGTCCTGCACCTCTTCTACTCCATCTCGACGAACCCGATCGTCGTCATGATGATGATCAACCTCTTCCTCGTACTCATGGGAATGCTGATGGACGACATCAGCGTCGTCGTCCTTACGACGCCGATACTGCTCCCGATAATCCTCGACCTCGGCTTCAACCCCGTTCACTACGCGGCCATCGTCGGAGTCAACACGGCCCTCGGATGCATCACGCCGCCGGCCGCCCCGGTCCTCTACCTAAGCGGACGAGTGGGAGGAGCGCCAATCAACGAGATAATGAAGCCGGCCCTCACCTTCATGCTTCTCTGCTGGGTGCCGGTCCTCATCGTCACAGCCTACATCCCGAAGGTCTGCCTCTTCCTGCCGCACGTCGTCCTCGGTGTGCCTTGGTAAGATAGCGCGGACAGACCGCACGGAAACAAAAAAAACATGGCCGTCCCTTCGCGGGCGGCCTTGTTTTTTTTGCCCGCGCTCCGCGCTTCCGCATTCCCGCGCTTTTTCCGCGGCGCGGATAAGCTATAATATTTCCCGAAAACAAGGATAAAAGGGTGTGGAAAAAATGTTCTTCAGAGACCTCTTCGCATCGCTCTGCTTTATATTCTTCGGCCTCGCGCTCGCGACGCAGCATCCGTATCTGTTCTTCGGCGCGATGATGTGCGGCTGCCTCGCGCTCACCGCGAAGAAAAAACAGTGGCCGAACCCGTCATGGTCCGACGCCATCTACGACAAATTTGAAAACTGGGTCTACGACAAGGCCGAAGGGCCGCAGCGCGAATTTGCCGACGGCGAGAAAATAAAGCCCCTGCCTCCGCTCGACGACAAAAAATAAAGCCGCGCCGTCAACTCCGTTCGGCCTGATAAAATTCCGCGCCGTCCGCGCGAGCCGCAAACATTCAGCGGCATCGTCCGGACGGAGTTTTTTATATGCTTTTGCCGTAATTTTTGCTCGCCGCGCTATTGAAATAAGCCCCAGTATAGTGTAAGAATAAAGGACTGAATCACGATTTTTCTGCATAATCACGGACGTTGACGAAAGGGGACGCGGACGATGGACATAGCTCGCTTTGAACTTGAATTCTGGCTCAATCCGCTCGACGACAAGGCGGAGTATAACTTCGGCTCAAGCTGCTGCAAGCCCGTGACGGTCGGCGAAATGCTCGAGCTGACCGGGACGGACAGGGAGGAGTTCTTCCGCGAGGTCGAGGGCATGAGCCTCCACTACGGATACTTCGACGGGATGCCGCGGCTCAAGCGCGCGATAGCGGCGCTCTACGACGGGAGCGTCGCGCCCGAGATGGTCATTTCCGTCCACGGCGGCACCGGCGCGAACTCGATAGTCTGCCAGGCGCTCTGCGGCCCCGGCATGAACGTCGTCTGCGTCCTGCCGAGCTATCAGCAGCACTACTCGATACCTGCGGCGCTCGGCTCCGAGGTGCGCGTCTACAACTGCGGAGAGGGCGAGGAATACCGCGTGGACCTCAAAAAAATCCGCGCGATGGTAGACGGCGGAACGAAGATGATATGCCTGACGAACCCCGGAAACCCGACCGGCTACTGCTTCACGAGGGAAGAGCTCGAAGAGATTGCCGCGACGGCGCGCGAGGTCGGGGCCTACGTGCTTTGCGACGAAATATACCGCGGCCTCAGCGGGGAATACATGCCCTCGATGTGCGATATTTACGAAAAGGCTATAGTGACGAGCAGCACCAGCAAGGTTTTCTCAAGCGCTGGAACGCGCGTCGGCTGGATAGTAACGCGCGACCTCTCGGTAAAAGAGGCGATAATGAACTGCCGTTCGTACAACAGCATCTGCGAAGGGCCGATAAACGAGCTCATCGCCGCGATAATCCTCGAACACAAAGATGTTTTCTACGAGCGCAACCGCAAAATAGTAGGCGAAGCGCGCGCGGCGCTGAACGAGTGGCTCAAGGGGCAGCCGCATCTTCGCCTCGCATGCGACAGCGCGGGGCCGACCTCGTACATATACTATGACTACGACGTGCCAGCGCAGAAATTTGCCGAAGACCTGCTCGCGAAGAAGAGCGTCCTCGTCTGCCAGGGCGGCTGCTTCCAGCAGGAAAAGAGCTTCCGCATCGGCTACGGCTTCGGCGACGTCGAATATTTCAAGGCCGGGCTCGCGCGCCTCGGCGAGTACCTCAAGGAGCTCGACGGCGAGGAACGCCGCCGCGAGCGCACGCGCTAGATAAAATTTCGTAAAACGACAGAAGGAGGCATAAATCCATGAAAATGATGTTCCTGAGCCGCGCCGACATAGAAAAGGTGCTCGACATGAAAAGCACGATAGAGGGCGTGCGCGAGGTCTACCGGCTCAAATCGCTCGGGCGGACGGCGGTCTGGCCGCTCATCTCATACGATTTCGACGACCCGCACGGCGTCATGGACATAAAGTCCGGCTGCGTCTTCGGCGAAAACGTACACGGCCTCAAGATGCTCAACAGCTTCCCCGGCAACGCGCGGCGCGGCCTGCCGGTATTCACCGGCGTCCTCATGATATTCGACTCGGAAACCGGCATACCGCAGGGCGTCATGGACGCCTCCTTCATCACCTGCATGAGGACCGGCGCGGCGGGCGCTCTCGGCGCGAGCCTTCTCGCGCGGCCCGAATCGCACAGGCTCTTCATACTCGGCGCGGGCCGTCAGGCGATGTTCCAGATAGCCGCCTCGCTGCTGCTCATGCCGAAAATCGACGCCGTGCGCATATCCGACCCGCTCGACGCAGAAAACGCGCGCCGCTTCGCCGCGGAATGCCGCGAGCGCCTCGCGCATGACTTCGGCATAGACACATCGGCCGTCGCCTTCGAAGCGGCGGAGAACACAGCCGCGGCGCTCGCCGAAAGCGACATAGCGATAACCGTCACGCCCGCGCGCTCGCCGGTAATCAAAAAAGAATGGGTGAAGCCCGGCCTGCACCTGAGCTGCGTCGGCGCGGACATGCCCGGCAAAGAGGAGATAGAGCCGGAAATCTTCACTGGCGCGCGCATCTTCACCGACGACACGCCGCAGTGCCTGAGATGCGGCGAACTCGAACTCGCCGCCGCAAAGGGCGCCGTCTCCGAAAAAGACATAGCGGGCGAGCTCGGCGACGTAATCGCCGGAAAAACCGCGGGCCGCACCTCGCCCGAAGAAATCACAATCTTCGACGCGACCGGCATAGCGATGCTCGACCTCGTGACAGGCAAAAAAGCGCTCGAACTCGCGAAGGAAAAGGGATTGGGACAGTACGTGGAGCTGTAACCGTGGAAATTAAGAAAATCCCGTAAAACAAGCCGCCGCCGTCTGTCAGAATTGACGGCGGCGGCGGCTTTATATTGTCTTGACCTGTCGGACGGCGCAGCGTCCGCCCGTTTTTTACAGAACGATTTCCGGCTCCGCGGAAAATTCCGGCGAATGGTACGGAATAGTTCTTTCAAAGTTATTTTCCCGTATCAGCCTGAGATACTGGGCGCGATTGAGATGTACCGGATAGCGCAGCAGCTCCATTTCGCCGCTCGCTATCAGCGCTTCGCTGAACGAGCCGCGCTCGACCGTGCCGGTCATCACGCATCTGCCGCCGAGAGAAATTACCTGCTCGGCCGTTCTGCGTGCCTCTTCGGAGCGAAGCTGCGGATCGCAGACGAACGCTATCCCGTTTGTCTGTCCGCTGTAAATCTGCGGCTCGGCGTTGATTTTAACGGGACGATACCAGAAGCCTCCGGCCCGCTGCGCCGCGAGATTTTCAATAAAAAGCTTGTCCGCGTAATAATCCGCGCCGCTCAGTCGGTCCGAAAGCAGCTTCAGCAGCTCCAGCCCGCGGCCGTACTTCGGCACGGGGAACAAAACCAGCCCGTGCGCCGCCAGCAGCTTCTCCGTTTCGTCTATTATGCGTTCGCACGAAGCCTCGTAGGGCGTTTCGTCCATGCCGTAGGCGCAGTCAAGCACCGCCGCGCCGGCCTGCTCGCCTCGGATTGCGTCGCAGATGTATGTCATCGAGTCCTCCGTATAGTCTCCGGAGAAAAGGACGGACTTTTCGCCCTCTGAGAAACGGTACCAGACGCTTCCTGCGCAGTGCCCGCTTCTTCCCCAGCGGACGGAAAGCGCGGCAAACCCTCCGCGTCCGCCCGGGCATATCGTTTCGAGCGTGAAGGAGTTCGCGGCTTTCGTCGGGAGCTGCCGCAGCGTTTCTCCCGCTGCGAAGACGGGGCCGGAAAAGCCGCGCTCCGCGAGCCACGGCAGCGCTCCCGTGTGGTCCGCGTGAGAATGCGTCAGAAACACCGCGTCAAGCCCATCGATTTGCTCCTGCGAAAGACGCGGGTATCTGTCGTCCGGGCTTTCGGCCATAACGCCGCAGTCCACGAGGAAGCAGACGCTCTCGCCGCGCACATAAAAGCAGTTGCGCCCGTGTTCGCCTACGCCGCCGGCAAAATAGAGTTCCATCTTTAAGCTCCTTTGCGCTTTCCTATAAAGCGATTGAAGGCAAGCAGCGCCGTCGTGGTGATCAGCACGCAAAGCACCGCCATAGCCATGCCGAGCGATACGCTGCCCTGCTCGAACTCGCGGTTGATGTACGTCGAAACGACGAGCGTGTTCGGAGGCGCGATGAGGCTCGCCGTTACCAGTTCGCGGAAGGCGATTATGAAAATCATCATCCATCCGGCGAATACGCCGCGCGAAATCATCGGCAGCGTCACGCGGCGGAACACGTAGCCCGGAGTGCCGCCGAAGACGCGCCCGGCCTGTAAAAGGCTATCGTTGATCTGCGTGAAGGCCGAGGTGACGTACTGCACGGTGTACGGCACGTAGAGCACCACATATGCGAGCACCATTATTCCGATAGTGTTGTAAAGCGGCACGAGCTTGTAAATAGCGTTCCAGAACAGCATGATGCCGATTACCAGCACGATGCTCGGCAGCATTTCCGGCAGCAGAGCGACGCATTCCAGAGCTTTCTTAAAAAATCCCGTCGACCTGCGCACGGCGACCACGACTGCTGTGCCGATGACGGAACAGATCGTCGCCGACGATACCGCGAGAAAGAGGCTCTTCCAAATAGAGCTCAGAGCCTTAGGTGTAGTGAGCAGCTCGTGATAATGCGCTAGGGTGAAGTTCCCAGCCGCGAGGCCGTAGCCCCTGAGCTTGATGAGCGACGTGGAAATGATGGAGAAATACGGCACTCCGATGGCGACGGCGACGACGAACGCCACCCACAGCCACGCCGCGGCCTCGCCGAGCCGCGAGAGGCGCGTCCGCGCGGGGCGGCTGCCCTTACCGCCGACCAGACGGTAGCTCGAACGGCTCGTGATGTAGTTCTGCAGCATCCACATAGCCATGCAGATACAGACGAGAATAGATGAGAGGCTCGCCGAGCTGCTGAAATCGATGGGCGCGGTGGTCGAATAGCGGTGGATGTCAGTGGTGAATACGTAAAATCCGATGCGGCGTCCCAGCGTGTACGGCGTGCCGTACTCGGAAAGCGTCTTGACGAAGACCAGCAGCGCGCCGATAGCGTAATTGCCAGTGAGCAGCGGCGCGAATATTTTGCGCGTCCGCATCGCGGCGTCCGCGCCGAAAACGGCCCCGCTCTCCTCAAGGCTCGCGGGTATGTTCAGCATCGCGTTCTTGAGCATCGTCATGAGGAACGGGAAAACGTGCAGGCTCATGACGAGTACGAGCCCGCCGAAGCAGAAAAAGCTCTCCGACCATGCGCCGGTCGCCGGGAAAAGCTGCTGAAACAGGCCGCGCTTCTGCATGAACAGAATCCAGCCCATCGACGCGATGTAGGGCGGCGTCATGAACGGAATCATAAAGACGATGTCCAGCCATCCGTGCCTCGCAAGCTGCGTGCGGGCCAGAATGAAGGCCGTCGGCACCGCTATGACGGTGGAGCAGAGCACCACGCATATGCCGAGAAGCAGGGAGTTGTATATAGTCCGGACGTTTTCAGCGCTCGCAATCGTTCCCCATGCCTGATATAAGTCAAGGCGGCCATCTACGATGACCGCCTCGGCGAATACCGTGACAAGGGGGCAGAGAATCAGTCCGGTGAGGAGCGCCAGCAGAAGCGCGAGCGGCAGACTCTTTTTCACGTTGATTTGGTTCATGCCCCTCCGTCCGCCTTACTTGCAGAGATTGTTGAGCTTATCAGCCGTCTCGGAGGCGACGCCCATCATCTTGTCCCAGTCCGTCGGGATCTGCGGGATTTCGTCAAGGTTCGTGCGGTTCTCGCACTTCACGTCGCTGCGGCCAGGCAGCAGATAGGCGTCCGCCACGAGCTTCTGAGCCTCGTCGCTGAACAGGAAGTCGACGAACGCCTTCGCGTTGTCCATGTTGGGCGCCGTCTTGAGTATCATAGCGGGACGCGGGTTGACTACGGTGCCGGAGGCGGGGTAGTAGATTTTGAGCGGCTCGCCCTTCGCCATCGAAGAGTAGGCGTTGTAGTCGACGCCTGCGATAAGGATGCCCTTCTCGCCGGTGGTGACCGCCTCAAGCGCGGCTCTGTTGGCTCCGGGAACCGTCAGCCCGTTGGCGGCCCAGCTCTGCATTATCGCTTCGCCCTTGTCGAGGCCGGTGACGAGCCCCGCGAGGAAGTCCTTGCACGCGCCGGATTTTTTGGGGTCGGGGATGGCGGTCATATCCTTATATTTGGCATCCGCAAGCTCAGTCCAGTCGGCGTTCAGCTCGGGAACGACAGTCGTGTTGTAGATGACGCCGACAGCCGAGGCGCTGTAGCCGAAGAGCGTCGAATCGCCGTCGATCCAGCCTTTGTTGACCTTGCCGGCGTTGGCCGGCTTGTAGCTTTCAAGCTGACCGCCCGCCTTCATGCTCAGGCCGTCGGACCACGAGGCGAGTATCACGACGTCCGCCACGGGATTAGCCTGCTCGGCCTCCAGACGGGCGAGGATCTCTCCGGTCGTTCCCTGGAACTGCTCCACATCGACGCCGGTCTTCTCGGTGAAGGCCGCGGCTATTTTGTCGGCGAGTCCTGCGGGGCTCGGCATATAGACCGTCACCTTGCCGGAGAGCTGCTTCGCTTCCCCAGCCTGCGCGGCGCACACGGCGAAGCCGAGGCAAAGGCAGAGAGCGGTAATGAGACATACAATACGCTTTTTCATCTTACATAACCTCTTTCATTTGGAAAGTAATGATTTTCTGCGGGTCTATGTTAATGGACATCTTCTGGCCGGGCGTTACCTTGCGTCCGCTGCGCAGCGTCCACGTAACATCGTGGTAAGGGACTGTGACTTCATAGGAATCTCCGAGATACTGCACCTTCTGCACCGGAAGGTCGTAATGCAGCGTGCCCTCCATATGTTCGTTTACCGCCGCCTCGGGGCGGAACAGCTCAGTCTCGCTCAGCCAGTTGGATTTGCCGACGAAACGCGCGACGAACGCCGTGGCGGGACGGTGGTAGATGTTTTCCGGGGTGTCGTACTGCTCCACCACGCCGCCGTTCAAAACGGCGATGCGGTCGCTCATGCTCATGGCCTCCGTCTGGTCGTGCGTTACGAAGACAGACGTAATACCGAGCGCCTCAGTCAGCTCGCGGAGCTCGTGGCGCATCTCCTCGCGCAGCAGGGCGTCCAGCGCGGAAAGCGGCTCGTCGAACAGAATACATCCAGGACGCACCGCAATCGCGCGTGCGAAGGCCACGCGCTGCTGCTGGCCTCCGGACATCTGATGAGGATAGCGTTTTTCAAAATCCTCGAGATGAACGGTGCGCAGAGCTTCCAGCACACGATTTTTCAAATCATCAGTGTCGTTCCTGGCGCGCAGCCCGAAGGCGACGTTTTCGAAAATCGTCATGTGAGGCCATAGCGCGAAATCCTGAAAGACGAAGCCGAGATTCCGCCTCTCAGGCGGAAGATTTATCCCGCGTTCGTGCGAGAACACGCATACGTCGTCAAGCCATATCTCGCCTCCGTCCGGCGTCTCAAGACCCGCAATCATACGCAGCAGCGTAGTCTTGCCGCAGCCCGAAGGGCCGAGCAGCGTTGTGAAACTGCCGTCTTCCACTGTCAGCGTAGTAGGCCGGATGACCTGCCTGCCGTCAAAACTTTTCGTGACTTGATGAAATTTTATTTCCACAGCGTCCCTCTTCTCTATGATGCACACACCATGAAGTGTAGGACGGCAATGTAAGGATTGCGGTACATTTATGTAAAGCAAACGTAAAATATGCGCATTGCGGCGCATAGTTGGAAAATATCGCCTTTGACGGGCGGCCGTAAGTGCGCCTTTGATTGCGCGGCGCTTTGCCTTAGAGTAATTTCCCCGCCTTTTTCACGTCGCGGCCCTCGGCGGCGGCGTTATAATATTTTCGTATATTGGAACGAAGGGTCTGATTTTGACGAAATATACGGAAAAGCAGCCGAAAGACAAACGCGAAATAACGAGCTCGATGACGCACCTTGCCGGGGCGCTGCTCGCGGCGGCGGGGCTTGCGAAGCTCGCTTACGACGCGTGGAGCCGCGAGGAGGGGACGGGGGCGCTCGTCTCGGTCGCCGTATTCGGCGCGAGCATGGTGCTGCTTTACTGCACGAGCTCGCTCTATCACTGGTGCTGCGCCGTCCACGCACGAGCGGCGGCTTTCATGCAGCGGCTCGACCACATGGCGATTTTTCTGCTCATCGCGGGGACTTACACGCCCGTCTGCGTTCTGCGGCTCGGATGGCCCGCAGGGTACGTGATGCTCGCGCTCGTCTGGGGCGTCGCGGCGGCGGGGTTTCTGCTGAAAATCTTCTGGATGGATGCGCCCGTCTGGCTCTCCTGCGCGGTATATATCGCGATGGGCTGGCTGGCGGCCTTCTTTATCGTGCCGCTGTGGCGCGCGATGTCCGTCGCCGAGATGGTGTGGCTCGTTGCCGGCGGCCTGCTCTACACCGCGGGGGCCGTCATCTTCGCGCTCGAACGCCCGCGCCTCAAGTTCCGCTGGTTCGGCCCGCACGAGCTTTTCCACCTCTTCGTAATGGGCGGCTCGCTCTGCCACTACATCACGATAGCGGGTTGCGTGGCGTAGGTGCGGCTAACGTTCCTACAGTATTAAAAACCCCCGAAGCGAATGGAAAAATTCCTTGCCTCGTGGGTTTTCGTTTGTTTTGAAAAAATTCCGCTACCTCGCCGCGGTTTCGCCGCGCAGCCGTTTCACGTCCGCGCCGTATTTTACGGCTATTATCTCGGACATTATGGAGACGGCGATTTCGTTGGGCGTTTCGGCCTTTATCGGGAGGCCGATGGGCTGGTAGATGCGGTCGAGGTGCGCGGCGCTTACGCCTTCTGCGAGGAGCTTGGCGCGCACGGCGGCGATTTTGCTGCGCGAGCCGATCATGCCGTAGTAGGCGCCGGGCCGGCCTTCTGTGACGCGGACTGCTTCCGCGTCGAGCGCGTGTCCGCGCGTCATTATGACTACGTAGCTGCGGCTGTGGAGCTTTACGCCGTTTTCGTAGATTTTGTCTATCGGGCATACGACGTTGCGCGCCCACGGGATGCGCTCGTCGTTGGCGAACTCGGGCCGCTCGTCCCATACTGTGACGCGGAAGCCCGCGAACGCGCCGAGTTCGGCCGTCGCGCGTCCGACGTGGCCCGCGCCGAAGATTACAAGCTCGTCGCCGAGGCCTACGACTTCGATGAATACGCTTGCTTCGCCGCCGCAGACCATGCCGTCGGCCGCGGTGAGGCTTTTGTGCCAGAGGCGCGAGGCTTCGCCGCTTTTCATGAGCTCGAGCGCCTGCTGTATCGCTTCGTATTCGATGAGGCCGCCTCCTATCGTCCCCGCGATTGTGCCGTCGGGACGCACCCACATCGACGCGCCGCGGCTGCGCGGCGTGGAGCCGCTTTCGTCTATGACGGTGCATATAGCGCCGAAGCCGCCGTTCTGCACCTCCTGGTTGATTTTGTTCAGAAGTTCCGCGTTCATGCCGCGCGCCTCCGTTTGTTTAACTTCCCGCCGCGAAGGAGCAGGCTGGGTAGTGGCAGACGGCGCAGTGCTCGCAGAGGCCGCCGACGCCCCAGCGGCGGACGAGGTCGCCGGGCTCTATTCCCGCGAATATGAAGGGCAGCAGCTTGTCGAGCGCGGTGCGGTCGTCGAAGGCGACGCAGGCGGGCGCGCCTATGACTGCGACGTCGCGTCCGTCCTTCGGCGATTTCGCCCAGCCGAGCATGAGCATCGCGCCGGGGAGCGCTGGCGTGCCCTGGAAGGCTATGCGGCGGCAGCGGGAGCGTATCGCGCCCGGGGTTTTGTCGTCTGCGTCGACGCTCATGCCGCCGGTGCAGATTATCACGTCGGCGTCTTCGTCGAGAAATGCGCCTATCGCCTCGCTTATAAGCTCGAGCGAATCGGTGCAGAAGCGCTGGCCCATGAGCGTGCCGCCGCCGAGGCGTTCGAGCTTTTCTAGCAGCTTCGGACGGAAGGCGTCCTCAACGCGCTTGTCCACGATTTCCTTGCCGGTCGTGACGAGGCCGACTTTGAGCGGGCGGAATGGCAGCACGGCAAAGGGCTTGCTGCAGCGCACGACGGCGACGGCGCGCTCTACGCGGTAGTCCTCGAGCACGAGTGGGCGGATGCGGAAGCCAGCGACGACCTTGCCCTTGAGCACGGGACGGTTCGGCGCGAGCGCCGAGAGCACCCAGTCCGGGTCCTGGTTGACGCGGTTGACGGTCTCCGCGAGGTAGCAGAGCATCCCCGACGTTTCGGCGACGAGGTTGCAGCGTCCCTCGGCGGGCGGCGTGACGCGGAGGTTCTCGCCGCAGAGCGCCTCGCCGAGCTGCATCGCCGCGTCGTCCTCGTGTACGTCGCCGGGAGAGAGCTCCATGACGGAGAGGTTTTCGCGCCCCATGCTGCGCAGCGTCTCAAGGTCCGCCTCGGTGATTATCTGGCCTTTTTTGAAGCGCGCCGATTTTTTGCGGTTCTTCGCGTCTATCTGCGTCAGGTCGTGCGCTAGCGGCAGCCCGACGGCCTGCTCCAGCGGAATCTGCGTTATCTTCATTGCTGCGTTATTCCTCCATACCGGTTTTTTTCTGCACGGCGCATTCGGCGCACCGTCCGTAGACTACGAACTGCTTGCCCTCGACCTCGACGCCCGCGGGGACCTTTACGCGCGGCATCTTCTGGTCCGCGAGGCAGAACATGCGGCCGCATTCGAGGCAGAGGAAGTGCGGATGGTCGCCGGGGCATCCGTCCGCGCCTTCGCCGTGCGCGCAGAAGCGCCACACGCCGTCGATGCCCTGCACCTGGTGGACGATGCCAGCCTTGCGCAGCGTCTCGAGCGTGCGATAGAGCGTGACGCGGTCGAGGTGCTCTTCGATTTTTGAAAGTATCTCGGCGTGCGAGAGCGGCGAGCCGCAGGCGAGAAGGAGCTCGAGTATGACCCTTCTCTGGCGCGTCGTGCGCAGCCCCGCGTTTTTCAGCGTTTTTTCTATATCCAAAGCGCGTTCCTCCGATATTTTTAAGATAAGCGAGCCGCTATCATTATATATTTATTCGCCGATGAAACGCAATTATATTGCGTAAAATTGCGTGCGCCGCGCGCCGTCGGGCTTTTGTAAGAGTTCAATGTAAACGACGTAATTTTTATTAAGCGAAGCGCAACGCGGCTTTTCATATTCGTACCGAAAGCTGAAAACAGCGCGCCTGCGCTAAGCAAAACGGCGGTGATTTTTATTTCGCCTTGTTGACATTTGTAAAAACTGCTTTTATTATGTTATGTGCTATGCCATGAAAGGCGTTGATCTTTCAATCCGGCACGAGGGGAAGGGCGCTGTGATGCGCGGTAATAACTTTATATCCAACGTTATTAACGTAGTCGTCGTTATTATTAGCAGCGGGTCCCCCGAAGTGACCGGCGCTTAGCGGCTGTGTTAATTTCGGACCGGGGCCCGCGAGGGGTTCCGGTCTTTTTTATTATTTGAAGTATTTGGAAGAAAGGGCGTTTTCAGAGTGAAGAGTACTTTCAGCATCATATCCGAAGACAATCCGGGTGTGCTCATGCGTATCGCGAACCTCATATGCCGCCGCGGCTACAACATAGAGAGCCTCAGCGTCGGCCGCACGGACGTGCCGGGGCTTTCACGCTTCACCGTCATCATCGAGGGCGAGGAGGGCGCTTACGAGCAGATACGCAAGCAGCTCATGAAGCTCATCGAGGTCGTCGAGGTGCGCAATCTTACAAAGGAAGGGCCCTTCGTCGAGCGCTGGCTTTCTCTCGTGAAGGTGCTCGCGCCCGTCGACCGCAGGCCGCACATCCTCCAGACGGCGGAGATTTTCCGCTGCCGCGTCGTGGACCTCGGCTCCGACGCGATTACGCTCGAGGTGACGGGCGACCGCGGCAAGGTGGAGGCATGCCTCGAGGCGCTCAAGCCCTACGGCATTCTCGAGACGGCGGGCTCGGGCCAGGTGGCGCTTTCGCGCACCGGCTTCGCCAACTAAGGTTATCACGGGCTTTAACAGCTTTGCGATATAAATAAAAACAAATTTTTAAGGAGTTGTTTCAAATGGCAAAGGTTTATTACGACCGCGACGCAGATCTCAGCTTCCTGAACGGCAAGACGATAGCCATCCTCGGCTACGGCAGCCAGGGCCACGCCCACGCGCAGAACCTCCGCGACAGCGGAGCCTCCGTCATCATCGGGCTGCACGACGGAAGCCGCTCGAAGGCGAAGGCCGAGGCCGACGGCTTCGAGGTCTGCACGGTCGAAGAGGCGGCGAAGAAGGCCGACTTCATCATGTTCCTTATCCCGGACCACATCCAGGCCGACACCTACAAGACGAAGGTCGCCCCGAACATGAAGCCCGACGCGAAGCTCCTCTTCGCGCACGGCTTCGCCATCCACTTCGGCCAGATAGTGCCGCCGGCGTCGCACGACGTCTTCATGGTCGCGCCGAAGGGCCCGGGCCACACCGTCCGCTCGATGTATAAGGACGGCAAGGGCGTTCCCTGCCTCATCGCCATCCAGCAGGACGCCAGCGGACACGCGAAGGACTACGCCCTCGCCTACGCCTCCGCGATAGGCGGCGGCCGCGCGGGCATCATCGAGACCACCTTCCGCGAAGAGACCGAGACCGACCTCTTCGGAGAGCAGGCGGTCCTCTGCGGCGGACTCACCGAGCTCATGCAGCAGGGCTACAGAACCCTCGTCGAGGCCGGCTACCAGCCCGAGATGGCCTACTTCGAGTGCATCAACGAAATGAAGCTCATCGTCGACATGATCTTCGAGGGCGGCATCAGCTGGATGCGCTACTCCATCAGCGACACCGCGAAGTTCGGCGACATGACCGCCGGCCCGAAGGTCATCGGCGAGGAATCGCGCAAGGCGATGAAGCAGATACTGAAGGACATACAGGACGGTACCTTCGCGCGCGAATGGATACTCGAGAACCAGACCGGACGCCCGCGCATGAGAGTCTGGGCGAAGGCCGCGCAGGAAGCTCCGAACGAGGCCGTCGGCAAGGAACTCCGCAAGATGATGCCGTGGATGGAGCAGAAGGAAATCCCGAGATTCTAATCAAAAGCACTCTCCGTGCGGGCGGGCGCGCCCCGTCCGCGCGGCTTCGCGGAATATCCGCCGCGTAACGAAAAACAGACGACAAGCAAAAAGGAGCGCTGTCAATGGCGAAAATGAACGGGGCTCAGATGATGGTCAAGGCGCTCGAGGACGAAGGCGTAAGCACGCTCTTCGGCATCCCGGGCGGAACTGTCATTCATCTATACGACGCTCTTTACGATTCAAAACTAAACCACATTCTGATGCGCCACGAGCAGGCGGCCGCGCACGCCGCGGACGGCTACGCGCGCGCGGGCGGGAGGCCCGGCGTCTGCATCGCGACATCCGGCCCCGGCGCCACGAATCTTCTTACCGGAATAGCGACGGCGAACCTCGACTCAGTGCCGCTCGTCGCGATAACGGGCCAGGTCGCGCAGTCCGTCATCGGCACGGACGCCTTCCAGGAGGCCGACATGATAGGCGCGAGCCTGCCCTTTGTGAAGCACAGCTTCCAGCTTCACTCCGTCGACGCGATACAGTCGACCGTCCACAAGGCTTTCTACATCGCGGCGTCGGGACGTCCAGGGCCCGTGCTCATAGACTTCCCCGCCGACGTTCAGAAGGCCTCGGGCGACTACCAGTATTCCACGCAGCTCGACTTCATGGGCTATCATCCCGAAAACAACTACAACGTAGCGCGGCTCGACGAGGCCGTCTCGCTGATAGAACACGCGGAGCGCCCCGTGATATTCGCGGGTGGCGGCGTGGTCTGCTCCGGCGCCTCGGAGCTGCTCACCGAATTCGCGCTTAAATACGAGATACCCGTGACGACGACGCTTCTCGGCAAAGGCGCCTTTCCCGAGTCGCACCCGAGCGGGCTCGCGCTCGGCATGGCCGGCATGCACGGACACCCCGTCGCGAACCGCGCGCTCATGGCGGCAGACGTGGTCGTCGCGATAGGCTCGCGCTTCAGCGACCGCACGACCGGAAACCGCCAGAGATTCGCCGCCGACGCGAAGATAATACACATAGACCTCGACCCCGCCGAAATAGACAAAACCGTAGAATCCGACGTCTGGCTCATCGGCGACGCGGGCCGCGTGCTCGAAGCGATAATGGGCGCGATGCGCAAAAAAATCGCCGACCACAGCGAATGGAACAAAACCCTCGCCGACATCCGCCGCAAAGAGCCGATGCCGCACAGCTCCTACGAGGGCGAGATAGCGCCGTGGCAGGCGCTCGAGGCGTTCTGCGAAATCACCGACCACAAGGCGATAATCACGACAGAAGTCGGACAGAACCAGATGTGGGCGGCCCAGCACTGCAAGGTCGAGGCTCCGCGCCGCTTCCTCAGCTCCGGCGGCCTCGGCACGATGGGCTTCGGCTTCCCCGCCGCGATAGGCGCGGCCTACGCCTGCCCGGGACAGACCGTCTGCTGCGTAGCGGGCGACGGCAGCCTCATGATGAACATACAGGAGCTCGACACCTGCGCGAGATACAACATCCCCGTCAAGATAATGCTCCTCAACAACGCATGCCTCGGCAACGTCCGCCAGTGGCAGTACCTCTTCTACAACTGCCGCTACTCGAACACCATCTACACGCGCAACCCAGACTTCGTCGCGCTCTCGGAGAGCATGGGCGTCCCAGCCTTCTCCGTCTCCTCGCCCGGCGAGCTGCGCCCCGCGATAGAAAAAATGCTCGCGGAGCCCGGCCCCGCGCTGCTCGACGTAAGAATTCCGCAGGGAGCGATGGTTTTACCGATGGTGTATCCCGGCGATTCGATAGATAATATGGTAAGCACGTTATAAAACTTTCTCAAGAAGGTGTGGAAATGAACAGCGACAAAGCGAAAAAAGGCTACATGCGCAGCCCCCACCGCTCGCTCCTCAAGGCGGCGGGCTACACAGACTGGGAGATAGAGCGCCCTTGGATAGGCATAGCCAACGCCTATAACGCCATCATCCCCGGACACGTCCACCTGCGCAGCATCACCGAAGCGGTCAAGGCCGGCATCTACGCCGCGGGCGGACTCCCGATAGAGTTCCCCGTCATCGGCGTATGCGACGGAATCGCGATGAACCACGAGGGAATGAAATTCTCCCTCGCGAGCCGCGAGCTCATCATGGACTCCATAGAAGTCATGGCGCGCGCGCACGCCTTCGACGGACTCGTCCTCGTGCCGAACTGCGACAAAATAGTCCCCGGCATGGCGATGGCAGCCGCCGAGCTCAACCTGCCCTCCGTCGTCATATCCGGCGGCCCGATGATGGCGGGACAGAACAAAGGCAAAGTCCTCGACCTCAACAGCGTATTTGAAGGCGTAGGCATGCGCTCCGCCGGAAAGATCGACGACGCGGCCCTCCAGGAAATCGAAGACAACGCCTGCCCCGGCTGCGGCTCCTGCTCCGGCATGTTCACCGCCAACACGATGAACTGCATGATGGAAGTGCTCGGCCTCGCCCTCCCCGGCAACGGCACCGTACCCGCGGTACACGCGGGACGCATCCGCCTCGCGAAAGACGCGGGACGCGCCGTCATGGACATGGTGAATAAAAACATCCGTCCGCGCGACATCCTCACGATGGACGCCTTCCGCAACGCCGTCGCCGTAGACCTCGCGCTCGGCGGCTCCACCAACACCTCGCTCCACCTCCCCGCGATAGCGTGGGCGGCGGGCCTTGAAATGTCCCTCGACCTCTTCAACGAAATCGGCGAAAAAGTGCCGCACCTCTGCTCCATGAGCCCGGGCGGCGCGCACCACATCGAAGACCTCTGGCGCGCCGGCGGCGTCCAGGCCCTCATGCACGAGCTGCTCGACGCGGGCCTCATCCACGGCGAGACAATCACCGTCACGGGCCACACCACCGCCGAAAACGTAGCGAACGCGAAAATCTCCGACCCCGAGGTAATCCGTCCGCTCGACAGGCCGCACCACAAAGAGGGCGGACTCGCCTTCATCAAAGGCACCCTCGCCCCGCTCGGCGCGATAGTCAAGCAGGCCGCAGTAGCGCCCGAAATGCTCGTACATAAAGGCCCCGCGCGCGTATTCGACGGAGAAGAAGCCGCGAGCGCCGCGATAATGAACAACGAAATCAAAGACGGCGACGTCGTAGTCATCCGCTACGAAGGACCGAAGGGCGGCCCCGGCATGCGCGAAATGCTCGGCCCCACCTCCGCGATAATGGGCCAGGGCAAAGGCAGCACCGTCGCGCTCATCACCGACGGACGCTTCTCCGGCGCTACGCGCGGAGCCTCCATCGGCCACGTATCGCCCGAAGCCGCGATCGGCGGCCCGATAGGCCTCGTCGAAGAGGGCGACGTCATCTCCATCAACATCCCGGAGAAACGCCTCGACCTCCTCGTCCCCGAAGAAGTCCTCGCCGAACGCCGCAAGAAATTCCAGCCGCACGTTCAGCCGACCGACAGCCCGTTCCTCAGCCGCTACCGCGCCTTCGCCACCTCCGGCGTAGAAGGCGGCGTGCTCAGAGAACAGTAAAACAAGCCGTAAACCCCAACAGGAACCGCCCCGAACCGCACCTGCGGCCGGGGCGGTTTTTCGATGCTTTCGTATCCGACGATGAAGCGCTGTGGTGAAGCGCTCCGTCTTTTTTGCAGAGCTAAGCGGCTATTGTAGAAACTCGCTCTGCCTTTGTCCCCCGATATACTCCGTGCCTGCGTCGAACAGAGCTTCGTCCGCCTCGGCGTTTTCTCCGACTTTGTAGATTTTCGCCGATTCGGCGATGAGGCTCAGGACGGGGGCGCCGTCTGTGTCGAAGAACTCGTATCCGATAAGCTCGCCGTCGTCTGTTGTCTCTCTGTATTCGGCTATGTCGTTGAATACGGCGTGGCTTTCGCGGATGTTTTCGACGCCGTCATAGATGATTACGAGTTTTTTCGCGTCCCAAGTTCGGAAAGAGATTTTTGCCGTGCCGCAGCCGATGAGGATGCTTGCTATGTGTCCGTCGTATGGGGAGAAATTTTTCAGTTCTTCCATATTTTGCTCGTGCCTCTTCGTTTCAGCACTCCGCCTCGTAGACGCGCATTTTCACGCCGTCGTCGCCGGTTGCGTCGGCTGTGTGACGCCAGCCGTAGCGTTCGTAGAACGACGTGTGTTCTGTGACGAGGTAGAGTTTGGGGATTCCTGCGCGGCGCATGGACTCGCGCGCGAAGTCGAGCAGCTTGCCCGCGATTCCGCGGCGGCGGTGTTGTTCTTCGACGAAGAGCGCGCATAAGTTGGGCGAGAGGTCTTTGCGGTCGTGGAAGTCGTTTTTGATTATTCCCGCGCCCGCTGTGATTTTTCCGCGCGCGTCCGTGACGGCGAACCACTGCGGGACGGGCGCGCGGCTTTCGGCGGATTCCCTCATGCTTGTCTCGTATTCTTCCGTGGGGATTTCCCATTTAGATGAGAACCATTGCGCCGCGCTCGGGATTAGTTCGGGCGTTTCGCGCAGGTTTGTTATTTTTATGTTTTCGTCCATCTTTTTCGCCCCGTTCGGTCGTTTTCGATTCAGAGCATAACATAAAAACGGGGCCTCGCGTGAGGCCCCGCTGTGTGCGTTTTCGCTGCGGCGCGGATTTTGCGCCGCGTCTTGCCCTTGCGGGCCGTTACATGGTTTTGAGTATCTCGGCGTAGATTTCGTCGGCGAGCGGGAGGGCTTTGTCGAGGAGGGCCTGTCCGTTCGCGCGGTATTCGGCGGCGAAGGCTTCGTCGGTGATGCCGGAGATGTTGATGAGCACGTTGAGCCACGCGCCCTGTATCGCGGCGCGGAGCGCGAGGGCGGAGCAGCCGAGGTCGCTCGCGGCGCTGGCGTTGAGGCGGCCGACGAGCGAGCGGGTGAGTTCGAGGGTTTCGCAGGCGAGCTGCATCATTTCAAACGGGGTCTTGGTGCAGCCTTTGAGCGCTTCCTGCATGGCGGCTTTGCGCGCGGCTTTCTCGACGTCGGTCTCTTTCGGCATGGCGAAGACGGCGCTGACGGCGTTGAAGGCTTCGGTGTCGCGGTCCATTACGTCGACGAAGCGCGCTTTGAGGTCGTTGGCTTTTTCCATCGACTCGGCGGCGAGGTCCTGGACGTCGGCGTATTTTTTCTTGCCTATGGTGAGGGCGCAGACCATCGCGGTGAGGGCCGCGCCGACGGCGCCTTCGAGAGCGGAGGCCGAGCCGCCGCCGGGGGCGGGGGCGTCGGAGGCCATTACGTCTACAAACTGGGCGACCTGCATTTCTGCGAGTTTCATATTTTTCGCTCCCTTATTTCTCTTCCATGTCGATGATGTGATATTCCATCACCTGGTTATGGCAGTCGAAGTTTTCGAGCTTGAGGTAGTACTCGGCGCAGTCGAGGAGCGCCTTGGCGGGGGTGAGGCCGACGAGCTCGCTGCCGACGATGTAGGTGCCGTAGCGCTTCGCAAGGCTGTCCACCATCTCGTATACGACCGTGAGCGGCGTGACTTCGTAGTTGACCATGTTCATGGAGACCTGCGCGATGCCGCGGTCTTCGAGCATGAAGCCCATGGCTTTGCAGCACTTGAAGCCGCCGGAGGAACCGCGGATGACTTTCGCTATTTTCTTCGCGATGTTGACGTCGGAGGTGGCGAGGTTGATGTTGAAGGCGACGAGCGGCATTCTGGCGCCTATCGCGGTGATGCCGGCGGTCGGGTGGATTTTGCGCTCGCCGAAGTCGGGCGCCCACTCGGGCTGGAGGAGCTTCTCGGGCATGCCTTCGAACTGTCCCTTGCGGACGTTGGCGAGGTTCACGCGGTCGGGCGACGTGGCGGAATCTTCGTAGAGGAAGCTCGGGATTTTAAGCTCTTCCCAGATGCGTTTGCCGAGGCGCTTCGACATCTCGACGCACTCTTCTACTGTCACGTTGACTGTCGGGACGAACGGGATGACGTCGGTGGCGCCCATGCGCGAGTGCTCGCCGTGGTGCTTCGTCATGTCTATGACTTCGGCGGCTTTTTTCGTGAGCTGGAAGGCGACTTCTTCGATCGCCTCGGGAGAACCTATGAGGGTGAAGACGCAGCGGTTGTGGTTGCCGTCGGTCTGCGCGTCGAACAGCGTGCAGCCGGGTACGCTCTTCGCGACGTCGACGAGCGCGTTGTAGGCGGCTTCGTCCTTTTCTTTGCTGCAGCTGAAGTTCGGAATGCACTCGACAAGTTTGGTCATGTTGTGTCCTCCTAAATATTTTGTAGGCGCGCCGCGCGCGCCGCAGAATGGACCGCCGCGGCGGTCTCTCCGTTGCTTCTTAGATTGTATCAAATCGCCGTAAAATAGATATAAAAAAGGAGCCCCGACTGAGGCTCCTTTTCGCGTTTTTTGTTTTTGCGTTTCGCACTATTTTTTCTTCGCCGCAGCTTCGGCTATCGCGCGCTCTGCTTCGTCGAGCGGCTTCCAGCCTCCGCCGAGAGCCTTGAAGAGGCGGACGGCGTTGGTGGATATCTGTCCGCCGCTGACGACGTACTGCTCGGAGAGCGAGGCCAGCGCGCTCTGCGCGTTTATGACGTTCGTGAAGTCAACGAGGCCGTTGGCGTATTTCTCGTTGGCGAGGTCGAGCGCGGACTGGGCCGCTTCGACGCCGCTCTTGAGGCGTGCGTTGCGCTCGTATTCCTGCACGTTGTCGGAGAGCGCGTCGCGCACTTCGCCGACCGCCGTGAGGACGGTCTGCTCATAGGCGGCGAGCAGCTGTTCCGCGCGCGCGCCCTGAACTTTGATGTTCTTCGTTATCGCGCCGGCGTGGAATATAGGCCAGCTTATCTGCGGCAGGAAGCTGTACATCTTGCCGGGGCCGTTGAAGAGCGAGCCTTCGTGCGCCTGCGTGCCTATCGCGCCCGTTAGGTAGAATTTCGGCCAGAGGTCGGCGCGCGCGGCTTTCTTGCGCGCTATCTGCGCGGCGAGCTCGCGTTCGGCCTGCCTGATGTCGGGGCGCTGGCGTATGGCGTTGGCCGGTATGCCGATGAGCGCGGTCGACTCTATGCGCGGCACGGGCTTGTGCTCCGCAAGTTCTTCCTCGAGCGTACCGGGGATTTCGCCGGTGAGTATAGCGAGCGCGTTTTTCGTCTGCTCTATAGAGGCCAGTATCGTCGGTATCGTCGCGCGCGTCTGCTCCAAGGTGTATTTCGCCTGGTTCAGCGAGAGGTCGTCGGCGAGGCCAGCGTCTACGCGCGACTGCTGGATGCCGACGGTCTCCTCCTGGAGGCCGACGTTGTAGTTCGCTATGTCGAGCTGCTCCTGGAGCGTACGCAGCGAGATGTAGTCCATCGCGACCTCCGCGGCGAGCGAGCTCCACGTCGAGTAGAGCATCGCGTACTGCGCTTCGAAGGTCCTGCGCTGCGCGCGCACGGAGGCGCGCTGTCCGCCGAAGATGTCTATCTCCCAGGTCGCGTCGAGGCCGAGGCCGATGTACTGTAAAGCGCTGCCGCTTCCGCCTGCTTCAGGCGATGTGCGGACATTGTTCCACGAACCGTTGGCGTCGAGCCACGGGAGGAGGTTAGCCTCGCTTATGCCGAGCTGGTATCTCGCCTCTTTGACGCTGGCGCGCGCGCTCGCGAGGTCGCGGTTCTTCTCAAGGGCGCGCGTGATGAGGTCGGTCATCGTCGGGTCGCCGAAGACGTCCCACCAGCTGGCGAGCTTCTCGGGCGTCAGCTCTTCGGATACGTTCTGCTCCACGAAGGCGACGGGGTAGAGCTGAGCGAGCTCCGTCCACGAGCCGTTTTTCATCTGCACGTCCTGCGACGTGGGCTCGGTCTTCGCCTCCGCGGAGAAGGCGGCGGAGGCCGCCGCCATTATCGCGAGCGCGGATATTGTGAGTATTGTCAGTTTTTTCATTATCGCGCGCCTCCTAGTTCGCCTGTGCCTCGGCGTTCTTGTTTCTGCCGATGCGCGACTTTACCTTTTCACGCAGTCCCTGGAAGGCGACCCAGAGCCCCGGTATGAGGAAGATACCGATGCAGGTAGCCGCCATCATTCCGAAGAAGAGCGTCGAACCGACGGCCTTGCGGCTCGCGGCGCCCGCTCCCGAAGCGACGAGCATCGGGGCCGCGCCGAGGACGCAGGTGAAGGCCGTCATGAGGACTGCGCGGAAACGTTCCGTCGCCGCGACCGCCGCCGCCTGTATCAGCGGCAGGCCGTGCAGCTCGCGCTGTTCCTTCGCGAACTCGACGATGAGTATTGCGTTCTTCGAGGCGAGTCCGACGAGGAGGAGGATTCCGAGCTGTCCGTAGACGGAAAGCGGGATTCCCATGATGCGGAAGCCGACGAGCGCCCCGAGCATAGCGGTAGGCAGCGAGAGTATGACGGAGACCGGCGTCGACCAGCTTTCATACTGCGCGACGAGGAAGAGGAAGGCGAAGATAAGCGCTATTACGAGCACCATCGTGATGCCGCCCTGCGCGTGCTCTTCCTGGTAGGTCATTCCGGACCATTCGTAGGTGTAGCCGTCGGGGAGGACGCGCTCGCCTATCTCGTGGACGCGCGCGATGCCTTCGCCCGTCGAGTAGCCCTGCTTCATGACTATCGTGATGGCCGCGGTCGGGTAGAGGTTGTAGCGGTCGAGCGAACGCGGCGCGAGCGTCTTCTTGACCGTCGCGACGCTCTGTATCGGGACCTGCTCGCCCGTCGAGCTGCGCACGAATATCTCGCCTATGCGGTCGATGCTGTTTCTGTAGTTCCACTCAGACTGGAGCATGACGCGGTTGACCTGCGTGCCTATGTTGATGTCGTTGATGTAGGCCGAGCCGAAGTAGGTCTGGAGCGTGCTGAATATCGTGCTGACGGGAACTTCGAGCAGCTCCGCCTTCTGGCGGTCGATGTCGACGAAGAGGTGCGGCGTGTCGGCCGTGAAGGAGCAGAAGGCGTAGTTGACCTCGGGCGCCTGGTTCAGCTCGCGCAGCACTATGCCCATGACCTCGGCGAGGCGGACGGGGTCGTTGTCGACCGTCGATTCAAGCCTCATGTCGATACCGGTCGCCATACCGAGCCCCTGGATAGGAGGCGGCGTGACGACGTTGATCTGCGCCTGCGGGTACTTCGCCGCTATGGCGTTGACCTTCGCGACGAGCGCGGAGAGCTGCTGGTCTGGCGCCTTGCGCTGTCCCCACGGGTCGAGCGGGATGATGAGCGAGGCGACGTTTTCGCCTTCGCCGCCGAGGATGTTATGTCCGTAAATGTCCATCACGCTGTCCACGCCGGGAAGCGTCATGACCTCCTGGACCATCGGCTTGACGACGGCCTCGGTGCGCGGACGCGAAGCTCCTTCCGGAAGCTGTACGCCGGCGAATATAACGCCCTGGTCCTCGTCGGGAAGGAAGGCCGTCGGCGAAAGCTTAAGCACCGTCCAGCAGCCGAAGGCTACGGCCGCGAAGAGCAGGAACGGCAGTATCCTGCGCTTCGCTATGACGATAGCTCCCGCGACGTAGCCGCGCGTAGAGCTCGCGAGCGCGTCGTTGAACCACTTCAGCGGCCCTCGCTGCACAGGCTCCTGCTCGCGCAGCATATGGGCGCACATCATCGGCGACATCGTCAGCGCGACGACGAGCGAGAAGCAGACCGCGAATCCGATGGTGACGGCGAACTGCTTGTAAATCTGTCCCGTGATTCCCGTCATGAAGGCGACGGGGACGAATATGGCGAGGAAGACGAGCGTCGTCGCCATCATAGGCCCAGTGACGTCCTTCATGGCCTGTATCGTAGCGGTCTTCGGGTCGCACTTGTCGCGCTCCATAAGGAACTGGACGCGTTCGACGACGACGATGGCGTCGTCGACGACCGTACCTATGACGAGGACGAGTCCGAAGAGCGAAAGCGTGTTGATGGTGTAGCCGACCGCGAGCAGCGCGGCGAAGGTGCCGAGCAGCGAGACCGGGATCGCGACCGTCGGGACGAGCGTCGTGCGCCAGTCCTGAAGGAAGAGGTAGCAGACGAATATGACGAGCGCGAGCGTCATAAAGAGCGTCATGATGATTTCCTTAATCGTCTCCTGGACGTACTCGGTCGAGTCGTACTGCACCTCGAGCTGCATATCGTCGGGCAGGTTCGCGCTTATCTGCTCCATAACCTCGCGGACGCCGGACATGACGTTGAGGGCGTTCGAGCCGGAGGTCTGCGACATAGCTATCATAGCGGCCGGAGCGTCGTTGACGTTCGCGTTGAAGTTGTAGGTCTCGGAGCCGAGCTCTATGCGCGAGATGTCCTTCAGCTTGACTAGGCCGCCGTCGGAGGCGGTGCGGACGATTATCTCTTCAAATTCCTTGACCGTCGAAAGGCGTCCCTTCGCCATCAGCGTGTAGACGAGCGGGCTGTTGATGTCGCTGCCCGGGCGCGCGCCGATGGAGCCTATCGAGGCCTGCTTGTTCTGGCTCTGTATAGCCGCCGCGACGTCCTCTATAGAGAGGCCGAGCGAGGTGATGCGCATCGGGTCGAGCCAGACGCGGATGCTGTACTTAGCGCCGAAGACCTGGACGTTGCCCATGCCAGCGACGCGCTGGAGGCGGCTTCTGATGTTCGCGTAGGCGTAGTTCATAAGCTCAAGCTCGTCGTAGGTGCCGTTCGGCGAAGTCAGCGCGAGGAAGCCCAGCGTGTCGGAGAACGACGTTTCGACCGTGATGCCTTCGTCGACGACCTCCTGCGGCAGCTGCGGCTGAACCTGCGAGACGCGGTTCTGGACGCGGACGAGCGCCATGTCGGAGTCGGTGCCCGTGGCGAATGTGACGTAGAGCGTATATTCGCCGTTGTTGCTCGAGGTCGAGTCCATATAGATCATGCCCTCGACTCCGTTGACCTCCTCTTCGAGAGGCGCGGCGAGGGTGTTCGCTATCGTCTCGGCGTCGGCTCCGCGGTAGGAGGTGTTGACGCGTATCTGCGGCGGCGCGACCTCTGGGTACTGCTCGACCGGCAGCGAGAAGATGGATATTATGCCCGCGAGCGCGATGACGATGCAGACGACCATCGCAAATCGCGGACGTTCGATGAAGAATTTAGAGAACATTTTTTAATTTCCCTCTTTCGGGGCCTCTCCGCCCTGCGCTGCGGCTTTCTCAGCCGCGGGCTTCTCATCGGCGGAGGTCTCTATGCGGACCTTCGCTCCGGGACGCAGGCGCTGAAGTCCGGCGACGGCGACGTTCTCGCCCGCCTCAACCCCGCTCGTGACCTCGCGCAGCTCGCCGAACTCGCGTCCGAGCGTCACGCGCGCCTGGCGCGCCGTGTTGTCGGCGTTGATGACGTAGACGTAGTCGCCCTGCTCGTCGGCCATGACCGCGGTCTGCGGGACGGCGTTGACTATATGGCTCTTGACGGGCTTCGTAAAGACGCGGACCATTTCGCCCGGAATCAGCATTCCTTCCTTGTTCGCGAAGCGCAGGCGCATCATTATCGTTCCGGTCGTCTGGTCGACCCTGTTGTTCTCAAAGTCGCGCTTGCCGGGGACGTTGTATTTCTCGCCGTTGCTGAGAATCAGGCTCGTGTTGTAGACGGAGCCGTCCTCCTTGAATAGCGAAAGCTGGTCGAGGTAGTCCCTGTCGGGCAGCGGGTAGGAGACGCGGATGGGGTCCATCTGGACTATCGAGGCGAGCTCCGTTATCTGCGGCGTCACGTAGTTGCCCTTCGTGTAGAGCGCCCTGCCTATCTTTCCAGTTATCGGCGAGGTGATGCGGCAGTAGCCGAGGTCTATCTGCGCGAGCTTGAGAGCCGCCTTCGCCTGCGCTACCGCGGCCTTGGCTTGGAGGAAGTTGCCCTCCGCCGTATCTCTGTCCGTCGCGGAGACCGCGCGCTCGCTAGCCGCCGTTACGCGCTTGTAATACTTCTCTGCGGTCACTAGGTTCGCCTCCGCCTGCTGAAGCTCTGCCTTGCGGAGCTGCACCGTCGCCTCGTACTGCTTCGGGTCTATCTGGAAGAGAAGCTGTCCCGCCTTGACGACGGAGCCTTCCTTGAAGCAGACCTTCGCTATCTCGCCGGAAATCTGCGGCTTCACGGAGACCGACTGAATCGACTCCACGCGGCCCACGTACTCCGAAGGCACGGACGAGGCGTCGAACTTCTCGACCTGCTTGACGATGACCACCGGCTCCGCGGCCGCCTGCTGCACCGGCTGCGACGAGCCGTCCTTCCAGGCCCTGTAGCCGAAGAAGACGACGGCGATCACCACGACCGCTGCGGCTATCTTCACCCACGGAGACTTCGGATTGCCCTTGATCTCCACGTTCTTGTTTTCTCCATTTCCCTGCATTTTTCAGTGCCACCTACACTTTCCGTTTTTTGTTTATCTGTATTCCCTCGTTCTGGCAGGGATTGCCGCCTTTTACGCTTCGCTCTTCACCGAAAACTCTTTCGTGAGCGCGTCGAACAGAATGTCGAGGCTCTCCGGCAGCTCATCGGGCAGCGCGCCCGCGAGCTGCGATATTCCGAAGCCGTGGAAGATGCTGACGAGAAGCACCGCGGCCTTGTGCGCGGACAGCGACTTGCGTATCTTTCCGGCCTTCTGGCGCGTCACTATGTACGTCTCCATCTGCTTGATGTCGCGGGTCCTCGCCTCGTGAAGAATCTCGTCGACGCGCTCGCGGATGTCCTGCGGCCACTCGTGGCGGCGGATCATAAGCTCGTGCAGCTTCTTCCACCGCTCCTCGCTGCGCAGGCGCTCAAGCACCTCTTTCACATATCCGCGCAGCGAACCGACGGCCTCGGGCGAAGCCTCGCACAGCCCCATATACTTGTCGCAGTCGCCGGCGCAGAACTCCTCGATTATCTTGATGAGGATGTCCTGCTTGTTCTTGAAATGCCAGTAAAACGCGCCCTTCGACAGACCGATGCGCGCCGTTATCTCGGAGACGGAAGCGTTCGCGAAATTCTTCTCGCTGAAGATGTCGAGCGCCGATTCCATAATGCTCATCCTCGTGCGCATCGCTTCCTCCTTAGTCCTCCGCATTTGATTTTCCCTCCCTTTTCACCCGACGTGATAAAAAACCGCGATAAATTATATATACATACGCGTCAGTATGTCAATAAAAGCGCGGCGTTTTCCGGCGACAATTCGACCTTCATATCGTACCGCGCGAATGTGGCCGAAGCGTGTGGAATTTATGGAGATTTTGTGAAAACGCGGCTCCCCGCCCGACGCGCGGCCTCGCGTCTGAGCTTTGCGCGCGCGCCTTCACGCGCGGGCGCGGCTCTCGCTTTAGGGAAAAGGCGGCTATTCGCCGAAGCTTCGGCAAATTCGCGAACGCGCCGGAAACCGCGCGAAAGCCCCGCGCCACGACGCGGCGCCGCCGAATACACGCCGCCTCCGTGCGTTTACGGGAAGGCGCGCAACGCGCCGAACGCGCAAAAAAGCGGGACGCCCGCGCGCCCCGCTTGTGTTGATACTTTGTCGGCCGTGTCGCTCTATGCTCCGGCGGAGGTCACCAACATATTGGGCAGCCACGTCGAGAGGCCGGGGAATATGATGACCAGCACCAGCACGATGAACATGGAAGTCAGGAAGTACGGGATGTAGCGGAACGAATCCTCGTACGGTATGTCGGCAACCTTGCACGCCGTCATGAGGTCGACGCCGAGCGGCGGCGTGTTGGCTCCTATCGCCATGTTGACGCAGACCATTACGCCGAGGTGTATCGGGTCGACGCCTATCTGCGTCATTATCGGCATGAATATCGGGATAATTATAAGGATTATCGCCGTCGTCTCCATAAAGGTCCCGAGGATGAGCAGCAGCAGGTTGAAGAATATCAGAACGGCCCAGTAGTTGTCGGAGATGCCGAGGATGACCTCCGCTATCTTCTGCGGTATGTTCTGCGAGGTGAGCACCCAGCCGAAGAGGCTCGCCGCCGATATGATGAAGAGGACGACGGCGCTCGTTTTGCCGACTTCGAGGCATATTTCAAAGAAGCGGCGCCACGACAGCTTTTTGTAGACGTATTTCGAAAGTATCAGAGCGTAGAAAGCCGCGACCGCGCCGGCCTCCGTCGCTGTGAAAATGCCTTCGAGTATTCCGACGATGATTATCGCAGGCGTCACCATCGGCAGGAACGCGCCTTTGAAGGCCTCCCACTTTTCGCGCGCGTCGGCCTTCGGCAGACGCGGGTAATTTTCTTTCTTCGCGAAGTAATAGGAGACGAGCATAAGGCCGCCGCCGGAGAGTATTCCGGGGATGAAGCCCGCTATGAAGAGCTTGCCTATCGAGGCTCCCATCGTCACTCCGAGGACGACCATGACGATGCTGGGCGGTATGATGGTCGCGAGTGCGCCGCCGCATCCAAGCAGCGAGGCGCTGAAGGCCGGCTTATAGCTCTGCCCTTTCATGGCGGGGAGCATTATAGAGCCGATGGCCGCGACGTCTGCGACGCCCGACCCCGAAATCGCGCCGAAGAACATGCAGGAGACGACCATGACCATCGCCATGCCGCCGCGGATGTGTCCGACCATGCTGGAGGCGAATCTCATGATTCGCGGGGTTATGTCGCCCTCGGCCATGAGAGCGCCGGCGAGGAGGAAGAGCGGTATCGCGAGCAGAGTGAAGGAGTCGACGCCGACCACCATGCGCTGCGCTATGACGAGCACCGGCAGCGTGGATTCCACCAGAAGGTAGAACGCGCCGGAGACCGCTATCGAGTAGGATATCGGCACGGCTATGGCTATGCCTATTATTAAAACGGCAGCAAGAAGCAGCATGACTATCACTCTTTCCCTGCGAACAGTTTGTAAATATTATGCAGAACGACGGGAATCATCAGCGCGCAGCCGACCGGGAATGCAAGGTAGAGTACGCCCGCCGGTATCTGGAGCGTCGTCGTCGTCATGTTCCACGTCCTCTCTACGAGCTTCACGCCGCCCGCAGTGCCGACGCAGACGAAGATGAGTATCGCGAGCTCGCGTATGAAAAGCACGAGCTTCTTCGCCGCGGGGCTGTGTATCCTGTCGAGAACGATGTTTATCTCCATGTGGTCGTTCGTCAGCAGCGCGGCGGCCGAGCCTATAAAGGTTATCCAAACGAGGAGCGTCTGGCAGACCTCGCCGCCCCACGCTATTGACTGGTGCATTATGTAGCGCGAGACGACTTCCATCATTACGACGATGAATACGACCGTGACCGCGATGATCACAAAAAGCTCAAGCGGGCGGTACGCCCGCTTGAGAGTATCCTTTTTCTCTGTTTCGTTACTGTTTCCCATACTCACGCACCATGTCCATCAGCTCTTTGCCGAACGTCTTTTCATAGCTCTGCCACACGGGCTGGACGGCCTGCTGGAAGGCGGCTTTGTCTACATCGTTGACAAGCATTCCGCTCTCTTCGAGCTTTTTCAGGAATTCGTCCTCTTCCTGTATGGTCTCCTTACGCTGGGCTTCGCCCCATTTCTGCGCGAGCTGTTTCACGGTTGCCTTGTCCTCGTCGGAAAGCTGGCTCCAGAGATTGCTGTTGACGCAGAGAATCGCGGAGCCCCAGATGTGTCCCGTCTTGGAGAGATATTTCTGGACTTCGTTGAATGCGTTGGAGTAGATGATGGCGTAGGGGTTTTCCTGTCCGTCGACGACGCCCTGCTGAAGCGCGGAGTAGAGCTCGCCGAAGTTAATGGCCATCGGCGCCGCGCCGAGGAGCTTGAAGGTGTCGAGGCGCATCTTGTCGGGCGTTACGCGGATTTTCAGGCCTTTGAGGTCTTCGGGCTTTACGATGGGCTTTTTGTTGTTCGTGATGTGGCGGAAGCCGTTCTCCCACCATGCGAGTCCTTCGATGCCCTTCTCGTTGAGGAGCTTGAAGAGGAATTCGCCGAGCTTGCCGTCGAAAGCCTTGTAGGCCGCTTCATGCGTCGGCCATGCGTAAGGCAGAGCCTCTATGCCGAATCTCTCGTCTATCGACTGGAAGGAGCCGCCGCCGATAAGGCCGCCGTCGATCATTCCGAGCGTCAGCCCCTCGACCATGTCCTTTTCGTTCCCGAGCTGGGCGCTGGGATAAAGCTGAATGACTACTCTGCCGTCGGTGCTCTTCTTCACATCGTCGGCGAAGCCGCTGAGGTTCTTGTGCCACGAATGGTCGCTGTTGAGCACGTGGCCTATCTTGATGACCGTTTCGGCCGAAGCGGCCTGGGCGAGCATCACGGCGCACAGCGCCGCGCACAATGACATAACGATTTTCTTCATTACACGAAGCCTCCATCAATAAATGTTGGAGTAATGATAATGTTCTTGCTTTATCGTGTCAATGAATATTATTATGCGATAAAAATAACCTTTGGTTACGTTTTTGTGCCACTGCGTTGAATTTTAACGGCGGCGCGCCGTTTGAGCGCGGCGCTATTCGGCGACGACGGCGAAGAATATGAGCGGCTCGCCGCCGTTGTTCCTCAGCCCGTGCGACATGCCCTTTCTCGTTACGAATATGTCGCCGGGAAGGGCCGGTGTATCTCCGTCGTCAGATGTATAGACGCCGTTTCCGGAGACTATGGCGTAGACTTCTTCGTCTGTCTCGTGCTTGTGCAGCCCTATCGAAGCGCCGGGCTCGAGCTCTATCCTCGACGCCATCGCCAGCGGCGCGGCCTTTTCCGGCAGCGGCGCGCGGAATATCCTGGCGCAGCCCTCTCCGCCGCGCATGGCGGAAGCGGTGGTGAAGTCGTCGCTCTGCTTTATCATCGCCGGCTTACTCCTCTGCGTTCATGTTCTTCAGCATCTCGTCGAGTTCGACGTAGCTTGTCTTGCCGTTGCCTAGCAGGGGGATGCTTTCCATGTAGATGAGTTTCTTGGGAATCGCTATTTCGGCCATGCCTATTGCGGAGAGCTTCTGGCGCAGGTCTTCGCGCTTGATGTCTGTGCGGGTCGTGACGGCGGTTAGGGTCTCGCGGTTCGCGCCGTGGATCATCGTGACGGCGTGCTGGCCTTCGGGCCATATCTCGAACATCGCCTCTTCGACGGCGGCGAGCGATATCATCTCTCCGCCTATCTTCGCGAAGCGCTTTGCGCGGCCCAGTATCGTCACGTAGCCCTCGGAGTCGAGCTTCACTATGTCGCCGGTGTCGTACCAGCCGTCCTTCGGCGGTTCGAGGACGCCGGGGTTCGTCGCGCGCAGGTAGCCCATCATGATGTTGTCGCCCTTTAGCCAGAGGCGGCCTCCCTCGGCGACGCCTTCGACCGGCTCGAGGCGGTATTCGAGACCTTCTACGAAGGTGCCGACTGTGCCGCTCTTGTGGTGCGCGTAGTAGTTGTTGGAGACGATGGGCGAGGCTTCGGTGACGCCGTAGCCTTCGGTGATGCGGATGTTGAAGCGTTCGAACCACGTCTGCTGCGTCGCGGGCTTGAGCTTTTCGCCGCCCTGCACGAGCAGGCGCACCGTCGCGAAGTCGTAGTTGTCGGCGGCGGCCTTCGCGTATCCGGCGAGGAAGGTGTCGGTCGCGAAGAGTATCGTTATGCGCTCGTCGTAGCATATGTTCGCGATGGTCTTGTAGTGCAGCGGCGACGGGTAGAGGTAGACGAAGAAGCCGAGCGAGACGGGCAGGAACACTCCGACGAGGCCGAAGGAGTGGAATATCGGCATCGCGTTGAGGACGCGGTCGGAGCGGTAGAAGTCGACGCGCGTGAAGGTCTGCGCGTGGTTCGTGTTGAGGTTTTTGTAGCTGAGGACGACGCCCTTCGGCGCGCCCTCGGAGCCGGAGGTGAAGATGATGACGGCGGGCTTTTCGACGGCCTTCGGGTCTGCGGGCTTCGAGCGCAGGAACGGGGCGCGCAGCGCCGCGGATAATTTTTTGCCGGTCGTGATTAGCGGCGCGACGTCTTCAAGCCAGAATATGCGTATGCCCGCTTCTTCGATTGCGTTCGAGAGCGCGTCGAGCTTGCCGAGCTCGATGAATTTGCGCGAGGAGACGACCGTCTTGATGCAGGCGGTGCGGCAGCTCGTGACGATGGCGCGCGGGCCGAGCGAGAAGTTCAGCATCGCGGGGATCTTGTCCATCTTTTGCAGCGCGTATATCGAGATTACGCCGCCGAGCGAGGTCGGCAGCAGCACGCCGACGTTCTTCCCCTCGAGGTTCTGCGCGCGCAGCGCCTCCTCGATGAGCAGCACGCGCGTGATGAAGCCGTTGTAGGTGACGGGCTTCGCGCCGTGGTCGCTGAAGAGGCGCGTCGAGCCGCCGAATTCGCTGCGCGCGTCGAGCAGGATGTCCCAGAGCGGCTTTTCCTTGCGGCGCGCGTAGAGCGATGCCTCGTCCATTATGCGCTCGAGCGCGCGTCCCGCCGCGGCGGTGCGCTTCGAGCCGGAGAGCCCCTCGGGTATCTTGAGCTCCTTGACGGGGGAGACGGTTATCGTGACCTTCGAGAAGAAGCGCAGCCCGCGCTTGTGCTGGATGCGCGAGAAGGGCGTGTTCTCCGTGCCCTTGATGTGTATCGGCAGTATCTTCGCGTGCGTGTGGTCCGCTATCTGCGCGACGCCCGCGGAGACCTTCATCGGGTTGCCGATGGTCGTCGGCTGAAGCTCGGGGAAGATGACGCAGCGCCCGCCGTTTTTGAGCAGGTTGAGGAAATATTTAAGTGTCAGCGGCGCGTCCGCGTCGAGAATGTGCGTGTCGGCTATCGGAAGGAAGAAGCGCGCGAAGCGTTTTTTTGTGAGCCTGCGCTCGATCGCGAAGGGGACCTTCTCGGGCAGGAAGGCGGCGAGGATCAGCGGGTCGATGAAAGAGACGTAGTTCGGCGCGATAAGCACGCCTTCGCCGGCGTTCTTCCAGTTTTCCCAGCCCTTTACCTCAACGCGGAAAAAGAGGCGCAAAATAAGCTGAACGATGAGTCTGCGCAATAGAATCCCCCCGAAGGACAGGCGCGGCAATAGTGGAAACGCGAGTCCGATATAATAGCCGATTATACCATGATATCAGCGGTTTTTGCCCGTTTACGCCCACTTCCGTAAAATTTGAGTTACAATAAATATGTCATCTTCAATATGAAAACGGAAGGGTGGTAACGATGGAGAGAAAAGAAAACGTCTTTCTCATAGGGGCCGGAGACCACGCGAAGGTCGTCCTTTCGACGCTCGAGGCGTGCAACATCGGCTGCGCCGGAATTTACGACGACAATCCGAAGCTCTGGGGCAAATCGCTCTGGTGCATCCCGATACTCGGGCCTGTCTCCGACATGCCGGACACGCCTGAGACGATGGCGATAATCGCGATAGGCTCGAACGAGGTCCGCCGCAGGATGGCGGCGCGCTTCAAGAACGTCTGCTGGCCCGCGCTCGTCCACCCGCTCGGAATAGTAAACAGCTCCGTGCGCCTCGGCGAAGGGACGATAATCTTCGCGGGCTGCATCGTCGAGTCCGACGCCGTGATAGACAAGCACACGATAGTCAACTCCGCCTGCTTCATCGGCCACGACACGCACGTCGGCAGCTTCTGCCACCTCGGCGCGCGCAGCGCGCTCGGCAACAACGTCTCGGTCGGCGACGACGTCTTCGTCGGCATGGGCGCGATGGTCAAGCCCTACGTCAACATCGGCTGCGACGTGCTCATCGGCATGGGCAGCTCCGTGCTCAAGGACCTCCCCGTCGGCGGCACCTACGTCGGCACGCCCGCGCGCAAGATAATGCCGCTCGTCATCAAGGAGCCGGAATAGCTGTAAGCGATGGAACGCGATAAGCGTCAGGATGACGAGCTCAAGGCGGCGCAGATAAAATATCTGAAGACGAAAACGGCTTTTCTCCGAGCGCGGATGCTGTGGCCGCTTATCGTTATCGCGCTCGTCGCGGCAGTCGTCGTTATCAACATAGCCTTCGGGCCGGATATGTAAGACGCCGCCCGCGGCAAAACAAATAATACGGAAGCCCGTGCATCTGCGCGGGCTTTTTTGTCGACGGCATGAGGCTGCCGCATGCGCGTGAATTTAGCGCAATTATGCTAAAATCAAGACGGGGGTGAGGCTATGAACATGATACGGCCCGTTTCGGACCTTCGCAACAACTTCGCGGACATTTCAAGAACAGTACACGAGACCGGAGAGCCCGTGTTTCTGACGAAAAACGGCTACGGCGACATGGTCGTGCTGAGCATGGAGGCTTACGAGAACCTCCGGCTCGAAAGCGAGATATATTTCAAGCTGCTCGAAGCCGAGCGCGAAGCGGAGGCGACGGACAAACGCTATTCGTCGAAGGATGTTTTGAAAGCGATGAAGGCAGCGGCGGGAGCGGAGCCAGTTGTATAAGCTCGAATATCTGCCGTCCACATTGCGCGACATGACGGAAATCGCGCGGTACATAAGCGCGGAGCTGAAATCGCCAGCCGCGGCGGAAAAGCTGGCAGAAGAACTTATCGAAGCGGCGGAGCGTACAGCGGCCTTTCCCTACGCGAACCCTGTCTACGTCCCCATCCGCCAGCTGAAGCGCGAATACAGAAAGCGCGCAGTTAAAAATTATCTTATTTTCTATTACGTTGACGAAGAACGCAAAACCGTGACCGTCGCCCGCGTCATATTCGCGCGGCGCGAACTCTGCGCGGCTCTCGGAAAAGAGCGCCGCGTGGCCGAAGAGCCGTAATTTCCGTAAATTCAGGCGGCGTTTACAGCAGCAGCATCACCGCCGTCACGACTATGCCCGACGAGAAGCAGACGGCGGCGATGATGAGCAGCATGACGGAGCTGCTTTCTTCGGTCACTTTGCCGGTTGCCGTGTCGCGGTAGAGCGTAGCGGCGTCGCCTGCTTTCAGGTTTCTGCGCCCAGATGTGTGCGACTCGTAATATTTTTTGAAGCCGCGTTCCTCGTATTCGAAGAGCGCGTATTCCTTGTCGCCGTCGCCGTCGCGGTGCAGCCTGTAGCCCGCGAAAGCCGCGCGGATCGGGCGCAGCTTCCCGGCATCGGCGCGGCGGCGCGTGCTCGTGTAGCGCCTGACGAGCATTACTGCGCCGGCGAACATCGGCAGGCCGAGCAGCGGACGCCAGAACAGCGGTATTTTCGGGAAGCCGTCGAAGTCGTCGGACCAGATGCCGATGAAGATGGCGAAGGCGGCCAGGTCGGCTATGAACGCGAGCGCGAGGAAGGCGCGCATCCTGTCGGCGAGCCCGTACGCGGAGACGGCGCGGACCGTCGCGGGGTCGAAGAGTATGTCGATCTCGCTGCCTACCTCAGGGGCGTTGTTATCGCGTTCGGGCGGCATTGTAGCGTCATAGCTGTGCCCGTCGCAGCTGAACGTGACGGATGCGATGTGCGTCGGGGTCTCGGAGACGTCCGCCGATATGGGGCGCTCCTTCGTCTCTACGGAGACGACGCGGGCCTTAAGCCTCCGCCAGCTACGGTATTTTATCTTCCTGAAGACGATGATTGCGAATATGCACGCGACCGGCGCGGCGCAGACGACTGCTGCGACGGCGAACAGGTTCATACTGGAGAGGATGAGCGCGGCAATGCCAGCGATTGGCACGGCGCAGATGGACGCGGCGACGATAAGCAGTTTCTTCATACTTTTTCCTCCGTTTTATATGCGCGCCGTGGCGCGCGGATTTTTCGATATTTTGCAGAGTTGTACGAAGTAGACGGCGAAGAGGCGTAACGGTTTTGTAAAATCCGCCGCGCCGCCTCAGCAGAACAGGGCGACGGCGCTCAGCAAGCCTGAGACCATCAGGCCGGCGGCCAGCAGAACGACCCCGACAAAACTGTATACGAAGCCTTCCTCTTCCGACATATCCGACGCTCTGCCCGTTTTCTCGTCAAGGTAAAGCGTGACGCGGTCGCCGGGGCGGAGTTTCTTCGTTTGCAGGAGGACTTCCGCATCGGGCAGAGTACGGCCCGTTTTTGCTTTATATTCCTTATAGAACGCGATGAGGCGTCCGTCCGGCTCTTCCGGCTCTTCGCCCGCTCTGTGCCTAACGTTGGATTCCGTACGCTTCGTGACGCCGCCGCAGTTGTATTCGTAAACGTTGACGGTATAGTCGCAGTCGTCGTCGCTGTCCCGGCAGTACCTGTATCCGACGAAGACGCCGCCGATGGGGCGCAGCTTTTGCGAGCGTTTCATGCGTTTCGCAGCGCAGCCGCGCAGGAGGAAATATATCCCGACGCCCGAGAGCGGCAGGCCGAGCAGCGTCCCGAGGCTGAACGTAAACTCCGCGCCGTGCTCCTCGGGGCTGTCGTATGAAAACGCGAACAGTATGGCGAGCAGGACGAAGATGTTCACGCCTATTATTAAGAATATTATCCCGAGGCCGGTCCTCTCCGTATCGGCCTCGTCCGCTGCGACGGCGGCTCCGCTCTTCGGGTCGAAGAGTATCTCCATCTCCCTTCCCGCCTCCGGCGGGCGCGTCCTCGTCATTACCGGCAGCTCTTTTTCGTATCTGTGCCCGCCGAAGGAGAACGAAACGGATGCCGCGTAGGCGGGGGCTTCGTCCGTCCGGCCGCCTTCGAGCGTCTCGACTGAGACGACGCGCGCCCTAAGCCGGCTGTATCCACTGTGCAGATTTCTCTTTTTCAGTATCGACAGTATCACCGACGCGAATATCGTTTCCACTATCACGAGAGTCATAAGCGAGATTATTGTGTTTTGTTCAAACCCGAACGGCAAAACAACGTCCCCCTTTCACGCGCCTGCGCCCGTATTGTAACGGGAGCGGAAGCGCGGCGCGCGGAGGCGCGGGGGACGCTGCGACTGGTTTTACAAAAATTTTACTTCCTTATTATATAGCGTTAAGGCTCCGCTATTTCACCGCGAGCGCCTGCGGGCTTTTGAGCCAGCGGATTATCCAGATCAGGAAGCAGGCGGCAATTATGCTGCCGCCGATGTCGCCGCAGGGGAAGGACATCCATACGCCCTTGAGGCCGAAGATGCGCGGCAGCGTCAGGAGCGGCACGAACATGCAGAATACGTGGCGGCAGAACGAGAGCGCGAGCGAAGCCGCGCCCTTGCCGAGCCCCTGGAGCGCGGAGTTCGTGATTATCGTGATTCCCATGAAGGGTATGCCGAGGTAGCCGATGCGCATTCCCGGCACGCCGAGGCGCAGCAGCTCCGCGTCGTCCGTGAAGAGGCCCATCAGCTGCGGCGCGAAAATTTCCGCCAGCGCGCCGCTGACGAGGTAGAAGCCGACTGCGATCATCAGCGCGAAGCGTATCGCCTTGACGACGCGCTCCGGCTTTCCGGCGCCGTAGTTGTAGCCGACTATCGGCTGCGTCGCCTCGCCGACCGCCATCGCGGGCAGGAAGATGAGCGAGTCGAGGCTCAGGAATATCCCCATCGCGGAAAGCCCCGCGTCGCCGCCGTATTTGAGGACGAGCTGGTTCATTATGGTCATGTAGACGACGAACGAAATTTCCATGAAGAAGGGCGCGCTGCCGACGGAGAAGATTTTCGCAATCATCTCCGGCCTCGGCAGGCGTATGTGGCGCGCGCGTATGCGCAGCGGCGCGTCTTTGCGGCGGAAGAAGGCGAGGCCGAAGGCGGCGGAAATAGCCTGCGCAGCTATCGTGCCGTAGGCCGCGCCCGCGACGCCCATGTCGAGCGTGACTATGAAGAGCGCGTCGAGCGCGACGTTTGCGAGCGCGCCGACGATCTGCGTACACATCGCGTATTTCGGGCTGCCGCTCGCGCGCACGAGGAAGTTCGCGCCGAAGCCGAAGAGGGCGAACGGCGCGCCGAGAAGCACTATTTTCAGGTAAGGCCGCGCTGTTTCGAGCACCTCGCCGGTGCCGCCAGCGAGGCGCAGCATATCGTCCGCGAAGAGCAGGCTCGCGGCTATGAAGAGCGCGCCCGCGCAGCCGAGCAGGACGAAGGTCGAGGCGAGCGCGCGCTCCGCCTCCTCGATGCGCTTCGCGCCGAAGAGGATGGCGACGCGCGACGAGCCGCCTATGCAGATGAGCAGAGCGAAGGCTATCGTCATGAGCATCGGCGGGAAGGAGACCGTTATCGCCGCGAGCCCCGCGGGGCCGACGTAGTGGCCGACGAATATCCTGTCCACGATGTTGTATATCGCGCCCGCGACCATGCCGACGACGGCCGGCAGCGCGAAGCGCATCATCAGCTTCGGCACGGGCTCGGTTTCCATAAATGTGCGGTCTGTTTCCGTCTGCGCGTTAATGACGCAACACTCCTTCGGCGGTGCAAGTCTCCCGATTATATCAGAACGGCGCGGGAAATAAAGGGAGGGGCGCGCGGGTGTCTTACGTTTGTGGACTGAAGCAGTGAGCGGAAGATTCTCAGGGCGCTCTGTTTATTGTCAATGATAATAAATAAAGCAGTTGACGTAAATTATCTTTTGGCTTATCATTCGCGCCATGAAGATAAAGTCGATGGCTGAGATTTCGTTGTTCGCTGTTCTGTCCGCGGTCGGCGCGAGGATTATGATTCCCGTGCCGTTCGTGCCCTTCACGCTCCAGACGCTCGTCTGCATGCTCGCGGGCTTCGCGCTCGGCGCGCGCAAGGGCGCGGCGTCGCAGCTTCTCTATATGCTGATGGGGCTCGTCGGCATCCCCGTATTCACATCGGCGGCGGGGCCAGCGGCGGTATTCATGCCCTCGTTCGGCTACATTCCTGGCTTCGTCTGCTGCGCGTGGATCTGCGGCACGCTCGCGGAGCGCATGCGCGCGCGGTACGGCGAGCCGGGCTTCGCGCGTTACTTCGCGGCGGCCCTGCTCGGCGTCGCGGCCACATACGCCGTCGGCGTCGCATATCTGTACGTGATTCTCAACTTCTGGGTTCAGCAGGAGGGCGCGACCTTCTTCAAAGTGCTTTCGATAGGCTTCCTCAGCACCGCGGGCGGCGACGTCGTGAAGGCCGCTGTCGCAGCGACTGCGGCGGTGAAGCTGTCGCGCGCTGGGATCGGGAAATAAAGCACGGAGCCTTACGCAAGCTCCGCGTCTAAAAACTGTCTCTGTTTTCCGTCTTCATCGATAAACGAGAGCGCTATGTAGTCGAAGCCGTCGCGTTTGACGGCTTCCCATGGCATGACGCGCCCGTCTATGAGTTCGACGTTTCCTTCTCCGTCTATGTCGAAGGTCTCTTTTTCGTCCTCATAGTCGATGCTGTAGCCGAGTTCCAGAATCAGCTTCGACGGCGGGATGCCGTACCTTTTGAGCGTGCGCGAGGCTAGCGCCTCCGCGTCGTACTCGTCGCAGAACATCGCGTCGTAGCCGTGTTTCGCGCCGTCGAATATTAAAAATTCTTCGCCGCTTCGCGCGTCCCTGGCGAACACCATGCCGGGGGCCTCTTCTGTGTCCGCTATGAACGGCTGCGCTTCGCCTTCGACGCGCGTCAGCTCGCCGTAATACCACACTTCGAGCAGCTCCCCGCCGGTTTGCGAGCAGAGCGTCATCGTCGTGAGCCGTTTCTCGGCCCAGTCTTTTATGCGGCCTTCAAGCCACGTGGGATATTTTCTCTCCGCGTCCATAGATTTCGCCTTTGCGCCGGATTTCCGCGCGCCTGCCTACGCCGCGTGCGCGGCGAAGCGTTTGGCGAGTTCGGCGCTTATTTCGGCGCAGCGCGCGAGGCCCGCGGCTATCGAGCCCGCGAGCGTCGAACCGCCGCGCAGCGCGGTCGTCATCGCTTCGGTGACGCCGCCCTTCGTCGATACGTTTTCGAGCGAGCTTTCGCTCTTTTCGGCGCGGTGCGCCTCGACGACGCGGCCTATCCACGGCGCGAGGCCGCGGCAGACGGGATAGCGCTTCGCCATCGCGGCGAGCGTTGCATCCGTCTCGGCTCCGCTGAGCTCGACGTTGAGAAGTATGGGGGGCAGGCATATCGCGACGGTGAAGGCGTCGAGCTCGCTTTCGCACGAGAGGTCGAAGACCTCGAGCCCCGCTGCGCGCAGCACCGCGTGCGGACGCGCCTCGGATGGGAACGTCGCGCCGACGCCTATGCCGTCGGTTATCGTCTCGGGGCCGCTGCACATCACGCGGCAGAGCTCCGCGCCGAAGACCTTGTGCAGCGTCGCAAGCGAGATGCCCGCCATGAAGGACATGACGAAGGCCCCCTCCTTCAGCCGCAGCCCTTCGAAGGAGCCGAGGTCCTGCGGGCGCGCGGCGAGCAGGATGAAGTCGGCGCGCGAGACGAGCGTGCGCGTGTCGGTCATGCACGAGGCGAGCCCCATGCGCTCGGCGCGCGCGAGCGTCGCGGCGCTGCCGCCGCACGAGATGAGCAGCCGCTCCTTGGGGAAGCCGTTCGCCGCGAGCGCGGCGGCTATCGAAGATCCGAGGTGTCCGAAGCCCGCTATCCCTATCGTCTTTCCGTCGAGGAGTCCGTTAGTGTATTCAGCGCAGTCTGCAAAGTTCGTCATTTCAAAAATTCCCTTCTAAACCTTAAAGCCATGCGGCGGCGGTCTCCTTGCGTCCGCGCCGCGAAGAGCGTGCCTTCTCTCTCCGCTCAGCGCGGAGAGAGAGGTCAGTTAATTAGATAAGCGTGTTTGAAAAGGGGGCGCGTCCGCGCCCGAAGGAAAAGGTTTAGAAGCTGGACGGTCGAGGCAGGGTGAGCGCCGCGCAGATCGCGGCCTTAGCTTTCAACGTGATTTGTTTGTGCAGCATTTTCTTCACCCTTCTTCCGTCCGAAACAATTTTCGGCAAGTATGATATATTGCAATCGCCTAACTGTCAATTATTTTTTGTAAAGATTTGTGCGCGTGAACGTAACGGTATTGCTGCGGTTCGCCGCAGCGGCGCGTTCCCTGCGCGCGGCGAGAGCGGCGTCGGCCAGGTAGAGAGCTATCGCGCACCACACGAGGCCGAAGGCGGCGAGCCTGTCCCAGCTCATCGGCTCGCGGTACAAAAATGTGCCGAGGACGAACGTCATGGTCGGCGAGACGTACTGTATAAAGCCGATGGTGACGAGGCGGACGCGCCGCGTGCCGTAGGCGAAGAGCAGAAGCGGCGACGAGGTCATCGCGCCCGCGCCCGCGAGCAGGAGGTTCGTCCGCATGTCGTAGGGGTAGGCCGCTGCGCCCGCGCTTTCGAGCCACGCAAGCCACGCGAAAGCGAGGGGCGCGACGGCGAAGGTTTCTATGGAGAGCGAGACGGACGGGTCGGCGGGGATTTTCTTCTTGAGCACGCCGTAGAGCGCGAACGAGAGCGCGAGCCCAGCGCCCGCGGCGGGGACGGAGCCGTGCGCCGCGACCTGCACCGCTACGCCGGAGGCTGCGAGCGCGAGCGCCGCCTTCTGCGCGCCGCGCATCCGCTCGCCGAAGAAGAGGCAGCCGAAGAGCATCGAGAGCAGCGGGTTCATGTAGTAGCCAAGGCTCGTTTCGAGCACCTGTCCGGAGTTGACGGCCCAGATGTAGAGCCACCAGTTGAAGGTGATGAGGAAGCCGCCGCCCGCGAGCCAGAGCGAGGCGCGCGGCTCTCGGCGGACGAAGGCGAAGGCCTCCCGCCATCCGCGCGCGGCGAAGAGCACGAGCGCCATGAAGACGGCGGACCAGACGACGCGGTGCCCGAGTATCTCGAGCGACGGCACGCGCTCGAGCAGCTTCCAGTAGAGCGGCATCGAGCCCCACCAAATGTAAGAGAGAAAAACCGCCGCGGCTCCCTTCTGCGGCTCCGTCATGTCCATCGCCTCCCGACGCGCATATTGTACTATTTCCCGCGCCGCCGCGTCAGATGCGGGCGCGCGCGGCTTCGGATTTTTCATCAAGCGCGTTTTGTGATAAACTATCAAAAAAATCGGGTTAGTGGCTTCGTTTTACGGAAGGAAGAGCGAGCATGAGGGATCAGACGGAACTTTCAGCGTTGGGAGCGTCGCTCCTTGAAGGGGCGGAACGGATTTACAGCGACATGCAGGATTGGCGGAGGGACTTCCACCAATTCCCCGAGCTCGCCTTCGAGGAGAACATCACCGCCTCGAAGGTCGCCGGAGTGCTGAAATCAATCCCGGGCATGGAGGTCATCACGGGCTACGCGATGCCGACCGCCGTCGTGGGCGTCCTCGGCAGCGACATACCCGGCTCAGCGCTCATGCTTCGCGCGACTATGGACGGCGTCGCCGCCGAGGAGCAGACGGGGCTGCCGTTCTCGTCATGTATGCCCGGCGTCATGCACGCCTGCGGACACGACGCCGAGATGGCGGCGCTGCTCGGGGCCGCGGCGGTGCTCGCGGAGCACCGCGACGAGCTGACGCAGCGCGTCGTATTCCTCTTCCAGCCCGCCGGCGAGGGCCGCAGCGGCGCGAAGACGCTGACCGAGAACCACATTATAGAGAAATTCGACATAGGCCGGTGCGCCGCCGTCGCGTGGACGCCCGAGCTCCCCTACAGCGAGCTTTACACGAAAAAGGGCGTCATGACGGCGCTCTCCGACAGGATACATATCGACATCCGCGGCACCGCGGGCCACGCCGCCGAGCCGCACATGACGGTGGACCCCGTCACGATAGCCGCGAACATAATCATCACGATACAGGCTATGCTTTCGCGCGAGGTGGACCCGCGCGAGGCCGTCGTCGTATCGTTCGGGCAGGTCGAGTCCGGAACGGCCTACAACGTCATCCCCGAGCAGGCGAACCTCTGGGGCACCCTGCGCGCCTTCAACCCCAAGACGCGCGACTTCGTCCAGAGCCGCATAGAGACCGTCGCCCCCGCCATCGCGAAGGCGCTGCGCGGCCTCGCGTCGGTCGAGTACACCCGCAACTACGCACAGATTGAAAACAACCTCGATATGCTGGAAGACATCCTCCGTATCGGGGTTCCTTTTTTCGGGGAGGACGGCATAAACATGCTGGAGCGCCCGCTGCTCTCGGGCGAGGATTTCTCGTTCTTCACGCACAACGTGCCCTCGGTCTTCATGCTGCTAGGCACGGGGCTCGAGTATCCGCTCCATCATCCGCGCTACGACGTTCCCGAAAGCATGCTTCCGTTCTCCGCCGCGTGGGAGGCCTACATGGCGCTCACGCTCTCGGGAAATTAAAATAGATTTCTATACTTCTGGAGTTGATATATTTTGTCTTCCAGCAGGCTTGAAACGATAATACGCGATAATCTCAACCGGCTGCCCGCCGAGCCGTTCATCTGGTGGCAGAAGACGTGGTGGTCGCGCGGCGCGTTCCTCGAGCTCATCGAGGAATGCGAGGAGCGGCTGAAGACCAGCAACTTCAAGCGGGGACAGCGCCTCGCGCTGCTGACGCCGAACAGCCCGATACTTCTCGCAACGGCGGTCGCCGTCTGGCGGCTGGGCGGCGCGGTCGTCCTCATAGACCCGCGCTCGGGCTACACTCCGCTGATACGCCAGCTTCACCACGCCGACGTCTTCGCGGTGCTCACCTCGCGCGGCTGCGACGAGCTCGTGCCGCTCATATCCGAGGACGGCATCCCATGCTCGGCGATAAGCCTCGACAGCCTCGAAGACAACATACCGGGCCGCCCATGCGACGAGGAAGACCCCGACACCGCGGTAATCTTCTACACCTCCGGCATCACGGGCGAGCCGAACGCCGTGCCGCTCACTCACGCGAACCTTCTCGCCTGCATAGAAAGCTGCGTAAACCATATAGACATGCTCGACGAGGACGACGTCATCCTCAACGCGCTGCCGAACTCGAACGCCTTCGGCTTCGTCTGCGGCGCACTGCTGCCGCTCGTGAAGGCGGCGCGCCAGGTGATTCTGCCGTCGTTCATGCCCGTCGAGGCCTCGATGGACGCGATACGCAAGGCCGAGGTCTCGATAGTCATGGCGGTGCCGACCGTTATCGCGATGATGGTCTCCGCCGTCATGCGCGGGGCCGCCGCTCCCACGAAAATCAAGTGCGTCCTCTCGGGCGCGGACAGGCTGCCCTGCGCGCTGCGCCGCCGCGCCGAGCAGGCGCTGAACACACACGTCATACAGGGCTACGGCCTTACGGAGGCCTCGTCGGTCGTCGCGCTCACGCCGGGGCTCGACAAGTCGAAGCCCGAAAGCGTCGGCACGATAATCTCCTGCGTCGAGGCGCAGATACGCAGCGACGCGGGCGAGGTCATGCCCGCCGGCAGCGAGGGACAGCTCTGGATACGCGGCGCGAGCGTCGCGGCGAGCTACTACCGCAGCCCCGAGCTCACCGAAGGGCGCTTCGACGCGGACGGCTGGTTCCGCACCGGCGACATAGGCCGCTTCGACGAGGACGGCTATCTCTACCTCGTCGGGCGCACGACGGAGGTAATCTTCGTCGGCGGCTTCAAGGTCTACTCGCGCGAGGTCGAGCGCACGCTCGAGGAGCACCCCGCCGTAAAGGAGGCCGCCGTCATCGGCGTGCCGCGCTCGATAAGCGGCGAGATAGTCAAGGCCTTCGTCGTGCTCAGGAACGGCGACAAGGTCTCGTCCAAGGAACTCATCGACTACTGCAAGCAGAAGCTCTCGTACTATAAAGTGCCGCGCATCATAGAATTTATCTCGCAGATGCCGCGCTCCGCCATCGGCGAGATAGTAAAGCGCAAGCTCTCGAAGGACTGACAAGGATGTACGGCGTAACGTGCCGCGTGACGAAAAAGCTTGACCGGTTCGAGCGCCGCGCGGTGGAACGCCTGCTCGCCGAGGCGGGCCTCGTCTTCGAGGGCGCGCCGGACTGCACTGCGCTCGCCGAGGACTGCGACGAAAACATAATCGCGACGGCGAGCCTCGATGGCTCCGTCATAAAAATGGTCGCCGCGTCGTCCGAGTGGCGCGAGGCGGGCCTTTCCGGACAGGTCATATCGGCGCTCATGAGCGCCGCGCGCGCCGAAGGGCGCTATAAATTCTTCATCTACACAAAGCCCGAGGCCGCGCCGAAATTTTCCGCGCTCGGCTTCCGCGAGCTCGCCGCGTCGAAAAACTCCGTCCTCATGGAATGCGGCGCGCCCGGCGTGAACGAATACCGCGCCATGCTTGAGGCGGAACGCGCGAAGAACGGCCCGCGGGCCGGGGCCGCCGTCATGAACTGCAACCCGTTCACGCTCGGACATCAATTCCTCATAGAAGAGGGCGCGAGCCGGTGCCCGGTATTCTACGTAATAGTCGTCGAGGAGGACGCCTCGGCCTTCCCGTTTGCGGACAGGCTCGCGCTCGTGCGCGAAGGCACGGCGCACATCCCCAACGTCCGCGTCATATCGAGCGGCAGCTACGCAGTCTCGAAGGCGACCTTCCCGACATATTTCTTGAAGGACCGCGGCGAGCTGCCCGTCGCCGCCGAGCAGGCGGAGCTAGACGCGCGGCTCTTCGGACGGCTCTTCGTCCCAGCGCTCGGCGTGACGCGCCGCTTCGTCGGGACGGAGCCCTTCTGCGCCGTCACGGCGCTCTACAATGAAACGCTGAAAAAAATTCTTCCGGAATACGGCTGCGAAGTCGTGGAAATCGCAAGAAAGGAAAGCGGAGGCGCGCCGGTCTCGGCCTCGCGCGTCCGCGCGATGACTGCGGAGGGCGCGGAGGGGCTCGAAGCGCTGCTTCCGCAGGTCACGCTCGATTATCTGAAAAGCCCGCGCGGCGAAGAGGCCGCGGCGAGGCTCAGGAGGGCTGCGCAATGACGCCTCTCGAAGAAGTTTTGTCCGGACGCGACGAACGCGCCGCATGCCAGAAAAGAATGCTCGCCTCGCGCGAAGGGGCCTTCGTCTGCCAGATAGGGCTCAACGTCCCCGGCTTTCCGAAGCGCGTGCCTGGCGACATAACGATAATAAAAGACTGCCGCCGCTTCCTGCTCGCCTGCGCGGGGGCCGCGCCCTTCGAGGAGCACTACCTCGACAACGGCGCGGGGCTCTGCTGGCAGGGGGCCTTCGACGGCAAAAGCTACGACGCGGGCGCGCTCAAGCGCGCGGCCGTCGAAGCGGAGAACAGCATGGAGGCGGGCCGTGTCCTCGACATAGACGTGCACACCGCCGAAGGCCAGCTCTCGCGCCTCGACATGGGGCTGCCGCCGCGCCGCTGCCTCGTATGCGGCGAAAGCGCGAAGGCCTGCGCGCGCGCCGGGACTCACGACCCGGCCGAGCTGCGCGAGCTCGTGATAAGGATAATAAAAACCGCGGCGGCGGGAAGATAGACGGAAAACGGCGCAAAACAGGGGATTTTTGCATAAATCCGCGCCGGGGCGCGCGTATTTCAACTTTATGACTATATAATAAAAAATGTGAAAGGCGGTGACGCGGCATGACGGGCAGACCGGAATGGGACGTTTACTTTCTCCTCATGGCGCAGGTGGCGGCGAGCAGAAGCACATGCCTGCGGCGGCGCGTGGGCGCGGTGCTCGTGCGCGATAAACAGATACTGAGCACCGGCTACAACGGCGCGCCGCGCGGCGTCAGCCACTGCGAGGCCGTCGGCTGCCTCCGCGAGCAGCTCGGCATAGCGTCGGGCGAGCGCCACGAAATCTGCCGCGGCTCGCACGCCGAGATAAACGCGATAGCGCAGGCCGCGGCGGCCGGCACTTCGACCGCGGGCTCGTGGCTCTACTGCACGCACGAGCCGTGCGTCTACTGCACGAAGGCGCTCATCAACGCCGGCTGTGAAAAGGTTTTCTATCTTTATCCCTATCCCGACGAGCTCGCGCGCGCCATCATGGCGGAGTCGGGAGTTGAAAGCGTCTGGGTGGATCCCGCGACGCTGCCGCGCGACATTTTTTCGATTCAATAGGGCGGACGGCGGGCGGGCCGGACGCCGGAGAGGAGAGCTGAACAGGATGTCGATAACGATAGTTTTAGCCGACGACCATCCGCTTACGAGAGAGGGCATGAAGGGCTATCTCTCCAAGGAGCCGGACTTCGAGGTCGTCGGGGAGTACGCCGACGGAGAATCCACATGGGCGGGGATAAAGGCCCTGCGCCCGCAGGTCGCGCTGCTCGACATACGCATGCCCGGCCTCGACGGAATAACGATAGCGCGCATGGCGCGCGACGCGGGCATCCAGACGGCGGCGCTGATGCTCACGTCTTACGACGCGAACCAGTACGTGCTTGCGGCTCTGCGCGCGGGCGCGCGCGGCTATCTGCTCAAGACCGCGACGATGGACACGCTCTCGAAGGCGATACGCATCGCGGCGCGCGGCGGCTTCTACCTCGACAGCGAGGTTGCGAGCGCCGTCGAGGGCGGCGACAACTTCGTGCCGGAGCCGGTCTCCGTGCGCGAGCGCGAGGTGCTTCTGCTCGCGGCGCGCGGCCTCTCGGGCAAGGAGATTGCGGCGAAGCTTTTCATCAGCGAACGCACGGTGCAGACTCACCTCGCCTCGATATACGACAAGCTCGGCGCGAAGAACAAGACGGAGGCCATGCTGCTCGCGATAAAATACGGGATAGTCACCATCGAGGAACTCATAGACTGAAGTGAAGAAGAAGCGCGGACTTCTCCATCAGCTGATCATAGCGATCTTCATCCCGGCCTTCCTCGCGCTGATACTCGCGTGGGTGGTCTACAACCAGTTTGAGAGCACGATGCGCGCCGTCTCCGGCAACTACGTCGAGAACCTCGTCGACAGCGTCGCGGCGCGCCTCGACTCTCAGAAATGGAACATCCGCGCGGGCGGCAGGGGCGTCGCGGAGGGCGACGCGGCGACCATGAGTCAGCTGCTCAGCGAGATGGACATCCCGGGCCTCTTCGCGGTGTTCAGCAAGAACGGCGCGGTCATCTACGAGTCGCCGGGCGAGATAGAATTCCTCCACAAGTGGGAGGATTCGTTCAACTCGCGCACGCCGGTCAAGATACACGACAAGATAGGCTCGTACTACACGGGCGTGCGCTACGACATACCGAACGAAAACATCTACATCATAGGCGCGGTCTCGTGGGAGATGCTCTTCGGCACGATGGTGCTGCTCGTCTCGCTGTGGCCCTTCGTCATGGCGGCGCTCGCGGCCTTCACGCTGCTTGCGATATTCCTGCTCTACTACAAGGTCATACTGCCGCTGCGCCGGCTCGACCGCGAAATACTCTCGCTCTCCTTCGGCCGCGACATGCCCGCGCCCGACGCGCCGGGGGCCGTGCCGGAGCTGCGCCAGCTGCGCTCGACCTTCGCGCTGCTCGCGCAGGCCGCGATTGAAAAGGAAAAGCTCCAGCGCGACTACGTCACCGACATAGTCAAGGTGCAGGAGGACGAACGCGAGTGGATTTCGCGCGAAATCCACGACGGCCCTCTGCAGGACGCGACGGCGCTCGTCCAGCGGCTGCGGCTGCTCAAGACCGACCTCGCGGACAACCCGGAGGTCGTCTCGAGCCTTTCGGGCGCGGAGCGCGTCGCGATGATCGGCGTCAAGGAGCTGCGCGAGCTCTGCAACGACCTGACGCCGCCGTGGCTCGACCTCGGCCTGCGCCATTCGATGACGGAACTCTGCAACAGGATGTCCGCGCAGCTCGGCGTCGAGATAGAGCTCGACATATCGGGCGAGTGGGACGAGGACGAGGAGGTTCAGCCGCAGCTCTGCCTCGCCTTCTACCGAGTCGCGCAGGAGTCGATCAACAACTCCGTCCACCACGGCAGGGCGAGCGACGTTCAGGTCTCGCTCGCGCGCGAGGCGGACAGGATAGTGATGACGGTCAAGGACAACGGCGACGGCTTCGCGGTGCCGGTCTCGGGCGACTTCAGGGAGCTGCGCGTGCGCGGCCACCGCGGCCTCTCAAACATGAGCGAGCGCATCCGCCTCGCCGGCGGCACGATAGAGATAAAATCGACGGTCGGAATAGGCACCGTCATACGTTGTGAAGTGCCCGCGCAGAGGGTAGAATAATAAGGGAATGTTGTTATAATTCTTACGCGAAAGGTGGGAGCCTGAGGGCGCTTGCTCATGAAGCTCAGGATACTAGGCGCTGCCGGAGAAGTAACCGGCTCCAATTACATGATAGAGACCGCTGGGTACAAAGTGCTCGTCGACTGCGGAACGCACCAGGGGGCGGACGAGGAGCGTCACGAGGGCGAGAGCTTCCCCTACGACCCCACTGGAATCGACGCCGTGCTGCTCACGCACGCGCACATAGACCACAGCGGAAGGATTCCGCTGCTCGTCAAGCTCGGCTTCAAAGGCAAGATATACTGCACGCACGCGACGGCGGAGCTCGTCGAGGTGCTTCTGCGCGACTCCGCGCGCATCATGAAGGAAGACGCGGAGTGGCGCACGCGCAAGAACGCGCGCAAGGGGCTGCCGCCCGTCGAGCCGCTCTACAGCGAACGGGACGTCGAGGACGCGCTCGCCTACCGCAGCCCGATACCCTACGACGAAGTCGTCGAGATACTTCCGGGCCTCGGCGTGCGCTTCCGCGAGGCGGGCCACATTTTAGGCAGCGCCATCATAGAGACGTGGATCTCCGAAGAGGGCATGGAGAAGCCGGTGAAGGTCGTCTTCTCAGGCGACCTCGGGCCGCTCGACGGAGTTATAGAAAAGCCGCCCGCAGTCGTCGAAGAGGCGGACTTCGTGCTCATCGAGTCGACCTACGGCGACAGGCTGCACAAGTCGCTCGAGGATACCCGCGCCGAGTTCCAGCAGGCGATGGAGGCCGCAGTCCGCGCGGGCGGCAAGGTCCTGATACCGACCTTCGTCGTCGACCGCGCGCAGAGGATGCTCTACGAGTTCAAGCTTTTGCAGAAAAAACTCCCCGACCTGAAAATGGCGAACATCTACCTCGATTCGCCTATGGGCGTCAAGACGACGGAGATATACTCCGAGCACGAGACGCTGCTCTCGCGCGAGCTGAAGGAGATGCTCGCGAGCGGCGACGACCCCTTCGAGCCGCGCGGCTTCAGCTTCATCCGCACCGCGGAGGAGTCGCGCGCGATAAACGCGATGGACGAGGGCATAGTCCTCGCGGGCAGCGGCATGTGCTCCGGCGGCCGCATAATGCACCACCTCAAGCACAGCCTTTATAAAAAAGACACGCACGTATTCTTCGTCGGCTACCAGGCCTACGGCACGCTGGGCCGCCGCATCGTCGACGGCGCGAAGACGGTGCGCATAGCGGGCGAGGAAATCTCCGTCAAGGCGCAGCTTCACACGCTTAACGGCTTCTCCGCGCACGCAGACCGCGACGACCTTCTGAGATGGGCGTCGCTCTTTACGAAAAAAGCGCGCTTCGTCGTCGTCCACGGCGAGCCGAAGTCGGCGGAGTCGCTCGCGCTCGGCCTGCGCGACGCGGGATACTCGACGCGCATACCGGCGATAGGCGACGAGATAGACCTCACGGCTCCGGCCCCGGAGAAGGCCGCGATGCCGGAAATCTCGAAGCGCATACTCGACAGGATAGATTTCAACCCGAAGGACGTCGAAAGCGTACTGAACCTCATATCGGAACGCACCGACGCGATGAGGGAGACACTGATAAAGAACGAAGAGCAGTACCGCAACATCATGCCGCTGCTCATATCCGCGCGCACCCTGCTTGAGACCGCCGCCGCGCTCGGCGGCGCGCCGGAGGAAAAGAAGTAGGGCGGCCCGCGCGGCAGAAAAGGAAGGAATTGCTCTATGGGCGCGAAATTCAAGTACATAGCGGCCGCGGTCGGAATCGCCGCGGCAGTCGCCGCAGCCGCAGCGTTTTTATATCTGTGGCCGATGCGCGGCGTGAAAGAGCCTCTCGCCTACATCCCCGAGCCCGGCGGGACGGCCCCCTATATCCTGCTTGAGACCAAGGAACACCACTATCCGGTCGTCCTCGCCTCGCTCCTCACAGACGGCATATACGCCCACCTGAAGAGCGACACGCCGCGCGGCGCGGTGCTCGCGGCCGCGGCGCTCGCCGAAGAGGCCGCCGTGCTGCTTGAGCGCGGGGCCGACGGAGCCGCCGCCGTCTACTGCGCGGCGCGCTTCACGGACGAAGAGACGAAGCTTCTGCAAAAGGGCGCGCTTCCCGCGCCGCTCGACGCGGCCTTCGGGACTGAGAGCGCCGAGGGCGCGGACGGCGTCTTCGCCGTGCGCTCCGAAAAATTGTCCGAGCCTTTCTACTACGCCGTCATAGGCAAAAACACGCTGCTCGCGGCGGAGCTTCCCGCGCTGCACAAAATGGCCTCCTTCGACAAAGGCGAGGGCGGGCTGAAGCATAAAAAATGGACGCGCGAGGAGTCATGGCCCGCGCACATAGAGATATGCGACGGCGGCGAGCTGTCGAAAAAATCAAAAGAGAAGCTCCCGCTGATCGTCGAAGCCGCGTGGCACGAGCCGGAGGACGAGACGCAGCCCGGCGAAGCGCGCTGGGCCTTCGTGAACCTCGGAGCCGCCGCGAAGGCCTACCTGAACGCCGCGCTCAAAGTGCAGAAGTGGGACGTATCCGACTGCGTTCTGCCGCAGCCACTGCTGCTCTCCGCAGGATTCAGCCTGCCGCAGCTTAAAGAAGGCTCCGGCGAATGGCCCTTCCCGCTCTCGCACGTCAAACTCTTCGCCGAAGGGCTCGGCCTCAGCGACGGACAGATACGCGAAATACTTGCGGGACGCACGGTATTCTCGCTCGGAGGGCAGAACAAGATATTATGGTTCTCGCTGCCGGGCTTCCTTGCGGAGTTCTCCGGCAGGCCGGAGCTCATGCGCGAACTCGTATCCGTCTTCTGGGAGCATCTCTTCTACGGCGTGGAACCGGAGGCCGTCGAAGGATTTGAGTTCGGCGGCTCGGCCAGCGTTCCGTTCTCCGTCATAGGCGCCGGACGCGGCGGCACGGCCGTGCTCGGCCTCGCCTCGCCGCAGTCGGTGGCCTCCGGCGCGGCGCTCTCCAAATTCCTCGCCAAAGACGAAGAAGCCGTCGGCTGGCTGCTCGCGGACCTTCCGCGCGTCGGCAAGGCGCTGTCTGAGATGACGAAGATGAGCTCCTTCCTCGAACAGGAGGAGGACCAGGACTTCTACGGCGGCGCGGACGACTACTCGTGGGGCGCGGAGAGCGACCCCGAGCCGCTCCAACCGGAATTTTCCATAAGCCCCTTCGACCAGGAGATAGCGGATTCCTTCGGCGGCGTGCTCCAGAGGCTCGGCCGCGTCATGGTAGTCTGGGAAAAGCCGCTCTCGGGGCGCATCAACTGGTATAATCATGCAAAATAAACTCAGGAGGGTTTTATAACCGATGCACACAAACGCGCTGCAGGTTTTGAGGGATCGCGGCTTCGTCGAGTGGACGAGCCACAACGAGGAGCTTGAAGAACACTTCAAAAATAACATGGTCACCGGCTACATAGGCTTCGACCCGTCCGCGGACAGCCTCCACGTCGGCAACCTCGTCGCCATAATGGGACTCGCGTGGCTCCAGCGCCTCGGACACCGCCCCATCGCGATAGCGGGCGGCGGCACGGGACGCATAGGCGACCCGTCCGGCAAAAGCGCCGAGCGCAACCTGCTCTCCGAAGAGCAGATACTCCACAACGTATCCTGCATAGCGAACCAGCTCCGCCACTTCCTCAACTTCGACAGCGGCGAAAACAGCGCGCTGCTCGTAAACAACAACGACTGGCTCAAAAACGAGAACTACATAGAATTCCTGCGCGACACGGGAAAATACTTCACCGTCAGCTTCCTCGTCAACCGCGAATACGTCCGCAGCCGCGTCCTCGACCCCGACAAGTCGATAACCTACACCGAGCTCTCCTACATTCTGCTCCAGGCCTTCGACTTCAACCACCTCTACAACGAATACGGCTGCACGCTCCAAATGGGCGGCAACGACCAGCAGGTCAACATCATCGCGGGCATGGACCTCACGCGCAAAAAATCCGGCGGGCAGTGCTACGGCATCACCTTCCCGCTGCTGCTCAACGCGCAGGGACAGAAATTCGGCAAATCCGAAAGCGGCGCCGTCTACCTCTCGCCCGAGCGCACCAGCGTCTACAAGTTCTACCAGTTCTGGATCAACGTCGACGACAAGGACCTTGAAAAGCTCTTCAAGCTCTTCACCTTCCGTGAGCTCGACGAGATAAAGGCGCTGCTCGACGAACACGCGAAGGCCCCGCACCTGCGCCGCGCGCAGAAAGAGCTCGCGTGGGAGATGACCTGCCGCGTCCACGGCGAAGAAGCCGCGAAGCGCGTGCGCGACGCGAGCGCCGTGCTCTTCGGCGAGGCCAGCATCAAAGACGCCTCGCAGGAAGTCCTAGACACGCTCTCCGCTGAAATCCCATGCGCCGAGGCCGACCTCGCCGGGACCGCGGGAGTAACCGACCTCCTCGTCCTCTGCGGAGCCTGCGACTCCAAAGGCAACGCGAAGAAAAAAATCAAAGAGGGCGGAGCCTACCTCAACGGCGAAAAAATCGCCGACGCGGGCCGCCGCCTGACGGAAGAAGACCTCCTCGCGGGCCGCTACGCGCAGCTCAACGTCGGAAAGAAAGACTTCCGCCTCATAAAATTTAAGTAACGCACGCAAACACAGCGAAGCCAAAGGCGCGGGAGGCGAAAGCCTCCCCTCGCTTTTGCGGCGCAGAACACCGACACCCCGAAAGGCGGCAGGCGAATGAACGAAGAGAGAAGAAAAAAAATAACTGACATGCAGGTGCGCGCATTCATGGCCTTCGCGCGGAGCATACGCCCCGGCTGGCGGGCCAAGGCCCTCGCGCTGCCGCTCATCGCGCTCGTCAAACTCCTCGGCATCCGCAAAGACGTCGCGCGCCGCAACATAATGCTCTGCTTCCCGGAAAAAAGCCGCGCCGAGCGCGAGCGCATACTCGCCGAATCCTACGAGAACATGATATGGACCGGCGTCGAGCTGCTCGCGTGGCAGCACGACCCGACGCTCATCGACCGTATGGCCGTCAGCGTCGAAGGCACGGAACACGTGGAAAACGCCTTCGCGCGCGGCAAAGGCATCGTAATATTCTCCGCGCACCTCGGCAACTGGGAGCTCTCGCCCGCGTGGTTCTCGCGCCGCTGGCCCTTCTGCGGCGTCGTGCGCAACTCCGACAGCCCGTTCCAGCGCGAGCTCATAGCGACGCTGCGCGCTACCTCGGGCCTCAAGACCATCGACAAAAAAGCGCCGATGATGCGCGTCATATCCATGCTGCGCAAAAACGGCTGCTTCGGCGCGCTCGCCGACCAGCACGGCGACGACGGCTTCAAAGCGCCGTTCTTCGGACAGGAGACCGGCACGGCCACCGGCCCCGCCGCCTTCTCCGTCCTCACAGGCGCGCCGATGATCCCCTTCGCGCTGCGCCGCCTCGAGCCCTTCAAATTCGCGATAAAAATGGGCCCGCCGCTCGACCCCGCCCCCGAAAACCTCTCGCGCGACGAAGCCATCCAATACCTCACCGTCCGCATGAACGAAGTCTACGAAAAAATGATCCGCGCCAACCCCGGCCAATGGCTCTGGCAGCACAGAAGGTTCAGGGAGATAATTACCGATTAGACGAAAAGCGCCGCGCACGAAGCGCGGCGATGTCTATATTCAGACGGTATTTTTTATTGCGGCCTCGGCGACTCCTTAACCTCCAGCCCGCCCATGCCGAGCGTGGTCTTTATCCCCACGCCGCAGAAGGTGCCGAACGAAAGCAGCGCGCGCAGCAGCCGCAGCATCGGCGGCGAAAGCCTCGCGTTCATCGTCGCGACGCCGGAGAAGGCAGGAATCGAGACGCCTTTCAGCTTGAACGACGCGCCGCGCAGATGATAGCCGGTAATCTTCACGCCCGCTTCGAGCGCGGCGAGCGCTTCTTCGTCGTTGAGCGGCGAGAAGGGAAAAGCCGCGTCCCAGCGCTGGCGAAGGCTGCCGAGGATAAGCGGAACCGACGGGAAAATCGCATATTCTCCGTTCGTGCGGAAGCCGCACGGCGATACGAAGCGCAGCAGGAACCTTCCGCAGTCCATATCCCCGCCCGGAATTTGAAGGATGTCGTTCAGATTTACGGCGTCCTGCCGCGAAACGACCTCGACGCCGAGCTTAGTCCCGCGCGCCCTAAGCTCCGCCGATTTCATCGATTCGATAACCGGCGACGCGAGCTCTATCGCTGCTGCGCCTATCAGGTTCACCGTCCAGAGCGACTCCGCGCGCCCTTCGAGCTTCACGACGTACTGCGATACTGAGCAGTCCGCAGCGTTGTGCAGCCGCTCCGCGCCCTCGCCGCCCATCGCTTCAAGCAGCGCCGCGTACATAGCGTAGCCGTCGTGGTGCGTAGGCTGTGCGCCGCCGTCGAGCGGCGTCAGCGCCGCGACGTAGCGCCTAATCATTTTTCTCCTCTATCTCGACGCGGCACAGGCCGAGCTGGCGAAGCCTGCCGCCGACGTACGTGCATTTGAGCATACGCGGAGAAACGCCGAGTTTTATATCCTTGTTATGCTTATGATTTTGCTTTTTGAATTGTTCCTCCATAAATGAAGCGACGGCTTCAAGCGCTTTCCGCCTGTCGTCCGCGAACATCGGATAGATTATGTTCTTCGCGTAATACCCGCTGCCGCCGCCGAGGAATATGCAGCCGTCCATATTTTCGGCGAACTCTTGCGGGTATTTGGACAGATAGCATTCGGAATAATAATCTCCGAACTCGTCTATCGCCTTTTTAAGGTAAGAAACGCCGATAAAGCGCTCCGTCTCTTCCGAGATTGTCAGAGAGAAACAAAGCTCCGTACCCGGGCGTGCGCACTCCCTCATCGTCGGAATGGGGACTTCTTCGCCGCCGGTGCTTACGTCTATTTTCATTGCCGGGATTATTTCGTCGTTGCCGAACGGCAGGCTGTCGGAGACGGAAAAGCCGGACATTATGCTGTTGAGCATATCGTTGCTATATTTCGTTCTGTTCAGCTTATGCAGAAGCCTTTTTTCTGCGCGCTCCGCTGCTGTTTCAAGACGTTCTTTCGTGGTTTTAGGATTGCCCGCGTTGATGTCATATTGAAATTGTCCGTCGAGCAGCATTTTTACCAGCAGCACGGTGCGCAGCGCGCCCTTGAGCGAGCTCCCCGGAACGTATGGGCGTCCTTCGGCGTCGCGCATGAACGCCGAAAGGTCTCTCTTGCTTCTGTTACGGCTGAAAGTTCCGCCGCATTTGAAAGAGTACATCACGCAGCTTTTCTGCACCGCCTCCGGCATACGTATGCGGCGCGTGAGGAAATCTCTGATGTCGTCGTCGTCCCTCGACATCATGAACGACTCGAAAGCCACGACCAGCGCTTCGTGTCCCTGCTCCGCTATCCAGCCCATGACCTTGTTCATATCCATGAGCGTAACGGTCTGCGTCTTCGTGTCGACGTAATATTCTTTCTTCGAATATTTGACGCCGGAGCCCACATGGAACGGCGTTACGGCGGTCAGCTTCAGCGTATAGTGCTTCATGGCCTGTCAGCCCCCAGAAACAGCGGCATCCCGTAGCGATAGACCGGATGGGCTCCGTCCGCCGCCGCTTCGTACAGCGCGCCGCGGTATTTATGCACGAAGGCCGAACCGGCGGAAAGGAAATACTGCGTCCGCTTTTTAACCGGGCTTTCGGCGAACGTCTCGGAAAATACGAAGCCGCCGCGCCTGCTCACCCCGTATGACGCGCCGTCGAGCGCCGAGTCGAGCTCTTCGTCGAGCGGCAGCGAGGTTGTGAGGCTGATATACAGCGGAGCGTCCTCCCGATAAAGCATCCGGCTTAAAATCTCTGTATCTTCGTCAAACGGGTCGTCGAGGAAAATCGGGTCGTCTGCGAGCTTAAATTTCCCATAACCCGAGCTGACCTTCCCGCCTATTCCGCCGAAGCCGAGCCGTTCGACGAGCGCGGCAAGCCTTTCCTGCGTCTCGTCATCTTCGTACGCCGCGATGAAATACAGCCCGCAGCCTTTGTTGAACTCAAACAGCCCAACGGAATAGGGCGTCGCACCGCCGTCCCTGTCGATGGAATTTTTTGTAGTTATACAATTTTGTCCGAACGATACTTTATACGCCGCTGCGTCATAGCGTCCGGCGCCGCCCACTGACGAAAAGAACTCGCCGAGCGACGATACGGGTATATGCGAGAGCTTCTTCATCGTCTTTCTGTCCTCGGCGGAGGTTTCCGCGCCGGACGCCGGCCTCGCGGCCTTTATGTACGGCTTCGGTATGAACAGCCTGTCGCCGGAATAGGGCATAGCGTCGCTGAAAAGCAGCCCGCCGCGCCTGACCGTCTCGCAGAGCCATTCGGCTCCGGCCTCACCGTCTGCGGAAACGGCAGTATGGCAGAGCGCAGAAAAAAGCGTGTCGGCGCAGAAGGTCATGCGCGACGTGCCGAGTGCGTCCGCCCTGTCGCTCTCGCCTATGTGCAGCGGCGTCGTAAATTTCAGCTTAAAAAGACAGTAATTCATACCCTTCTGCTTCCTTGAGCAGATTATCGAACGCATCAACGCCGCTTGCCGGTACGGAGCCGTCAGGCGACGATACGGCGATCTTATTGAAGCGCACGCGTCCGCTTCCGCGCGTGCCGTGGCCTCCGAGGTAATCTATCTGAAGCAGCTTCATAGCCTTTGCGAGATTCTTCATATCCTCTTCGGCTTCCGATATATCGTCCGGCACGTCGTAGACGATGCAGACGGCGAACTGCACGCCGCGCACTACGCGCTCAATCTGGCGCGGATTTGCGACGCCCGTCCCGCGGTTAATCGCGTTCTCAAACTTTACCTCGGTGAGGCCTACCGCGCTGAAATCTTTTTCATTCGAGACGAACGCGTCGGCGAACTGAAGGCGCGACCTCATTATCTTCGGCGCGCTTGCGCCGAAGAGCCGCTTTACCTCTTCGGGGTCGTCGTTCGGCTCTCCGGCATTCTCTCCTTCGATGCTGCGGACGAGCAGCGTGCGCAGCTTCCCCTTGAGCGAGCTTCCGGGAACTATCGGCTGTCCCGTGCGCGGGTCGGATACGACCGGGCTGTCCACCGCGCCGATAGGCGAATATTCGCTTGAGCCGCCTATGTGCATTCCCGTTATCACTTCAAGCACGGTGTTGATTTTTATCTTTCCGCTCATTCTTCCGACCTCCTAAGCCCTGCCGCCGTGATAGCGGTGCCACGCTACGAGAGCTTCCATATAGTGCGCAAAACTGACGAACTTTTCTCTGTTGTCGCCCGCGCCTTTGATATATTCCATAAGCTTAGCTTTGGCGATGAAATTCTTTACGGTGTTGTCTCGTCCCGCCTCGTATGCTATGCGGACGCGGGCCATCATGAGCGCCTGCTTGCTCTCTGTTGTTATCTTTTCTTCTGTACGCAGCCGTTCTTTGTTATAGATAGGCGTGATGAGAGAAAAGAGTCTGCGTATTTTCGAACTCGTTATGTCAATCACCATTTTGCCGCCGCGGTCTTCATGCAGAAGTCCCAGAATGACCGCTTCCGCCGCATCCGCGTAGTTCTCCGGCAGAGTTTCGGCCGCCGCAGGCTGCGCCTGCTGTTCCGCCTGCCTCTGCCATCCGTCGCGCCTCGGCGCGCCGCCCTGATAACCTCCGTAATTCCCGTTTCTGCTGCCGCCGGGGCCGACCATCAGTCCTCGCTCCTTTGCCTGATAAGATAAACGTATAAATACGCCGCCGTGATAAATTCGGCGCGCTCGTTCCTGTCCATTATCCACTGCATGACATTCGCGGAAAACCTCGCGTACTTTTCCTTCGCCTGCTTCTCCTTCGGCTCGGCGCGCGCGAGCAGATATGCGCAGCGCGCTATGTCGAGCCTGTCCGTTCCGGCGCGCCGCGCAAGAGAAAGCAGACGGTACAAAAACGCCTTGCCGCGGAAATTATCGCCGCCGTCTATATACTGCGCGAGCGCGCGCACCTTCGGCAGGACGCCCTCGCGGAATTTGCTCCATCTGTATGTGTGTCCCGTCGTGTCGAAAAGAGTCACGCACCCCTTGCCTTCGATACTTTTCGAAGCCTCTTCAAGCTCGCCCGTCAGCGCCGCGGCTCGGTAAATCGGAAACTTCTCGCCGAAAATCCCGACGCCCGCGGAAATCGAAAGCGCCCCCTCGGTATATTTTGAAAAGGCCGCCTCTATGTCGCAGGCCGCGCCCACCACGTCGTCCCAGCCGCCCACGATGAAAACGTCGTCGCCGCCGGAATAGACGATAAGCAGATTCCGCCCGCCCTCACCGCCGCCGGAAAGCTCAAGCGGCTTCACGGCCTTATCCTCGCGCGCGAGAATTGAATTTATATGATATTTGAAAAACATCGACATCTGGCGCGAAAACGCCGCCGTGCGCGAAAGCGTCTGATAACGGTATCTTTCCTCGGCGCTCTCCGCCCCTTTGCGCACAAAGCCCTCGATGAAGGCGCGCCCGAGGTTGTCCACGTCGGCGCGGCAGACGGCGACGCGCCTGATGCCTTCCGATTTTTCCGCGAGCAGCTCCGTTTTCTTGTCGCTCACATAATCGCCCATATACAGATTCGTGCTGTAATGCAACCCCGTGTGCGGCCTGTTTTTGCTGTACGTTCTGACGCCGCAGTCCGAAGCCGCATATCCGCGCGCACCGTTTGTATCTGTGAAAACCGCGTAACGCGCGCCGTCACCGGAAACGTCGGGCAGCTCTATAAAATGTTTTTCGACCTCCGGCTTCTGCTTTACGACGGCTATAATGACGTCCCTGAGCAGCGCGTCGTTGGATATGTCCACGAAGCGCCGGCACCACCTACAAAGGCCGTCGTCCGTCAAATCGTCCGACGTCCCGCATACGCGGCACTCGCGCCCTGCGTCGTACCCGCGGGAGTTCAGCGCGCGCAGCGCTTCCGCGTCGTAGCGGCTCAGCTTGACGCGCGACAGCTCTGCGCTGAGGTCGCGGAAAATCTGCGGATATGGCGCCTTCTCCGTTGGCACATTCTGGAGCTCGTGCGCGGAGCATTCGCGCCATGCGAAGGCGAGATAGAGCGCCGCGCCGAAATTGTCCATCAGCCAGCGGTTCACGCGCTTCTGCGCCGCGCGCAGAAAATCCTTCGCCGCCGCCGTGTTCGGCAAAAGCATATAGGCGTGGCCTCCGCCCGAATAAATAAGGTTCGCGCGCGAAAGGCCGCAGCCGTCGAGAATTTCGTCGACGACGTGCTCCATGAAAAGCTCCAGCGCGAACGAGCGGCTTCGCAGCGCCTTCAGCGCGCCCTTTGACTCAACCGTATATATAAAATTCTGAATGCCCGAAAAATCGCAGGAAAAGACGAGGAACGCGCGTTTGTCCATGAACGCAGCCTCGTTGTCGAAAAGCTCCTGCTTGTAATCCGACACGCCGCGCTCCGCGAGTAATTCCGCAATACAGGCCGCGGCCGCGGCCGTCACCTTGCAGTGGTCGTAAAGCGAAATATCAGCGAGCTGCGCGCGCGCCGTGCTCGACGGCACATAAGAAAGCAGAACCTCCGTAAGGCCCAGCAGCGAGTTTACATATTCGCCCTCCGGCGTGAGGAACTTACGCAGCTCCGAGCCGAGCTCCGCCGCAATGCGCAGATAATCCGGCGCTTCGGCGCATCCCGTCCCTGCGGGGTAGACGGCCTGCGGCGACAGCCTCTCCGGCGCATAGACGCCGCGCGCTTCATTTCCATTTAAGATGTTGAAAACAGGCGAAAGCGGCAGAAACTTGTCGTAAGGCGCGCCGTCCGTACCCTCTTCGTCAAGTCCCTCGCGTCTGTCCGCGCCCGCGGCGATGTTGTCCGCTATGTAGACGATATAGGCGGGGGAGCCGGACGCCAGCTTTGCGCCGCGAAGCTGCGCCGCATGGTGATAACGCACACAGTCGAGCACCGCGCCGAAATCCTCCGTCCTCTCAAGAACGGAAGAAAGCCACCGCGCGCCGCCGGCGCCGTGCTTTCCGGCTTCAAGCCCCGCACGGTATGTAACCTTCCCAACGTCGTGGAGCAGCCCTCCGATTGTACATTCGGCTGTAATTTTACGCAAAACACAGCCCCCTTATAAAGATTCCTTTATCAGCTCGTTCATCTTATCGTACGAGCCGTTTTTTATCTCCGATTGTTTCAGCCCTGCGTACTCCGCAAGGTTGTTAAGCATTTTGAGAATATCGTCGGGCGTCAGGCCGCAGCGTTCCTTTATCCAGCCGCCGGTTACGGAGACGATTTCGTGCGCCGCCATATTGCGGCAGTTCTGTTCTGCCCCGCGAAGGGCGCGCACGCACGCCTTCAGCTCTTCATTCTGCGACAGCGCTTCAATGACGGGGACGAGCTGCGCGGGACTCAGGTCGCTGTTCCTGTAACCGCCGTAGGTTCTGAAAGCCTCGTTCAGCACGTTGAGCACCTCGCGCCCCTTCACGCTTTTTGACATCACGTCAATCGACATAAAACGTTTGCCCTCCGCCATGATGCGGCAGAAATCATTTATTTTTACGCCGCAGACCTTGTCCGCCGCTTCTTCCAGCAAATCAAGGAAAATAGGTGAAATGCCGCGGATGAAATCGCAGTACTCAGCGCGTCGCAGCTTCATCTCAAGCCACAGAAGATATTCCACAATGCTGCGCCGCCGCTCTCCGCGCACAGGCGCAAAACGGATAAGCACGCCGCTCCCTGCGCGCGTCTCTGCGAGCTGCGCGTCCACGCCCTGCTCGTCTAGCTGCACGCGCGCGCAGGCGGCGCGCAGATAAGCTTTCGCCCTCTCGCTCACGCCGCGCCCGCAGTCCTTCGCGAGCGCGAGCGCCGCGCGGTAGTCGTATGCGTCTATATGGTTGCGTATAATTTCCTTCTTTATCTTGAGCAGCAGATTATAATGCTTTGAGCATGAGCACCTGTCTCTGAAAGATTCTTTTTCATTATCTTTGTCGCAGAGCCACTGTATTTCAAGCTCGTATTCGGTTATGCTTTCTCTGCGCTCGTTGTGCGCCTTGCGCGGCGTCGCCACCTGAACCGGTATGCACTCCGCGTCGTCCGTCATCGCCGCTATCGTATGCAGCGCGCTCTTCATCGCGGGCGTGCCCGACGATACGTTGAGTAGTATGACCGCCTCGGGGTTCTCGTCCTTTATCCTCTTTATGATTCCTTCAAACTCGTCGTAAAACTCGTCGAAAAGATGCACGTCCACGAGATCCGGGCGCGGGAATTTCGTCACCTCGACATGAAAGCCGAGCTCGTCCGCGAGCAACGCGAGCGCGCCCGCATAGCGGCCGTCTGCCTCTTCGAAGGCCGCCGTCTCCTGCGAGAGATAGAGATAGACATGCTCAGGCTTATATTTGCGTGCGATATGCAGCATAGAGCCGTCGCGATTACCGGAAATCGGGTCCGTCATACCGACGGGAGAGAATAACACATAACGCTCCGTTTCCATGCGGCTCCTCCTCATTGTCAGATAGATAAACAGCTTGTGAAAACATGATACAGCATAGAGAAAGAAAATACAAACACTGAAAGAAAAATCCGCGGCGCGGAATATGGAAATCTTTGTCCCCGCGTGGGGGTGAGTTGAAATCGGAGCTGGGCGTAGAGCAGGGCGACGCAATAAGGTTACCGTCCCCGCGTGGGGGTGAGTTGAAATGCTCGCAAAGCTGGAGGGAGGCGCGGAAGAATGTTGCCGTCCCCGCGTGGGTGTGAGTTGAAATGGAAAAGAGTTTTATAATAGTTTTGAAGTGAAGTTACCGTCCCCGCGCGGGGGTGAGTTGAAATTCCTTCCGCGAAAATCGCGGTCGTGAAGCCGCTCCGAAGCGCGGTTTGCGCGAACCTGCCGCGCACGCAGTCCGCACAGCTGCGAAATAATTCCAAAATCTCCGCGAAACCGCGCTGCGTCCGCATCGCGAACTCCGCCTTTTTTTCAATGTGCATCCCTATTCTACAACTGCCCCGCCGCAAAATAATTTCCGCCGCCTGCGCCACGTGTCCCCGTGTGGGGGTGAGTTGAAATTCCACCACTGCATCATACTGCGCCGCTCAACCATGTTACCGTCCCCGCGTGGGGGTGAGTTGAAATCATCAGTATCGGTATCAACCGCCATATCATCACGTTACCGTCCCCGCGTGGGGGTGAGTTGAAATCCTGCCGCGGAAATCGCGGTCGTAAAGCCGCTCCGAAGCGTGTTTTGCGCGAACCTGCCGTTCATGCAGTTCGCACGGGCGCGTAATATTTCCAAAATCTCCGCGGAGCCACACATCGCCCGCGGTGCGAATCTCCGCCGTCTTTTCAATGTGCATCCCTATTCTACAACTGCCCCGCCGCAAAATAAATTCCGCCGCCTGCGCCACGTGTCCCCGTGCGGGGGTGAGTTGAAATGAAATTGAAAATATATATCTTGATTTTAATAAGTTTCCGTCCCCGTGCGGGGGTGAGTTGAAATGACGTAAAAAAGAAATAGCGGAATATTCCGAGGATGTTTCCGTCCCCGTGCGGGGGTGAGTTGAAATTGATATAATCAATGCCATTGCGGGATTGCTCCGGTTTCCGTCCCCGTGCGGGGGTGAGTTGAAATCCCGCCCTTATTTTATCACGCGCCGGAGCGGCTTGGCGAGGCCGTTTCCGCGAAGCTCTTTTTTCCGCCGCGGGATGCGCCAGCAGATCCGCGAAAAAACGGCGCGAAGCCGCCCAGCGCCGCAATCGCGAACCTCCTGCGTTTTCCCGCCGCGCGTTATATTTTACCGTTGCCGGCAAAATTTCCTCCAATACAACGGTGCTCGGCGCGCTGTATAATTTACGGCGATGTTTTGAATTTCAGCAGAGGGGGCTGCGGTATGGAGTATCGGGGACGCGGGCGGCTGTTCAGCTACGGGCTGGCGGCGGCGGTCACTTTTATCTGGAGCGTCACTTTCGTCTCGACGAAATACCTGCTGACCTATCTCGAGCCGGGGGAGATACTGCTCTACCGCGTAGCGCTCGCCTACGCAGTTTTCGTCGCGGCGAGCCCGCGCTTTATGAAGCCGGCCGATTTCCATGACGAGCTGCGGCTCGCCGCGGCGGGGCTGCTCGGCGTCACGCTCTATTTTTTGTGCGAGAACACCGCGCTTTCGTACAGCACCGCCTCGAACGTCGTTCTGCTCTGCGGCACGGCGCCGCTGATAACGGGCATAGCGGCGCACTTTTTTACGAAGAACGAGAAACTTTCGCGCGCCTTCGCGGCGGGCAGCGCGCTCTGCCTCGCGGGCATTTTTCTCATCATTTTCAACGGCCATTTCGTGCTGAAGCTCAATCCGCTCGGCGACCTTATCGCGCTCTGCGCGGCCTGCGCCTTCGCGGGCTACAGCATCGTCGTGAAGGGCGCGGGCGCGAGCTATACGCCGGTGCAGACGGCGCGCAAGATGCTTTTTTACACGCTTCTGTCGCTGCTAGCGCTCGCCGCGACGCCGGTCATCGACCTGCATCCGGCGCAGCTCGCGCGCCCGTCGGTCGCGGCGAATATTCTTTTCCTCGCGCTTTTCGCCTCGGCCTTCTGCACGTGGGGCTGGAACATCGTCATTTGGAATCTCGGCGCGGTGAAGGCGAACAACCTGATTTACGTCACGCCGCCGCTGACGATGATTTTCTCCGCGATAGTGCTCGGCGAGCGCATCACGCCCTTCGCGGTCGCTGGCGGCGCGCTGATTCTCAGCGGCGTGTATATTTCGCAGCGGGCGAAGAAGTAGCGGCTTTTACCTTTCCGTAACGCGCGCGGGCGCCTCGGAGGTTGACAATTCACGCGCCGCTCGCTACAATGTCCCCAATATTTGAAGAAGGAGGAGCAATCGTGAATTTGAATCTGACGTATTTTGCAGACGACATGATGATGTGCATGTGCGACGAAGGCTCCTCTTGTGATTTACCGGGCGCCTAGAGCGCCGCGCGCGAGAAATCATAAGACCGGGCCTTTTCGAGGCTCGGTTTTTTTATGCGCTTAAATCCTTAGCAGAAGGACTGGTTTTATATGATTGAGATTACTGGGCTCGGGAAATATTTCGGCGACCACAAGGTTCTTTCGGATATTTCCCTTTCTGTCGGGAAGGGCGACGTCTTCGGCATAGTCGGCCATTCCGGCGCGGGTAAGTCGACGCTGCTGCGCTGCCTCAACGGCCTCGAAGGCTATTCCGAGGGCAGCGTGAAGGTCAAGGGCCGCGAGGTCAAGGACTTGAACGACGTGGAGCTGAAGCAGCTGCGCCGCGACATGGGGATGATTTTCCAGAACTTCAACCTCATGAACAGGAAGAACGTTTTCGAGAACATCATGTTCCCGCTCAAGGTCTGGGGGACGCCGAAGGCCGAGGCCGAGGCGAGGGTCAACGAGCTGCTCGAGCTCGTCGGCCTCTCCGCGAAGCGCGACGAGAAGGTGCGCAATCTGAGCGGCGGCCAGAAGCAGCGGGTCGGCATAGCGCGCGCCCTCGCGCTGAACCCGGAAATCCTGCTCTGCGACGAGGCGACCTCGGCGCTCGACCCTAAGACGACCATCTCCATCCTCGAGCTTCTCATGGACATCAACCAGAAGCTCAACGTCACGATAATCGCCGTCACGCACCAGATGGAGGTCGTCAAGATGATATGCAACAAGGTGATCATCCTCGACGGCGGCCGCGTCGTCGACTCGGGCGACACGGACAAGCTCTTCCTCGCGCCGGGGCCGGAGCTGCGCAAGCTCATCACGGACGACTACGCGGTCATCCCGCGGGGTACGAACATCCGCCTGATGTTCCCGCGCGAAATCGCGAACGAGGGCATCGTCTCGAAGATGGCGCGCGAGCTGGGAATAGACTTCTCGATAGTCGGCGGCCGTATAGAGAAATACCGCGAAACCGTGATGGGCTTCCTCATCATCCACGTCGACGACAAGGACGTGCCGCGCATCGAAAAATGGCTGAAGGAAAACAAAATGTTCTGGGAGGTAATGGACAATGGGCGCTGAGCTTCTCTATGCTCTTTGGGAAACGCTTTATATGGTAATCGTCTCGACGGTGCTCTCGGGCATATTCGGCTCCGGCGTCGCGATACTCATGATAATTACCGGCCCCTCCGGCCTGCGCCCGAACGCGCCGCTCTACCGCGTGCTCGACGTCGTCGTCAACCTTCTGCGCTCCTTCCCCTTCATAATACTGCTCATCGCGATAATCCCGCTGACGCGCATCATCGTCGGCACCTCGATAGGCAGCACCGCCTCTATCGTGCCGCTGACCATCGCGGCGACGCCCTTCGTCGCGCGCCTCATGGAAGGCAGCCTGCTTGAGGTCGACCGCGGCGTCGTGGAAGCGGCGAAGTCCTTCGGCGCGTCCACGTGGCAGATAATCTGGGGCGTCATGATAAAAGAGGCGATGCCCTCGCTCGTCCTCAACTGGGCCGTAGTCGCGATAAACCTGCTCGGCTACTCCGCGATGGCGGGCGTAGTCGGCGGCGGCGGCCTCGGCGACCTCGCGATAAAATACGGCTACAACCGCTTCCAGACGGACGTAATGATATACTCCGTAGCGATCCTGATAGTCGTCGTCCAGGTCATCCAGTGCATAGGGAACTACATCTACGAGAAAATCAGATAAAAAGCGTTCAACCGCCGTCCGCGCGGCGGCGGAAAAAATAAAATAAAAAAGGAGAAGAACGGAAATGAAGAAAGCTTTAGCGGCAGTACTGGCAGCGGTCCTCCTCGTCCCGGCGATAGCCTTCGCGGCGGACGACAAGGTCATCAAGGTCGGGGTCACCCCCTTCCCGCACAAGGACATAATGGAAGCGGCGCGCCCGCTCCTTGAAAAAGAGGGCTACGAGCTCAAGATAGTCGAATTCACCGACTACGTGACGCCGAACACCGCGCTCGCGGAAGGCGCCATCGACGCGAACTTCTTCCAGCACGTCCCCTACTTCGACAACGCGAACAAAGAGCGCGGACTCAAGTGCGTCTGGGTCGCGAAGATCCACATCGAGCCGATGGGCCTCTACTCGGCGAAGATAAAGAGCGTCGATGAAATCGAAGACGGCGCGCAGATAGCGATACCGAACGACGCCACCAACTGCGCCCGCGCGCTCCGCGTCCTTGAGAAGGCCGGACTCATCAAGGTCAAGGAAGGCGAGCTCATCACCGCGAAAGACATCACCGACAACCCGAAGAAGCTCAAGATAAGCGAAATCGACGCCGCGCAGCTCCCGCGCACGCTCCAGGACGTGACGGCGGCCGTCATCAACACGAACTTCGCCGGCGAAGCGGGCCTCAACCCTGCGAAGGACGCGATAGTCATCGAAGACAAGGATTCGCCCTACGCGAACATCATCGTAGTCCGCGAAGCCGACAAGGACAGCGACAAGACCAAGGCCCTCGTGAAAGCCGTCCAGTCGCCCGAAGTAAAGAAATTCATAGAGACCGAGCTCGTCCCCAAGGGAATAGTCCCCGCGTTCTAAGCGAAGCGCGAAAGACAAAAGCAAGGCTTAAAGTGAAGAAAAGCGCCCTTAATCGGGGCGCTTTTTCATTGCGCGGCGAAACGCAGCAGCTTCGCCAGCTCTTCTTCTATATACTCCGCGACGAGCCGCGTCATCGCCTCGCCGCCGTCGGCGAGCCAGTTTTCAAATGCGTCGTAATAACGCCGCCTGTCCGCGAACTTCACATTCACCGGCGGATAGCCGTTTTTCATCAGCGAGAGATTGAGAATAAGCCGCCCGGTGCGCCCGTTGCCGTCAACGAACGGATGGATGTTTTCAAATTTCAGATGGAAAAGCGCGGCGCGCTCTATCGGGTGCAGCCTGCTGCGGCGTTCGTCCGCGACCAGCCGCTCCATAAGCTCCGGAATCGTCACCGGCTCCGGCGGCGTGCTTGACGCGCCGAGGATGCGCACCGGAATGCGCCGCCAGCGTCCGCGTTCCTCCGGCCTGTCCATCAGCACGAGCGAGTGTATTTCTTTTATGACGCGCTCCGAAACAGGCGCCTGCTCCTGCACGAGCGAAAGCACATAATCGAAAGCCTCCTTGTGCCCGACCGCTTCGAGGTGGTCCTTCAGCGGTTTCTTGTCGATAGTCAGCCCTTCGAGCACAAGCGCAGTCTCGCGCAGCGTCAGAGTGTTTCCCTCTATCGCGTTAGAGTTGTAAGTGTATTCCACGGCGAACTCCTCGCGCATACGCCGCAGCTCCGCGGCGCTGAAAGGACGCCGTGCGTCGAGCTCCGCCTTCATCGCGTCTATGCGTGAAAAAATTTCGCGGTATTGTTCCGATATGCTGAAACGCCGTGTTCTGCCGCCATCTTGAGGCCGCGGCGCGCCGGCCGGAATGCGGTACGCGCGCCCATGACGCACGACGCCCTCGACCTTGCCGAGGCTGCACAAAAGCCGCACTCGCCGCTCTGAAATCCCCCAGCGCTCCGCCGCTTCCCTGACCGAGATATATTCCACGCCAACCGCCCCGCTTTCGTGCCAGCTTTTTATAGGAATAATAGTAGCAAAAAAAATCCACTTTTACCGGCTCTATTACTCCGATAACGCGCACGGATGTTTCCTTACAGCGTCACCAGCGCCGACCCCAGCACGGCGAGGAAGATGCCCGCCCACTGGCGCAGGGTCGGCTTTTCCTTGTAGATGATGATTGCGGCTATCGTCGCGGCGATGGGGTTCGACGCGCCTATTGTCGTCGCGACGGCGGGCTGTACGTATGCGAGCGCGGATGAGAAGAAAAAGGCGCCGAAGCCGAGCGAGCAGAAACCGGCGGCGAAGGCGAAGCCTGTCTCGCGCGTCAGGAAAATCCGCCACGCGGCGGGCGAGCGGCGCTCCTTCTCCCAGAGCCACAGGGCGAGCGCGATGGTGAAGAACGTCACGCCGCGTCCGAAGGTCACGAAAAGCGGCGAAAGGCCGTCCGCTATGAGCGCCTTGTTGAAAAGCAGCCCCGCCGCCCAGAAGAGAGAGGCGGCGACAGCATAGGCGACGCCGGACCACGTGACCGGCACCGTGCAGCCGCCGTCCCTGCGGCAGAGCAGCGCCGTCCCCGCGAAAGCCGTCAGCGTCCCCGCCGCAGTCGCCCCAGTGAAGGGCGAGCCGAATATGAAATGCGAGGCGATCGAGACGACCACAGGATAAGAGCTCGCGATAGCCGCGCCGCGCGCGACGCCGAGCCGCTGCACCGCGAAAAGCAGGAAAACGTCGCCGATAACGTTGTTGCAGAGCACCATGACGACGAAGACGGCCGCCTCAAGCGCCGAGATACGCGCCGCCCCGCCGTGGAAAGCGAAGAAAAGCGCCGAGCCGCAGACCAGCCCGCCCGCCGCGCGCAGCAGCGACACCTCGAAAGCGCCGAGCTTATGGATGCCGCGCATCATCACCGACGTGCTGCCCCAGCAAAGACACGTCATCACGCTCATAAAAATCCCGTACAGCATCAAAACCACCGGCCCCGCCGTAAAATTTGCACAAGCGCCGAAACGCGGGCGCTATATTATATAATAACAGGACGGCGGAAGATACAAGCCGCCGCGCAAAAACATCGGACGCATCCGCGTCCGGGGGAGATGAAACGAAAATGAGAAAAATCCGCAAAGCCGCCGCCTTCGTCATAGCCTTCGCGTCGCTCGCGCTCACGGCGGCGGGCGCGCAGGCGCTCGAATTCAGCGCCGAATTCAGCGAAAAGCTCGGCGACGAGGTGCGCGAGGGCAAAATATACGTCACGGCGGACAAATCGCGCTACGAAGTCGAGGGCGCGGACACCATCGAAATCACGCGAGCCGACAAAAAAGTTATGTGGGTAATATTCCCCAAGCGGCGCGTCTACGTCGAAGAAGAATTCTGGGGCTTCCCGCTCGGCACCTCGCTTGAAAACTCGAAGGAAAGAAGCGGAGGCGGCGACCTCTCGCGCGAAGACCTCGGCTACGAGACCATCGACACCTTCCGCCTCAAAAAATACCTCGTCACGGTGAAATACAACGGCGGCGAGACCGAGGACAAATACTACGAATGGTACCGCACCGACTTCCCGATCCCCGTAAAGACCGAGTCGCTCAACGGCTATATGTCCTACGAATACCGCCGCATAAAATTCACCACGCTCGACCCGAACCTCTTCAACCCGCCGAAGCGCTACAAAAAAATCACGACCGAGCAGCTGATAGAGCTCGAAAAGCAGTGGGAGAGAAGCGAGAAGAAGGGGGAGAAGTAATAAAGGACTCCGGAAAATTCTAAAAGCTCATAGATTACGGAAAGAAGCAGACAAAAAACAGGAGGGCTCGCGCCCTCCTGTTTTGCGTTATCCTGAATTGCCGGACTTCCGTTATTCCTCTTCCGCTTTTTTCTCGCCTTTTTTCTTCTCCTTGGTGTAGCTCATGATGAAGCCGGAGAAGGCGCAGACGCATGAGACCCAGACTGAGTAGGTCTTAAGCGAGCTGTTGATGGTTTTGACGAGTTTGCCGTCGCCTATTATGGCGCCGAAGAGCTGCGTGTAGACGAGCACCGCGCCCATTATGAGGAAGAGCGGCAGAGTTATTTCGAAGATTACCATGCAGATGCTGTAGATGGTCTTTTTCATGGACTTTTCCCCCTTATGCGCCGATGATCGGTATTATACCGGCCATTATCAGCAGCGATATCACGATGACTGGCAGCGCGTAGTGCAGGAGCAGGTCTTTGAATATTACCGCGGGGTCGTCGAGCCCGGCGATGCCGCTCGCGATGTATATCGGCGCGGCCTGCGGCGGCGTGCAGCCTTCGTTGGAGGTGAGGAAGAGGAAGGCTACGCAGCAGGTGACGGGCGGCAGGCCTATGGAGCGCATAGCGGCGTAGGAGAGGGCCCCGATCGCCGTCGTCGTCGCCGTTCCGCTGAAGGGGCCGACCATGAGCGTGATTATGACCGCGACGACTATCATAACGAGGTAGGGCGAGTAGCCGCCGAGGATGGCGAATATGTCGGAGAATTCTTCCTGGAGGCCGAGGTCGGAGAGTACGCTGGCCGCGGCGAAGGAGAAGAAGAGCTGGCATCCGACTTCGCTGAATTTAGGCGCGGACTTCTGTATCATGTCCTTCCAGCCGGAGAAGCTGTGCGGCAGATATTTCCAGCCTTCAATCATCGTGAAGGTCGTCATAAGGATAGGAATCCACATAACGAGCGAGATGGACTTGAACGAGCCGGAGACGTCTGCGTTGAGCGTCGCCTTTATCGCCTTTCCGACGGGGCCCATCGTGAAGAAGAGCGGGATGAATATTCCGAGGAAGATTATGAAGGAGCTGGAGTATTTGCGCAGCTCTTCGCCGAGCGGCTTGAGCTGGTCCTTCGGTATCGGCTTGAGGCCGTCGTGCTTCGCGTAGAAGTAGACGACGAGAAGGCGGTAGGCGAGGATTATCAGACCGCCGCCCATGAGGCCGACGTAGAGCTCGTTGCTCGTGAGTTCGACCGCTATCGTCTCCATGCCGAGCAACAGGAGCATCGAGGACGAGGGCGGGAAGACTATTCCGAGGCCCGCGTTGCCCGCGACGATCGTCGTCGCGCGCGCAGTCGTCCAGCCGTTGCCCTTCATCCACGGGATGGTGATGGAGCCGACCGCAGAGGCGTTGCCGGAGCCGGAGCCGGAGACCATGCCGAAGAGCGCGCTCGCGATGGTCGAGACGTAGCCCGAGCCGCCCGCGAAGCGTCCGAGGATGCTGTTGAGTATCTGTATCAGACGGTTGATGACGCCGGTGCGCTCCATCATGAAGGCCATGAAGACGAAGGCCATCGAAGCGTAGACGACCTCCTGCTTAGCCGCGTCGAGCAGCCCGTCCTTCGTGAGCGTCCATGCGCTCTTGTCGCTGAACATTCCGCCGATGACGACGATGATGATGAACGTCCAGAGCATCGCCTCCGCCATGCGCCGCTTGAGGACGACGCTGATGACAAGGACGGCGGCGATGTATATTATCAGAGAATATATACCTACGCCAAATAAATCCATGTGTGTCACTCCTTAAATATTGCTTACGCTTTTGTGCGCCGCGCGGTTTCTTTCATGCGTGGCCTCCCGCGCCGCGGCCCCGCCGCTGTGCCGTATGTCTCGCCCGGTTTTCCTACTCCCCCTTGCTTCTATAATTGACGGCGAAATCTGCCGTTTCACATATTGTCAGGTAAAAGCAAACTTTTACCACCAAACGCGGATTATAGGATAAAGTCAAACCGGTGTCAAAGAAAACGGCGGCGGCGTTTTGCAGCGGCGGGCCGGAGTGCAAAAAATCAGCAGGATTTTTTTTGAAAAGACGTGAAGTGTGCGGGCGAAGAAAAAGCATAAAAAAATGCCGGAGCGGACAAACCGCACCGGCACTGAATTTTTAATGGTGGAGATAAGGGGATTCGAACCCCTGACCTCTTGAATGCCATTCAAGCGCTCTCCCAACTGAGCTATACCCCCGAACAACAAAAGTCATTATACGGATGAAGCGCTTCTATGTCAAGCACGATTTTCCGATCGGCGTAAAATTCGCGGCGGCGATGCGCGCGGCGTGCGCCGCGAGAGGCTTTCAGTGGCGCGTATGGGAGCTTAAAAGGGTATTTTATATTTGATTTATCTTAACTATTTTGCGCGGCGGCGTGGGGCGGCGGCGTTTCGCCTTTTTTTGAGGCGCGCGGGTGAAATTTATATGCGGATATATAAATCGCGGCTGTTGTTTATGAACGATGAAAAAATGGTTGTTATTGACTGACACTATTGGTACGGCTATACTTTTTGCAGAGGAATTTAACATGTAAAATCGATACTTCCATCTCCATACTTTTTAACGAAAGCGAGGCGACGCCATGAGTTTTTCAGCAACCATAAGACGGTACCGAAAAGAACGCGGCTGGACGCTGGAAGCGCTTTCGCAGCGCGTCGGCCTGTCGGTCGCCCAGCTTTCCAAGCTTGAGACGGGAAAGTCGGAGCCGAGCATCGACAGCCTGCGCCGTCTCGCGGCGGTCTACGGTGTGGCGGTCTCCGCGCTGACGCAGCCGGAGGGGCGCGAGCCGCTCGCGCCGGTGCGCAGCGGCGGCGGCTTCGTCGTTCACGCGGGCGAGGACGGGCGCGTGACGCTGCGCTATCTTACGATGCGGCGCAGCGCGAAGATGCAGCCTATCGAGGCCGTGCTGCCGGGCGGCGCGACGCTCGAGCTCGGGCAGCCCGCGCCGGGCGACGCGTTTTTCTACGTCGTGAGCGGCAGCGTCAGCTTTCATTACGGCGACGGCGTCAGCTGCGAGATGTGCGAGGGCGATTCGCTTTATTTCGACGGCTTCGTCCCGCACCGCTGGGAGAACGGCGGCGAGGAGGACGCGGTGCTCGTCCTCTGCGGCGATATGCCGTCGGTCTGAATATCAGGCAAAAACGTCGATCCCCGCCATGCGGCGGGGATTTTTTTATGCGCGGCGGAATTTTCGCGCGGCACGGCGCGGCCTTGACTTAGAGCCGGCTTTAAGTGTTATTTTTATAATGTGGAGATAAATAGGGAAAATATCCCGAAAGGAGAGCAATATATAAATGGATAAATTTTTGATGTACGTACCGACGAAGGCGCTTTTCGGCGCGGGCGAGCTGAACAATCTGCACAAGCAGGCGCTGCCCGGGCGCAGGGCGATGCTCGTCATATCGAACGGGAAGTCCACGCGCGAGAACGGCTATCTCGCGCGCACGGAGGAGCAGCTCGCGAAGGCGGGCGTCGAATATTTCGTCTTCGACAAGGTCGAGGCGAACCCGCTGAAATCCACGGTCATGGAAGGCGGCGCCTTCGCGCGCGAGCACGGCTGCGACTTCGTCGTGGCGCTCGGCGGCGGCAGCGTAATGGACGCGTCGAAGGCCATCGCGCTGATGGCGACCAACGGCGGCGACCTCTGGGACTATGTGCAGAGCGGAACGGGCGGACGCAAAACGCCGGAGCACGACCCGCTCCCGATAGTCGCGATAACGACGACGGCGGGCACGGGCTCCGAGACGGACTCGGGCGGCGTCATCACAAACCCCGAGACGTACGAGAAAACCGGCATCGTCAGCGAGAAGTTCTTCCCAGTCATAGCGATAGTAGACCCCGAGCTGATGACGAGCGTGCCGCCGAAATTCACCGCCTATCAGGGCTTCGACGCGCTCTTCCACAGCACCGAGGGCTACATCTCGAACAAGGCGAACCTCATGAGCGACATGGTGGCCATCACCGCGATTGAAAACGTCGGCCGCAACCTCGCGGCTACCGTGCGCGACGGCAAGGACCTCGACGCGCGCGCGAAGGTCGCCTTCGGCAACTACCTCTCGGGCATCCAGATGTGCGTCGGCTGCTGCACGAGCGAGCACTCGCTTGAGCACGCGATGAGCGCCTACCACCAGGAGCTTCCGCACGGCGCGGGGCTCATAATGATAAGCCTCGCATATTACGAATTCTTCATCAAGAAGGGCGTCGCGCCGGAGCGTTTCGTGCGTATGGCGCAGGCGATGGGCATGACGGAGGCATCGAAGCCGGAGGACTTCCTGACGGCGCTCGCGAACCTGCAGCGCGAATGCGGCGTCGACGGCCTCAAGATGTCCGACTACTGCATCACGCCCGACGAATTTGAGAAGATGGCGAAAAACGCGATGGACTCGATGTGCTGGCTCTTCGTCAACGACCGCGTCGAGCTCTCCGTCGAGGACTGCGTCGAAATTTACGCGAAGTCGTATAAATAAGAGGCGATACAGATGGCTGATTTCAAAGACAGCTTGATTTTCCCCGCCGGGGAGAGATTTGACAACGAAAACTTCAGCGGCGAAGTCTGGCTTAAAATGCTGACGGGGATGCCCTGCCCCGTCGCGAACGTAACCTTCGCGCCGGCCTGCCGCAACAACTGGCACACCCACCGCGGCGGACAGATACTGCTCGTTACCGCGGGACGCGGCTATTACCAGGAGTGGGGTAAAGAGGCGCGCGAACTGAAACCGGGCGATGTGGTCGAAATTCCAGCCGAGGTCAAACACTGGCACGGCGCCGCCCCCGACTCATGGTTCTCGCACATTGCGATAGAGGTGCACCCGGAGCTCGGCCCCGCGACATGGCTTGAGCCTGTCTCGGACGAGGTGTACGGGAAGCTGAAATAGGCGCGCGCGTCGTTTTTTCAGGATATTGTTATAGCGAAAGCGGCTCCGTTATAGAGCCGCTTTCGCTTTTATGAGATATAATAGCGCCGGTCTGTACCTGAATTATATTTTCGATGCGGAATAGGAGACGGCTTAATATGGGCGGCAGCGGCGGCAGATTTTTTTCTCCTCTTTTTTTCAGACTTTGGATACCGTTCGGCTTTGCGTTTTTTCTCGGAATGTTCATCGGCAGCGTCAATTCCGTGCTCGCGCCGTATATTACGGAGGAGTTCTCGCTCACTCCGGCGGCGCTCGGCTTCGTATCGTCCATGAACCTCGCCGCCTTCGGCATAGCGCAGCTTCCGCTCGGCCTCATGCTGGACCGCTTGGGCGGCAAGGTCACGCTCATCGTGATGCTGTCGTTCGCGCTGGCGGGGACCTTCCTTTTCGGCTGCGCCCGGAGCTACGTCATGCTGATCTGCGCGCGCGCCCTCATCGGCTTCGGCTTCGCCGCGGCGCTCATGTCCGCCTTCAAATCGTTCGCGCACTGGCTGCCGCAGGAATATCTGCCGCTCGCTTTCAGCCTCGAAAGCATGATGGGCGGCATCGGCGTCATGTCTGCGACGCGGCCCGTCACGCTGGCGCTGCAGTTCTGCTCGTGGCGGAAAATAATGTTCGCCGCAGCTGCGGCCGTCTTAATCGCGATACTGCTGCTCGTCTTCCTTGCGCCCCGCGAGACGGCGAACAAGGGCGGCCCGCGTCAAAGCCTGTGGCGCGCGGCCAAAGAGATGTTCGGCTTCGTGACGGATAAACGCTTCCTCTACGTGGCCCCGGTGGTCGCGGTCGCCGACGGAGTGCTTTTCTCGTTCGCATATCTGTGGATAGGGCCGTGGCTCAGGGATGTCGCAATGCTTGATGGCTCGAGCGCCGGCCTGATGATGCTGCTCAGCTCGACTGGCATCGCCGCCGGTTATCTTCTGAACGGCGTGATCGCCAGCTCCCTTTCCAGGAAAGGCTGGCTGACGTGGGAGGAGTTTTATTTCTTCGCGGGCGCTCTGTTCACGGCCGTCGTCGCAGCAATCGCCTTTTTCGGCGGCCCGGCCGCGCCGCTCTGGTGCTGCGTGATGTTCAGCGCGACGATGACGATGATTTCGTTCTCGATTACGGGGCGGCTGTTCGAGCCATCCGTCTCTGGGCGCGCCTTCTCTCTGCTGAACTTCACGATTTTCGTCGTTTCTTTCCTTTTGCAGTGGTTCATCGGCGTGATAATCAACCTGTACCCGGTGTCCGGCGGCAAATTCGCCGCCGAGGGCTACCACTGGGCGCTCGTCTTCATAGTCGCGCTGAGCGCCGCGGCGCTCGCGCAGCTTTTCTTCGCCCTGCCGAAGCTGAAGAAGCTCAGTCAGAATCCTAAATTATAATCCCGTCGATGTAGTCGAGCAGCGGATGCAGCAGCCCCGCGGCGCGGAGACGCTTTATCTCCCCGCGCGAGGCCCAGCGCGCCTCGGTAACCTCCTCGGGCTGGAGCGTGAGCGACGAAAGCGGCGCGCCGCATCGGAAAAGCCAGACGTCGTAGAAGTCCCGGAACTCGTCGCGGCGCGTCCGGTAAATCAGCCTGCCCTCCCCGGGCCGCAGGACTATTCCCAATTCTTCGCGCACCTCGCGAACGCCGGCTTCGAGGCTCTCCTCTCCGGCGAGCGCGCCTCCGCCCGTGCATTCCCACAAATTCGGGAATTTCTTCGCGGGATGGCGCTTCGACAGTAAATATTCGCCGCGCCCGTTCGTCAGCCAAACGCTCACGGAGAGTGTGTAAAAGCCGCGGGGCACCGGCTCGCCGCGCATCATGGTCTTTCCCGTGCGGCGGCGCTCAGCGTCGTAAAGGTCCCAGATTTCCGCCATTTTCCGTCCGTGCCTCCATCTCGCAAAGCCTCGATTTTTTCATCAAAAAATATAATCCAGCGCGGCTCCGCGCGCAAGCGCCGCGCTTGAACGGCGCTGTTTGTGCCGAAGTCATAAAGCCGCGCATAACGCGGGCATGTTTTTATGCGCTTGACCTACCGATTCAAAATTTGAGCCGATTTTTTCTTTGGCGCAGAGCACAACGCTTTCGGCGGCCCGCCGATTGTAAAATATTGTTTATCAAAGCGTCGGTTTGGGGATGGGCTTTTATGGCTGACGAAAATTTTACGCCGGGCGGCGCGCGCGACTGCGGCGCTCCCGTTCTGGCGACGGAGAATATAACCAAGAGCTTCGGCAATATCTCGGCGCTGCGCGGCGTCAGCTTCTCCGCGCGCGCGGGCGAGGTCGCCGCGATCGTCGGCGACAACGGGAGCGGGAAGAGCACCTTCATCAAAATTCTTTCGGGCAACCTCGCGCCGGACGGCGGCGTCATAACCGTCGGCGGGCGGCGCTATGCGCGGCTGACGCCGAAGCAGTCGCAGGCGGCGGGCATTTCGACGGTTTATCAGGATTTGTCGCTCGACGACTACAGGGACGTGGCGGCGAATATTTTCCTCGGTCACGAGTTGACCTACGGCGGTATTTTTCTGCGAAAGAAGAAAATGCGCGAGATAGCCGCGGAGCTCATCGAACGGCTCGACATAGGCATCCCGGACATCACGCTGCCGGTCGGCTCTTTCTCCGGCGGGCAGAGGCAGGCGGTCGCCGTCGCGCGCGCCGTCTACCACGGGCGCAGGATAGTGATTTTCGACGAGCCGACGGCGGCGATGGGCGTGCGCGAGTCGGCGGCGGTGCTGCGGCTCATCGGCGGCCTCGCCGCGCGCGGCATGGCGGTCGTGATTATCTGCCACAACATGCACCAGGTCTTCGACGCGGCGGACACGGTGAGCGTCATGCGGCGCGGCAGGCTTCTGCGCACGGTGCGGACGGCGGAGACCTCTCTGGAGGATGTGCAGAGTATGATAATGGAAGCTGATTATGTTGATTGATAAATTTTTCCGGCGCGGCGGCGCGGAGGACGCGTTTCAGCCGCTGCTGCTGCTTGCGGCGCTCGCCGCGCTCGTCGTCGCGCTCGCGCTCTATTCCGACTTTTTCATGACGCGGCGGAACTGGCTGAACATCCTCAACAACCACATGGCGCACCAGCTTCTGCTCGCGATAGGCATGACCTTCGTCATTTCGTCGGGCGGCATAGATTTGTCGGCGGGCGCGGTGCTCGCGCTCTCAGGCATCGTGCTGGCGCTTGCCTTCGAGGCCGGGGCGGGCGTTCCGCTCGCGGTCGCGGCCGCCCTGCTCTCCGCCGCGGCTATGGGGGCTTTCAACGGCCTGCTCGCCGCGAGCTTCACTATAAACCCGCTCATCATCACGCTCGGCACGGCGTCTCTCTTCCGCGGCCTCGCGGTCATAATCACGGGGGGCACGCCTTTCTACGGCATGCCGAAGGAGTTCCTGCGGCTGACGCAGAATTTCTGCTCCGTCCCCGTACCGGTTTGGATAGCGCTTTCGGCGCTCGTCTTGGCGCTCGTCGCGCTGCGCTGCACTAAGTGGGGGCTCTACGCGCTCGCGATAGGCAGCAACTGCGAGGCGCTGCGCCGCCTCGGCGTGAACGTCGCTGCCTACAAGGTCTCCGTCTACGCGCTCAGCGGCTTCCTCGCGGGCGCGGCGTCGCTGATAATTTCCGCGCGGCTCAACACCGCGGAGGCGACGGCCGGCATAGGCATGGAGATGAACGCGATAACGGCGGTCGTCCTCGGCGGCACGCTGCTCAAGGGCGGCAAGGGGACGATAGCGGGGACGGCGGTCGCCTGCCTGCTGCTCTCCGTCATAAAAAACGGGCTGACGATGATGAGCGTCGACGCGCATTATCAGGAATTTATCATCGGTGCGCTGCTCCTATCCGCCGTGATAGTCACGGAGCTGCGGCAGAAGAGGCTGACGCCGCGCGGGGGCGCGCAGCCGGTGAAAAGAGAAAACTAAACAAACGGGAGGAATTGTGTGATGAAAAGAGTCATGGCGGCGATGCTCGCGGTATTCACAGCGGCGGGGCTTCTTGCGGGAAGCGCCTTCGCCGCGCAGGAAAACGCGCGCGTCAAGGAAATCGAGAACACCCTGATGAAGCAGATCGGCGATATGCCGAAGTTGAACGGAGGCGAAAAGCTCGGCGCGCTCGTCATATCGCTGACGAACCCCTACTGGGTAGGCATGAAGGACGCCTACATAGCGGCAGCCGAACAGTACGGCGTGAACATCGAGGTCATGTCCGCGCCGACGGAGGGCGACAAGCAGTCGCAGCTCGAGACGCTCAACGCGATGGCGCTCAAGGACTACAAGGCGATAGTGCTCTCCCCCATCGAGCCCTACAACCTTCTCCCCGGCATAATCCAGTGCAATAAGAGCGGCATCCCCGTCATCAACCTCGGCCCCGGAATCAACGTCGACAGCCTGAAAGAAATGGGCGGGCGGCTCGACGGACGTCTCACCGTCGACTTTGCGCAGCAGGGCGAGCTTGCGGCGTCGGACATGGTGAAGCGCATCGGCACGGGCAAAGTCGCGATAATCCAGGGAATCCCCGGCGCGGCGCAGAGCGAGGGACGCACGGCCGGCGCGAAGAAGGTCTTTGAATCGACGAAGGGCGTGGAGCTCGTCAGCGTCCAGCCCGCGAACTGGGACAGCACAGCGGCCTACAACGCGGCGTCGGACATCATCCAGGCGCACGGCGACCTTAAAGGCATATTCTGCTGCAACGACGTCATGGCGCTCGCCGCCTCGCGCGCGCTGACCGACGCGGGGCTCAAGGACAAGGTGCTGCTCTACGGCGTCGACGGCACGGAAGAGGCGAAGACCGCTATAAAAGAAGGTCGCATGGACGGAACGATAACCTATCCGTCGTCGGCCTACGCGAAGGCCGCGGTCATAATGCTGCTCAAGCTTGCGCAGGGCATGGACATGAGCCAGACCGTCTACTGCCCGCTCGACGTCATCAACACGGAGAACGTCGCGCAGTTCGATGGCTATATGTAAAAACAAGCCCGCGTTCCTAGTCGAAAGCTGCCTGCTCACCTTCGGCCTCGTATCGGCGGGCGAGGCGGCTCTCGCGGAAAGCTGGCGCGCGGCGGGGCTCGACGGGGCCCCGCTTTGCTGGATAAAGGAGGGGGAAATAACGGTCGGGACGATGGAAGAATATCTCCCCTTCCGCGCCTCGCGCCGAGCGGTAAATTCGCGCTCGACGATATAGACGCGGCGCTCGCTGGCAAGCTCTCAGGCGCGCTCACGGCATCCGGGACTATGGAGGTCTGCCGCCGGCTGGGCGTGCGCTGCGCCGTCTCGGGCGGAATAGGCGGAATCGGCGACGTTAAAGGCGAGGAGCTCTGTCCCGACCTTCCGGCGCTGCGCGACCTGCCCGTCGCGCTCGTCTGCACCTCACCGAAGGACATGCTCGACATACCTGCGACGATCGGCTGGCTGCGAAACGCCGGCGTGCGCACGCTCGGCTGCGGCAGCGCCGTCTGCACCGGCTACGTCTTCAACGGCGAGCCGGTCGCGCTCGACGGCGAATGGAACGGCGAAAAATGCGCGCCGCGCACTCTCATACTGCGCGGCATAGCGCCGGAGCTGCGGCTGAAGGACAGGGGCATCCTCGCGCGCGCCGTCGCCGAGGGCAAAGAGGCGGAACGCGCCGGAAGATATTACCATCCGACGGTAAACGCCGCGCTCGACAGAATGTCCGGCGGATATTCGTCGAAGATACAGCTCGACTCGCTGATAAGCAACGTCCGCTTTGCCGCGAAGCTGACGGAAGCCGAGTAACGGCGCAGAAATTCAATCGAACGGACATAATTTTCGGAAGGGACGTTCCAGCGCGGAGCGTCCCTTCGTTTATATACAGGGTGGATTGCGCTGTTTCTGGGCCGGTGCCGCGCGCGGCGGAGCGAGGCTTTCGGCGCTGCGGCTCTTTCACTGCGCGCCGTTTTTTATTTGCCATTTGTAGAATAGTATTGGTCAAATAAATAATACTCTTTTAAGGCCTCTCGCAGCTCCGGAACGCCGCATATTTCGTGTGGCTGCGCGGCGCTCGCGGAATTATGCGCCGCGTTTACGGCTGAGGATGAGGATACGGAACGGCACTGATATCGACGCTCCGCGCGGCGCTCGTCGATGCCGCGTGGCTATGCGTCCGCCGGCGGAAACGCCGCGGCGGGGCGCTTCGCCTCTTCGTGCGCCGGTAGTGCGTGCCATACTGATTAAACTTACAAAGAAATACGGCTGCCTAGTCATGCCGGGCTTGACGCAATGCGCTGTTCGCGTCAGCGAACAAATCGAAATATCTTTAGCGCATTGCTAACGCCCGATGAAGCGGGGCGGGCCCTATCGGCGGCGTTTTGCCGATGGACCCGGCATCTGGTGTCTTTGAACACCGTCAAGCAGCGAAATCCAGAGTCACTGGGCCCCGCGTCGGAGCGCGGAGCGACGATGGGTGCCGTTTCTTCTTACTTAAGTTAAGCCGCTATATTTCCGCCCAGGCGGACGGCGCGCAGCGCGGAGTGACGAAGCCTGTTGGCCCGTTCTTTGCGTGAACGATTATGCTGCGGAGGTACTCGCCGGAAAATTGGGGAACGGCAGAAATAGACAAGCGGCTGTAAAACAGAGGGCATATAAAAACGGGAGAAGCATGTGCTTCTCCCGTTCGTTGGTGCCGTTTGGTTTCTTACAGCTCTCTGGGCTGCGGGTTGTAGTGCGTGTGGAGAAGGTGGTGCGATTTCTCTCCGAGCGGCTTGCCGAGCCAGGTGTCGTAGAGGGCGATGACGTCGGGGTTCTTGTGCGACTGGCGCAGCGTCTTGAGTTCGTCGACGCTGTAGAGGGCCGCGGTGCGCGCCGCGCGGATTTCCGCGTTGACGGGCTGCGGCTGGCCGCCGCCTCCGATGCATCCGCCGGGGCAGGCCATGACTTCGATGAAGTGGTAGTCGGCTTCGCCGGCGCGGACCTTGTCCATGAGGATCTTCGCGTTTTTCAGCGTGTGGGCTACCGCTATCTTGACGGTGACGGTCTTGCCGCCGATGGGAACGTCGACGGAGGCTTCTTTGATGCCTTCCATGCCGCGGACGGGCTGGAAGATGATGCCCGGGATGTCGTCACCGTTGTTGAGCACGGCGTAGACTGTGCGGAGCGCCGCTTCCATGACGCCGCCGGTGACTCCGAAGATGGCTCCGGCTCCCGTGGAGGTGCCGAGCGGGCTGTCGTAGTCTTCTTCAGGCAGGTTCTTGAAGTCGATACCGGCGTTCTTTATCATGCGCGCGAGCTCGCGGGTCGTGAGGACCGTGTCGACGTCGGGTATGCCCGGGTTGCTCTGGAGCTGCGGGCGGACGCACTCGGCCTTCTTCGCGGTGCAGGGCATGATGGATACGCTGTAGATGTCCTCGACCGGTATGTTCTGCGTCTCGGGCCAGTAGGTCTTGGCGAGGGCTCCGAACATTCCCTGCGGCGACTTCGCGGTGGAGAGGTGCGGCAGGAGGTCGGGGTATTTGATTTCGATGAAGTTGATCCAGCCCGGCGAGCAGGAGGTGATCATCGGAGGACGCCGCCGTTGGTGACGCGGTCGAGGAATTCGTATCCCTCTTCCATTATGGTGAGGTCGGCGGTGAAGTCCGTATCGAATACCTTGTCGAAGCCGAGGCGGCGCAGCGCGGCGACCATTTTGCCGGTGACGACTTCGCCGGCGGGGAGGCCGAGGGCTTCGCCGAGCGCGACGCGCGTCGCGGGGGCGGTCTGGACTATGGTGTATTTCTTCGGGTCGGCGAGGGCGGCGAAGACTTTTTCGGTGTCGTCGCGCTCACAGATGGCCGCCGTCGGGCAGACGGCCGCGCACTGTCCGCAGTAGGTGCAGGCGACCTGGTCGAGGCCGAGGTTGAAGGCCGGTCCGACGATGGTTCTGAAGCCGCGGTTGATGTATCCGTAGACGTCGAGGCCCTGGCGCTCATGGCAGGCTCTTATGCAGCGTCCGCAGAGTATGCATTTGTTGGGGTCGCGGACGAGGCTCGGGTTGCTTTCGTCTTTCTGGGCCGAGCGCTTTTCGCCGGTGTAGGGCACTTCGCGCACGCCGAGGTCGGCCGCGGTCTGCTGGAGCTCGCAGTCCTGGTTCTTCTGGCAGAAGAGGCAGTCCTGCGGGGTGGTTGGCGAGCAGGAGCTCGACGACCGCTTTGCGCGTTTCGCGCACCTTGGGCGTGTTGGTGTGTACGACCATGCCGTCGGAGACGGGATATACGCAGGCCGCGCCGAGGCCGCGTCCGCCGACTATCTCGACCACGCATACGCGGCACGCGCCCTCTTTGGCGAGCTCAGGATGGTAGCAGAGCTGAGGGATGCGTATTCCGGCTTTGGCAGCGGCTTCGATTACGGTGAAATCCGATGGCACTTCTACTGTTTTGCCGTCTATTGTAACCTTAACGAGTTCCATGTTATTTTTACTCCCCTTCCGTTAGCCGAAATTAGCCGCGCACGATTGCCTTGAACGGGCACTTCGTGATGCACGCGCCGCACTTGATGCACTTCGCCTGGTCGATGACGAATTTCTTCTTCGGTTCACCGCTGATTGCGTTGACCGGGCAGTTCTTCGCGCAGAGGCTGCATCCTTTGCAGGCGTCGGTTATCTTGTAGCTCAGCAGGTGGTGGCACTGGCCAGCCGGGCATCTCTTCTCCTTGATGTGCGCTTCGTATTCGTCGCGGAAGTAGCGCAGCGTGGAGAGGATGGGGTTCGGGGCGGTCTGGCCGAGGGCGCAGAGCGCGCCTGCCTTGATGGAGGTGGCGAGCTTTTCGAGCTTTTCGATGTCTCCCTCTTCGCCCTTGCCGTTCGTGATTCTTTCGAGGATTTCGAGCATGCGCTTCGTTCCCTCGCGGCACGGCGTGCATTTACCGCAGGATTCGGACTGCGTGAAGTTGAGGAAGAATTTCGCGACGTCGACCATGCAGGTGTCCTCGTCCATGACGACGAGTCCGCCGGAGCCCATCATCGCGCCGGCGGCGATGAGCGAATCGTAGTCGATCGGCGTGTCGAGCAGCGATTCCGGCATGCATCCGCCGGAGGGTCCGCCTATCTGGACGGCCTTGAACTTCTTGCCGCCGATGATGCCGCCGCCGATGTCGAAGATGATTTCGCGCATCGTGATGCCCATCGGGACTTCGGCGAGACCGGTGTTGTTGATTTTACCGGTGAGGGCGAAGACCTTCGTGCCTTTGGATTTTTCCGTTCCGAGCTTCGCGTATTCTTCGGCTCCGACGCGGAAGATGTAGGGGATGTTTGCGAATGTTTCAACGTTGTTGATGTTGGAGGGCTTGCCCCAGAGTCCCTTGACGGCGGGGAACGGCGGGCGCGGACGCGGCATGCCGCGGCGGCCTTCGATCGAGGCCATGAGCGCCGTCTCTTCGCCGCAGACGAAGGCTCCGGCTCCTTCCTTGATGTGGATGTGGCAGCTGAAGTTCGAGCCGAGGATGTTGTCTCCGAGGAGTCCGGCCTCTTCAGCCTGGGCGATGGCCGTCTTCAGGCGCTTGATCGCGAGCGGGTATTCAGCGCGGCAGTAGATGTAGCCTTCGTCGGCGCCTATCGCGTAGGCTCCGATGAGCATGCCTTCGAGTATCGCGTGCGGGTCGCCCTCAAGCAGCGAGCGGTCCATGAATGCGCCCGGGTCGCCTTCGTCGGCGTTGCAGATGATGTATTTCTTCGGGCCCGGCGATTTCTGGCAGAAGCCCCACTTCATGCCGGTCGGGAATCCGCCGCCGCCGCGTCCGCGGAGGCCAGTCTTCTTCATTTCCTCGACGACCTGCTCCGGCGTCATAGTGAGAAGGACCTTCGCGAGTCCTTCGTAGCCGTCGGCTCCGATGTATTCCTCAAGCGAATCGGGGTTGATGTGTCCGCAGTTCTTGAGGACGAGGCGGTGCTGCTTCTTGTAGAAGTCGATGTCGGCGTAGTCGGGCACGCGCTGCGCCGTGAGCGGCTCCTTGAAGAGCAGGCGGCTCACCACGCGGCCCTTTACGAGATGTTCGCTGACTATTTCCTTTACGTCCTCTTCGTGGACGTGCGTGTAGAACGTTCCTTCAGGATAGATGATGACGAGCGGTCCCTGCTCGCAGAAGCCCTGGCATCCTGTCTCGACGACCTTTACTTCCTTGTCGAGCCCCTGCGCCTTGAGTTCTTCGTTGAGCTTCGCTATTACCTGCCGCGAACCAGAGGCGACGCAGCCCGTTCCGGTGCATACCAGTACATGCGCTCTTACGAGAGCCATAATATGTCTCCTCCCTTCGGCCTGTTACGCCTGCTTGCTCGGGATCTTGGCAACGACAAGATCTTCGACGACGACGCCGTTGATGAGATGGTCCGCGATGATGCGCGGAACGTCCGTCGGCTTGACCGGTCCGTAGGTGACTCTGTCTTCGCCGGGACGTACGACGTCGAGGAGGGGCTCCTTCTGGCACATGCCGATGCAGCCCGTCTGGAGGACGGCCACGTCGTGAATGTCGCGCTTCGCGAGTTCCTCGAGAACCGCCTTCATGACCTCACGGGCTCCCGCCGCTATGCCGCAGGTGCCCATGCCTATGATTATCTGTCTTTCGTTGAGCTTTCTGGCCTCGGTGTGCTCCTTGGCCTGCGCCTTTATCTTGCGGAGATCTTCAAGACTCTTGATTGCCATGTTCAGTTCCTCCAATCCGGTTTACGCGTACTTGTCGAGGATCGGGCCGACCGATTCCGGTGTAAGTCTGCCGTGCGTGTCGTCGTTGACCATGAAGACCGGCGCGAGGCCGCAGGCGCCTATGCATGCGACCGTCTCAAGCGTGAACTTGAGGTCCGGGGTCGTGGTCTGCCCCTCTTTGAGGCCCAGCTTGTCCTGGATGGCCTTCAGTACTGCCTTGGCTCCGCGGACGTGGCACGCCGTTCCCTGGCACGACCGGATGATGTTTCTTCCTCTCGGCTCGAGATGGAACTGTGCATAGAATGTCACCACGCCGTAAATCTGGCTGATCGGCACTTCGAGCTTGCTGCTGATTTCGATCAGGACTTCCTTCGGCAGGTAGCCGTAGATTTCCTGCGCCTGCTGAAGCACGGGAATGACGCTGCCCTTAGTGCCGCGGTATTTCTCGAGGAGCGCATTCAGCTGCTCCTTCTGCTCCGACGCCTTCTCCACCATAAAACGCACCCTCCTTAGTCTCCTCCCCGGGCCCTCCCGCCCGAAGAAATTAAGTGTAACCCCCAGAAGTTACATCTATGATTTTTTTGCTTTTTCCCCGCCCGAGCCCTCTTGCCAGGGCCGCGGGCAAAGCGCCGCCGTCGCGGCTATTGCGAAAAAGTACACAAAGCAAATTTATTATAGCCCGCTCAAACCGTTGCCGCAACAATTTTTTTGTTCGAGCGGAGCGTAAAAGCCGTTTTTGTTCATTTTTGTTTTTGGATATGGAACAAAGGGACTTGAAAAATACGGCGTTTCCCCGGCGCGGCGGCGTGAAAAATTATTATCGCCGCACGCAGCGGCGCGCGCGGCAAATTTACGGCGAAGTCCGCCGACGCGCGAAGAAGACGCGGACGCGGGGAACCGGCGTGAAACCGCGAAGCGCCGCGCCGCATGTGCCCGGCAGCGTCAGGCGCGCGCCGTCGCGGCGGCTATGCGCCGCTTGCCGGACACGCACGCATCACCGCAGCTCGACGCCGAACGGCGCGCGGTACGAAAAAGGCCGCGCTCTTCGCGCGGCCCTGCGTGCTTTTGGAAAATCCGCTAGTCCTTGAAGACCGGCAGCTTTTCGAGATAAATCAAATCTTTGCCGTCGTAGCCGCCCTCTTCGAGAAGCACGGCGACCTTGCTGGCGACGGTGCAGCCCGTCTTCGCGAGCACCGCTTCGAGCGAATGCAGCGAGCCGCCGGTCGAGACGACGTCGTCCACGACGCAGACGCGCTTGCCGTCGAGCTTCGCAGCGTCCATCTCGTCGATGACGATTATCTGTTTCTCCGAGGTCGTTATCGACTTCGTCTCCTCTATAATCGGGTGCTCCATGTAGGCCTTGACCGACTTGCGCGCGACGACGTAGTCGACGCCCATGCGCGCCGCTATCGCGTGCGTCAGCGGGATGCCCTTCGCCTCGGGGCATACGAGCATGTCTATCTGTCCGAGGCCGCGGATTTTTTCAAGAAGCGCGTCCGCCGCCTTCTCTATCAGCTGCGTGTCGCCGAGCATGACGAACGACGCAATCGTGAGGTGCGGCGCGACGCGTACCTTTTTGAGCTCGCGCGTGATGCCGCAGAGGTGAAGCGTATAGAATTCAGCCATTGTTGAAATCCTCCCTTAAAGTCCGAAGATTACCTTGATCGCCACGCCTGTCAGGAGCCCGTAGAAGGGGTTCCAGCGCGCGGTTGCGATGACGGTGGCGCCTATCACCATGCCCCACGGGGAGAAGCCGAATGGCCCCTGAGCCGCCGGAGCGCTCGCGATAGCCGCCTGAATGTTTGAAATGAAGGTTACGAATACGCCGAGCACGAAAAGGAAGCCCGCGATCGACGAGCTGTGCAGATAACGCCCCATGACGGGAAGCAGCTTGAGGAAAAGGATAGCCGCCATCATCAGCATCATCAGCACCGACGCGCCGACGGGGTGCGGGGCCGTCGCCGTGCCGGAAATTATAGCCTCGACCGGGCCGCCGCCGAAGAAGGACGAGAACATATCCGCGAGCGAGGAGTATATCGCGAGGTGGTCGATGTTTGCGTCGACGCCCGCGATGCTGCCCGTCACCTTGCCGAAGCTGATGTTCGCGCCGATGTTGAGGCACATCAGGCCGAGCGCGCCGGCGATGATCTTCGGGTGCTTCCATACCTGCCACTCGATGTTGCCCGTCGTGAGCTTCTCGTTGGACATGTCGAACTCGATGTGCTGCTGCTGTACCTTGCCCATGTTTTTCAGAATGTTGAAGGCTATCGTCGCGATGATGACCGAGATGATGACCGTCTTCGCGAGGTCGCCCGTTATGAACCATACGGCGAGCGCGGAAATCATCGAGACGCCGCCCGAGTACTTCTCCGAATCGAAAAGGTCTATCGAAAGATAGGCGAGCATGACGCCGACGCCCGCCATCATAGACGTTACGACCGTCGGGCCGACCAGCTCAACTATCTTTTCGTTGAGGCCGAGCAGCGACGGTATGAGGACGAAGACGCCGCCCCAGAAAACCGTGCTGAGACGCTCGCGGCGAGAAGACGCAATCTTGCCCGTTACCGCTATCGTCTCCGCCTGGAACGAAACCGTCGCCACCGAGTCGAAGGCGAACGAACCCGCCGCGCCCACAAGAAACGCCAGCGCCGTCGGGAAGGCTGCGAAGCCGAGCGAGAGCGCGAGAAGTCCCTGCGGAACGCCGTTCAGCACCACCGCCACCGCGGCGAGCAGGTCTGTCATATACGCATCCATTAAAAATTTCCTCCTGCAAGAAAAAATTAAAATAACCAAGCGAAGTTACTCCACGCGCGCGGTTTTGTCAAGAATGCGGCGGAGTAAAAAAGAGGCGTTTTGTTATTTGTAAGCCGGAAGAAATATCGGCGCGGGGCCGCCCTCCGCCGTATAAACATGCCTGATTTTAAGATATAATCTAACTGTGTCGAACCATCAGCAGCAGACGTATTACAAATCTAATTTACCAAGGAGGAAGGAATCAATGCCGACATTGAAGGAATTTCTGCGCAGCGAAGTAAAGCCGGCGCTCGGATGTACCGAGCCGGGGGCCGTGGCGCTCGCGGTGGCACGCGCGTGCGCCGAGCTCCCGGACAGGGGCAACGTCGCGGCCGTGCGCGTCACGGTCAGCGCGAATATTTATAAGAACGGCATGGCCGTCGGCATTCCCGGCGCGGGCGGCGCGCGCGGGAACGCGATAGCGGCGGCGCTCGGGGCGATATGCGGCGACGCCTCGCGCGGCCTCGAGGTTCTCGCGGGCACGAAGCCCGAGGACGTAAAAAAGGCCGAGGCCTGGGTGGAGGAGAAGCGCGCGACTATATACTGCGACCAGGACAGGGGCGGAGTCTACGTCCTCGCCTCGGTATTCACGCCCGAGCACAAGGCCATGTGCCTGATAGAGGGCAGCCATTCGAACATCGTCAAGGTCACGGCGGACGGAGAGACGACGTTCGAGAAGGAGCGCCCCTCCGGCGCTTCGTCGGGATTTGCCGACGACGGCTTCCCGACGCTCTTCGCCGACGTCCTCAAGATGGCGGACGAGATGGACGGCGAGGACGAGGATTTCATCTGGGAGGGCGTCGAGATGAACGACCGCATCGCGGCAGAGGGCATCAAGCCCGCGGGCGGCGGCAGCCTCCAGAGCAGCAATTTCGGACTTATTTTGAGAAACGATGAAAAGGTGGGCGACTTCGTCCCCGTGGCGCTCGAGATACGCACTACGGCGTCGGCGGCGGCCGAGGCGCGCATGTCCGGCGTGCAGCTGCCGGTCATGAGCAGCGCCGGCAGCGGCAACCACGGAATAACGGCGATAATCCCGATAGCGGTGCTGGGACGCCGCGCGGGCAAGAGCCGCCGCGAGATAGCGAAGGCGATAGCGGTCAGCCACCTCGCGACGAGCTTCGTAAAGCGCAACCTCGGCCGTCTCTCGCCGGTATGCGGCTGCTCCGTCGCGGCAGGAGCCGGCGCGGCCGCTGGCATGACATACCTTATGGGCGGCACGTACGACCAAATATGCAGCGCCATGAGCCTGCTGCTTTCGAATATCGCGGGAATGCTCTGCGACGGCGCGAAGGAGAGCTGTGCGCTGAAGGTCGGCTCCGCCTCGTCGGAGGCCTACTGCGCTATGGAGTGGGCGCTCGAGGGACAGCACCTCACAGTTCCGCAGGGCGTCTTCGGCGCTTCGATAGAGGAGACGGTCGCGAACGTCGGGCGCGTCTCTCGCGAGGGCATGAAGACGGTGGACCGCGTCATGATAGACATCCTCGACGAACGCCACAGGCCGAACGCGGAGGCCTTCTGACGCTTCGCCGGTACAATATATATAAACGCAGGGGACGGCGAAAGCCGTCCCTTTTTTATCCCCGCGCGCGAAGCCGGTTTTCTTTTTACGAAACATGCCGCCTGCATCGTCCTTCGGCTTCTTCCCATAACGGCGCGGGCGTTGGTATAATATCCGAACTAGGTACCTCGAAACCGTTACGCGGAAAAGGCCACGCCCCCGCGCAATGATATAGCGACGACATAATTTCCATAAGCAATACGAAACGCGCGTAACGACGCGCCGGCTTCCACATACCGGCGCGGAAACCAAAAATCATACCGAAGAGGTAAAACAGCCATGACGCAAGTAAGCGAAGCTCTGGGACGCAAAATCAGAGAGATAAGAAAGAACAGACGCTGCACGCTCGAGGAGCTCGGGCAGGCCGTACACAAAAGCAAGGCGACGCTCTCCAAGTACGAAACGGGCGACATAGTCATCGACGTCGAGACCCTCTACGAGATTGCGCGCGCGCTGCGCGTCTCGGTCTTCAGCCTGATGAATCTGCCGGTCGAGGAATGCTGCGCCGAGCTGCCCGCGCCCGACATGCGCGGCCGCGACGTATTCGCCTCGCCGCTGCTCTACCTCTACTACTACGGCGGCGAGGAGCGTGCGGTCCACAGAAGCGTCATAGAACGCGACGCCGACGGCTGCGGCGCGAAGCTCTACCACGAGGTTTCCTCCTTCGACGACTACTGCCTCTGCTCGAAGGTCTACAAGGGGCAGGTGCAGGAATATTCTTTCTACACGCGGCTGCCCTTCGAGAACGAATTCTGCCGCCTCGACAGGATTATGATGATCTTCCCGTCGATGCTCAACGGGCAGAACTTCCTGCTCGGCCACATGCTCATGATGAACCTCGCGAACCAGCCCGTCAGCGTGAAGGCGCTCGTCGCGAACCACGTAATGGCGGAGGACAAGCGTTTCCGCACCATGCTCCAGGTCTCGCGCGAGGAGATACGCCGCGTCCGCCGCACCAACTATTTCACCATCGACCGCGTCTCCGAGGCCGAGGCGTAGCGCGAAGCCCCGCGCCGCAGCATGTCCGCCGCGCCTCTCCGCGCGGCGGTTTCTTATAAATACACGGGAAGCTGCCGTTCGCGCCGCAAAATAAGTAAAATTACCGATTGCTCCGTCAAATTATCTACTTTGTCTATTTTTATGAGAAATTAGGCGTCGTATATTTCGCGCGGCGAAATTTCGCGAGGTTGCGGCGCGCCGGCGCTTCGCCTATATTACAGGCGTACTCCGGAAATTCCGGGAACGCGAAGTGGCTCCGGCGCGGGGCGCTTCCCAGCGCGGCGGAGCGCAGAGGCGCGCAAATTTGTCAACGCTTCGATAATTTGACGCGCGGACGAAAACGACGGGAGTGATTCCTATGAACGATAAAGACGACAGAAGTGCCGGAGCGCCGTCGCCGTCGCCCGATTCGGTCAGGCGCTCGTACCTCGTGCAGGGGCGGCCTACGGGCCGCCCTTTTTCGCGTCCCGGCGCGGAAGCCCCGGTTTTGTATAAATAGACGCGCGCGTGCCGCCGCGGGCAGCGCGTCGCGAAGCCTTCTCAAAAATCTTCGTTATCCGCAATTTTATCTATTTATAAGAAACTTATCGCCGCCGCCGTATCGCGCCGCGATATATCTTAAATTTGCCGCGAAGCCGCCTCACGCCTATATTTGTCGCAGTTCCGCCGGGCCGGGCGAGGCGTCGGAAGCGCGCGGCGTACAGGATATTGCGAGGGTGATAATGAAATGTTCAAAACGCACGGCAAAAAACGAAATCTATGGTTGGCCGCGGCCTGCATGGTTCTTATGTGCGCGTCCGAGGCTGCGGCCGAAACCGCCGTCGCGGACGTCGCGCATATCATCGACTCCAGCCTCCCCGGCAAGGCGGGACAGGCCTTCGTCGACGGGCTGAGACGGCAGCTCGACGTTGAAATACAGGAATACGCGGAGAAAATCCGCACGTCGTCGAATGTCGAGGCGCTGCTCGCGCAAAAGTGCGCCGAGGCCGAGGCCGCATACAACGCGGAAATGTCGCGTGTCTCCGCCCTGCTGATGGACGCGCTGCGCTCCGTCGCCGAAAAGTGGCTGCACGGCAACAAACGCGGCGTGAAGGTAATCGTCCTCGCGAGCGAAGCGCTCGCCGCGTCGCCCGGCGCGGACGTGAGCGACGAGCTCCGCCGCCGGCTCGACAGGATTTCCATAGATTTTACGAAAAAATAAAATTGCAGGGGTGATCCGCAATGAAAGACGAAGAGAAGAAAAACGAGTACCCGACGCCGTCGCGCAAGTCGGTGCGTGCGTCGTACATATGGTTCATAGTTGTCATGATCTTCATGCTCGTATTCTGCGCGCTCTTCCTGAGCTCCGCTTCGGCGGAGGCGAGCTACACTGCGGGCGGCGGAACGACGGTCGGCGACACATCCTCCTCGTCGGTGAGCATCGGTGCGGGCGGCCTCAATGGCGCGGTTACAAACGGCTCCGACTGCGTATCCGTAGGCGCGGCAGCGGCGGCCAAGAACAACGGGGCGACTGCGGTAGGCGCTCATTCAGCTGTAGACGTAAACTATGGCGTAGCGCTCGGCGCATACACGGAAGCTCACAGGCGGACGGCCGACGGCGGCTATTATATGCCCGAAGCGGCGTCGGAGGCTGAGAAACAGGCGGTCTCGAACACTGCGCGCGCCGCGGACGGCAAATACTACGGCGTCGCCTCGATAGGCAACAACGAACATACGCGGCAGCTCGTCGGCATCGCGGCGGGCTCATTGGACACCGACGCCGCGAACGTCTCGCAGCTCAAAAAAGAAAACGCGCAGAACAAAGAGACGATAAGCGAGCTCCGGAAAGCGTCGCACAAAAAATAACGAAAGACATCCATCGCCGCGGACGGCGTGCATTTCCTCCTAAAGCGGGGATACTCCCCTCCATAGCGCGGGCGGCCTGCGGGCCGCCCTTTTTACTGCCGCGCGGCGGCGGAACGGGCGGGCGGACGCTATTTAGTGTATAATTCATAAATGGAGCCGGGGGCGCAAAACGCTTCCGGCTCCGCTCAAAAAACGGAAGAAAGGACAGTGTTATAAAATGAAAAGAAACATCAAAAACGCAGCCGCGGCCCTCGTGATATGCGCCGCATTCGTCTTCGCCGTACCGGCGGCCCGCGCGCTCGACCTCGGCGACGTCCTCAAAAAAGGCGCGATAGGCGTAGCCGGAGGCTGGCTCGTCACCGCCATATCGCCCCAGATGAACGACTTCATCAACACAATCACCTTCAACAAAGGCGTAGCCTACGACGGCTACACCAAAGTCGTCCCGATAGTATCCATAGGCGACGGCGCGCGCATCGGCGCGGCCCAGGTCGGCGCAAACACCCAGAGCGCGATAGACCGCACCAAGGCCGTCGCGCAGCTCGAAGGCGAATTCAGCAGCGTCCGCGCCACCGCGCTGATCCCGATAGACTCGCTCAATCCGCTCAAACAGTTCCGCCGCGTCAAAGGCGTCGGCGTCACTGCGATAATCAACGTAAAACTGTAGGTTGACCGAAATGTCCGACTACCGTCCGCAGCTCCACGACATACAGAAAGCCAAGCAGCGCATCAGCGGCGTCGTCGTCAACACGCCGCTCACGCTCAACGCCCAGCTCTCCGAACGCTACGCCGCAAACGTCTGGCTCAAGCGCGAAGACATGCAGATAGTGCGCTCCTACAAAATCCGCGGCGCGTACAACAAAATCGCAAGCCTCTCGCCCGAAGAGCTCGCGCGCGGCGTAGTCTGCGCCTCCGCGGGCAACCACGCGCAGGGCGTCGCGCTCGCCTGCAGCAAACTCGGCATAATGGGCACCATATTCATGCCCAAGCCCACGCCGAACCAGAAAATCCACCAAGTCAAAATGTTCGGCAAAGACAACGTCAACATAGTCCTCACGGGAGACACCTACGACGACTCCTGCGCCGAAGCGCTTGCGTGGTGCCGCGAACACGACGGGACCTTCATCCACCCCTTCAACGACCCGCAGATAATCGAAGGACAGGCCACCCTCGGCCTCGACATACTCAACGAAGCCTGCTGCGACTTCCACTACGTCCTGCTCCCCATCGGCGGCGGCGGCCTCATGTCAGGCGTCGGCAGCGTATTCAAAAGCCTCAGCCCAGAAACCTGCGTAGTCGGCGTAGAAGCCTCCGGCGCGGCCTCCATGCGCGCCGCCTTCGACAAAGGCGAGCCCGTCGCCCTGCCCGAAATAGACAACTTCGCCGACGGCATCGCCGTCCGCAAAGTCGGCGACGTAACCTTCGACATCTGCCGCGAAGTCGTCGACAAACTCGTCGCCGTCCCCGAAGGCCAGATATGCACCACCATCCTGCGCCTCTACAACGAAAGCGCGATGGTAGTCGAGCCTGCGGGCGCAGTCTCCGTAGCCGCGCTCGAGAACATCAAAGACGAAATCCGCGGCAAAAACGTCGTCTGTGTCATAAGCGGCAGCAACAACGACATAACGCGCATGGAAGAGATAAAAGAGCGCTCGCAGCTCCACGAAGGGCTCCAGCACTACTTCATCGTCCGCTTCCCGCAGCGCGCCGGAGCCCTCCGCGAATTCCTCGAACGCGTCCTCGGCCCCGACGACGACATAACCTTCTTCGAATACTCAAAGAAAAACTCGCGCGAACGCGGCCCCGCGGTTGTAGGCATAGAACTCCAGCGCGCCTCCGACTACGCCCCCCTCATCAAACGCATGAAGGAACACAACATCGTCTACGAATACCTCAACGACAAACCGGATCTGTTCCAGTTCCTGATATAAGCACGCAAAACGAGGATGGGAGCATCGTTCCCATCCTCGTTTTCTAGTATTGCGTAATTCTTATTGTATATTGAAAAAACTGGCCGGTAATTTTTTATAGAACTCGCGAATAAGCAGTTCTTTCGCCCCGTATTTGTCGTATTCATTCCAAAGCGGATCTGAATCCGGATCGACGTACAGCGGGAAATGGCGGTCTACAAACTCTGGCGATAGAATTTTTCCCAACTCGTCCGCCTGTGCCGCCAACCTTTCTTCCGTATCTTTCGCCCATGCGTGCAGCGCTTTAGCCATAACTGTCTCTGCAGACTCCGGGCAGCGCTCGGTCATCACTTCGAGCATGTAATAATACACTCTTACACACAGCGAGTTAAAACCGGACTTACCTTCCGCGGGCGCGCCTGAAATTACCGGCTTAGTGTAATTTGGGTCGCATTCTGGGAAGCACTGCGGCTTATACTCGTCGGGCACATTGGCTTTGCGCAGCACGATGTGGAAATCGCAGTATTCGTCGCCGTCTTCCGTCAGCGTGCGCGCCAGATTCACCTGCGTAAGGCCGAATGCATATTCCTGATAGCAGGCGCGGTGAAATTCCTCGCAGTAAATCCTGCCGATTTTCTTAGCGCCGTACTTTTCCCAAACCTCAGCCATCGGACATATCAGCGTGTGCGAGTTGCGTTCCTCCTCCGTCAGCATCAGCCGGTCACGGCGGAAACGCGGATCAGGCGGCAAATCGCTGCAGACTCCGAACAGGCTGTGCATATTGATTTTTACATTCAAATCTAAGTGTTTCTGTCTGCGTTTGCGCCCCCTGTCTCTGCCGTAGCGGCGTGTGGCCTCTCTAACTACAGTTTCGCCCTCGTCGCCGAGCTCTTGGATTATCTGGCGGGACAATAAAAGATACATTATAGTATAGCTGTCCTGCAGATGTATCGTTTCAATCTGTTCCGGAGTAAACATATTCGTCATCTCCTTTAGCGCATAGCGGCGTCAAACGCAGCGGCGAAAGGTGCTAATTGTGCGTCTTCGCGCATTGTTTCAAAGTCGAATGGGCAATTCCGAGACAGGAAGTCGCCGTCGACTTTCTGTTCCATACATGTCGCCCTGTTCTTTAAGAAGGAGGCTATCGCCTCTCCCGCAGTCCTGATGCCGGACGCCGCAGTTTTTTCATCGACGCTGCCTGAGACGAACGCCGTAAGCATCATCCGCGACGAATATGCGAGCGCTTCATGGGCGTCGGGATTTTCAGATTCGGCGTCGTCCGGCTGGCAGGTTTCCATAAAACTGTCAAAATATTTGCGCCAACAGTCGCCTGGGATGTTGCCGGGCCTGTAATATGAAGCTATCCGGCAGTGCGTGTTGCGCGGCTCAGTAAGCACTTCGGAGACGTTCACCTGAGCGACTTTGCCCGTGTAGGCCTCAATGCAGGCGGCTGTGTATTCCTCGCAGAAGATTTTCGCTTCTTTCTGCATATTATACAGCGCCGCGCAGTGCGCGAACGGGCAGCGAACAACGTTGAACAGCGCGGTCTGCTCGTTAAGCCGCTGGCATTCGCAGACCAGCCTGGGGTCTTCGCAGTGGTAACGTGATTTTGTGTAGAAATTCAGCAGGTTCGGCTTGAAGCCTCTTTTCTGATGCGCCTCAAGCTCGGCGGTTCCCATGAGCTCGCCGTACCGGCGCACGGTTCTTCTCAGTTTTTCCTCGCTTTTTATGCTTCCGTCCGCAAGCGCGCTTTTCGCCATAAACAGATAAAACAAGCTCCGGCAATCGCATAAATTCTGCGCTTCTAGGTCTTGTATTCTATTCATCTTATGTCCTTTCGTAATATCGTCTCCGTAAAATACTGAAACAGCGGGGCCATGTCCGGGCCGGCCTGCGTGAGCTTTCCCACTCCCGTCATTCTTTCCGGGTGCCATTGAACGGCCAGGATTGGAAGCTCTTTATGGCAGAAACCTTCTATTATTCTCCCGTCCGCCGAATAGGCTAAGGGCACAAGCCCAGGCGCGAGCGATTTCACAGCCTGATGGTGAAAGCTGTTCACTATAAATTTTTCTCCGAACAGCCTGGATATAACAGAGTTTTTCACCGCGTCGATTTCATGAATGCTGTCGTACGGATGGCTGACGTGCAATTTTTCGGTAATATCCTGATAAAGCGTGCCGCCCATCAAAACGTTAATCATCTGCATTCCGCGGCAAATGCCGAACACCGGCTTTCCCGCTTCCATGAAGGCTTTGAAGCAGGCGGCCTCGGTCCTATCGCGCCATTCGTCGCTCTGCCCGCACTGGGAGATTTTTTCTTCGCCGTACAGCTTCGGGCTGACATCAACGCCGCCGGTTAGAAATAGACCGTCGGCTATCTCTGCGAGCTGTTCCGCCGCGCCGTTTTCTCCGCCGCTTGCGCATACGACCGTACACCCAGCGCATATGAAGGCGTCGGCGTAGTTCTTATATGTTGCTATGCGCGTCAGCGTATTCGGGGCGGTGTCGCTCGCTGCAGTCATAAGGAGCAGCGGTTTTTTGGGGGCGCTCATCGCGTTTCAGAGTCCGACGCTATATTGTATGCCGTTCCGCGAAGCCCGGCGCTTTCCAGAATATGTCTGAAACATTCTTTAAGCACGGCGCAGCGCGCGGCGTCGTCCATAGGCGAATCCTCCCACTCCTTTTCGATGAACGCAGGGTCGCAGTCGGGGAAGCATACGGCGTTCTCGTCCTGGCTCATATTTGTTCTGCGGAGGTAGCATGATATGCGGCAGAATTCGTCTCCCTCGTTGGTCAGGGTTTTTCCCAGATTGATCTGGGCCTTTTCATTCGACGCGGCTTTGATATAGGCCGGGTAAAATTCTTCGCAGAAGGCGTGTCCGAGCTCCGCGTCTTCCTCGTTCCACACTCTGGCGAACGGACACTCGAGTATGTTGACGAAAAGCTGCTCTTCACTCTTTTCAATCCATTCGCGCACGGCACCGTCTCTGGTGCATGGTATGCCCCACCCGTCGTCGAAAGCATGCTTCAAGTTTGTTTTCTGCCCGGCGTTGATCATAAATTCCTTGCGCATCCGTCCTATCGTGCCGCCGTACATCCTTATAGCCTGTCTTAAGGCTATTTTCCCCTCAAACTCGCTTTCCTTAACCAGCGCCAAGGCTATATCTATAAAAAGTCGGGCGAACTTATTCGATTCGGCGCGTCCGCAGTCACACGTGCTCATTTCATGCCAACCCCTTTCAGCAGAACTTCTATGAAGCAGTCTTGGAGCAGTTTTTTAGCTCCGTATTTATCGTATTCCTTCCAGAGCGGCTCGCTGTCTGTGTCTATAGATATGGGCAGATGCCCTTCTAAAAACGCCGCGTCGATTTTCTGCTCCGTGGCCTCCGCGCGCCGGATGAACTCTGCGGCCTGCTCGCGCGCCGCGTTCCGCAGCCCCTCTCCGACAAGCGCGCGGCCGTTGTCTCCCAGCGTTTCTGCCGCGCATTCGAGAAGATAGAAATATATCTTAATCCAAAGCATATTGAAGCCGCTTTTCCCCTGCGGCTTGGGCATCGGCGTTTCCGGTTTTTTATATCCAGGGTCGAACTCCTCAAAGCTGAGACGGCGCTCTTCGTCCGTAAGATTTTCCGGCCTGTATGTATGGTAGAAACAGCAGCGGTCATCCCCGTCCTGCGTCAGGCTTCTGCTGAGATTGATCTTCGCCTTGCCGAACGAAAAAGCCTCGTAACAGGCCAAATGAAACTCTTCACAATAGATGCGCCCCAGATATTTCGCGTCATAGCGCTTCCAGACATCCGCGAACGAACAGATCAAAGTATCGCTGATGCGCTCTTCTCTCGTATTGCGTATGACCTTGGAGGTAAAACGCGGCTCGCCCGGACGGTCGCGCCCTTCGTTGAAGAGCGTCAGGAGATTGATTTTGATGTTGTTGTCCATCAGGCGTTTTTGATTTGTGAGCCCTCTGTCTCTCCCGTACCGGCGCACCGCCTCGCGAAGGATTCTCTCCCCTTCGTCTCCCTTACGCAGAGTCAATTCTTTTGCGACAAACGTATAAAGAATCACCCAGCTGTCTTGCAGACACTCCAGCTTTATATCCTCAAGTCGTTTTATCATGGATGCGAAGTCCTTTCGATTATATTGTTTGATCTGGGCGCCGCGAAGCGCCCAGATCAGCGAAGGTTACTTTTTCTTCTTTCTTGAGTAATTGGGCCACTCACACCAGAATCTATACATCATCCAGAGAACAAACCCGCTTAAAATCACGAGACATCCGTATACTAGAATATCCATGTTGCGCTCCTTTCTTACGGCTTAGGCGCTGGCCTGCTCGATAGTGATGTCGCGTCCGTCCTTGGCGAGCGGAGTTATGACGGCGAGCAGCACGGCGCTCAGAGCAATACCGTAAACGATAGGCGGAAGATTGAACCATACAAATCCCATCAGCTCGCAGATTACCGCGAAGCCGCCGCCGCATATAATCGCAGTCAGCGCTGCCGCGTTGGACTTCTTTTTCTTCGAGAACAGGCCGTACAGCATCGGAACCAGGCAGCCGCCGACATAGGCGGTCGCGCTCAGAGTCCAAACCGATATGATATCCGGCAGTATGATTGCGAAGCCGAGTCCCAGAAGCCCGATTGCCAGGATAGACGCCTTTGTTACTATAACCATCTGCCTGTCCGTCGCTTTTGGATTGATGATTGTTTTGTAAATGTCTACGGAAACGTTAGTCGCGCCGGTTAGCATATATGAGTCTGCCGTCGACATAATCGCGGCCATAAGGGCAACAATGGCGAGCCCTCTGATGCCTACCGGAAGATAGGTCGTGAGCAGCGTGGCGAAGACCATGTCCTTCGGGGTCTCTGCGGGAAGCAGCACCACGGCCGACAGCCCCATAACCATGGCCATAAACGCAATCATCAGCTGCGGGAAAGCGACGATTAAATTACTGAGACGCGCGGTGTTGGCGTCCTTCGCGGCGAAGAACCTGGCGTATCTGTTTCCATCGATAAGCACCGGCAGCGCCGTCGCGCATAGGAATTTAACGGAATCCGACATATTCAGCTGGAAATGGCTTGCAGGTACGGCTGCACTGATGCCGCTCCATCCGCCGGCTTCCGTGTAGGCTATCGCAGCGGCGACGATAATTCCGACAGTGAGGAAAATAAACTGGACGTAGTCCGTCATCGCAACGCCCCACATACCGCTGGAAAGCGTGTAGAGCAGAACTATGCCCATACCGATGATCATGCCCATCCTCATCTCCACGCCGAGCAGGATGTGAAGGCACATCCCGAGAGCGATCGACTGCATGGCGGGGCCGCTCCCCATCTGATATATCGCGCAGAACAGCCCGCCGAGAGCCTGACATTTTTTCCCGTAAACCCTGCCGAGCATTTCAGGAGCTGTGAAGCCGCCTATATTGCGCATCTTCTTCGCCAGGAACAGCGCCATAAAAATATTGATGCCGAACAGAACCAGCAGCTTCGGGATTTCCATAATGCCCGCGGCGAAGCCGTTTCCGGTCGATCCGGTAAGGACGCCGCCCCCGACTCCAGTCGCCAGGAACGTAGCGGTCAGCACGGAGAGGCCGAGCTTTTTATCGGCTACGGCGAAATCCTCCATGCTGTCGGACGTTTTGAAGTACGCGCCTATTACGACCATAAAGATCATATAAACGACGACCAGCATCCAGTCTATAATGTGCATGGTACCCCTCCTAAGATATGTTATGTTTTTTGTTTTTGCTTTTACGTAAGTGAAAACAGCTGCGCGCACAAACCGTTTTGCTGAGGATAGTATAATAATTGACACGTAAACCCCGCTAATATAAGATTTTAATATCGGCGTTTAGTATTTAGACGAAAGAATGCGAGTGAGTGCCGTGACCTTTGATCAGTTACGCCATGTGCTGGAAATCGAGAAAACTAGATCCATAAACGAAGCCGCCAATAATCTTTTTCTTTCGCAGTCGGCGCTGTCTTTGTCGTTAAAAACGCTAGAATCTGAAATCGGGCAGACGATTTTTATACGCAACAACAAGGGCGTTGCGCTGACACCTTTTGGCAAGATTTTCATTTCGTATATCAAGCCGATAAACGCGCAGATGATGCAGCTGTATAATCTGTGTAACAAATCGATGGACAGGCAGCAGCTTTCGTTAAAGGTGACAAGCCAGGGCTTCCGTTTCGTCAGCAGTATATTAGCCCGGCTCTACAAACGATATAAAAGCGTCGGGATATGTCTGGAAGAATTCGACTGTGCGAGCGACGACGCCATCGACGTGGTCTCCAATCGCCTTGTGGAAATTGGCGTCATACGTCTTTGGACATGTTACAAGCAGCTGTACACTAAGCAGCTTGAGTCGAAATCAATTTCTTTTTATCCAATCGCGCGTAAGAAGCTCTGTGTTTTAGTCGGGAGGAACAGCCCGCTGTATTATCTTGAAAATGACAGCGTTTCCGCAGATGAGCTGAAAGATTATCCGGCGGTCATGCATGACTATATGGCGCACGGCCCGTACTCTGATATTATGGACAGGCTCGGACTCAACATGTCCCGCAACTGTCTGGTCACGGCCTCTCGCGCCGTAGTCTACGATATGCTGAACCTCACCGACGCATATTTCCTAAGCTCGGATTTGCAGTCTGTCTACCGCTATTTTGAAAATGAAAATATGCCGACCAATGAAAATCGTATGCTCATGCTCGAAGGCTCGGATATCATGGCAGAGTTTGGATGGATCAAACACAACTTGTATCAGCCGAGCACCATAGCTCGAGAGTTTATATCAATACTGGAACAGGCGCTGAGTTTATAAGAAATATCAATATCTGTTATCACGCCGCGATATAACTGACGGCGTGATTTTGCGGCTTCGGAGATTTTTTTTCGTCGTTCGCGCCATGTCCGCCGCTTTGACGGTGTATTTCCAGCACAGCAATGCCATATAACGGTTAACTGCTACTCACATCGTACATGAATTGGCCTCCTTATAATGCGCGGTTACAATAGCCGCGTAGACAAAGGGGCGATTGCTGTGAGTAAAACTATTGGTATTTTGGGCGGCATGGGAGCTCTCGCGACTGTGGATCTCTTTCATAAAATCGTCGATATGACATACAGTGACAGCGATTCTGGTCATCTGCATATCATAGTGGATAACAATACGCTTATCCCAGACAGGACCAAGGCGATTCTGCATAACGGCCCCAGTCCTTTGCCTGAGATGATACGTTCAGCAATATCATTGGAACGCAGCGGAGCTGATATTCTTATCATGGGGTGCAACACGGCACATTATTATTACCGCGATATTTGCCATTTTGTCAAAGTGCCTTTTCTTAATATGATAAAAGAAACAGCCGCAGAGGCGCGCCGCCGTTCATTCTGTCGAGTCGGTCTGTTGGCGACCGACGGCACGATAGAGTCCGGCGTATATAAGAACGAATTTTTGGAGGAACATATAGACTTATTGACTCCGGAAGCTGGGCATCAGAGTGCCGTGATGGATATTATCTATCGCGGCGTAAAGGCTGGGCGCTCTGAGTGGAATACTGCGCCGCTTGCGGATACGCTGCGAGATCTGGAAAAACGCGGCGCGCAGGCAGTCATATTGGGATGCACGGAACTACCGCTGGCGTTTAACATCTATCATATAAATTCGCGCACCCCTCTTATAGACCCAACCGCTGTCTTGGCCCGTCAAGCGATTTTAGCGGCTGGTGGTCGTGTGCGCGAGATAGCGTTCTGTGTTTAGCCCGATGTTTTAACTGCTTTAATACTTTCTTCATAACCCACCCCAATACTGCCGCATTTGCCTGTCGTTTGACGCAGCGCAGAAGTCGCGGAAAAATCGTTGCCATGTCCTAGCCTTCATGGGCGTAGCGGTGCGCGCCGGTCATGCGCTCCAGATGCCACTGTGCGGCGCGTATTGGGAGGCTTTCATGCGAGAGCACCTCGATTATGCGCCCGTTTTCGGAGAATGCGACAACTGCGGGCTCTTCTCCGTCGTTCGTGCAGACCAAGAACGGTGCTCGCTAGCTTCGGTTATCGCCCTCGCGTAGTTTTCAAACAGTTCAAACTACGCCATGCCGCGATTTTCGTTGTATCTCGTGTCGCCAGCAGAAGTATTACATGCTTCATTTCGTAAGTTCCTCTTTTGTTTTTTTGCGAGTATAGCATATGACGCTGTTCAGAGCGCGGGGGCTGCTCGTTTGCCGTCGTCAGTCTTTTTCCTCCGCGAGCTCCATCCGCAGTATCGGGTAGGGTTTGCCGCAGTCGTCGGTTTCGCGGCGGCTGACGGTTTGGAAGCCGTGTTTTTCGTAGAAGCGGCGGGCGCGCGGGTTTTGTTCGTTGACGTCGACGGAGCGGACGCCGCGCGCTAGGGCTTCGCGCATCAGCGCCGCGCCAGCGCCGCGGCCGAAGTATTCCGGCGCGGCGAAGAGCGCGTCGAGGTGCGCGCCGGTGATTCCCATGAAGGCCACGGCTTTGCCGTCCGCGCGCGCGGTCATCACGAGCGGCAGGCTCTTTATCGCCTCGACGACGTAGGGCTTATAAAATTCGACGCCGCCCTCGGCGAGGAAGTCGTGCGTCGCGCGCACGGAGCTTTCCCAGAGTTCGGCGAGTTCTGCAACGAGCGCGTCGGTGCGTTCGGTTTCTTCGTGAAGCGTAAATTCTTCGGGCATTTCGCTGTTCTCCTTTTCCGCCGCGGATTTACGGCTTTTTATAAGGTTATCGGCAGAGCATCGCAAGCGTGCGGTTCATAAAACTGTGCGGGCATGTTCGATTCCTACACGCCTCCGCCGTAAAAAAGCGCCCCTTGCGGGGCGCTTGCCTTGTTTATCTTTCTCTGTCCTTCGCCGGTTCGTGCTGCGGTTCCTGGCTTTCTTCCATGTGTTTGTATTTTCTGTAGCGCTCGGCAGCTTCGCGCGTTCCCTCCGCGAAGTATTTCGCGGCGTTTTCGGGGAAGGTGCGTTTGAGCGCCGAGTAGCGTACTTCGCCGTCGAGGAAGTCCTCGTAGGCCATCGTCGGGGCCTTGGAGTCTATCGTCAGCGGCTTTTCTTTGCGCGGGTCGTAGCGGTAGAGTATCCAGTAGCCCGCGTCTACGGCGCGCTTCATTTCTGCCTGCGCTCCGCCCATGCCGCATTTGAGGCCGTGCGAGAGGCAGGGCGTGTAGGCTATGACGACGGAGGGGCCTTCGTATTCCTCGGCCTCGCGCAGCGCCTTGACGAGCTGGTTCATGTCCGCGCCCATCGCGACCTGCGCGACGTAGATGTTGCCGTAGGTCATGAGCATCGCGCCGAGGTCTTTTTTCGCGACGCGCTTGCCGCTGATGCAGAACTGCGCGACCGCGCCGATCGGCGTCGCCTTCGAGGACTGGCCGCCGGTGTTGGAGTAGACTTCCGTGTCTACGATGAGCGCGTTGACGTTTTCGCCCATCGCGAGCACGTGGTCGAGGCCGCCGAAGCCGATGTCGTAGGCCCAGCCGTCGCCGCCGTACATCCAGAAGGTTTTCTTCGACAGGTGGTCCTTGCCCGCGAGCATTTCGCGCGCCGTCTCCGCGGCTTCGCCCGAGAGCTGCGCCGCGGAAAGTTCCGCGACGAGCGCCGCGCCCGCCTTGGGCGACTCGTCGAAGTCGTCGAAGGCCGCGAGCCAGTGTTTCAGCGCCGCGGCGAGGCCTGCGGGAATTTCCATGCCGAGGAGCTTTTCGGCGCGGAGTTTCTCCGCCTCGCGCTGCTGTTTGACGGAGAGGAACATTCCGAGGCTGAACTCGGCGTTGTTCTCAAAGAGCGAGTTCGACCACGCGGGGCCTTTGCCGGCCTTGTTCTTCGTGTAGGGGATGCCGGGCATCGCGCCGCCCCAGGCCTGCGAGCATCCGGTCGCGTTGGCCCAGTAGACGCGGTCGCCGAAGAGCTGCGTCATAAGCTTCGCGTATGGCGTCTCTCCGCAGCCGGCGCAGGCCGCCGAGAATTCGAGCAGCGGCTGGCGGAACTGGCTGCCCTTGACGGTCCACGGGTCGAAGGCTCCTTCCTTGTCGCTTATCGTAAGGCCGTAGGCCCACTGCTCTGGCAACGACTTCGACTGCTCTATCGGGACCATCTTGATGGCTTTCTCCTTCGCGGGGCAGACGGAGACGCAGCTGGCGCAGCCTGTGCAGTCGTCGCGGCTGACCTGCATCGAGAAGTGGAGGCCCTTGTTCCCCATCGCGGGCATCGTCAGGAAGCCCTGCGGCGCGGCGGCCTTTTCCTCTTCGGTGAGCAGGTACGGACGGATGACTGCGTGCGGGCAGACGTAGGAGCATCTGTTGCACTGTATGCAGCGCGCGGGGTCCCACTCTGGGACGCTGGTCGCTATCGCGCGTTTCTCGAAGGCCGTGAGGCCGAGCTCGACGGTGCCGTCCTCGTAGCCCTTGAAGGCGCTGACCGGGAGGTCGTCGCCCTGCTGGCGGTTGATGGGCTCGAGCAGCTTTTCGACGATTGCTGGCTCTCCCGCGGGGCGCGCCTGCTTCGGCTCGTCCTTCGCCTCGAGCCACGAGTCGGGGATGTCTATGCGCACGAGCATCGCGCCGCCGTCTTCTATCGCCGCGATGTTGTTGTTGACGACTTCGTCGCCCTTCGCGAAGAAGGTCTTGCGCACGGCGTCTTCCATGTAGTGCTTCGCGTCCTCTATCGGGATAAGGTCGACGAGGTGGAAGAAGGCCGACTGGAGCGGGATGTTGACGTGGCTGCCGAGGTGGTGCTTCTCGGCTATCTTCGTCGCGTTTATCGTGTAGAGCTTCGCGTGCTTCCGCGCAAGCTTGCGGCGGATGTCCGCGGGGATTTTCGATTCAAGCTCGTCCGGCTCCCACGGGCAGTTGAGCAGCAGTGTGCCGCCCTCCTTGAGCTCGCTGACTATGTCGTAGTGCTGGATATAGGTCGGGTTGTGCGCCGCGACGAAATCCGCGAGCTTGACGAGGTACGACGAGCGTATCGGCGTGTCGGAGAAGCGCAGGTGCGATATCGTGACGCCGAAGGATTTCTTCGCGTCGTACTCGAAGTAGGCCTGGCCGTATTTGCTCGTGTAGCTGTTGATGATGTCTATCGTGTTCTTGTTCGCGCCGACTGTGCCGTCGCCGCCGAGCCCCCAGAACTTGAAGGAGAGCTGGCGCGCGCCGTCGGGGTTGACGCGCGGGCCGAGCGGCAGCGAGAGGTGCGTCACGTCGTCGTTGATGCCTATCGTGAAGTTGTTCTTCGGGGTCTCCTGCGCGAGGTTGTCGAACACCGCGATTATCTGCGTCGGGTCGGTGTCCTTCGACGAGAGGCCGTAACGCCCGCCGACGATGACGGGGCGCGTGGAGCTGCCCGAGAAGGCGGTGCATATATCCTGATAAAGCGGCCCGCCGTTCGAGCCCATCTCCTTGCAGCGGTCGAGGACGGCGATTTTGCGCACGCTCTTCGGAATCGCGCGGAAGAGGTGCTCGACGGAGAACGGACGGAAGAGATGTACCTGCACGTAGCCCGTTTTGCGTCCCTGCGCGTTGAGGTAATCGACGGCTTCTTCGGCCGCGCCGCTGACGGAGCCCATCGCGATGACGATTTCCTCCGCGTCGGGCGCGCCGTAGTAGTTGAAGAGGTGGTACTCGCGGCCCGTTATCTCGCTTATCTTCGCCATGTAGTCCTCGACTATGCCGGGCAGCGCGTCGTAGAAGCCGTTGTTCGCCTCGCGCACCTGGAAGTAGATGTCGGGGTTCTGCACGGTGCTGCGCATCATCGGGTGCTCGGGGTTCAGCGCCTCGGCGCGGAACTGCGCGAGCGCCTCACGGTCGAGCAGCGAGGCGAGCGTCTCGTAGGGCATCGCCTCGACCTTGTCTATCTCGTGCGAGGTGCGGAAGCCGTCGAAGAAGTGCATGAAGGGGATGCGCCCCTTTATCGCCGCGAGGTGCGCGACGCCGCCGATGTCCATGATTTCCTGCACGCTGCCCGTCGAGAGCTGCGCGAGGCCGCACTGGCGGCAGTTCATGACGTCGGAGTGGTCGCCGAAAATCGAGAAGGCGTGCGTGCCGACGGTGCGCGAGGCGACGTGGAGCACGCCCGGGTGCCTCTGCCCCGAGAGCCTGTGAAGCACGGGGATCATCAGCATGAGCCCCTGCGACGACGTGAATGACGAGGCAAGCGCGCCGGTCTCGAGCGCGCCGTGAACCGCGGCTGCGGCCCCGGCCTCGGACTGCATCTCTATCAAAGTGACGGGCTGGCCGAAGATGTTCTTCTTCCCCTTGGCCGACCATGCGTCGGTCTTTTCGGCCATCGGCGAGGAGGGCGTTATCGGATATATCGCCGCGACTTCGGTGAAGGCGTAGGCGATGTAGGCCGCGGCCTCGTTGCCGTCCATCGTTACCAGATGTCTTTCGTTCAAAACCATGAACCCCTTTCAGATAAGAACTTCTATAAAACGTATATAAATATTCCGTATTCAATCAGATTGTATCACAGAGAAGGAGAAGAGCGAGGGACACGAATCTCGTCATGCCGGGCTTGACCCGGCATCCAGCGGCGTTAAATACCGTAACGTATGGGAACCAAAGACGCTGGATTCCGCGTCAAGCGCGGAATGACGGTTATCATGCGGCTTGTTGGAAATCATGCCCTTCACACTTCCAAGTCGTTCCAATACGGGTTTTCCTTCTCGATGAGCGCGATTTTCCACGCGCGCCGCCACTTCTTCAGCTTTTTCTCCGCGGCTATCGCTTCAAGCATCGTCGGAAGACACTCGTACCAGACCAGCCTATGCACGCCGTACTTTTTGGTGAAGCCGTCGACTATCCCGGCTTTGTGCTGGGCTATCCTCTGCGGAAGGTTCGACGTGACGTCGACGTAAAGCGTCCCGTTCCTTTTGCTCGCGAGGATATAGACGGCCGGCTCCACCTTACCGCTCCGCCTTTACGCCGTCTTCACGGCCGCGGCCTTCTGGAGACCGTATTTCTCGACGGCGTTTTCGCGCATCTTGTACTTGAGGATTTTGCCCGCCGCGTTCATCGGGAAGGCCTCGACGAAGTCCACGTACTTCGGGCATTTGTGGCGCGCCATGTTCGCGAGGAAGTAATCCTTTATCTCCTTCTCGGTCGAGGTCTCGCCGTCCTTCAGGACGATGCAGGCGCATATCTCCTCGCCGAGCGCCTCGTCGGGCACGCCGATGACCTGAACGTCCTTGACCTTCGGGTGCGTGTAGAGGAACTCCTCGAGCTCCTGCGGGTAGATGTTCTCTCCGCCGCGGATAATCATGTCCTTCAGGCGGCCCGTTATCTTATAGTTGCCGTCCGGCGTGCGGCAGGCGAGGTCTCCCGTGTGGAGCCAGCCGTCTTTGTCGATGGCCGCCGCCGTCGCCTCGGGCATCTTGTAGTAGCCCTTCATTATATTGTAGCCGCGCGCGACGAACTCGCCGTTCACGTTGTCGGGCACTTCCTCGTTCGTCTCGGGGTCTACGATGCGGCATTCGATTTCCGGCAGCGCGTGGCCGACCGTCTCGACGCGCACCTCGAGCGAGTCGCCCGTGTCGCTCATCGTGCAGCCAGGCGAGGCCTCGGTCTGTCCGTAGACTATGACGATTTCCTTCATGTTCATCTTGTTGACGACGTCGCGCATCTTCGCTATCGGGCAGGGGCTTCCCGCCATGATTCCGGTGCGCATGTAGGAGAAGTCCGTCTTTGCGAAGTCCTCGTGCTCCATCATCGCGATGAACATCGTCGGCACGCCGTGGAAGCAGGTGATGTGCTCCTGGTTGATGCAGGCGAGCGAGGCCTTCGTCGAGAAGTACGGCAGCGGCGAGAGCGTCGTGCCGTGCGTCATCGCGGCGGTCATCGCGAGCACCATGCCGAAGCAGTGGAACATCGGCACCTGTATCATCATGCGGTCCTCGGTCGAGAGGTCCATGCGGTCGCCGATGCATTTGCCGTTGTTGACGACGTTGTAGTGCGTGAGCATGACGCCCTTCGGGAAGCCGGTCGTGCCGCTCGTGTACTGCATGTTGCAGACGTCGTGGATGTCTACGGCGGCGGCGAGGCGGTGGACCTCCTCGAGCGGCGTCATGTGCGCGCGGGCGACGGCCTCCTCCCACGTGAGGCATCCCTTCATGCGGAAGTCCACGGTGATTATGTTGCGCAGGAACGGCAGGCGGCGGCAGGCGAGCGGCTTGCCGGGCGTAGCGGTCTCCAGCTCTGGGCAGAGCTCCTTCATAATCTCGTCGTAATGCGAGTCGCGGTAGCCCTTGATCATCACGAGCGTGTGCGTGTCGGACTGGCGCAGCAGATATTCGGCCTCGTGGATTTTATAGGCGGTGTTGACTGTGACGAGCACCGCGCCGATTTTCGTCGTCGCCCAGAAGGTCAGGTACCACTGCGGCAGGTTCGTCGCCCATATCGCGACGTGGCTGCCGGGTCTGACGCCGAGCGAAATCAGCGCGCGCGCGAACTCGTCTACGTCGTCGCGGAACTCGGAATAAGTACGCGTGTAGTTCAGCGTCGTGTACTTGAAGGCATACTGGTCGGGGAATTCCTCGACTATGCGGTCGAGCACCTGCGGGAAGGTCTTTTCGATGAGTTTGTCCTTCTGCCACGGATAGAGGCCGCGGCCGCGCTTGCTCTCGTAGAGGCGCTTTGACTTCACCATGCGCGCGGGGCTGCCGAAGCGGCTCATCGTATTCACGAAGTGCAGCGAAATCAGTTCGAGGTTTGCGATGTCCGGCATCCACTCGGGATTCCATTCGAGCGATATAAAGCCGTCGTAGTTCAGCGAGTAAAGTGAGCGCATCATCGCGTCGATGGGCAGGCTGCCCTCGCAGACGAGGCGGTATTCTACGGCGCCGTCTGCGATTTCGGAGTCCTTCAGATGTACGTGCTTGATGTATGCGCCGAGGTTCTTGACCGTCTTTTCCGGCGCTTCGCCCGCGTCGCGGAAGGTGTGCTGCAAGTCCCAGAGCGCCGCCAAATTGTCGCAGGCGTAGGAGTTGAGCACCTCGCAGAGCCTGTCTGTGTCGGAGAATATGCCGATGGTCTCGATGAGCAGCGTCACGCCCGCTTCCTGCGCGCAGGGCAGCACCGCGTCGAGCACGGCTTTGACGGCGTCGCGCTCTTCTTCGTAGCTCTTGCCAGCGTCCTTCGCGCCGAGGCGGACGTATGGAATGCGCAGCCCCTTCGCGGTCTCGACGTATTCTCTTATTTCCGCGCAGTTTTCCTCAAAGGCCGCCGCGTCGGCGATGTTGTGCCACGTGTCGATGCAGGGTATCGAAAGGCCCGCCTCGGTCATCTCGCGGTGCGCTGCGTTCGCCATCGCGGGGTCGAAGATGCTCGTCTTTTCCGAGAGCTTAGGCTCGTGTATGTTGTGTACCTCTATTCCGGCAAAGCCGCCGTCCTTCGCGACCTCGCAGAAATCCTGCCATGTGTAGTCGTGCCACCCGAAGGTGGAAAATGAGAGCTTCATTATCTGTGATTCTCCTCGTACGAAATCTTATTCAGCGCGTTGAAATATGCCATGATGCTCGAGCCGATGATGTCTGTCGAAATTCCGTTTCCCGCGTAGAGCTTGCCGTTCGAGCGGAGCTTGACGAGCGTCGAACCCATAGCCTCGCGCCCCTCAGTTACAGCCTGTATCTGGAAGTCGTCGAGTTCGTAGTGGTGTCCCGTTATCTGCTCAATCGCGAGGAAGGCCGCGTCGATGGGGCCGTCGCCGACCGCGAGGCCGAAGAGGTCCGCGCCGTTCTTGCGGCAGTGGATGTTCGCCGTCGCGCTGATTATGTTGCCGCTGTTTATGACGTAGCTCTCGAGCTCGTAGGTCGGCGGCACCTGAAGGGCCGTAGTCGCGATTATGGCCTCGAGCTCCTTCGTGCCGACGGACTTCTTGCGTGCGACGCTCACGAAGGTCTCGTAAACCTTCGCCATGTCCTCGTCGCTCAGGTCGTAGCCGAGGCGCACGACGGCCTTCGAAAGCGCGTCGATGTCGTCGTTCGCGTCGAGACGCACGTCAGAGCCGTCGGAAATCGCCATGCCCGTGTCGAAGGCGCTCGTGCGGCTGCGGTCCTTGCGCGTTATCCAGTTCATCTGCGCGACTGAGCGGTGCAGCTCCGTGTACTTCAGCCCGCACGCGTAGCCGTAGTCGTCGCCGCGCAGACGGATTATCTGCGCAGCCGCCTCGAGCGCCGGAGCGCAGCCGCCGCCTACCGTCACGTCCACCTCCGCGGCCCCGGCGCGCACCGCCGAAACGGCGCAGGCCGCCGCCATCGACAGCTCGTCGGAGCATTTGACGCCGAGCGTCACGTTCTCAAGCTCCGGCACGTTCGCGTAAAGCTCCTTCACGAAGCTGTTGAACTCGTAGGGCATCATCATGCCCGCCGAATCGCAGACCGTCACCGTCGACGCGCCCGCCGCTATCGCGGCGCGTATCGCGCGGTAAAGGAACTCCGGCTCGCTGCGCGTCGCGTCCACCGCGGCGAATTCCACGTCGGCGCAGAGCGCGCGGCTCTTCGCCACGAGCGTCTCAATCATCTTGATAATCCCCTCGGGCTTCTTGTTGCAGACGAACTCCATCTGCACCGCCGAGAGCGGCGCTTCGACGTAAAGGCGCGGATGCGCCGCCTCAGCGACCGCGTTCCACGCCGTCTCCACGCCCGACTCCTCGAAGCCGACCGGAATCGAAAGCGCGCTGCGCTTCACCGCCGCCGCGACAGTGCGCACGAGCAGCGAATCAATCTTCTCGTTTACAATCGGCGCGAGGCTGATGACGTCGAGGTTCAGCCTGTCGAGAATCTTCGCGGCCTCGATAATCTCCTTGAACGAGAGCGCCCCTTCGCCGCAGCGCGAAGCCTCGCGCAGCGTAATGTCCGTAAACCTGATCTGTCCCATCCTGAAATCTCTCCTTCTCCAACTTCCGGAATCCCGCCCCGGACGGCTATAAAAAAGCCCCCGAGGCACATACATGCCTCAGGGGCGAAAAATTCACTCCGCGGTACCACCCTGATTGCCGCGCGAACGCGGCCGCTCATTAGGGCCTCTGACGCGGCCGGCCGTAGCTCCTTAAAAACGGCGCGCGCCGCCTTAGGGAACTCCGCTCGGGAGCGAGACCGCTCCGCCGCCCTTCGGTTCCGGCTTTCACCTGCGCGCCGGCTCTCTGTGCCCTATCTGCGACGGTCGTAACTCCGTCATCGCGTTTATCGCTATTTACTTTTAAAAGTCTCAACACTCAAATATCAAGACTGTATTTTTAAATATTATTACTACAACTGATATATTGTCAAGAGGGCATACATGTCATTTCTCCGAACCAACGATTAAGTTATAATACAATACAAAAATAAATATACGGAATGTGGGCAAGTGACTGTAAGTATATTGTTAGGTGGTGAGCCGTTATGACAATCCGAAATCTTCAAATTTTTATTGAGGTCGCAAAATCCGGCAGCATGAGCGATACTGCCAAGAAGCTGTATCTGTCTCAGCCTACGATCAGCCACGCTATCTCCAGCTTAGAGCAGGAATACCACACGCGCCTCTTTGACAGATCTCCCCAGCGTCTTTATCTGACGCAGTCCGGACGGCTTTTGTATTCAGAAGCGTATAATGTCATTCAAGCGATCACACATTTAAACGATGTAATGCACGAACAAGAGGAGAATTCGCCTATCAGCGTAGGCGCGTCGGTGACAGTCGCGGTAAGCATATTAGATTCCGTTATAGAAGAATTCAAGAAACATCATCCGCAAATGGAGGTCAAGCTATTAATCAGCAACACCTCTGCTATAGAAACTGCGATGGAAAATAACGAAATAGATTTAGCGATAGTTTCCGGCGAAATACACAATCCTCTTATAGAAACGTGCAAAATCATACAGGATTATCAGGTGTGTGTATGCCGCAGCGACCACTATATGGCGGGTAAGAGCAACGTTACATTGGAAGAGCTGTGCAGGGAGAAGTTCGTCATGCTTCTGAGCGACAGATGGACGCGCGCCGCATTTGAAAAATATGTACACGACAAAGGGTATTCTCTCAACATCATATGCGAATGCTCCAACACAGGATTAGTAAAGGAGCGAATATTAAAGGGACACGGCATAACAATTATATCTGCGCGTGTAGTTGAAAAAGAGCTGCTCGCCGGGCAGCTTTCGTTAATCCATTGCGATGGGTGTTCATGGCAGAGGCCATTTGTGCTCGCATACAGAAAACAGAAATATTTGTCACGTGCCTTTCGTGACTTCATTCAGATTGCAAAGGACTATGACGACAACAATGTGCTGAAGCTAATATAAACTCCCTTACTGCCTTACTGCGCGTAAAAAGTCAGGCGAGTCTGCCTAACTGTGCAAACTCGCCTGACTTCACGTTGTTGGATAACTTTTAGGTATAACTTAGGGTTTAGCGATAAAGCCCCAAGAATCCCCACACGGCGGCAAGAACCGTCGACGCCAGCGCGACGATGATAAGCTGTGTGAAAAGCTTGCCTTTATCCGTTTCTTCATTCGCATTCGCCATAATCAAACCGCCCATGCCGGACATCGGCGAGTATGCGCTGAGATGCGAACCTGTGATAACGGCGGATATCAGCGCCGAAGTTGTAACGCCGCCCACTTCGGATGCAATGCCGGCCGTCGTCGGAATCATAGTCGGCATTACGACGCCGACGGCGCTTGACACCGTAGACATAAGCCCGCCGATAACAGCCATAATCGGCGACGCGGTAACCGGAGTCATAACGCTAGACAGCGTATCAGCTATCATCGCAATGCCGCCGACAAACTCGATAACCGTGATCAGCATATTGACGCCGGCTATCATAAGGAACGTCCCCCACGGAACAGACTTAATTGCTTCGTTCTGCTTCACCAAGCCAAGCGCGGCAAGTACAGTCGACGCGAGGAAAGCCATCAGATAGAGCTCATATTTCATAACGAGCACGCCGATAACAAAAAGCGCTATGACGAGAACCGTTATTTTTTGTTCTTTCGTAATTTCTATTTTTTCCCCGCGGCTCTCGACCTCGTGATTTTTAAGCTTCCAGCCGCCCAGTACGGCATATAGAATGATTCCCTCGATAAAAGCTGCTATCGTCAATCCGCAGAAAATCGGGAAATAACGAGTCACGCCGACTCCTTCGGAAAGAGTGATCGCTACGATGCCTGTCGATGAGAGCGGGAACAGCGTGCCGAAAAGCGCGCCGGAAGCCACCATCGTCCCCATAAGGAGATCGGATATTTTCTCGCGTCTTGCAACGGCCATGCCCATCGGTATCATGATCGAGTTGGCAGGCAGCGGCCCAGGCCCCAGTGCCGTAAGAATTGAATTCGCGAAGAAAAAGAAAATAGGTATAAGACGATTCTTCCCGCGGGACACGCGCTCGATAAACGCGGCGATAAGATCCATAGTGCCGTTCGTCTTTGCCATAAAGAACAGCAGAGAAACGCCTACCAGCCTCAGATAAAGCTGAAGCGGAAAGCCCTTCATTATATCGTTTGCCGACATTCCGGCAAAGAATATGCCTATAAAAAACGCAAATGATATTCCTAAAAGCCCCGTGTTGACATTTCGAAAAAACCCTATAGCGATAGCTACAATGAGCGCCAAAATCGATAAAATTTGTATATCCATAATTTCAGCTCCTATCTATGCCGCTGCATAAACTTAATAATTCTGCGCTATGCCTGCGAACGCCTTAAAAGGATCAAAATTCAGCAAATCTATCTTGTTGATGACCGCAGCTTCGGGAGATCGATATTTTTTCGTCCCGTCCTGCACATGAACCGCAATCATATGCACGACTTCATCCGGCAGTCCGTTCTTTGCCGCGAGACACGAGCCGGAAATGCAGTGGTGCATCAATTTCCCTCTCTCATTCACATATGGACGCCCGTTCTCATCCTTACCATATTCAATAATTTTGCCGACGTCATGCAGCAGAGCGCCCGCCATTAAATAATCGTAGTTCCACTTGTATTCTGGATGTTTTTCGCCGTAGCATGTCTGCATCATCTGATAAGCCTGATTTGTCATATAAGCTACTGAGCGCATATGTTCCCTCAGCGTTATAGTAACGCCGGGGATATTCACAGTGAAGGGAAGTTCTGCAAGCTCTTCCCATGTCCAACCGCCTATTTCACGCGCCTCATCAAACGTTGCCGCCACTTTCATACGCAGTTCTTGGTCGTTCAGGTATTTGATTTCCGGGATAAAGTCCTCCAAGCTCATATACATTGGCTTAACCTCCTGTTGGTAATGGAATATAATCCACATTGTTAAAGTTAACTATTTAACAATGTCATCATTATAGCTTTCGACTGTTATTTAAAAAAATGCTTTATTTTCAATATCCATATTACTATTTATCTATATGTATATGTAAAATCCATAATTGAGCAAACGCTGTCGATAAATATGCAAAAGCTCTTCTTACATATCTATTGTAATTAAATTGCGCTTGAAAACAGAGCGAAACGAGGCTATCATAGTCCAAACGTTGAAGTAAAGGGAGAGACACGATTGACCGCAGAGCGTGACTCGTCGATGCAGAATCAGGCGTACCAATTCATCCGCAAAAAAATCGAGCGCTGCGAATACGCGCCGAACGACATGCTAAGCGAGTCGCTGCTCCGCGAAGAGCTCGGCTTCTCGCGCACGCCGGTGCGCGAAGCGATAGGGCGGCTCGCGCAGGAGGGGCTCGTGCGCGTCTACCCGAAGCGCGGCATAATGGTCTCGGCCATCTCCATCGGCGACATACATCAGATATTCGAGGTCCGCGCGCTCGTCGAGCCCTACGCGCTGGCCGCGCACCACGACAAGCTTGATTTGGCGGCAATCGCGCGCTTCTCAGAGGCGTTCCACGCCTACGGAGGCGGCGGCAGCGGCGACGACATCTACGGCATCGACGACCGCTTCCACGAGACCCTCATCTCCGCGATAGAGAACGACTACCTGCTCGAGCTCTACGACAGAATACACGTCCAGAGCGTCCGCCTGCGCGTGCTGAGCGGCCGGCTCATCGAAAGCCGCATCCGCGACACGATGGCGGAGCACGCGCGCATAGCCGACGCCTGCCTAGCGCGCGACTGGCAGGGCGCGGCGCTCGCGATGACGGAGCACCTCCGCTGCTCGAAAGAATCGTCGCTCGCCGCGATACTGAAAAATTCCGGACAGGAGATATAACGCACATGAACGCACGCAGCGAAGCAGAATGCTACACGCGCTACCGCGCGACGGCGCGGCGCTTTGAACTGTTCGGCGCGGCGATACTCGCCGCCGGAGTCCTCTGCTATACGGCCTTCGGCGATTCCGTAAAATGGCCCGGCGTCGCGCTCGGCGCAGTCGGGCTCTGCGCCTTCGCGCTCGGCGCCGCGAGCCTACGCCCGCACAACGTCGTCAAATCCTTCGCGCTCCAGTGCATGCAGAACCCCAACGAAGAATACGCCCGAGGCCTCCTCAACGCCCTCACCGCCGAGCGCAGAATCCGCCTCACGATGCGCTCCATCCGCATGGTCGAAGGCGCCGTCATAACCTACGCCCGCACCGAAAACGTCGACAAAGAACTAGCCGAACGCCTAGCCGCCGCCCTGCACGAGCACGTGGTGAAGAAGACGTTTTAACATTGACAACACGTCTCAATATCCTAAGTATTATTGGACTATCGGCATAACAATAATATAATTTGCATTAGCTTTTGTTATATATTGATTTTGTTAAATTGATTAATGTATGTATCTGCTTGTTCAAGACGAAATTTTTCCTATATACAACGCCGAACAGGAGTAACTCTTCGGAATGTTCAATTGCAAAGAATTCTACGTTGTCTGGAACGAATTGGGTTTTAGCGCCCATCTCCGGCATAATAGTAAAACTCATAGTGTTAGATACCATATTTAATGCCGTAGACATATTCTCAGTTTGCCAAATCTTACGTGGGCGAATATTTTGTTGGGCCAAAAGCCTATCTGTCGCGACAGTCATATTTTGACCTGGCTGTAAAGATATGAAATGTTCATTTTCTAAAAATGTAATGTCAACATGTCGATATCCGTCTTTTTGAATGGGTATAGAGGATATCGCTTTTTTTACCAAAGGATGTTGCTTATTGCCGACCAAAATGCATTTTTCGCTCCATAGCGTTTCCTGTATAGTCTGACTAGGAAAGTGGGACGGAAAGTTCATGAGGCATATATCGACCTCTCCTTGCACTAAAGCAGTTTCCACCTGAACGGCGCGACCTTCTTTAAGTACAATATCCCATTTCGGATGGTGCTTATGGAAAGCTGGAATAAGTGTCGGCAGCATTATAGCTCCTCTCCATTGAGCAATGCCGACGCGTATTTCCCCCACCTCGTTATTACGAAGACCGCTGAGCTCTTCGCTGAATTGACGATCCATCGCTTGTATTCTTTTTATATATTCATAATAACGTTTTCCTGCATAGGTAAGCTTTAACGGTGATGCGCGATGGTCAAATAGTTCTACGCCTAAGTTTTGTTCCAAACGTTTTAGATATTTGCTGAGTGAGGGCTGCGTGAGGAACAATATCTCAGCCGCACGTGTTATGCTGCCGCATTCAACTATAGTTATAAAATTGTTATAGTTTTTGAAAAACATGATAATCTCTTCTCCTATAACATGACATAAAAGCTATATTTATCATACACTAATTGGCATTTTACGAACAAGAGTTCTCTGATATATCATGAAAATGTAGTCGGAAGAATCTTTGTTCAATTAGGGAAAAATAGCGAGGTGGTTATATGCAGTGAAGTAATGGGCAATCTTCTATTAAATAGTAAATTGTTTGACGCACACACTAGTTAGTTCATCGAATGGGGTTTTTGTTTTTTATAGCAACTTGGAATTTATACCAAAGCTTGAGATACGGAGGGTAATAAAATATGAAAAAGATCATAGCAATATCAGTCGCTTCTTTATTTATGGTAATGAGCGCTATTACGTGTGGTAATGCCGCGGCAAAGGATGATGCAAACTACCCGACGAATACCATTTCACTTTATTGCGGTTATTCTGCTGGCGGCGGTTCCGACCTTATTTGCCGCATTCTCGCTGAAAAGCTGACTGCATATTTTGGACAGACTGTAATCGTAGAGAACATAACTGGAGCCGGCGGTTGGGTTATGTGGACGCAGATGTTCCAGAATGCAAAGCCAGATGGATACAGCATTTATCAGATCAACACGCCGAACTTCAATCTTGGCGCATATGACCCCGCCAATCCGCGCAAATATACCTACAAGGATGTAGACCTGCTCTGTAACTGGGTATCTGACTACAATGCCATCGCCATTCGTAAGGATGAAAAACGCTACACCGACTGGAACAGCTTGGTGGAATACTGGAAAAATAACGAACTGATTTCGTCGGCTTCTGCCGTCGGTATACTGAGCGACGACGCCACCATAGTTCACCGTCTTACCAAATACTATGGAACGAAAGCTTCTATGATTCAGACTGGCGGAGCTGCAGACAACCAGACAATGCTGCTCAACGGCAGCACCGACTTTATGGTCGGTAACGTATCTGAAATGGCCAACGCGCATATTAACGGAGAGTATAAAATTATATGTGTCTTTGCGCCTGAGAGAGACAAAAATCTTGCCGAAGTTCCAACGTTTAAAGAGCTCACAGGAGAAAATATGATAGGAGACTCCTGCCGTGGTTTTGGTATCCCCAAGGGCGCTGACCCGAAGGTTCGCGAAATAATACTGACCGCGCTGCGTGAATGCATCAATGACGAAGCCATGATGGCTAAAATGGCTGAAATATATACGCCTGTCAACTATGTAGAAAATGAAGAATATCAGGCATTAATGCAGGATCGCCTGGAATCTGCCCTTGCGGCGTACGATCGTTCTGACGAACTGAAAAAGTAATCGGTTATGTGCGATTGTCAAGATCGTTTTAGGAAAGAGGGGAAATAATGAGTCCTAGAGCAAAGCAAGATATACTGGTCGCCGTCGTAATATACGCGGTTGTCGGATTCTTGTTTGCCGTTACGACTTCTTTGTCGTCGGATTCCGCTCTGCTTCCTCGCATGGTATTGACGCTCACTGCTATAGTTAATACGGTTGACGTCTGGTATATCATAGCCAAGGATAAGCAACTTCGTGCTGCGGGTGTAGTGGAATCTTCAAGGTTGCCGTTCGGCGATGCAAAAATGCCGATGATCGTATTCATTGGATCAATTGCTTATACGGCGTTGTTTGTTGCGACAGATTATTTTATCGCCACAGCAATCATGATCGTCGTATATATGCTGATTGAAAAGGTTAAACCTAAATGGCTGATTATCGTTATAACAGTTCTGTACCTAGCATTTATATATTACCTATTCGTGGTACAGCTGTCGGTACGGCTAATTCGTTAGAGAGCATAGGAGGGAAATACATATGGATATGTTAGCGGGTGCTTTATCAACGCTATTTACGTCTGAAGTCTTACTTGCTCTCATGGTCGGTGTGGTTGGAGGCATGATTATAGGCGCGATGCCAGGGCTGAGCGCCAGTATGGCCGTTGCGCTTCTGATACCTATTACATACGGTATGAATGCGGCAGCCGGGATTACGATGCTTACTGCTGTGTATACGTCGGCAATTTACGGCGGGTCTATAACGGCATGTCTGCTCCATACTCCAGGGACACCGTCTTCCGCTGCTACTGCAATGGATGGATATGCTTTAACGCGGCAGGGACGTGGCCTAAAGGCTATCGGATGCTCCACTATGTCCTCAATGATAGGGGGAACTTTCAGCGCAATTTGTCTGCTGTGTATAGCGCCGCCGCTGTCGAGGGTAGTTTTGTATTTCGGTTCGCTGGAATATTTCTTCCTCGGTGCCTTTGGACTGACTGTTATTGCCAGCGTTGCGGGCGATAACATGATGAAAGGGTTGATGAGCGGTTTCCTTGGAATTTTGGTCGGTTGTATAGGCCTTGATATCTTTACGGGAACTCCACGTTTTACCTTCGGCAGCATCAACCTAGAAGCTGGAATTCAGCTTGTACCTGCTATGATCGGGCTGTTCTCACTGTCACAGGTCATGATTGCAGTTGAAGACATAGTAAAAGGTAAAAAGAGCATCTTAGACGACGCAGCGTCAAGCCTCAGCGGAGAAATGCTCCTGACGCTTAAAGAGTTGAAGCAGTTAGCATTTACCATTGTGCAGTCTTCCATCATAGGCGTTTTGGTCGGTATTCTTCCCGGTGCTGGCGGAGATGTCGGAAGCTGGCTGTCTTATAATACCGCTAAAAAGACCTCAAAACATCCTGAAAAATTCGGGCACGGTTCTTTGGAAGGTATTTGCGCTTCCGAAACGGCAAACAACGCGGTCACAGGCGGTGCCTTGATTCCGATGCTCACCCTCGGAATCCCCGGCTCAGGCGTTACGGCGATTATGCTCGGCGGTCTGATGATTAAGGGAATGCAGCCAGGCTATAAGCTGTTTACTGAGCAAGGCGATATAACATATTGCATTATCTTGGGATTCTTGGCGGCTAATATTTTGATGGGAGTCATAGGACTTTGCATCGCCAAACAAGTGGTGAAAATCAGCGTAGTACCGATGACGATTCTTTGTCCGCTTATCTTGGCCCTTTCGCTGATTGGTGCATATGCAATTCGCCTGAATGTATTCGATGTTTATGTGATGCTCGCTTTTGGTCTGATAGGCTATTTCATGCGGAAATTCGGTTTTGCCACGGCACCCGTAGTTTTGGGAATGATTCTCGGGCCTATGGCGGAAATGAACTGGAGACAGGCGGTTCTGCTGTTCCGCGGGGATTTCGTCGGTTACTTCTTCTCCAGACCGATTTCGATTGTGCTTGCCATATTGACAATCGCATCCTTATTCTTCCCGCTGATTGTGAAGATTATCAATCGTAAAGCAAAAGCGGCAGAGGATACGCTGAACGATACGGCGTCGGAGGATTAGACATGAGAGCTATAGTTGTAGACAAGGATTATGGAAGTGTCTCTGCGGAGGAGCTGGAACGTGTCCAAAATGCTTATAAACAAGCCGGCATCACGCTCGAATTGGCACATTTTACAAGCGAGGATGAAATAATTAATGGATGCCGCGGGTGTAGCGCGATTCTTGGCACAGGTAATCCTCCTATAACAAGGAAGGTTATGGAAGCGCTTCCCGAGTTGCAATTTATACAGCGCTTTGGCGCCGGTGTAAATTCAATAGATCTGGACGCAGCAACAGAATTGGGGAAGATAGTACTTTTCCTTCCGGGATTTTGCGCGAAAGAACTGGCCGACCTCGCAACTGCCATGATTATGGGACTGGTACGCAACACTGCTTACTATGACCGCAAGATACGCGAAGGGGAATGGCCTAAATGCAGCTATTTGATGCCTGGAGATGTACGTGAAATGACGCTTGGGCTTTTTGGCTTTGGCGCTGCGGGGCATCATCTGCATGACATTTTCCATGGCGGTTTTGGCACTCGTATTATTGCATTTGACCCATACGTTTCCGATGCAGTAAAACGCCAGTATCCGGATGTGGAATTTGTGTCGTTTGATGAATTGCTGGAACAGAGTGATATTATTTCTATTCATTCTGTCTTGACGCCCGAGACAACACATATCTTCAACAAAGAAGCGTTTAAAAAAATGAAAAAGACGGCGATGATTATTAACACTTCTCGCGGTCCTATCATTGATCAAAAGGCTTTGGCGACTGCGCTGTTAACCGGAGAAATCCTTTATGCTGGACTTGATACCATGGAAGAAGAGCCGATTGCAAAAGATGATCCTCTCTTGAAGATGGATAATGTGATCTTGAACCCGCATAGCGGGTCCTATGGGGCCGGTTCTAAAAAGACACAAATTAACATGGTATGCAGCTTGATTCCGCAAGCGGTGCTAACGCATAATATCCCAGCTCGGTGCGTGGCGAACCGCAAGATATTAAATGAAAAAACAGAATTTACTTTTATTTAGTTTCTAGGAGGTAAGTTTTTATGGCAATTGGATGCAAGATTATTCGAGACTTTAAAAGGCCGGCGCCGGAGTTAATCGCGCGCTTTGAAGGTATGCCGGTAGCCAATATCGATGATAACATGGGCAGAATCGCAGCTGTTGATGCAGGTATTGAGCCTATCGGTTACAAAGGGCAGCTGCTTGGGCCTGCGTTTACCATCAAGGTCCCGCAGGGAGATAATTTAATGTTCCATGCTGCAATGGATCTTGCCAAGCCCGGCGATGTCATTGTTATCGATGCCGGCGGCTTTGTGGATAGAGCGATTTTTGGAGAACTCATGGCCACCTACTGCAAGGCCAGAGGAATCAAAGGCATAGTCTGTGACGGTGCCATACGCGATCGTGAGGGCCTCGCAAATATGGAAGGGTTCCATGTATATGCGCGCGCTGCTATTCCTAACGGTCCATACAAAAATGGCCCGGGAGAAATCAACGTTCCGGTCGTTATTGGTGGAAAAATAGTAAATCCGGGGGATATTGTCGTTGGAGACGACGATGGCGTACTATTTATAGACCCTGCGATTGCTGCAGAACTAGCAGACGCAACAGAAGCTACTCAGGACAAAGAAAATAGTATCATGGAGCATATAGTGAACGATAAAACATATATTCGTCCGTGGGTGGATGAAAAGCTGAAAGAAATCGGTTGCGAGATTATCTAGAAAATAGGTACGGTTGAAAGTATTGTCTAATAAATAACTAATAACTTAGGTCCCGTCAGCATACGGGACCTAGTTTTGTTGTTTCTTGGGTAGTTATTTCAAGATATTAGGATAGGGAGAAGTAAGATGAAGATTGTTGTGCTGGATGGTTATGCTTTGAATCCTGGAGATATCAGTTGGGAACGCATGGGAAAAATAGGTTCCTTGACCGTATATGACAGGACTTCTTTAACAGATTATCAAGAGATTGCCGACAGAATAGGCGATGCAGAGATTGTTTTGACAAATAAAACACCTATGCCGAACATTGTGTTAGAAAATTGCCCCAACATAAAGTATATCGGCGTTCTGGCTACAGGCTATAATGTGGTGGATGTCGCTGGCGCTAAGGCAAAAAATATCTGTGTGACAAATATCCCGTCGTACGGAACATCTGCGGTAGGCCAATTTGCTATTGCGCTACTTCTAGAAATTTGTCACCATATCGGACACCATAGTAAACGGGTCTTTGAAGGAGCCTGGGAAAACAGTTTAGATTGGTGTTTTTGGGATTATCCATTAATCGAGCTTGCTGGCAAGACAATTGGTATTATCGGCTTTGGTAGGATTGGGCAAACGACTGGGAGAGTTGCTAAGGCGCTTGGTATGAAAGTTATCGCCTACGATGCGTTCCCTAATGTTGCTGGGCGAGAGATTGCAGAATATGTTGACATTGATAGGTTATTTGCTGAATCGGATGTGATTGCTCTACATTGTCCTCTTCTTGATTCCACTAAAGGGATAATCTGTAAGAAAAATATTGAGAAGATGAAAGATGGAGTTATTATATTAAATAATTCAAGAGGGCCGCTAATTATTGAAAAGGATTTGGCAGAGGCTTTGAATTCAGGAAAAGTATATGCAGCGGGCGTCGATGTCGTGTCTGAGGAACCTATCAAAAAGGATAACCCATTGTTAAAAGCGAAGAACTGCATCATTACTCCCCATATTTCTTGGGCATCGAAAGAATGCCGTGCCCGATTAATGGATATGGCGGCGGATAATCTGATTGCATTTTTAGCAGGTAGACCACAAAATATTGTCAATTAAATTGTAGTTGGCAATAAATCATGAACATTTAAACTTTTAAATTCGTAAGGCAATAATGTTAATAAACAGTTATCGCTTCGTTGAAACACCGAATCGCCCCCCAATTCATACATCTTTTCTTGCGCTACGGAACATGGGTGAACTTTTAGGCATTCTGGCTATATTGTTTTGACGATGTAATTTTGTCTATTAAGATTATAATAACGTTTAACGCCGGACAAGTTAAGATGCCCGGCTTTTATTTTTTCTTTAAGTTCCTTGTTATACTATAAGCTTGGATGATATATATCATTAGGAGTTACTTAAAAGCAACGAATAGTGTATAATTATAAATATCATCCTTTTTAGTATAAATGTGCGGTGAGATAATGGAAAAAGAACTAGGTCAGAGAATAAAAGCAAGGCGTATTGCTCAAAAGATGACACTCAAAAAATTATCTGCTGAAACAGGTTTATCTATTAGTTTTCTCTCTATGGTAGAACGAGGTCAGACTTCTATTGCCATTGTGTCTTTAAAAAAAATTGCAGATGCTTTATCACAAAATGTTACAGACTTTTTTCTTAAAGATACAACAGAAGATGCGTCTTCGTCATATGTTATTAAACATGGATATTCGCCTAAGATTAGAAGTATAAGTGGAAATTATATATATTACAGTATTGGAAGCAATAATCCATCTTTCTGCTTAGATCCCATGTTAATAACATTACTGCCGGGGCAGTGTAAAGAAGATGTTGTCATGCTTGAGCATCGCGGGGAAGAATTTACATATGTTTTAGAAGGAATCGTATCTTTTTTTGTAAATGATCAAGAGGTCACTCTGTATCCAGGAGATAGCTATCATGGGTTAGGGAATTTCCCCCATAATTTTGTCAACTTATCTAACAATATTGCCAAGGTGCTTTATATATTAACACCGCCATTACAATATGGCGAAGAACCTACAATGTAATAATGTGTGCAGTAATAAACAAAAGCATCTGGCTCTTCTTGCACGAACTGATAGCACATCAAGTTGCGCAAGAAAAGCCAGATTGTTATAGAACAAAGTTTATGGCTTGTGAGATTCCTTGACAGCACGTTCTATAGCGTTAATGATATTTTCATACCCAGTACACCGGCATAAATGACCAGATATTAAACGACGAATCTCATCGCGCGTATAATTTTTCCTGTGGCCAACAATTTCTACTGCTGTTAAGATGAAACCAGGAGTACAGAACCCGCACTGTACGGCGGCTTCCTCTATAAAAGCTTTTTGTACGGGATGTAAAGAATTATCTTTATTTCTCAATCCCTCTACGGTAATAAGTTGTTTGTGTTCTGCCCATTCGGTAAGATATATGCAACTATTCACCACAACCCCATCAATAAGAACAGCGCATGCGCCGCATTCTCCAACAGAACATCCTTTTTTAACACTTGTAAGTCCTAATCTAATACGCAAGGTATCGACTAGTAATTCTCCTGGGTTGACCGCAATTTCATAATCCTTACCATTTACATTGAATTCAACGATTTTTAACATGATGAAGCTATCCCTTCTAATGCGCGATATACAGATGTTTTAAAAATCTCTCCAGCAATATGCTCTCTAAATGCTTTGCTGGCACGCCAAGAATCTCTCGGTTTTATTTCGGCACGTACTAAGTCAGGGCCTAATTCTAAAACATCCGCATAGTCTTTACCTCGTAAGGCTTCCTCCGCTTTCGTTAGTCTAATAGGAGTTGGCGCAGCGACGCCATAAGCAATACGAATGTCGTTTACTGTCCTACCATTTTCATTGAGCTTTACTTGTACAGCGCACCCAATTGTGGATATATCCATAGCATTCCTCATAGCGTATTTATAATAATAACCGCAATAACCGCTGTAATCATCTCTCGATATTAGAATATCGGTCATAATTTCGTTATAGGCGAGATCAACCTTCCCAGGTCCGAGATAAAAGTCTTGTATATTTACTGTACGTTTCCTCTCTTTGCTCATAAGTACAAGTTTTGCATTAAGGGTAAATAATGATGGTGCCGTATCTGCGCTTGTCGCACCATTACAAATATTGCCCCCGATTGTCCCGACAGCGCGTATCTGGGGCCCGCCAACGCTCATTGCAGCTTTTGCTATGATTGGAATATTCTGAGCAACAAGTTGATCTGATTCAAGTTCTCTGAACGTAGAAAGAGGACCGATTCTTATTATACCGTCATCTCTGATCGCAGTCCCCTTGAGCTCTGGGATTGCTCCAATGCTGACAAGTTTTGCATGAGGTATTTTCCCTTCCCTTATTTTAATCAGCACATCTGTACCGCCAGCGATGATTTTCGTTTCTGGTTCACTATTTAATATGCATAACACATCGTCAATACTGCGAGCGATATTATTCTGAACAATATCAAGCATTCTATTTTTTCTCCTGTAATAATCCGGCATCCATAAAACTCTTAATCAAATTAGGTGGATTTAATGGCAGCTTATCAATTGCAACACCTGTTGCGCAAAGAACGGCGTTCCTAATTGCGGCAGCGACAGGTATCGTTGGTGGTTCACCGAGTGACTTGTTGCCGTATGGACCACTTGGATCATTCGTTTCAAAGAAAGCAGTTTTTAATTCGGGGATGTCCATTGCTGTCGGTATTTTATAATCTAAAAGGTTTCCGTTGAGTAAATGGCCATTTTTATCATATAGCATCTGTTCGTACATAGCATATCCGATTCCCATCGCCATTCCACCATGTACTTGAGCAGAAGCCAATACAGGATTTATGATTTTGCCACTATCATGAACGTTAATAATATTTTCAATTTTTATGTGCCCCATATTAATATTAACCTCAACTTCTGCAAAGCAACATCCTAGAGCGTATGTATTATCTTTACATTGGTATGAAGATTCTGCTGTGATATGTAGCGCATGATCTCTGCTATAAAATGCTGTCATTGCAAGATCCTTTAATGAAACCACGGGCATATCATTGTTTTTATTGACTATGTGTCCATTTTTGATATCAAGGGTATTTTCTGGTTGAGCCAGCATTTCGGACGCATATTTAATCAATTTATTCTTTAATATTTGACATGTTTGTTTAAGAGCTGCACCGGAAACGTATGTTTGTCTCGATGCATATGCTCCTGTATCAAAGGGGGCATGATCTGTGTCTTGAGTACTTACTACATGTATCTGATCATATGGAATAGAAAGAGACTCAGATGCTATCTGTGTAAATACTGTGTCCGCGCCCTGACCGATTTCTGTAGCTCCCATTTCTACAAGTATTGAACCATCCTGTACAAGAATGACCCTCGCACTGCCGATTTCCATGGCACTAGGATACGCGCCGGACTTATAGCTAAAAATGGCCATGCCGATCCCTTTGCGTAAGTTGCCGGTTTGGTTCTTGTATGAAGCCCTTTTTTGTTCCCAATCAGTATATTTTTTGCCTATATCTAGACATTCGGATAAGCCATTACTGTGGCATATGATGCCAGTCTGTTTATCTAAATCACCAAGCTGCATCATATTTTTTTGTCTAAATATAATCGGATCCATATCGATCAACCGTGCAATATCATCGATGTGTGACTCCATTGCAAAATTTATCTGCGGTATACCATAACCGCGCATAGCTCCACCAGCGCATTTATTGGTATATACAGTCATAGTTTCTTGTTCTAATGCGTCCTGATGATATAAATTACGATAACCGCTAGATGCATTGGCAGCTATTGTATGTCCGTGAGACGCATAACCACCTTGGTTTGATACTACGCGGCTTTTCCTTGCGATAATCTTTCCCGTGTTATCCACCCATGTTGTAAGATAAAAATCAATAGCATGGCGTGTGCGGCTAGAGTGGAAAGTTTCCTCTCTACTCAAAGTTAATGCGACACACTTACCTCCGCATTGCATTGACAGAAATGCGTTAAGCGGTTCATATATGGCATCTTGCTTATTTCCAAAACCGCCGCCTACACATGGTTTTATTACGCGTACTAAACCATAAGATATCCCTAAAGCCTGAGCGATTATGCGTCTTATAATGTGAGGAATTTGTGTAGATGTCACGACAACTATACGTTCACCCTCCATATAAGCAAAGCTACATGCATTTTCAATATGACAATGCTGTACTGCATCTGTCTGATACAGTCCTTCGCATTTTTGTGTAGACTTATTCTCAAGCTCTTTATTGATATCTCCCTCAGAATATGCTGTCTTTTTAAGCACATTAGAGGGATATTCCTCATGTATGATATTGCCGTCATCAGCGTTGATTGCATCTTCGACGTTCATCAATGGGGGATATTCGTCATAGTCTACTTTTATTAACCTTAATGCTTTCTCTGCCGTCAATTCATCAATTGCGACAACGGCAGCAATACAGTCCCCCCAATGCCGTACACGCTGATTCAATAGTTTCCTATCAGCCACGTCCCTATGATCCAAATCCAACGACCATGGATGACCTGGGGTGGCAAATTGAATATCTGGTACGTCAAAGCAAGTAACTATTTTTTCAACACCTGGGAGGCTTGCTGCTTGAGACACATCTATAGATTTAATTAAACCATTTGCAAATGTACTATGCAGAACTTTTGCTACAAGCGCATCTGGAGGAATTAAATCTTCTGTAAACTTTGCTCTGCCTAGAACTTTATCCATCGCATCAACTCGGGGTATACTTTTCCCAATTATCATTTTCTACGCCTCCCGCCGACTTTCCTAAAAACTATAAAAAGTCCCAATGGCTGATAGCGCTATAACACTATACAGCCATTGGGAATGATCTTCTATAGATTTTTAATTACATTTTTACCTGTGCTAATATAACTTCTTGTGAAAATACTTCCTGTTGTTGCATGGCGCACGATACCTCGCAACATTTCAATAATATACATATTTGTTTCTTCTGGCTCTCCATCAACGCGAGGTATCAGCATACCACTAACAGGATCAAGAGCTCCAGCATCAACGCAAGCTCTAATCATACGCTTTTCCAAGCTGCCGTTGTGAAGGACCTCCTCTTCGCCTGCAAGTGCCGCAAGACAAGCACAAATACCATATGCACCCCAATTAGAAATATTACAGATCAGCCCGACATCTGCCGATACATCACAGGCAATACCAGCACCACATTCACAAAGACACTTGCCTCCGTTGGGGATTAACGCTTTTACTTCTTCTTTAACAACTCCCATCCCCATTTCATTGCCTAGGTCACCAACACCTATAGTAAGAATGCCTCTTTTCTGTGCTTCAAGATATAGATAATCCAGTTTCGCTGTAACAGCAGATATATTGTATCCCATGCCGCTGTGGTGCTCACGTTTCTCATTCCAGCCAGGACGCTCGACGGCAATCACTGCCTTGGGATTTAACCTATCCAAGATCTCTATTGCCTGTTTCTGAGCCTCATTATGATCGACCGGGAATCCAAGTACCATAGCTTTTCTTCCACGTCCGCCACGACGTAATTCATCTTCATTATCGCAAACGATCAATCCGGCTGCCTCGGTTGTCTTTTTTAGGTTCTCTTTCAGTATATCTTCTGTAAGAATAACCGGCACTGCCCCCAAGGACAGATCAAGACTGCGCGCAAGCGCTGCGACACCTATAGGGCCGTCTGTCTCTGGCCGATTCCAATTTAAAATAACAAATCCAGAAAGAAGAAGAACTGTATCGCCCTTGTTTACATTTTCATTTAGCAACCTTGCACTTTTTAACGTTAAGGGTTCACCGCCTGCTTTTGCTCTTGCAGCTTCGTATACCTGGGTAAGGGGCAGGCCCTTTAAAATTGTCCAATTTGACATAGGTACCGTTACAAGTCGATCAACGGCTTCTCCAATATATTTTAAATCCATCACATTCACCTCACATCAAGCTTTATAGTAGTCGTCAATATTTATGAGCGCATCCATTTTATTTGTACGGCGACGGTAGATGTGCGCTTTACTTAGTGGCGCAGTTGCATCAATCCCCAATTTACCAATATTCTCATCCTTGACATCTTCTCGCGTATAGGATGATACACCAGGGATCAACATCACGCCGGTTTGTGGACAGCAACGAGTTTGAATAGCCCAGAAAACATCATTCGGTTTTCTGACATCCACATCTTCATCAACAACAACGACAAACTGCGTCCACGCGTATGAAGCAAGTGCGGAAAGAAGGATATTTTTGGGCTGTTGCTCATTGCGCTTTTTCAGCCGGATAAAGCATCCGAATACGAAGGGTGATGCATGCACATCTATGATGTCTTCGGGGTTAGCAAACTTGCGGATATGATTGTAGATTTCTGCCTCTATCGGTAAGGCAAGCAAATTGAGATCTTCTGCCCCTCCTGCAAAAATGTCATGCCAAAACGCATCTTTACGGTGGGTGATTGCTTTGACATGGAATACATGATTTTTCATCACAGGCACATACGAGTCGGTAAATTCACCGAATGGGCCTTCATCTTCCCTGATATGAGGCATGACGATACCCTCAATCACGATTTCCGCATTCGCAGGCACTAGAACGTCGATGGTTTTACAACGCACAACTTCTAACTGTTCTTCGGCAAGGGCACCGGCAAATTCCAGCTCGTCTCGATCTATAGGAATTTTTGAAGCCCCGCTATACATAACGGCTGGGGATGCGCCAAGAACAATTGCCACTTCTAAAGGTTTATCCATTTTTTCGGCAGCTTCATAAAAAATACCAAGATGCTGCGGCGGCATCATGCGTACGCGAAGTTTATCTTTGTCAACAAGCTGGCATCGATTAAATGACGCGTTCATCATCCCTAGCTCTGGATGTCTAGCGACCAAGACTCCACCTGTAATATATCGTCCATTATTTCCATCGCTGTGAATGCAGAGCGGTAAATCAAACAGATTAGGTTCATCTACAATCACATCCTGAACGGGACCAGTGCTAACTATTTTATACGGTAGCTGTTTTTCTTCTCTATGACTCCACTGTTCAAACATTTTGCTCTGATCCATGTTTAGAGATGCTGCTATCCCTTCTCTGGAAGAAAGGGCATAAGTCAAAACAGGAAATTTAGAGCCTTTTACATGTTCAAAGTAGACAGCTTTGCCATATTTTTCATTGATTTTCTTGGCGACAGCGACGAGTTCATATTCAGGATCAACTTCTCTTGTGACGTGTGCAACACGCCCCCTTTTTTCAAGCCATTCAAGCAATGCACGTAAATCTTTCATAATATATCCACCTATTCTTTGTTAAATAATTGCTTTTTCTACAATCAACTTATTCTCTCTAAAGCGGCTAATATTCATAGCGCTAAGATCAATTGACTTATATTCACCGTATAAAATATGTTCCGCTAGCCCTTTACCGGCAGCTGGTGCTTGCATCATACCATGTCCGGAGAATCCGTTAATAAGATAGAAATTGGAAATATCAGGGTGTTTGCCAATGATAGCGTTGAAATCAATTACATTATATTCATAGCATCCACGCCAGGCTTTAATTAGCTTGAGATTATCAAGACTCTCCATCCTATCAGCAAGATCTGGCCAAATCTCAGCTTCGAAGTAAGGAATATCCGGCGTATAATTAAAACCTAATTGAAAATCAAGCTTTGTTTTTCCTGCAAGTAGCGTATCTCTATCTTCATGTTCTCTGTACCACCATGTTGTGGTTGGCAACGTAGTATATGCATGTCCGACGTTTGCATCCATAGGCATCCTTGCAACATAAAGATCATGTGCTAAAGGCTCAACTGGTATTTCAATCCCTATCATTTTGCCGACCTCTTTAGCCCATGGTCCGGCCGCGTTTACAAAAACACCTGCAGAGTACCTGTCCCCAGACTTACATGTTACAGAGCAAATTTTTTCATTTTCCATTTCTATGGAAATTACTTCGTCATTTATTAACTCTGCTCCTAATTCCTTAGCTTTGCGAATATATCCAGTTAATACTGAAGCTGGATCTAAGACGCCTTCACGAGAAGCTACTGTACCACCGACTACGCCAGTCAAATCGGTTTCTGGCAGCATGGACTGCAAATCACTAATACTCAGAAGTTTTATATCGACGCCTTCTTCTTTCTGCACTTGAGCATTTTCTAACGCGACAGGCCATTTACTTTCATCGACTAAGAACAGATATCCTCCCTGGCGAAGATCTATTTCTGGTTTACCAAACGCTTTAGTTTCCATTAACTCGCCGAAATTTTCAAATGTTTCTACACTTGAAAGCGCCATACGAATGTTTGTGCGTTCACTAAACTGCTGGCGTATTCCTCCTAACGCAAGAGGCGTAGCCGCATATTTATACGTGGAATCTTTCTCGATAATTAAAATCTTCATATCCGGTTTCAAGCAAAGCAGGGAATATGCTGTTGCATTTGCCATAATACCGCCGCCGATGAAAATAACATCATAATTCTTCATACATAAAAACCTCCCTGTGTGTTAGTTGATTAGGTATTTAGAATATACACTTTACATGTATATGCATCATCATATATGTGCCAGGCCGCTTTATTGTTTGTGTAACAAACTCTTCCACGCATCATCAACTAATTTCTGCGCAAAAGCCTTGCGGTTTTGCGTGTCAATCCTGCTGTCTCTGAACGGGAAAACCACTCTTGACGCACATTGTTTAACATCTTCTATATAATGCGTTGCCTCGTCCAGCGTTTTGCCTACCAGCATATTTTGTGTTTCAGGTACAAAACGAGGCATTACGCCCGCACTCCCCATAACGATTGTGGCTTCGCAAATTTTCCCATTATCCAGTACAATTGTAATTGCGCACCCAACCAGTGGAAAATCGAAGGAGCCACGTATCGTTTCTCTTGTATACGCGGATACAAGTTTCCCTTTATGTTTGGGGATAATCAGATGCGACAAAATTTCGTCTTTTGCTTTATCCTTTTTACCTGCATCTAAATAGATAGATGCGAGAGGAACTTTTCGTTCACCACTTTTGCTTACAAAAACAGCTTCTGCACCATAAGACATCATTACTGGAGCAACGTCAGACTGAAAAAGCGCAACACACTTTGGGCTTCCTTTGTACTGATAGCATCGATCGCCGCCTAGTTTAAAGCACGGATTTATACGTCTCCAACTGACAGATTGATTAAAATAAATACAGCGATTTTCTTGCAGTACGTTGCCGCCGATGGTGGCCTGGTTGCGTATTTGTGGAGATGCAACTTTTGAACAAGCGCAATTCAGTGCGGCGAAATCAGCGAGGATGTCAGATTCTGTGACCTCTACAAGTTTCGTTAACGCTCCGATCTTGACGTCTCCACTATCCGCTACAGAAATACCGTGCATATCTTTTATTCCCTCAATGGAAACATATACGTCGTGTCGCTCTATGCCTTGATTGACACGCGGTATAATATCAGTGCCACCGGCAACTGGATATGCGTTGGGGTATTCTTCAAATATACGCCATAACTCTTCGAATGTATTCGCTCTTTTTACTCTAAACATATGCTATACCAACCTTCCCCAATTAAGCGTCAGGATACATTTTTTCCGCGGCCAATCTAACTGCATCTACAATCTGCTTATATCCTGTGCAACGGCAAAGATTTCCGGCGAGCGCCTCTTTTATTTCCATTTCCGAAGGATGATGGTTACGATCAAGCAATGCTTTTGTGCTTAATATAAATCCAGGTGTGCAAAAGCCGCAATGTACCGCGCCTGCCTCGATATAAGCTTCTTGTATCGGATGCAACGTTCCCGGCGCGGCTAGCCCTTCTATCGTAAGCACATCTTTGTCCTCTGCCTGTAACGCCAAGACAGAACAGGAATAAACCGCTCGTCCGTTGAGCAGGACTGTGCATGTGCCGCATTCAGAACAATTGCATCCACGCTTAGTTCCAATAAGCCCTAAATATTCTCGTAAATAATCCAGCAAAGTAATATCCTCTGGAATTAAATCGTGTCTTGATTCTCCATTAACACTAATATTTAATGTAACCATATTTCTTTGCATTATGTTTTCTCCACAACATTGTTAAGGTAAAATAGTCCGATGTCGCGTCACTGTCTAGCTTTCACAGCTTCAATCAGCTTGGGAAGGAACTCATAGAGATCCGCCACTATACCGATATCAGCGAAATGGAATATAGGAGCATCTGCGTCAAGATTAATGGCGATGATTTTCTTTGCAGAACTCATCCCTACAGCGTGCTGTATGGCACCAGAAACGCCACACGCTATATAAAGTTTGGGCCCTATAGTTTTACCTGTTTGCCCGACTTGGTGTTCATATGGGATTAGGCCAGCATCAACAACTTTTCTTGACGCTCCGACAGCCCCTCCAAGCGCATCTGCCAATTCTTGAACCAGTTGCAGTCCTCTCTCTGACGACGCACCATATCCTGCGGACACTACAATTTCGGCATCTTCTATAGAGATAGTATTTTCTTGTTTTATATAATCAACGATTTCAGTCAGCATTTGATCGTTATTGGGAACGACATAGTTATTTTCAACAACAGTACCTATCCGTTTAGGATCTGGCTCCAGCGGTATCATAACTTTTGGGCGCACTGTTGCCATTTGAGGCCATGTTTTGGGGCATAATATACTCGCGAAAAGATTGCCGCCAAATGCAGGCCGTGTCTGAATTAAAATCCCATTCTCACATAAAGCAAGCTCTGTGCAGTCAGCACTTAGTCCCGTATGAAGCGCTGCTGCTAGACGTGGAGCCAAAGAACGCCCCATCGCAGTTGCAGAGAAAAGAATAGCCAATGGCATGAATTTATTGACAAGCTGCAGAATATTTGTTTTAAATGGAATGTCCAAAAAGCGTTTGAATATAGGGTTCTTCACAACATAAACAATGTCGGCGCCTCTGGCGATCAGCTGTGTAGCATACTCTTGCATTGAATCACAAAGGAGTACTGCTGCCACCTTGTGGCTACTTCCAGCTACCAGACGACGGGCCTCGCCTAAAAGTTCATAAGTGCATTCAGCAATGACTCCGTCTCGAATCTCAGTAATAACCCAGATATCATGGCATTTTTCTAAATGAGAAGTATCAATCTCAGATATTTTCCCGTTTTCAAAAGGCATGTCCTTTACTATCGCTTTAGCGGGACAATATTCGATGCAATTACCGCATAAATTACATGCATCTGTAATTTCCGGGATATTACCGTCTCCAATTGAAATTGCGTTTATAGGACACACGCCAACACAGACCTGACACCCAACACATTTATCTTTCTGAATAATTATGCCTGCCATTCTAAAATACCCCTCTTAATCTAAGTTATTGACAATATCCAATATCTCGTCAATTTGTTCTTCTGATGTCCCACTCAATATGCGGCATCCGCCCTTGACCTGAGGAGTAAATGTCCTCAAAACCATAGTCGGAGAGCCTTCCAGACCAACCGCACTTTCGTCTATACCTAAATCATTAAGTCCCCACATCGGAATCACTTGTTCTTTGGCCTTTCTCTTAAGCTTAAAAGAGGGTAATCTTGGCGTATTGATATCTTTGAGAACAGTCAACATTGCGGGAAGCTGTATTTTTAAGATTTCTACTCCTGTCTCAACCATCCTTTCACAGATAATGTATTTTTCGTTCACTTCACGAATTTTTTTTACGTATGCAACATGCGGAATACCTAAAATTTCCGCGATCTCGGGCCCTACCTGAGCAGTATCTCCGTCGATTGCCTGCTTCCCGCAAAGAATAAGATCCACATTGCCTATTTTCCGTATTGCTGCGGCTAAAATCTGGGCGGTAGCAAACGTGTCTGACCCCTTAAATGCCCGATCACAAACATGGATAAGACTGTCGGCGCCTACGGAATACGCTTCATACAAAACATCTTTGGCTTGGACAGGCCCCATCGTTATAACGCTCAAAGAGCCGCCGCATTTTTCTTTTATCAGAATACCTTCTTCAACTGCATACGCATCAAAGGGATTCATAATTGCAGGGACATTATCACGTATCAAAGTCCCCGTTTCTTTATCAATCTTAATTTCAACTGTATCTGGAACCTGTTTTACACACGCGATTATTTTCAATTTCTCACACTTCCCTTATGTTTTTTTATGGCAGATAGTACTTTTTGTGGGGTGAACGGTGCATCATTAAGCGTCATACCAGTCGCATCATAAACTGCGTTTGATATCGCTGCGAGGATTGAGACAATTGGCGGTTCCGCCAACGCTTTCGCACCATATGGGCCATGCGGATCCTCTGTCTCAACAAAATCCGCAACCAGCTCTGGGGCATCCAACATCGTAGGCATTTTATATTCAAGCATGGTCCCGCCATAGAGCAATCCGTCTTGGTCAACGCCCAAATGTTCCATTGTACTGAATCCAAATGCTTGCAGAACACCGCCATATACTTGTCCTTCCGCCATTTGACGGTTAAATATTTTCCCGCTGTCATGAACGGCGACGAGCTTCTTTACGTAAATTTTGCCTACGTTCTCATCGACTTCGACTTCTGCTGCTTGAACACCGAAAGGATAGGTCGGAGATAGGTTGCCATAGCCAGTTTCATCTAAAAGAACCGCAGCTGGTCTGTATTCGCCCATTGTAATAATAGGAGCACCGCTGCGCTTTAAACATACCTCTCGCAAAGCATCGCTGAGCGACATAATTACTTCATTGTGGAAAGTAACTATATTCCCATCTTTAATAAAAAGTTGTCCACGGCCCGTGATAAGTATAATTTCATCCAGAATAATCCTTTTTGCCTTATCACATGCGAATAGGACTGCGTTAGCCAATATCGTTGTCAGCTTGCTCCCGTGAGTTCCTGTCGCAAATGGAGAATGTTGGGTATCTCCCATACTAACATAGACCTCAGATGGATCGACTCCAAATTCCTCCGCGACTACTTGAGCCATAACGGTTTTAGCACCTTGACCGAATTCGCACTCGCCAACCCATACGGTCAATTTACCATCCATGTCGCACTGTAATAGTGCGCTGTCACCTGGGAATTCCGGATCGCCGGCTCGGCTGCCAGACGCATGGACGAGCGTCGCACATCCAACGCCGTGTCCATATCCGGCTTTGTTATCGCGGATACCATCCCAGTTGATATATTCTTTGGCTTTAGCCATGCATTCTCTAAGCCCACAGCTACTAATATGATAACCATGAATGCTGATAGTGTTAGGAGAAATATAGTTTTTCAATCTAAGCTCTGAGGGATCCATATGCAGCTCTTTTGCCAACTTATCTATTGTGGTTTCAAGAGCGAAATGTGCCTGCTGATTACCATATCCGCGATATGCGGCTGTTGGCGTCCTATTAAGACGAACGCCTTTGGTCCAGACCTCCACAGAATTAAATTTATAAGAAGTATCAGCCCGATAACTTGCGACACCTAAAACCCATGTCCCAGCGACGCCATAAGCACCGACGTCACCAAGATATTCAGTCTTTCTAGAAAGAAAATGTCCTTCCTTATCGGCTGCGATTGTCACTTTTACTATCATCTCAACTGTCGGGTGAGAATCATAAAAAACTTCTTCACGTGTCCTAGTGAGCTTTACAGGCCGATTGGTCTTCATCGCAAGAATACCAGCCAATATAGCAGTAACCTGCTCTGATTTTCCACCAAAAGCTCCGCCCATAGCCATAGGACGTAAAATTACTTTTCTATCTGGCAATCCGCAACGTTTGGCAATATCCTTTTTAAGTCTGTGCCATGCCTGTGAACCGCAATATACAGTTAGCTCGCCATTGACATAAACAGCGGTAGCGCTATTAGGTTCAAGATATCCTTGTAGTATGTGTGGAAAATGTATAGTATGTTCAACTATAATATCTGCACGTTCAAAGTCTTTGTCCACATCGCCTCGCACGGAATGCAAATCCATCAGCAGATTGGTCGTTGTCCCTGGACATACGATGGGAGCGTCTTCTTTGAGCGCGTCTTCCAAGTACATTACAGCCGGCAAAGGCTCATAATCCACGTTAATTAGTTTCACAGCTTCATTAGCTAGTTCCAGAGTCTCCGCTGCCACTATTGCCACGGGATCGCCAATATAACATGCCTCCGTCTCGGCCAGAATCCACCCTTTTTCTTCTCCTACATTAGCATTGGCATAGTCGGGCAGATCTTGGGCGGTCAGCACTGCATGCACCCCACGAAGATTCTTGGCCTGTGATGTATCTATGTTTTTAATGCGTGCATGAGCATACGGACTATGCAAAATCTTTGCGTACAACATATTCTGGAACTTTATATCGTCGCAATACCTAGCAGTTCCGTTCACCTTCTCGAATGCATCGACACGTCTGACATTTTTCCCAACGTATTTTAGTTCTTTCATTTTTCCACCGTCCTAAAAATATGCGCTTCGTATTCCGGCTATATTAAACAGGGATACGAAGCGCAGGCTAGCACAATATTTACAAATTATCTACCGCGGGTGTACCATCATCAATTCTCTTGCCAACAATACGAACAAATACTACTGCGGCAACGCATCCAACAATCAGCGATATCCAAACCGGGACTCCCATACCTGCCGGGATGAATCCAAAGACTATCGCAATTACACAGCATACAATCGCGTATACCCACTGTGTCGTAACATGGTCCATGTGGTCGCACGCCGCAGACATTGACGACATAACGACAGATTCAGAAATCGGCGATACGTGGTCTCCGAGTGTAGCGCCAGTCAAAACGCCGCCCAGTGTAGCTGCAAAGTTTGCATCAAGTCCGACTGCAGCGGGGAGTGCAAGCGGCAGCACAAGAGCCATGGTCCCCCATGAAGAACCTGTCGCGAAAGCAATAACGCCTGCGATACAGAAAACAGCAGACGGCACCAACCATGCGGGGAAGCTGGACTCGACCAATGCGCCGACCACAAACTTAGCGGTTCCGAGAGAAGAGCAGAAACCGGCTACGGTCCATGCCAAGACTATAAACACTATCGTGAACAATATAGCTTTCATGCCGTTGGTCCAAGTATCAGTAATCTCGGTCACATTCATTATTTTCTGCATTTTCATGAGCACGGCGAGGACGATTGTAGATGTCATGATAGCGACAATCATCATGTTGATTACGTCCGCGCTTCCCATGATTCCCGCTACGCCTTCAGCAGCAAACTTTTCTGCGCCGCCGCCCGTAATGAAGAATCCAATGAATGCGACAATAAAGAAAGTTATTATCGGGATAAAGAAGTTCCTCGCATAAATCGGAGTCCCTTCCGGAATTGTAAATTCTTTCTCGTCCAACCCACCCATCGGAGTAGAATCTGGCCTAAAAACTTGTCCGGTCGTGATAGCTCTGCGTTCTGCATCATACATCTTTCCGAAGTCTCTCTGCATTAACACAATCACGAATACAAAGAAGACGCTAAAGAGACAATAGAATCGATACGGAATCGAGCTTAAGAAAACCATATAGGCGCTGTCCGTAACCCCCATTGTGGCAAGTACTCCGCCGATGACGCCGACTTCGTATGCTGTCCAGTTAGAGACCGGAGCTGTAGCGGAAACGCCGCATCCGCAACTGTCAACTATATAGCTTAACTTTTCTCTGGAAATCCTAAGCTTATCAGTAATTGGGCGGGCCACTACGCCAGAAAGAATTATACTCGTATAATCATCGAAGAATAGTAAAATACTTAACAGGCATGTAGCTACTTGTCCTTTTACTCGAGAATTAACATATTTAATAGCGTAATTTACAAGTCCCTGCATTCCGCCGGACTTACCAAGTAAGCCGATAAATCCGCCTAACAACATCGTGAAAACCAGTATGCTGGCATGTGATGCATTGGCTACACTCTGAACGCAATACATAAGGGTAGTAACAAATGCCGCGACTGGATTCCACCCGACTAAAATTAACGCACCAGTAAATGCACCCAAAAATAACGAGATAACAAGCTGTTTAGTGACGATGCACAACGCAATAGCAACTAACGGCGGTAATAGCGACAAGACTCCATAGTGTTCCATTAAAAATTACACCTTCCTTTTATTAGGTTTTGAAGTACTGCTAATAACTCATTAGGCGTTGCCTTATCCTCCTTTCCCAAACATATAATTGCATTAATATAAAAAATATTTGCCCTTTATTATTGTTATACTGTAATTTTTATTCTACATGTGATAAGCAATTTGTCAATCCATAAATTCAATATTTCAGATATTAGTTGTTGTTATTCCCATTTTTATATTATTTTTATCATATAAAATTAGACAATGACAATTAAGGATTTCGTAAAATTAATATCCACTAATATTGAAATATAATTTAAGGCAATATATACTTCTATGTATACTTCATTTGTTTGTTAAAGGAGGTTGGGGTTCTATGATACTGGAATATATAAAAGTAAATCCAAGTGGAAATACTACGGTTTTTGTTACAACTAAAGTACCGAAATGCCTTTATGCGCCTATTGCAAATATCATAATGTCAAAGGAATATTTGGCCGCGGAGCAGGTTGGCTATATTGTTGAGTCAAACGCTACAGAAAGCGGTAAACGAATGGAGATGATGGGAGGAGAATTCTGTGGCAACGCATCTCGTAGTTTTGCGGCATGGCTAGTTCTTAAATCTTATACCGGTGAACTGGCCCCAGAGGTCTCGGGTAAATACTCTATCCCATTAGATGTATCTGGTTATAGTGGGACTTTGGTTGCTTATGTGGAAAAAACGCCTTGTGATCATTCTTTTTATGTAACTTTAGAGATGCCACTTCCTAGCGATATAAAAATCGGTCATCATAGTATGCTTGGAGGAGACTTCTGTATTGTGCCATTTGACGGTATCACCCATGTGATTTTATGGGATAGGATCCCAAAGTCAGATGATATTGATATCGTTAAAAAATACCTGCAAGATAATGGCATTGCAACGGATGCTTTTGGCGTTATGTTTTTCGACACCAAGACAGATGTTTTAACGCCGGCTGTCTATATTAACGATGTCGGATCTCTTGTCTGGGAAAATAGTTGCGGTTCCGGCAGTACAGCTGTCATTGCCGCTCTAACATACAAAATTAAAAGCGGCATAGAGAAAACTCTTCATCAGCCGGGTGGAGATTTGTTTGTAACATCTACATGGCAAAACAATAAGATGCAGAAGATATGCCTTAGCGGAAAAATCGACTTTACATCTGAGGGCATGTTATTTATTGACGATAATTTATTAGATATATAATGTGACTATAATGCGACAGAAGAAGAGGTATAGGGCATGAAAAACAGACTGGTTATTGGTCTCTCCGGAGCTAGCGGGGCGCCATTAGCTGTAAAATTATTATCTGTCTTGCGTAGCCTTGATGAATATGAAAGCCACGTTGTTATTACCCGTGGCTTCACAGAAACGCTGACTGTCGAAACAAATACCTCCGTGAGCGAATTATATGACTTATCTGATAAAGTTTATGATAATTCTGCAATCGGAGCTTCTATCGCCAGCGGCACTTTCAAGACATTAGGCATGATTGTAGTCCCGTGCAGTATGAAAACCCTTGCTGGTATAGCACATGGATATTCTGAAAATTTATTGTTGCGTGCTGCGGATGTAACTATCAAAGAAAGGCGCAAGCTAGTTCTTGTTGCAAGAGAAACCCCTCTCAATCCTATACATCTAGAAAATATGTTAGCCTTGTCGCGGTTAGGCGTGGTTATTATGCCTCCTATGCTGTCTTATTATAATAGACCGGAATCTATTGACGATATGTCACATCATATTGTGTGTAAAATTCTGGATGTCTTCAATATTGAACCACCAATGTTTAGAAGATGGGTGTAAGGTTGTGAGTAAATAAATGCCATCTTCTAATAGACTATATGTAAAAGAATATCACACTGGGTATGGAAGGACAAAAGTTCTTGCCGTATGTGTTAGCTGTGATAGAGGTATCAATATTTCTATTTTTGGCGGGCAGTCACTGCATGTCGGTGCTGTCGTGATGGCTTTGCCTCGCCAAAGTTTAACTGGAAACGGAAAGATTAGTTCTGATTGTTTTGTGATTCCAGTCCCAGGGCATAAAGATTATATAGTCGCTAATAAAGTCGCACATGAAGTCGCGACTCGTACCAATTTGACTACAGCTGTATCAGCTGGGATTCATAGTGATGATATAGCATCAGAAGAAATATCCTTGATTTTAAACAATATTGACTATATTGTTGCAGAAATGATTCAAGATATTGTTGTATTTCTAAAGAAAGAGTGGTGATAATATACAGCCCATTTCGAGCCTGTGAAGTTCTTTCTGTAAGTTATCCAAGACTGCCGCTGCTGTGGCAGTTGATTTTGATGTGGCGGCGTCTTTTCGCCAGACGCCGTCACGTTTCTACTATAGGGTATAGGCCGCTAAGCGTCAATTTCTCAATTTGACGCCGGTATCGTTTTTTAGCATGAAGTCACGGCTACTCAGGCAGCCTCCCCTCGTACATTATCGACAGTTCTCCGTATATTTTGCCCCAGTCGCGTATTGGAAGCCTCCATTTCTTCGTGGCTTCCATTGTGGCGAGGTACAGCGCCTTGAGTAAAGACTGGTCTCCGGGAAATGAACTGCGCTGGCTGTTCAGACGCCGGTATATGGAATTCAGGCTCTCTATGGCGTTCGTCGTATATATGACGCGTCTTGTCTCTGACGAAAATTTGAAGATTGGAGATATGGCGTCCCAGTTCTTGTACCACGATTTCATCGAGTTAGGATATTTCTGCTGCCATTTCTCAGCGGCTCGGTCAAGCTCGCCAAGGGCGAGTTCTTCGCTGGGTGCGCCGTATATCCTGCGGAGGTCGTTCGCGAACGCCTTGCGGTCTTTGTCGCTTACATATTTCAGCGTGTTCCTGACTTGATGTACAATGCATCTTTGATATTCGGTCTGCGGGAAGGCCGCCTCTATGGCATCCTTGATGCCGGTAAGGCCGTCGGCACAGACGATAAGGATGTCTTTTACGCCTCGGTTCTTAAGCTCGTTAAGGATAGAAAGCCAGTACTTCGCGCTCTCGTTCTCCCCAATGTAGATGCCAAGAACGTCCTTGTGTCCGCTCGCAGATATGCCTAGAACAATATACGCAGCCTTCCTGCGTACGCCTACCTCGTCCCTTACAGCGTAGTGAATTGCGTCGATGAAGACTACCGGATATACATCTTCGAGCGGACGTGACTGCCATTCCTGTATCTTAGGCAGAAGCTTATCAGTAACGTCTGAAATGAATCCCTCTGACACCTCAAAGCCGTATATATCCATGATAGTGTCGGAAATATTGCGTGTCGTCATTCCTCGTGCGTACATGGCGATTATCTTCTGCTCGATAGCGTTGATATCCTTCTACGGCAGACGCCCCCGCATACTGCGCCGGCTGAGGATATTTTTGAATGCGCTCCGCGCAGCCGGCTTGTAATGTCCCTTCTTCACAACCTTTGGTTCAAAGGCTGAGTCTCGATCCTGAGGAACGTCTATAGTGATGCTGCCAGCGCTGCTCATGATTTCCTTTGATTTGTATCCGTTACGGCTGTCGGGGTTGTCTGAATGTTTATACTTCTCGTACCCAAGATGCTCGTTCATTTCCTCTTCGAGCATATCCTTGATGGTGTCTCCGAGAAGGTCCTTGACGGCATCTTGGAGATCCGCCGCCGTCTTGATATCGTACATACCGACGAAATTGCGGAGGAACTTGCGCTTTTCCGGGCTCATCTCGGAACGGCGCTGCCGCCTGGTTTTCTTAGGCTCATCTGAAGAACTCTGCTGTTTGCTGATGCGTGACATAATAAACCATCCTCCTAGCAAGTCTACCATAGCAGGGTGGGATGGATTTCAACTTACAGAATTCTGTTCACACTCTCATTGTCCTTGACAGACACAAAGATGTATTTAGTATTTTGGAAGAGGAAAGCGCAGAATAGGATCTGTCCCACTTTACTGGGTACTGCGCCTCATTACTGAACCGTCTACAAAACAGGCGTAGAAGACATCTTCATAGCCTGCATCAACACGCCCAAAGGAATAAACGCTGTTTTCCAGGATATAGAGATATAGAATTGTAAAGCTGGCTACGTTTTATTGAGCATCATCCATACAACTACGCAACTCTACGAAATACGTCTCGTACAAAAACATCCAAGAACCCATGAATGATCTGAAAGCAGACTGCGCAGCTCCACACAGCAGCCTCTTCAAAAAGCTTTACATTGCGATGATAGATATAAGGGAAAAACTGACATGCCGCAACGTCTACTGTGGCAAGATATACGCGCGTATCCCTCCATGCACTCCGAGTGAATGCCGGAGCAGGAGAAACAACGCTATAACCGTCCCTGAGCCATATGTTGATAACATATGGCTCAGGGACGGTTATGGTTTCAGCATACCAACATTAAAACACTAACAATATATGACTGAAATAATTGAAACTCCATGCCGATTATTGGATTAGGAACGGCTATATAGAACCGTGGACAGATTCTATAACTTTTAAAGACTTCAATTATATTGTAACCATGATACCGCTTCTAACACACCACCGCCAACCGCTAGAACTTTATCGGATAGCGTGTGACAGTATGCTGCCTCCTGTCGCGGGTCTACATCGCCGATTTTTAATCCTTTTTTCACTGGCACTGAATGATGAATTAGACCGCGAATAATGCCATCAAACGGCGCAACAACAGGATTATCATCTATAAAAGCTATGATTTCATTTGCAACGACATGATCTCCAATTCTATGTAGCGGCTCAAGGAAGCCGTTAGATGGAGCGCGTAATACACGTTCTACACCATAACCATTTACAATCCCTGGTATACCTGTGTTAGGAATGGCTTCACCATTATAGATTGCCCTGCCTAAATAATGTCCTCGCTTAGTTTCTATAACAGCATTAACATCATCTGGAGCACGAAAACCAGGGCCTACGCCAATTACAATTGGAGCCATAGCGGATGTGGTACCAGTATTACGTTTTGCCATAATAGCATCGATAAGAATATTAGGGTGTAGTGCCTTGATGCATGTTCCACTAGGATCAATGAACACGTTAACATCGTTAGACATGATATCGATATCTTCAAGGCATTTTATGCGCTTAACATGCATATCTTCAATTTGAATTTCGCCATCAAAAACTGCAGCGGCAGCCGAAACTGTTAGGCGCACAGCCAGTGGCGCTTCGACTTCTAACATTAATATTTTATAATGAGCTTTAAATAAACGGTACGCAATACCTGTTGCGATATCACCTCCTCCGCGAATGATGATCAATTCTTTGTTCTTCAAGATAAACCCCTTCTTAATTTTATATATTCCTCAACAATACCATAGCTTGCGGCAAACTTATTCTGATGGATTAGTTTATAAATATTCGCGTAATAGTATACCACGGTCATTTATCGATATATCGTTGGGAATCGCATGCAACAGCGACCACAGACACGCGATATTACTTGTAACAACAGGTTTGCCAATCTTCTTTTCAAGGCTATCACAAATATGGAACCCTTCAACATTAGTGCAACTTATAAAAACCGCGTCCGCCTCTTTCACATCGGTTGTAACAACAAGCTTTTCTATTGTTTCAACAGATTGTGTACGCAATACTTCTGCGGGCACAATCTGCAGCCCTTTCATTGAAACGACTTCAATCCCATTCTGTTCCAAAAAATCTTTTTCTTTTAAATTTATATCATCCGTATATGGGGTCACAAGAGTAAGCTTTGTTACTCCTATTTGTCGTAAGGCATCAATCATAGCTTGCGAGGCTGTGACCACTGGACACTTGCATTGTTGTTTTATCGTCTCAATAATATTGTTATTGCCATCCTTACCGCTAATGAATGAACCGCTAGTACAGCCATATATGACCGCCTCCGGGTATACTGTCGCCATCATCTCTGCGGCTCTCAATAGATCATGTTCCATAGACTTTAACGTATCTTCTGTTGTGTTATCTAAAAGAACTCTGGTCGCATAAAAATTAAAATGTTTTATTAATTGTTCACATCTATTAAGCTCAGGCTCCATTCTAATATTCACAGACGGTAAAATAAGCCCGATCCTTCTTTTATCTACATCATTATGCATCGAAACTCGCCTCCAAATATAGTATGTCCTATATTACTAGAATATATTATAGTATAACTATAATACAAGCAACCGACTTCATCAAGAGAAAATCTTTATCGTATGTTGTTTTGAGGAAGATAACGAGCCGCGATGAAGCTGCAGAAGCCTACGTCATCAGCAGCGACACGGCATGTAACTATTATCGTGATTCCAACATCTTACTGCATAAAGCATCTGGGAATAATTCATGCAGTTATGTTTTCAAGCCTTCCGAAAGCCAGTCAGGCCAGATATTCTAGACTATGTGTAGATTTGTCAAACATCTATTACAGCGAACATAAAGCGTACGTCATGATTTTCCGGGGAGATTGTCATTCAAGGAGTCTCATCTGGAAGTTGTTGTATCAGCTGTCATGTACTACCAGCTACACGGCAAAATCTTTCAAGAATCTCAGTATATGCGTTATGAATACCGTTGAGCTATACGTGCTGTGTTCTTCAAACGCTTCAACATAGCTGGAACAGCTGTATTCGTCTATAGCAGTATATTGATAAAACTGTTTCCCAACTGCCTCTCCTACATGGCATACCTTCGGCATAAGCTTAACGTACATCTGTACACGCTGTCAGGGGTACTGCATCTGTTCGTAAGGCTGATGAGGCAATCTTGTTATACCTATAAGTTAAGGAAATATACCCCAAACCATGGACAGTATGCCTTATTGTCGCGGCAGCATAGAGAAATTTCTTTATGGCACTTTCATAACTTTTGTTTGTGGAGTTCCGATGGTGTTTGCAAAAGACAGATGTTTGGGTAATGCCAGTGCGAAAACCTGCATTATCTTTCTGAAAGCAGTTGCATAAAACTATTAAAGATAGAATTCTTAAATTCTACACCAGAGCATTGTTGTTTTGTACAAAGTCCACGAAAAGGCTTGCAGTTGTTGATAATTCTTGCCCACGATAAATCACAAAAGAGCGCTGTGCTGTTATGGGTGCCCCTAAGGATGTAACCTTGCAAGAGAGCAAATTTTTTTCTTGTGGTATCTGCTCCATATTGCAGAACAACAAAGTCACTGATAGATTGTGTCGTGTCCAAAATAAAGCTTGATTTCTAGTTGCAGCACCACATAAACAGCGAGGAGTAAAACCGCTTTGTTTACATAGGTTGTTGAGCTTGTTTTTTAACCCTATAGTGAAACTCAAGGGAATATCTTTTAATTCTGCTATATCAATAGAATCCCCGACTGAATTAAACCAAGTGGTATCCCTTGAAAAGTAAGCGACTAAGACCTCTTCCACAACAAATAGATGTTTTAAATTTGTTGGCAGGTTCTCAGAAAGACGTATAAAAGCGATGTCTAATTTATTATCAAGTAACATGTCGATATTTTTTGACGACGTGTTTAATGTAATCTCAAACCTTATTCCGGGATATTCTGCATGAAACATTAAAAGCAATGATTCAATATAGGAGTCAACAGCGGCATGCGTTAACCCCAACCGGAGTATTCCGCTGTGTCCAATTGCGATGGAATGGAGTTCCTTTTTTATGGAGTTTTCCAGAGAGCATATATTTTTCGCATATTCATAAAACACACTCCCTGCTGTGGTAAGTCCCAACTTCCGACTGCCTCTGTCAAGTAATCTGGCCCCATATTCAGATTCTAACGATTTAACTTGATTGCTGAGCACTGGCTGTGCAATGAGTAATTTTTGTGCAGCAGCCGAGAAAGTTCCATTGTCAACAATAGCAATGAAATTGCGATAATACTCAAGATTCAAAGGGATCTCCTCCTTGCACATAAAGCTTCTCTTAAAATATTATAAGTGATTATTCTGATTTTATATATTAACTACATTAAAACGATATTTTTCGCAGGAGCTAATTTCTGTTATATTACAATAAAAGATTTTCAAGCTCTGTATTTACACTAGAAACATATCTTAACAGAAAAGGAGGTAGTGTGATAATGAGCAAAAAAGTGCTTTTCTCTATGCCATACCCCCCGATCATTGTGTCTGATCTTGACCAATTCTTAGAGCAGCTGCGAGAGCATGGTTTATAGCCAATTGTTAGTGAAACCTGCGGTCGTAGAATGACCGAAGATGAATTAATACAGGCATGGACCGATGTTTACGCCCATATCTGTGGCGCAGATCCTATGACCGAACGGGCTATTTCTTCATCCGAAACGCTAAAAATCATCTCTCGTATCGGCATTGGCAGTGATTCCGTAGATATTCAAGCAGCAACAAAAAAGCGGGTCGCTGTTTGTGTTACACCTGGGGCAGGCGCGGAGGCGGTTGCAGAACATACATTTGCTATGATATTGGCCTTGTCTCGTCGCATAGTTGAACAAAATAATCTAGTCAAGGGGGGCAATTATGGGAAAAAAGTCGCTGGTTATTCTTTATATGGGAAAACATTGGGGATCATTGGTTTAGGTAACATAGGGAAACGCCTTGTTCTCAATGCTGCCGGTTTCGATATGCGTATTCTGGCGTATGATCCTTACTATCAAGATGAAAGCTTTGCTAAAAAAAATAATGTAATCTATTGTGATTTAGACACAATATATCGTGAGAGTGATTACATTTCTGTGCATTTGCCACTAACGGATGAAACACGCGGCATGATTTCTGCCAATGAAATGTCTGTAATGAAAAATAGTGCGCAAATTATTAATTGTGCTCGTGGCGGCATAATTGACGAAGTCGCTTTATACCACGCTGTCAAAAATGGTAGCATTTCAGGTGCAGCATTAGATGTTTTTGCAGAAGAACCAGTCAACATGGAAAATCCGCTCCTAACTCTTGATCGCATAATTGTTTCCCCTCATAATGCTGGGACATCCGTAGAAGGCAAAAACAAAGTTGTGGGCATGGCTGTGCAAAATGTAATCGATGTATATGAAGGAAGATGTCCTCGCGGTTTACTAAACCCAGAGGTTATGTCCCTACATCACTAATTCTAAAAAACGAAATGGAGGAATAGTTAATGAAAAAGAAAATCGTTTTATTGCTAATCGCAATGTCTCTCTTTACCGTTTATACAACGGAAGCTGCGTTTGCGTCTATTGACGCATCCTTTTACAAAGGGAAAAATATCGTCGTTAATATTCCCGGCAGCCCAGGCGGTGGCACGGATATACCGACGCGCTTGTTCTTCGCTTACATTGATAAGGAACTGGGATGCACAACAGTCCCCACTAACCTCAACGCCGCTGGTGGCATTGTCTGTTATATGAAAACGGCGCAATCTAAGGCGGATGGCATGACTATTGCCTGCACTAGTTGTCCTGTCTTTCTTAGTTCTTATCTAACAGGGGACTTAATGGCAAACCCTGAAGAGGACTATGATTATGTCGGAGGCATTTCCTCCAGCGCACAAGTTATTTGCGTTCCAAACAATAGCAAATGGGGTAGCTTAAAGGAAGTACTAGAATTTGCGAAAAACAACCCCGAGGAACTTTGCTGGGAAGGCACTGCAGCATATGGAGTGAAACAGCTGATTAGACTTTCTCTGCAAGAAGCATCAGGAGCTTCTTTCCGCTCTTTAGACACGGACGGTGACAATGATCTTGTTGTTGACTTAATGGGAGGGCATATTGACATTGCCGCAATTTCCATTAGTACTGCCGCAGGTTATGTAAAATCCGGTGAGGTAAAAGCATTGGCCGTTACTGGGTCTAAGCGTTCAGATGACTTGCCGGATATCCCTTGTTTGGCGGAATTAGGCTACGCGATTCCAATCAATGGTACAACACAGATTTTCGTCATGCCCAAAGGCGTGCCCCTTACCATTTTGCAGGAAATGCGAGATGCTTTCACTAGAGTTTGTGCTGACGAGTCTTGGATTAATGAAGCCAAAAGCCATAACTTAACACCTGAGTATATGTCAGCAGACGAGTGTATTGCTTACGTGAATAAAAAACAAGAGCCTGTGAAGTTCTTTCTGTAAGTTATCCAAGACTGCCGCTGCTGTGGCAGTTGATTTTGATGTGGCGGCGTCTTTTCGCCAGACGCCGTCACGTTTCTACTATAGGGTATAGGCCGCTAAGCGTCAATTTCTCAATTTGACGCCGGTATCGTTTTTTAGCATGAAGTCACGGCTACTCAGGCAGCCTCCCCTCGTACATTATCGACAGTTCTCCGTATATTTTCCCCCAGTCGCGTATTGGAAGCCTCCATTTCTTCGTGGCTTCCATTGTGGCGAGGTACAGCGCCTTGAGTAAAGACTGGTCTCCGGGAAATGAACTGCGCTGGCTGTTCAGACGCCGGTATATGGAATTCAGGCTCTCTATGGCGTTCGTCGTATATATGACGCGTCTTGTCTCTGACGAAAATTTGAAGATTGGAGATATGGCGTCCCAGTTCTTGTACCACGATTTCATCGAGTTAGGATATTTCTGCTGCCATTTCTCAGCGGCTCGGTCAAGCTCGCCAAGGGCGAGTTCTTCGCTGGGTGCGCCGTATATCCTGCGGAGGTCGTTCGCGAACGCCTTGCGGTCTTTGTCGCTTACATATTTCAGCGTGTTCCTGACTTGATGTACAATGCATCTTTGATATTCGGTCTGCGGGAAGGCCGCCTCTATGGCATCCTTGATGCCGGTAAGGCCGTCGGCACAGACGATAAGGATGTCTTTTACGCCTCGGTTCTTAAGCTCGTTAAGGATAGAAAGCCAGTACTTCGCGCTCTCGTTCTCCCCAATGTAGATGCCAAGAACGTCCTTGTGTCCGCTCGCAGATATGCCTAGAACAATATACGCAGCCTTCCTGCGTACGCCTACCTCGTCCCTTACAGCGTAGTGAATTGCGTCGATGAAGACTACCGGATATACATCTTCGAGCGGACGTGACTGCCATTCCTGTATCTTAGGCAGAAGCTTATCAGTAACGTCTGAAATGAATCCCTCTGACACCTCAAAGCCGTATATATCCATGATAGTGTCGGAAATATTGCGTGTCGTCATTCCTCGTGCGTACATGGCGATTATCTTCTGCTCGATAGCGTTGATATCCTTCTACGGCAGACGCCCCCGCATACTGCGCCGGCTGAGGATATTTTTGAATGCGCTCCGCGCAGCCGGCTTGTAATGTCCCTTCTTCACAACCTTTGGTTCAAAGGCTGAGTCTCGATCCTGAGGAACGTCTATAGTGATGCTGCCAGCGCTGCTCATGATTTCCTTTGATTTGTATCCGTTACGGCTGTCGGGGTTGTCTGAATGTTTATACTTCTCGTACCCAAGATGCTCGTTCATTTCCTCTTCGAGCATATCCTTGATGGTGTCTCCGAGAAGGTCCTTGACGGCATCTTGGAGATCCGCCGCCGTCTTGATATCGTACATACCGACGAAATTGCGGAGGAACTCGCGCTTTTCCGGGCTCATCTCGGAACGGCGCTGCCGCCTGGTTTTCTTAGGCTCATCTGAAGAACTCTGCTGTTTGCTGATGCGTGACATAATAAACCATCCTCCTAGCAAGTCTACCATAGCAGGGTGGGATGGATTTCAACTTACAGAATTCTGTTCACACTCTCTGGTTATTTTATTATATAACCTCCATCGACAACAATCTCAGCCCCTGTTGTATAGCTCGAGATATCGCTTGCAAGATAAATTAACGCGCCTTGCAGTTCTTCTGTTTTACCAAGTCGTCCAATAACTGTTTCTAGCTCGCAGTCATGTTGATATGTCGCGCGCCACTCGTTTGTTAACATGCCCGTGTCTATATTACCAGGACTTATAGAATTAACGCGAATGTTGTATTTCCCCCACTCATTTGCTAAATCATGCACTAATGTCAATAATCCCCCCTTACTTGCTGAGTATGCACAACTTGGCGCTTTGCTAGCTTGATGTGCACTAATTGACGTAGTAAAAATTATAGAGCCTTTTTTATGTTTAATCATGTAATGTGCTGCGGCTTGTGCGGTATAAAAAGCACCTGTTAAGTTGACATTAATTATTTTACTCCATGTTTCAGTAGACATGTTCTCTGCAGATTCGGAAATAAAAATCCCTGCATTAGCAACGCAAATATCAATACTACCATACTTCATATAAATTTCAGACATCAATTCTGCTGTTTTTTCTTGCTGTGTGATATCAACTGCATATGAAGAGGTTCTTACATTATATTTACAAGCGATTTGTTGTGTCGTGTTATAGACGTTTATTTGATCCGTATCTACAAGGCAAACGTTGGCACCGACTGAAGCCAATGCCTCAGCAAACGCTTTTCCTATATTGCGCGCAGCTCCTGAAATAACGGCTGTCTTCCCATTCAGATTCGTTTTTGAATAAAAATCCACTTGCAATCACCTCTGCACTCATATCACATATAAACAACTGGTTTAATAAGACCTTGGGGTTTATCCTTCATTAAAAAAAATGCTGTTTCAATGCTATCAAAACCTGTAAAACGATGTGTTACCAGTGCTGTAGGATCAAATCTACCGTTCATGACCATACGTGCCAAACGTTCCATTCTCATTCGTCCGCCGGGGCATAATCCCCCTCTGATAATCTTATCGGACAGTCCAGAATTCCATTCTCTTCTAGGAATAGGTATTGTAGGAACACCTGTAAAATAATTGAGGTTTGCTACTGTGCCTCCTGGGCGCACAACCGATAAACCAATGCCTAAAATATTTTCATCTCCGCCAGCGAGGATTGCAGAGTCAACCCCCTTTTTATTTGTTAAATTCATTATTTGTTCTATAGGGGAACATTCAGAAAAATTAACAACTTCATCTGCACCAAATTCTAAAGCAAGTTGCATCCTTTGCGTATTGTTATCAACAATGATTATTCGTCCAGCACCTTTAAGTCTACCACCGGCAACGGCCATTAATCCTACAGGCCCTGCTCCAAAGACGACCAACGTACTACCCAGCTGAATATCCGCCATTTCTGCACCCCAGAATCCAGTTGAGACCATATCTGTACACATCAGTGCTGCGTCTAATGTCATTTTGTCTGGTAGGTGAGCTAAATTCATATCTGCTAAATTAACGTGAAAATATTCCGCAAATGTCCCATCTTTTTTTAGGCTGAATTGTTGTCCTGATGAGAATCCTTTAAAATGTTGTGGCGGAAGCCCCCCCTGTAGTTCGTACGTCAAATAATCAGAAGTGATTGCAGGTACGATAACTTTATCGCCTATTTTAAAATCTTTCACCATACTGCCAACTTCTACAATGCATCCTAAGACTTCATGTCCCAATGCTAAACCAGCTAGATCCCCTCTGCCTCCATCTATCCCGCCATACACCATGTGGACATCCGACGTACATATAGCATGGGCTATAGGTTCGCATATCGCATCCAAAGGGCCACAAACTGGTCGTTCTTTACACATCCATGCCACTTCATTTAGAGCTTTTATACAAAAGGCTTTCATTTTTCTGATATGATCCTTTCTGGATATTATTTCCATAATGGTAAAATTGCGCAGAACAATAGTGTATCCATTATATCTTTTCTGGCGCTTTATCAATGTGACGTGTGAGGTAACTTACTATAAAAATAGCTGCAAATGCTGCGATCATGCCAGGGCATGTTTCAAAGACGATTTTTCCTAATCCGGCACTATACCAAATTGACGTCACCAATGCACCTACCACCATACCAGCTATAGCTCCCCATTTATTAATGCTACTAGGCCAAAGCAATAGCACCATTATCAGTGGCCCGAAAGCTGCTCCTAATACGCTCCAAGCATATACAACCAATAGGAATACGGTGTCTATATTAGCGACGGCCAGAAGAATTGATACAACGCCCAATAACACCATTGTCATCCTTCCCAGCTTTACGGCGCCAGCTTCCGATAGTGGCTCTCGTCTGAAACTATTAGTTAAATCGCTTGCAATAGCCTGTACATCAACAAGTAGCAGGGATGAGTATGTCGATTGAATCGCTGCGAAAATGGCACCAACTACTATACCGGCAATTATAGGATGAAAAGAAGCTTCAACCATAGCTGGGAATATATATTCTGGATCTGCGATGCCTGGCATGCGAATTCTTCCTGCTAAACCAACAATATTTGATCCAACCATCATTACGTTAAACCATACTGTAGCAATAATTGATCCTTGGCGTAATGTCTTGCTATCTTTTGCTGACAAAAAACGTTGTAAAATATGAGGTTGTCCTATTGATGCAGCACCATAAAAAAGATAGCCTACGATAATACCCAATAATGCTGAGCCTGTTGCGCCTGCACCAGGTGAGACTAAGATTGGATCAATTGCAGCTACTTGAGTGAAAAACGAAGTGAAACCACCTGACGATGCAATAAGGTAAATTGGAAAAACACCTAACACAATAAGCATGAGAGTTCCTTGAACAGTATCAGTCCATATTACAGATCGATATCCGCCCAAAAAACAATATGCCACAACAAAAATTGCACCAGATACTAAGCAGGTATTATAATCCCATCCGACAATCGTGCTTATTGTTTTTCCAGCAGCAGTTAATTGCGAAGCCATATATGGTATAAAAAATAGTATTACAACGATACTCCCTACAATTCTAATTGTATTGCCATCTCTATCTAAACGTTTATTTAAAAAATCGATTACACTTAAAGCTCCTATTTTCTTACCCTGTCTACGTAGTTTAGGCCCCAACAGAAACCAGTTCAATCCGTATCCAACGATAAAACCTGGTACCATCCAGAGCACAGAAGCACCAGCTACAAATGCCCAACCGCATGCTCCAATAAATACCCAACCACTTGAGTCTGTAGCACAAGCACTCATTGTTGTTGACCAAAAACCGAATTCTCGATCCCCAGTGTAAAATCCTTCCTCACCCTTGACTTCTCTACGTCCTGCTAAATGTCCAGTAATGAAAACGATAGCAAGATATAAGAATAAAACAATCATAATTGTTGTGTTCATTAAATATCATCCTCCTCCGGAATAATTTTTACCATGATTATGGCATTAAGAACCGATAATAACGGTAAGATCCAATACAAAAAATGAACAATAAAAGGAATCTTGCTCACGACCGACACCTCCACTTATGAATGTTGTTAATAAAAAATAGCCTCTCCACTAAATTTTCTATACTAAATGTAATGGAATATAACGGTTTAATTAAATAACAAGAAAAATCTAACGTGAGGCGTTGAATATTTTCTATATATACGTGAGGCAGAATCATAATTTTAAGGTATGATACTACCCCACGTATTAAAACAATATAATAAACATTGAGCAGAACTACCTGAGCTTGACAAAATTTAGCGAGTACTAATAAATTAGCGTTGCATTATTTGTCTTTTAAGTAATAGCTCATAGTAGAGCCAAACTCTTGTTAAGTATAATTGTTTTATTCTTTTGGTGCCGGCACAGTTGTCCCAAGGTAAAATGACCAGCCATTTTTTTCTGTAGCATAATAGTCACCTTTTTGAAATGTTCCACATATAACTTCAGCTGAAGCAAACTCATCCAGAGGGTCAACTCCACAATTCTTTAGTACCATGCTTGCATTACAGACCTGAAAGGACTTTGTAATATAGTCAGGCGTTGTATCTCGTCCGATCACTCTCTGGTAAAGTATCCCAGGCCCAATGTCATTAGGAAATGTGTGTAGCAGTAGGTGCGGAGAAAACTTTGTGTCCGGTTGTTTTTGTTTAGCTTCGTGTAATAGGTCGAGCTCTAGGTGAATAATTTCTATCCCATCTTTGACCGCCGAACATACAACTTTTTCTATTGATTCCGACATTGAAATATCTGCATATTTTTTGGGATATCCCCAAAGTTCTCTGCCTGCCGCAATGCTCCAGTCAACGTCTTCATATTCAAATAAAAAAACACCACCTATGGTATCTCCATAACGACCAGCAACAACTAAGCCCGCATCCCAAAATCCATGGCTACAACCATCACTTGAGTTAGTATTTTTGAAGTCAGAAATATAAAGTAAAATTGTATTGTCTACGTACTCAAATGGCGTTGGTGCGAGATACTTTTGCACTAATTCCGGTTCAGTCCTGGCAAAAACATTTACGTGTCTGCAATTTTTGCATTGATATGGCACAAAAGGCGTGGGAATTAATGGATTTTGCACAGGAACATTATTCCCTAGTTCTCTTATTGTAAATGGACGCTGGATTCGATCATTCATTGTAATATCCTCCTTTTAGTCTAGATATTTTATTTGAATATATGGCGCTGTAAAAATTATGACTAGCTGTAGTTTAACCTTAGATTAAAAAATAGTATATATTTTATAATAATAATATTAATATGTATTAATAATGCATAAATTACAATGAAGATTTACGTTGTGACTATATGAATTTGTATATTTGTATTATTAATACAAGCTGCAATTTATATCTTATGCTAGAACAATAAAATTAACGTTCTTTTATAACAGCATTGGCAATATTATGTTAATATGATTATTACAACTTGGCATAAATCATTCTATATGATGTAAAGAGGTGTGATAATGGCAGATGTAAAACATTTTATTGATACAATGAGTAAATATCACTTTATAGTTGCAAATATTCAAGAAAATAATACTGTATTTTCTCGAGTTGAACGTCTTAGCCAATGTAATAATAATTTTCTGCCTCAAGTTTTATACATTGGTAATGCCAGCCAAATTGCTACTCTTAATGTAGAAGTAAAAAACGGTCTTTTTTTATTAGTCAATGATGTGCAAAATACATTACAGAATACTTTTTTAAGGTCAAACACAATTCTTTTATCTGAAATTACATCAGATGCAGAATTACTTTATGCCCACACTGTTGAATGGCTCATAAAATATACAACTTTTTTAGAAAATATTAATCGATTAATGCAAATATTTTGTTCGTGTTACGACACGATGCCTCCTAATATATTTATAGAAAAAGTTGCAACAATTATAAAAAATCCGATTATAGTATTAGACGCAAATTTCAAGATATTATTCTCTTCTTCTATATACGAAGTAGAGGACTTGCTTTGGCAAGAAAATATTGTACGTAGATACTGTACGTATGAACAAATTATTGAAATGCAGAACATCTTAGGTTCAGCAAAAAAACAAAACACATCCGTTATTTTTTCCACATCCCCACTTTCAACAAGCAGATTATGTTTTATTACATTGCACCACAATCGTACAAATTTAGGGGTATTGATTATCTTTGAAGTAAATACATCATTTTCAAAAATGGATAATAGATTACTAGGAACAATATCTAATTTAATATCCTTGTTAATATATAGTTATTATGAAAAAAATAAAATGCTGAACGAATATGCTGAAGATAATATTTTTATAGAATGTCTTTCTGGAGAACTAAAAACATATACAGCATTTCGCGAAAGAATTCGTGGTACCATATTTAGCCAACATAGTAGTTACTCAGTAATAGTTGTTGATGTGGAACATTTTGAAAATTTTGATCCACGTAAAGAGGTTTTAAGGTCTTTTTTCGCCCAACTTTTTAAACGCTCATGGACTCTGTGGTATAACGGCAATGTTATCGTTATTGTTGACCTCCACTTTGTAAGTGGTGTACAGCAAACATTAAGCAAGGTAACAAATTTTTTCAAAGATAAGCGATTGCGGTTGGGTATCAGTGATACTTTTGATGATATATATTATACTGAAAGATACTACCACCAAGGAGTGCGTGCGTTAGAGTTATCACGAAATGATATAGAACCACCGATTTTTGCATACTATAACGACTATAAATTCAATGATCTTATCTTGACTGCACTTAGCGAAAAGATTAACTTGATGAATTTTATAGATGATATATTTTTTGAAATTTTAAGATATGATAAGAAGAATGGCAGCGATTATCTCAAAACTACATTGTGCTATTTTAATACAGGTAAGAACTTGGGCGAAACGTCTGATATCTTGCACGTTCATAAAAATACTGTGCTATATAGAATCAATAAGGTAAAAGAAATCTTTGCTCTAGATCTACATGAATCATCTACCATGTTTAGGTTGCTATATTCGTCATATATTTACCAATGTATTGCTCAAAATGATCAAGAAAGACATTAGCTTTTACTCTATACGTCATCTTATGCTATTGATATGTATGTGTAGGATAACGATAATTGTTATATGGGGAAAAACTGTTCCTAGTATCATAAAGATATCTCATTATCTCATTACAGTAGATACACCTACTTGTCTAACTATTTTTTTGATATACCATTTCACGATATCCTTCATCGCGTGCGGTTTCCCGTCTTTCAGCGCTTCGAGAAAAGGTCTCTGCATTTCGTAATATTTCGGGACAGGCATCAGATTACCCCCGTTACGGCAAATTTATGTTTTTCGCATGTAACGGGATAATTATAGCAAAGCGCACGACAAACAAAAAACGCGGAGCCCGTGTTTCGGAGCTCCGCGCCGGTTTTATTACGCTTCTGGATTTATTCCTTCCACGCCGACTCAAACACAAACTTTGCGTCGGCTTGTCCGTGTTCCTTATGTTCCTCCGCCGCGTGTCCTATCACAGCGATGCCTGCGCATTCCGCGCCTTCGGGGAGGTTGAGCGCGGCGCGGACTTGGGGCTCTTTGGCGGCGCGGCGGTAGACGCCGTACCAGAGTGAGCCGAGGCCGAGGGATGTTGCGGCGATGAGGATGTTTTCGAGCGCGGCGGATGCGTCTTCGAGCCAGCCCGTGCCGCCGGTGTAGCCGCGCGTGTCGGCGCAGACGGCTATCGCCCACTGCCCCTGCTCGAAGGGCTGCTTCTGGTCTATCGTTTCGGCGAGCTTCGCCATGTCGTGCTTGTCCATCAAGATGAAGCGGACGGGGCGGAGGTTCATCGCGCTCGGCGCAGCGGCGGCCGCGTCTATGAGCTGCATGACGGTCTCTTTCGTTACCGGCTCGCCGGTGAATTTCCTGACGCTTCTGCGTTTCATGATCGCTTCTATGGCTGTCATTTCGTTCGTCTCCTTTTGCGGCGTTTCCGTAAATCGCGCGGCGCGCGAATGTCTTCCTATTTTATATTGAACGTGTGAAAAGACAAAGTTCTGCCCTCTTGCGGCGCGCGGAACGGGGCCGGCGAAAACGCTGAAACGCGTCGCGGGCTTTCGGAAGTCAGCGCCGTTTTACCGGACGGGTCAGGCCCTGTGCTTCCATTCGCGAACTACGGCGAGGAACGCTTCGCCGTAGCGTTCAAGCTTCGCCGCTCCGACGCCAGGGATTTCGAGGAAGTCGTCTTCGTCTTCCGGCATCGTCTCGCATATAGCGGCAAGCGTCTTGTCGGAGAATACGACGTATGGCGGCACGCCGTTTTCCGCGGCTATCGCGCGGCGCAGCACGCGCAGCTCTTCGAAGAGGCCCTCGGAGGCCGAGGCGGAGATTTCGCGTGTGCGCTTTTTTATACGTTCGGCCTTCGCTTTGTCGCTTTCGCTGACTCGCATGACGAGCGGCGTCGGGTTTTTGAAGAACTGCATCGTGCGCGGCGTGAAGGAAAGCGTCGGGAATTCGCCGCCGACCTGCAGATATCCCTCGGCGATGAGGAAGTCCGTCATTTCGCGCACCTCGCGCGCGCTTCTGTCTTTGAGCAGGCCGTATGTAGATATTTTGTCGAAGCCGGGCGCGAGCACCTCCGCGCGCTGCGAGCCGCGAAGCACGTCGACGAGCATCGAGATCCCGTAATGTTTCCCGCCGCTCGCCTCGGACATGCGGTAGACGCAGGAGAGTATTTTGAGCGCCTCGGTCGTGATTTCGGCGCGCTCGGTGTTTTCGGTGCAGTTGCCGCAGGCGGTGCATTTCTCGGGCACATCGTGCTCGCCGAAGTAGTTGAGTATGAAGGCGCGCAGGCAGCCGGAGGTGTGGCAGTAGTCTATCATCGCGCGCAGCTTTTTGTTAGCGGCGGCGCGTGTGTCCTCCGGGCTCTGCGAGATGAAGAATTTCGCGGTGACTACGTCGCGCGCGCCGTAGAAGAGCAGGCAGTCTGAGGGCAGTCCGTCGCGGCCCGCGCGCCCGGCCTCCTGGTAGTAGGCGTCGAGGTTCTGCGGCATGTTGTAGTGCAGGACGTAGCGGACGTTGGACTTGTCTATGCCCATGCCGAAGGCGTTTGTCGCGACCATGACGGGCGCGCGGTCGTGTATGAATTCCTCCTGATTGCGCGCGCGCTCCGCGTCCGACAAGCCCGCGTGGTAGCGCACGGCCTTGACGCCTTTTTTGCGCAGCCGCTCGCAGACCTCTTCGACGGTCTTGCGCGTGGAGCAGTAGATTATTCCAGAGGCGTGCGGGAACTGGCCGACGTAGCGCATCATCGCGGCGTTTTTGTCGTCGGGGCGCTCGACGTGGAAGAAGAGGTTTTCGCGGTCGAAGCCTGTTGTGAGCGAGAACGGGTCGCGCAGCCCGAGCTGTTCTATTATGTCGGCGCGCACCTCGGGCGTGGCGGTCGCGGTGAAGGCCGCGACTGGCGGGCGCGCGGGCAGGCTGTCCATGACGGGCGCGATGTTGAGGTACGAGGGGCGGAAGTCGTGGCCCCAGTGGGAAACGCAGTGCGCCTCGTCGACGATTACGAGCTTCGGCGCTGCCTCGCGCAGGAAGTCGCCGAAGCCGCCTTCGAGCCGCTCGGGCGCGACGTAGAGCAGGCGGATTTTTCCGTTTCTCGCGGCGCGGAATACCTCGGCTGCATCTTCCCAGTCCATAGCGCTGTTTATCGTCGCGGCGCTGACGCCGTTCTCGCGCAGCGCGTCGACCTGGTCTTTCATCAGCGATATGAGCGGGGAGACGACGACGGAGAGGCCGCCCGCCATTATCGCCGGTATCTGATAGCAGAGCGACTTGCCCGCGCCCGTCGGCATGACGCCGATCGCGTCGCGGCCCGAACCTATCGCCTCGATGAGCTCGAGCTGGCCTTTGCGGAAGCTGTCGTAGCCGAATACTTTTTTTAGGATTTCGTGCGGCGTCGCCATTCCGCCGAATTTAGCCGGCGGCGCCGAAGGTCATGAGCGAGAAGCCGTTTACGCCGTCGATGCTGACGTCGCCGCGGTGGACGCGCAGCTTCGTCTCTTCCGCGGAAGCGCCGTCGGGGGCTAGGCCGTAGGCGTAGAAGGTCAGCCCGCCGCCCTTCGCGAGGCAGACAAGGACGCTGGCGCGCGTATCGCGCTTCCATTTAAGCTTGTCTTCGTTCTTCGCGAGCAGGAAGTTCGACAGGCCGAGCCCGTCCTCGGTCTTGTAGAGCGGAGAGGCGGTCTCTATCTCGTGGACCTCGCCGTCTATGAATATTATGCGCATCGCGCGCGAGCCGTCGTAGCGCCATATCTCTACGGGACGGTCGGCGATCATCGAGTTCCCGCCGACGGTGCCGAATTCCTTCGCGTCTGGCGAGCGACCGTCCATCGCGGCCTTAGCCTCGGCCTTCGTCGCGCCGAGCTTCACCGCGCCGAGCGCTTCGCCGGGCGCGATTACGAGCCGCGGGTTCGTCGGCAGGCCGAGCATCGCCTTCGCTGCGGCGAGGCCGTGCAGCGGCGCTTTGTCGTCGGGCGCGGCCTTCGCCGCGAGCTCGTAGGCGGTCATCGCGGCGCGGTAGTCGCCTATGCGCAGCAGCGCTTTGCCGCAGGCCATGATGTCCTCCGCGCTTTCGCCCATGTTCGCAGCTTCGAGCCACGCGGCGGAGGCTTCGGCCTTGTCGCCCGCTTTCTCGGCGGCGTCAGCGGTCAGCCGCCAGAGCGCGGCGTCCTTCTTCTCCTGCCTCGCCGCCTCGCGGAACCATTTCAGCGCCGCGTTGTAGTCTTTGCGGTCGAGGTAGAGCCAGCCGAGGCGCACCATGGCCTTCACGTCCTCGGGCTCGCTTTTGAGGTGTTCCTCGTAATATTTGACTGCGCCGGCCTTGTCGCCCTGCCGCTCACGGCAGTAGGCCTTGTAGTAGAACAGGTCGCGCCGTTCGGGGCGCAGCTTCTTGATTTTATCGAAAAGCTCCTCCGCGCCAGCGAAGTCCTCGGCTTTGAAGAGCTGCGTCGCGCGCATGTAATATTCCTCGGGCAGCACGTTCGTGCGGTAGTACCACCAGCCGCCGCCCGCGAATGCGGCGAGCAACAGAAGCGCCGCCGCGATAAAAACCTTCCTCGGCACGCGCGGGCGCTGCGGCTTCTGCGCGCTCCAGCTCCGCTCCGCCTCGGTCAGCCCCTTCTGCTCCTCCGGCACGGTCTCCGGACATTTTATATCTTCGTCATCGTTCAACGGCATCGTCAGCAATTTCGGGCCGCCGCGCAAATATTCCGGTAGTCGCGGCCCTCTTCCTTTCCTCCGCAGATTGTAGCAGAAATTATATATTTTTTGGCTATGACGCTTTCTATAAATGGAGTAAAATCTTAATGCTAACGAATGAGCCGGAGGTAATTTGTGTGAATCTCGAATTTCACGATATAACGTTAGACGAAGCGCCGCACTACCTGGAGCATTGGAACATGTGCGCCCAGCGCACGTCCGACTACTGTTTCCCGATAATCTGGAGCCTCGGCCCCGACTACGGGACGAAGATAGCCTACGACGAGGAGAACGACCTCTACTGGCTGCACCAGCGCAAGGAGGGGCTCAACGACCTCGCGCCGGTCGGCCGCTGGGAGCGCGACGACTGGCCGCGGATTCTGCGCGCGCACTACGGAGACGAGATAGAGATAGACCTCGTGCCCGAGACGCTCGCCGCGATATGGACGCGCGAGCTCGAAGGCTGCGCCAAGGTCGAGACGACGGACGACCGCGGCACGTGGGAGTATCTCTACGACATCCACGCGCTCGCGACGCTGGCCGGGAACAAATACATGAAGAAGCGCAACCGCGTGAACCAGTTCCGCAAGAATTACGACTACGTCTACGAGCCGCTGACCGACGCTATTCTCGACGAAATAATCGAATTCCAGCAGTCGTGGTGCCAGATAAACAACTGCGGGCAGAGCGAGGGGCTCGTCGAGGAGGACCACGCGATTCACCGCATCCTGCACCACTGGCACGACATACCGAACCTCTGCGGCGGGGCCATCCGCGTCGGCAAAAAAATCGAAGCCTACACCGTCGGCGAGCTCGCGGGCAACATGCTCGTCGTCCACTACGAGAAGGCGAGCCTCGAATACGGCGCGGCCTACCAGGTCATCAACAAGGAATTCCTCTCGCACATGGTTGCGGAGCACCCGGAGCTCGAAATAGTGAACCGCGAGGAGGACATGAACGACGAAGGGCTTCGCGCCGCGAAGATGTCCTACCTGCCGACGGGCTTCCTCAAGGAATGCCGGGTCAACATCAGATTTATATGATAAAATGCAGGAGCTGATCAACATGACGAAACGGAGGACTACCATGATGAAAATTCTTGCTCTCAGCGCAATGGTCGCGGCGGCGGCGCTCGCCCCCTTCGCGGCGAAGCCGGCGGAGGCCGCCGAGGCCGCGAGACAGACCGCGGTGTTTGAGACGAACTACGGCACGTTCAAGATCGAGCTTTACAACGACCTCGCGCCGAACACGGTCAAGAACTTCACCGACCTCGCGGAGAAGGGCTTCTACAACGGGCTCACCTTCCACCGCGTCATCGACGAGTTCATGATCCAGGGCGGCTGCCCGAAGGGCAACGGCACCGGCGGCCCGGGCTACGTCATCAAGGACGAGTTCGGCAAGGGGCTGCGCCACGACAAGCCCGGCGTGCTCTCGATGGCGAACGCGGGGCCGGACACCGGCGGCTCGCAGTTCTTCATAACGCTCGTGCCGACGCCGTGGCTCGACGGCAAGCACGCGATATTCGGGCAGGTGAAGGAAGGCATGGAGGTCGTCGAGAAGATAGGCAAGCTTCCGACGGACTCGATGGACCGTCCGCTCAAGAAGGTCGTCATCGAGAAGCTGACGATCGAGGGCTAGTTTCACCGAAATCATAAAAAACGCATGGGCGGCTCGCTGCGAGCCGCCTCTTTTTTGTGCAAATCGCGCGGCGTTGTGCTAAAATGCTTAAATGTAGTCTGATGCCTGATACTTCGCAGGCAATTGGAGGAAATGCCGTGAGCTTTGAAATAAAAATAAAAGACGCCTGTACGCTCAGCAGCGACAAAACCATTACGGCCCGCGAGGCGCTCGCCCTCTCGAACTTCCCGAAGAAGGAGGCGGTCGTGGCCTGCCGCGTGAACCGCGAGCAGCGCCCGCTCTCCTGGGAGCTCGTGATGGACTCCTACATAGAATTCATAACCACGGACAGCATAGAGGGCATAGAGGTCTACACGCGCACGCTGGCCTTCCTGCTCACCGCCGCGGCGACGCGCGTGCTCGGCGTCCGGCTGCACCTCACGCAGTCGATGCTCTACTCGTATTTCTACGAGTCGCCGGAGCGCGAGCTGACCGAAGAGGACTGCGCCGCGCTGCGCGCCGAGATGCGCCGCATGGTGGAGGAGGACGAGCCGATACGCCGCGAGGTCTTCCCGATAGACGTGGCGCGCGCGATGATGTCGGCGCTCGGCTACAGCGACAAGGAGGAGCTGCTGCGATACGCGGGGACGGACCCCGTGATTCTCTACAGATGCGGCGGCGTCTACGACTTTTTCGGCGGCGCGCTCGCGGACCGCGCCTCGCTCACGCCGACCTTCGAGCTGCATCCGTACCGCGGCGGCCTTTTCATCTCCGGCCCGACGCTCTCCGACCCGTGCAAGACCATGCCCTTCTCCGAATCGCCGAAGCTTTTCAGGCTCATACAGGAACACACCGCGTGGCTGAAAAATCTCGACGTCAGCACATGCGCGGGAATTCATAAAATCGTCACGGACGGCGGCTCGCGCGACCTCATCATGCTCTGCGAGGCTCTGCACACGAAGATGCTGAGCCACATCGCAGAGGAGATAGAGGCGCGCCCCGAGGTGCGGCTGCTCTGCCTCGCGGGGCCGTCTAGCTCCGGCAAGACCACCTCGTCGCGCCGGCTGCGCGTGCAGCTGCTCGCCTCGGGCATACGCTCGAGGACGCTCGAGCTCGACAACTATTTCGTAGACCGCGAGCGCACGCCGCTCGACAGCGACGGCAGGCCGGACTTCGAGGCGCTCGAAGCGCTCGACCTCGAGCTGGTCAACGAACAGATTTCCGCTTTGCTTGCGGGCGAAGAGGTGGACGTTCCGAAGTTCGACTTCCTCACCGGCAAGCGCACGAAGGGGCGGAAGATGCGCCTCGCGCCGAACGAGCTGCTCGTCATCGAGGGCATCCACGGCCTCAACAGCAGGCTGACGCAGAGCGTCCCCGCGGATAAAAAATACAAAATTTTCATCTGCCCGCTGACGGGCACGAACATAGATTTCCACAACAGGCTCGGCACGACGGACACGCGGCTCATCCGCCGCCTCGTGCGCGACGCGCGGACGCGCGGACATTCCGCCGAGGCGACGCTGAAGCAGTGGCCCTCCGTCGTGCGCGGTTCGTTCCGGCACATCTTCCCGTATCAGGACAACGCGGACGCGATATTCAACACCGCGCTCGCCTACGAGATTCCCGTGCTCAAGGGCTACGTCGTCCCGCTGCTGAAGACGGTGCCGGAGGATTCCCCTGTATACGGCGAGGCGCAGAGGCTCCTCGCGATGCTTCATTTCGTCCCCGTCATTCCGTCGGACGACGTGCCGAACCTCTCTATCATCAGAGAGTTCATCGGCGGGAGCTGTTTTGAATAGGTAAATAACGAAGGCGCGCGGCGCGGAAGAGCCGTCCGCCTTTTTTATGCAGCGAGGTTTCAGATGCTGATTCTACATTTGGCGTACGAACAGAATTCAATATATCTCTGGGGCGAGGTCTCCTTCGACAGGCTGCGCCGTCCGAAGCCCGGCGAGGACGGATACGCGGCGCTCCCGTGGGGCGCGAAGCCCGCGGAGCTGCGCGCCGCGCTCAAGGAGACAGGCGTGCGGAACGCGCGCAAGACCAACGAGCTCGCGACGCACATATACATATTGCTCCCCGCGAAGGACGGCGTCCCCGCGCCGTCGGACGGCATACTCGGCGACGCGCCGCAGCCAGCGGGCGAGGCGAAGCTCGAAATTTTCCGCGTTCCCGCGCTTCCGGTCGAGTTCGCGGAGTTCGCCGCGATGCTGCGCATGATGCGCGAGTGCGGCGAAAGGATACCGGCCCCCGGAATAATCCTCGCCGACGATTTCAAATACCTCTGCCGCGCGCTCGAGTACGCGGCGGCGCTCGTGCAGCGCGGGACCTACATCCCCGACATGGAGCCGTTCCTGGAGACCTACGCCTCGCAGTGGCGGCCCGTCATACTAGCGAAATATCAGGACGAATTCTCGGCCTTCGCTAAGGCCATGCCGCCCGTCCTCTGCGGCGTATTCCTCGACGAGCCGCAGGAGACGCCGCGCCGCAAGCGCGAGAACGCGATGCTGATACTCGAGGGGCTCATCGACTCGATGATACGCGCATCGCAGCACGGCGCCTCCGAGATGGGGCGGCGCATAAACTCCGGCAACCCGCACGAAATCTGGATACGCTCGCTGATATGGAAGCGCGCCCCGCTGCTGCAGTGGCACGACGAGATGGCGGCGCTCTATCCGCAGATACGCGACTGGGCCGACTCGCTCAAAGCCGTCACAGCGCAGCCGTGGCGTCTCTTCATGCGCATAGAGGAGCCCTCGACCGACGAAAACGTCTGGCGGCTCTCGTGGCATCTTCAATCGACGCAGGACCCGTCGCTGATAATCCCCGCAGAGCGCGTGTGGAGCCCCGGCGACGCGGAGCGCGCGTGGTTCGACCATACGCACACGAATCCGCGCCGCTACATGCTCCAGATATTGGGGCACCTCGCCTCGCACATACCGGTGATAGCCGAGAGCCTCGAAACGCCCTTCCCATGCGAATGCAGGCTCGACGCGGACGACCTTTTCGACTTTTTACAGAATCACGTGACCTCGATAATAGACCAGGGCATTCAGGTGCAGCTCCCCTCGGCGTGGGGGCAGCTCTCCGACCGCCCGCGCCTCTCGGTGCGCGCCGAGCTGCGCGACGCAAACGCATTCGTCCCCGGCGGGCAGATGAGCCTCGACGACATGCTCGATGTCGACTGGTCCGTCGCGCTCGGCGGAGACATACTGACGCAGGAGGAGCTCGCGACGCTCGCCGAGCTCAAGACGCCGCTGACGAACCTGCGCGGGCGCTGGGTCATCATCTACCGCGACGAAGTGGAGAAGATAACCGCGGCCCTCAAGAAAATGCCGCAGAAGATAGAGCGCCGCGAAGCGCTGCTCTCCTCGCTGCGCCAGGACTACAACGACGCGCCGCTCTCCGCCGTCACGGGCTCGCCGTGGATAGACTCGGTGCGCGCGCTGCTCTCGGGCTCCGCGCCGCTCGAGGAGATGGACGCGCCCGAGGGCTTCTGCGGACGGCTGCGCCCCTATCAGGCGAAGGGGCTCGCGTGGCTCGTGCGCCTCATACGCCTCGGCATGGGCGCGTGCCTCGCCGACGACATGGGCCTCGGCAAGACGGTGCAGACGCTCGCGCTCATCAAAAATCTGCGCGTGCGCGGCGAAAAGCGGCCGATACTGCTCATCTGCCCGACCTCCGTAATGGAGAACTGGCGGCGCGAGACGGAGAAATTCACGCCCGGCACGAAAACGCTGATACACCACGGCATAAAACGCAGCCGCGGCAACATCTTCACGGACGGCGGCCTCGAGGATACGCTCGTCATATCGTCCTACTCGCTGCTCCACCGCGACAGCGCGCTCTTCTCGAAGATAGAATGGGCCGGCGTCATACTCGACGAGGCCCAGAACATAAAGAACCCCGACACCTACCAGTCGCGCGCCGCGCGCTCGCTCAAGGCGGACTGGCACATAGCGCTGACTGGCACGCCGGTCGAGAACCACGTCGGCGACATGTGGTCGCTGATGGAATTCCTCATGCCCGGCCTCATGCCGAACCGCGCCCGCTTCGCGCGCGAAATCCTGCGCCCCGTGCAGGCCGGCGAGAAAAAGGCGATGGACCGCGTGCGCCGCATGACCGCGCCCTTCATCCTGCGCCGCCTCAAAACGGACAAGGAGATAATCGACGACCTTCCGGAAAAAATAGAGACGAAGGAATTCTGCACGCTGAGCCGCGAGCAGGCGAGCCTCTACAGCGCCGTCACGACCGCGCTCGCGCAGGAGCTCGAGGGCGCGGAGGGCATCAAGCGCAAGGGCGTAGTCCTCGGCGCGATAACGGCGCTCAAGCAGATATGCGACCACCCGCTGCTCTACGTCAAGGACAAATCCGACTACAAAAACCGTTCCGGCAAAATGGCGCGCCTCGCCGAAATCGCGGAAGAAATGCTCGCCGCGGGCGACCGTGCGCTCATCTTCACGCAGTACGCCGAGATGGGCGCGATACTCAAAAAATTCCTCCAGGAGATGTTCGGCCGCGAGGCGCTCTTCCTGCACGGCGGCGTGCCGCGCGAGAAGCGCGACGAAATGGTGCGCCGCTTCCAGGAGGATGAGAACGCGCCGCCCTTCTTCATACTCTCGCTCAAAGCGGGCGGCACGGGGCTGAACCTGACGCGCGCTAACCACGTCGTCATGTTCGACCGCTGGTGGAACCCCGCCGTCGAGCAGCAGGCCGTCGACCGCGCGTACAGGATAGGCCAGCGCAGCAACGTGCAGGTACACTACTTCTGCTGCCGCGGCACGCTCGAAGAAAAAATAGAAGCTTTGATTGAATCGAAAAAAGAGCTCGCCTCGATGCTCGTCGGCACCGGCGAAAGCTGGCTCACCGAAATGAGCGACAGCGACCTTTGCGAGCTCTTCTCGCTCGAAAAAGAGGCGGTGGAAAGCATATGACGCAGTTCGAACGCGAAGAAAAATTTTACCGCTACAAAAAACCGCGCGAAACGCGCTGCGGCATAAAGTCGCGCACCGCGCGCGGACACGCCTACGGCACGAACTGGTGGTCGCGCCGCTGGGTCACCGTCATAGAACAGTGCATCGACGCTGCGCGCATATCGCGCGGCAAAAGCTACGCGCGGCGCGGGCAGGTCGTCAGTATCTCCATAGAGCCCGGCCTCGTCACCGCCTTCGTGCAGGGCACGCGCAAAACGCCCTACCAGATACGTCTGGGCTTCGAGACCGTGACGCCAGACGCGCGCGAGCTGATACTCTTCCGCTTCCGCGAGCGCGCCGCCTTCACCGCGCAGCTGCTCGCGGGCGAAATGCCCGACGAAATAGAACAGATATTCAAGGAATCCGGCACGCCGCTCTTCCTCAACAAAAACGCGCTGCGCCGCTTCAAATGCTCCTGCCCCGACGACGCGACGCCCTGCAAACACATCATCGCCGTGCTGCTGCTCCTAGGCGAAGAGCTCGAGGACGACCCCTTCATCCTGCTCAGGCTGCGCGGCCTCGACAAAGAATCGCTGATAAACCTGCTCACGCTCGAAAGCCCGCGCGACGACGGCCCGCTGCCCATCGACGAGGACGACGCCGAGCCGTGGAGCGCGGAGGCAGGCGAAGAGCCCGAAAGCGTCACGGGAGGCGCGGAAACGCCCGAAGAGGACGAAAGCGCCGCCGTCTCCGAAGAGCCGCCGCAGCCCGGCGAAAGCTGGTTCGCCGCGGGCGACTTCACCTTCGAACAGCCCGAAGCCGACCGCACGCGCCGCGCCGCCGCCCTCGACGTAATGAACGATTTCCCCTTCTGGCGAGGCGAACACCCCTTCCGCCAAATGCTCGCCCCCTGCTACGAACAAGCCGCCATCTTCGCCGGCGAAATCCTCACCGGAGAAAAGAAAAAACCCGTCGGCAGGCCGCGGAAGCTGATATAGAAAATTTGTCGGCAGCGCATTGTGGGCATATAAAAAATCCCCGTCCGAGATGGCGGGGATTTTTCGTATCTTTATGCCGCGCGCTTTACGGCAGCGGGCCGTCCCAGAATCTTGGGAGGCCGACGGAGTAGCCGACGGTGAAGCCGCCCTCCTGGTCGTAGACGAAGATGAGCTTCGAGTTGAAGTTGTTGGTCGGGACAGAGAAGGCGACGCCGGCTTCCCAGCGGCTCTGCTCGTCGTGCATTCCGCCCATCACTCGGCCGTAGTTGCCGAAGAACTCGATGTTTACGCCGCCCCACCACGAGCGGTTGAAGACGCGCTCTATGCCGAGGTGCAGCCAGTAGGCCTGGTCGCCGGCGAGCGGGTGCTGGCCGAGGCTGTAGAGCTCGTTGTGTATGCCGAGCATCGCGGCGTATGAGAGCGAGTCGCCGTCGCCGGTTTTGAAGCCGCCGCCGAAGATTACTTTGTTGTCCTTCATTATCGGGATGTAGCTTGTGAAGCGCGTGCTGGAGACGACTTCGCGCCCGAAGGGGAACCACACGTCGCTCGCGACTTCGAAGCCGCGCGTCGGCAGTATAGGGTCATCGAGGTTGTTGAAGGTGAAGGAGAGGTACGGGCCGTGCTCGCCGTCGTCGTCGGGCGCGTAGGAGGTTATCATCTCGCCCGCGTAGCCTACGCCGACTCTCATGCGGTCCGTTATCGTCTTGTACCACGCGAGCTTCGCGACGTATCTTTCAAGCTCCGTCTCGCCGTTCGAGGCGAAGGGCTCGTATTTCTCGCGCCGCGCCGCGAGCGTCAGCCCCCACTGGTCGCGGTTGACGCTGACGGGCGTGAAGTAGCGCAGCATTCCGCCCCATGTGGTGCCGAGGCGCACTTCGGCCGCGGCCGTGTCGCCGTCCATGAAGGTGTCGCGCGCCGTGCCGCTGACGGAGAACCAGCGGTTCGCGTTGAGGTTGCTCGCGTAGCCGTCGAAGCCTATTTCGTATTTCGCGGGGCGCTCTATGCGGAAGACGACCGCGACCGTGCCGCGCGTTATGCGCTCGGTGTAGCCGTCGACGGAGCGCACGTCGTCGTATTTCGACATTTCGGAGACTGCGTCGGAGACGGCCTGCATGTCGAGCGGCTCGTCTATCCATTCCGAGTATTTTTTATAAAGCCTGTCCGCTATGCCCTGCGGCACGCCTTCGAAGCGCACTTCTGCGACGGTCGGCGGATGCGGCGGGCGGCGCAGCTCGAGCTCGTGGTCCCATACGCCGCACTTTTCTTTCACGAGCTTGTGGAGCGCCGCGACTTTTTCCTCGGCGGCCTTCGTGCCCTCGTCGATTATTCGGTCGTAGCCGCCGGCCTCGAAGGTGCTGAATTTCTTCACGTCGGGCGTGATTACCAGGTCCGCGGCAGCGGCGTTGTCGCGTATCTGCTGGATCATGAGTATGTCGAGCGTCTGCCCCGCCACGTCGAACATCGAGCGCATCTCGCTGTCTTTTTTCGTTATGTCCTCGGGCGAGAGGTTGACGGCGACTATCGGATGGCCGGGGAATATTTTCTTCGCTTCGAGCACTGGGAGGTTTGCCTTGAGGCCGCCGTCGACGAGCAGCATGTCGTCCATCGGCCACGGGTCGAAGACTATCGGTATCGACATGGAGGCGCGCAGCGCGGAGGCGAGGTTTCCGTTGCGCAGCACGACGGTGTCGCCGTTGAGCAGGTTCGTCGCTACGGCCGCGAAGGGGTATCTGAGGTAGTCGAAGTCGGTCACGGTCACGTCTGCGGTCAGCTCGCTGAGGAAGGCGTAGAGGTTTTTCGCGTTGAGCGCGGCTCGCCGTCCCTGCGTCTGGTTGTCGCTGTTGACCGTGACGGAGAAGAGCGCGTCGTTCGGCGAGGGCGCTCTGTTGAAGGCTCCCTTGTCGCCCTCCATTACGGCGCGGCCTGACATTATCTCCATGAGGTCGACCTTTGCGAGCAGCTCGCGCATTTCGGCGGGGGTGTAGCCGGCGCTGTAGAGCCCGCCCATTATCGCGCCCATGCTGGTGCCTATGACGGCGGCGACGGGGATGTTTTCGCGTTCGAGCACCTCGAAGACGCCGATGTGCGCGAGCCCCTTCATGCCTCCGCCGCAGAGGACGAGCACGACGCCGTCCTTGTGCGGGAAGCCCCAGCTCATGAAATGGTCGCGCGTCTCGGGGCTGCGGGCGGGGTAGCGCGCCGCGAAGGACGCGGAGGGCGCGAGCACGGCTATGAGCGCCGCGCATATAAGCGCTGTGATTTTTGACGGTACGGACAACGAACTCACCTCTGGCGCGGGCTGCGAAAAATGAAAAAACAAAACCATTCGGGTTTAAGCCCTGCTTTGATATAGCAACGATTATACCATTGCGCGGCGAAAAAAGCGGAAAGCAGTTTCCATTATACGCGCGGCTGCGCCTCCGTCGCGCGGCGCGCGCGTTTGGAATATAATAGCGTCGGGCGCGCGTGCGCTCTCACTCTGCGAAACGAAAGGCGGCGGCTTTATGCACAAGATCGGACGGTGGATTCTTCTCGCGCTGTTTGTCGCTTTCCTCGCCGGCCTCATGCCGACCATCTTCGAGTGGTGCGACAGGTTTTTCGTATTCACCGAAGAGGGGCTCGGCGTCACGCGCCACTTCACGCATACGGTCGATTCCGTATTCCTCACGCTCAAGGACTACGCGTGGCACATCACTATAATCTACGCCGCGGTCATCGCCTTCGTCATATTTATGGAAGGGCAGAACCCCGACCGCACGATACTCTGGATGCTCGCGCTCATCTTCCTGCCGGTCTTCGGCGTCGTGCTCTATCTCGTCATCGGGCCGGACTTCCGCAGCCTGCGCAAGCGGAGGCTCTTCCGCCCGTCGAAAAGATACGGCTTCGACGACACGCCTTTCCCGAAGGACATGGAGGAGCAGTTTTTCATCGGGCGTATGCTTCACGCGTGCAGCGGCGCGGAGCTGCTGATGCGCAACCGCGTCGAGATACTCATCAACGGGGACAAGACTTTCCCAGCGATTGAAAAGGCTTTGCGCGAGGCGAAGAATTATATCCACATGGAATTTTTCATCGTGCGCAGCGACGAGCTCGGCGCGCGCATCGGCGCGCTGCTGAAAGAGGCGGCGGGCCGCGGCGTCAAGGTGCGGCTGCTCTACGACGCGGTCGGGAGCTGGAGCCTCAAGCGCTCGTTCGTCAAGGATTTGGAGGATGCCGGCATCGACTGCCGCTCCTTCATGCCCGTCGCGCTGCCTATATTCCGCCGCCAGATGAATTTCCGCAACCACCGCAAAATCGTCGTAATCGACGGCGCGGTCGGCTTCACGGGCGGGCTCAACCTCGGCACTGAGTACGAGGGCAAGGGACCGCTCGGCTTCTGGCGCGACACCTTTGTGCGGCTCGAAGGCGAGGCAGTGCCGGAGCTGCATAAAATTTTCCTTAACGACTGGTGCGTCAGCTCGGGCGAGGAGCCGCGCGAGGGCTGCGAATGCGAGCGCGATTTCTACGACGGCGGCGCGGAGGGCCGCGGCGCTCTGCCGGTCCTGCCGGTGCAGGTCGTCGCGAGCGGCGTGGACAGCGTCTGGCATTCCATTGCGAAGGGCTATTACGGCATGATTTCGCGCGCGAGGGAGCGGGCGTGGATAACGTCGCCCTACCTCGTGCCGGGGCCGGAGCTGATGAACGCGATGATAGCCTCGTCGCTTTCGGGCGTGGACGTGCGCGTTATGATTCCCGAGAAGAAGGACCATTTCCTCTCCTTCTGGGGCAGCCGCAGCTACATCGAGCCGCTGCTGCGCTCGGGCGTCCGCGTCTTTATGTATCAAAAGGGCTTCATACACACGAAGTCCGTGCTCACCGACTGCTGCTGCGCCTCGGTCGGCACCTGCAACATGGACGTGCGCAGCCTCGACATAAATTTCGAGAACCAGCTTTTCATCTACGACAGGAAGATCACGGCGTCCTTCGCGGAGCAGTTCGAGCGCGACATGGAGGACTGCCGCGAGCTGACCATATCGGAATGGGAGGAGCGCCCCGTGTGGCAGAAGGTGCTGGAGTCCTTCGGCCGCCTCTATTCGGCGCAGATATAGCATGACGGACAGAGTTTACGAAAAACGTTTCTCCGAGCGAGGGGCCTTCTGGGGGCTCTGCGCGGCGCTGCTCTCCGCCGTAGTCATATACATCTATATAAAGATATTCGAGGAGAGCTATTTCCACGCCGCGGCTGGCGCTCTGTGGGTCGCGCTCTGCGCCGCGGCCGCCGCTATGACGTTCGCGGCGCGGCGCACGAATCTGCTCGCGCGCAGGCCGAAGCTGCGCCTCTTCGCGGACTGGACGGGCGGGCTGTGGCTCGTCTTCGTCATGTGGACCTTCGCGATATTCATGATTTTGACCGCGGCGGACGGCCTTCTCGGCCTCGGGCTGACGGACGGGACGGGCGCTGCGCGGGCGCTCGCGGCTTCGTTCGCCGCCGCCTTCTGCGTCGTCGCGGCGGGCGTCTACAGCGCGCTGCACCCGGGGCCGACCTTCATAAAAATCGAGACGGACAAGCTTCCGCCGGACGCCGGCAAGCTCCGCATCGTGCAGCTCACCGACCTGCACCTCGGCCCGTCGTCGGGCGCTTTCCTGCTCGCGCGCGTGCTGCGCCGCGTGCGCGAGGCGAAGCCGGACATGGTAGTCGTCACGGGCGACGTGACGGACGGCAGCCTCGAGGGGCGCAGGCGCGAGACGGCGATGTTCCGCCGCTTAAAGCCGAAGTACGGCGTTTTCGCAGTCACGGGAAATCACGATTTTTACGACGATATAGAAGAATCCCTGAAGTTCATGCGCATGTCGGGCATGACGGTGCTGCGCGGCGAGGCGGCCGAGGCGGGGGGAATCGTCGTCGAGGGCGTCGACGACGGTGACCATCTCGCGGAGGACAAATGGGGGCTGACGCGCTCCGAGACGCTCATCGTGAACACGAAGAGCCGCTTCCGCGACAAATTCATCCTGCTGCTGCGCCACCGACCCGTCGTCGAAATCGGCACCGAGGGCTTCTTCGACCTGCAGCTTTCGGGCCACACGCACGGCGGGCAGGTCTTCCCGATGTTTTCGTCGCGCCTCTTCGTGCGCGGACATTCGCGCGGCTTGAAAAAGCTCAAGCGCGGCAGCCTGCTATACACCAGCAACGGCGCGGGCTACGTCGGCCCGCCGGTGCGGCTGCTCGCGCCGCCGGAGATAGTCGTGATAGACATAGTGCGGAAGGAAGGCGCGTCCGGTGCCGCGTCCGCGCGGTAAATTCGACTCCGAAAGATTTGAAAAAACGGGCGGCGCGCCGGAGCCGCGCCCCGCGCCGCGCGAGACCGTCCTGCCCAAAGAGCTCGACGTTACGGGGCTGCCCGATGGCGAGTGGACGGCGCGCGGCGTTTACCGCATGGAGCGGCGCTTCCGCTACGGCTCGGCCTACGGCAGAAACGTGCTGACGCCGCCGCAGGAGAGCGGCGCGGCGCTGAAACTCTGGGGCGGCAGCGAATGCCCCGTATTCCTCGACACGGAGACGACGGGCCTATCGGGCGGCACGGGGACCTACGCCTTCCTCATCGGCCTCGGAATATGCGCCGAGGACTGCCTGCGCGTCGTCCAGCTCTTCCTCGCGGGCCCCGCGTGGGAGCGCGCGTGGCTCGAAGCCGTGGAGAACGAGCTGCCGCGCGGCTGCGGCCTCGTCACATACAACGGCCGCGCCTTCGACCTGCCGCTGCTGCTCACGCGCTACACGCTCGCGCGCAGCGTGCCGTCGTGGCGTTACGCGCCGCACATGGATCTGCTTCTGCTCGCGCGCCATTTTTACCGCGGGCGGCTCGCCTCATGCTCGCTCTCGTCGATGGAGCGCAACGTCCTCGGCTTACAGCGCGGCGGCGAGGACGTGCCGGGCGGCGAAATCCCGTGGATGTACACGCAGTTCCTGCGCGACTCCGACGCTTCGCCTCTGCGCGGCGTCTTCTACCACAACACGCTCGACATAGTGTCGCTCGCCGTGCTCCAGCGCAAAATCGCCGCCATGGCCTCCGGCGACTGCGCCTGCGCCGCCGACATGGTGCGCGCCGGGGACCTATGGGCCGCGAAGGGCTGCGCCGGCAAGGCGCGCGAGACGTGGGAAGCGGCGCTCGAATTCACGCGCGACCGCCACGTCGCGCTGCTGCGCCTCGCCGAAAACGAGCGCGCGGCGGGCAACTACCGTGCCGCCTACGACTACTACAACGAGTCGCTCGCGACCGAACGCCGCCCCGTGCGCACGCTCGAGACGATGGCGAAGATAGAAGAGCACCGCTTCCGCCGCCCCGCCGACGCGCTCGTCCACGCGCGGGAGGCTCTGCGCTGGCTCGAACGCCACAGAATATTCAAAGACAAAAACTGGGAGGCCGACCGCGCCTCGCTGCGCCACAGAATAGAGCGCCTCGAAAGAAAAATCGCGCGCGGCCCCGGCGAGGAACAGGGCGAAATCGGCCTGGACGGCGAAGAAATCTAACGCCGCGGCGTCCGCGCGCACGAGAAAACGCCGCGCCGCCGAAAAATGCTATAATTGCGGACGAATATACAAATTTAATACCGGCTGATTTATCGAAAGGGGAAAACATAAAATGTGGAAGGGACGTTTCTCTCAGGACATGGACGCGGCGGTGCTCGGCTTCACGCAGTCGCTCGACCTCGACTGGCGCATGGCCACGGCGGACATACGCGGCAGCATCGCGCACGTGCGCATGCTCGGACACACGGGGCTGCTCAGCAAGGACGAGGCCGAGACGATAGAGAAAAACCTGCGTGAGATAGCGGAGGAGATAAAGAGCGGCGAATTCCAGCCGAAGCCCGCGCTCGAAGACGTACACATGAACATCGAATCGCGCCTCATCGAAAAATGCGGCGCGACCGGCGCGCGCCTCCACATGGGACGCAGCCGCAACGACCAGGTCAACACCACAGTCCGCCTCTACCTGCGCAAAGAGCTGCTCGGGATATGGGACGGCCTTGAAACGCTGATAAACGTCCTGCTCGCGAAGGCCGAGGAACACGCCGACGTCGTCGTCCCCGGCTACACCCACCTCCAGCAGGCGCAGCCCGTCTCCATGGGCCACTTCTGGATGGCGCACGCGCAGGCCTTCATGCGCGACGCCCGCCGCCTGCTCGCAGCCTACGACGCGGTGGACGAATCGCCGCTCGGCTGCGGCGCGCTCGCCGGCTCCACGCTGCCGCTCGACCGTGAATACACGATGCGCGACATGGGCTTCCCGCGCCTCACCGAAAACAGCATGGACACCGTCGCCCACCGCGACCACTTCCTCGACATACTCTACTTCGCCGCCGTCTTCGGCGACCACGTCAGCCGCCTCTCCGAAGACCTCATCATATACTTCACGACAGAATTCGGCTGGGTCAAGCTGCCCGACTCCTTCTGCACCGGCTCCAGCATCATGCCGCAGAAAAAGAACCCCGACGTGCTCGAACTGCTGCGCGGCAAGGCGGGCCAGCTCACCGGCGCGCTCGTCGACCTCCTCACGATGATGAAAGGCATCCCGCTCACATACAACCGCGACCTCCAGGACGACAAGCGCGGCCTCTTCCGCACGCTCGACTGCCTCAAGCTCATCTTCTCCGTCCTTCCGCCGCTCCTCGCGCACGTCGACGTCGACGAAGAAAAGGCGAACCGCGGCTTCGCCGACGGCCTCATCCTCGCGACCGACGTCGCGGAATACCTCGTACTGCGCGGCGTGCCCTTCCGCAGCGCGCACGAAAAAGTCGGCCACGCCGTCCGCTGGTGCATAGAGCACGACCGCCCGATGCACAAGCTCACGCTCGCCGAATGGCAGGCCGTCATCCCCGAGGTTGGCGAAGACCTCCTCCCGCTGCTCTCGCCGCGCCGCTCCATGGAACGCAGAAACACCTACGGCGGCGCAGCCCCCGAGCAGGTGCGCGGACAAATCTCCCGCGCGAAAGAAAAACTCGCGGGCTTTGAGCGCGAGATAAAAGAATACAAAGACGCCCTGCCGGATATGCTGTAAAGCATAATCACGGCGCGAAGCATAAAACAAGCGGCCCGGCGATGTGTCCGGGCCGCTTGTGTGTTCTTTATGAAGGGCTGCGCGCTTCGCCGCTATTTCTTCTCGTTCAGCAGCGCGTCGAACTTTGACATGACTTCGGAAATTTTTATCTGCTGCGGGCAGACCTGCTCGCAGCTGCGGCAGCCGACGCAGGCCGAGGGCTTTTTGTCGTCGGCGAGTGACGAGAGCGCCATCGGTGCGATGAAGCCGCCGCCCGTGAATACGTGCTCGTTGTAAAGCTCGAGCAGCCACGGGATGTCGAGCCCCTGCGGGCAGTGCGAGACGCAGTAATGGCAGGCCGTGCATGGAGCCGTTTCCGCGCCCGCCTTCATAATCTCGTCCGCCGCGCGCATGAGCAGCGCCTGTTCGTCGTCGGTCAGCGGCCTGTCCTCGGCGAATATCCTGAGGTTCTCCTTCATCTGCTCCATGCTCGACGCGCCGGAGAGCACGACTGTGACGCCCGGCACGCTTTGCAGGAAGCGGTAGGCCCATTCGACCGGCGGCATGCCGCCGAGCAGCGCGGCCGCCTTTTCGGGCAGGTTCGCGAGCAGCCCGCCGCGCAGCGGCTCCATCACCCAGATGGGCAGGCCGCGGCGGTGTATCAGCTCGGCTTTCTCCTTCGCCTTCTGGAAGCTCCAGTCTACGTAGTTGAGCTGGAGCTGGCAGAACTCCATGTCCTCGCCGTAAGCGTCGAGGAAGCGCTCTATCACTTCGAGCGAGCCGTGCGACGAAAAGCCGAGGTGCCTGATGCGCCCGTTCCTCTTCTGCTCCATGAGATACTTGTGTATGCCGAACCTCTCGTCGAGATAGCCGTCTATGTTCAGCTCGCAGACGTTGTGGAAGAGGTAGAAGTCGAAATATTCCACGCCGCACTTCTTGAGCTGCGTCTCGAATATCTCTTCGACCTTGTCCATGTTAGCGAGGTCGTAGCCGGGGAACTTGTCCGCGAGGTAAAACTTTTCGCGCGGGTGCCTCGCGAGCGCGCGTCCCATCACGAGCTCGGAGTTCCCTCCGTGATAGCCCCACGCCGTGTCGTAATAGTTCACGCCCCGCGCCATCGCGAGGTCCACCATCTCGAAGGCCGCCGCCTCGTCTATCGCGGCGTCGTTCCCGTCAACGACGGGCAGCCTCATCGCCCCCATCGCCAGATTCGACAGCTCGATATCCTGAAATTTTTTATAAATCATCTTTTCCCCTCCGATATAAAAATTTTTCCGAACCGCACAGCGTAATTATATCCGACATAATAGTATGATAGTGGCAGATGCGGAAAGGGTGATATCAAATGATTAACATTCTGTGCTTCGGAGATTCCAACACAAACGGCACGAACCCGGCGGGCGGCCGCTGGCCGCGCGACAAACGCTGGCCCGGCATTCTTCAGCGTCTGCTCGGCGAGGATTATTACGTTATAGAGGAAGGCTGCGGAGGGCGGACCACGGTTTTCGAGGACTGCATCGAGCTCGACAAAAACGGGCGCACGCAGCTGCGCGTGGCCCTGCGCACCCACCGCCCGCTTGATCTGGTCGTCATCATGCTCGGAACGAACGATATGAAGCAGCGCTTCAATCTCCTGCCCGCGGACATAGCCTGCGGAGCTGCCGAGCTGGGCAAGCTCGTGGAGAGCTTCGACTACGGCGCGGGCTTCCCGACGCCCAAGGTGCTGCTGGTCAGCCCTATTCACCTGGGCGAAGGCATTGAGAACAGCTGCTACACAGGCTTCGCCCCCGGAGCCGTCGCCGTCTCCAAAGCCCTCGCCCCCTATTACAAAGCGCAGGCCGATGCGCACGGCTGGCTCTACTTCGACGCTTCGACCGTTGCGGGGCCGAGCGAGAAGGACAAGCTGCACATGGAAGCGGAGGACCACGAAGCGCTGGCGAGAGCCTTCGCAGATATCATCAAGGAAAACTTATAAAGAAGCCCGCCCGGCGGCGCGTCAGGCGGTTTGACGCGCTGACAGACGGTTTACCGGCGGGCTTCTTTTACAGCGACGCTCGTCCGGTCAGCCAGTCAAGCGCATATATCTGCTTGATTCCGTTGTGCGAGACGACGGGGCCATAATCCATCGTCAGGAGGAATTTCGGATTGTGGTCTCTGATTGAGTCGAGCGGCGCGAGCTCGCGTTCCAGCGTTTTCCTGTCGGCGTCCACGAGAGTATAGGCTACCTGGTAATACTCTTCGCCCTCATCGCCGATGGCCACGAAATCAACCTCCGCGGCTCCGACCTTGCCGACGTAGACCTCGTACCCGCGGCGCAGCAGCTCAAGGCACACGATGTTCTCCAGTATATGCCCGGCGTCGGCCATTTTCGCGCCAAGCACGGCGTAGCGCAGCCCGACGTCGGCGGCGTAATATTTGTCGCCCGTTTTCAGATACTGCCGCCCTTTAACGTCGTACCTGCCGATTTTGTAGAATATAAAGCTCTCCGTAAGGGCGTCCAAGTAATTTTCGACGGTGTGCACGGATATCTTTCTTCCTGCGGAGGTCATCGTGTCGGCGATCTTCTTCGTAGAGGTTATATTGCCGATATTGTCGAACATGAATCTGGCGGTACTCTTAAGCATTTCGACGTCGTTGATGCGTTTGCGCGTTATGATGTCCTTGACGATTATCGTATTGTATATGCCGTCGAGATATTGCCTGACATCTTTCGGCCTGTTCAGCTCAAGCGCGTATGGGAACGAGCTGTTGTGAATATAGTCCTGATACAGACGCTCCGGTGCGAGATTCTCTCCGCGTGCCGCGGCATACTCCTTGAAGGAAAGCGGCAGCATCTTTATCTCGACATAGCGCCCCGAGAGCAGCGTCGCGAGCTCGCCGGAGAGTAAATATGCGTTGGAACCAGTGATATATACGTCGCAGTTCTTCTTTATATACAGTGCGTCCACGGCCTTCTGGAATTCTTCGACGCGCTGCACCTCGTCGAGGAAGATGTAGTTCATCCACCCGCCGTCCAGCCGGGCGTTCACGTAATCATAAAGAGCCCTGCCGTCGGCGATGTCGGCAAATTCGCCGGCCTCAAGATTGACGGAGATGATCTGCCCTGCGTCGACGCCGTGCGTGAGCAAATAATCCTGATATAGCTCGAACAAAGTCGACTTCCCGCATCTCCTGACGCCGGTGACGACCTTGATAAGCCGCTTATCCTTGAAGCTGATTAGATTGTCCAGATATTCGTCTCGTGGTATCATGCCGGCCCCTCCATTTGCAGTCATTATACAATAATATGTTTATGACATAAAGTTATTGCGGTGTAATGCAAATAAATGAGAGGCGTCCATGCCTATGATTGGGCGGTTGCTGCGCCGGCAGGCAAATTTTTTGCGGAATTTTGTTTTAGGTGGGTTTGAATAAAAGATATAGAAAAAGGGTTTTCGAGAACATCCCGAAAACCCTTGATATCTCTGGAGCCGGCGAGGGGATTCGCAACAGTCCGATGGATAGTGTATATTACTGATGTTGGATAGTCAAAGATAATTTTATAGTTACAGTTATAGTGTAGTTTTTACCTTATATGTACCATAAAAATGAGCCTATATGCCTATTTAATTTTACACCAACAATTAAAAAGTTTACCTGAGCAAACGATGAAAGAATAAATCATCTATCTGATTCAGTCGCTTTCAGTCATATGTTATCTTTACAGGTTTAGGATCTTGTTTGTCTTTACACTCTGCTTCTTGCTTGGGCTTAACATCTGGCTCAGGCTCTGGCGTAAGTGCAGTATCGATTATTTCGCACCGCCCCCAGCCCTCTGCGTCAAGTTCGTCGTCAGCCGCCTTTAGCATTGCCGCATAATCTACCCCTGCATCCTCTTCGGGCGGAATTAGAGAGTTAATCTTGGCAATCGCAGGAGCTAACATTTCCGCCTCGCGTTCTCGCGCACGAGGCTCATATATACTAACTGGTAGCCCTTTGTATTTATTTCTCAGTTGCCACATACCACAGACGAAACGCATTGTCTCGGCGAATTCCATATATTCCTGATTCCCGACAAGCCACCCTTTATTCATCAACATGACAAAATCGGACAAATCAAGCCGAAAAATGACAGGGAAGCGGCGATATGACTGTGTACGACTTTCGCTCTGTACCAGATTCCCATACTTATCCTGATATTGTCCCGCCAGACCGTCCAAAAAGGTCTCATAAGATGTGACCGTAGTGAAGATATTTATGCGATTGACTAAATTTACGACGCCATACTTGATATTTTGTAGCGCCTCTGTTGGATGCGAATCTAGCACTTTTAGCAGATTATCTCTGTCACCAAGGGTCTCCAGCAGTGTAGGGACGCGCGCATCGTCCCAAATGACAACCGGCTGTCCAGTGTATCCATCAAAAGGAGTCTTAGTCGACCCAACAACATGATAGCAGTCACGGTCTCTAATACCCGGAAACATACTACGCGCCAGAGCTTTCGCTAACGTAGATTTCCCCATCGAACTATCACCGGTAATAGCAAAGTTTAGACGTATCGCGGGAGCGGGCAAAGAACGCAAATACTCACTCTGCGCGTTGCGCAACTTTTGCAAGTTTAAGATATATAACACGCTATCTTGATCGCGACAAGCGTCAAGGCTCAGTTGCCCCTGCATAATATCCTTAATCCATCCCTCAACAATCACGCGGCGGCTATCCAGCGAAGCACAGCTAGGCGACGAAACGAAGGAACGCCAGTCAAAGTTGGCGTGGACAGCTTCGTCGGGATACGTCCCTCTTTCGGGAAATTTTTCGTGCGTAAGATATGCAACACAGTCGCGAAAATTGTCCAGACCTCGCCCCTTATGACCTTTAGGTACGTCGACAAAATTATCGGCTATACCAAACCAGCGGGCAACGTCGGACGTATCCTTGACCGTGCTGCCCAGGTACAGCACAATATGATAGTGTAACGGTTTAATCTTGCCAGTATCGTCAATGTCATGATCATGGGTTATCCATGCCCATTGCTTGATACTCCGGTATTTATCCAACGCAGATTTAATTCTCTCCTCTGTGAGAAGAGCCTCACCTGTATCCTTGTGGCAAGCGTATTGCACGATATTAAAGATTCTACTCCGCATCGTTATATCCTCCGTAGACACAATTTATTGGGATAAAACGAACATATCGGAAAAATTATCTGTGTCCAAAATGGCTTTGTCTGCCTCGCCTGCCGCTTCGCGGGAGCGGCGAGGGAGCGACAAAATGTTGCTATCACTGGATTCGCAAAAGCGGACACAGAAAACACAATTAGACACAGCACCAAACACAAGCCCAGTTTGGTGCTGTGTCCTTGAAAAGTATTGGTATTACTGGATTTATAAGATAGGTATATTTGTAGACACAGAAAACACAGTTTTTTAATGTGTTTTTTTGCCTGATATATCAGAGATATATTTGTGTCTGGATAAAAAATAGAGCGGCGACGGGTCTGCCTACCGTCACCGCTCACAACCTTAAATAATTAAAGGAGTATTATCATTATAGTGGGAAATTTATTTGCTTTCTATTAGCGACCGTAGTCGCGCCAGTCCAAATTATTTATTTCGCGCTCCGCTTCGCTTGATACATCTCTGAGATAGTCTTGATAGTGTTCCCAGAGACTTTCTCCTCCGTCGTCAAGCTGCCATTTCATATAATTCTCCATGCTGTTTTCTCGGTCTGTGCCTGTTTTCCGAAAGATCTTTGCTACAATATCGTGGAATTGCTGTTTTATAGTTGCTTGCCAGTCCTTTATTTCAGCAATCATCGATTTTAGTTTTTTGTGTTCATCTAGCGTAATAATTGCCAGCTTGTTAACATTAGCTTCTTTCTTGGCGAGATCTGATTCTTTTTGTTCTAGTACCAGTTCTTTACTTTGTAGATCTAATTCTCTCTTTATCAGTTCATCGGTCTGCTGTTGCAAATCTACTTTTATCCGTTCCGCTTCTGCCTTCGCTTGCTCTAACTTCTCCTGCTCTTGCTTCGCCTTATACTCGTCTAGTGACAGCCCTGTCTTAGATTTTTCAAGCGGTTCAATCTCAATTTCAATACCATAAGAACGGCAAACCTCTATTAAGTGCTGACGACAATCGCGCGTGTATGTCATTTTCGGATTGTTGTAACGATTCTGAGGCTTGCTAAGATCAGGACGTTCAATTCCCATTTCTGCAAGAGCGCCGTTTTGATTCACTCTTAGATTCCCGTTTGGATCATGCGCAATCCAGACCTTGCGCGCATGGACATGAGGCGCGCCTTGCTCATCTAAGTGCAAGGCATAGTTAAGAATCCGAACGTTAGGATATGTCTTAGCCTCCCACGCAATTTGCTTCGCAACTATGTTGCTTAATAACTGAGGCGAGATTGTGTCGTCCTTTTTCCCGATCTGGTAAATTGTTTCTTCCGGGCAAGTTCTTGGGCTACGGCGATACTCGTCCATTGTTTTCTGATCCCGCTTGTTTCGGTTCTTTTGATATTTTGCATTCTGACAATCGAGAAATGCACGGAAGTGCTCTTCATAATATTTTTTCTCGGATTCTTCGAAGCTGATCCCTGTCCTTGTCCATTCTCCTGTGATGTTCTGACTTGTCTTCTCTTTATTGATATGTTCGGCATTATTCAAATCAAAATTCCGATCATTATGCTTAGCCGAGAACGTTCCGTCTTTTCCAGTTCGTGCATTATGAGATGTCGCCCTCACTTTCAACTCCCTCCATGTTCATGCTATAATCAAACAAATAAATAGCTTTTGTTTCCCAAAGATGTTCATTGCTTCTAAATAGTAAGTATAATAATACCCCGTACAAAATTACCGCTACGCAGTAATTTCACGGGGCCCGGTTGCTGCGCCCGGGACCAGCTCGCAGACGGAGAACCCGTCTGCCATGAGCCTTCGGCTCATCAATTTTCTACGCTCGCATTTGCGCGGCTCGCTCCGAAAATTAAAAACAAAAACATAAAACCAAACTCAAAACATATTTATTTCTTTCTCTCTAGTTACAACAGCAAGCGTAGCGTAGATGATACCTTGCTACTGTCTCTAAAAAAATATATTTGAAAAAATTAGAGAAAACAAACAAAGCCGGGAGATTGGAGTGCGCTATCGCCGCCGAGATAATCCCGACAAGCAGGATTTTCCCGGCGCTCCAATTCCGGCATAATTAAGGCTTGCGCCTGTTGGCAACCTCTGGGGTAGCCGTGAGTGCTTTTGTTCTGACTATATACCGTTCTTCGTTGCGAGTCGATCTAGTTCATCAGCATACCACTGCATCATCTTTGTTCTTTCCGAAAGCATTTTCGCCTCATTGTATGCCGCCCGCACTGAGTTGCTTTCAACATGAGCGAGCTGTAATTCTATAGCGTCAACATTCCACAAACCGGATTCGTTTAACAACGTTGACGCCATTCCCCTAAAGCCGTGAGCCGTCATGTCGTCGGCTCCGTATCCAAGAATACGTAAGGCCAACCGGACAGTATTCTCACTCATACAACGTACCGAACCTCTCTCAGAGGGAAAAACATATTTTCCAGCAAGCCCCGATTTTTCAAGACATATTTGTTGATTCTTAAGTAGATCAATCACTTGAGATGCTAAAGGCACGATATGCGCACGTCTCATTTTCATCTTTTCAGCTGGTATTTTCCAAATAGCTCTATCTAGATCTATTTCAGACCATTCGGCGCGCCGTATCTCGCCCGGGCGACAAAAAGTATATGCAGACATCAATAATGCATTTCGAACTCGTGGACGAGGATATTGTAAGATTGCATACATGAGTACACCAACATCACGAGGATCTGTCAGTCTCGCGAAGTGTTTAGTTTTTCTCGGAACAAGTTTTCCGGCAATAGCAACTGTTGGATTTGTCTGCACATAAAACGGCATTGCATAATGGAATATCTGACTATAGAGATTCAATACTCTATGAGCAATTTCGTGCATGCCTTCATTCTCGATTGCCCTACATACTTCAAGAATTTCCGGGCTTGTAATGGAATTTATAGGACGGTTCTTGAACTTCGGTAATATATAATTATTCAGCCATCTGCGCACACGTTTTTTATATCCGTCGGAGAAGTTAGATATTTTTACCCTAAACCATTCTTCCGCTATCTCCGACATGAGCACATCTTGGACTTTAGGCGATAGCGCCGCTATTTTTGTTTCTCTCTTTGTCGTAATAAGAAGTTCCCTAGCGTCTTTCAGCGATAGTTCGGGCCATTTGCCTAATAGTTTTTTCTTACGTTTCCCATTGATCTGGGCAAAATACCACCAATATTTATGCCCCGCCGGTACGACTTCGATATAGAGTCCGTCTTTGTCTGCCTTCATATAGCGTTGAGTTTTAGGCTTCAAGTTTTGCACTGCTAATTCAGTCAACATCTATGTTTTCCCCCTTTTTGTTACTACAAAATCCACGATAGTAACAGATTTACCAGATTGTAGTGACACTTTTGGCTTGACTAACTTTGAATAGCTTTGGATAGTCAAAAATAGCTTTGGATAGTCAAAGCCGTCGTTAAGATGGATTATAACAGGATTTTTGAATAACTTTGGATAGTCAACGAGCAAAAAAAAGAGCCCCTAAAGGGGCTTGGATAGTCAAATGGAGCCGGCGAGGGGATTCGAACCTCCGACCTACTGATTACAAGTCAGTTGCTCTACCAGCTGAGCTACACCGGCATCGGCGCTCCGAAAGAGCGACGCAAAATATTATAGCTGATTTGATTGCCTTGTCAAACCGCGCGCGGCGGCGCTAGGCGTTCGTCTGGCGCGCGACGAGGTTGTCGGCGCGGTACATCTGGCGCAGCTTCGGCTTTTCTATTTTGCCGGTGGGGTTGCGCGGGATGTCGGCGAAGATTATGCGGCGCGGGCGCTTGTAGCGCGGCAGCGCCATGCAGAAGTCTTCGATGTCGGCCTCGGTGCACTGCGCGCCGGGCTTGAGCTCTATTATCGCGGCGGCTATCTCGCCGAGGCGCTTGTCGGGAAGGCCGATGACGGCGGCGTCCTTTATCGCGTTGTTGGCGCGCAGGAAGTCCTCTATCTGGACGGGGTAGATGTTTTCGCCGCCGCTGATGATGACGTCCTTCTTGCGGTCGACGAGGTAGATGAAGCCGTCCTCGTCCTGGCGCGCCATGTCGCCGGTGAGCAGCCAGCCGTTTTTGAGGACGGCGTCGGTCGCCTCCGGGTCGTTGTAGTAGCATTTCATGACGCCGGGGCCTTTGACCGCGAGCTCGCCGACGCTGCCGTCGGTGATCGCGTCGCCCTTCGCGTTCACTATCTTGACGCGCCAGCCGTAGCCGGGGACGCCTATCGCGCCGACCTTGTCGATGTTGCCGATGCCGAGGTGGACGCAGCCGGGGCCGATGGATTCCGAGAGGCCGTAGTTCGTGTCGTACTTGTGGCGCGGGAAGACGCGGCGCCATCTCGATATGAGGCTCGGCGGCACGGGCTGCGCGCCGATGTGCATGAGCCGCCACTGCGAGAGCTCGTAGTCTTCGAGGTTGATTCTGCCGTCGTCTATCGCGTCGAGGATGTCCTGCACCCACGGCACGAGCAGCCATACGATGGTGCATTTTTCGTTGGATACGGTCTCGATTATCGTCTTGGGGTCTGTGCCTTTGAGCAGGATGCCTTTGCTGCCCGATATGAGGCTCCCGAACCAGTGCATCTTAGCGCCGGTGTGGTAGAGCGGCGGTATGCAGAGGAAGACGTCGTCGTGCGTCTGCCCGTGGTGGGCCTGCTCGACCTTCGCGGCGTGCATGAGCGCGCGGTGCGTGTGGAGTATCGCCTTCGGGAAGCCCGTCGTTCCGGAGGAGAAGTATATCGCCGCGTCGTCGTCGTCGGAGAGCAGTATGCGCGGCGGGTAACTGGAGAGGTTCGCCGCGAGGTGCATGTAGTTTTCCGCGAAGCGCGGGCAGCCGTCGCCGATGAAGAAGCGCAGCTTGACGCGCGGTATCTGGTCGCAGATGTCTTCGACGCGGCCGATGAACTCGGGGCCGAAGAAGAGCGCGTCGACGTCGGCGAGCTCGAGGCAGTATTTAATCTCCTCCGCGGTGTAGCGGAAGTTGAGCGGCACGGCGAGCGCGCCTGTCTTGAGTATTCCGAAGTAGAGCGGCAGCCATTCGAGGCTGTTCATCATGAGGATGGCGACCTTGTCGCCCTTTTTGATGCCGCGCGAGAGCAGCAGGTTCGCGCAGCGGTTGGCCTTCTCGTCGAAGACGCCCCACGTTATTTCGCGGCGGTAGCTCTCCGTCGGGCTGGATTCTATAAGTTCATATTCTTTCCACGTGACGCGGCGTATTTCTTTGACTTCGGGGTTGATCTCGACCAGCGCCGTTTCGTGGCAGAATTCGTGCGCGTTCCTCTCAAGCAGGTCGGTAATAGGCATTTCTGTTCTCCTCCTAAAAGTTTTCTTGTTCTTCTTTTTCTGGAGCGGCGGCAATAAAAAAGCCCGCCCTCCCTAATCAGAGGACGGGCTTGGATTCCCGTGGTACCACCTCAGTTTGGCGCTCCCTCGCGGGACGCGCCCTCGTCGGGTACGGGCCGGAGCCGGATACCCTGTCCGCTTTTACGGGCGGACCCGTCGCAGCCTACTGAAATTCCGTGATTCGTTCGGTGCGCCGCTCTTGGAATGTATTTCGGCCCGTCCCTCCGCCGCCTTACACCGACCGGCGGCTCTCTGCGGGAGCGGATGCGGACTTACTTCTTTCCCGTCATTGCGTTTGGCCTATATCACCGGATGATATTCTTGCGCGTAATGGGCGGAATGTCAAGTGCGGCGCGCGGGCGAAAACTGTGCGGGATTTTAAAATTCAAAGGGTTCTCTGAGGTTGTGGCGGCGGATGATTTCGTCTTCAAGGCGGAAGTATGCGTCCATGTCTTCCGGCTGCGCCGGGATTCCCTTTTCCCAGTACATACCGCCGTAATATAGGCTCATTGCCCAGAAGTACGGATACTCGTGGCTGAAGAGGCAGGCTGACATCGCGTCGGCGATGGGCTCTGCGAGGTGCGAGCCGTCCACTAATTTTGAGGCTTCCGCATACGAGGCGCCGGCGTAGTGGACGAGCAGATGTTTTATAAGCTCGCAGAAGCTGTGTTGGTTTACCGTGACTTTTCCTTCGTTGTTTTCGAGAACGACGCCGTCTTTCAGCATGGGTTCATACGAAAAAGCCCCGCCTCTGCGCGAGGCGGGGCGGGGCGTGCTTTACAGCTTGTATATATCGTCCTGAGCGACGATTTTGATGTTGTGCTTTTCGAGGAGCTTCACGGCGTCGTCGATGGATTTGTCCGCGACGCGGAAGACCATGTATGCGCCCTTGTCGGTGCGCGTCGTGAAGGCGTAGGTGTATTCTATGTTGACGGAGCCTTCGCGCATCGCTTCGAGCATCTCGTAGAGGGCGCCGGGCTGGTCGGAGACGGCGACGGCGAGGACCGGCGTGACGGAAGATATGAAGTGCGCCTCTGCAAGCACCTGCTGCGTCTTGTCGGGGTCGTCGACTATGACGCGCGCAATGCCGAAGTCGGAGGCTTCCGCGAGCGAAAGCGCCCTCATGTCTATGCCGTGCCCGCGAAGAACTTCGACGAATTCGGCGAGCTTGCCGGGCTTGTTCTCAAGAAAGACGGAAATCTGTTTGATTGTCATCTCTTTTTCCCCCTTCATGATTTTGTTCCTCCTTTATTATATTCAAAAAAGTCCCTGTTGTGTCCCGTCGGTTATATTTTGCGCTTGTCGATGAGGCGGACGGCCTTGCCTTCGCTGCGCGGGATGCTCTTCGGCGCGACGAGGTGGACTCTCGTGTATATGCCGAGGAAGCCCTTGAGCGCGTTGACGAGTTCTTTCTCGCGCGCGGTGATTTCGCCGAGGTTGTCGCTGAACATGTCGGGGTTCATCTCGACGTTGATGTCGAGCGTGTCGGAGTTGTTGACGCGGTCGACGACGAGCTGGTAGTTCGGCGAGTAGCCGTGCTCGATGAGGACGGTTTCGACCTGCGACGGGAAGACGTTGACGCCCTTGATGATGAGCATGTCGTCGCTGCGGCCCATCGGCTTGGACATGCGGACGTGGGTGCGGCCGCAGGAGCATTTCTCATGCGAGAGGACGCAGATGTCGCGCGTGCGGTAGCGCACCATCGGGAAGGCCTGCTTGTTGAGCGAGGTGAAGACGAGCTCGCCCTTCTCTCCGTCGGGAAGGACTTCGCCGGTGTTCGGGTCTATTATTTCCGCGATGAACTGGTCCTCGCAGATGTGCATTCCGCGCTGCTCGCAGCACTCGTAGCTGACGCCCGGGCCTTCGAGCTCGGTGAGGCCGTAGATGTCGTAGGCTTTGATGCGGAGGTTCTTCTCGATGTCGCGGCGCATCTCTTCGCTCCACGCTTCCGCGCCGAAGATTCCGGCCTTGAGCTTGATGGTGTCCTGAAGGCCGCGCTCGACTATCGTCTCGCCGATGTAGGCGGCGTATGAGGGCGTGCAGCAGAGTATCGTCGAGCCGAGGTCCTGCATGAACTGTATCTGGCGGTCGGTCGAGCCGGAGGACATGGGCAGCGTCAGCGAGCCGAGCTTATGCGAGCCGCCGTTGAGTCCCGGGCCGCCGGTGAAGAGGCCGTAGCCGTAGCAGACCTGGACGACGTCGTCGGGGGTTCCGCCCGCGGCGACTATCGCGCGCGCGCAGGTCGCGTCCCAGAGGTCGATGTCGTGCTGCGTATAGAAGGCTATGACGCGGCGTCCCGTCGTGCCGCTCGTGGACTGGATGCGGACGCAGTCGTGCAGCGGCATGCAGAGGAGGCCGTAGGGATAGGCTTCGCGGAGGTCGTCTTTGCAGATGAAGGGCAGCTTTGTGATGTCGGCGAGGCTCTTGATGTCCTCGGGCTTCACGCCGTGGTCGTCCATCTTTTTGCGGTAGTAGGCGGAGTTTTCGTAGGCGTGCTTGACCGTGCGGATAAGTCCCTCGGTCTGCCATTTCGTGATCTGTTCGCGCGACGCGCACTCGATCTCGGGCTGGAAGTAGTTCTGCTTTTCCATTTTTCTCTCAATTCCTTCCGTGAATATTTTGTTAAAGTTATAAAAAAAGCAGGCCCCGCATCAAACTGCGAGCCCTGCTTCTACGACAAATACGCGGAGTGCGATTCCGAAGGTGCTGTGTTCAGAATCAAGCCGATTTCGCGCAGATCCCGTGAAGAGGACCCGCGCCGGTAAAGGAGAACCGCGTGACATGAATATCGTCAAGCCTCTTATGCATTTCTGTCATGTCCGTGCCTCCCTTTGCCGTTCAAGCGGCTGCATCATCAAACGCGGAAAATTTTAGTTACAAAATTTTGCGTTGTCAAGCCCGCGCCGCGCGAATGCGTATTTTACGCGGCGCCGCACGTTCACGCGCGCTTCGGCGCGAAGGCGTCGACGGCCTCTTCAGTCGTCTCGAATCTGAACTCCGCCTCCGGCAGCAGGCGGCCCACCGCGGCGAAGCGCCCGCGCCCGAAAGCGGCCTGCGCCTTCATGTCGCTCGCCGTGTCGCCGAAGAATACCGGCGACGACGCGCCGATGCGTTCGCAGAGGATTTCAAGCCCCTTCGGCGACGGCTTCTCTATGCCGTGGTCGTAGTGGATTATGCGGTCGTCCGGGAAATCTTCCCAGCCGAGGCTCTTCTTCGCCAGCTCCCACTCGTAGGCGTTACGCCCCGAATATATTGCAACGGGCAGGCCAAGCTCGTCCCAGCGGCGCGACAGCGCGGGCTTCTCCAGCTTGTAGAGGCCGCGCTCCGGGTCGCCGTAGAGCTCCGCGCACATCGCGCGGCTCTCGCTCCGCGGCACTAGGCCGCCGTACTTGCCGAGCACCCATTCGACGAGCGGCGCGCGAAAGTCCGCGAGCTCCTCCGTAAGCCGCTCCGGCGACGGCAGCGCGTGCGAAAGCAGCTTTTCGCCGCTCGCCGCGGTCATGGAGAGCAGCGTCCACGCGAGGTCGTAGTCGTCGTTGAAGCTGCCGTGGCGCTTCATCACCCACTCGTGCTCCGGGCCGTAGCCCGCGCAGTCCGTCACGCCGCCGCAGAATTTCTCCCAGCCGTCCGCGACGCAGCGCCGTATGACCTCGGGGAAGGATTTCGTAACGTCGAGAAGCACCCCGTCGATGTCGAAGATCAGCGCGTCGGCCTTGAATTCGTCTTTCATGTTTATTCCTCCGTCGTCGTTTGCAAAAATGACAAACCCGTGATATTATAAGGCCCGTGATGAAAATCATCAAGCTAGCACTTTAACAGAGCAAAGCTTGAAGGAGGATGGGAAAATGAAGACGCTGTACAAATTTTCGGCTTCTGCAAAACGCACGGAGGAGCGCCGGCTCCACGTTTCCCGCCATCATCACACGCCGCGACATTGCGGGCCATGCGCCGCCGCCTCCCGCTAGGGACGCGCTGGCACAGCATGGCGAAAGCTTTTCTTTTACGATAATTTCACAGTTTCTTAATATTTCCTGAAAACGCCGCAGCGCCGCGCGCCATATCAGCGCGCCGCGATTTTTGCGGCGGGGTGCGCCGGAGCCCTCCGGCGCGCGAACGAAACGGGGAGAGATAAAATGACGGACTGCGGCGAAGCGCGCCGCCTCCGCCGCGCCATGCGTCCCGCGCCGCGCTCAGCGCGCTTCGGACGCGCCGCGGCGCTCGGCGGGACGATATTCGGAAGCCATCGCGGCTTCGCGAATCCGCGCGGAATTTAGGCGCCGCCGCCGGAGCTGCGGCGGGCGGATGAAACGTAAAACTTTTGAAAAATCTGAGAAAGGTGATAGATATGTTCGGTAAAAAGATAATTCCATGCGTGAAGGTAATAAACGGAAAAACGGCGGAAGGTCCGGTCTACTGCGGAAAGCGCGGCGCAGGCGACCCCGTCGGGTGCGCTGCGGCCTACGCGCGCGCTGGCGCGGACGGCGTGATGTTCCTCGACGTTTCGGCGCGCGGCGAAGGCGTCGCGGAGGTCGTGCGCCGCGCGGCGGCGGAGCTCGTCGTCCCAATCGCGGCGGGATGCGCGGGAAGCCCGCGCGAGCTGCGCGAGCTGCGCGAAGCGGGGGCCGACGGCGTCGTGCTCGGCGACGCGGCGGTGCGCAACCCCGGCCTCGTGCGCGAGGCGGCGGCGGTGTTCGGCCGCGGCGGCGTCACCGTCGCGATATGCGCGCAGCAGCGCGGCGAGGGCTACTGGGAGGTCTGCACCGAGGGCGGCGCGAAGGCCGAGCGCATGGACGCCTACGGCTGGGCGCTCGCGGCCGAATGGCTCGGCGCGGGCGAGCTGCTGCTCGTCAGCATGGAGCGCGGCGGGCGCGTCAAGCCCTGCGACGCGGACTTCGTGAAGCTCATCGCCCCCGCCGTCGGCGTGCCCGTAGCCTCCGCCTGCGGAGCCGCCGACTGCCGCGAGCTCTACGGCCTGCTCTCGTGCGGCATGGCCTCGTCGGTCGTCTCCTCGACGCTCTTCCGCCGCAGCGAGACCTCGATACTGACGCTCAAACGCTTCCTCAGCACGATGGGGCTGAGCGTGAACGGCGCGGAAGAGCTGCTCTGCGGCGACGTTTCAGCCGACGCGCCGGAGCTCCGCCTCTGCGCCGAGGCGTAAAAAATCGTCCTTACAACGCTTTCGGGGCCGCCGTCCTTTGCGGGCGCGCGGCCTTTTGTATGCCCGCGCGCGAAAGGGTGCGCCTTTGTAATATAATTGTCGCATGACGATTTTTTTCGGAGGGGGCGGAATTTTATGACGAAGCGCACGCTTTGCCTGCTTGCCGCCGCCGCGGCGCTTCTCTGCTTCGCGGCGCTTTTCGTCTCGCGCCCGGGCGGCGGCGCAGAGCCCCCCGTCTCCGAGAATTTCCGCCTCGGCACCTTCGTCCGCCTCTCTCTCTACGACTGCGGGAACGCGGACGAAGAGCTTGCGAAGGGCGACGAGCTTATAAAATCCCTTGAAAACCTCTTTTCCGTCAACATTCCTACGTCGGACGTCGCACTCCTGAACGCGGCGGGCGGCGCGTGGACGCGCATAGACGCGCGGACGGCGGAGCTGCTCGAGACCTCGCTCGCGCTCGCGGAGCTGACGGGCGGCGCTTTCAGCCCCGCGCTCGGCGGCGTGACGGCGCTGTGGAGGATAGGCACGCCCGAGGCGCGCGTGCCGTCGGACGGCGAGATAGCCGAAGTGCTGAAATATACCGACTATTCGAAGATAGAGCTGCGCGTCGAAGACGGCGCGCATTTCGCGCGTCTGCCGCGCGGCATGAGGCTCGACCTCGGCGCGATAGCGAAGGGTTACGTCGCCGACGCGCTGAAGTCGCGCTTCGCCGCGGACGGCGTGCGCCGCGCGATGATAGACCTCGGCGGCAATCTCGACTTCGTGGGCGAGTCGCCGCGCGGCGGGCCGTGGCGCGCGGGGCTTCAGCAGCCGGACAGGCCGCGCGGAGAGTATTTCGGCATAATCGAGGCCGAGGATGTCTCCGTCGTCACCTCCGGCCCCTACGAGCGCTATTTTGAAAAGGACGGCGTGCGGTATCATCATATAATCGACCCCGCGACGGGCCGCCCCGCGCGCTCGGGGCTGTCGTCGGTCACGGTCGTTGACGCGAACTCCGCGCGCGCCGACGCGCTCTGCACGGCGCTCTTCGTCATGGGCTCGCGCCGCGCGCCGGAATTTCTCGAACGCCGCGGCGACGTCATGGCGGTCCTCGTGACGGACGACAAAAGAGTCTTAATCACTCCATCGGCTGAAAAGATATTCCGCCTCACGGACGAGAGCCTCGCGCTCTCCGTCATAGGAGCGGGCGAATGAAGCGGCTCGACCGCGCCGCGGCGCTCGCGACGGCCGCGGGGCTCGCGCTCTGCGCGCTTCTCGCCTTCGTCAATAAGGACGCGCTCGATTCGCCGGAGGTTGAAATCGTCGTAAACGGCGAGGTCGTCGAGCGCCTTTCGCTCGCGGGCGAGCCGCGCGACATAACGGTACGTGCGGGCGGCGGCTTCAACGTCGTGCGCGTCGGGGAGGGGCGCGCCGCCGTCGTCTCCGCGGACTGCCCCGACCGGACATGCGTGAAAAACGGCGAAATTTCTCGCCCCGGCGAGGGCTCCGTCTGCCTGCCGCACAAACTCGTCGTCCGCGTGACGGGCGGCCGCGGCGGGGAAGTGGACGCGGTGAGCCGCTGATGAAAACGCGCCGCCTAGTCCTCACCGCCCTGCTGACCGCCTGCGCGCTCGCCGTAAATCTCGCCGAGAGCGCGCTTCCGATGCCCGCGCCCGGAATCAAGCTCGGCGCGGCGAACGTATTCTCGCTCGCGGCGCTCGTCCTCATGGGCGCGCGCGAGGCCTTCGCCGTCACGCTGCTGCGCGTCTCGCTCGCGTGGCTTGCGACGGGAAACGTCTTCGCGCTCTTCTGCGGCCTCGCGGGGGGCCTCGCCGCGACCGCCGCCATGACGCTTATGTATAAACGCTGGCGCGGCGCGCTCTCGCTGCCGTGGGTCAGCGTCGCGGGCGCGTGGGCCTTCAACATAGGGCAGGTCGCCGTCGTCTCGTTCATAGTCGGAGACCCGCGCGTCGGCCTCTACATACTGCCGCTCTTCGCCGCCGGCAGCGCGGCGGGCTGGGCCGTCGGCTGGCTCGCCGGTAAAATCTGCGCGCGGCTCGGAAACGGCGGCTTATAAGAAAGGATTTGAAAAAATGAAAATCTCGATAGACCCGAAAATCCTCGAAAGCTTCCCTGACGCGAAAATCGGCTGGCTGCGCGCGGGCGTCGCAAACGCGGGCGGCGCAGCGCACGTGCGCGCGCTCAAGGCGGGCCTCGAAGCGCGGCTCAACGACATAGGAATATCCGCCGACACGATGATGATGCACCCCGACGTGCGCCGCTGGCGCGAGGTCTACTCCGCGATGGGCGTCAAGCCGAGCAAATACCGTTCGTCGCTCGAAGCGCTGCTGCGCCGCATCTTCAAGGGCGACCTCTGGGAGGTCTCGCCCGTCGTAGACTGCTACGACTGCGTCTCCGCGCTCAGCCTTCTGCCGATGGGCGCGCACGACATGGAAAAGCTGCGCGGCGGCCTCACGCTGCGCTATGCGAAACCCGGCGAAAAATTCTACCCGCTCGGCGCTGGCGACTCAGTCGTAGAATGCGCGGAACGCCACGTCGTCTACGCCGACGGCGAAAAAGTCTGCTGCTGGCTCTGGAACTACCGCGACACGCGCGACGCGAGCGTGGACGCGGAGACGAAAGAGGCGCTTTTCCTAGTCGACTGCGCCTTCGAGACAGAGTGGCGCTCCGTCGAAGAGGGGCTTTCGGCGCTCGCCGCCGAGCTGTCCGCGATAGGCTGCACGGTGCGCAAAAGCGGCGTCGTCAGCGCCGCCGCGCCCGAGGCGGAGACGGAATAATGGCGAACACAGGCTGCTGCGGAATGGACTGCGACGGCTGCGAGGCGCGCCGCGCGACCGTCCGCCGCGACAACGAAGCGCTCGCCAAAATCGCCGCGCACCTCGAAAGCGCGGGGCAGGGCTCCTTCATCCTCCCCTCGCGGCTGCGCTGCACCGGCTGCCTCGCGCCCGGCGTCAAAAGCGTAAACTGCGCCGAATGCGCGATACGCGAGTGCGCGCTCGAAAACCAGATCCCGCACTGCGGCTTCTGCCCCGAGTTCCCCTGCGAGCTCGGCTCCGCCGTCTGGGAAGCCGTGCCGGAATATAAGCATAATCTGGAAGTGCTGAGGAGCAGGTAAAAAACGCTCCGAAACGGCGCTATTCAGCCTGCTCTCCGACGTCAAAGAGTATGCGCATATAGTCGCGACGCCCGTGCAGTATGCGGTCGATATAGACGCAGCCGCCGAAGCTTCGGTAAAAGAGTGTGTAGCCGCGCACTGCGATAAAGCGGTAATCGCTTTCCATGTCCGTGACGGCGCGCAGCGGCGTTCCCATGTTCGGAAAATCTTCAAGCTTTTCCGCCGCGTCGAGAATGCCGCCTATAACGTTCCTCGCCGCGGCGGGGCTGCAAAGCTCGCCCGCGATGTATTCGTTTATCTCCTCAAGGTCCGCCGCCGCGGCCGGCGAGTAGAGAAGCTTATATTTCATCTTCGGCGCGGAGGAGGCGCGCCCTGACAGCCTCGGGCGAAAGCCAGCCTTTTTCCTCTCCCGAGCTCCTGCCCTTCGCCAGCTCGTTCATCAGCGCGGCTGCCGCGTTCGCCTTCTCGTAGTCGCTTATGTCCAATATCGCGTAGCGTCCGCGCCCGTTTTTTGTGAGGAACACCGGCGAACCGGCGGAGACCTCGCGCAGGACTTCGGAGTAGTTGCGCAGGTCGGATATAGGCTTGATGTTCGGCATGAGAGATTCCCCCTTCCGTTCCTGCGTCAAGCATATAGTCTTTTGCTGTAAAATTCAACATAAAATTTTACAGCAAAGCGCGCGGCGCTGCGCGGAGACGAAAATCGCGGCGCTTGCGCGCCGCGACGCTCGGGTCAGTTTTTTACGAACTTCTTGACGTATCGTTCGAGCAGGTAGCAGACCTGCGAGTTGAGGAAGGAGACCGCGGCGGGCTCGCCGTCGTTTTTGGCTACGTAGACGGCGGAGCCCTCTTTTACTATCAGGTCGATGGTCGAGAAGGGCATCGAGGCGCGGCGAAGGACGCGGTAGTTCGCGCGCTCGAAGGCGAGGCGGTCTAGCGCCGCCATGTGCGCGGCGTATTCATCGGGCGTGTACGAGGCGGAGAAGCCCGCCTCCCAGGGCAGCGCGAGCTGCGCCTCGCCGGAGTCTATCTCCCGCTGCGTAAGCTGCGGAAATATCTCCGTGACGCCGACGTGCGATAGCGAGTCGAGGAAAACGGCGCGGCGCGTTTCGTATCGGCGCTTCAGCAGCTCGAAGCATTCGCGCGAGGGCGCGACGCGCGCGAATATGCGCTCCGCGAGATTTTCCGGCATCGACTCCATCGTAGGGCGGCGCGTGAGCTTTATCACGTCGCCGTCCGCGCCGCGGCAGTTCTCGGCGGCGGAGTAGAGCCTCTCCGTGTCCTCTTTTCTGAAAAATGTGACGAGCGGCTTCGAGTAGGCGGCGAGCCCCTCGACCTGCTCGCGGACGAATGCCGCCTCCTCGCCGCTCTCGGAGAAGAAGGCGCGCGGGCGCACGGAGCCGCCGCGCAGCGTCGAGAAGCGCACGGAGCAGTTTCCCGCCGCGCCCATGAATTCGCTGAAGAGCGAGCGGTTCGGCCTCGTCAGGTAGCGCGCCTCGACCTTGCCCGTGAGGAAGAGCGGCAGCCACGTCTCTATCATTTCAAAAATTTCGTCGGCGTCGAAGCCGATGTTGTGGACGCTCGTTATTTTATGTCCGCGCTCCATCATGCCGCGCATCAGCTCCGCGCAGGCTTCCGCGAAACGCGGCTCGCGCGAGAACCAGCTGAGGTACGAGGTGTAGACGTAGACGTCGCGCGGCCTGCCGTCGCCGCCCGCCTCTCGCGCGAACTCGCCGACCGCGGCGAGCAGCCCCTCCGCGCCGGAGTAGACGCGCCCGCCAGTCTCGACGCCGCCTTCTGCTGCGGGCGCGGCCTCGCGCGCGGGAGCCGCGGCAGAATCCGCGCCTTCGAGCAGGCCGCGCGAGAGCCACGGCCTTTTTGCGGAATCCTCGCATATCCATTCCAGAAGCCGCGCCGCGAGCGCCTCGCACTCGCCGCAGCCGCCGTCCGAGGCGTTCAGCTCTCCGGCGAGGGCTTCCGGCACGCCGCGCGATTTGCATAGTACGGCGAAGTATGAGCAGAAGCTGCGCAGTATCGGGTCGTCGCTGCGGACGCTGCGTTTGCCGCTGCGGTAGCGAGAGACGGACGAGCCGTCGAGGTTCGCGTAGCGCGCGAGCTCGGCGTTCGATGTGCCGAAGGAGTCCATGAGCAGCGCGAGCTTCGCGGCTATGCCGACGCGCGCCGCGGGCGCGTGCGTCTCCTGCGGCTTCTTCTCGCGCAGTCCGGAATCGGGCGCGTTGAGCCACCGCTCGACCGCGTCCGCGGTTTTTTCGTCCGCGCGCGCACCGGCCGCCTCGCGCAGCGCGTTCAGCTCCCTGCCGCCGGGCGCGAGCGCAGCCGCGGCGCGTGACAGCCGCGTCACGGCCCCGCCGCCGCGGAAGGGCGAGTTCTTCGCCGAAAGATAGCGGCAGACGCACGACGGGGCGAGCCCGGCCTCCCTCGCGAGCGCCGTCCCCGTGACGGAGATTATTTCTTTTATCAAGGCAAGTTTTTCGTGAAAAAGCATCGCGGCATCCTCCTGTGCGAAACAATTATCACGTGAACGCGCTGAAAAAACAACGCGGAATTGCGTGCTTCGCGCCAAACGGCAGTGCCGCGCCGCGTGTCCGCGCAATCGCGCAAGCTCCGGGCCGCGGCGCAAAAAAACGGGAAGCGCATCCGTGTCTCCCGTTCTTCTCCGTTTTTGCAACGCTTCCGCCGATTTACTCGCCGCGCCGTTCCTTCGCGCCCGCGGAATCGCCGAGCGTGCGGCGGAAGGCGCTCATAGATTTCTCGACGGCTTCGTCGAGGCCGTCCGTTTTGCCGGAGCAGAATATTTCGAGTATCTTTCCGTGATTTTCGAGCGCCGTCTCGTCGAGCATCCCGCTGCTCTTGGTCATGTGCGGGCGGCAGAGCTCCATTATCATCACGCCCGTCTTGATGATGAACTCGTTGCCCGTCGCCTCGAGAATCGCGAGATGGAAATCGCGGTCGAACTCCTCCGCGCCCGGGAGCGACTCGCGCTGCGCGCGGCTCAGCCCCTCGAACGCCTCCCGCGCGCGCCGCTTCAGCTCCTCCGTCGCGCGCGAGGCGGCGAGGCGGATGTAGGCGCGGTCGAAGAACAGGCGGAATTCGTAAAGCTCGTCGGCGCTCGTGCGCAGCAACATCATGTCGAGCAGCAGCGGGCGCAGAATCTGCGGCCCGACGGAGCGGCGCAGGTACGTCCCGCGCCCCTGCGCGGTCTCTACGACGCCCAGGACCTGCAGCATCTTCACCGCCTCGCGTATGCTCGACTTGCCGACGCCGTAGCGCTCCGCGAGCTCGCGCTCCGAGGGCAGCGCCTCGCCGGGGCGGAACTCGCCGTCCCTTATCGACTCCTGTATGCTTTCGAGTACGAGCTGTGAAAGAGTCCCTTCTCTTTTCAGCGTCATAGCGACCCCTCCCCGCTGCCGCACGCCGGGGCTCGGCGTTGAGAAATAGATATTTTAGTTACGATAATATGATAGCATATAATAGTAATAAATTGTAAAAAAACGTTCCGCACGCGCGCGGAAAAGGCGGGGACTTTGCGCGCGGCGGCGGAGCGCGGAGCCGCGGCATAAAAAACGCGCCGCGCCCGCGCCGCTCTGCTGCGGCTTGGACGCGGCGCTTTCGCCGTCAGTCTGCGAAACGGCGCAGGCCTTACGACGCGTAGACGACGTACATCTCCGCGCGCTCGCGCTTCCGTTCTATCTCCATGTCGAGGCGCGCGAGCATCCTTTCGCGGTCCTGCGGCAGGCGCCCCTTCGTCCGCACCTCCATGTAGTCGTGCAGCCCGTCGTAGAAATCGACGGGAACGGCCAGCAGCTCCAGAAGCCTTCGCTCCTCGAGCATATTTTCGAGCTCCGTCGCGGGGGTGAAGCGTCCGCTCTCGATGTCCGAAAAGAGCGGCGCGCTGCGGTGGATGAATAGCGACGTGTTGACTATCCTGTGCGGGCCGGTCTCGTTCAGAAAGCGCGCCGTCGCCTCGGCGTTCTCGATTCCGCGCCCCGCGCCCGCCGTGCCGCACATTATGTGCGCGCTGTACATAATCCCGGCCTCCCTGAGACGCGCTATCTGCCCGCGCGCCTCTTCGGAATTGTGGTCCTTCCGCATAAACGCGAGCACGTCCTCAAGGCCGCACTCGATTCCTACGTAGAGCTCGCTCACGCCGTTATCGCGAAGCGCGCGCAGCTCTTCGCCGCTCTTCTCCGAGACGTTCGTCACTGTCGCGTCCATGCTCACGTCGCGGCAATCGGGGAAATATTTGTGAATCAGCGCGAGCACATCGAGCAGCCGCTCCGCGCTCAGGCCGAACGGGTTGCCGTCGCCGAGGAAAATTTTCTTCGGGCTGCCGCCGAGGTTCTTCACGCGCAGAAGCTCCGCCTCGACCTTGTCGAGCGGAAGCTCGCGGAATTTCAGATGCTTGAAGAGCGTGCAGAAGCGGCAGGCGTTATAGGAGCAGCCGACCGCGACCGGCAGCATGAACCTGCCTATCTCCATCGGCGGCTTGCAGATCTGTCCTTCGTAATCCATCGTCAACACCCCTTCCTTATCCCTTTATTGTAGCGGCACGCGCCTCCGCCCGCCAGCGGCGCGGGACGGCAATTTTGAAAAATTTCACAAAAAGCGGCGGCTTCCGAATCCGCGCGCCGCGCCGCGCGCGTTCGGAGGCCGCCGCAGATTCGCCGCGGGCGGAAATTTTACTCCGCGTACACCGATATGCGCTCGTCCGCGTATTTGCCGCTCTCTATCACGTCGAGCATCGCGGAGGCGTAGTCGGCGTAGCTTATGAAGCTCTCGCCCTTCGCGTTCGTCGCGAACTCCTCGCCCGCGAGCTTGTAGCGGCCCGTGCGCTCGCCCTCGGCGCGGAAATCGGCGGCGGGGGATAGGTACGTCCACGTTACGTCGCGGCGTCCGCGCAGCTCGTCGAGCGCCGCGCCCATGTTCGAGGCGAGCGGCTTGTAAACGTCGGGGAAGTTCGGCGCGTCCATCAGCCGCGTCTTATGCTCCGCGTCGAGGTACAGGCTTCCCGCGCCGCCGACGACGTAGAGGCGCGCGGACGAGCCGGCGAGAACGCCGCAGATTTTGCGCAGCGACGTAACATGATGCGGCAGAGCCTCGGGCGTCCACGCGCCGAAGGCGTCTACGACCGCGTCGAAACCTTTCAGGGCGTCCGCCGTGAGGTCGAACAGGTCCTTGATTATCGCGCTCTTCGCCGCGCTGCGGTTCTCACCGCGCACGACCGCCGTCACCTCGTGGCCGCGGCGCGCGGCCTCCTCGACGATAAGCTTGCCCGCTTTTCCGTTGGCGCATATAACTGCAATTTTCATGAGAAATTCCTCCAGGTTTTTCAATTTCGCCGAAGTCCCTTGCGTTCCCCTCGACGCCGTTATAATATGTCCGTAGGGAGAATTTATAAAGTAAGCACAAATTTGTGCCGTAGTAACCTAAACGATACTATTGTGAAGGAGACCGGATAAATTGGATAAAACACTGCCCGCCTGCCCCGTCGAGACGACGCTCTCGCTCATCAGCGACCGCTGGAAGGTTCTGATAATCCGCGACCTGCTCGGCGGGACGAAGCGTTTCGGCGAGCTGCGCAAATCGGTCGGCAGCGTCTCGCAGAAGGTGCTGACCGCGAACCTGCGCTCGATGGAGGAGGACGGCCTGCTGACGCGCCGCGTCTACGCCGAGGTGCCGCCGCGCGTCGAATACACGCTCACAGAGACGGGCATGAGCCTCCGCCCCGTGCTCGACGCGATGCAGTCGTGGGGCGAGAGCTACAAGGAGAAGCGCGCGGGAGGCGAAACGGCGTGAGGTTCGAGCGGCTGACCGATACGCATGACGAGAGATACAACGCGGCGCGCGCGCTGTACGCTGTGAGCTTTCCGTACCACGAGCAGCGCGGCGACGGCGCGCAGGCCGCGGCGCTCGCTAGCGCGGACTACCGCTTCGAGCTGATTTACGACGGCGATGAGTTCGCCGGGCTGATGTTATGCTGGGAGACGGAGGATTTCATCTACGTCGAGCATTTCTGCACCGCGCCGGAAATTCGCGGGCGCGGCATAGGCGCGGCGGCTCTCGCGCTGCTCGCGCAAAGCGGCAAAAAAATAATTCTCGAGATAGACCCGCCGGTTGACGAAATCTCGCGCCGCCGTAAAAATTTCTACGAGCGCGCTGGCTTCGCGGAAAACCCCTTCGCGCACGTCCACCCGCCCTACCACGCGGGCTTCCCGGGCCATCCGCTCGTCGTCATGTCCTGCCCGCGCGCGCTGACGGACGCGGAGTATCGCGCGTTTGACGGTTATTTGAAGGACGTTGTGATGAAAGACGTGAAAATATAAAAAGAGCGGCGGCTTCGCAGGGCCGCCGCTCTTTCGTCTATTTCCCGACCGCGTAAATCAAATCCGCTTCGGCGGTCTTTATGTCGTAGAGCGCCGCCGCCGTTTCGGAGAGCGCGTTTACGAGCGCTACTCGCGAGTCGGATTCTTCGAGCGCCGTGCCTACGTTTTCCTCGTAGCGGCGCACGGCTATGCGGTAGTCCTCGCGCGCCTGCTCCGTCTGGCGAAGCGCGACTTCCAGGCGGCTGCGCGCCGAGGCCAGGTTCTGCTCGGCCTGCACGATCTCCATGCGGACGGCGTTTTTCATGTCCTCGAGCTGGAAGAGCAGCTCCTTCGCCTTGGCCTTGGCCTCGCGCGTCTTTGCGCGCATCTCGCCGCCGTCGTAGAGGTTCCAGTACATTCCTATCGCGGCGACCGCCTCGCCGTCGCCGGGGAAGAAGCTGTCGTCGGCCGCTACGTAGCCCGCCGCGCCGAGAATCTGCGGCAGCGTCCGCCCCTGCGCGGCGCGCGCGAGCTTTTCGGCCTGTTTGCTCAGCAGCGCGTAGGCCTTGAGCTCCGCGCGCGCTTCAAAGGCCTGCGCCGTCCTGTCTCCGCTCGGGACGCGAGGCAGGATTTTCGCGAGCTCCGTGTCTCCGTCCTCCGAGAATAACTTCTGCGCGAATATGTCGGGCGCTTCGAGCTCGGCTTTAATCAGCTCCGTGCCTACCGCGCGGCGCAGCGCAGTCAGCGCGTTGGCCTCGGCGCTCTGCGCGCGTATCAGCGCAAGCTCGGCCTCCGAGACCGCTACGCCGCCGCGCAGCACGTCGTTCTTCGCGACGACTCCGGCCTTGAAGAGCTTCTCCGCGCGCGCGAGATGTTCCTTCGCGAGCGACAGAGCCTCGCGCGCTACGCGCGCCTTGGCCTGCGCGGCGCGCAGCGCGTAGTAGGCGCGGCGGACGGAGTTTTCGACCGCCTGTTCGGTGCGCAGCTCCTGCGCCTGCGCCGCGCCGAGCGCGAGCCGCTCCGCCTCCTTCTGCGCCGTCAGCGAGCCGCCCGCGTATATGACCTGCGACAGCCCTATCGCGGCGGCGTATGTGTTAGAGCCGATTACATTGACGGATGCAGGCAATGTAATCGCGCCGAGGGATACGTTCGGGGTCAGTGTCACGCCGTCCTCCTGCCACAGGCCGCCGAGCCCCGCGAATACGTCCGGCCCGAGTCGCGCGGCGGCGGCCTCGACCTTCGCGCGCGCCGCCTCGGTGCGCTGTTTCGCCGCGGCTATCTGCGGGTTCTCCTCGCCCGCCGCGATAAGCAGCTTCGCGAGCGCCGCGTCCTCTATGTAGTCGATTTCGACGATTGGCGAGGTTTCCGCCGTTCCGGCTCCCGCGCAGGGCGCGCAGGCGAGCGTCAGCGCGGCGAGCGCGGATATAAAAATTTTCATCTTCGGCATTTTTATCATTCCTTTCACGCGCCTACGGCACGAAGCGGCGTTTGAACATCACGACCGAGGCCGTGAACATCACGGCGATGTAGGCCGCGAGCGCGAGCGTGTCGCGCCACACGTATTCGAGGCCGCCGCCCTTGAGGATTATCTGGCGCGAGATATTTATGTAATAGGTTATCGGGAAGCACTCGCCGAGGTAGCGGAAGCCCGCGGGCATCGATTCGAGCGGGAAGACGAAGCCCGAGAGCAGGACGCTCGGCAGTATGATGAATACGGACATCTGGAGCGCCTGCGTCTGGTTCTGCGCGAAGCAGGAAATCATGATGCCGAGCGAGAGGCTGGCGACGACGTAGAAGAAGGTCAGCGCGTAGAAAAGCGTCATGCTCCCGAGGAACGGCATGTTGAATACGAAAATCCCTATGACTATCGAGATGAATATCTGCACGTAGCCGACGATGATATAGGGGATTATCTTCGCGGTCAGCAGCTCCCATATCTTCATCGGCGTCACGAGAAGCTGTTCGAGCGTGCCCTGCTCGCTCTCGCGCACAATCGCCATCGACATCATCGATATGAGCGTCAGCGTCAGCAGCAGCCCCATGATGCCCGGCACGATGTACCACGAGGTTACGAAGTCGGGGTTGTACCAGAGGCGGATGCGCATGTCTATCGCCTGCCCCGGCACGCGGATGCCGAGGCGCGAGAATTTCTCCGCGAGTATCTCCTGCGACTTGAGCATCCCTATCGTCTGCGCCGCCGAGAGCGCCGACGAGGCGCTCAGGTTGTCCGTCGCGTCCACTATGACCTGCACGGAGGTCTGCCGCCCGCCCTGTATGTCGCGCGCATAGTCGGGCGGGAAGACGATGCCGACCTTCGCGCGGCCCGACTCGACGTTCTCGTTGACCTCGCGCACGCTCGCGGCGAACTTTATCACGTCGAAGTAGTTGCTCGCCGTGAGGCTGTTTATCATCTCGCGGCTCTCCTGCGTCCGCGACTGGTCGAAGACGACCGTCTTCAGGTGCTTTATGTCGGTGTTTATCGCGAAGCCGAAAATCAGAAGCTGCGCGAGCGGCATGAACAAAATTATCGCGAGCGTTATCTTGTCGCGCATGACCTGGATGAACTCCTTGACGATCAGCGCGCGCATACGGTCCCAGTTCATTTCTTCGCTTCCTCCTTCGCTGCCTTCGCGTTCGCCGCGGTCGCGCTTCCTAGCCCCGATATGCGCCCCGCGCCGAGGTCGTCGTGCGCGTGCGACTTCACGAGATATACGAAAACGTCCTCCATCGACTGCTCTATGCGCGCGACGCGGCAGCCCTCGAAAATCCCCTCTGCGCGCAGCTCGCGGCCGGCCGGCGCTAAAATATGCACCTTGTCGCCGAAGAAGTACGAGTCGATGAATTCTCCGCCCGCGCCCTCCTGCACCTTCGCGAGCAGCTCCATCGGCGCGGGGCATGAAATTTCGTAAAGCCTGCCGGGCAGCTTCTGCTTCAGGTTGTCGGGCGAGTCGTCTGCGATGAGCCGCCCGTAATATATGAATGCGACCTTGTTGCAGTGCTCGGCCTCGTCCATGAAGTGCGTCGTCACCATCACCGTCGTGCCGTTCGCCGCGAGGTCGTAGATTATCTCCCAGAAGAGCAGGCGCGCCTTCGGGTCTACGCCGCTCGTCGCTTCGTCGAGGAACAGGATTTTCGGCCTGTGCAGTATCGCGCAGCCGAGCGCGAGCCTCTGACGCCAGCCGCCCGAGAGCGAGGCCGTCGGCACGTTTTCGCGCCCCGTCAGCCCCGCGAGCTCCAGCATCTCGCCGATGCGCTTTTTCTTCTCCGCGCCGCGCAGGCCGTAGAGGCCGGAATATAGGTTGAGATTTTCGATGACGGACAATTCGGGGTAGAGCGAGAACTTCTGCGACATGTAGCCGATTTTCTCCTTGAGCTTCTGCCCGTTCGAGGCGAGGTCCATCCCCAGGACGAGGCCGCGCCCCGAGGTCGGAGCCAGCAGGCCGCAGAGCATCCGTATCGTCGTGGACTTCCCAGCGCCGTTAGGGCCGAGGAAGCCGTAGACCTGCCCCTCCTCAATCGACATGTTGATGTCGTCGACGGCGGTGAAGGAGCCGAACTTCTTCGTAAGGTGCTCCGTCTGCACGACTACCGGGGGCATTGCGCCGCGCTCCTTCCCGCGAAGGCCACGAACAAATCTTCGAGCCCCGGCTCGATTTCGCGCATCTCCGGCATTTCCGCGCCGTGTTCGCGGAAGGCCGCCGCCGCGGAATCGCGCGCGCCCTGCGCGTCGTCCGTGACGACGTGGTACTTCGAGCCGAACATATTCGCGTCCACGATGTGCGCGCGCCCCGAGAGCCACGCGCCCGCCTCGCGCGCGCCCGTCGCGAGGCTCATAATCTTGTACGGATAGCGCGAGAGCAGCTCGCCCGTCGTGCCTATGTCCAAAATGCGCCCGCCGTTCAAAAACAGTTTGCGCGTGCAGAGCTCCGCCTCGTCCATGTAGGGCGTGCTGACCGCTATCGTCAGCCCCTCGTGGTTGAACTGGTAGAGCAGCGCCCAGAATTCACGCCGCGCCACGGGGTCTACTCCCGTCGTCGGCTCGTCGAGCAGAAGTATCTCGGGCGTGTTCAGCAGCCCTATCGCGAGGGCGAGCTTCTGCTTCATGCCGCCCGACAAATTTCCCGCGAACCTGTCGCGGAAGCCCCAGAGGCCGACGCGCGACAAGATGAACTTCGCGCGCTCCTCGACAGCCTTTTCCGGCTTGCCGTAGAGCGAGCCGAAAAGCCGTATATTCTCCATGACGCTCATATTCGTGTAAAGGCTGAAAAGCTGCGGCACGTAGCCCGCGCGGACGCGCGCCGCGCGCCTGTCCGCCGAGCCGAGCAGCAGGCATTCGCCCCCGTCGGGGTTGATGATGCCCATCGCCATGCGCATCATCGTCGTCTTGCCCGCGCCGTCCGGCCCGATGAATCCGAAAATTTCGCCGCGCCGTATCTCCAGCTCCACGCCGTCGAGCGCGCGCGCCGCGCCGAAGCTCTTCGTCACGTTATGGTAGGAGAGGACGACCTCCGCCGCCGTCATAATATCGTAACGTCCGCCGGCATTCCGGGCTTTATGACGCCCTCCGTATCCTTTATTGAAACTTTAATCCAGAAGACCATGTTCGCGCGCTCGCTCTGCGTCAGCGACATGCGCGGGTTGTACTCGGCCTGCTGGTTGATTTCCGTCACCGTCGCCTCGAACGCCTTGTTCGGGAACGGGTCCACGAAGACGCTGCATTTAGCGCCGAGCTTGACGAGCGACAGCTGCGTCGAAGGAATGTAGAGCTTTACCCAGCAGTCCGTAAGGTCGCCGAGCGTCGCGACGGGCGCGCCCGCCGCTATCACGTCGCCCTCCTCGTAGTTCTTCGTCAGCACAGTGCCCGCGACCGGCGAATAGAGCGTCTTGTAGCTCACGAGCGTCTTGGCCTTCTCGTATGCGGCCTCGGCGCGCGCTGCGTTCGCCTCCGCTGCGGCTATCTGCTCCGGCCTCGGGCCGTTTTCGAGCAGACGCAGCTGCTCGGCCGCGGCCTTCATGACGTTGTAGGCGGCCTTCGACTGCTCCGACGCGAGCTCCGCGTCGCGCGCCGCTACGACGCCGTCGGCCGCGAGCGCAGCGAAGCGCTCCTCGTCGCGCTTCGCCTGCTCGTACTGAGCGCGCCGCGCCGCGACCTCGGCCCTCGCGCGCGCTATATCCTCTTTACGGAAGCCGCTGCGCAGCTCCGCGAGCTGCGCGCGCGCCGCGGCGAGCGCCTGCTCCGCCATCATCACGTCGTCGTCCGCGCCGTCCATCGAGAGGCGCGCGACGAACTGCCCTTTTTCAATTTTGTCGGACTCCTCAATCGCGAGCTCGAGAATGCGCCCGCCCGCAAGCGGCGCGAGCTGCACCTGCGTCACCTCGACCGTCCCCGACGCGCGCACGTGCGACGTGTCCGGCCTCTCTTTAAGATAAATCGCCGCCGACGTGCCGACTATCAGCAGCGCGGCCGCCGCGGCTAAAATTCCCTTGCCTGTGAAAATTCCGGAAAGCTTCACAACATCGTCCCCCTTTACAGGTACTTACCGTATTATCCTCGCAGCGTATGAAAAAGTCAAAACGCGAAGGCAAGGCGAGCCCCGCCGCGCGCACAAAAAACGGCGGCCTCCCCGAACGTGGGTAAGCCGCCGTAATATCGTACTTGCAGCCTTATCGCAGTGTGACAGTCTCTAGCCTCTCAGCCGCGCGTCGAGATACGGCTTCCACTTGTAGGCGTAGAAGTCGCAGGCAGAATCGTCGGTGTCGCTTTCGACGAAGATTATGTGCCGGACTATACCGTCGAGGCTGCGCAGCTCGCCTGCGGCGAGCCGGTCAAGGTACTTTTCCTTGATCGCGTCGAAGGACACGCCGGACTCCAGTTCCGCGATAAGGTCCGAGCGCTCCGGCTCGCCGAGCATCTCTTCGTCAATGTCTGTCTCCGGGGCGAAATATCCGACATGCGCTCCTATCGCGTACAGCGCGCATATCCTCGCCGCGTGCTCCTCTTCGCTCTCGCCGTCGCGCCTGCTTAGAACATAGCTCACAGTACCGCCCGACTTGCCGCAATCTTCGCCGTCGTCCTCCTTTTCTTCGTCCGTGAAAGTCTCTTCGTCGTTGTCGAGCAGACCGGAGCCGCCGAAGGTTTTCTGTTCGTCCTCATCGTTGTACTCCGAACGCGAGCCGAAAGCGGCCCGCATATTTCGCCGCTCCTCTTCAAGACGCTCGCGCTCCCTCGCTATTTCGAGCCATGCGGCTTTCTCCTCCTCGAGCCTCGCGCGCTCTTTTTCCGCTTTCTCCTCGAACCTCTTGCGTTCCTTTTCCGTTTCCTCCTTGGCCGCAGCGTCCGAGCCTACTACGCCGAGCACCAATCCTAAGAATCCCGCTGCCAACAACGCCGGTAATGGCATATTTCATTCCTCCTGTGTGTGACTTATTTTCTATACGCGGCTCCGCCGCGTATATCTATCAACCGCTCTGCCGCAGCTTGCGCGCGCTGCGTCCGCTTTCGTCCTTCGCCGTCATTCCTCCCCTCCGTTTTGCAATTTACTGACGTCCGCCATTTGACCTCATTATAAAAATAGCCCCGGACAGAAGTATGTCCGGGGAAAATAGCAATATATGTTATTTAACTTCATTCGGGAAACTGTTCTCACGTCATGCCGGGCTTGACCCGGCATCCAGCGGCGTTAAATACCGCAGCGCGTAGGAGCTTGAAGACGCTAGATTCCGCGTCAAGCGCGGAATGACGATTAACAAGCGTTTCCTTAAAAAATTGAATGAATGTAATTTTTGATTAGCGTGCTTGCTGCTGACATAAAAAACGGCCCCGCTGTGAAAGCGAAGCCGTAAATTGAACAAAAATTGTAAAATATTGTCAGAAATCAGCTTTGGTTAAATGCGATAACCGTACTGAGCTAGCTTCTCGTTGATTTCGTCTTCTTCTTTCTTTAATTCGTCGCTTAAAGTCTTCTCTATAAATTCGGCGCGAATTTGGCGAATCTTTGCCGTGTCTGTAAAGAGCCGCCACAAAGCGACGGCTATGCCCCCTATGTCAAGCTTACGGAAATCTTTAGTGACAGCCACATACCCGGCATTCAGCACGGACGCAAGCGTATTGGAATACACGATTATTTTTCTTGTCCTCACCTCGTACAGGCGCTCGTTGTCGCGGTTTGGGTCGAACCATAGACGGTGGAACATCTCCACAAGCTTGTTGATAACCATCGCTAGCACGGCGCCTTTTGTAACGCTCCAAAGGTCTATACGCGCGTTCGGCCCCATCAAGATCCGTGAGGCCTCAGGCGATACTAAGTTTATCACCGGGAGCGGAAGCCCCTGCCTAGTAAATACGTCGCTTCCGAAATGGACAGCTTGCTTTAGGAACGATATGCCGATTATCTCCGGCTTATTGGAAAATTCATCCTTTAGATTCGACATAATTTCCGGCATACTCGTCTTTTCGTCAATCTGATTTACAGAATTGATATAATACGACGGATACAGCAGTTCCCAACTGTTCAGCGTCATGGTATTTGTTGCGATGTTGGCGGTCCCGAAAATCCACCCTGCTAACGGGTCGTGCCCAAGCGTCTTAAATCTGTGATTTGCTCCGCTTATTCCGACCGATTCTCCGGGATATTTAAGCATGAACTGCCCCGAACGCTGTATAGCGTCATACGGAACAGGACCGGCTACAACGTCGTAAACGCTTTCGGGCAAATATCCTTTTACCAGCTTGTCAGCCTGCGCCGCAGAGTCAAATTTCAGTCTTTCGTTCGATAGAATCGCCCAGCGAAGCACCTGCAAGCCCGCGCAGAAAGTTAAAACGCTCAAATCCAATCCGGTCAGCGCGGTCTTTTCCTTGAACTCCGCGACCAGTTCGTCGTAGCGTTTCATGTACTTAGCCGTGGCAAGCCCAACCTCTTTTTCTGTCGGGAGCAGTATTTCATCTAATGTTCTGTGGTGCCTGTCACTGCCAAAAAATTTTCGCACATCGGACATATCAGCCATGGCGCGCAGCCCCCTCTACACTCTGTCGTTGTAATAAGGCTTCCATATCCTTGTATAGAAACTGCTTACGTCGCTGCCCCTTCTGCGGAACGCTTCAACAAATTCTTTTATTATCGCGTCGCAGTCTTTTAGCCCTTCAGCGTTAATTTCATTCAGATATTTTGTTGTAATCACCTTTATATCTGCTTGTTTCATGTTGATCACTTTGTCTAACTCTGCCCGTACATATTCAGGCTGCATCTTATGACTGCCAAGCACTTCAACGATAACAGCAGCATCGTCTTTGTCGAACCTATTATCCATTAAGGCCATATAGAACCCTAGCGCATACATGCCGCAGACTCTTGCTATATGTTGGCTTACCGTCTCATAGAATTTCTTTTTCATATCGATATAGCATTGCCTGTAACCGTGTTGAAATCCTTTCTTCTCACCTTCGCGCTCAGCGTCCTCCAGCATACTCCCTATAGTCCCTAACGCAACAACACCTGCACCAATATAAAGTACCGGGGCAGAAGTAATCACAGCCCATGCACCAGCGGCCGCACTTCCTACGGTTGTCAAAGCAGCTATTATGAACGGTAATGGCATTTTGATTTCCTCCTAATCTTTTTTACTGACATTTTTGTCAGTATCTTTAATCATATTTCCGCTCTCTTCTTTATCCTGCTTCTTATTGTTGTTGCTCGCGTTCCCTGCGTTAGCCGCGGCAACAGCTGCAGCTGCACCTGCCACGGTCGTCATCGCGGCTACTATGAATGGTATCGGCATTTCTGTATCCTCCTTAACAAACTAAAAAATAAACCTTCCGGGGCCGTAGAGCGTTTTTTAAGTTATCTTTCCCCATTAAATTCCCCCTTGCCGTATCGCTCTTTCAGACTTTCGCAGCACCTCATGTTAAGCCGTATGTATTCCTCATACGTGTAGGCGTCTGCAAAATATTTGTACATCTTCTCTACGTTGCATTTCTCCGGCCTGTTCGTGTAAATCGTGCAGAGCTTCGTCGTCCTGTCGAAGTATCTGCATACGCCCGTACCGTCGTCCAGGTCTTTGTATAATTCCGCCCCTTTCAGGGACTGGCAGCATATTCCGCATTTGTCGCAAACAAATTCCATCTTGTTTCTCCAAGCTTCGCAATACAGCCTTTGTATTTCTTTTCTGATTTATCAAAACTACTACACAATCGGTGATTATAGGCTCTTTTATCTTACTGTGCAAGTATATGTTCATCTCTTGCGCGTGTATCTTTACTTTTTAAACTTATCAAATGTTTGTTCCGTTGTTCGGGATTTCCTGTCTTTCCGCGTACAGCGCGCTCATCGCCGCAATTTCTTTTTTCATCTCTTCTGCAAACTCGTCGGGCGCGGTTACTTTTACCCAGCTGCCCTGGCTTAGGAGCCACATTTTTATGCCGTCGCCGTAGACTTCGGCTTCGAGCGTGTATTTGCCGCCGCTGCGTTCGATTATTTTCGCGGTCGGCAGTTTGTCGAGGACTGCCTGCACGGAGGGGCCGGAGAATTCGAAGCGTATCGTCCTGAGTTTTCCGGGCCACATGAAGAGGCTGCGTTTGCGGAGGAGGCCTTCGTCGAATTCCGGCGTTTCTTCTTCGTTCCGCGTCCCGCGGTGTTCCACTATGCGTTTTATGCGGTCTGCTCGGAAGTATAGGGGCTTGTCGCGTTCTTCGTCTTCTCCTGCGAGGAAGGCTATGAGGTAGAAGTAGTAGTCGGTGAACATGACGGAGGCGGGGCGGATGCGGTGCGTTTTGCAGGCGCGGTCCATGCGGTAGTATTCTATGGTTATCTCGCGTTTTTCTGCGATGCAGCCGACAAGCTTCCACAGCGTTTCCTGTACGCTTTCGCAGTCGTGTTTGACTTCCGCGTAGTGGTACAGCTCTTTGCGGATGAGTTCGTTGAGCTTCGGGCGGTCTTCCGTGGTGGTGAATTTTTTGAGCTTGCCGGTGAGGGTGAGGAGCTCTTCTTTGGAGAAGGCGCGCGCGCCGATCATTACTTCGACGAGCGCGAAGAGCTCTTTGTTTGTGAGGAATTCGTCCATGTAGAGCCGGTAGCATTTTTCCTGGCTGCTGTATTCGAGCTCCGTGTTGCCGGCGAGTTCCCGGTGGTCTGCGAGAAAGGCTTTGAGGTCGCCTATGTCGCGGCTGACGCTTTTCGTAGATACGCCGTATTCCGCGGCGAGTTTTTTGACGGAGAGGTCTTCCCCGCGCAGGCTTCGGAAGAATATTTCAAGCAGCCTTCCCTGTTTCGTGTTGTCCATCCCATGCGCCCCCGTGTTTATCGTATGAGGACATTATACGTAACGGACGGGACAGACGGGTGTCCGGGCAAATGACGAGGGGGAAATTAAATTATACGTGGATAATGTTTTATATTTTTTAGTTGTTTATATTATGATTATAATTTAACTTTATTTTATATTATGGGCCGCCGCGTACTCGCGCGCCGCGGCAATCAGCAAATCGTCCTCGTCCTTTGTCCGCGCCGCTATGCGGACGAACTTTCCGTCGAGGCCCGCGAAGTTCCGCGTGTGGCGGACGACGATGCCGCGTTCGAGCATGAAGCGTATGAAGTCCTCGTCGTCCGGCGCTTCGACAAGGAAGAAGTTCGCGCAGGTCGGGCGCACGGCGTAGCCGGCTTCGCGCAGGGCCGCGGTCAGCCGCGGGATTTCGCGCGCGTAGTATCCGCGCGTGCGTGCTTTGAGCGTTTCGTCGCCCGCGCGCCAGAGCGCCGCCTGCTGCGCGAGGCCGCTGACGCTCCATTCGGGCTGGCGCGCCTTTATCTTTTCGACGGCGGCCTCGTGCGACACGAGCGCGCCGACGCGCGCGCCGCAGAGGTCGTATATCTTCGTCAGCGAGCGCAGCCGCACGACGTTGGGCAGAATTTTCGGCGCGACCGGAAGCTCCTCCGTCCAGACGAAGTCGCGGTAGGCCTCGTCGATTATGAAAATCGTCTCGGGATTGCGCTCCGCCGCGGCGTCGAGCTCCGCGCCGGGAATCAGCGCGCCGGTCGGGTTGCAGGGGTTGCAGAGCCAGACGGCGGCTCCGCGCGCGCCCTCGGCCTCCGCGAGCGAAAAGATGTTCCGCGTCCGCGCGCCGTATCCGTCGAGCGCTTTTTTGTATTCGCCGTAGACGGGCTGGAGGATGAGATTTTCGCGCGCCGCCGCGTAGGAGGCGATTATGTAGATGGCTTCGTTGGAGCCGCTCGAAACCAATATGTTTTTCGCCGGTGCGCCGAACTCTCGCGCGAGCGCCTCGCGCAGCGCGAGGCAGTCGCCGTCGGGGTAGTCCTCGAGCGCGGCGCGCAGGTCGGGAACGAAGCCCTCGCGCTGCGGCACGGCGTTGGTGTTGGTGCTGAAGTCGTAAATTTTCGCGGGCGTCGGAAGGCCCGCGGCGGCGTAGAGCTTTTCGGGGTTCGCCCCGTGCGCGCGGAATTCCATTATTTTTCTACCTTATCGCGAAAATCAGGACGGCGCATATCGCGACCGAGATGTTGAGAATGTAGTGCGCGCGGAAGATGTCGTCCGGCTCCGGCTCGCGCAGGTCGTCGCCGAGCGTGGGCCGCGGCTCCCACTCGCCGCCGTAGAACGCGCCGCCGCCGAGCTGTATGCCGAGCAGCCCCGCGAAGATGCTTTCGCCGTGCGCGCTGTTCGGGCTTTTGTGGTTGTGCCTGTCGCGCAGGAAGATGCGCCACGCGCGCTTGTAGTCCATGTTCGCGAGCGCGCCCGCGGCGACCGCTATGACGCCGCCGAGGCGCGCGGGGATGAAGTTGAGCGCGTCGTCGAGCTTCGCCGCCGCGTATCCGAAATCGTGATAACGTTCGTCGTCGTAGCCTATCATCGAATCCATCGTGCTCGCGGCCTTGAAGAGCCACGCGAAGAGCGCCGCCTGCCCGCAGAGCGAGCCGAGCGCCATGTAGAAGAGCACCGATACTATGCCGTCGATGTAGCTTTCCGCTATCGTCTCGACCGCCGCGCGCACGACGCCGCCCTCGGAGAGCCTGTCCGTGTCGCGTCCTACGATGCGCCCGACCTGGCGGCGCGCGCCTTCTAGGTCGCCCTCGGAGAGCAGCCGCGCGACGGGCGCGGATTCGTCCTTGAGCGACTTGAAGGCTATCGCCGCGTAGAGCAGATAGATGTTGACCGCCGCGTATGCCCACTCGCCTATGAAGGCCGCGAACGACAGGACAAGCGACACAGCCGCGCCCACGGTGACGAGCACCGCTGCGCAGAGCATCGCGCCGCCCGCCTTCGAGCCGCCGCGCCCGTAGAAAAATTTCTCGTAAAAGCTTATCAGCCGCCCGATGCCCGCGACGGGGTGCGGAATACCGCGCGGGTCCCCGAAAATCGCGTCGAGCAATAAAGCCATGATTATCTGCAAAGCGACACCTCCGAGCCGGAATTCTTCGTACCGCATTATATTACAACAGCCGCGTAAAAAATTCCCGCGCGGCTGCGTCGTTGGCGCGAAAACGTGGTATAGTTTTTTGCATGATTATAGATTTTCATACTCACGTGTTCCCCGATAAGCTTGCGCATCCCGCGATGCTGAAACTCCACGAGCAGAGCGGCGTACCATATTCGTCCGAGGCGGCGGTCTCCGACCTGCGCGCGGCGATGAAGAGCGCCGGGATAGACAGGAGCGTCCTGCTGCACATAGCGACGAAGGAAAGCCAGCACAGGCACGTGCTGGAATTTGCAAAGGAGACAGATAAAGACCCGTTCATTTCCTTCGGCTCCGTCGTCCCAGGCTCCGAAACCGCGCTCGAATACATCTGGCGCATATCCGACGAAGGGCTGCGCGGCGTAAAATTCCACCCCGCGCTCCAGCGCACGGACGCCGACCTTGAAAGCGCGATGCCGATGTACGACCTCATCCGCGCGCTGAACCTCGTGGTAGTATTCCACGCGGGATGGGACGCGACCTACCGCGACGAAGAGCGCTGCTCGCCGCGGATGCTGCTGCACATCCTGAAAAACTTCCCGGGCATCAAGATAGTCGCCGCGCACATGGGCGGCCTGCACATCCAGAACGAAGTGATGGAACAGCTCGCCGGCAAGGCCGATTTGTATTTCGACACCGCCTACACCGCCGACCCGTGGATGGATAAGGCGACGATGGAAAAGATGATCCGCTTGCACGGCGCGGACAAGATACTATTCGGCAGCGACTTCCCGTGGCACCTGCCGCTGCATGAGCTCGAGTTCATTGACAGCCTCGGCATCAGCGCCGAAGAAAAAGAGCTGATAACGGGCGGCAACGCGCGGCGGCTGCTGGGAATTTAGCCGGAGCCGCAAATTCCGGAGAAAAACGAAAAATCGCCGCCCGCGCGTGAAATCTGCGCGGGCGGCGGTCTTTTATGCCTGATTCAAGCTTTGCAGCTGCGCCTGTGCCGCCGCTGCCTCCGTCATAGAACGTCAGAGACGGCAAAGCGCCTTATACGTTCCATTTCTGCCTTTCATATTTTTTATTTCTGCCTTCCGCTCAGAATTTCTTCCGCGAGCGAGCGCACCGCGCCCTTTACGTCGTATTCGCCGCCGAAGACGCCGACGCAGGCGGGGCAGCCGTTTTTGCACTGGCAGGCGTTCAGCATCCCGAGCGCGGCGCGCACAAGCTCGTCCTTGACTTCGAAGGTCCCTTCGGCGAGCCCGACGCCGCCGGGAATGTTGTCTATTATGTATATTGCGGGACGGCGCAGCTGCGGATCTTTGACGCGGCTTGTCACTCGGATGTCGCCTCTGTCGCACATGAGGAATAGCGGGGCTGCGTTGCGCAGCAGGTGCTCCAGCCCCTCCATCGCGACTTTCAGCTCCGCGTCCTCGGCGCGGCTCTCCGGCATCATTATCCAGCATGCCGTCGTGTGCATCTGCTCCTCGGGCAGATTTATCTGCCCGAAGCCCGCGTTTTCATGAGTTGCGAGCTTTATCTTCTTGAATATCGTCGGCGTCTCCGTCACAAGCACCTCGCCCCAGCCGTAATTTCCCTGCGTTTCGAAATCGTCGGTGATGTTGATGCGCAGCGCGGCGTCGCCGTCCGTATAGTATTCCGCGTCTATTTCGCGGATGAAGCACTGCATCTTCTCCGTGTCGAGGCTTTCGACGATGTAGGAGCGGCCGCCGTGGAAATATATCGCGTCGGGGAATATCAGCGTCGGCGCGGAGCGGCGGTCCATCGTGCCGACGACCTTCGGCTTCTGCGGAATCGTGATGTCCGTTATCGTGTAGTTCTCGCTCGTCGCGCTGCGCAGAGAGAGGCCGGAGGCGGGGTAGGAGTCGTCCTGCCAGTAGTAGCGTCCGCCGTCGGCTTCGGAGACCTTATGCAGCACGCCGTGCTCCGCGAGGTAGTCGAGTATCTCGTCGACATTCTGAGCGCCGAACTTTTCGCCCGCCGCGAAGGGCAGCTCGAAGGCCGAGCACTTGACGTGGCTCACCTGTATATAAGGATTGTACGGGTCGATGCGCGCCTTCTCCGCGGGCGCGCCGTAGAACCACTCGGGGCGCGATGCGAGGAACTGGTCGAGCGGGTCGGCCGACGCTACAAGCACCGCAGCCGAAAGGCCGCCGCGCCGCCCCGCGCGCCCTATCTGCTGCCACGCGGAGGCGATGCTGCCCGGATAGCCGTGCAGCACCGCGAGGCCGAGCGAGCCGATGTCTATGCCGAGCTCGAGCGCGTTTGTCGAGACGACGCCGCGGAGCGCGCCGCTGCGAAGGTCGGCCTCGATTTTGCGCCGCTCCTTCGGCAGGTAGCCGCCGCGGTAGCCCATAATCATCATCGGGTCGGCTCCGCGCTTCGCTAGCCCGCCGCGTATCGAGGTCAGCAGCAGCTCGACGTTGAGGCGCGAGCGCGTGAAGACGATCGTGCTGATGCCGAGCGAGAGCGCCTCCGTCGCTATGCGCGCCGTCTCGAAGAGCGACGAGCGGCGCATACCCGTGTTGTAGTCGACAATCGGGGGATTATATATAATGAGCTCCTTTTCGGAGAGCGGAGCGCCGCTCTCGGTTATCAGCTTCATCCTGCGCCCCGTCAGAGCCTCCGCATGCTCGGCGGGGTTTGCAATCGTCGCGGAGCAGCATATAAATGTCGGGCGCGAGCCGTAGAATTCGCAGATGCGCGCGAGGCGGCAGAAAAGGTTCGCGAGGTGCGAGCCGAAGATGCCGCGGTAGGTGTGCAGCTCGTCGACGACGATGTATTTGAGATTCTGGAAATAGTCGGACCATTTCGTATGGTGGGGGAGGATGCCGGAGTTCAGCATGTCGGGGTTCGTGATGACTACGTGCCCCTCGGTGCGCGCGAGGCGGCGCTTCACCGGCTCAGTGTCGCCGTCGTAGACGAAGCCGTGAATCTTGCCGTCCGCGAACGACGAAAGCTCGCCGAGCTCCGCAAGCTGGTCCTGCGCGAGCGCCTTCGTCGGGAACAGATAGAGAGCGCGCGCCGAAGGATTTTGCAGCACTGCGTGCAGCACCGGAAGGTTGTAGCAGAGAGTCTTGCCAGAGGCCGTCGGCGTCGCGATGACGCAGTCCTCGCCCGCGAGCGCGCAGGCGACAGCTTCGCTCTGATGCGAATAGAGCGCCTCGACGCCGCGGCGCTTCAGCGCGTTCACTATCCTTTGGTCGAGCGCGCCGAACGAGCCGAAAGCCGCGGGCCGCGCCGGAAAACGCTTCACCGCGGGCCGCCGTCCTCCGAGCTCCGTCACATAGCGCACGATGTCCTCAACGTCCGGCTTCTTCTTTGAAAAATAATTCTCAAGCATAATTCATCCCCCGTTCCCCGCCTCAAGTATAGCCCAAAAGCGCGCGCGGCGCGCGCCGCCGCCGCGCCGCAATTCACATTTATGCGTAAGCCGCCGCTTATGCCGAAACGCGGTTTTTCCAGTTAGCGACTGCATATCTTTGCCCTTCGCCGTTGCGCCTGCGGCGGCGTTTAGGTTAGAATAAAGCCGTGTCGTCGATACGATGGGTGAATTTATTGAACGGCGGTGATTTCAATGCAGGAATCCGGCGAGATGTATCTTGAAACCATATTGGTACTTAAAACTAAAAACGGTTCGGTCCGCTCCGTCGACGTCGCGCGCGCCCTTTCGTTCAGCAAACCCAGCGTGAGCCGCGCCATCGGCATACTGAAGGACGACGGATATGTAAAGGTGGAGGACAACGGCGAGCTCAGCCTCACCGAAGCGGGCCTCGAACGCGCTGGGGCCATCTACGAGCGCCACCGCTATATAACGAAGTTCCTTTCCGAGGTTCTCGGCGTCCCACACGAGACGGCCGAGGCCGACGCCTGCCGCATAGAGCATATCGTGAGCCAGGAGACTTTCGAAAAAGTAAAGGAATACCTCGCGCGCGGCAACTATTAAGGTATTGCAAGAAGAATAATTGTAAGCTATAATCCCTGTACATATCTTGTAGAGATCCGGCTCTGTCTCCCGGGTCTCTTTTGATGTTGAGATATGCGGAGCGGGAGCGCGGCTTTCGCATCCGAAGACGAATACGAGCCCCAAAGGGGCATAACAAAACGTAGAAACAAATACAGGGAGGCATTCTCAGTTATGGCAAAGGAACATTTTGTACGTAATAAGCCGCATCTTAACATCGGTACGATAGGACATATCGACCACGGTAAGACGACGCTGACGGCTGCGATCACGAAGACGCTCGCCCGCCACGGCCAGGCCGACTTCACGCCGTTCGACATGATCGACAAGGCGCCTGAAGAGAGAGAGCGCGGCATCACCATCAACATCGCGCACGTCGAATACGAGACGGCGACACGCCACTACGCTCACATCGACTGCCCCGGCCACGCCGACTACATCAAGAACATGATCACCGGCGCCGCCCAGATGGACGGAGCCATCCTCGTAGTCTCCGCCGCCGACGGCCCGATGCCCCAGACCCGCGAGCACGTCCTTCTCGCCCGCCAGGTCAACGTTCCGGCCCTCGTAGTCTTCATGAACAAGTGCGACATGGTCGACGACCCCG
>NZ_CAWUXW010000003.1:0-1043480 GCF_963926575.1 uncultured Cloacibacillus sp. | reverse complement strand
AAGACTATCTAAGAGACACAGCTGACCGCGATAATACAGATAAAAAATTCCGTCCTACTAAAAAAGAAGAAGGACGCAAAGCAAAAGGTCAAGACATACCACGGCAACAAGTACATGACGCAATCCGGCGAGTGATAGACACAGCGCCGCGAAAGCTCACAACAAAAGAATTTATTGAAGCCTTACGAAAAGAAGGCATAGAGGCGCGCCCCAACATCGCAAGTACGGGCCGTGTAAATGGCTTTAGTTTTTGCTTAGGTGAGCACAAATACACAGGTTCAAAAGTTAATGCTAAGTGGGCACAACTGCAAAAAGAGATAGACTATCAGCCATCACGCGATAATGCTTATCTGCTAGAGCTGATAGGACGCAAGCCGCAGGAAACGGCGTTCGGCCCGCAGGAGTTTAAACAGTACCGCGAAGCCCTTGACAAATACATAGCTAATCCAACGATTGCCGTAGACCTTCGGGACGACATAAAGCGAATAGGTATAAACAAGCTGACGCGAGGGCTACAGGAGCTAAACAATGAACACTATCAGCAGTTAGCCGCCTTATATGACGAACAGCGGCAGACATGGCAGAAGATACGCGCACAACGTCCGCCCATGCGCTTAACTGCAAGAGACATGACAGCCGCCGCCGTTATGTTTGCTTTATCTCCGGCGTTAGGGGCGTTGGTAGTATTGCCCTATGCGCTGGATAGACTGATACGCCACAATCGCAAGGCACAGGCGAAAGAAATATCGCGAGAAATCGCAGAATTAAAAGCTGAAATTATCAAAAACAACAGGAGACGGGACGCGCTGATAGAATTGCGCGCAGAAAATAAACAATTTGCGGAGGATATTAAGACAATGAAATCAGAAGAAAGAAACATAATACGGGACAATGTAAAAAATCGAATCAATACCACAGCGGCGGAAAACAAGGATTTTTCAAACTACATCGACTACATCAATCAAAGCGGAATCAGAGAGACACAACCAACCTATGATGAGTTGGCCGCCATGTATGAGCGCGAAGCATGGAGTAAAAATAACGCCGTACTGCGCGGCACGGATACGATGATAGCGGCGGCGGTGAGCGCGGCGGCGGATAGGCCGGAAAACAGAGCGCTATACATATTGCCTATGGTATTTGACGCAATAAGCAATGTTGACAATATCGGCGATAGGATAGACGGGCAAACGCTGGATAGAGCTATACAAGATTTTGGCACGCAGGATATAGCGAGCCAGTACGTGCATGCGGAGCTAGAGGCGGTGCAAGCCGAGGAAATAGAGTTATTAAAGCAAGCGCGCGAACGTAACAGCGAGCTAATTTTCAGCATCAAAAAACAAGACTTAGCCGAGGACACCTTGACAGAACCCAAGATTAACCGACTGACCGGCAAAGTAACACTAGACCCCGAAGAATATAACAAGCTAGCGGCTGTCTACAAAGACTATCATAATATGCGCGATTCTTACGATATGACGCAGATGCAGAGATACCACGACGGCAACGAAAAGCGCGCACTTGAAAAAAATATAAAAGAAATAACCAATAGACTAAATGACGCTAATAAAGTTAACAAGAGCTTGTCAGACAGATGCAATGAAGCTGAAAATAAAACAGTTGAATTGTCAGAAAAATTAGAAATAATTGAAACATACATCACAGCCAACGGCCTCGACAAAGCGCTAGCCGACTGGATAAGCGCCAAAGAAGCGCTAGAAAATCAGATGAAAGACATAACGCGAAGCATGAGCGATTTTAACGGCATGGAAATGTAATTTCTGCCTTTTTTTCTGTCTCTGTCTCCTTCTAAACCTCCGTATTACGGGACGCCCGGCATTTTTCGGGCGTCTCTTTTTTGCGCATAAAAATTGCCTCTTGTTTAGTCGTTCCAAACCTATTTTAATAGTGTCAGACATTGAAAGACGTTGCGCGACGTTGACACTATTAGATATTAGCGAGGTATGGAGATATGGCAGAGACAATATTTTATGACGCCGGAGATTTGGAAAATATGTTAGGTTGGAGCGTTGCAACGATAAAGCGGCGCGTAAGGGATGGCACACTCCCGAAGCCCGTAACATGGCGGCTATACGGCGAGCACTGCCGCAAGCCCCTGCAATGGCTACGTAGCGATATAGACGCTACTATTGCAAGTTGGAGCGGACGCTAGTAATTATTCTGATGCACATAAGCTAAAAAATAGTGCTATAGTCCCTTGACTGTCGTCACTAACACCCCTAATATTAGTGACGCTAAAGGGCTAAAGCCGGTTGTAATCACGGTTAATAGTAGCCTCCTTGACACCATTTTTATCCCAATAAAGTCAGCGGCAGCCCGGATTTTCCGGGCTTTTTTGTTATCCTTGCGCTTCGAAGAAAAGCATCAAAAGAGGGGGAAACGACAATGCACGCGCTTACAAAGCTTATCAAAGACGACATGAAGCCGGCTCTCGGAGTTACGGAGCCCGTGGCGATCGCGCTGGCGGTGGCGTCCGCGGCGGAGCGGATCGGCGGCGGGGACCGCGCCGAGGTCGTGCTGAACAGCGGCATGTACAAAAACGCTTTCACCTGCGGCATACCGAACAGCCCGTATTTCGGCAACGAGTACGCCGCCGCGCTCGGGCTTATAGCGGCGAAGCCGGAGCTCGGACTCGAGTGTCTTGCGGCTGTGACGGACGCGGATAACGAAAAGGCGCGCGAAATGGTCGCAGAAGGGCGTGTAAAGGTGCGCCTCGGGATGATAAGCAGCCGCATATATATCGAGGCGACGGTCTTCAACGCGGAGCGCCGGGCGACAGTGCTTATAAAAGATTCGCACACGAACATCGTGCGCGTGACGGTCGACGGCAAAGATATACTGGCGCGCGATTCGGAAGCCGCAGAGGAGGAGCACGGCGATTGTCTCATCCACGAATATTCACTGGCCCGGCTGCTTGAATACGCCGGCACAGTTCCATACGAGGAAATCGAGTTTGTCAAAAGCGCTTACGATATGAACATGGAGCTCTTTCAGCTGGCCCTCGACAGCGGCGTTACGCCGTTCACGCATTTCCTTTTCAAAAAGAACGGCGAAAAGGTTATATCCGACGACGAAGCTGCGACGGCCTCTCTGCTCTGCAACGGCGCTATAGAGGCGCGCGTGCTCGGGCTGAGCAAGCCGGCGATGAGCATCACGGGTTCCGGCGCGCACGGCATCATCGCGACTCTGCCGCTCTACGCCGCGTCGCGCATCCGCGGGTACTCGGACGAGGCGCTCTGCCGCGCCACGATGCTGAGCTATCTGGTCTGCACCTATATTAAAGAATATTCCGGCAGACTGTCGGCCTTCTGCGGCTGCGCCATAGCCGCGGGGACGGGCATGGCCTGCGGCCTCGCCTACCTGCGCGGCGGCGGCGCGGACGAGCTGACGCGCGTCGTCAACAACATGGCGAGCTCAATCACGGGCATGATATGCGACGGCGGCAACCACGGCTGCACGATGAAGGGAATCGTAGCCGTAGATGCCGCATTCCGTTCCGTCGACTTCGCCATGAACGGCGTCTGCATCGAGGACATCCACGGCATAAACGGCGCGACGCCCGAGCTCACGATGAAAAATATGGGGTACATCGCCTCGCCCGGCATGACAGGCACGGAGAAGGCGATGGTGGAGATCCTGGAGGAGAAGTCGAAGCGTTAAGCTTCGGTGCTGCATCCGGATAGACGGCATAAACTCTGCGCCGCCACGCGTATTTTGCGGCGGGCGGCGTAGTTTATAGAAAAAATCCTTAAAAAACGAAGAGCCGTAAGAAAACGCGACGTCGCGTTTTCCTACGGCTCTTTGCTTCTATCTTGACCGAACTACTTTAGATTATAAACCCAAGCACCGCGTAGAGCGCCATTGAAACCAGCGCGAAGCCTACGGCGTAGGGGAGCTGGCTTTTTACGTGGTCGATGATGTTGCAGCCGGTGGTGGCGCAGGACATTATCGTCGTGTCGGATATCGGGGATACGTGGTCGCCGAAGATGGAGCCGCCGAAGAGCGCGCCAGCGACGAGCGGCACGTCCATGCCCATGTTTATCGCCATCGGCAGCGCTATGACGGACATTATCGCCATCGTGCCCATCGAGGTGCCTGTCGCGAACGACAGCATCATCGAGATGATGAAGGTCAGCAGCGGCAGCAGTTCGGGGACGAGCGCGCTCATGAATATCGACGAAAGGTAGTTGCCGGTGTCGAGCTGCTTGACGAGGCCGCCCATCGTGAGGCCGAACAGCAGGATGCAGGCTATGGGCAGCATCGTCGCCATGCCCTTGAGTACTTCGTTTACGAGACGCTCGAGGCTGTAGAGCTTTTCGACGCGGCACATGACGGCTATGACGAGGACGGAGATCATGCAGCCCCAGAGCAGCGCCTGCATTCCGTTGCCGGCGGTCGGGTTGCCGTCGCCGGTGACTATGAGGACTGCGAGTATGACGCCGACCATCGTCAGCATCGGGATTACCATATTTTTCATGCGCGGCGTCACGTCGCGCTTCACCGCGGCCACGGCCCCTTCGTCTTCGACGGCGGAACGCGGGTCGTCGAGCTCGCCGGTCGTCTCGGCGCGCAGCTCGGCTCTCTTCATCGGGCCGAAGTCGAGCGGCAGGAAGGTCGAGAGCATGGAGAACACTATCGCGATTATGCAGTAGAAGTTGAGCGGTATCGAGCGCAGCAGCGTGCTTATCGCCTCGCCCTCGGAGACGCCGCCTGAGGTGAGGTAGCCGGTCATCGCGGCGAGCCAGCCGCTGAGCGGGAAGAGGACGCACCACGGCGTCGAGGTGGTGTGGACGAGGAAGGCCGCCTTCTCGTGCGAGACCTTCATCGTGTCGTTGAGCGGGCGCGAGACGGAGCCCGTGACCATGCAGCTGAGCGAGCCGGAGGTGAAGACGACGATGCCGAGCAGCCACGTGAAGAAGGCTGCGGATTTTTTCGTCTTGATGATTCCTTTTTTCTTGACCATGATGTCGACGAAGCCGTCGATGCCGCCAGAGTGCTCGATGAGATAAATCAGAGCGCCGATGAGGAACATCGACATTATGACTATCGTGTTGCCGCTGCTCTCAAAGGTGTGGACGATGCTGTAGAAAGCGCCGTTGATTCCCGTAAATACGTTCCAGCCGCTCAGTATGAGCGAGGCGAGCGTTATGCCGACGAAGAGAGCGACGAAGACGTTCTTGATGATGAGCGCAAGCGCTATCGTCACGACCGGCGGCACAACGGACCAAAAACCGAATTCCATTTTATGATTCCTCCAATATTTTTATTTGCTCTGTAAATTATTTGCGCACCGAGCTCCCCAGGCGGCCGTTCACTATGCGGCAGTCCTTCGCCGCGAGCCGTCCGCCTATCCATACGCCGTCTATTCCCACGGGCGGCAGCGTCGGCTCCATGAATGTGGCGCGGTCGGCTATCTTTTCGGGGTCGAATACAATCACGTCGGCGTCCGCTCCGGGCGTGAGGCGGCCCTTGCTTTTGAGGCCGAGCTTCTCAGCGGGCATTATCGTCGCCATGCGAACGGCCTCGTAGAGCGGCAGCTTGCCTGTGCGGACGTATTCAGCGAAGAGACGCGGGAAGGCCCCCGCCGCGCGCGGATGCCCCTGCCCGTGGTTCATGATGCCGTCGCTCGCGAGCATGACGTTCGGGTGGGCCATCGCCATGTCGATGTCGTTCTCGGCCATGACGTAGCAGACCGTCAGGCATTCGGGGTTGTCGCGGCGCACCTCGTTGAAGATTTCCTCGGTGCATCTCCGGCCGCGGTATTTGCCCTCGCATATCTCGACTGCGTCGTAGCCGCAGCCGTAGCGCTCGCGCCAGCCGTCGTCGTAGGTGGTCGAGCCTATCATTGTGGAAAAGGCCGTGTAGGGGTAGCAGTCGCAGCTTGCGTCGAGGCCGCCTATGCGGTAGCCGTCGACGAGGCGCAGCAGCTCGCGCATCTGTCCGAAGCCGCCCATCGAGCCTATGTGCGAGACCTGCGCGGATACGCCGAGCACGCGCCCCGCCTCGAGCAGCTCGCGCGCGGCGGGGACTACCTGCGCCGCGTCGTCGCGTATGTGCGCCGCGATGACCTTGCCGTCCCTGCGGCATGGCGCTGCGGTGCGGCGCAGCTCCTCCGCGTCGATGCCCGGCACGTAGCGTATGCCGAAGGATACGCCGAGGCAGCCGCCGTCGAGCTCGCGCGCCGCCGAATTTTCTATCGCGCGCAGCTCGTCCTCCGTGACGCGGCTGTACTTGTCCGCATGGCCCGCCTGTTCGCGCAGGAATGCGTGGCCCGCGAACATGCCGACGTTCACCGCCGCGCCCTCGCGGTCTATGACGTCGAGATATTCCGACGGCCTGTGTACGTTGATGCCGCACTGGCCGCCTATCGCCGTCGTGACGCCCATGCGCAGCATGCAGTTGAATATCGCCTTGTCTTCGTCGCGGTAGAGAGTGCCGTCCTCGTTCAGCGGGTCCTCGTGCATGTGGATGTCGATAAATCCAGGCGCAACGACGCGCCCCGCGGCGTCGACCACCTCGTCGGCCTCGGGCTCGGCCTCTGTGACGGCGGCAATCCTGCCGTCCTCCATCAGAACGTTAAGGACGCTCTGTATTCTGTTCGCGGGATCGAGGACGAGGCCGCCCTTGATCAAAGTTCTCATTCTTGGTGCTCCCTTCATCTATTCGCGCTGCTTCATAATTTCATTCGCAAACTATCGCTCCGTACCACCGCCGGAGACGACCCCGATATTATACGCCTAAATCCGAAAAATCAAACAAAATTACAAAAAAATCTTTCGCCGGATTGCAGGTTGTCGCTTTTCGGCGTAATTTCGGTTCAATGCTCTTCAAAACGCGAGAATCTCAGATAATAGACGTAAAATTACAGTAGAATAACAGAACTATATATTATTTTATACGCATATAATAAAATTATATTTTTAGCGACTGTGCAAAACCGCGCGCAGTTCGCGCAAAAGTGGAAATAACGCCGCGGATATGGACAACAGCGCCTCTTTTGGTATGATAGTGAAGAAGTTCCGCATCGGTTGGTACGCGCGGGCGGCGCAGAAGCCGCGGCCGCGCGCTTTGAAAAAACTTTTTTATGGAGCATTATCTCCGCCGGACACTGCGCGCGGAAGGGAGGAAAACTCAGGAGCGGCGTCGCGCGGGGCGGAGCCGGCGCTTTCCGGCGAGGCCGGAGGGCATACAGCGGCATATTCATCATCGTCAAATCATTAAGACAAGGAGTGGATATTCATGAAATTTCTAACCAGCCTGCCCATGAAGCTGCTGCTCGGCGTCATCGCAGGTATCGCGGTCGGACAGTTCGCGGGCGTCGCGCTCATGAACGTCGTCGTCACGGTCCGCTACATCCTCGGACAGCTGATTCTCTTCTGCGTCCCGCTCATCATCATCGGTTTCATCGCTCCGTCCATTACGCGCCTCGGCAACAACGCCTCGAAGATGCTCGGCGTCGCCGTCACGATAGCCTACATTTCGTCGATAGGCGCGGCGCTCTTCTCGATGGCAGCCGGCTACATCATGATCCCGAACCTGTCCATCGTCACGAACGTCGAAGGGCTCCAGGCGCTGCCGGATCTCGTCTTCAAGCTCGACATCCCGCCGATAATGTCCGTCATGAGCGCGCTCGCGCTTTCGATGTGCCTCGGCCTCGCGGCCGCGTGGACTAAGGCGAAGTCAATCACCAACGCCCTCGAGGAGTTCCAGCTCATCGTCCTCGCGATAGTCACGAAGATAGTCATCCCGCTTCTTCCGTTCTTCATCGCCTTTACCTTCTGCTCGCTCTCCTACGAAGGCAGCATCACGAAGCAGCTCCCGGTATTCATCCAGGTCATCCTCATCGTCATGGCGGGCCACTACATCTGGATGGCGCTGCTCTACGGCCTCGCGGGAATCTACACCGGCAAGAACCCGTTTGACATAATCAAGAACTACGGCCCGGCCTACATCACGGCCGTCGGAACGATGTCCTCCGCCGCGACGCTCGCCGTCGCTCTGCGCTGCGCGAAGAAGTCCGAGCCGCCGCTCCGCGACGACATGGTCGACTTCGGCATCCCGCTCTTCGCGAACATCCACCTCTGCGGCTCCGTCTTGACCGAGGTCTTCTTCGTCATGACGATTTCGAAGATTCTCTACGGCGCCATTCCTCCGATTGAGACGATGGTGCTCTTCTGCCTGCTCCTCGGCATCTTCGCGATAGCGGCCCCCGGCGTCCCGGGCGGCACGGTCATGGCCTCGCTCGGACTTATCACGGGCATCCTCGGCTTTGACGACTCCGGCACGGCGCTCATGCTCACGATATTCGCGCTCCAGGACAGCTTCGGCACGGCCTGCAACGTAACTGGCGACGGCGCTCTGACGCTCATGCTTACGGGCTACGCGGACAAGCACGGCATAGCGCCGCAGAAGATAGAGAGGATTCTCTAGCTTCGCCGCGCTTTGAGAAAAAAGCCATAACTTACGACAGCGGGGGCCGTTTCGCGCGGCTCCCGCTTTTTTGCGCCCCGGCGCGGATTTGACGCGCGCGCGCGCGCGGCGTAAAATCGGCTAGGCTTCTGCCGTCTTTATCTTTTTATGCGGGTGATAATTATGTCCTTTATTTTATGCGCGCTCTTTGGTTATCTCGCGGGTTCGTGCCCGACTGGCTTCCTCGTCGCGAAATACGTCTGCGGCGCGGACATACGCGCCTACGGCTCGGGCAACATCGGCGCGACAAACGTCGGCCGACTCATGGGGAAGAAGTGGGCCGTCGCTGTCGCCGTCTTCGATATGCTCAAGGGCGGCCTCGCTGTGCTCGCGGCCTCGTGCTTCGTCCAGCAGCACGCGCTTCTCGCGCTCACGGGAGTCTGCGCCGTCCTCGGCCACAATTACCCGGTCTGGCTCGGCTTCAAGGGAGGCAAGGGCGTCGCGACGACCTTCGGCGTCATAGCCTTCTTCGACTTTTTCACGCCGTGGCCCGCGATTCTCGGCGGCCTCGTCTGGTACGCCGTCATGCGCTTCACGAAGTACGTCTCCGTCGCATCGCTCGCCGGGCTCTTCGCCGCGACGCTCTTCACATTCGCGTGGGGAATGCCGAAGCCATACTCCTTCGCCGCGCTCTTCCTCGCCTGCCTCTCGTCGTGGCGTCACCGCTCGAACATCGACCGGCTCATGAAGGGCACGGAGGCGAAGGTGAAGTCGTAAAAACTTCCCGCCGGCGCGACGCTCAGCCGTCAGAGGCGGCGGAGCATGACGTATTCTTCTTCGTTTTCGTCCACGACCTCGAATCCCGCCTTTTCATACATTTTCAGCGCGTAGTTCGCCTTTTGGACGGAGAGCGAAACACTCCTGCAGCCTTTACGTTGCAAGAGGCTGAGCATTTCGCGCAGCAGGGCCGTGCCTATCGTCCGCGGTGTTCCTTGTAAAGGGAGACGGCGAGCGACGGCGTTTCGTCGTCTATGTGCCCGTAGTCGTCCATGACTCGCGCCCATATCGCGCCTACGACTGCGTCGCCGGCTTCCGCGACCAGGCCCGCGTCGTCCTTACGCGAGCCGAAGCCGTCGACATAGACGCGCAGCTCCGGCAGCGATAGGACGGACCTCGGCGGCGCGGGCGTCCCCTCTGGCACAAAAATGGCCTCGTATAGAAAATCTTCGAGCAGAGCGTATTCTTCTTCTTTTATCTCTCTGATAATGCTGTGCATAACGGCCATCCGGCGTTCTACGAAAAAGCCGCCCGCGTATCGCGCAGGCGGCTTGAATTTTGCCCTTTTCCCGGTTTTCCGTCAGCTCAGCAGATCCATGCTGTTGCGGATGTATTCGATGCCGGACCAGACCGTGAGGATGACGGCAAGCCACATGACCGCCATCGCGCCCGGGATGTTGAAGAGCAGAAGGATAATCCCTATTATCTGCGTCACGGTCTTTAGCTTGCCGCCCTTCGAGGCCGCTATCACGACGCCCTCGGAGGCCGCGACCATGCGAAGCCCCGAGACGATGAACTCGCGCGAAATTATCACGACTACCATCCACGCGGGGAAGCGGTGCAGCTCGACGAGCGCCGTCAGAACGGCGATGACGAGTATCTTGTCCGCCAGCGGGTCGATGAACTTTCCGAGGTTCGTGACGATGTTGCGCTTGCGCGCGATGTAGCCGTCAACGGCGTCCGTTATCGACGCGATGATGAAGACGGCGGCCGCGATGCAGTCTCCGACGTTCAGCCCCATTACGTAACCGAGCTGTCCGCGCAGCGTTAGAAATACAAGTATGACGGGAACCAGTATCACCCTGAAAAGGCTCAGCATATTAGGCAGATTCCACGGCGACGACGGCATTTTCATTCCTCCGTTGTTCGCGCGGCGGCGTTGCGCCGCGCCTGTTTTTGCACTTCGTTATTTATATCATAAAAATCGCAATTTTTGCATAAAAAACGGCGCGCGCGGCGCTTTGCGCCCGCTTTTTGCGGCGTTGAAATATCAAAAACGTTTGTATTTTTAAGGAGCGCGCGGGGGCTTGCCAGAAGCGGCGGCTTTCTGGTAATATACCCAAGACCTCCTACACGGACATGCGTCACCACAACATGCCTGAGTTGGGGGAAATAAGGGCAAAGCAAGGCCCGGAACGGAGTGATAGGTATGATAGAAAAGGATAAGAAACAGTCGATCATCGAAGAGTACAAGACGCACGAGGCGGACACCGGCTCCACGGAAGTCCAGGTCGCCATCCTCACGGCGCGCATCCGCGAGCTCACCGAGCACATGAAGGTCCACAAGAAGGACTTCCACAGCCGCCGCGGACTCCTCATCATGGTAGGTAAGCGCCGCCGCCTGCTCCAGTACCTCAGGAACAAGGACTTCGGACGCTATCAGACGCTCATCCAGCGCCTCGGACTCCGCCACTAATCCCGCGCGATTTTTTCGCATATTTCATGGCGAAAGGGCTCTCCCTTTCGCCATTTTTTATTATTTTGTGTTATCCTTCTTATCGTGATGAATAATAGGCAGGAGGAATAACCTTGAAGAAAATCTACGAACTTGATTTCTATGGCAAGAAATTGTCATTCGAAATCGGACGCGTGGCGAAGCAGGCCAACGCTGCGGTGCTGGCGAGACACGGCGACACGGTGATACTCGTGACGACGGTGCTCGCGGAAAAGGCGCGTGAGGGCCTCGACTTCTTCCCGCTGCTCGTCGACTACGAAGAGCGCTACTACGCGGCCGGCAAAGTCCCCGGCGGCTTCATCAAGCGCGAGGGCCGTCCGTCCGAGTCCGCGATACTCAGCGGACGCATGATCGACCGCTCCATCCGCTCGCTCTTCCCCGAATGGATGCGCCACGACGTACACGTCGTCGCGACCGTCATGTCCGTCGACCAGAAAAACCCCGCCAACATCCTCGGCATCAACGGCGCGTCGCTCGCGCTCGCGATATCCGACATTCCGTGGAACGGCCCGATAGGCGCGGTGCGCATCGGCTGCATCGACGGAAAGCTCGTCGTCAACCCCGACGAGAAAGACCTCCCGAACAGCACGCTCGACCTCACCGTAGCAGGACACCGCGGCGGCATCACGATGGTCGAGGCCGGAGCCAAAGAAGTCTCCGAAGAGCTGCTCGTGGACGCCATGGAGCTTGCGAACGAGGCCATCGGCAAAATAATGGACTTCATCGACGAAGTCGTCGCCGAGATAGGCAAGCCGAAGGCGCAGCTCCCCGCCCCCGAAGTTATAGAAGAAATCGATAACTGGATGCGTGACAACCTCACCGACGAAATCTACGCGGCGGTGCAGATCAACCAGAAGCAGCCGCGCGGCGCGGCAATAGCGGCGGCTCAGCAGAAGGCCGAGGACTTCTTCGCCGAGAGCTACCCCGATTCCGCCAAGTACATCGCGACGATAATGGACGAAATGGTCAAAAAGGCCGTGCGCCGCCTGCTCCTCGTCGACAAAAAACGCGCAGACGGACGCGCGATGGACGAGCTTCGCCCGATAACCTGCGAGGTCGACATACTGCCGATGACCCACGGCTCGGCGCTCTTCACTCGCGGCGAGACGCAGTCGCTCGGCGTCACGACCCTCGGAATGATGGGCACCGACGACCAGGTCATGGACGGCCTCAAGCTCGACGAGCCGTCTAAGCGCTTCATCCTCCACTACAACTTCCCGCCGTACTCCGTCGGCGAGGTGCGCCCTATGCGCGGCCCCGGACGGCGCGAAATAGGCCACGGCGCGCTCGCCGAGCGCGCGCTCCGCGCCGTATTCCCCGAGGAAGAGTCCTTCCCCTACGTCGTGCGCCAGGTCTCCGACATACTCGAGTCCAACGGCTCCAGCTCCATGGCCTCGGTATGCAGCGGAAGCCTCGCGATGATGGCGGCGGGCGTCCCTGTCAAGAAAGCCGTCGCGGGCATAGCGATGGGCCTCATCGCCGACAACGGACAGGTCTGCATCCTCACCGACATCCAGGGCCTCGAGGACCACTACGGAGACATGGACTTCAAAGTCGCGGGCACGCGCGACGGCGTAACGGCGCTCCAGATGGACAACAAGGCCGGCGGCATCACGCGCGAGATACTGACCCAGGCGCTCGCGCAGGCGAAAAAAGGCCGCTACCAGATACTCGACATCATGGACTCCGTCATATCCGAGCCGCGCCCCGAGCTTGCGCCCACCGCTCCGAAAATCGTTACATTTAATATCGACCCCGAAAAAATCCGCGACGTCATCGGCTCCGGCGGAAAGACGATACGCGGCATAGTCCAGCAGACCGGCGCGAAAATCGACGTCGAAGACAGCGGAAAGGTCAGCGTCGCCGCCGTCAACGAAGAATCCGCCGCGATGGCCGTCAAGATAATCAAAGACCTCGTCCGCGAAGTAGAGGCGGGGGAGACCTTCGTCGGCACCGTCACGAGAATGCTCACCTTCGGCGTATTCATCGAAGTGCTGCCCGGCAAGGAAGGGCTGCTCCACGTAAGCGAGATAAGCAACTACCGCGTGCCCTCCGTCGAGGACGCCTTCGAGATAGGCGAAAAGGTGCTCGTCACCGTCAAAGAGATAGACGACATGCACCGCGTCAACCTCAGCCGTAAGAAGCTGCTCGACAAGCTCGACGAGCTCGCGCTCGAGCCCGAATTCCGCGACCAGATACCCGTCGAGAAGGCGCGCGAGGAGCGCTACTCGCAGTTCCCGCGCGGCGGCGGCGAGCGCCGCGAAGGCGGACGCGGCGACAGAGGCGGACGCGACCGTGACCGCGACAGAGGCGAACGCCGCGAGCGCGACCAGAGGCATGAGGCGGACGACTTCGAGGAAAAGCCGCACCGTCCCGCGCGCCGCTTCGAGCGCGAGCGCAAAAACTAATGGACGTAATAAAGGTTAAGCTGAAAGCCGCGGGCGGCGTAACGCCGCCCGCTTACGCCACCGCGGGGGCCTCCGGCATGGACCTCCGCGCGAGCGAAGCCGCCGTCATAAGGGCCGGAAAGCGCGGCATAGTAGGCACGGGCCTCTACATCGAGTTACCCGAGGGCTACGAAGCGCAGGTGCGCCCGCGCAGCGGCCTCGCCTTCAAACACGGCGTCACCGTCCTCAACGCGCCCGGCACAATAGACTCAGACTACCGCGGAGAAATCCGAGTAATCCTGATAAACCTCGGAGAAGAAGACTTCGCGATAGAGCCCGGCGACCGCATAGCGCAGATGGTCTTCGCCCCCGTCACGAAAGCGAAACTGGAAATCGTTGACGAACTAGGCGAAACCGCCCGCGCCGAAGGCGGCTTCGGCAGCACCGGAAGAAAATAGCGAAACACAAAAGTGCTGATAATGATAATTAAGAAAATCCCCGCGACTTGTGCGGGGATTTTCTTATAACAGAAGGTAATGTCTTGTGTATTGACGGCTGAATCATCAGTAGTATGTAAGTAAGAACTTAGCTATGCGAGAGAAAAAGCAAATCTTTTCATTCTATGCATTGGTGCAATGTACCGTTTGCGTAAGTGTGCACAAAAATCCTAACAGTGCGCTGCTAATGCTAGTGATGTTTCTAGGCTGACGTGGAATCCAGCGGTTTTGATTTTCAAGACGCGACAAAAACAAACTTTACTGGACACAGAGTGAGCAATATATGGCAGCCGTTGAATTCTGCGTCAAATGAGGTATGATGAAAGATACTTCGGTTTTGCTTAACTTAAAAAGTTTAAAGGCTATAGTTTGAATGGAATATAAACGACAAGCCCGCGACATTGCCGCGGGCTTGTATGTTAGTGCATGAAATACGCTTTTCTCACTTCTACTGAACCTTACCGAGTTCGTCGAGCCTCGACTGTATGGTATTTATCTCTTCGCGTATCGAGTTCAGCCTAGCCTCTTCAGCCGATTCGTCTTTGCGTAAATTTTCAAGACGTTTGATAAGGCGGTCAGTCTCAATGCGCGCCGCCGTCGTCCCCTGATAGAGCTTCGACGGGTTGTCGTTCGCCACGTCCCACTGGAACCTCGTTGCGTTCCCGTTCGTCAGAGAAGGGGATATCGTTCCACGTAATTCCAGCGTCACAGTTTTTGCTCCTTCGAGAAGGTCTTTTCCTGTCTTCTCGTCATAGCGTGGGAAGAACACAAGGCCTTCTTTTGGGCCCTGGAAAGCGAAGTTGAAGCGTTTGTCATAATCTACCGGTTTGTAGCTTTTGTTTTTTATCAGCAGCTTTACCATTATGTCAAACGGGCCAAGGTGCATGGTAGGGCCGTTGTTGTTGAAATATATCTGTACCGGTATCATTTCGTCCAGACGAAGAGCACTCAGGAATTTGTACTTGTAGTCGTCAGCCTCTTGCTGCGTCCATAGATTGGCTTCCGCTTCCTTTTGTATGTACGCTTCAATAAACTCTGCGGAATAATACGTCGCGCGTATCTCTAAGTTGCTGATATCGTCCTCACGGTCGACATATGTTCGCGTTTTAGACCATCTCTCTAATATACGATCGAATGAGGCCGCATCGGCACAAGTCATTGCTAAGATTCCGGACGTCATTGCCAGCATCAAAGCTGAAATTACAATGAATATCTTTCTTTTCAAAATATTTCCTCCTATTACTTGTATAAGCTATGTAAAGTGTGAATCCACACATTATTGCTTGTAAAAAAATAAAAATGAATATAAAGGCCTAAAAGAAATTCATAGTTCTTTAACAAAACAGAGGCCCGAAGGCCTCTGTTTTGAATAGTGTTAATGTTAATCTGAGGAGACAGATTAGAAGTTGATGACTGTACGGAACTGGATTACGCTCTCCTCGTCCTGGTACTTCTGACCGGTAGCGTTACCGTAGTCAACAAGATCATACGCGAGACGGAAAGCGATGGCCGGAGTGTACTGATAGGTTACACCGATACCATAGCCCTGAGCATCGTCAAGGTTGGCAGAGTCGTAGTCAACCTGCTGATAACGGAGATAGCTGCTCCACTTCTCACTCCACTTCTGCTCAGCATAGATGAAGAAGAGTTTCGATGTTCCGTCATAGTCGAATCCCGCTTCGCCCCAGTTGTTCATGATAGAAGCAACTTCGCCGGTGTCGACGCCAAGGTTGTACGGGTCGTTCTGGCCGATGAAAGTATTGTCAAGCTGCATATACTCAAAGCGGAGGCTCGTGAACTTGAGGAGGTCCTGCTTGAGGTCGAGGGTAGCTCTCCAAGCCTGCGGGCTGTCTTCAAAGTTCGTATTACCGAACTCAGCCGCCCAACCGTCGCCGAGATCCTGGAAGTAGTAGATTCCCTGGAGGGCGATGGCCGGCGTGAAGTTATAGGAAGCATAGACGCTGTAGGTAGAAGCGTCCATATCATCGCCAAAACCGCTGAAAGCAGCATTATTGCTTGGCACATCGCTGTCCCAGACCATCCAGTTGCCGTTGACACCGAGGAAGAACGCCTCGTTGGGCTGCCAGGTAAGGTCGAGGGCGTAGTTCATGAAGTTGCCTTCAAACCCCGCCAAATCAGTTATCGCGCCCGAATTGTACTCTATGCCGTCGCTATTATCCCACGATCTGAAGCCGTTGCCGCCGATATTACGACCAATGATCGCTTTAGCGGAAACGGTGTTCCACTGCTTCGTGAACTGGAAACCATCAATACGGTAGTCGCCGAAGATAGGCTCGTTGTCGATGTAAAGGCCATGGTCGCCTTCGAAGTCAACGGTGAAACGTCCAACGCGGAAACCGACGCTGTTCCAGAGGAGCGTGTCGACGTACATATCACGGATTCTCGCGTTGTACATATCGCCGCGGCCCCATCCGTCGTTCTCGTTTTCACCGGCGCGGAGTTCAGCGTAGAAGCTCGTGTTCTCGTCTATCTGCTTGGTGAGGTAGAGACGGAAACGCTGCTTGTTGAATTCTGTGTCGTTGCCCTGACCAGTGTACATATTGTACCCGTTGTCAGAATCACCGAACGAGGCGTCGAACCAGAATGTTCCACGGACTTTCCATCCGCCGATACCATCTTCAAGCACCGCGACTCTCTTGTCGAGGCTGTCGACCTTCACGCCGAGGGCATCGAGTTCATCCTTGAATTCCATGACGAGCTTCTTGAGGAGCTCGAGGTCCTGCTTCGAAGCCTTTTCAGCGTCTACGGTCACGAGCGCGCGCGCCACTACCGACGCCATCTCGTAACGGGTCGCGGGCTGCGCACCCTTGAATGCGCGTCCCTTCCGCGCCGCGCGCTGCCTTGCGGGCAGTTCCGGCGCGGCGTGTAACCTATGTGTAACGGTCAGCATATCAGCCGCACCGCCTCTTCGAGCGAATTCGGCGAAAGGTGCGCGTAGCGCTGCGTCATCGCGAGCGAGCCGTGACACATCAGCTTTTGAATCACGTGCATCGGCACTCCCTTCATCGCGAGCTGGCTAGCGAAGTCGTGGCGCAGGCAGTGCCATGTGAAATTCTTGATTCCAGCCTTGTCCAGCACCCGCATGAAAGCCTTCGACGTATCCTTCCGCCGCGCGCCGTTCTCGGCGGGAAATACGTATCCGCCGCCATCGCCGCCGCAGAACTCACGCCACTCCGAAAGCGCGCAGAGCGCCGCGTCGTTCAGCGGCACGACCGCCTCGCGCCCCGCTTTCATAATCTCAGCGCGCAGCCGCAAAGTCCGCGACGCGAAATCCACGTCGCCCCAGCGCAGCCCCAGCAGCGTCCCCTTCCTAATCCCGGTGTTCAGGCTCAAAATAACCGCGGGCCGCAGATAATCCCGCCCGCTCCGCGCCTCGCGTGCCGCGAGCTCCGCCATCAGCCGCGCCCGCTCGCCCTCCTCCAGAAACCGCGTCACGACCTTCGAATCCGACTGCGCGAGCTTCGGCAGCTTCATCGCCGCGCGGCAGAGCCCCTCCTTCGCGCCCCACGCAAGCAGCGCCTGCAAAGCCGCGACACGCCTGTTGATAGTCGCGCGCTTCAGCCTCCCCGCCTGAGCGTCGCGCCACGCGGCGACGGACTCCGCGTCCACCTCGTCTGCCGGAACCTCCATAAACTCCGAAAAAAGCCGCAGCGCCCGCACAGTCACAGCCCCGCTCTTCTGATGAGCGCACACCCACGGCTCGTACATATCTATAAGCGCGCGCAGCGTCGGCCCATCCGCGCGCGGCGGCTCCTGCGCTTCCGCCGGGTCTACATTATCAAGATACAGCCGCGCGAGATACTCCTTCGCCGCGCGCCGCGCCGCCGCAAGCTGCGCATACGCCGCGGACGCTATCTTCATATTGCGAAGCCTGCGCTCCGGCGACGGCGTGCGGTAACAGAGATACCACGTCTTCCGCCCCGACACCTCCACGCGCAGAAAAAGCCCCCGCACAAGCGAATCCCGCAAGTCATACCGCCGCTCGCGCGGAGCGGCCGCGTTGCACAAAGCCTGCGTAAGATAGACCAAAGTCATATGATATTGCCTCCTCATTCTGTGTAATATATGTGTAACAGAATTCTATGAGGCAAAAAAAGTTATAAAAAATGGGGTATGAATACCTAGTGAAGCAAAATCAACCTGACAATAAAAAATCAGCGGGTTCAAAGAACCCGCTCCTTCAGCTATATTGCGTCCAAATCTATGCAGTCTCCGCTCTCGATTTGCCGTATTCCTTCCTCGATATCACGCACCTCATCTGCCGTCACCTTCACGAAATCAGGGTCCCAAGCCAAAACCATCCGTCGAATGAACTCGCGCGCAAGCTCCTGCTCGCTCTCCGGCAAAAGCTCGACCATCTCGCAAATCTCTTGTGTCGTAGCGGTCATCCTAAACACCTCACTTATATATATCCCCACGGGAGCCGATATCGTAAACATACACCGTCTCCGCGTCCATATATTTGAAAATAACCCTAAAGCCGTCGACCCGTAATCTGAACAATCCGCTGAACTGCCCCTGCAGCGGCTTAATATCCCCCTTAGGGATTTCATGAATTGCTGACTTTATCCTATCTTTTACAGATTGAACCTGCGCCCCTAAAAACTTTGCGGCACGCTTTGACAACTTAGCCTGCATACAAAAGCCTCCGCTTTTTGCTAAATTATACCATCTTCGTCCGCGTCAGCACCCGTTTCCACAACGAACGGCATACAACAAAAATAATCTATCAGTTATCTTTTATAGTCATAAACTCTCGTAAAACTTACAAAATTGTGTAAATTTCATGAAACATAGGACTACAGGCCCATGCGATGAAAAAAAATATATTGTAAAATCCATAACGAACAGACAGAACCATCGTCTGACCGGCGAAAGCCGGAACGCATCTTGACAATTTGGACTCCCGAAAAATGCTTAGACTTCCGCGACGACCCTGGACGGCAAGAAAGAGAGGTGAAAACCAACCCCCAGCCAATAAAGGAGAGCGGGAATTTAAGACGGAAAGACAAGCCGAAGAGCGCCGGGCGAAACAGCGTGAAGGAAACATTGGATACTTACGCGAAATAAGCGCGGCCCCCGAGGCGGAAAATTTCCGTGATATAAAAAAACTCACAAACACAACCAAGGGGGTTGTACATTAACTATGAAAAAGTTTATGGCAGTATTGGCAATGGTAGCCGTCGTGGCTTTCGCCGCCCCGGCACTTGCAGCGACAAACCCGTTCATGGATGTCCCGCAGGGACACTGGTCGTATGATGCGGTAGGCCTCCTCGCCTCCCGTGGTATCGTTTCCGGCTATCCGGATGGTGCATTCAAGGGTGCGCAGCCCGCGACCCGTTACGAGATGGCGTCCGTCGTGGCGCGCGCGCTCGTAACCGTCGACGCTGAAAAGGCCAGCAAGCAGGACCTTGAGCTCCTCAAGAAGCTCGTTATGGAATTCAAGGATGAACTCGACGCCCTCGGCGTGAAGGTCGACAGCCTCGACAAGAGAGTCGCGGTTCTCGAAGATGGCATCGGCGGATGGAAAGTCCGCGGAACCTTCTGGTTCGACGCTAACTTCGCCGGTGGAGATCAGGCGACCAGCTCCTACACTGGCGGCAACGACAACGAGTTCAATAAGCAGCGCTTCCGTCTCTATCTGACCAAGCAGCTTAGCGAGACGACGAGCTTCTATGCGGAACTTCGTGCTGGTGAAAATGAAGGACATGGTCGTGGTATGGGCGATATGAATTGGGCTCGTATTCGTGATATGTATGTTGATACCGTCCTTCCGTGGGAGATCGGTTTCCGCGCCGGACGTTTCATGGTTGACTTCGAGGCTGATCATGGCCTTTATGTCGACAATGACGCCATCTTCGGTGACTACCGTGTAGACGGTTTCCAGTTCACGAAGGCATGGAACACTGTTTCTGTTAAAGCTCTTGTAGGCCGCAATGCTGGATTCTACAATGAAGTCCTTGCAGGAGACACTAGCGGCTTCGCCGACGATTTCATGAACTACGCCGTCGACCTCACTTGGCAGCCTAATGAAAACTTCTTTGTGGGCATTAACGGCAACTGGATGATGGAAGACAGCAATGACTCCATCTATGCCAACACCGATGTCTCGACGTACAGTGTCTATGCTTCTTACAACTTTACGCCGGCTATTGCCCTTCAGGGAACTTATTACTTCCAGGATATCGATGATGTAAACGCTGCTGCCAATATGATTGCTGCTAATCAGTATGGTAATGCCACCGAGGACAGCCCGCAGGCTTGGAGAGCTACCCTCGATCTTGGTCAGGATCTCCTTAAGTTCACTGGACTCCGCTTCGAGTATCAGGAGCAAGACAACACGTTCGTTGGTGTCCGCGATCCTTACAGCTTTGGCGTAGACAACGGCGAGCAGGCCTCTATCTCCCAGAATATGCCTTGGAACGATGGTACTACGAAGTTCTTCTTCGTCTACGCTGCTCAGCAGTGGAATGACAAGTGGAGTAGCTATCTCCGCTATGGACATGCTGATTTTGATACTGACAATATCGACGACTCCGACAACTATGGTATTGGCGTGACCTATCAGTATACCCCGGCAATAGCGTTCCGCCTCGCTTACGACTATGTTGACTACGGTGACAACAACCCGAATGGCTTCTATAGCGGCGAGGATCATGTATTCCAGTTCCGTACGGTTGTTAACTTCTAAGAAAAAACATTTCAATAAACAAAAGCAGAGGCCTTCGGGCCTCTGTTTTTGTTAAAGTGAATTTTATTCAGTCATTATACTCATTAATCAATCGCTAGAGGATACGAAATTCATTGAAAAATGAAAGGTTTTATTACAGCGTTGAAAACGCAATAAAAATAGAAAAATTTGACTTTGGAGGTACAACGTTGAAAAAGAAATTTCTCTTTTGCATACTCGTGGGCTTGTCTGCGATTATGCTATTTTCTGTCGCTGTTCATGCAGATTCATTTGATAGGATATTGGATAGATGGTCCAAGACACGCACATACGTCGACAGGGAGGACGACATAAGCAATCTGGAAATCCGCGTGACCTATTACTCGGCCGAGTTCATAGAAGCCTACATACAGAAGGAGGCCGCCGCAAACCTCTGGACGCAGCAGGAAGCGGACGACTATAAGTATAAATTCCTGAAGGCGCTGCGGCTCGACGAAATGATTCCGGTGCAGATATATTTCAACAATAACGGTCCAACGATGCATCTAGGCCCGTTCGATATAATGGTGTCGCTTAGGATTAAAAACAAGAGCTACAAGCCGGTCGACTACGACAAACGCTTCAACTTTGCCTTTCAGGGCAAAAAAGAGGGACTTGTATTCTTTCCAAGGTATGACGAGAAGACGGGCAAGGATTTGCTCGAAGGAGCAAAGACAGTAACTCTTGAGATGCGCGGTACGATTTCGCCGTCGCTGACCAACGGCAACGTGACGCGCTTCCAGTGGGACGTGGCGAACGACAATCCGTCGAAGCTCTACCAGGGAACGACGGCGGCAAAAATAGAAACAGACCGCCTGATCAAGCGGCTTGAAAATCTGCGTAAGGACAAAGAAGCTGAAGACGCCAGACTGAAGGCCATCGAAGACGAAATCAACACTATACAGCAGCGGCTTGACGAACTCGCTAATGTTCAATAGCAGAGCGGTAAATCTTATACGCAATAAAAAAGCCTCGGAAATAATTCCGAGGCTTTTTTATTGCGTGCAAATGTGTTTTTTACAGCGGATTAAACTCCGTCTTAGTCTGCGCGAGGAATTCCTCGAAGGTCATCGTGCCCATGTCGCCTTTGGAGCGCTCGCGGACGGCGAGCGTGCCGTTCTCGGCCTCTTTCGCGCCGATTACGAGCATGTAGGGGACTTTCTGGAGCTGCGCGTCGCGGATTTTTTTGCCGAGCTTTTCATCGCGCGCGTCTATCTCGACGCGGATGCCCGCTTCGCGGAGCTTCGCGGCGGCCTTGTCGGCGCACTCGACGTAGTCCTGCGCGACTGGGAGGATGCGCGCCTGCACGGGGGCGAGCCAGAAGGGGAAGGCTCCCGCGTAGTTCTCTATCAGTATCCCCATGAAGCGCTCTAGGCTGCCGAGGACCGTGCGGTGCAGCATGACGGGGCGGTGCTCCGCGCCGTCCTTGCCGATGTAGGTCATGTCGAACTTCTCCGGCATCTGGAAGTCGAGCTGTATCGTTCCGCACTGCCAGGTGCGCCCGATGCAGTCTTCGAGGTGGAAGTCTATCTTCGGGCCGTAGAACGCGCCGTCGCCGGGGTTGAGCTTGTATTCCGTGCCGGTCTCTTCGAGCGCCTCTTTGAGGCATCTTTCGGCGAGGTCCCAGAGCTCGGGATCGCCCATCGAATCCTCGGGACGCGTCGAAAGCTCGACGTGGTACTTGAAGCCGAAGACGTCCTGATAGAAGTAGCGGTCGATGTCCATTATCGCCTTAATTTCGTCCTTTATCTGCTCCGGCGTGCAGAAGATGTGCGCGTCGTCCTGAGTGAAGGCGCGCACGCGCATGAGGCCGTGGAGCGCGCCCGAGCGCTCGTGACGGTGGACGAAGCCGAGCTCGCCGACGCGCATCGGCAGCTCGCGGTAGCTGTGGATGTCGCTCTTGTACACGAGGATGCCGCCGGGGCAGTTCATCGGCTTAATCGCGAACGGCTCGCCGTCTATCTCGGTGAAGTACATGTTCTCCTTGTAGTGGTCCCAGTGGCCGGAACGCAGCCAGAGCGCGCGGTCGAGAATCATCGGCGTCTTTATCTCGACGTAGCCGCGCTTCGTGTGCTCCTTGCGCCAGAAGGCCTGGAGCGTGTTGAGGATGACCATGCCCTTCGGGTGGAAGAAGGGGAAGCCGGGGCCTTCGGGATGGATGCTGAAAAGGTCCAGCTCCTTGCCGAGCTTGCGGTGGTCGCGCGCCTTCGCCTCTTCGAGGCGCTTGAGGTAAGCCTTGAGCTCGTCCTCGCTGCCGAAGGCGGTGCCGTAGACGCGCGTCAGCATCTCGTTGTTCTCGTCGCCGTGCCAGTACGCGCCCGCAAGCGAGAGAAGCTTGAAGAACTTGCAGCAGCCGGTGTGCGGGACGTGCGGGCCGCGGCAGAAGTCGGTGAAGTCGCCCTCGGTGTAGGTCGAGAGCGTCTCGCCCTCTATGCCTTCGATGAGCTCGACCTTGAGGTCCTCGCCCATCGCCGCGAACTTCTTGACCGCCTCGTCCTTCGACAGCTCGCCGCGCACGAGCGGAATTTTCTCCTGCGATATGCGGCGCATCTCGGCCTCAATCTTCGGCAGGTCGTCGTCGGAAATCGGTTGCGGGAAGCGGATGTCGTAGTAGAATCCGTCCTTTATCGCGGGGCCGATGCCGAACTTGGCCTCGGGCCAGAGGCGCAGAACGGCGTGGGCGAGAAGATGCGCCGTTGAGTGGCGCAGAAGCTCCAGTCCCTGTTCGCAGTCAGGGAAGAGCGGCGCAAACTCCGTGTCCTCCGTGAAAACCTTGTCGCAGTCGACGACCTCGCCGCCGACCGTCATGCCTATCGCCTTTTTAAGATGCCACTGCTCGAGCAGCTCGCGCACCGTCGCGCGCTCCGCCTCGTAGTGCTTGCCTTCCGGCGTTGTGAAATGTGCCATTGATATTCCTCCTCCTGATAATTGAAAAGCCGCCCCTGAAAGCTCAGAGGCGGCTTGAATTTCCGCGGTTCCACTCCGATTCGGCCTCGCGTGCGAAGCCCTCTCGCGCGCTGTGAGGGGCGCTCCCCGGCGTCTTATCCGCATCGGCGGCTTCGACGCCCGCTCCAGGGTGGTCTTCAAGGCTCGTCCGCGAGAAATCTTCCAGCTCCGCATGCGCGGGATTCCCTCTCTGTCGCGGTGCGCGGCCCCTACTCTCCCCATCGTCGCGCAATATTCGTAACCTTTGATTTTATACAGCCGCCGCGAGCTTTTGTCAAGGCGGGAAGCGAGTTTACGGCTGCGTTTGCGGCACGCCGTGAAACGCAGCTTCTGCGGGCGTCATAATCGTGTAACGCCTGTATAACGGCACGCGAAAAATATACTTTTTTAGACGATGTTGCGTGTTTTTACGATACTTACAGTAAATATAGAATAAATCTATATGTTATTATCGAGGGATAAATATATACTGAAATAAGTAAAATCGCATTCAAGGGTGCGCAGCCCGCGACCCGTTACGAGATGGCGTCCGTAGTGGCGCGCGCGCTCGTGACCGTCGACGCTGAAAAGGCCAGCAAGCAGGACCTCGAGCTCCTCAAGAAGCTCGTCATGGAGTTCAAGGATGAGCTCGATGCCCTCGGCGTGAAGGTCGACAGCCTCGACAAGAGAGTCGCGGTGCTTGAAGACGGTCTCGGCGGATGGAAAGTCCGCGGAACCTTCTGGTTCGACGCCAACTTTGCCGGTGGAGACGACCAGCCTGGCGGAAATTCCTACACTGGAAGCGATATGGACACGGAATTCAACAAGCAGCGTTTCCGTCTGTTCCTTACAAAGCAGATAGACGAGAACTCCCTCTTCTATGCCGAGCTCCGCGCTGGTGAAAATGAGAACGACGGATGGGGCCGCGGCGATATGTACAACGCGAGAATCCGTGATATGTACCTCCAGACGAAGCTTCCGTGGGAAATCGGCCTCCGCGTCGGACGCCTCCTCAACGACTGGGAAGCTGACCGCGGCTTCTATGACGAGACCGACGCTCTCTTCACGGATTTCCGCTATGACGGTTTCGAGTTCACTAAGGCATGGGGCGGACTCAAGGCTACCGCTTTTGTAGGACGCAACACTTCTAGGGAGACGAATTTCAGTACGGCCGATATGGACCCGATAAATCTCGTTAACGGTTCCTATATGTCCTACGGTCTCAACCTTGACTGGCAGGCCAGCGAGAAGTTCTTTGTCGGTGCTTCTGCGTTCTTCTTCGACGATGACGAGACGAGTCTTGCCGGAAGCTACGGCTTCAACACCTACGGAGCTTATCTCGGCTACGACTTCACCGACGCGATCGGCCTTAAAGGAATCTACTACTGGCAGGATATCGACGGCGACCTCGCTAATGCGCTTGGCGGCACTGGCGCTGAAGACAGCCCCGCAGCTTGGAAGGCAGTTCTCACTATCGACCAGGATCTCCTGAAGTTCACCGGCCTCCGTGTCGAATACTTGGAGCAGGATAACATGTTCATAGGCGCCAGAGATTACTACGGCCTCGGTACCGACACCGGTGAGTATGCTCATGTCCTCCAGAACATGGAGTGGGATAACGAGACCACGAAGATGTGGTTTGTCCGCGCCGACCAGCAGTGGAACGAGAAGTGGAGCAGCTACATCCGCTACGTCCACGCTGACTATGATACGAACGGACTCGATGACGCAGACAACTGGGGAGTCGCTGTGAAATACCAGTACACCCCGGCCATCGCTTTCCGTCTCGCCTATGACTACATCGACTTCGGTTCCGGCAACGGTAAAGGCAACTACAACGGAGACGACCACGTCATCCAGTTCCGTACAACGATCAGCTTCTAGTTTCATACTACTAGTAAAAAAATAAAACAGAGGGCTGCGGCTCTCTGTTTTATTTTTATCAGGTAGTTGAAGTTCTATAATTCGGCTTTATTTGGATCAGTCTTTTTATACTGCGAAAATGGAGGTAGCGATTTGAGTAGAAAATTTGGGCCTTTAGCGGCGCTTGCGCTGCTGCTTTGCATCTTGACGATGGGTCCGGCGTCTGCGGACAGTTTCGACCAGGTTCTTAAAAGATGGACAAAAGACCGCCTATATAAAGGCGAGGACGATATAACAACGCTTAACATAGAGGTAACGTATTATTCGGCTGAGTTTATAGAGGCGTATATCAATAAAGAAGCGGAAACGAATTTGTGGACGCAGCAAGAAACGGAAGATTTCAAGTATAAATTCTTGCAGACCTTACGCATGGAAGATATGATCCCCATACATATAGCGTTTGTCAATAATGCCGAAACCATGTATCTAGGGCCGTTTGATATCATGGTAAAGCTCATCATCGGCAATAAAAGTTATAAACCCGCAGACTACGACAAGCGGTTTAACTTTAAGTTCCAAGGGAAAAAAGACGGGCTTGTATTTTTCAATCGCTATGACCCCAAAACAGGGGCAGATCTATTATCCGGCGTTAAAAACGTTACATTGGAGTTAGGCGGAGCGATAAGTCCGGCAATGACGAGGGGACAGGCGACAAGGTTCATGTGGAATGTATCGAAAGACGACCCAAGCAAGCTTTATGCGGGAAGAACCGCCGCGCGCCTTGAAACCGACCGACTGCTCAAGCGCCTCGAAAACCTTCGCAAAGACCGCTCCGAAGAAGAAGCCAAGCTCAAAGCCATCGACGACGAAATCAACACAATACAGACCAGACTCGACGAGCTCGCGAGCATTCAGTAACACATAACAGCGCGGCGCAAGGCCGCAACAATATCAAACGCTCAAGCCCCCGGCAGCATATGCCGGGGGCTTGCTGCATGTTGGTGGGCTTTGTTTCGCTGCCGCTCTTTGCCGTGAAATTTTTGTAAAGCGGCGTGCGTGTTCGTCATGGGTATTTCTGCTGAAAATCGAATGGTTTGTATCCAGATACAATAAAAAATAGAATTTTGTGATAATTCGCCGCGGCTATTTCAAAATTCTATATTTGCAGATAATTCTTGAATCGTTACTGCGGCTGGTGAACACGGCAGAATCAGCGTTGCGGCTGCGTTTTTGTGCTTTTCTGCGGCGAGGTCCGGCGCGGCGGTGGTTTTGCCGCCGTCGTTATTGTGTGCGGAAGCGGCGGAGGCGCTGCGCGCGTTCGGGCGGATATGCGACGTGGGGGTAAAATGCGCGCCGACCTGCGCTGTGAGCGGGTTTTCCGCGCTTTGTCCGAGTCCGGGCCGAGCGGGGGATAAATCGGCGCGGTGCATATTATAGGTAAAATTACGGTGTTTAATTATAGAGGAAAGATGTATTTAATGCGTGGAGTATTTAGTTTTCTTTGAGGGAGGCTCCGAGATGCGCGATTTACGGCGATTGATTTGTCCGGCTTTGTCCGACGCGGTTTCCGCGAGACCGTCCGCCGCCGCGTCCGCGCGCTTCGGGCGTCTTGCCGGAGGAGCTTCTTCAAAGCTTTTCTATGTTCGTTTCCTTTTATTTATCTCTGTGCTTTCGAGCTCCGCGGCGGGGCTGTGCCGCGCGGCGGGTTTTGAAACCGTGCTGGAGGGGGAGTGATCTTCACCGGAGGCTTGCGTGTCGTCTTTTTTGCGGTGTAGGCGCCGCGCCGGAGCGCGGCTGGGGGACGGGCCTCGGCGGCCCGGATGGGAAACTTGGAACAGGAGGCAGAAACAATGCCAGGCGTCGCTTCTTTGAGCGCCTATTTTTCCGGTACGTCCGGAGCGCTTGTGATGTCTTTCATCGCGATGAGCATAGTCTTCCTCGTCATTATCGGACTGATGATGGTTATGCTCGGAACGAACAGACTTGTCGGATCTTTTGATAAGAAATCTTCGGAGGCTAAATAATCATGGAACTTTATATGACCGCTTTGAAGGGAGTTCTGGATCAGTCGGGGCTCGTCGCTCTTACGGGCGGAAACCTGCTGATGCTTCTCATTTCCTTTATTCTTCTGTATCTCGCCATTGCGAAGGACTTTGAGCCGCTTCTTCTTATGCCGATCGCTTTCGGCTGCCTCATCGTCAACCTTCCGCTGTCCGGCATTATCGACGAGGGCGGATTCCTTTATTACGTCATGTTCGGTATCCGTCACGAGATTTACCCGATCATCATATTCATGGGCATCGGCGCGCTGACCGACTTCGGCCCGCTGCTTGCGAACCCCGTGACGTTCCTGCTCGGCGCCGCGGCGCAGCTCGGCGTTTTCGTCGCGGTCATCGGCGCTATGTTCATGGGCTTCACGATTCAGGAAGCGGCCGGTATCGGCATCATCGGCGGCGCTGACGGCCCGACGGCCATCTACCTCTGCGCGAAGCTGGCTCCCGCCATTCTTCCCGCGGTCGCGGTCGCCGCTTACAGCTACATGTCGCTCGTCCCGCTCATTCAGCCCCCGGTCATCAAGCTTCTTACGACGAAGAAGGACCGCGGCATCAAGATGGAGCAGCTTCGCCCCGTCTCGCGCACCGAGCGCATCCTCTTCCCGATAATCTCGACGATCGCCTGCGGCCTCGTCCTTCCCGCGGCCGTTCCCCTTATCGGTATGCTGATGTTCGGCAACCTGCTCCGCGAGTGCGGCTGCACGGACCGTCTCTCGCAGGCCGCGCAGAACGAAGTCCTCAACGCGACGACGATATTCCTCGGAATCTCCGTCGGCGGTACGATGAACGCGGACACGTTCCTCACGGTCGCCACGATTAAGATCATCTTCCTCGGCCTCGTCGCCTTCATATTCAGCACGGCGGGCGGCGTCATCTTTGGCCAGGTCATGAAGGTCATGTCCGGCGGCAAAATCAACCCGGTCATCGGCGCTGCTGGCGTCTCCGCCGTTCCTATGGCGGCGCGCGTCTGCCAGAAGGTCGTCCAGAAAGAGTTCCCCGGTTCCTACGTGCTTATGCACGCCATGGGCCCGAACGTCGCCGGAGTTATCGGTACCGCGGTCGCGGCGGGCGCTATGCTCACGCTGCTCGGCCAGTAATACAGCCGGCTGACGGAAACAGCATTTAAACGCTGAGAGCGGGTGCCGCCTCGGCTCCGGCGCAGAGCTGCGCCTCTGCCGCGCGGGACCCGCTTTTATTATGCGCCGCGCACGATGCGCAAAGGCGCGGACGAAGAATTACACGAAGGATGTGACCGTTGTTGCATGAAAAAGGGATAGAGACCTTTCTCGCCGTCGCCATGTCGCGGACTCTCGGAAAAGCCGCGGAGCTGCTGAGCGTCACGCAGTCCACGATAAGCTACAACCTCAACGAGCTCGAGAACGACATGGGCATGATTCTGGTCGACCGGCAGAAGGGTATGAAATCCATCAAGCTTACTCCGGCGGGGGAGAGCTTTCTGCCTCTCGCGCTCAAATGGCAGGAGGTCAGCCGCGAGATAGCGAACGCGCGCACGCCCGGCTCGGCCTACGCGCTTGCGGTCGGCGGCTCAGAGAGCGTCAACTGCCGCCTTTTGCCGCCCGTCTACATCGCGCTGCTCGAACACGAGCCGCCCGTCTATCTGCGAATCGTCACCGACCCGTCCGACATGATGTACCAGGCCGTCGAGAGCCGCGCGCTTGACGCGGCGATAGTCATCCACGAGGAGAGCGCGCGCTCGGTAGAGGCTGAGCCAGTCTACCGCGAGAACTTCGTCGTCGCGCGGATACCGCTGGAGGACGAAGAGCCGGCCGAATACGTAAAGCCGTCGGAGCTCGAGGACGGAATGGAATTCTACATCGAGTGGAGCGGCGGTTTCCGCCTGTGGCACGACCATATATGGGAGCCGATGAAGACTCTGAAAGTCAATGTGGACTCCGTGAAGCTCGCGACGCTGCTGATGCGCCGCCCGGGGCAGTGGTGCATGATTCCGGAGTCGGCGCGCGCGCAGTTCGCGCTGGAGCAGCCTCGCGTAGTGTTCAGCCGCCTTCACGAAACGCCGCCCGACATCGTATACTATAAGCTCACGCACAAGCACCCGAAGACAAGCTCCGTCGAAGCGCTCGCGATTTTCGACGAGGTGCTGAAGAGGCGGATAACCGAGCTTGGAGGAAAGGCGGCTGTAAAATGAATCTGGCCCGATACATCGACCACACTAATCTGAATCCCGCCGCGACGGCGGACGATATAAGAAAGCTCTGCGCGGAGGCGCGCGAATACGGCTTCGCGTCTGTGTGCGTAAATTCGTCGCGCGTCCCGCTCGCGGCTTCGCTGCTCGACGGCAGCACCGTCGCCGTCTGCTGCGTCGTGGGCTTCCCGCTCGGCGCTATGAGCCCGGAGGCGAAGGCCTTCGAAGCGCGCACGGCCGCCGCCGGCGGCGCGTCGGAGATAGATATGGTCATAAACGTCGGGCTGCTTAAGGACGGCGATGCAAAGGCCGTCGAGGACGACATACGCGCCGTCGTCGAGGCCGTGCCTGAGGCCGTCGTGAAGGTTATCATAGAGACCTGCCTGCTGACCCGAGAGGAGAAAATCGCCGCCTGCCGTATAGCCGAGGCCGCTGGCGCGAAATTCGTAAAAACCTCCACGGGCTTCTCGACGGGCGGCGCGACGGCCGAGGACGTGCGTCTTATGAGAGACTCCGTGAGCGCCGCGGTGAAGGTCAAGGCTTCCGGCGGCATCCGCGACGCGGCGGCGGCGCGCGCAATGATAGAAGCCGGCGCGGAACGGCTGGGAACTTCGAGGTCCATAGCCATCTGCCGCGAAGCTGCGGAAAAAGAGATATAAACCGCGCGGCGCGCAAGGTTTGCGAAACGCGGAAAATTTTGAAAAGCGGCGGAGGCTTCCGCCGCTTTTTTCGTGTTCGGATACGGCGCACGGATTTTCCGCGGCGCTCCGCGTCCGCAGCGCGCGGCTTCGCCGTCCGACGGCGCATTGAGGCGCGCTGCGCTTTCCGCTTCATACATGCGAAGGATAAGCGCATTTACGGATATAAAATCAAGCCGATGACTGTTGTTTATTATGAAAATTTATGCTGACAATCGTTTGAATCGAGTATATAATCTTGCTATAGATTCAGAGCATTATACGTAAATTTGCCGACGGCAGTGAATATAGCGAAGCAGTGCAGTTCATTTATATTCAGAAAAATGCTCTAAGGTCTTGTTTATCACGCTAAATAAAAAGGAGGGCAAAGCATCAGGTGAGTCAGTAACGCTACACAAGCTCTGCAAAAGGAGGAATAGTCGTGAGTGACACTGAAATGAAAAACGCAGGACAAATTCAAGAGGCCGACGAACAGACCAAGCTCAACCTCGAAGAGCTTATGCGCAAGTACGACACGGAATCGCGCTTTAGGATTCTGTCGGGCTGGCAGGGAAAGCTGGTCGCCCTCATTGCTGTGGCGATGTCCTGCTTCCACTTCTACACTTCGGGGTTCGGCCTTCTGCTCGCGCAGAAACAGGGAGCCGTCCATCTCGCCTTCACGCTGGCGCTCGTCTTCCTGCTTTACCCCGCATCGTCCAAACAGTCCAAAACAAGCGGCATACCGTTCTATGACTTCATTCTCGGCGCGATAGGCGTCGCGAGCGCGCTGTACCTCGTTGTATTCTTCAACGAACTCGTCACGAGGGCTGGGCTCCCGACGCAGACGGACCTGATTATGGGCTTCCTGCTCATTGCGACGCTGCTGGAGGCGACGCGGCGAATATCGAACCCCGTCCTTCCCTGCCTCGCAATCATCGCGCTGCTTTACTGCTACTTCGGGCGCTCGATGCCGGACATGCTGGCGCACCGCGGCTTCAACGTCGCGCGAATAGTCAACCACATGTATCTCGGCACGGAGGGCATCTTCGGCACTCCGCTCGAGGTTTCCTCGACGTTCGTGTTCATGTTCATACTTTTCGGCGCGGTTCTTGAAAAGACCGGCCTCGGAAAGTTCATCATTGACCTGTCGCTCGCCCTCGCCGGATGGTCCACGGGCGGCCCGGCGAAGGTTGCGGTCGTCAGCTCCGGCCTTATGGGCACGGTCTCCGGCTCGTCTGTCGCGAACGTCTGTACGACGGGTATGTTCACGATACCTCTTATGAAGAGCGTCGGCTATGAGCCGTATTTCGCGGGCGCGGTCGAAGCGGTCGCCTCGACGGGCGGTCAGATAATGCCCCCGGTCATGGGAGCCGCGGCCTTCATCATGGCGCAGATACTCGGCGTCCCCTACATCGAGGTCGCCATCGCGGCGGTCGTCCCGGCGCTGCTCTATTACTTCGCGGTCATGGTGCAGGTACACTTCGAGGCCTGCCGCCTCGGACTGCGCGGCATTCCGTGGAAGCAGCTTCCGCCGCTCGGCCCGCTGCTCAAGACCAAGGGCTTCCTGCTTATCCCTCTCGTCGCGATAATCTACTTCCTGCTCGCGGGTTACACGCCGCTCAAGGCGGCCTTCAACGGCATACTCGTCAGCTTCGTGCTTTCGTGGCTCAATAAGGAAACGCGCCTCACGCCGGCGAAGCTCTACGACGCATTCCAGAGCGGAGCCCGCAGCGCGATAGGCGTCGCCTGCGCATGCGCCACGGTCGGCATGGTCGTCGGCATGGGCACGCTGACGGGGCTCGCGCTCAAGATAGCCGGAGCCATAGTCGCGATGGCGGAGGTCTCGCCGGACGGCTCGCTCGCGGCCCTCGGCGCGTCGCTCTTCTCGCTCGCGCCGGGCGCGGAAGTCACGGCCGAAACGGCGGCTCTGGCGCTGACGAAGATATTCACGCTCTTCTTCACGATGATAGCGAGCCTCATCCTCGGAATGGGACTCCCGACGACGGCGAACTTCATCGTCACTAGTACGATGGCGGCCCCGGCGCTCTTCCTGCTCGGCGTTCCGCCGATGGCGGCCTACATGTTCGTCTTCTACTTCGGAATCGCGGCGGACCTGACGCCTCCGGTCGCGCTCGCGGCGTACGCGGGGGCGGGCATCGCGGGCTCCGACCCGATGAAGACGGGCGTCACCTCGTTCAAGCTGGCGCTCGCGGGCTTCCTCGTCCCGTACATCTACGTCTACAACCCGATGCTGCTCTTCATCGACGTCGAGCCGTTCTACATGGCGCAGGCGATATGCACGGCGCTGATAGGCGTCTTCCTGCTCGCGATGTTCACGATAGGCTACTTCAAGGCGCACCTCGCATGGTACATGCGCGCTCTGGCTTTCGTCGGAGCCATCTGCCTGCTGATACCGGGCACGATGTCCGACCTCTTCGGCCTCGCGGTCCTCGGCGTCATCTACGTCATGCAGACTGCGAAGGCGAAACGGCTCGCGGCTTAACTGGCCGCGCGGAAAAGGCGATAAGCGGGCTTTCGTCCATAAAGCCCGCATTGCAAAAAATTTAAGGGAGGAATTGAAGATGAAGAAAGGTATTATCGTAACTTTCATGGCGCTTTTGGCGGCCTTTGCGGTCACCACGGTAGCGGCTGCGGCCCCGACCTACATGTCGGTAGCCACGGGCGGAACCTCCGGAACTTACTACGTCGTCGGCGGCGCTATAGCGTCGGCCATTACGAAGGGCGGAAAAATACAGTGCACGGCTGAGACCGGAAACGCCTCCGTCGCGAACCTCAACCTCGTCGCGACCGAAGGCATCGAAATAGCGTTCGTCCAGAACGACATCGCATACTGGGCCTACAACGGCGAACTGATGTTCCAGGGCAAGCCGGCGAAGAACATCCGCGCCGTCGCGTCGCTCTATCCGGAGCACATCCAGGCCGTCGTCACGAAGGAATCAGGCATCAAGTCGATAGCCGACCTTAAGGGCAAGCGCGTCGGCATCGGAGCTCCGGGCTCAGGCGTCGAGGGCGACGTCCAGGCCATCTTCAAGGTTGCGGGGCTGACCTACGACGACCTCGCGAAGGCCGACTTCCTCGACTTCGCGGCGACCACGAGCCGCTTTAAGGACAACCAGATCGACGCCGGATTTGTTGTCGCCGGTTATCCGACCGCCTCGATAATGGACCTCACGACGACGAAGGACGTCACCCTGCTCAGCTTCGATGACGAGATGCTCGCGACGCTGCAGAAGGAATATCCGTTCTTCGTTCCGAGCACCGTTCCCGCGAACACCTACAGCGGCATAACGACCGAGACGAAGACCCCGGCCGTCATGGCCATCCTCATCACGAACGACTCCGTCCCCGAGGAGCAGATTTATGAATTCCTGACCGCCATGTACGGCAACCTCGCCGACATCGCAGCCGTCCACGCGAAGGGTAAGGAAATCACGCTCGAGGGCGCTCTCAACGGACTTACATGCCCGCTGCACCCCGGCGCGGAGAAGTTCTTCAAGGAGAAGGGCATACTCAAGTAAGGAAACGCGAATCAACGGAAGGGCCGTCGCAAGGCGGCCCTTTTTTTGAAGCTTCGCGCCGCCGCAGATTTTGGAAATTCTTCTGACGCTCGTCTCCGCGGCTTCGTTCGCCGCGTTTATATTGTGCTTCGCGCTTGTCTTCCCGCGCCCGGTGGGGGAGCGGTGCGCGGAGGCTTCGCTGCTGTTTTGCTGCGCGCCGCGCGGTTTTGCGCGCCTTTCGGCGCTCTGCGCGCTCGCGGCCTTTTACTTCGTCCCTGTGGGTTCTCTGCCGCCGTTCATAGATTTTGAATTCGGCGGATTCGCAGCGGCGGCGCTGCTTATTGCGTCCGCGCTGCTTGATATGCCGCGCGGCGCGGCGCGTTTCGGCTCTGCCGCGGCGGCGCTCTCTTTTCCCGCGGCCTTCTGCTTCGCGTGGGCTTTGCTCGCGCTCTTTGTCTCCCGCGCCGGAGTGCCGGGCGCGCTCGGCTCTCTCGGAACGTACTCCGTCATGCCGCTCTGGCGCGCCGCCGGTGTTTGGGGGCGCGCCGGCATGGTTTGCCTGTTTGTCCTGCTTTTATGTCTCTTGCCCAACGCTTCGCGCGCCAACGTCGGCTCGCGCGTTTCTTCCGAAAATCTCGCAGCGGCTCTGCGCGCTTCGCTCTGCGCCGCGCTCGTCACGGCGCTCCTTCTGCCGTGGAATCTCTCGGAATTTATCGCCGCCGGCGGATTTTATGCGTTTTTCCTGGATTTTATATTTTTCTGGATAAAGGCGTCCGCCGTCGGATGCGCTGCGACGTTTGCGCCGCGCGCGGCGGTTCTGCTCGTGCGGCGGCGAGCGCCGCTGCTTTACGCCGCGCTGATAATCTGCGGCGCGTTCTGCATTTTCACCGAAGCAAGGATTTTTTAGCGGCCTTCGAGCAGCTCAAGGCCGACGGGCGAAATCGACGCGAGCGGCTTTTTTTCGGCGGAGACTGCGAGCCGGACGCCGGGAATTATTTGGTACAGCTCGGCGCGCCCGTATGGCGGCAGCTCTATCCAGTTGCGTCCGAATTTTTCGTTTCCGACGCGCAGGTAGAAGCGTTCGGCGGGACGCCTGCCGCCCTGGAAGATGAGCCACTCGCCGGTGTTGATGTACCGTCCGTGCTCCGGCGCGATGCTCGGCATTCCGGCGTTCGAGGATTTCACGCGCTCCTGCCAGTTCCACAGCGCGCCGCCGGCGACGGCGTATTCGTCCTCGACCGGCGTCAGCTCTACGGAGTGCGTGTAGCCGGTCGTGAAACGGTATCCGTTCGCCGCGGGCAGAACGAAGACGGCGCGCCCGGCCTTGTCGTCGGCCAGCGTCAGCGCGCCGACGCGCCAGCCTGCGACGGCCGCGGCGGATAACGCCAGCATTGCGGCGCAGAACGCGGCCGCTCGGAATTTTCCCGATATCTTCATCGAACGCGCCTCCTTTCCGTTACCTTAGCACGCGGCGATAAAATTTACAATTCGCGAAATTCAAATCCTGCGCGCTTTGAGTTATACTAGGCGGGAGAATTGAGGAGTGAAGCAATGCCGGACGACATTCGCGACATTTTAGTCGAAATTATAGACAGCTACGGAATAAAGATACTCGAAGACCCTGACCGCCTCGCGCAGTTCCTCGAGGACCGCTCTTCGCTGCGCCCCGAGGACACCTTCCACCTGACCTTCGCGCTGCGCTTTCTGCTGAAGTGCGGCTGGCGGCCCTCGCGCCGCGAATATATGAAGGAGGGCGCGGACTATCGCGCGTCGCTCGAATCGCAGCTCGGCTTTACGAAGGAGCAGGCCGCCGAGGTCATGAAGCTCATTAACTGGCTGATGGAGATGGAGTACGGCGGCTCCAAGGACGAAGCGGAGACGGAGGCGGTCGTCGCCGTCCCCGGAAATCTCAAGAAAATCGCGGGCGGCGTGGCGAACAGGCCGCGCACGATGCGCATCCGCAAGAAATCGCTCTACAACGGAATTATACTGATCGTCTCGCTCGCCGTGCTCGCGGCGCTCTTCTTCCAGATAGGCAACCAGAGGACGCCCACGGGCGACGAGCTGCGCATCGCTTTCTTCGCGCCGATGTCGGGCCCCGACGCGCGGCTGTCGCATGTGCAGCTCAAGGCGGCGCAGCTTGCCGTCGAGCGCGTCAACAGCCGCGGCCTTGCGCGAGGCGAGTACAAGCTAAAGGTCATAGGCTTCGACCTGCCCGCGGACCCCGCCGCGGCGGAGCGGGCCGTCGAGAACGTGATGAAGGATAAGAGCATGCTGGTCATGGTGCTCGGGCGCGCCTCCGCGGCGAAGACCCTCGCGCCGCTTGCCGACGAGCTCGAAGCCCCGCTCGTCGTCGCCTCGCCAAATCCGCTCGAAGCGCCGCTGCTCGACGAATCGTCGCTGCCCTATCTTTACTCCTTCTCGCTTGTGAACGACGCGGCCTCGCGCGGCAAGATACTCTCGTACTTCGCGACGCAGGCGCTGCATAAAAAGAAGATAGCGTTCTACTACGACCCGAGCGACGCCGTTTCCTCGGCGGTCTATAAATCCGCGCGGAAATGGGCCGCGGGCTTCGGTGCCGAGGTCGTCGCGGAGCTTCCATACGGACGCGGCGGCGGACACTACGCGGCGATGCGCGCCTTCGCGGAGAGCGGCGCGGACCTGCTGATGCTCCCGGGCGCGGGCGCCGCGGCGGGCGAGATTTTGCCCCAGCGCGCAGCCGCGGGCCTCGGAGCGGACGCGCTCGGCGACGGCTATACCGACAGGCTGCCGCAGCAGGCGGGCCGCGCCCTCGCCGGGAGCTGGTGGATAAACGAAGTCTCCGCGCTCGACCCGCAGATAAGTTCCGTGCTGCGCGAGTACCGCAGCCTATACAACGAGGAATGCCAGCCTGGCGACGTAACCGCGGCGATACTCTCATACGACGCCGTGATGTGGATAGCCTCGGCCTTCCGCAGCACGCCGGGCTTCCGCGGCGAGGCTATACGCCACACGCTGCTTGCGACGCGCGACCTCGTCCTCGCCCACACGACGCTCACGATAGACCCGCGCACACACATGCCGCTCAACAAATCATCGGCGATAATATACTGCGAGGAGGACAAGGGCATCTTCCAGCGCCGCTTCACGATGCGCCGCAACTAAAAAACGCGCGCGGCGGGAATAAACGGCGTTTTCCCGCAATATACAACGGTAAAAGAATATGGCATAATTGTCCTATCAACAGCGATAGGTGGCCTGATCATAATGACCGACTTCAATTATAAGCGCCTCGAAGACCTTATCGAATCCACGTGGCGCGGCAAAGACGAGAAAAAATGCCTCTGGTGGCAGGGCGAATGGTGGAGCTGGGCGCGCTTCGCCGCGCTCACGGACGACTGCGCGGAAAAGCTGCGCACCGCCGGCTTCTCCAAAGGACAGCGCCTCGCGCTGCTCCTGCCGAACTCGCCGCTCGTCCTCGCGCTCTCGCTCGCCTGCTGGCGTCTCGGCGGCGCCGTCGCTCCGCTCAACGCGCGTACCGGCGCGGTAAATCTCTCAGACACGATAAAAATGCTCGACGTACATTCCGTCATACTGACCGAGGACGGCGCGAAAAAGGCGCGCGAAGCGGGCTTCATGAGCGACATACCGCTCGCCGCCGCGCCGCTCGAAGGGCCGCTGCCCGCATGGAAGGGGCGCGAAGGCCGCCCCGAGACGGACGAGCTCGCGGTCATCTTCTCGACCTCCGGCACCTCCGGCTTGCCGAAAGCCGTCGGCTGCACGCACGGCAACCTCATCGGCGACCTCGAGCCGATAGCGGCCCACGTACCCGGACTTGAATCCGAAACGGGCGTAATACTCAACGTCCTGCCCAACTTCCACGCCTTCGGCTACACCGTCGCGGGACTCCTCGCGCTCACCTACGGCATGGCGCAGACCGTCGTCCCGAGCTTCGTCCCGGTCGAAAACACGATAAAGGCGATAAAGGAATCAGGTGTCAACCGCGTCATAGCCGTCCCGACCGTCATGGCGTTCCTGCTCGGCGCGCTCGAAAAACGCGGCGAGCGCATCGAGGGCGTCGACTTCGTCATCACGGGCGGCGACCGCCTCAACGTCCAGATGGAGGGCCGCTGCCGCGAGCACCTCGGCGTCGGGATACTCGAGGGCTACGGACTCACCGAGTGCAGCCCCGTCGTCGCAGTCAACCGCGCCGAGGCGACGAAAAAACTCGGCACGGTTGGCCCGGCCTTTTATAACTACGAAATAGAGATACGCGACCGCGAAGGCAACAAAATCGGCCTCCACGACGAAGGCGTCCTCTACCTCAAAGGCCCCGCGGTCGTGCGCGGCTACTTCCGCGACGAAGAAAACACGCGCGAACGCTTCACGCCCGACGGCTGGTTCAACACCGGCGACGTCGTGCGCATAGACGAGGACGGATACATAAAAATCGTAGACCGTGCGACCGACATCATCATCGTCAGCGGCTTCAACGTCTACCCGCAGGAAGTCGAAGCCGTCCTCTGCAAGCATCCGGCGGTACACGCCGCAGTCGCGGTCGGCGAAAAGAACAAAGTCGCAGGCGAGCTCGTCAAAGCCTTCATCATCCTCGAAGAAGGCGCGCAGGCCACGCCGAAGGAGCTTATGGAATACTGCAAAGACCACCTCGCGCACTACAAAGTCCCGCGAAAAATCGGCTTCGTCAAAGAATATCCGATTTCGCCGACCGGCAAAATCCTCCGCCGCGAGCTGCGCAAAATGAAAATCGAAAAAGAAAAGTAAAACCAACAAAAAGGCCGGAGCGCGAAGCCCCGGCCTTGAAATTTTTTACGGCGCGCCGTTTGCGCGCTCTTCCTTGAAAAAAATTCCCTCTATTACGTTTACGAAAAGTTTTTTGCGCCTGAGCACGCGTGTGCGGCCGTTGTATTCTACGCTTGTAAGCCCGGCTGTCAGAGAAGTTTCTTCTCCGCCGCGCGTTATGAAAGTCACCGCAATGCGCGGCGCTTCTTCACGCGGTACGGCGAACGGCGCATAGCGCAGAAGCTCTGCGGCTTTGCGCACGAGCTCGATGTCTTTTGCATTCGTCGCGCATTTTGATAGGCCGTCGTCGATGCGCGTTATTTCGACGCGCGTCACCTCGTCCGCGTCTGGCAGGCCCGCGAGCGGCAGGCCGCAGAAAATTAGGTAAGGCGCGGCGGCTAGCGTGAGTACCGCCGCCGCCTTTACGATGAACAGCGTAATCTGTCTTTTAGGATTTTCCGCGTGCTCCGCGCCGCGCGCCATAAGTTTCTACTCGTCGCCCCAGTCTACGATTTTCCCTGGATTTAATATATTCTGCGGGTCGAAGGCGAGCTTCACGCGCTTTATCAGCTCGAGCTGCGCTTCGTCTAGGAAGTATTTCATGTAGCCGCGGCGCTTGTAGCCTATGCCGTGCTCGCCGCTGAGCGTGCCGCCCATTTTCAGCAGCTTTTCGTAAATTTCTATCTGCGCCTTGTGCAGCCGCTCGTGCCATCCGTCGCAGTCCGGGGCGACTATCGTGCAGTGCATGTTGCCGTCGCCCGCGTGGCCGTAGACGATGGCCTCGAGGCCGTCGGCCTCGGCGGTGCCGCGCAGAAGCTCGAGCAGCTCCGGGACGCTCGCGGTCGGCACGACGAGATCTTCCTTCGTGTAGCGCTTGTAGACGGAGGCTATCGCTTCGGGGACGTTCTTGCGCGCCTGCCAGACGCGCTCCTTTGTGCTGCGCGTGTCGGCGACGTAGACCTCGTAGGCCCCGTGCTTCTGCGAGAGCTTTCCTATCTCTTCGTACTGGCGTTCTATCACGTCGCCGTCGTTGTCCTCGAGCTGGATGATGAGCGCCGCGCCCGCGTCGCCCGCGGGGACTTCGGTGTTGAGGTAGCGCGCGACGATTTGCAGCGCCTTCTTGTCGATGAACTCGACCGAGGCGGGGATGAGGCCGCCCTCTTTTATTATCTTCGGCACGAAGTCTATCGCCGTCTTCGCGTCGGGGAAGGCGGCGAGCAGGTCGACGGCGTGGCGCGGCATCGGCATGAGCTTGAGCACGGCCTTAGTGACGACGGCGAGCGTGCCCTCCGAGCCGCAGAGCAGGTGGACGAAGTCGAGGCCGGTCACGTCCTTGCGCCGCTTGCCGCCGAACCATGTGACGGAGCCGTCGGCGAGGACGCATTCGAGCGCGAGCACCTGCGCGCCCGTCGCGCCGTATTTGATGACCTTGTTGCCGCCCGCGTTCTCCGCGATGTTGCCGCCGATGAACGACGCGTCGCCGCTGCACGGGTCGCCGGCGTAGAGCAGCCCGCGCGTGGCCGCGGCTCGGCTTATCTCGGCGGTCACAACGCCTGGCTCCGCCGTCACGGTGAGGTTCGCCTCGTCGATTTCGAGGATTCTGTTCATCTTCTCGAAGCTCATGACGATTCCGCCGTGTACGGGAAGCGCGCCGCCCGACAGCCCCGTGCCCGCGCCGCGCGGCGTGACGGGGATGCGCTCGCGCGAGGCGATCTTCATAATTTCGGAGACGTGCACCGTGCTCTCGGGAAAGACGAGCAGCGAGGCGCGGTATTCGCGATCGTATGCGTTCGCGGGCACTTCGTCGTGCGAGTAGCTTTCGAGCTTCTCCGCCTCCGCGCTGACGTTGTGCGCGCCGATTTTGCTTTCTATCTCTGAGATTATCTCGGGAGTGATTTTATTGTAGGAAAAGATGCCGCTCATCTTTGTACCTCCTGTGTTCAAACTCACGCTATAATAACATAAACAGAGACGGAGGCGATGTTTATGAGAGAGATGATATACGGGCCGACGCTGGCCACCGACAACGATATTTATCTTTTCCGCGAAGGGACGCACCGCCGCATCTACACCTTCCTCGGGGCGCACGTCGTGGAGCACGAAGGGGAGAGCGGCACGCTCTTCGCGGTCTGGGCTCCCTGCGCTAGAGGCGTATCGGTCATCGGAAATTTCAACTCGTGGAACAAAGACAGCCACAGGCTCGCGCCGCGCTGGGATTCCTCCGGAATTTGGGAGGGCTTCATCCCCGGCGTCGGAGCGGGAGAAATTTATAAATACGCGATAACTACGGAGACGGGCGCGGTTCTCGAAAAGTGCGACCCGCTCGCCTTCTTCTGCGAGACGCCGCCCGCGACCGCCGCGGTGGTCTGCGGCGCGCCGTCGTACAAATGGGGCGACGCGGAGTGGATGGCGGGCCGCGCGGCGAAGAACTCGCCCGACGCGCCGCAGGCGATATACGAGCTGCACGCAGGCTCGTGGCGGCGCGGCGACGGAAACACGATGCTCGGCTGGCGCGGCCTCGCCGAGGAGCTGCCGCGTTACCTGAAGGACGAGGGCTTCACGCACGTCGAATTCATGCCGGTCATGGAGCATCCGTTCTACGGCTCGTGGGGCTATCAGACGACGGGATATTTCGCGCCGACCTCGCGCTACGGCTCGCCCGAGGATTTCATGGCGCTCGTCGACGCGCTGCACCGCGAGGGCATAGGCGTGATACTCGACTGGGTCCCGTCGCACTTCCCGATGGACGCGCACGGCCTCGCGCGCTTCGACGGCACGGCGCTCTACGAGCACAACGACCCGCGCCAGGGCTTCCACCCCGACTGGAAGAGCGCGATATTCAACTACGGGCGCAACGAGGTGCGCAGCTTCCTAGTCTCGTCGGCGAACTTCTGGCTCGAGCGCTACCACGCGGACGGCCTGCGCGTCGACGCCGTCGCCTCAATGCTCTACCTCGACTATTCGCGCCGCGACGGCGAATGGGTGCCGAACAAGTACGGCGGCAAGGAAAACTGCGAGGCGATAGACTTCCTCAAGGAGCTCAACATATCGCTCTACGACGAGCACCCCGGCATAATGACGACGGCGGAGGAGTCCACCTCGTGGCCGATGGTGACGAAGCCCGCGTGGCTCGGCGGCCTCGGCTTCGGCTATAAATGGAACATGGGCTGGATGAACGATTTCCTCTCATATATGTCCAAAGACCCGATATTCCGCAAATACTGCCACGACAAGCTGACCTTCGGCATGTGGTACGCCTACGCCGAGAACTTCGTGCTGCCCTTCTCGCACGACGAGGTCGTCTACGGCAAATGCTCGCTGCTCGAAAAGATGCCCGGCGACCCGTGGCAGAAGGCGGCGAACCTGCGCCTCGCCTTCGGCTGGATGTTCTGCCATCCCGGCAAGAAACTCGTCTTTATGGGAGGCGAGTTCGGGCAGAGCCGTGAGTGGAACCACGACCAGAGCCTCGACTGGCACGAGCTGAACGACCCGCGCCACGCGGGAATAGCGCGCTGGTTCGCAGACGTATGCCGCTTCTATCGCGAGAGCCCCGAGCTCTGGAAGCTCGACGCTTCGCCCAAGGGTTTTGAATGGATCGACTGCTCGGACAGGGATTCGAGCGTCGTATCGTTCATACGTCGCGACGGCGAGGGGCGCACGCTCGCACTCGTCGCGAACTTCACGCCCGTCGTGCGCATGGGCTACCGCGTCGGCCTGCCCTGCGGCGGCGGCTGGCGCGAGGTCCTGAACAGCGACGCAGAGGTCTACGGCGGCTCCGGCGTCGGCAACATGGGGCGCGTCGAGGCCGAGACGGAGGAGTTCCATGGGCGGCCCTACTCGGCCGAGCTGACGCTTCCGCCGCTCGGCTGCGTCGTGCTGAAGCCCGAGGACGAATAGAAAGAAACGAAAAGGCCCGGCGCGTTCCGGGCCTTTAATTTTTCCCGAATTTTCACGGCGCGGGCGCATCGTCCGCGCTTTTGCTTTATAATATAGCGGTTTTTGGATATTTATGCTCGGAGGCGTTGAGTTTTGTCTATCGGTAGAAGAAGCGGGGTTTTGCTGCACGTCACCTCTCTGCCCGGCCTTTACGGCGCGGGCGATTTCGGAACGGGCGCGAGGAGGTTCGCGGAGTTTCTCAAAGAGGCCGGCTTCTCCTTGTGGCAGCTGCTTCCGCTCACGCCGGTGCTTCCCGTCTTTGGCCACTCGCCTTACAGCAGCCCTTCGGCCTTCGCAGGAAATCCGTCGCTCGTCAGCCCCGAGCTGCTCTTCGAGGACGGCCTCGCGACGAAGGCGGAGCTCGACGGCTGCGCCGTTCCTTCCGGGCGCGCCGCAGACTTCGCAGCCGCGTCGGAGATACGCGCGCGGCTCTGCGCGCTCGCCTTCGCGCGCTTCAAAAGCGGTTGGTATCGTCAGATGACCGATGAATTTGAAAAATTCCGCGCGGAAGAAAATTACTGGCTGCGCGACTACGCGCTCTATTCCCTGCTGAAAAAGAAAAACGGCGAACGCTGCTGGGCGGACTGGCCCGCGGAGCTCGCGGCCCGCGACGAAGCGGCGCTTGCGCGCTTCGAGGCTGAGTGCGCGGAGGAGCTCTCGTTTATAGAATTTACGCAGTTCGTATTCTTCCGCCAGCTCGGCGCGCTTTCCGCCTACTGCGCGGAGCTCGGCGTCGAGCTGATGGGCGACGCGCCGATCTATGTCGCGTGGGACGGAGCCGACGTCTGGGCCGCGCGCGGGCTTTTCGACCTCGAGCCGGACGGCAGGCCGCGCTGCGTCGCGGGCGTGCCGCCGGACTATTTCAGCGAGACTGGGCAGCGTTGGGGCAATCCGCTTTACAGATGGGAGGAGATGCGCCGCGACGGCTTCGCATGGTGGCGTTCACGTCTGCGCCATATTTTGAAATACTGCGCCGTCGCGAGGATAGACCATTTCCGCGGCCTCTCTGCGTTCTGGGAGATTCCCGCGGAGTGCGAGACGGCGAAGGATGGGCGTTGGCTTCCGGCGCTTGGCGGAGAGATGCTCGAAGCCTTCCGCCGCGAGGAATGCGGCGGCGGGGAGCTGCCGCTCGTCGCGGAGGACCTCGGCATCATCACGGACGACGTGCGCGAGCTGATGGCGCGCTTCGGCCTGCCCGGCATGAAGGTGCTGATGTTCGCCTTCGGAGGGCGAGTAGCTGAAAATCCATACGCGCCGCACAACGTCGCGCCGCGCAGTGTTATATACACCGGCACGCACGACAACGACACCGCGGCGGGCTGGTGGAGCGGCAGCGCGACCGCGCAGGAGCGCGAGAATTTTGCGCTCTATACGGGCCGCGAGGTGGACGCCGGAAACGCGGCGGAGATAATGACGCGCATGGCGCTCTCCTCGACCGCGGAGCTCGCCGTCGTCCCCGCGCAGGACCTTCTCGGCCTCGGCGCGGAGTGCCGCATGAACCGCCCGTCGGTGCCGAAGGGCAACTGGGGCTGGCGGCTGACAGAAGACGAGGCCGCGCGGCTGCGCGATAAAGCGCCGTCGCTGCGCGCGCTCAACGACATATACGGCAGGCTGCGGGGATGAACTATCTCGAAAACTCCATATCGGGCTACCGTTCCGCGCGCGGCGACCGGCGCGAGCTGATTTTCTTCGCGCTCTGGGGGCTCGCCGTTTTTCTGAAATTTTTCGGACTTGAATGCGAGGTGTGGGGACGGCTGCCGCGCGCGCCTCTCGCCTACGCGCTGTCGGCCTCACTCTGCGCTGCGTTCGCGGCGGCGCTTTCGCTGCTGCCGCGCCGCCTGCGTTTCGCCTGCGCGATAGCGCTTGACCTCGCCTTTTCGGCGCTCGCCGTAACCGACGTCCTGCATATGCGCTTTTACTCGGACCTCTTCACCCTGCACAACCTCGGGCTTTCCGCGCAGGTCGACGACGTTTCCGACTCCGTGCTCGCGCTGCTTTCGCCGCGCGACGCGCTCTATTTCTGCGACATTCCGCTTTTCTTCGTATATTGCCTGTTCGCGGCGAGGACCCGCGCAGCGCATGTTTTCGGAGCTCTGAACCTGCGCCGGGCCGCCGCTTCGTGCGCGGTGCTCGCGTTTTCGCTCTGCCTGTTTGCGGCAATGATTTACAGCTACGACAAACGTATGCCAAACGCCCTCTCCGCGATGTGGGACCGTCCGGCGGTATGCTGCAACGTCGGTGCGATGGCCTACCACATAGCCGACGCGCGCAACGTCGCGCGTGAGAGTCTGGGCCGCGGCGAGCTGAGCGCGGAGGAATATTCAGCCGCCGAAGAAGAATTCGCGGCCTTCCGCAAAAATCTCGCGCCGCCGTATCCTGCGGCCTTCGGCGCGGCGCGCGGGAAAAATCTTATAATGATACAGGCCGAGTCGCTCCAGAGTTTCGTCGTCGGCCTGCGCGTAAACGGGCGCGAGGTGACGCCGAATCTCAACCGCTTCGCGCGTGAAGCCTCTTTTGCCGGGGATCTGTACGTGCAGACCGGCCTCGGCAACAGCGCCGACGCGGAGTTCCTTGCGAACGCCGGGCTCTATCCCGCCCGCTCCGGCGTCGCCTACGTCCGTTTCGCGGACAGGAGCTACGACGCCCTGCCGCGGCTGCTGCGCGCCCGCGGCTACGCGGCGCTCGCGATGCACGGCGACCGCGCGGGATTCTGGAACCGCGCGCACATGTATCCCGCGCTCGGATTTGAGCGCTTCGTCAGCAAAAAGGATTACGAAGTCGACGAGGTCTTCGGACTCGGCCTCAGCGACGGCAGCTTCTTCCACCAGTCGCTAGCGATGCTCGAAGCGCAGGAGCGGCCTTTCTACGCGTTCCTCGTGACATTGTCGAGCCATTATCCTTTCGGTTTTCCTGAGCTTCTGAAAGCCGCGGCGTTCGATCAGGGCGGCGAGGCGGAAGGCACGATACTGCGCAGCTATCTCGCGGCCATCCATTATTTCGACCGCGAGTTCGGCAAATTCATAGACGGCCTCAAAAGCTCCGGCCTCTTCGACGAAAGCGTAATAATCGTCTACGGAGACCACGCGGCGATACCGAAATGGGACTCCGCGTCGCTCTCGAAACTCATCGGAAAAGATCTGGATGAGGAATACGAATGGCGCGAGGTGAACCGCGTGCCGTTCATGGCGCATGTGCCGGGCGGCCTGAAACTTCCGTACGTGAAGGGGCGCGCGCTCGGACAGATAGATATTCCGGCATCCGCCGCGTCGCTGCTCGGCGTGGAATTCGCCTCAGGCCTCGGAAGAAACATTTTCGCGCCCGAGCCGCAGTCATCGCCGGTGGTTTTCAGGAGCGGCGACTACGCGAGCGGCGGGACTCTCGTCGAGCCGGCGAAGCGCACAGCGGTCGATTTGAAGGACGGAAGCCGGCGCGACTATCTTCCGTTTCTTGAAACGAGCGAGGAGTGCGCGCGGGAGCTTGCGCTGAGCGATAAAATCCTCGAATACGGCCTGCGCTTCCCCTCCGGCGCAAAATAGCGCGTCTTTCTGCTGTTGCCTCCCTCTGCCGCGCGTTGTATGATAAACCATTGAAATTACGCCGTACCGGCGACGGAGGGCTTTTATGGATAAAACGGAACTCTTTTACTGGTGTATATGGTGGGGCTGGTGGATAATCCAGTTCGTACTCTACACTCTGCTCGGCGCGCTGATGTGCGACGGCGTCTATCAGATAATCGTCAGCCTGCGCGGCTTCTGGAATCAGAAAAAAATGCCGCCTGCAAAACGTTACCGCTGCTTCGCAGTGCTCGTACCCGCGCATAACGAAGAGGCGGTGCTCTCGCCGCTGCTCGACAGCCTCGCCGGGCAGAACTATCCCAAGAACTGTTACAAGGTCTACGTATCGTGCGACAACTGCACGGACGGCACGGCCGCGCTGGCGCGGTCGAAAGGGGCCGTCGCGCTCGAACGCTTCGACGACGAGCACAACGGAAAGACGTGGAACGTCCGCTGGGCGCTGACGCAGATACCGCTCGACGACTACGACGCGCTGACGATGTTCGACGCCGACAACCTTGCTGAGCGCAACTTCCTGATGGCTATGAACAACTACATGGAGCTGCACCCAGACGCCGAGGCGATACAGGGCGTCCTCGACGTGAAGAACCCGGACGACAACTGGCTGACGCGTTCGTACGCGATGGCCTACTGGTTCACGAACCGCTTCTGGCAGCTCGCGCGCGGCCTTTGGGGGCTTTCGTGCACTCTCGGCGGCACCGGGCTCGTCATACGCATGGCGACGCTTGAGCGAATAGGCTGGAACCTGCAGAGTTTGACCGAGGACCTTGAAATGTCGACGCGGCTGATACTTTCCGGCAGCCGCGTGCATTGGAACGACGCCGCCGTCATCTATGACGAAAAGCCGCAGGACATGCATATCTCCGTGCGTCAGCGCACGCGCTGGATGCAGGGGCACTACTGGGTCTTCTGGCACTACGGCCGTCCCGCGCTGAAAAGCTTCTTCACGACGGGCCGCCTCCAATATCTCGACCTCTTCCTCTATCTGCTGGCGCCGGCGAAGGCGTGCCTCGGCATAGTCGTCATGCTCGGCGGCATGGCCTTCACGCTCGTCAACAACATGGTGCTCTATCCGTCTGCGGACGTGCCGCACACGATGGTGGACTGGGCGCTCTTCTTCGGGATGCCGGTCGTATCGATAATAGCCTTCTGCCTGCTCTGCGCTATAGCGGGGCCGTCGTTCCACGAGCGCCGGTTTACGCTGCGCTACGTGAAGTACACGCTCTCGTACTTCTGGTTCGGCCTCACGTGGATTCCGATACTCTTCCGCGCCGCCTTCCTGGCGAAGGACCAGGGCAAATGGGTCAAGACGGAGCACACGCGCGGCATATCTCTCGACGAAGTGAAAAAATAACAGCGAGGTGAACCGGCATAAAATCTCAGTTTGAACTCTTCCTTACGCGCCGCTTCGTGCCGCTCTTTCTGACGCAGTTCCTCGGCGCGTTCAACGACAACCTCTTCAAGAGCGCGCTCGTCACGCTCATAACCTTCGACCTCGCGGCGAAGTACGGCCTCAACGCGCCGGTGCTTATAACGGTCGTGGCGGGGCTCTTCATTCTGCCCTTCTTCCTCTTCTCGTCGCTCGCGGGGCAGATCTCCGACAAATATGAAAAATCGCGGCTCATCCGTATAATCAAGCTCGTCGAAATAATCCTGATGGCGCTGACCGCGGCGGCCTTCCACTACGTGCAGCTCTGGTGGCTCATCGCGCTGCTCTTCCTCATGGGGGCGCAGTCTACATTCTTCGGCCCGCTCAAGTACAGCGTCCTGCCGCAGCTCCTGCGCGAGGACGAGCTCGTCGCTGGCAACGGCCTCGTCAACGCGGGCACGAACGTCGCGATACTGACCGGCACGCTCTGCGGCGGCCTCTTCATCATGTCGCCGCTCGGCCGCTACTACATTTCCGCGGGAATCGTCGGCGTCGCGGCGGCGGGCTACATCGCGAGCCGCTTCATCCCCGTGCTGCCCGCCTCGTCGCCCGAGCTCAAAATCGACCGCAACCTCTTCCGCTCCACGTGGCGGCTTATCACCTACCCCGTGCCCAACCGCCCGGTATTCATGTCGATAATCGGCATAAGCTGGTTCTGGTTCCTCGGCTCGGTATTCCTCGCGCAGTTCCCGTCGTTCGCGAAGGACATAGTCGGCGGCGACGAGCAGGTCTCGACGCTCTTCCTCGTCGTATTCACCGTCGGCATAGGCTTCGGTGCTACGTTCTGCAACAAGCTGCTGGGAGGGCGCGTCAGCGGAAAATATGTGCCTGGAAGCCTAATTGCGATAAGCGTCTTCATCGTTATGCTATACCTCGTCAGCCCGTCGCAGGCATCCGGCGGCGCGCTCTCCGGCGTCGGCGCGTTCCTCTCCTCGGGGCGCTCGTGGCTGATAATTTTGTCGATGTTCCTCATCGCGGCGAGCGGCGGCCTTTACAGCATACCGATGTACGCGATGATGCAGAACCTCACGCCCGAGACGCACATGGCGCGCACGATAGCCTCGCTCAACATAATAGACTCGCTCGGCATGGTCATCGCGGCGGCGCTCATGTCCGCGATGATAGCGGCGGGTATGTCGATAAACTCGGTGTTTCTCTCGATGGCTTTCATCAACCTGCTGATGCTTCCGCTCACGCTTAAGATAGCGCGGACGGATGCGGCGAAAAAATCATAGGAGGCGGCGCAATGGACGAAAACGCGGCGAAACGCGAAATAATAGAGACGGCGCGAGCGATGCTCGCAAAGGGGCTCGTGCAGGGGACTGGCGGGAACTTCAGCGTCCGCTGCGCGCGCGGCATGATAATAACGCCGAGCGGCATGGACTACGGCGCGCTGACGCCCGACGACCTCCCCGTGCTCTCCCTCGGCGGGGAAATGATTGAAGGCTTCCGCAAACCGTCGGTGGAGCGCGAGCTGCACGCGGAGATATACCGCCGCCGCCCCGACGTGAACGCCGTCATACACACGCACTCTGTCTACGCGACGGCCGCCGCGGCGCTGCGCGCGCCTATGCCCGCGCTGACCGACAATCAGGCCGTGCTCTTCGGCGGTCCCGTGCCGTGCGCCGAATACGCGCCGATAGGCACGGAAAAGCTCGCGCGCAGCGCCGCGCAGGCTCTTGGCTGCGGCTGCGGCGTCCTGCTTGCAAACCACGGCGCGCTCTGCGCATGCGCCTCGCTCGCCGAAGCCGCGCTCAAATGCGAAATGCTAGAGATATTCGCAAAAATATATTTCCTCACCGCGCTGCGCGGCGGCGGAGTGCCGCTGACAGCCGAAGAGATAAAAAACGAATCGGAGGACATGTCGCGCCGCTACGGACAGAGATAGCGGCGGCGCAGAATTACGAAGAAAAGCAAAAGCCCCGCGAAAAAGCGGGGCTTTCATGTATGTATATAGTAATCAGCATCCAGAAAACTAAGCCTAACTCGCTTCACTCACGCGTGTAAAAGTTCCCAGAAGATATTTGATAACTGCTTGGTCAGCTATTCTGGATTACCGGATAGTCGGAGAAAATTCGGAAAGACCGAATTATTAGAAACGAGACATTTCATTTGACATACGATAACTTATAAGTTATCGTATTGAATGAGAAGGGGACGCGGCTATGCACAACATTATTTTTTACGAAGATAGAGACGGATACAGCCAGCTTATAGAGTACATCGAAGAGCTAAAAAGCCGCACGGACAAAGACAGCCGCATAAAGCTGAATAAAATCAACGAATATATTTTTATGTTGGCCGAAAGCGGCACCCTATTGCCTGCAAATATCGCAAAGCACTTAGACGGCGAAATATGGGAACTGCGCCCAATCCGTGACCGCATACTATTTGCCGGGGTCTTCGGCGATTCTTTTGTTCTGCTTCACAGCTTTGTAAAGAAAACGCAGAAAACGCCCAAACGGGAAATAGAGCAGGCCAAGCGAGAACTTGACGACTTCATAGACAGAAACAGCGAGGGGGAATAACAATGGCCTATAAAAACGGTTTTTTACTATGGGATGATGAATTTGAACGCTCACACTTCACGCCTGAAGAAATCGCCGACACGCATTTCCGCGCGTCCATCGTGACATCGATTATCAACGCACGGCACGAAAAAGGCATATCGCAGCGGCAGCTTGGAGAAATGACCGGAATAAAACAGCCTGTTATAGCGCGCATAGAGTCGGGGCGGAGCGTTCCGAAAATAGACACGCTGCAAAAGGTGCTTTTAGCTCTTGGAAAGACGCTTACAATAACCGACGTCGCATCGGCGGCGACGCAGGCAAAAACACAAACACCCGCAGCTTTAGAGCGTTCGCGGTAGACTACGGTCTGCCGTTTTTCTGAGTGTCTGCAAGTTACCGGCAACTTGGAATCGCATAACCTTGTTTAACGCTTGCCTCGCAAAATCTAAGTTTAGACACGAATCATAAACACCGGCTAAGCCGGTTGTTATGATTACAAAAAGCAAAAGCCCCGCGAAAAAGCGGGGCTTTCGTCGTATCTGCATAAAAATGGCGGAGAGGATGGGATTTGAACCCATGGAGGAGTTTGACCCCCTCACTCACTTTCCAGGCGAGCTCCTTCGACCGCTCAGACACCTCTCCGCACTGGACGCGAAGCATTATAGCCTATTGTCCGCGCTATGTCAAAGCTCGGCGCGGCGTTTTCGCGCTTTTCATGCGTGTGCGGCCGCGGCTTTGTGCTTGGGACGCGCCGCCGAATGCACGGAAGAATTTTTTTACGCTTTCCTGCGCTTTGCGGCGAAGAACTCCGTGAGCAGCGCCGCGCACTCTTCGGCGAGCAGGCCGCCCGTCACGCGGCAGCGGTGGTACATGCGCGGGTCGCGCGGAATCGCGTAGAGCGAGACGCAGCCGCCGGCCTTCGGATCCTTCGCGCCGAATACTATGCTTCCCATGCGGCACTGCACGAGCGCGCCCGCGCACATGACGCACGGCTCGAGTGTCACGTACAGCGCGCAGCCGTCGAAGCGCCACGAATTTATATTTTTCGCCGCGTCGCGCATCGCCTCTATCTCGGCGTGAGCGAGCGGCGAGCTGCGCGCGGCGCGCGCGTTGCGCCCGCGTCCGATTATCTCGCCGCCGCGCACGACGACGGCGCCGACCGGAATTTCCCCGCCGCGCATCGCCGCGCGCGCCTCGGCGAGCGCCTCGCGCATAAAAAACGTTTCGTCCATAATCTGTGGCGGCTCCCCTCATAATATGCTATACTTCGTAAGGTTTGGATGCGCGTCTGTAGCTCAGCTGGATAGAGTGCCGCCCTCCGGAGGCGAAGGTCTGGGGTTCGAATCCCCACAGACGCGCCACTTCCCAGAACATTATAGACGATTTCCCACGTTTATCATTTAATCCGAAAGAGAAAGGAGAGCGAGGCGTTGGGTCGAAATGTAATAATTTGCCGCAGGCTTCGTAAAATTGCGCTATGTTGAAGAAATGGGGACTGGACAATACTATTCTGGCCGCGAAGCTCGCGGAGTCGCTGAAGTCGACTCTGCCGGTCGTCGCGATAGTCTTCGCCGTCTGCTTCATTTTCATCCCCGTTCCCGCGGGCGCGCTTCTCGCATTCGTATTCGGCTCCATCCTGCTCGTCGTCGGCGTCGGCCTCTTTACTATAGGCGTCGATATGGCGATGACGCCGATAGGCAGCCACATCGGCTCGGCCGTAACCAAGAGCCGCAGCCTCATGTTCGCGCTTTTCATAAGCTTTCTGGTCGGGACCTTCGTCACCGTCTCCGAGCCCGACCTTCAGGTGCTCGCGGGACAGGTGCCTAGCATCCCCAACCCAGTGATTATCGGCGCGGTCGCGCTCGGCGTCGGCATCTTCCTCGCCGTCGCGATGCTGCGCATCTTCCTCGGAATTTCTCTGCGCACGCTGCTGCTTGTAACCTATCCGATAATAATCGCGCTCGCCTTCTTCATGCCGGCGGACTACATAGGCGTCGCCTTCGACTCGGGCGGCGTGACGACGGGGCCGATGACGGTTCCGTTCATCATAGCGCTCGGCGTCGGCGTCGCGTCGTCACGCAGCGACAGCGACGCGCAGAACGACAGCTTCGGCCTTGTTGCGATAAGCTCGATCGGCCCGATACTCGCGGTCATGATTCTCGGCGTGCTCTATCCCGGCGGCGGCAGCGACTACACGCCGGTCGTCGTGCCGGAGATCGCGGACTCTCTCGAGCTCTGGCGGCTCTTCGCCTCGGAGTTCCCGCATTTCTTCCATGAGGTCGCGCTCGCGCTCGCGCCGATTATTGTATTCTTCATCGCCTTTCAGATATTCAAGCTCAGGCTCCACGGTACGGAGCTCATGCAGATAGTGATAGGGATTTTCTACACTTACATCGGCCTCGTCCTCTTCCTGACGGGGGTCAACGCGGGCTTCCTTCCGGTCGGCAACTACCTGGGGCAGCTCATCGGCGCGCTTGAGTACAACTGGGTGATAGTGCCGCTCGGCATGGTCATCGGCTACTTCATCGTGCAGGCGGAGCCCGCGGTCCACGTCCTCGGCAAGCAGGTGCTCGAGGTGACGGCGGGGGCTATTCCGGGCAAGGCGCTCAGCGTCAGCCTATCGATAGGCATCGCGATATCCGTCGGCCTCGCCATGCTGCGCATACTGACGGGGCTGCCGCTTCTGTGGCTCATCGTGCCGGGCTACGCGCTCGCGCTTGTGCTGAGCTTCTTCGTGCCGACGATATTCACAGCCATCGCCTTCGACTCGGGCGGCGTCGCCTCGGGCGCTATGACGGCGACGTTCCTGATGCCGCTCGCGATGGGGCTCTGCACGGCGGTCGGCGGCAATGTGACGCAGGACGCCTTCGGCGTGGTCGCTATGGTCGCGATGACGCCGCTGATTACGATACAGCTTCTCGGTCTGCTATACGTGCGCGGAATGTCCGCCGTTAAGAAAAAGGAGAATGCGATATGACGAACGCCGCAGATTCACGCGCATCGGCCACGTTCGGCCTGAATTTCGTGCTGGCAGTGGTGCAGCGCGAGCACAGCGAGGATTACGCGGAGTTCTTCCGCCGCCGCGGCGCGAACCTCGTTTACAGCTATCTGTGCGAGGGTACGGCGCAGAAGAAGATGCTGAACCTCTGGGGGCTTGAGCGGAAGGAGCGCCACGTGATATGCGCGCTCTGCTCCTCGGAGACCGCAAACGATATAATGTCCGGCCTCGTCTCGGAGATGCGCATAGACGCGCCGAACGAGGGCGTCGCCGTGATGCTTCCCGTCGAGTCCATCGCGGGAGCGTCGAACGCGAGCTACGAACCGGAGGCCGGCGACGGTGAAGATTTCAGAAGGATGGTGGAGGAAATGAGGTATTCGCTGATAGTTACGATAGCTGAGAAGGGCTGCGTGGATATGGTCATGGACGCGGCCAGGGAGGCCGGCGCGCGCGGCGGTACCGTCATCCACGCGAAGGGCACCGCGGGCCGCATGGCGAAGTTCTTCGGCCTTACGATAGCCGAGGAGAAAGAGATGATCTACATCGTCACTGGCAAGGATTCCGAAGAGGCGATAGTCCGCTCGATAATCGACAGGGCCGGCCCGGAGACGGAGGCCAAGGCCGTCGCCTTTGCGCTTCCCGTCGAACGCATCGCGGGCTTCTCGAAGCTCTAGCTTTTCGATTTATTCGCTGAGCAAGCGCCGGAGGTGCGGCCGCCCTCCGGCGCTTTTCTGTGCCGGCGCACATAAGGATTTTTGATGAACGTCTATAAAATTTTTCTTGACAGTTTATCGTTCGTTTGTTATTCTTCTTCACGCTTGAAATGCGATGACGCAGAGTAGTAGCGGCTGACGCGCTTTCAGAGAGATGCCGGACGGTGCGAGGCATTAAGACTGCGAAAGCTGTGAACTCGCTGTAACAGCAGCCGCGCCGAACCAAGTAAGCGCGGACGGGCGCTCCCGTAACAGAGCTGGGGCATGATGGTGCCCCGATGAGCGCGTCCCTCTCGGGACGAAGAAGAGTGGTACCGCGGAAGGTTTAATCCTTTCGTCTCTTCTGCACGGAGCAGGAGGGACGAAAGGATTTTTTTGTTCCTCCTGACAAGCGGAATATATTTGGCAGGAGGAAAATGTAATGAAAAACGGAAATTCCGCAAAAGCGTCGTTCTTCGCCGCCTTCTCGGTCGGCGCGGTTCTCTTCTCGGCCCACGCGGGCGGCGGCTTCGCTACGGGCAACCAGGCTAACACCTACTACGTCTATCTAGGCTGGGCCGGCGTGCTCTCCGCGGCGCTCGCGATGCTTCTGCTGACGCTGACGATGCGCCAGGCGATGGTGATGTACAACTCGCGCGGCCTCACGAACCACAAGCAGCTCTTCGAAACGCTCTATCATCCCTACGACAAGCTCGTCTGGGTCTTCGAGCTCTTCTTCTACATCATGGTGCTGATGGCGGTCGCCGCGGCAATATCGGGCGCGGCCTCGGCGCTGACGGCCTATTTCGGCCTCAACTACTACGCCGGCGTCGTCTCGGTCGGCGCTCTCGTGCTGCTGCTGACGATATTCGGCGCGGGCGTCGTGCGCGCGGCCTCGACATACATGGGGCTCGCGATACTCGTCACCGCGATAACGATATACGCCGTCGGCATATTCAAAAGCGATAATTCCGTCCTCTCCGTCATGCTTGCGGACTTCGGCGGCAAGGGCTTCGCGGACGTGCCCGAGGCCGTATTCAACGCCTTCGTCTACGCTGGCTTCCAGTGCGTCACGCTTCCGACGATGGTTGCATGCGGCACTATAATGAAAACGCGCGAGGACTGCGCGAAATCCATGTGGATATCGTTCGTCCTCAACACCGCGGCGCTCGTCCTCTCCGTCCTCATGCTGCTCTCGTGGGAGAGCGTCTACAGCGCGATAGAGGGCGGCAGCGTCATCCCGACGCTCACGATATGCGGCGTCATGGACATCAGCGTGCTGACCGTCGTCTACGGTGTATGTCTGCTGCTCTGCCTCATATCGACGGCGGTCACGACGATATTCGGCTTCGTCGCACGCTTCGAGAGCCATCCGATATTCGGCGGCATAAAGTCCGCGCCCCTGCGCGGCGCGATAGTCTCGGCCTTCATAATAATCCTCTCGATGTCCATATCGATGATGGGGCTGACCAACATCATCAAATACGGCTACGGCTACTGCGGATACCTTGGGATCGCCGCCGTCGTCGTCCCGTTCCTGACTGTAGGAGTTTACAAGAACCGCCGCTGGTTCGCCGAGCACGGCGAAGCGAAGCGTCCAGTCCGCGAAATAACGACGGAGCCCGCGCGCGCGGCGAAATAGCGAAAAACGCCGGAACGGCGCGAATTTTATAAAAAACATAAGAATCATCGAAAGGAGCAAAATTTAAGATGCACAGGACGATGTTCCCCGGTTACACGGTAGGCGCGGACGCCTACGACGACATAGCGGGCGTATGCGAACAGTACGGCAAAAAGGTGGTCATAATCGGCGGCGAAAAGGCGCTTGCCGCGGCGAAAGACAAGATACTCAAAGCTATAGAGGGCTCGAAGCTCGAAGTCACCGGCGTCCATTGGTACGGCGGCGAGGCGTCGCTTGAGAACGTAGAGATGCTGCGTCCGAAGGCTGCGGACGCCGACATGATCTTCGCCGTCGGGGGCGGCAAGGCCATAGACACCTGCAAGGTGCTCGCTCACGACACGAAGCGCCCCTTCTTCACCTTCCCGACGATAGCCTCGACCTGCGCGGCCTGCACGAGCCTCGGCATCGTATATCATCCCGACGGAAGCCTCCGCGAATATTCGTTCTCGAAAATCCCGCCGAACCACATCTTCATCGACACGGAGATAATCGCGAACGCGCCCGTCAAATACCTCTGGGCCGGAATGGGCGACACGATGGCGAAGCATTACGAATGCACCATATCCTCGCGCAACGACACGCCGCTCCACTCCGACGCGATGGGCATAGCGCTCAGCACAATGTGCGCCGAGCCGGTAATCCGCTGGGGACGCCAGGCGATGACCGACTGCGAGGCGCACCGTGCGAGCGAAGAGCTCACCGAGGTCGTTCTCGCGATAATCGTATCGACCGGCTTCGTCTCGAACTTCGTTCAGGTGGACTACACGACGGGCATGGCGCACGCGCTCTACAACGGCTTCACGATACTGCCCGCGATCGAGGCGAACCACCACCTGCACGGAGAGATAGTCTCCTACGGCATCCTCGTCATGCTCACCGTAGACAAGCAGTACGAAGAACGCGACAAGGTGCTCGCTTTCAACAAATCCATCGGCCTGCCGACGCGCCTCGCCGACATCGACGTGACGCCGGACGACCTCCACGCCGCGACCGAAAAGGCTCTCCAGGGCATCGACGTGCGCGTCTACCCGTACGAGGTGACGCAGCAGATGCTCATCGACGGCGTCAAAGAGCTCGAAGAGCTCCAGAAATAACGGCTGAAAAGACAATTCTGCGAAAGCGGCAGAGGCCGCGCGGACGGACGAGCCGCGCGGCCTCTTTTCGTGCGGTGATATAATTCCGGTAAAAATTACGGAGAAACGGCAAGGAGCGAAGGAAAGGCAATGAAGCACATCGTAAGGCTGAAAAACGGCGCTGAGGTTCCGGCGCTCGGGCTCGGCACGTGGTACCTCGGAGACGACGCGGGCAGGCGAGCGCGCGAAATCGCGGCGCTGCGCACGGGCATAGAAAAAGGCATGACGCTCATCGACACGGCGGAAATGTACGGCGGCGGGCGCAGCGAGCGGCTCGTCGGCGAAGCTATAAAGGGGACGGAGCGCGGCAGGCTTTTCATCGTCTCGAAGGTGCTGCCGAACAACGCGGGGCGGCGCGGAATTTTCAGAAGCTGCGAAGAAAGCCTGCAACGGCTCGGCACGGACTACCTCGACCTGTATCTGCTGCACTGGCGCGGAAGCGTGCCGCTCGCGGAGACTGTCGAGTGCATGGAGAAGCTTGAGCGCGACGGCCTGATACGCGGCTGGGGCGTCTCGAATTTCGACACGGACGACATGGAGGAGCTCCGGCGCGTGAAGGGCGGCGACGGCTGCCTCGTGAACCAGGTGCTCTACCACGCGGCCTCGCGCGGCATAGAGTACAGCCTTCTGCCGCAGATGAGGGAGCGCGGCGTCGCGCTGATGGCCTACTGCCCGCTCGCGCAGGGCGGAAGCCTGAGACGCGGCCTCTTCCGTTCGCGCGTGCTGAACGACATAGCCGCCCGCCGCGGCGCGACCGTCGCGCAGATATTACTGGCCTGGGCGATACGCGGCGGAAACGCCATAGCGATACCGCGCAGCTCGTCGCCCGAGCACACGGCGGAAAACGCGGGCGCGGACGCGATAGAGCTGACCGCTGAGGAGCTCGCGGCGATCGACCGCGAATTTGCGCCGCCGCGCCGCAAAGAGCCGCTCGACATACAGTAGCGGCGCGCGGAAGAAATAAACGAACAAGGCCGAAGCGCACGGCGTTCCCCCAGCGCTTCGGCCTTGTTCGTAAATCAATAAAAAACCGGCTTCGCCGCGTAATCAAGGCTAAGCCGGTAAAAGAGCATAAAAATGGCGGAGAGGGTGGGATTTGAATTAAAGCTGCATGAGTGGTGTTAGACAGTAGTTTTTTGATTCACTAAAAAAATTTTTTGTACGGTTTTTTGTACGGTTTATACAAGAAAAAAGCAAATGTCCATTACATGCCGTACGAAATTACAGTTTTCTGTAATTTTATAAGCTAAGTCCGCAACATTACCCCTTAACGATATTAGTTGTTAATCACTTTTATGATTTCTTGCTCTCTTGGTCTAGGGTGCTCATGACAATCCATAATACGCTGGCAGGCGGCCAATATGTCAGAGAGCATTCTTCTATCAGACGGCGGCAATGGCTCTTTTCGTGTGTCTAAATAAACGTAAAGCTGAGATATGATGCTATGAATTTCCGAGAACTTCAAATCGTCAAAGGCATTGGCACGCTGGGCGATTGCTTTAAGATTGCTGTCTACCGAAGTGCAGCCTCCTTCTTTGGATGGAGTTTCTTCCTCAAACCAATATGAAGGACTTACTCCATATTTCTGAAAAATTAGCAGCAAAAGTGAAATTGTAGGTTCTCTTCTTCCTGTCTCCAAATTGCTTAAATGATTTTGCGAAATGCCAAGAGATTCCGCAAAATCTTTTTGTCGGATATTACCACGGATTTCTTTTATGTATTTTCCAAAATAATCAATTCGCATCATAACAAAAGTATACAAATTATAGGAAAAAGCAACCACCTTCTTCTTGAGATAAATATTTCAATAATAGACAAATACTTCTATTTGAGATATATTCTTTTTGAGGTGATTATATGGCATTTAACTTTGGACTTTTGAGAAATTGGCAGAAAAAGAACAAGTTTACGCAGGTAGCAGCGTCAAAACATATTGGAATTTCACAGAGTTATTATGCTTCGTTGATTACTGGTTTACGGTCGCCCAGTTTTAGAATTCTCGAAAAAATATGCGAGCGGACAGGGTATTCAGCTAACGATTTCCAGGTATCTGATGAAGAGGCATTATTGCTTAAATCTAAACTTGAGCAAGAAAAGCCTATCCGTAAACCACGTTCAGACTAAGTTCTGAAAGGAGAAGTGAGTGCAGATGGCAGTAAAAGGCGGCGATGGACTTATCGTAATTCCGGCAGATGAGCTTATTGGAAAGATTAGCGATTTAATGGATAGTAAGCTGTCTGAGTTTGCTCAGACTATCAAGGAAATGTCTACAGTTTCAACTGACGACTGGCTGAAAATCAATGAATTTTGCAGTACCAACCAGATGAGCAGAAGTAGTGTCTACCGCATGGTGAAATCTGGCCAAGTAGAAGTACGTGAACTGTCTGCACGAAATAAATTCTATCGTTGGAAGAGTGTCTAATGGAGGTGCAATATGTTGAACATTAGAATGTTGAAAGTGGTAAGCAAATATTACGACACGATTGTAAATGCCAGAAGTCAAGGAAAAGAATGGGCTGAAATACAATCAATTTTGAAAAAAGAAACTGGAATATATTGTACAGCCTCCGATTTATCCACTTATTATGAGATGATTTCATGGGGAAATGAACTCAAAGGAAACTACGCCGGTGAAAGGTAAATGCAATGAAAACAATAGCTTTCAGCATGGGCAAGGGCGGCGTCGGCAAGACGACGCTGGCCGTCAATTTTGCCTGGTATCTCTCTGCCGTAAAGGGCTATAAGACGTTGCTTGTAGATTGGGACCCGCAGGCTTCGGCAACGAGCTTTTTCTTTGACGGTGTTGTCCCCTATGAGCGTTCTGTAGCGAAGCTGTTCGATGCGGCACATCCGATGCGCGTAGTGAAGCATGATTCTTCTTTTTTGTTCACTATTGATTCAAACGTAAATTTGACCGTTGCACCGAGCAATGTCGCTCTCACAGCAGGGGAGCGCGGTTCTTTTGAGTTCGAATCGACACGGCGCTTGAAATACTGGATCGACGCATCATGCGGGGAGTTCGATTACGTTATTATCGATTGCCCTCCGTCGCTTGGCAAGCTGACTCTAAATGCGCTGCTGGCCGCCGGTCATGTGGTTATCCCTACGACGCCGGAGCCGATGAGCGTCGATGCTATTCCAGTATTTATAAATTTAGTGGCGGAAGTCAAAGAATTGAACACTGGGCTGCATGTTGTGGGGATCGTGCTCAATAGGATGTGTGAGAACGAGATGGCTCATACATACTATGCGCGTGTACTGAAAGAGCAGGCTCTATATGCAGGAACTATACATAAATCCGCTGCTTTAGTGAGTATGAGCCACAATAAAGGATTTATCTGCGACGCCGAAGGCCGGAAGAGCAATCGGAAGCTGTTGGGTGAGTTTGAGGTTGTTGCGGAGCGGTTGCTGAAGCGGATCGACGGTGATAGGGCGGTCGTGTGAGGATGAAGAGGATTTCTTTTGACGACGACGCAGCGCAGCGTATGTCAAACGTCTTGAGCGTAGCCCTAGGCAACGTCGCGCAGAAGCCGAATGTGGATGAACAGCAGGCTATAGAGGCGCATGAGCTGGAGGGTAAAAACGAGACGCAGGACGATTATGAGCGGCGCAAAATAATGGAATCAGTTGCGCGGGCGAAGGCCAGAAGCAGGTTAAAGGATGAAGGTGTCTCAGCCGCCTTACCGGCACCGACCGTTGAGGCACATGAGCAATGTCCGTGCCGGCTTGTGCCGTTGCCGCTTGATGCCTTATGCGCCAAAGACGTAGGTATTTCTGAGCGCCTTGTATATTTGCTTATCTATGCGAATGTACTTATGGGGAAGAATAATCTTTCCATACGTGAGTTGTCGGACGCACTGCATATCGCCAAGAGCAGTGTCAGCACGTCAATCAATACGTTGCGTGGCGCGAACTGGCTCGATTGGGAGGCTCCGCGAAACGGCAAGTCGAGGCAAAATCACTACCGTGTTTTGAGATGGGCGGAAGGTATACCGAAAATCGGAGATATACCAAATTTCGGAGAGTATACGAATGCAGGTGAGTTACCGAATATCGGTAACTCTGATGTACCGAAAATCGGTGAATATCCGAATTTAGGTAACTATCCGAAAAACGGTAACAACCCGAATTTCGATAATATACCGGAAAACGGAGATATACCGAAAATTGAGACATGTGAGAAAAGCGTTGCAGTCACTGGATTTGTCGATGATGTACCGGAAATTGGAGAGTCTCCGAAAATCGGTAACTCTCTGAAAAACGGAGATAATCCGAATTTCAATAATATACCGAAAATCGGAGATGTACCGAAAAACGGAGATATACCGAATTTTGGAGACATTGGGAAAAACGTTGCAAATACTGGATTTGTCGGTGATGTACCGAGAATCGGTGAGTCTCTTAAAATCGAATATATACCGGAATCCGGTAAGTCTCCGAATTTCGGAGAGAGAGGAAAAATCGTTGATACGACTGAGTTCAGGCGTGATTTGATTGGAATTTTGCGTGAGGTGAAAAGCAGAGATCTCAAAGATCTTAAAGATATTAAGATCTTAAAAGATCTCAAAGAAAAAAATATTAAGATCTCTGATTTTGTGGATAATTTGTGTATAACTCATGTGGATAACTCGATGGTCGCGGAGTATGTCTCGGTCATGTTCAGAATCGCGTTTCCCGGCCAATCGACCGAAAGGCTTCAAGTTGTAAAAAAATTGACCGAAAGGCTTCAAGTCGGCTTCGCATGGTATGTGGTCTTATTGTTCATTATCCGGTGCAGCCCGTTTCTTCTCGGCAAAGAACCGGAATCTCAAGGCTGGAAGTGTACTCTCACCTGGGCGTTGGCGGCAGATAATTACCCGAACATCATGGATCAGCTGAAGTATGTCAAGTATGGCCTTCGCTGGACTCCCAGCAATTTCATTGAGTATATCTGTCGCGCCCTGGAAAAAGGGGAATACTGACACAACTTCCTCCGGCTCCCGAAAAGCGCTCCAAAACGACCGAAAATGGCACGGTTTCGTTAAATACGGAAAATTGGTCTAAAAATACATGTTTGCTAGCTAAAAATGGCGCTCTCGTTGAAAATTAAAGGCATGTGGTCGATAAGGATACCCGCTCGAATGAGGAAAATGAGATTAGGGGCTTCGAGGAAATGGAATTACATGGGGAAGGGTAACTGACACAACATTCCCGGGTTATGGGGATTTTGATGAGGCATGACAATGTACCGAATTTCGGAACGTACCGAGAAACGGAGATATACCGAATATCGGAGAGTGTCTGACTTTCGGGATGTACTGAAAATAAGAGAGTTACCGAAATTCGGTAAGTGCCAGGAACGAAAAGAACGAAAAGGTTTTTCAGGCAATGTTGTCAGATAAAATAAGAGAACAGCGTATGCGAAACGGTATTACACAAAAACAATTGGCCGAGCTGGTCGGCATGATGGCAACGTGTGTATTCAACTGGGAAAGAGGCGCATATTTACCTGACAGCATTAAATTAAAAAAGATTGCGGAGGTTCTCCGCACTATCTCGTCGTATCTGCTGGGCGAGTTAGACGATTACATTGATAATGGAGTTCCTTCATATGACCGAGACGCTTATGGAATCTGACAGAAACTTGTTAAGAGATGCAGGCAAATAACTACTAAAGTGGCGGCAATAAAAAAATATCTCGCTGACAAAGCATACATTGCCATAACTAAAGTTGTAAGGAGTCATACTTATGAAATATAAAAACTTACTGCATTTGAACGAATCACAGGTCAAGGAATTAGTGAAACGATATTATGCTGGCGAAAATGTGCAGAGGCTTCTCGATGATTATTCTCTTCAAGTATTTCCGTCTAGGCTGTATACGCTACTGCCGCCTATGGAGTTTACGGACGATGGATTTCAGTGTGAATACTGCGGAAGTAACCTTATCGCGGAAAATCTTTCAAAAGCGGCTTTTAGGGATATTTATTGTGGTTATGACAGAGATAAACTATTTTGTCCACAGTGTTCGCATAGGCCTTTTGATGCAAAGTGTAATTGTCCAGCTTGCATCAAAAAGAGAGAAAAGAAAGTTGCCCAGCGCAGAGCAAAGATTTCAGAAAAGTATTCCACGAAAGCACGAGTTAAGGATTTCTTGAAGTTGGCATTTCGGGATAAGGTATTTTTAGGCGCTGTGTGTGATTCAATGCTTTCAGACGATACGAGTGTCATTCTCTCTCTTGAGGATTTAGATGAACTTTCTCCTTTGGCCCCAACCGAACAGTTCTCTTTGAACATCATTGAAACTTTATTGCAGTCGCAGCTTATAAAAATTAGTTTAAGCTCTCCGATCGATGCATTTGAATGGGATTCTGGGGAAAGCCTGGTAGAATACAACTTGCAGAAATTAAATTTTCTTCTGAATGTGGATTATGATGGGCAAGTCAACGCCTGTGTCGAAAAAATGCACCATGCCGATTTTTTTGACGCCGATTCTGCAGATGAATTGGAAGTAGCCGCTGCTATCGCATTATGGAAGGAATTGGCTGTTGAAGAATGTTATCAATATCTAGTTTTCCAACTTAAAGAGCTGAGACTAAATCATACTCCACAGAAGCGATGCCGTATGGTTTTTCGTAAGATATTGGAAAATTTTTCAATACAGGAGATTTATTATTTTATCTGGAAGCAGTTGCAGTATATATCGTTGAAGCTGCGTCAAAGGCAAATAACAGAAAAACATGCTGTGAACTATATTGTCCCCGGATGTGAACGATATGCAGAGCTTGTTTTAGAGCATGAGTGGCAAACGAGGAAATTGGTTCGCCCCAAAGATTTGCCCTTCTCTGTTATGACTGATTATTTATTTAATAAAGTATTAAAAATTGGAGAAAGCACCGGTTTCGGCTGCCCCCCAAATATCAAGTATTTACTTGAAAGCGATTAGCCTAACAAAACTAGGGTGATGTTAATAGTTTTCTGCTTTATTGGGGGCAGTCAGCGAAGGCATTTGCTTGTTTGGGGAAAGGAGGGCTGAACATAAAACTAATTCAGAAAGGAGGTGGACTTCGTGGAGGATTTTGCCGCGGTGTTGAAGGCGACCGTTATGGTTTATGCAACGTTTGCTCCGGCAATAATAGTGCCCTGCCTGCTTAGTTTGGCGACCGACAGACAGGGTACAAGCGAAAAAGGTAGGTAACACCTATCTTTGATGATTATAGCATGAGGCGGGGGGCCGGGCGATGTATCGGCCACCCCATCAATTTACATCCAGCAGCCAATCAAGGACATACTTCTGTCTTATGCCGTTGTATGACGCAGGCGGATCATTGTCCATCGTCAGAAGGCACTTCGGATTATGGTCGGGAATGGAGTCAAGGGGCTTAAGCTCGCGGGCGAGCGTATCCCGGTCGCGCACAGACCATGCGACCTGATAGTATTCAAGATCCCCGTCAAAATCCTGCACGGCAAAGTCAACCTCAGAAGCGCCGACTTTACCGACATATACGTGGAATCCCCGTCTCAACAATTCGAGATACACTACGTTTTCCAACATATGCCCATAATCCACGTTGCGTGTTCCGAGCAGATAATACCTCAGCCCGACGTCGACGAGATAATATTTATCAAGAAGCTGCAAATACTCTTTTCCTTTGACATCGTAACGTCCAACACGATACATGAGCAGGCTGTCTGTTATCCCCTCAAGGTAGTTTTCAACGGTGTGATACGATATTTTCCGTCCAGCGCTGGTCATAGTGTCGGCTATTTTTTTCATTGTCAGCGGATTCCCAATGTTGTCGAACATGAACTTAATCACGCTCTTCAGCATCGACGTGTCCTGCACTTTCTTGCGCGCGACTATATCGTTCAGCACGACGGTGTTATATATACCGTCAAGGTAGGCGTAGATATTACGGCGGCTGTTCAGCTCTACCGTGTATGGGAAGGAGCTGTTATATACATAATTGCGGTAGAGTTCTTCCTTGCCGGTGCCGGGATCAAATGCGCTCGCGTACTCCGCGAATGACAAAGGCAGCATTTTCAGCTCTACATAACGGCCTGACAGCAGCGTAGCAAGCTCGCCTGACATGAAATAGGCGTTTGAACCGGTGATATAGACGTCGGCGTTTTTCTTTACGAAGAGGCTGTCCACTGCTTTCTGATACTCTGCGACGTGCTGTATTTCGTCAAGGAATATATAATTCATACGGTCGGGAAGCATTTTTGACTTCACGTAGTCATAAAGCGCGCGGTAGTCAAGAAGCGGTTCGTTCTCTGCTTCCTCAAAATTGATGGCGATGATCTGGTCGTCCAATACGCCGGAGGAACGCAGAAAATCCTGATAAATATCGAACAGCGTAGACTTCCCGCAGCGCCTGACGCCGGAAACGACCTTAATGATTTGCTTATCCTTCCACTCTTTCAGGAAATTAACGTAATTCGGGCGCTGGATCATTCGTATCACCTCATTGCAATGAGTATAGCATAAATGCAGTTTAAATGAGAAAGTTTGCATTGTGTTTCTATTATAAGAGTTAGTTATATAGTATTAGAGATATGTAATTTAACTTTTTCATTACAACAGCAAATATATGAGTTGGCTTGTTAAAATTGATGTAACAGATAATTGACAAGACACATTAAGTTTTTGGCGTTTGTGTGATTTCTTGTTTTACTAAGACATACTTCTCTCTGTCTAATTACTTATAATGTACTCATAAGAGACATAGAAGGAGCGAATGGCATGGACAACACAAAACAAGGTCGGCTGTTAGAAATATTCTTTCGTAGTCTGCGCGGAGAAGATGTCTGCATAAAAAAGCTGGCAAAAGAAGCAGCGGCAAGAGATATACGAAAGCTCTCGCTTTGAAGCCTTTTATGACCTGCTTAGACGGACCTTTCCTAACGACAAACTGGAAATGATGCAGTACGGAGATACGGCGGCGGCTCTCGCGGATTGGACGCGCTTGTTGCTGGAGCAAATAACCCGCCGTCAGACGCAGGCAATAGAGCTTTACCAGGCCAGCAGCGATGAAAGCAAAGACGCTTGAAAGCCTGGAACGGCACAAAACACAGTTAGAGGACTTCATACGGGACAGAGGACGCAGCCTGCGCGTCAGCGCAAAGGAATCCATCCATCAAGAGCTTGTTCAGTTGATGCATGAAGCGTTTTGTCAAGTGCTATTTTGAGTTATTGACGCACAATCAAAGTGAAAGCGCGAAAGTGCAAAGCGCAAAGGGTCTGCACTTTGCGTTTTCAGCTTGCGGGTTCGGGCGGCTGCTTCTTCTTGATGAAGTTGTACCATTGACCGCCGACGCGCCTTGCATCCAAAACACCGCCCATGTTGCGCTTGGCGTTCTGCACCGTCCTTTCAGATATTCCGGCTTCGGCTGCGGCCTTTACAATTTCCTCGCTGGCAAGCTCTTTCCCGTCTGCAAGCAGGTCAAGTATCAGCCGTTCCGCCTGTTCGGTCTTGGTGGCCGTGTTGCCGCCCGCGCCGGATAGCAGCTCGTCGGCGGTAATGTCATACTCGCCTATCCACGAAAAGCCCGTTTCCGGGTCAAGGCAAAAGGCAACGGGCTTGCCCTCCGGCGCAAGGGAAGATTTGTCATGGACGATAACGCGCACATTTGGCTCCCGCTTCACGCGCCCAATCAGCAGGACGCTCCTTGCTGCGGCGCGGAAGTCAATAGAACCTAAGCCCCGGTATGCGCTCTGTCCTCCGGCGGCTTTATTCAAGTGTCCGATAAGGATAACGGCGCACCCGGTACGCTCGGCAACATCGGCAAGGCGGCGGAACATGGGGCGCACCTCGTTTGCCCTGTTCATGTCGGTCTTTTCGCCCATGTACGCCTGTATGGGGTCAAGGATAATCAGCCGCGCCCCGGTCTGCCGGATAGCTCTCTCTATGCGCTCGTCGGAAAGGGAAAGCCCCTGCTTGCTCTCATCAATGACAAGAACACGGTCAAGGTCTGCTTCGGCTTCCATAAGGCGGGGCTTGATGGTGTCGCCCAAACCGTCCTCGGCGGTCTGGTAAATCACATTGAATGGCTCATGCGCTGCCATGTGGGGGAACGGCTTGCGGTTGGTACAAGCGGCGGCAAGGCGTAGGGCAAAGGTGGTCTTGCCCTCGCCGGGGTTGCCTTGCACAATGGTTACTTTCCCAAACGGGATATACGGCTCCCATAGCCATTCAACGGTCTGCGTGTCAACCTCGCTCATGCGGATAATCTCGACGGTTTCTTCCTGCGGCGGCTCTTTCAAGCCGTAAACAGCTTCCCGGATATACTTCCCGTCTGTGATTTCTGCCCGGTGCTGCAATACCTCGTTCCAATCCTTGAAAAGAGGGATAAGCCGGTGGACGGTATAGCCCTCCGGCATGAGCTTTACAAGGCGGCTGCAAGCGTCGTTCCCGGCTTCATCGCTGTCAAGGCAGAGGTAAACGGTCTTGATGTTCGGACGGTCAGAGAGAAAGCGGAGCAGGGCTTTTTCTCCCACGCCGCCCAATGACAGGTAGCTTTGCTTCTGCCATTCCTTTTTGAACAGGCAGAGGAAAGAGATCAGGTCAATGGGTGCTTCAAAGACAAACAATCTTTCGCCCTCGCCCCGGTAACAGAAGTTAAAGGCTTTGTCGCTGCCTTTCACATCAAGCCGGAAGTTTCCCGCCGTTCCTTTGCTGTGGGCGTAGCGCGGTATTCCGTCCTCGTCCCGCCCCACAAATACGGCGTTGTGGTGGGCTGCGTCCTCGTAAATATCGCCGCGGGCAAAGAAAAAGCCCGTCACATCTTCATCAATGCGGCGGGCTGTTGTGAGGTAGTTCCTCGCTGTTCGGTTGTCGCTGTTTGGGGGTGGTAGCCGGAAGTCGGATAGGGACGCGGGGCAAGGTCTGTCCGGCGGCGGTGCGGCTCCCTTTTCTCCTGTGAGAAGTTCTACGGCTTCGGTGAAGCTCTTGCCGAAAAACTCCATAACAAAATCAACGGGGCCGCCGCCCTTGCTCTGGCTGTGCCTGTACCACTTGTTTCCCCGGACGGTCAAGCTGTCGTGCCGTTTCCAGCGGTATTCATTCCCGGCGCGGGTAAGCTGCTCGCCCTGTGATTGCAGGAAAGAAACAAGGTCGGCTTGGTTCGCCCGGTCTATCTGTTCTTGGGTGTAATACAAAAAGCTCAACTCCTTTCATCGTTCTAAGTCGTGCCGCTTGGCGCGGGTCTGCTCCGGCTGGTCGGCTTTCAGCGCAATGTCAACACACTTGCGGATATTGTGCAGCTCGGCAACCTCGGCGCGGGTTTCTTTCAGCTTGGTATATTCCGCTGTTCTCTGCCCGCTGAGAGTGGCGTACTCTTTTTCCCATTCAGAGATAGGCAAGGTCTTTGTCCCTTTCGGCAGATTTGCATGGAGATAGCGGCTCGCTGCGTTCCATAGCGTAAGCTCGGCGCGGTGGGCTTCCTCGTACTTGTCGCGCTTGCTCGTCCAGCCATTTTTCAGCTTTTTCAGCTCGTCGTGAATGGGCTTGTACTCGGTGTAGTTCTTCCCGTATTCAATCAGCTTTTGCAATTCTTTCATGCGCTTCTCGGCGGTTTTCATGCCCTCCCGGATAGCGTCGGCTTGGTCGCTGACAGAGGAAAGGGCAGCGTCCAGCTCGTCAAGGGTGGAAATGCCATGCTCGGAAAGATAGTTGACCGCCTTTGCAACGGTTTTCAGTTCGTCGGCGGTGTGCTGCCTTTGCCAACTCTGCGAATACTTCCGGCTCTTTTCTCTCTGAACGCTTAAATACTTCATCAGCAGATTTGCAAGGCCGGGGGATTGCGGGGGCTGCTCCGGGGCGGTTTCCCGCGCCTTGAACAGTTCGCCAATCCATTCTTTGAGCTTTCCAATCTGCGCCCGGATTTCCCGGATAAGGCGGTTTGCTTTTTGGATATTCCGGTTCAGCTCGCCTTTCTCGGTGGCTATGCCTTTCTTCTCCATTTGACAGGCCGCCACGCCCATGTGGACGGTGGGCAGCTCGTCAATGCCGCGCTCGGCGTTGCTGCGGTGGTCGATGCGCTCCGGGCTTCCGGCGCGTTCAAGGTAGGCGTTTGAAATATCCGCCCATGCCTTGCGCCATAAAAGCGCGTTGCCCTTGTCGTTCCAGCCGGTCAGGTCAACTTTGCGGGCCTTGTATTTGCCGCTTGGCAAGCGAATACGCTCGCCGTTTTCATCAAGGTCATATTCCTTTTTGGACTTCGCCGCCCATGCGCCGCGCTCGTCAAGGGGGCGCATGGTAAGCATGATGTGACAATGGGGATTGCCCTTGCCGGTGTCGTGAATGGCGTAATCAACGCACATTCCTCTGGAAACAAATTGAGAGGAACAGTATTCCCGGACAAGCCGGATCTGTTCCTCTCTGGATAACTCTATGGGAAGCGCCGCGTCAATCTCTCTGGCAAGCTGGGCGTTCCCGGCTTTCTCGTAAAGCTCCACGCTGTTCCACAAGGTTGAACGGTCAGAGAAAGAGGGCGGGGCATTGGGCGGCAGTAGGATTTCCGTATGGACAACACCGCCTTTGCGGGTGTAGTCGTGGGTCATTCCGTCCCACTCATTTGTCAACTTTTCGCCGCTTCGGTAGGCGGCTGCGGCAACGGCTGATTTGCCCTTGCCCCGGCTGACAATGCTGATATTACAATGGTAGATGGCTATGGGTATCACCTCCCGGATAGGATAATAAAACCCGCAAAAATGGTACAGACGCCAACGGCGGGTGTACTGTTTTTGTGGGTGTGCAGGGATAGCCGCGTAAGCGGCGCAAGGGGTGCAGCCCCTTGTTGCGGCAAAGCCGCCAATGTCGGTCAGAGAGGGAAGCAAGCGGCTTTCTCTCTGTGCCGACAAGCCCTCGGCAGAGCGCACGCACCCGTAAGGGTGTATAAGTGCGCCCTTTGTGCCAAAGGGATTATTCGCTTTTCCCGCCCTTGGTGCGTTTTTTCAGATAAGCCCGCGCTTCCTCGCTCGTCAAGGCAAGCCGGAGAAAGGCGGCGGCTTCCTCGTCGGTCATGGTCTTGGCTTCCGGCACAATGCTCTCAAAGACCGCACCCCGGACGATCAGCCGATGGCTGCGCGTCCTGCGTTCCTCTTGGGATAACTTTTGCCGCAACACCTTTTCCCGGTTTTCAAGCTGCCGGATTTTCTTCTTCCCGTCCTCAATCTCGGCTTGCAATTCCTCGCGGTTTTTTTCTCTCGGTTTCGTCATGGGTGGTCACTCCTTTCTACCTGTCGGCATAGAAAAAGGACAGTCGATTTCCTCGGCTGTCCTTTTGATTAGGGTGTTTGGTTTACTCCGTTCTGCTCAATAAATGGGAATATTAAATATCAATACGCCCTTTAATACATTCCTATTAAAACATCAGCTTCGATTGTCAAATGTGTGAGAGTACGCCAATCAACGCAATCTTTTTCAACGCAAAAGAGAAGCGGCGTCATTTCAATAAACGACATTCTTTGTTCTGATGACAACTGTACGGTGGCTGAAACCGTTTCTCTTGAAATGGTTTTAAGATATTTCTCAAAATATTCAACGACAGACTCATTTGAATAATCTGGATTTTTCAAGTGTGCTTGCACTTTAGTCCTGATTTCCCTCAAATGATTTTTCGTAGGAATTACTTTCACAACATATCCGTTAGGAGATAGCAATCGCTGAAATTCTTTGTAGTGTGCAGGCGAAAATATGTCTAAAATACAATCCATACTTCCGTCTTTCAAAGGGATTTTTGATAAGTCAGTAACAAACCACTTCACTGCTTTGCGCTTGTCTTTTTTTGATGCAATCTGTATTGCCTCCCTTGACAAGTCAAAGGCAAAGATGTTTCGTTCTGTTCTTTGCTGTATCTGCCTTGCATAGAAACCCTCGCCGCAACCAACATCTAAAATGTTTCTTATAGATGGCGTATCAGAAATAAACTGTATGATTTTCTCCAACACAACATCATACATGCCATACTCCAAAATTTGGTGCCGGTTGTCAAAAGACCGCTTGCTGTAGTTGGTTTTGGGCGATGATTTTAACAACAAATTTACATACCCATATCTTGAAATATCAAAGCAATGTCCATGTCTACAAATTAGGCTATTGCCTTGTATATCCATTGATTTTGTGCAAATTGGGCATTGAAAATAAACCTTGCTGTCTGCAAAGCGTGATAAATTATTATTCATTTGTTTTTCCTCCGTAATTACATCTCTGCTTCAATAAGCGAGTTATGCAATACGGATAACCGCAACATAACTCGCGGTTTTATCTTAATCTCATAAATGTAACCATTGTGTTGTCCTCCAATCAATTCCGCAGTATTACTCTGCTTTTAGAAAAAGTATAGCACAAAACTATGAACATTTCCACTCTATTTCAGCCTGTCGGCGGCGTTGCTCTCTCTGGCGTACCGCCGCGCCGCTTCCCGCCGTTCCTCGCTGTATGGGGCGGTCAGACGGAAAGAGAAGCGGCCTTTCTCAATGTCAAACTCCATGCAGCCCGTTTCCGGGTCTGCGTCGGTCTGGCGGCACACATCGGGGTGCTGCTCGGCATAGGCGGCAAGCCGCTTCTTCAAGTCGGTATTGTGGGTACGGATATGGATCAACGGGTCTTTCTCATCAAACCAGATGTCTGTGGTCTTTTTTTGCTTGGGAAGCCCTGTTCGCATAAACTCTCCTTTCTGCGCCCCTGTTACGCAATAGGGGCATTTTTCGGGTGTTTTCTCCGGCTCTTGACTTGGAGAAAACGGCGTTTTTGACGATAAAAACCGCCCGGACGGGGAATGTATCGTCGGGGCGGCTGTTATCGCAAAATTTCCGATTTTTCCGGCTCTTGACCGTCCTGCAAGCTGTCGGCAAGTATCACTTTGAGCAGCTTGTCGCGGAATGTTTCTGTGCCGCTGTGATTGAAAAACAATTCCGCAACGATGGTCTGTCCGTTCTTCTGTGTCGTGATGATACTGTCGGGGGTCTGTTCTGCCATAGGCGGCTCCTTTCTCAGGGCGCGAAAAAGGGATTTCCCGTAGCCCGGAAAATCCCTCTTAGTTGTCGGTATTCTGTTTTACTGTGCGGGTGCTGCGGCGGCGGCCTGCGCCTTTCTCCTTGCCCGGTATTCCCGCGCTTTCATGCGGTCATATTCCCGTTGCTTTTCAAGGTTTCGCGCCCGGTACTCCCTTGAATACTGCCGGTGGTAGGCGCGGCTCTTTTCCTTTTGGGCTTCTTCGATTTCCTCCCGCATTTGCCGGACTTCCTGCTCCGTAGGCTCTGCAAGCTGCGTCACTTCGTTCTCAAATCTGCCGATATAGTTAAAATATATCCCGATGTGCTGAACAGCCTGTTTTGCCCTTTTCTTGTCGCGCTCATGCACTTCAATCCGGCTGATAAACTCGTTGAGAATGGCGGGGGTCAGGTCAGTAAAGGCGGCATAGCGTTCCGTCAGCTTCAAAAACTTCTGCGCCCGCCCTCCCGCGTTCTCATAAGCGGATAGCTGCTCTTGGAGTGTGGCAAGCTCCGTTTTCAGTGTGTAGTATTCTTCCGAATATTTTTGCGACATTTGCTCATAGCGGTCTTGCGGGATAGTGCCGAGGGCGTTGTCCTCATAGAGCTTATTCAGCACCTTGTCAATCTGTTCAAGGCGTGTCGTGATTTGCGGGATACGTTTCTGCTGCTTCTTGGTCTGGTCGGTCTGCTGCATGGCAAGGTTCTTTTTCACTAAGGCTTCAAACTCCGCCCGGTTGCTGATAGAGTAGTCCTCGATTTTCTTCAGCACTTCCGCGACGGTCTGCATGAGCAAGTCCGCGTCGATGATGTGTGGGGAATGGCACTTGGGGTTTTTAGCTTTCCCCTTGTGATACTCGCTGCAATAGGCAACATGCCGCTTGCCGCCGTTCCTGTAATCTATGCGGATGTGCATTTTTGCGCCGCAATCCTTACAGAAAAGCAAGCCCGACAAAGGGTGGATTTCCCCGTCCCCGTTGGGGCGTCTGACGGGCGCGTTTTCCAAAATCCGCTGTGCGGTTTCAAAGTCGGCGCGGTCAATAATCGGCTCATGCACATTTTCGGTTATCTGCCATTGGCTCCGGTCTACATAGTGGTTCCGCTTGTCCCGGAAATGCTTTGTAGTCTTGAAGTTGACTACATCGCCGCAATACTCCTGCCGCGTGAGGATATGGGTCAAGGTGACTTTGTTCCACTTGTAGCGGTTATCCTCATTGAGCGCCTTGTTTTTACACGTTCCCCGTCCCCGGTCTTTCATGTAGAAAGTAGGGGTAGGGATTTGCTCCTGCGTCAGATATACGGCGATTTGGTTGCGGTTCTTCCCGCCGATAAACAGACGGAAAATAAGGCGCACAACCTCGGCGGCTTCCTCGTCGATTATCCAAAAATCCTTGTTGTCCGGGTCTTTCATATAGCCGTAGGGGGCTTCGGTGGCAATCGGCTTTCCGCTCATGCCCTTCGTTTTAATGCCGGTCTTTACTTTCTTGCTGATGTCCTTTGCGTACCACTCCGACATGATGTTGATAAAGGGCGCAAACTCCAATGTGTCGGGCTTCTCGCTGTCTATCCCGTTGTTGACCGCGATAAAGCGCACATTGTTCCGTCTGAATATCTCCATAGCGTTGCCAACTTGGAGATAGTCGCGCCCCCAGCGCGTCAGGTCTTTCATAATGCAGACACCGATTTTTCCGTTTTCTACATCGTCCATCATGCGGGAATAGGCAGAACGGTCAAAAAATCTGCCGCTTTCGTCATCGTCAATGTAGTGCCGGATATTGGTTAAGTGCTGTCCTCTGGCATAGTTCTCCAAAAAGATTTTTTGGTTCTGTATGCTGTTGCTCTCACCGCCGTCCCTGTCCTCGTCGCCCACGGAAAGGCGGGAGTAAAGGGCGGTAATTTTGCTATAATCAGTCATGTGCATAACCTCCTGTGCGTCCATGTAGGTGTCCTTTACACTTAAAATTATGCACTCCAGGATGCAGACAAAGAAGTTCAAGAATTTAAGGCGTTAGCCCCTATGGAAGAATGGAGCAAGCGGCTGCCTGATATACTCGCCCAAAAGATAAACGAGATCCTGATCCGCCACGGTAATCGCTATGACCAGCAGATTCAGGCCTTATATCAGCTTTTGCTGACGCGCATCGATGAATACAACAGCGTCAAAGTTGACGAGCTTGATTTGAACTCGTTCGAGTCGAGCAGCCGGATGAGCTCCCCATTATGGGATTGTGAATATATATTTTACATAAATAAAGGCAAACAAACAGTGCAGTAAATTCTTAAAAATAAAATCTCTTGTAAGGTGATGTGAAGTAACATGGAAGAGACAAATTTGAAGCAGGTGTTAGAAGAATGCAATAAGGCTGCAAAAACTGGCTATAAGATAGCTTCAGCACAAGAAAAGAATTTGAATAGGGCTCTGGCTTCAGCACAAGAGAAAGTACAGAGTACTATTAGCGATTTCAATAGTTCTTCGTGTTATGCGCCGGAGGCTACGGAACTATTGGAAAAACAGTTGGTGGAGATCAGAGATGCGTTCATTCGTCTGTCGTTCGCTTTTAAGGAGGATTTACAGAACCTACGAGAGAATCTTTCAAAGTTTTCTGTAACACTTTTTGGAAGGACTATGGCTGGTAAATCTACGCTTATGGAGATTTTGACGGAAGGCGATGGGTCGTCTATCGGAAAAGGATCTCAACGTACAACCAGAGACGTTCGAAAGTATACGTGGAATGGACTTGAAATCACCGACGTTCCTGGAATTGGAGCTTTTGAAGGTGAAGATGATGAACGGATTGCATTTGAAGCGGCAAAGGCTGCCGATCTGATCCTGTTCCTGGTAACAGATGATGCACCGCAGGTTGCAGAGGCAGAGTGTTTCAGTAGAATCGTGAACCTTGGAAAACCGATCATATGTATCATGAATGTCAAGGCTTCTATAGCAGAGGACAAGAGTTTGAAATTAGCGTTGCGTGACATAAACAAGCGCTTTGATATGGAGCGATTGAATAAGATACGGAATCAGATTCTCTTATTTTCGGAACAGTTTGGTCAGACTTGGAGCCACATTCCTTTTGTATATGTCCATCTGAAATCTGCTTATGCTGGCCTAAAAGCGGAGGATCCGGAAAAAAGCAGAAGCTTTCATGAAGTGAGCCGAATTGATTATCTGAAAAGAAAGATTGGAGAGCAAGTTAGAACAAAGGGTGAGTTCTATAGAATAAAGACTTTCATAGATGTTATATCAAATCCGATACTTGAATCTATGGAAAATCTTTTGGAACAAAGCCAGATAAACAGCGTCCAAGGGCGGATGATCCTTGCAAAGAAGAGACAGCTTGGAGATTGGAAGAACATCTTCTATCGAGATGGGAAGGCCCAGATAAAGTCGCTGATTGCAAAGATAAAGAGCGAGCTGAACGGGGAGATAGCCACATTCGCTGAAGATCATTTCGATGATAAAAATGCTGATAAAGCATGGAATAAGCTGTTAAAGTCCCGGAAGGTGGAAGTAAGGTGTCAGGAATTACTTGAGGACCTGGAAGCAAAAAGTAATGATAAGCTCAAAGAGATTTCCAGAGAAATCAAGAACGAGTTGAAGTTTGCCACATCTTTTGAATGCGATAAATCTCTTCGTATGCATAAGATTATTGATTGGAAAAAGCTTTGCGATTGGTCATCGATTGCTTTATACGTAGCAACCAGTGTTGCATTTTTGGTTGGGGCGGCGGCGGTAACAACTTATTTAGGATGGGCGGCATTAGTGGTAGGAATAGCAGGCTCTTTCTTGTTTAAGAGTAGAGATAAAAAAGAATTTGAAGCTAGAACACGGCTTGAAAAAAAGCTTAGGGAGAATGTGACTCAGATATGTGATACTCTTGAAAAGCAGATGAATAAGGATCTGGATTCGCTTGTATCGGTTAGAATTGAAGGATCAATGTCAGAAATGGATAAAATTAATTCCGTCATATTCCGGTTGGCTGATACACAGAAAGAGCTGGCATGGGGATTGAATAACCATATGCTGGAACTAAATAATCAGATTTTGACGGAAGCAATACGTCTGATAGGTGCTGAAGGATTACAGTACCATGTACAGTCAGTTGCAAGGATTCCTGGAAATACAAGCCTGATCCTGCTAAACGATGGGACGGTTTTCCCTAAAGAGCAGAAGGAAGAACTGTATAAATTAATGGCTGAACGAATCGGTTCTGTAAATGATTCTGACAATAAGAGGGTACTAATATCAAGAGTCTTGGGAAGAAATATTGATATGAACTTGATAAATATTGAAGAAAAAATAGGTGTGGCTCATATACCGTTGGGTGATGTTACACCGAATATGAAAAACAGAGTACGTTTGGCGCAACAGTTTTCGAGGCTGTTAATAATGAATGAGTGAGTGAGGAGAAGGCTATGTTTAGAATTGCTGGGTTTGCTCAAAGAAGCGCAGAATTGAAAGAAAAGGCACGTGCTGTATTACTATCTGCAGGTGTAGACATACAGATTCAAGATAATAAATCTGATGCTATACGGCTGGTGTTCGCAGGTCAGTATAGCGCAGGAAAGTCGTCTATATTGAAGATGCTTACAGGTAGAGTGGATATAGCGATTGGTGCCGATATTACAACACAGCAGGCGCATATATATGATTGGAACGGTATAGAAGTGGTGGATACTCCGGGTATTCATACGCAGCTCAGACCTGATCACGACGAAATATCTTATGATGCCATTGCTTCGGCTGATATGCTGGTGTTTGTTGTTACAAATGAATTGTTTGATTCTTATATGGCGGATCATTTCAGGAAGCTTGCTATCGACAAGGACAAAGCAGGCGAAATGATTCTTGTTGTCAATAAGATGGAGAGAACAGCGGAAGGAAATACTGATGAACAGCAAAATATCATTCGAGAAGATCTGAAAAAGGTTCTGGAACCTTATACCCCGGAGCAACTCAACTTGTCATTTCTGGATGCGGAATCATATCTTGAGAGTGTCGAGGAAAGGGCAGAGGATCCGGAACTTGCGGACGAGTTGGTTGCGCGTAGCGGCTATGCTCAGTTTATTGATACTTTGAACCGCTTTGTCGAAGAAAAGAGTATTCCGTCAAAACTTACGACGGAATTATATGTTATCGATGATCTTTTGGAGAAAGCAATCAAGGAATTACAACCAAAGTCATCTGATTCTGATCTTGATGCATTGGAAGAAAGCTTCACGCAGCAGAGGTATCTACTCATAGAAGCAAGAGGGCGTATGCAACAGGAGGTAAGGAATATATATGCCACGGCCGCATCTCAGATCCGAGATATAGGGCTAGATGCTGCCAATCTTCTAGTAGATGGATGTGAGCAGGACGAGGTAGAAGTTGAGCTTCAGAAGTCAGTTCGAAAGGCTGAAGACATTATTGAAAAGTGTCAGGGTGATGCGATAGAGATAATCAATGCGCGACTTAGTGAAATAGGACAACAGCTGGAAGTTATTGAAAACTCTGAGTTTTCAATGCGTCTTAAGTCGAGACTGACGGGTAAATTTGAAGGTCTTCCAGAGGGAATCAAGAAAATTATTACAAATGCCGGTCCGGGGTTCCAGAAAGCTGGTCAGACGGTCATTAACAAAGCTTATAAAGCTGGAGTACAAGGTGGCCTGAAGCTTACAAAATTCTCTGGGAGTGCGATACACCAAATGGTATTAAAGGTTGGACACGGCGTAGGATTCAAGTTTAAGCCCTGGCAGGCGATAAAGGTTACAAAGGGAATTGCTATAGGTGGTCAGATCCTGAGCGCATTTGGTGTAGGTCTCTCTGTATTTTTGCAGATTAAAGCGGATCGAGATGAAGAGCGTATCAGAAAGGATTTGAAAATCAATCGTCAAAATATCCGAAGTCAGTTTAATGTAGCAGCTAATGAACTGGAAGACTTTGCAAGGCAGTATATAAAGGATAATGTGAATCGTCCTTTAGAGACATCGATTACGACAATAGATGAAAAAATTCAAGGAATCAGAGAAACACGTTCAAGTAGAAGTGCGTCATGTCGTCAATTGGAAGATCTCCAAAAAGAATGTAGATTGTTGATTCAGGGAATACATTCTGAAAAAGATATTGAAGAAATACTATGATATAAGCGGCATTCGGAAATAATCCGGGTGCCGCTATTTCGATGACTGTCAGTCTTTTTTGTAAAAATTTGTTTCATACTCATCCGCCTGCAGCAGGATATCCGGCATCCATGTCGGGGATCTGCCCATCTGCTCACAGACAGCTTTTAGGTCAATTCCGGGAGTACATTCAATAATCAGTTCGTCATGTAAACGAGGCTGCGCGCCATCATGAGCTGTTTCAACTGCTTTAACAGTCTAATCGCCATCTTACAGATTTAACAGAGATTGCCGACAGTATAAGAGAAGTGAATAAAAGCAGATTAGAGGCGATTCTGACACTGCTCTGGAGCATTTGTATCACCTTATTGCAATGAGTACAGCATAAAAGCAGTATATGCAATAAAATTAGCATTATATTTCTATTATAAGAATAAATTGTATAACATTAGAGATGTGCAATTGGACTTTTTCACTACATCAGCAAATTTATGAGTTGGTTTGTTAGAATTGATGTAACAGATGATTGACGAAACACATTAAGTTTATGGCGTTTGCGTGATTTCTTGTTTTACTAAGACATACTTCTGTCTGCCTAATTACTTATAATGTCCTCATAAGAGGCATAGAGGGGGCGCATAGCATGGACAACACCAAACAAGGTCGACTGTTAGAAATATTCTTTCGTTGCATGCGCGGAGAAGATATCTCCGTAAAAAAGCTGGCAAAAGAATATGAAGTTTCTACAAAAAGCATCAGCCGCGACATAAACGACTTAAAGGCGTTCCTCGTTGACCATCGCGGCCTAGTCGGGAGCACGGAGCTGGAATATTCCAACCAAGATAAATGTTATAGACTGTATATGGATGAGTTCCTTAGTAACAGAGAACTCTTCTCTCTTGTTAAAGTAATGATTGGAGCAAGAGCCTTCTCTAAGGAAGAACTGCTTACTCTTATCAACAAACTAAAAAAGTTCACAACAACGGAAGATCGCCCTAAGCTCGACGAGCTCATCCGAAAAGAGCTCTTCCATTACGTTGAAGTGAAACACGATTGTGAAAGTGTCCAGGCAATGCTTTGGCAGCTTGCAAACTGTATTATTCAGGAGAAAGAGATAACGATAGAATATTTCCGTATGGACAGAGCGTATAGGACACACCGTATACGCCCTGCCTCTCTCATGTTCACCGACTATTATTTTTATTTGATTGCCTTTAAAGTCGACGGAGATGAGCAAGAAACGCCGGTCTATTTCCGTGTGGACAGAATAAGACATATAACGGAGCATCGCAAGCAGAGTGAAGCCTCTGAATTTCCTGTTTTCGATGAAGGCCTCCTCCGCAAGCGCAGCCTCTTCATGTGGCCCGGTAAACTCAGGACGATACGTTTTGAGTTCAAAGGCCCATCTGTTCAGGCCGTGCTCGACAAATTGCCCACGGCGAAAGTTATCGAAAGGAAAAGCGGGGGCCGATATGTGATTGAAGCCGAGACCTACGGAGACGGAATAAAAATGTGGATTCTCAGTCAGGGGAGCTGGGTAAAGGTCATATCTCCGCGCGAGTTCGTTGACGAGATGAAAGCTGAGATTACTTCAATGAACAGACAATATGAAGAAACCGTTCCGTATGTGTAATGCGCTCGCCATATATAGAATTGTCAGATTACGAGAGTTGATGTCATTAAAATGCGTCAGTTTTACATAGAATATATATAATAGTATACATAAGACTGTGCAAAAGCACATCGTAATACTTAAAACGTTCTATTGAATTAAAGGTATAATCATCATAATGGAAGTAGTTGTACAGTTAGGAATCAAAATTATAACAACATAATCGGCTTAACATAAATGAGGAGTGCCCAAACATGTCCGTTTCTGCATTAAAACAAAAATGCCTTTCTATTGTTGAACAGATGTCTAAACAAAAAGAGTTAGTGGAGATTCCTCGCTTCAGGGAGGAAATTGAGCACTTTCGCCGCCGCCTTCAAGACAATGAATTCAGAATTGCGGTCGTAGGAGAATTCAGCTCAGGCAAATCCACATTCATCAATGCGCTGTTAGGAAAAGATCTGTTGCAGCATGCTTCTACTGAGACGACAGCCACAGTAACAAGGCTTGTTAATGTACTAAGTTCGGATGCGTTGTGCGGCAAGGGGAAAGTTTATCTTCGTAACGGCGACAGTATCGACCTTCATAATCTGAACGACCTCAAAGAATACACGACTACGGCCAGCGAAACATATCAAGTCGTGGATGAAATTGAATACGTGGAGCTTTATCTGCCTATCTTCGAATCAGAGCATCGTATTGTAATTGTCGATACTCCAGGGCTGAACGGTACCGCCGATGGACACAGAGAACAGACGGTCAGCCTGATCCAACAGGCGCACGCCTGTATTTACCTTTTGCAGCGTAGAGGGCTTGCGGAGAGCGACATAACATTTCTGACATATTTATCGCAAATACAGAAGAATTTTATCTTTGTACAAAATTTTATAGACGATCTAAAAACTTTAGAGGGTGATACGCTGGAGGATACTTTGGCGACACAGCAGCGTATCCTAAACGACCATGTGTTTGTCAATGCGCCACATGCCCGTTATTCTATCTGCGGCGTATCCGCACTACTGGCTTTGACCGGTCGTGATGAGAGTATCAAGACATTATATGCCGGCAGCAATGAAGTTTTAACGCATCAGCAGCGGCAAGAGATATACGAAAGATCTCGCTTTGAAGCCTTTTATGACCTGCTTAGACGGACCTTTCCTGACGACAAACTGGAAATGATGCAGTACGGAGATACGGCGGCGGCTCTCGCGGATTGGATGCGCTTGTTACTGGAGCAGATAACCCGCCGTGAGACGCAGGCAATAGAACTGTATCAGGCCAGCAGCGACAAACGTTCGCTGGAAAAACTCGAGCGGCTGAAAACGAAGACGCTTGAAAGCAGGGAACGGCACAAAAAGCAGTTAGAGGACTTCATACTGGACAGAGGGCGCAGCCTGCGCGTCAGCGCAAAGGAATCCATCCATCAAGAGCTTGTTCAGGTGATGCAGGATGCAGACAAAGAAGTTCAAGGTTTCAAGGCGTTAGCTCCAATGGAAGAATGGAGCAAACGACTGCCCGATATCCTTGCTCAAAAGATAAACGAAATCCTGATCCGGCACGGTAATCGCTATGATCAGCAGATTCAGGCCTTATATCAGCTTTTGCTGACGCGCATTGAGGAATACAGCAGCGTCAAAATCGACGAGCTTGATTTGAACTCGTTCGAGTCGAGCAGCCGGATGAGCTCCCCGAGCAGCTTTAAGCGTGAGATGGGCGAAGTTGATAGAATCCGCAAGCAGGCGGAAGCAAAGAAAAACGAGGCGGAGCGGATTGAAAGGGAAATGGCGACCCTTGCTGCCGAGGCCGACAGGAGCCGGCACGACGTCGAGAGTGCGGAACTGTCTTTAAGGCGCACTCGGTCAAACATTTCCAGCAGGAAGGCTCGTCTCGGGAGCCGTCCTGCATGTGAATACAAAGAGGAAGCCTATACAGCAGAGGAATACCGCGGCGGGTTGGGTTTTTTGGATTGGGTGTTGGGACCTAAAAAAGTAACAAAATACCGCACTGTCGCCGACGACTCAAAAGGCGAGGCGTGGGACAGAAAAATGGCGAGTGAGGTCAATCCCCTCATTGACGAGGAATACAGACTGAAAAAGGAGCTAGAGGCCGCACAACGAAGCGAGCGCCGCCTGAGAGCTGAGCGCGCGGACAAGGAAGAAGCATATCAGCGTGCCAAGAAACGTGTGAAAGAACTAGAGGAAAAAGCACGCGTAGAGGAGGAGACGCTGCGGCATAAGCGTGAGTACGCGCTAAAAGAATATTTGGTCAGCTGCCGGAAATCGCTTGTGGCTGAGATCGAACGTTATCTTTTCGGCGAAGATTCCGTTGAGGTGCAGATATCCCAGTCGTTGGAAGGCGATATAAAGCAGATGGAAGAAGATTTCACAAGATGGGCTGTTGAGCGCTTCCAGAAGGCAATAGACAAGAAGTTGGAAGGAATTGAGCAGGCAAAGCAGCAAAAATATCCCGAACTGCTCAAACAGGCGGATTCGCTCACTCACACAAAGGAAATAATTAAAAAACTCATAGACGATTTGGAGGGGCAGCTGATATGAACGAGTATCAGGAACAGTACGAAAACCGCAGAAAAGAGGTCTTGGACTTTTTGGATGAAAGCATCGACGCCCTGAAGCAGCAGGAGCGCGACGAAGAAGATTTTACAAGCTTCATAAAGACACTCCGCAGCAACGTGGCTGACGACCTTTTCAGCATAGTGCTTGTAGGGGAATTCAGCTCCGGCAAGTCCACTTTTTTAAACGCGCTGATGCGCCGGCGCATATTGCCTACATTCAGCGACGAGGCCACGGCTACAGTCAACTTCCTCTGCCACACATCGCGCGCTCCTGACGGCGAAGCCGGCATCGTATACTATAGAGATCCTGCCGTCGAGAAAAAGGTTCTCCTCGAGCTTAGTCCGAAGGTCTTGGAACAGGTTGTCAGCACGCGCGGCAATACAAACGAACAGCAGATAGCCACCAGCGTAGACCATGTCGACCTTTTCCTCGATTCCGACTTCCTAAAAGATGGAGTGAAGCTCGTCGACAGTCCGGGACTGAACGGCATGGCGGAGCACCACAGGGAAATAACGGAGAAGCAGGTGAAGGAGTCGCACGCATGTATTTTCCTTTTTTCCGCCGACCACCCAGGCTCCAAAACTGACTTCGAATTCCTGGGAGAATTGAAGAAACAGTCGGATAATATCTTTTTGGTATTAAATAAAATCGACAACATAAAAGAGTGCGAGGGGGAGACTGCGGAAAGCGTTGTCGAGAGACTTCGGGACACGTATCGAAAACAGTTCCCGGACGATAAAACGCTGCCTAAAATCTGGCCAGTGTCGGCTTACGACGCGCTGGTAGCCAGAGACCATACATTCAATGAATACAAGAATGGTGAAATCGTTACTACACCGGAACGGCGAAGCGAACTTGAGGCTAAGTCTCGAATGGGCGAGTTTGAAGCGCGTCTCTGGCGATATCTGACAGAGGGGGAGCGTGCCCGCGACCAGCTGTGCTCGCCTGTGAACAGAGTACTGAACGATTTGAGAGATAAAAGAGATAGTTTAGAGACGCATATCAAAACACTCGAAGAAAAGCAGAACCCCGCTGAATTAGAGGACAAATACAAAAAACTTGATGATGAAATCAATGGACTTGAAGAAAAACGGAAAAGCGCAGCCGCCCCTCTCCGGAAGAGGGTCAACAACGCTCTCAGGGACATCGAGGAGAAGGCAGGTTCACAATTTGAAAAACTTCGCGATAAAGTGGAGCGCGAGCTAGGCGAATTTCAAAAAGAAGAGGATATAGAGGACTACAACAAACGCCTAACTGCCAATATGAACGCAAGTTACATGAGAATTGTTAAAAAGCTCGATGAAGAACTGCGTGGAGAGTTTATGAACATTATCGCAGAAGAATATGAAAATTACGTGGATGAGCTGGAAGACAAACTCTCTGATACGTCAGGGCAGATGGACTTCAAGTTCTCCAGCAGGGAACATATTCTCTCCAACGTTTCGTCTGGGATCAATCTTGAAGACTTCGAAAACAAATGCAAGAAACTTAGAGAGCGCATTGACGTTCTGGAAAAAGAGACCGAGCGGAATCAGGAAGACCTAATCCGAGCCAAGAGATTGGAAAGGGATATAAAGGATAAAAAAGAGGCACTGAGGTTATATGAGGACAGTATGCACAACTATATGCAGAATTTCGTTATTCCTGAGGTAGTAACACATACGGAAAAAAAGACCTATTACGAATGGCGTCGCGGTCTTGTGGGAATTGTTGGAAATGTTTTGTTTGGTCAGAAAGAGAAGACAAGAGATGTACAGATTAGGGACAGCTCTGCACACGACGAGGCAAAAAGAGAGAGAGATGCGGAGCTCAGCCGGATGCAGGAAGAATGCAGTCTGTTGAAGAAAGAGCTAAACGACGCGTTTTCCGGCAGCTCCGGCGAAGACAGTGAAGTAATCCAGCTCAAAATGCAAAGAAACGAACGCGAGCTAGAGCGCAAAGAAAAAGAACTGCGGGAGACGAAAGAGAAATTTCAGCGGGAGGCAAAGGAATCGTCGGAACGGGTGTGCCGCAAGCTGCGCAATGAGATTCTGGACTCTCTTGAAGACGAAGCGGAAGAAGCCGTCAGTGCAATCAAGACATATCTACAGAGCTGCAAGTCCGGCTATGTCCGCACCGTGCAGGATACCGTGACTTTCAGCCTGAGCCAAGAGCTCGGACGCAAACAGAAAGAGTTAGAGGATTGCAAGCGCCTACTTGAAGGCGATGCGAAGGTACGCGAGCAAGATCTCAAGCAGAGCAAGGAGGCTATAAAGAATCTTGAAGGGTTGATGAATAAAGGTTCTGAGCTGTGCGCTAAACTCGAGGAATCTATGAAAGACCATATAGAAGAGGAGAATCTGTAATAATGAAGCCTGATTTCAGACCGTTTGCCGAGGCTGCGGAATTCCTCGGACAGACCGAACAGAAATATATAATTGAACAGACGGAGCGTTCTCTTAACGACGGAACATATTTCGTGGCCTTCGTCGGCCATTATTCAGCCGGGAAATCGCGCCTGATAAACAACCTTCTCGACCGCGACCTGCTGCCCCTTGGGGTTGCCGAGACGACCCCGCTCCTGACCTATATCCGTTACGGAGAGAGGGAGGAGGCGAGAGTCCATTACTGCGACGCCGCAGTACAGGTTATCCCGGTCGAACAGGTAAAGGAGCTTCGCCAGGGAAGCGGCTCATGGGATCTGGATAAGCTGGAATATATTGAAATATTTCTGCCGGAGGAATGCCTGCGCGGAGGGATGATTTTCGTAGACACTCCGGGGGCCAACACTGTGATAGAACGGCACAGGCGTCTCCTTTCCGACTCGCTGGCGCTTGCCTCGAAGGTGGTCTACGTAGCCGGACACGCTATAAGCGCTGTTGACGAAGAGATGCTTGAAATCCTTGTGGAGCGCGGCCTGGATCTGTCTTTTGTACGAACTCACTTCGACGAGCTGAAGGCGTTGGAAGACGACCCAGATAGCGTCATTCAAAGCGATTTAAACATTCTGTCGTGTTTCGACTTAGCTCCAGAGTCATGTTTCCACCTTTCAAACCTACCGGATTCAAAGTGGTACGGCGGGATTGAAAAACTTCGTAAAGTTCTGGAGGATACAGGAAATCACGCACAAGAGAAGCTGGCTCGCGCCGCGGAAGAGAAGCTGCGTTCCATCGCGGGACAGTTCATCCCAGCGCTGGAGGAACGTAAGTCCGTTCTGGCGGCTCTCAGAGAAAATGACAGCGAAGCTCTGCGCAAAAAAAGATGCGACCTGGAGCGCCGCATCCAGTCTATAGAGCAGAATGTCGCATCCCGCAAAGAGCGGGTGCAAGCTCAACTGGCACAGTACAGGCGGCGTTTGAGCGGCGAGATCTCACGCAGGGCGAAGGAAGAGCTGGAAGATAGCTCGCACAGAATTGCAAACGCAGGCGACGTGAAGAGTCGACCGGAGATGTCGGCGTTACTGGAACATGAAGCCAACGTATGGACTAAAAAACTTAATAGGGACATCAATGCGCTCTGCGGCGACGCGCTTGCGGAAATCAACAAAGAGAACGCGGAGATTATGCGTTCTGTCGATATTGATGAAAACGCCATCCCAGCCATAGGTACGTGCGACGAGTTGATCGATACCCAGGACAGACGCGTCGAACGGCTCAGATACATGCTTCAGCAGATTGCACAGAACCGAAGCGAAATTGAAGCATCACTGAAATCGATGGAGAACAATCCCGTCTATGCCGGGTTGCAGAAGGATCTGATTGAATTAGAAAACGGCATTGAGGAACTGCGCCAGCAATACGACTCGTTCCCTGCATATGAACCACAAATGGTAGAGTCCGTCGATGGTTTCCAGCCGTCTCAACTCATGAGAATGCTTGGAGATGTCGCCGACTTGGCATTACTTTTTGCTCCCGGAGCTTCACCTGGAGCCGTTGTTAACAAACTTGCTATGTCGTCTAAAATAGTGAAGCCTCTTGCAAAATTAATAGGTTCTGCTGAAAAAATCGGGAAAAGCGTTCAAAAAAGTAACAGCATAAAAGACATTACCTTTGCGAACATGGGCAAAACGTATGCTACGAAAAAACGCATAAAACAAGCGCAGCAGATGATCCGGACTGGAACTGAAAACGTCAAGAAAAAATTGGCTGGTTCGCATGGAGATGAGGGCACCCCACTGGACTTCCTGACTGTAGGCTACTGGGCGGAAAAAATCGGCAAACAATTTGACACGCCGCCTCAGCCGGTTGACAAAGCTTACGAGGAACAGTATATAGCGGAGAAATCAGCGATAGAACAGAAGATACTCAAGGAGCAGCAAAAAGCATTTCAGAAAAAACGTGAGATGAGGCTGTTTAAAGACAGGCAATCCCAATTGGAGGCCGAGCGTAAAGCGAACGAACTCGACGAAAAGAGCGTCCGTGAGGAACTAGCAAAGAGGGAGGGTGAAATACGGCTCGAAGCGCAGAAAAAGGCAAACCGTGATTGGTGTCAGTCGTGCGCGCGGTTCTTCGTCCGGCAGATGACAACTGTGTTGGAGGACGCTATATCTAAAGCGCAGCAGGAGCTTCCTGAGCGCATCGACCGTTATCAGCAGGAGCAGATAGCGGCACTTGAAGAAAAACTGCAAACGGAAAAACAGGCGTATGAGGCCCTGTTGCAGACGCCTCCTAGCGAGTACGCAGTGCGGCTGGAAGAAGTTGGCTGCCTGTTGGAAAGGCTGAAAGTGGCCTCCCATGCCTGCTGAACAAAAGCAGCTGGCTATTCCCGACTGGGTGCTTCTCGGCGACTATTCGCGCCGCGTTTTTCTGCAATGGCTGACCGGAAGCGCCCACGTGTTGGATTTGGAAGGCCTGCCAGTATGGGTTCGGTATACGGAGACATTATCGTTTCGCCGCAGCGGCGAGGCGTGGTTAGTCGGTACTCCGCGGACGATACCGGGAACAGTCCTGTTTGTCCCGCTGCCAGATACTGACTGGCACGAATATCATCTGCGCAAAAACACACGCTTTGCACTGTTCGAGGAGTTCCCGTACGGTAAACAATCGAGCGGCATGATTCTCCAGAATCTCCGTCAAGATTATGAAGCAAATTCTGTCCTGATTGTGCTTATGGACATCCCGCACCGTCAAGGGAGCACAGACCTCGTCCCCCAAGGGGGAGAATTGCAGATTCAATATGAAAAGTACCGCGCAAAGGAAAATGTGTGCATAGCCAGAGGAGGCGAGGATGTCCTAAAAATACTGCACTGGGAGGAATACTCAGAGAATCTGTGGCGGCGGCATATATGGGCAGAACTGGACCGGCTGGAGGAATCCGTTGAAGATTCAAAGTATGATTATGAAATACTTTATATGGATTTTCTTGAGAGTATTTTGAGCGAGCATGTGATAAACAAGATCTGCTCATTCCAGTCAGTACAGCGCAGCCGTCAAAACTCGATTTGGAACGGGTACACAAAAGCCGCTATGCTGCAAATGTTTCCCGCCAGCGGTTCAGGCGGATTGTATCCCGTAGCTGAGCTTTATCGGGATATAATCTCTGCTTTTTCTCCAAATTTGTGGGATCTTGAACAAGACTGTCGCGGTTTAGTTGACGATATGAGAAAGTCATTGGAAAAGGAGCTTAGTGCGCCGGAGCTATTATCCGTCACTTTCTGTTCACATACGGAAGACGTATATTTAAGTATTGTCAATGAATACAAGATCAATGTAAATTTCAGAAAACGGCTTGAGCATTACGTCAATATAACCGTTTCAAATATTTTGAAAGATCGTTTGGAACTCAGATATAATCAATTGAGGGAGGCGTTGTCATGAAATCTGTATATTCACTCTCCGGAGCGGTATTTTGTTTTGCGTTAGGCCTGCTGCTTTCAACAGCGCAGGGATCTTTGACAACGGATGTTTTGCCGTCTGTCGCCGCGCTGTTGGTCGGCGTTGTTTTTCTGGTTGTCGGCCTGAGCGCCGTAATGAAGGAAAACGCAGAGAAAAACGCGGCGCGAAATACCGCGCTCGAGCAGTATGTATCGACACTGTTGGATACGATACATACTCTGCACGTCCTAAAAGAGCCAGTTGCTGAACTCAAGCTTGTAATGGAACAACAAGAGCAAAACGAGACTGCGCGCCATCATGGGTTGCTTCAAATGATTGAACAGTCTAATCGCCATCTTGCTGATTTAACAGACATTGCCGGCAATATAAGAGACGTGAATAAGAATAGCCTAGAGGTGATTCAGACGCTGCTCTGCTTAAAGGAACTTTTGACAGAACTCAGACACACGCTTGAACAGCAAGAGCAAAGTGAAGCTCAGCGCCACCATTCGCTTCTTGCTCAGCTTGAACAGAGCGAACGAAATTACCGTGACTTGCCAGGGCTCATCCTACAGATTAAAGAGCAGGATAAACGTAATTCCGAGGCGATATTCAGAGAGTTGTACGACTTACGCTCAGACTCTGCAAGTAATTCAGAGCAGAAAATAGAAATTCTTAACCAGTTGGAATCCTATGCTGATGAAATGAAAGAATCCGTGCGTCAAATCCAGAAACAACAAAAACAAGTGGATGGGAAATTATTTGACGCATTGGAAAATATCGAAGGCGCAGTAAAGCAGACTATCCCAGATTTGAAAAATTCAATAGAAAGTCAGAATGAGGCTAACCGGAAGTTCATGGCTCAAGTTATGGAAACTTACTCCCAATTGAGTAGTCAGGATATAGAATTGCTCAATAAGATACTGGAAGAGACCAATGGCAGATAACGATACATTTCCGGCGCAGGATTCTCCTAACCAGCGCGCTATAATAGGATCTGTTCGTAAAATGCACGAGCGTTATTTCACAAAAGAGAATATGTATCTTATCTTGCTCGCTGGGACATCGGAACAGGTTAGATACCTTAAGATTGCGGACGTTCTGTATCGCAGTATTTACAGCTCTGTAATGTATAACCAATGCAGACGTGCCGTGCTGTACCTTGGACTTTACAGACGCATGTGTAGGCAAATCTTCGATACAAAGAAAATGAAAGCGGCTCAACGCCGATTAGATAAGAGGATTTGCTGATTCGTACAGCTAATAAAGTATTAAGAAAACAGTTATTAACGGCTCTCAATGAGATTTTACATTCATTGAGAGCCGTTATATTTAGTTACAAGGATTGGAGCTGCTTCTAAAATCTCACGTTTTAGGTAGACATACATCTGTCCATATAGATTCCTATAATTGTGTTAAATGGCGTACGTCGATGAATCAAGAATGGAGATGAGGCATGGCACGGATAGCGGTAATAATAGGCATTGCCTACTGTTCACCAACAGTGAGATGTGGTCTGAAGATAGGTCTGAATTAGGCTGATAACGGCTTTAGATTTGTACCGTTAACTTTGTTATATTGGAGGAGATTAGAATGGCATTACCGGCATTGCTGGCTGCAGGCGCTATAGGCTTCGTATTAGGAGTAATTGGTAATGAGGAAGACAGAAAACAACGTGAAGCTGCCAAAAAAGCTGCGCTTGACGAGGAAAGCAAAAAACATGAGGCTGCCCAAAAAGCAGATCTGAACACAGTAGAAGATTTTGACGATGAAGATCTTGACGATGATTACTACGACGATGCAGAGGAAGAAGAAATTGACGAAAAACCCAAATTCAGTATTGAATATGATATACGCAGGAGGGCAGAAGAAACAGAAGAACAGCGTTCGGCAAGGATATCCGCACTGTATGCAGTATGCATGAATATAGGTTGTTTGGACGATGAATATGATATTGATGACAGCAAAGTGGATCAAACTATTGCTTCCGCGATAAAAGAGGCAATAGAGACGAATCCGAATTTTGAAGCCGCTAAAACGTCATTTTTGGACAAAGTTAGAATCGAAGAATTAAAAGAACTGGACGAGATAGTCAAAAAGTTGGTTTTTATGTCAGATGAACGCAACGAATCCAGATGTGACTTTTACGCTTACAAATGGAAACCTTATTTCGACAGTAGGATCAAAAATGCTTGCATAGCTAATGCGTAGAAAGTAAGAACTTGTTACTCTATTTCGGATGAAGATTGTTCCTATCGAAGGCGGGCAAATCTTCTAACTTTCATGCGGACAAAGCAGTCTGATATATAATCACGCTATAACGGATGGTTATCACTTTCTAATAATGTTTGAAGGGGCGACGTATAATAGCGCCCCTTTTCATTGTTTTTTCACAAGTAACCTATAAATTTTTCTGAACAGTAATCAGAAAGCACCTCAAAAAATAGTTCCAACAACGATAGATTTAGGGGGATTGCTCCGTGATCCCATCAGATATTGTCCTCAAGAATGCGTCAGGTTGCACACCCTTGAAGATGTCTATCAGCTTGGTTAAGTGAGCATTAACCGCTTTATAAGTCATAGATAATATATACCAAAATATCAAAACGATGAGCCCCATCTAGCTTAGTTGGGGCTTATCATTTGCATTCTACTTTTGAGTTACAAGTTTTCCGTTTTCGTCGCTGAACGTCTTTTTACAGTCTCCGTTCCTGCATTTCCAAAAGAATCCGTTCTTACCTTCGATGCGTACTGCGAGGCCGCCGCATGCCGGGCACTTTGAGGTTTTTTGAGGTTTGTTTCTATAATCGTTCAATGTTATACCGCACTTCTGACAAAGCCAGAACTTGCCGAATTTGCCGGTTAATTGCCTCATACGCCCTTCTTTGCATACGGGACAAGGTTCAAGCGCTTCCTGTTGATCCTGTGGGGGCGTAGGGCGAACTTCTGGATGTGCTTTCACCCTGGCGTCTGTGATACGCTGAACGGTGTTCACGATATTTTGGATGAACGTGTCGATTGAAAGGCGGCCTTCCTGTATTTCTCCGAGCGCCTGTTCCCATACTGCTGTTGTGTCTGGTTTCCTGAGTATATCGTCTACGGCGTCGATGAGTGCGCGGCCTTTGGGCGTCGAGACGAGGACTTTTTTATCTTTGGCAATGTAACTTCTTCCGTTGATGAGAGAGTCGATGATTTTCGCCTGTGTCGCAGCGGTGCCTATTCCGAGCGTATCTTTGAGTATTTTTTTAATCTTCGGGTCTTCAACGTACTTATGTATATTATTCATCGCTGCTAACAACGAAGCTTCCGTGAAGCGTTTAGGCGGAGTTGTTTTCTTGTTCTCGCGGATCAGCTCACGAATTCCTACGTTTTCGCCTTTTACTGCGTCAGGGATAGGGCTGTCTTCATCTTTGGGCGCGCCGGCGTCTTCTTCTATGCCGGATACTTTCGAGTAAAGAATGTGCCATCCTTGTTTGGTACATTGCCGTGATTTAGCGGCGAATAGTTCGTTTTCTATCGTGTATTCGATTTCGATCGATGCAAATTCCTGCGGCGAGAGGAACTGAGCCGCGTATCGCCTAGCGATGAGGTCGTATATCTTTTTCTGGTCGCCGTTGGGTTTCATCGGTATCGTCCCTGTAGGGATTATGCCATGATGTTCCGCAGTCTTAGACGTATTCCAGGCAGATGTTTTGAGCGCCATGTCGTATGGATATTGTTTGTACTCGTCGGAGAACGCGGAGATCGCCGCTATGACTTTCTGACGGTTGTCGTATAGCGTTTCCGGCAGGTAGCCGCAGTCGGAGCGTGGATATGTGACGTACTTTGCCTCATAAATCGTTTGAAGAATTTTGAGCGTTTGATCGGGAGAAAATCCGTAGACCTTTGATGCGTCTATCTGTAGAGAAGGCAGAGAGTAGGTTAATGGAGGTTGTGTCAGTGAAGTCCCTTTTTGGAATTTCGTGACGTGGCCGACCTTGCTGTGAAGTTTATGCTCCAGCTCATCGATGATTTTCGCGTCGACGATTCTGCCTTCACTGTCGAGCCCCGGGTGGTCTTCTGACGGTTTCCACGTCGCTGTGAACTCTCCGTTTGTGACGATGCTTCGGGCTTTGACTACATAATACGGCGTCGGCTGGAAATTTTCTATCAGCCTGTCGCGTTCGACGACGAGAGCCAGCGTCGGCGTTTGGACGCGCCCGACTGAGAGGACGGTTTCCTTTTCTCTCGGCGTCGTTACAGTAAAGAGTCTTGACATATTGATGCCCAGCAGCCAGTCCGCGCGCTGGCGTGCAGCGGCTGAAAGCGAGAGGTTTTTGTATTCTTCGTTCGGTTTCATCTCAGCTAAGGCTTTTCTTATTGCACCGGCGTTCATGTCGGTGACAAGGATACGCATCACTTTGCCATTATATTTGTTGAAATACTGAAGTATCTCGTCAATAAGCAGCTGTCCTTCGCGGTCGGCATCTCCGGCGTTGACTACGACATCGGCCTGTTTGAGCAGTCTGCCGATGTTGCCGAGCAGATCCTTTGTGTCAGGCTTAGGGACAAGTGTCCAGCCGGATGGGACGATCGGTAAGTCTTTCAGAGTCCACGCTTTATAATTTGGAGACATTTGTTCCGGCGTTTGCGGTTCAAGTATATGGCCAGCCGACCAACAAATTACGTCTCCGTTGTCCATAGTGATAGACAGCTTATCTGACTTGACAGGCTTGCCGATCGCTTCGGCGATCGCGCGGGCCAGAGATGGCTTTTCTGCTATGAATAGTCTCAATTTATGCCCTCCTTAATTTTTTCATATAAATCGGTCGAATCTAATGGCAAAAACTAATGCTATTGCTGCATAAAGAGCAATTTCTATGCAATGCTCTATATACCATTGGAGTGTTTTAGGCACGTTTCTTTGCCTTTTCAGTTGAAAGAAACCGCAAGCATAAAACAGGCTTACAAGTGTGCTTAGTCCCATAACGAGAAAGCTCACGGCAATAAGAGCTTTCTGGACTACGATTGAAACCGATGTAAGGTACAGGACAGTGCATGGTAAAAAGATTAAAAATATAATAGCCATAACTTATATCTTGATTGCAAGGTATCTTATAAATACCGGCCGGAAGGCATAGAAGAAAAGTAAAAGAATTCCGGCAGCGACGCTGATATAGCAGGCAAGTTTATAGGCGTGTAAATAAGGTGCAGTTGCGGTGTTTTCTTTATCTTCATTCAAAATAATGCCGGTCATCCCTACGAGAACTAAAAGCATTGCTATCTCGACGTTCATTGTTAATACCTCCTCCGTATCTGTATAGAAAGCTAAGGTAATAACGGAATATACGACAATGGATCAGATGATTGTTTTAAGGCTCTCTTGACGCTGTTTATCGCTGCCGGTCGTGTCCACTTCGTCTGCATGGCGGCCCACTCGTGAGACTTCTCGCTTTTTCCTTGAGCGTCGCGGTAGAACATGGCGAATGGATAATAGCCGAGTTCAAGTACGTCTTTGCATCGTCTTTCTGCGGCTTCCGGCGTATCTCCTTTGTAACCGCATAGAACGTAGCACCTGACCTTGCGTTCTCTGTACCATGCGCTTTTTGTAAGTATCTTCGCAGCTGTTTTAAGTGCTGGTAAATCGTCAGGCAGGTCATAGGCGAAGAATGCTTCCTGTACTTTTGCTTTTTCAAATAGTTCAACGTGCCATTCTCTGAGCCGCTCGGCTTCAAGGCCGCCTGTCAGCAGAACCTTTTCTTTTCTATGGCACAGCATATTAAAGACGTTACAGATGTGCTCTTCTGAACAAGCCAAAAGATTGCTGTCTAAAACATTCCATCCCTCTTTTACATCTAGTTCCCGAAGCTGCCCCTCTCTGCGCGGAACGTCACAGAACCAACAATTATTGGGACACCCTCTTGACGTAAAAAGATAGCCTTGCTTGAGATACATGCCAGGCTCAAAATCAAGCGCCGGAGAGCCGAGAGCGGGGCCTCCAATTTTTACCGGCGCTATATGCCGCCAAGTCTGAACAAGATGGCGCGCGAATGGAATGTCCCAAGTAAACGTTACTGAGACGTGTACCTCAGTGATATCCGACGGAAGAAATTCAACGAATGGCGGCTCACCGACGAACGCATATTCATCATCGGGAGTCGCGGAAGTTCTTCTCGGAAATACTCTGGCGATCGGCACTTTTGTTAATCCTCTTGATTTTCTGCTCGCTCTGCATCATTCATGGACGTTTCTACAGCTGCTTCGATTTCACCGCCTGTTGTGTCAACATCGCTGCCGTTGTCAGGCGTGTCGGATGTTTGAGATAAATCCCGAGAAGGTTGTGTCAGTTCGCTGTCTTCAAGAACGTCTCGACGTTTTCTGCCGGCACATATTTCTTCGGCTTCTTTTGGGCGCAGCCGTAATTCATTCTGGCTCTGTTCCGTTATGACCTGTGCGATTTCCTTGTAGCTCCATCCTTGTCTTTTCAGTTCTTTTATTTTCGGCTTGAGCTTCTCGATCGCTTCTCTTCTGGTGAACGTCTCTTTAACCGGTTTTTCAACGTTTTCCAAGTTTTTCATTAACTCTTCCAATGATTCTTTAGAAATAGTCTTCATATTAAATCACCTCAAAAATAGAATAGCACATCGTCGCAATTTATTCAAATATATCGCAATAATAGAATTGGTATTCATGCAAAATTATGCTATTATTTAAGTGAGATATGTGGCAGGTACTTCGGGACAAGCCGGACAGTGTATGACAAATCGCTTCGCGAATTGTCAAGCACTGTCAACGAATACTCGGCGCTTCGCTTCTCGTATATCTGGCTTGGCCCTTCGGGCGGAAAGGAGTAATTCTAAGGTGTATAGGCCGAAAGAAATATCAAAGTTTGAAGACAGAATTATTTTTCGGTGTACTCCTGAACTACGTCAAAAACTCAACGATGCAGCCGTTGCGTCTGGATTGACTCTATGCGATGTAGTTCGCCGCCGTCTTTCTGGAATACATGTTCCTGCTAGGGGAAATATTGTACTGACACAGGAGCTACGAGTTCTGCGTCAGGAGCTCGTAAGGCAGGGAGGGCTCATAAAGCACTTATATAACGAGAAACAGTTTGAGCCTGAGCTGACGCGGGCGGCGTGGAATAAGCAAATTGAAGTCTTAGACAACATCACGAACCTTATAATTCGCGTCGAAGGAGCCGTATTGAATGATCGCGAAGACGGCGGAAAGACGTAGGGATGGGCGTCAGAAATACAGTTACCGAGACCTTGTGAGTTATATCGCCGGAGGCGGCGATGATGAGAAGACGATATATACGAACCATCGCAACTTGACACCTATATCTGATAGTACGGAAGAAATCATAAAGGAAATGGAAGCGTGCGGCGGCGAGAACCCTCGGGCTAAGAACAAGATACATCATGGAATACTTAGCTGGCGCGAGGGCGAAGTCCCGACTAAAGAGCAAGTCGAAGAAGCAGTCTCCATATATCTTCTGGAGATGGGACTTGAAAATTGCCAATGTTACTACGGGCTGCACAAAAATACGGACAATCTGCATCTGCATATCTGCGTCAACAAGATTGATCCGGCGACGCATAAGTCTATCCAACCGGCGCAAGGCTTCGACTATAAAGCCAATGAAAGGATCTCGCGGAGGATAGAGCTCGCACAGGGATGGGAAGTGCTTGACCGCGGAGAGCATTACGAAGTCATAGACGGAGAGATTTTTGAGAAAGATACGAAGAAAGCCGTCCCGAACTTGAGTACGAAGGCGGCGGACTATGAGAACCTGACTTCGGCGAAGAGCGCTGAGCGCATCGCGCAGGAAAGATGCGCTTCGATACTATTCAACGTCGCCGACTGGCAGAGCTTGCATAAAGAGCTTGCTGATGTCGGATGCCGGTTTGAGAAGAAAGGCTCCGGCGCGGTGCTGTTTGTCGGAGATGTAGCCGTGAAGCTGTCAAAGGTCAGTCAGAGGCTGTCGCTGAAGAAGATGGAAAAACGGCTTGGGGCGTTTGAAGAGCCGAAAGAAAAGCTCGAAGTCAAGGCCGTCGAGGCAGAGCCGCTGAAGAAGTCGTCCAACTCAGAAGAGTATCTCAAAGCGCGGAAGGAATATTACAACGACAAGCTGACGGCACGGGAAGAACTAAAAAGACGATTCAATGTTGAATATGCCGAGATGAAGGCTCGCCATTCTGAAGAGCGTAAAGAGCTCTTCATGACGAGGTTAAGTTGGAAAGGGCAAGGAGTTTTACTTAACGCGCTCAGAAGCGAACTCGCGTGGAAACAGCTGCAAGAAAGAAAAGAATGGCATGAACGGAAAAGCATTCGTCTGAAGTTGCTAAATGAATCTTTTCACAAAACATTCCCATCTTATACGGACTGGCTTATACAGCGCGGAAAGAAAAAGGAAGCGGATTTCTGGCGCTATCGTGAAAGCCTTTCAGGCATTCTCACAGGTGACGAGGAAATTTTCGTTGATATTAACAAAATTCGAACTGCGGCGACATATAAGACAGAAATTATCGAGTGGGGACGAAACGAAAAAGGAAACATACGGAGAGGCTTTGTTTATAGAGAAAATCTCGCAGATACTGTCAGTTTTGTTGATACAGGCCGCAGGATAGATGTCGTTGCTTGGCAATCAAATAAAACATTACGCGACGCATTAGAGCTAGCGCAGCAGAAATGGGGCGGAGCGACCGTTAACGGCAGCAAAGAATATGTAAAACGCTGCGTAGATATCGCCGCTCGATACGGAATAAAAATCAATAACCCAGAACTACAGGAAGAAATTCAGAAACGCAGAGACGAGCTTGCACACGACAAGCCATATGACCAGATAGAGAAAAAATCAGAAATGGAAAGGAGTGAGAGGATGAATAAAATCGAACAAGGTTTTGCCGCGTATAATGAAGCTACCCAAGCAGACAGATACCGTATAACGGCATTCTATACAGGATCGGACGGAAAACCACGCGCTTATGTCTTCGACAAAGACAAGTCGTCCTCCGCTCCGTCTCCAGGATATACCTATGAGGAGCTTCGTAAAGAGGTATGGAAGATAGAGAAAGAAGATCGGCGAGGGAAAAACATATACGTCACGCCGATCAGCAAGACTACTCACCATATTCTCATTGACGACCTTACAAAAGATTCTCTGAAAAGAATGATAGACGCAGGATATCGGCCTTCGGTAATTGTCGAAAGCTCGAGAGGAAACTTTCAGGCGCTAATAAATGTCCCGAAGTTGCACGAAAGATATGATAAAGAAATCTCTAACTTGTTAATGAAAAAGCTGAATAAAGAGTTCGGTGATAAGAACATACAAGGAGCAGTACATCCTCATCGCGTCGCAGGAACTCATAATCATAAGCCGTCGCGCAGGCTGCAAGACGGGACACAGCCAGAGGTCAAATTGGTCTATGCCGCTAAGGAAAAAACTATATGCCGTAAAGCTCAAACAGATGCAGAGGAAATACTCAGAGAATTACAAAAGATGGAAAGGGAACGTCAAGCAAGGCTTATGCGTATGGGAACTATAAAACGCGAGAGCGGAAAAAACATAACAGCCTATGAAGCGTACATGGCTCACGCCAGGGACATTATGAATTATCGCTCGGGAGCAAAGAGCAATCTCAGTGTCGTAGACAGTATGGTTGCCGTGCGTATGTATGTAACCGGCTGGAGTGTCTCAGATATTGAAAGAGCAATAGCAGCTGGGGCAAGAGAGCTACGCAGCGAAGCGGATCAGTTTAAGCATAATTGGCCTGATTACGCGAAACGCACGGCTCATTATCCAGAGACGATGCGTGGCAGTCGTGAAGTCGCATCGAATAGAAATAAGGAACGAGCTTGGCTGCGAGTAGAGGGACGTACAAACGAACGAGGAATCGAACGCTAAGAAGGGATGAAGAATATGGCGCGGAAAACAGAGAGAACAGAAGGCGAATTTGATTACGAGATAGTGAATAATAAGATTTACCCGATTGCGGAGCAGCTTATCCGTAAGTATGACGAGCTACACCATATTGCTCCTGATAAGATTTTATTCGTCGTTAATCGTAAAAGCGGAGGCGGCAAGAAACAAATCACGCTGGCAAAGACATCTAAAATCTCGCCGAAGTGGACGGAGATACTATACCAGCTTGGCGCGTGTCCATATTTCTACATTATCGAATTTTATGCAAAGACCACTTCTGCAATGGACGAATCACAGCTTGTCGCTCTTGTCTATCGTGAACTTCGGCGCATTGGCCCAGAAGGCGACCTGCTTGCGCCGGACGTTGCCGATTGGTATCAGCTTCTTATGGGACTAGGCCGTAAGTGGTTTTATCCAGATGCTTCATGTCCGAACTTATTGGACGATAACGTGGATTGGAAACGGCTCATGGGAAGTTACTATGAAGAAATTGAGAATAACGGATAGTCACATAGGTAAAAGGGACGGAACGATATGGTCAATCAGAAGAAGCTCGAATCGACGCAAAAGCTATTAGCAGAGACTAAAGAAGCCGTCTTTTCAAAACGGGAAAGATGGAACGATTATATTCTTAACGCTGCGGTCAAGTTTTATAAATATAATTTCGAAGATCAACTGCTGATTCATGCCCAGCGCCCTGACGCCACAGCGTGTGCGGAATACAGCATGTGGAACAGCCTGGGACGGTATGTCAGGCGAGGCAACAGCGGCGTATCGCTGCTTACCAATGTCGATGGCAGGCCGGGCTTGCGCTACGTGTTCGATATCTCTGACACCGGAGGTAAGGAGATACCGCCGATATGGTCATATCGCGGAGATTTGCACAATATCGTTAGAGATTCCATATGTCGGAGCTTTCGCCTGGATGAATGTGATAGCGTAAATCGAGCAATAAAAAACGCTGTTCAGAAAGCAACTTTTACGTGGCTGTCTAATCACAATTACATCGACGAACATGCGCCAGAATTATTGAATAATCTTATCGTACAAAACAGTATAATAGTCGTGCTGGAACGTATTGGACTGCGCGGAAAGTTGCCGCCGGCTTTTAATGGAATTGAAATGCTCGACTACGACGAGCTTGCATTGCTTGGCAACGGAATCAACCGCATTTCCGGCATTATACTGCGTGTCATAGAAAAATCGGTCAAAGAAGCGGAGAAAGAAAGGAGCCTAACAGGTCATGATGACGAACGAAGAATTCGACAGACTACAGGAAGAAATACGCCAGGAGTTCACGTGGGAGGATTGGATGCAGCGGCCGGAGAAGGACGAACCGGAGGAAGAACCGATGGAGATGGCAGAGCTGCCGAAGAGGAAGATAGAGAACGGGATACCATACGTCCTGGTCGGGGACTACTACATACCGGACCTTCGGGCGGAAGAGGCGATACCGGAGAGGATCGGACGCTTCGGTCGGGAGAGGCTGCGCTATCTGGAGGAGAACAAGCCGGAAGAAGTCCACAAGATGATTCTGGCAGGGAACCTGAACGAGACGCTGGAGCAGCTGAACGAACAGGTGGAAGACAAGATACGCGAGCTGATGCAGGAGATGCTGCGGAAAAATCCGGCTCCGGACAAGATGAAGCATCAGCTGGAGTGGGTCGGACATATGAACATGATGCGCGAGAAAGCGATAGAGATAGCGAGAAGCGAACTGATTTACGTCTAAAAGACGGCGAGGGAGGCGCTTTGCCTCCCTCAGCAGCGCGCAGACGCAGGAAGAAAGACAACTTAAAACAAGCGTCGCTGTTTCCTTCGGAAGAAGAGCAGCGAGCCGAAATAAACTCAGCAAATACTTCCTCCCATAGAAATCAAGCTGAACAGGTCGAACTATATATCAGGCACATCCTGCTTTCCGACGAGACGCTTTTATCACAGAAATATCTCGTCTATAAGAATCTTACGCGCGAGGCGAACACAGCCGCGGCGGTGAACTGGCTGCGCAATATACACCGAAACACAACATCATCGTGGATGACATTACCAGGGGATGAAGAGCAAAAGAAAGCGTATATCTCGTATGACGGGCATGGAATAAGCATAGTAAGGCACAATACGAATGCCCAGGTCGCCGCAATGAAAATATCGTGGACACATGCTTGCGACGTATTGCTCGATCTCATACGCGAAAGAGAGTTCATAAGTGAAGAAGAACTGTCGGTCAGAGCCGGACAGCCCATATCTTCATTGCCGCAGATACCGCAGGAAGACATAGACAGGATAATCATGCCGCCCGCAGGCTTGGAATACAACAAAAACGTTGTATACGAAATAGTCTCGGAAAATAAAGGCGGAGACCAAACCTACGATTCAATATTCATAAAAAACAGCTATTCGCCCCACGCTGCGCTGCAATATCATTTCCGCGACGGTACTGTCGGGCGCGTCGAAGCGGGCGACGACGGCGTTTACATAGAAAAGCCCGGATACGCGCCGTTATTTGTCTCCGTGCGGCAAGCGTATGACCGGATAGCTGAATTTGTCGCAGACGGTACATATTACGAAAAATATTACGAAGACAACAGGCTGCTGACCCATGAAGCCGTAGACGCGATTCTCTGCATGGGAACAGCTACGGCGTGGGGCAAAGAAGAAATCTTCGGCAAGATCAGCTCGACGTGGGACGACGAAACAAAATTGTCTACGATAAAAAGTTGTTATCCCATAGGTTCGGAAGAGACTTTTCTGTCACGTGACAATGCTGATGAAGCGGCCCGCATAAATTACGACGAAGAGGGAATACGCATACAAGTCTACGATATGGAAAACGTAGGCGAACGGGGCGGCATTAACGTCGAGTATGCTTATTTGACCTGGGAAGAGGTTAAAGAGCGGATAGAAAAGCTGATAGCCGAAGACAAATACCTATATGAGACTGGGCCGGATTTTATTAACGACGACGGAGCTCTCGTTGTTGACGAAAAAGAAATAAGAGAATTCCTGCGAGCAGGCACAGGATTCCCTGGAGCGAAAAACCGCATCGCTGAAGCCTACGCCTCTGGCGGGCGTGACGCGATGGAAAAGGCTCTATTTGCGGAATATGAGGGAGCGCGATACGGCTTTGATACGCATGACAGCGGAGGCACAAGGATATACAACTCAGCCAGCATTGACCCTAGCATCGTGCATTACGAAAAAATTAGGACTGGCGGATTGCGTTCTCCCTCTGCAAAAAGAGTCGCGGTTGTAAATGGTATAAGCGATATTCTCGAAGACCTTATACAACGCGGAACGTATCTCGACGAAAAGGACCGCAACTTGCCGGAAGATGTTGTTAAGGGCGGAAGAAAAATCACAGACGCCGACGTCGCCGAGATATGCCTTGCGGATCCTATTTCCACCAGAGAGAAAATCTTTGACGTTTTTCAAAAAATTTCGGCTGCGTCCGAAAGGCAGAAAGCCCTGAAAGAGATATACGGACAAAGCGGACACACTTTCATTTATCCATCCGGACTATGGGGATTTGTCAGATATGATGCGAAAGGCATCGCTATAGAAAAGGCCGGAGAGAAAGCATCTTTTTCATATGCTGAAATAATCAAAATCATAGCTAAAGAAATAGAAAAAGGAACGTATATAACCCAAGAAGAACGCGAGGCTGTACAGGAGCGCTACGTCGAGGATGAAGAGCCCGACTCGGATGAGAAAACAGAAACGGTCGAGGCTCACGTAATCGATGAGAAAAAGCCGGGAAGTCCAAGTCCCCATATCCCGCTGGACTACCGGATAACGGACGAGAATATCGGCGTCGGAACGCCGAAAGAACGGTACGCTAACAACATCGCCGCCATCAAGCTGCTTAAAGAGCTTGAAGAGTCTGGGCGCATGGCCTCAGCCGAAGAGCAGGAAACCCTCGCGAAGTACGTAGGTTGGGGCGGGCTGGCCGGCGCTTTTGACGAGCAAGATTCCGGATGGAGCAGGGAGTATCAGGAGCTTAAAGGGCTGCTTACCGATGAGGAATACCGTTCGGCGCGCAGTTCTACCCTCACGGCTTTCTATACGCCGCCGGTTGTGACGGAAGCTATATACTCGACGCTTGAACGTTTGGGGTTCTCAGGCGGCAACGTTCTTGAACCCGCAATGGGGACGGGACACTTTTTCGGGACGATGCCGGAGGCTATAAGAGACAAATCCCGTCTTTATGGCGTCGAGCTGGACAGCGTTTCAGGCAGGATAGCCAAGCAGCTTTATCAGAAATCCTCGATACAGGTCTGCGGATACGAAGATACGAATTACCAGGACAATTTCTTCGACCTGGCCGTCGGGAACGTGCCTTTTGGGCAGTTTAAGGTGGCGGACGCTCGCTATAACAAGCTCAACTACAGCATACACGACTATTATTTTGCGAAGACTTTGGATAAGGTGCGCCCTGGAGGCGTCGTCGCCTTTATAACGTCCAGATACACAATGGACAAGGAAAACCCTTCCGTCCGCCGCTACATCGCGCAGCGCGCGGAGCTGTTGGGAGCGGTGCGCCTGCCTAATACTGCGTTTAAGAGCGCAGCCGGTACGGAAGTTGTGTCGGATATCCTGTTCCTTCAAAAGCGCGAGCGCGTGATGGACGTTGAGCCGGAATGGATATTTACCGGCAAGACCGAAGATGGAATAGTCGCAAACGAATACTTTATAAAGCATCCTGAGATGGTCTGCGGCAATCTGGAGCTTACAAGTTCCGCATATGGCCCTGTACCGACGTGTATGCCGATAGAAGGCTCAAGCCTGGAAGATTTGCTTGCTAATGCCTGCTCTCGCATCGAAGGACAAATGACGGAAGCCTCGCTTGTTTTGGACGAGAATGAAGAAAAACCTCGTGAAACGATACCGGCAGATCCTGACGTGCGGAACTACAGCTACACGGTCGTCAACGGAGAAGTATATTACCGTGAGAACGCCGTAATGTATAAACCTGAAAATGCTGTAGGCATGAGGGCTGAACGGATAAAAGGGCTTGTTGCGCTGCGTGACTGTACGCGCGAGCTGATAGAGTATCAGCTGAACGGACAATCTGATGTGGATATAGCCGCCAAACAGCGCGAACTGCGGCAGCTGTACGACAGTTTTACAGCCAAGTATGGGATCATAAACAGCCGCGGCAACGCTCAGGCTTTTGAGGCTGATTCCGGCTACTTCTTACTGTGCTCTCTTGAAGAACTAGATGCCGAAGGCAATCTCAAAGGGCTGGCGGATATGTTCTCGAAGAGGACAATCGGCTACAGGAGCGTCCCGACAAGCGTAGAAACTGCGGTCGAAGCCCTCGCAGTATCTATATCTGAGCGCGCTTCGATCGATTTGCCTTACATGAGTGCTCTTTGCGGAAAATCTGAAGAAGAAATTGTCAAAGAACTTGACGGAGTTATTTACAAAAATCCGGAGAAGACGCTGCGGAACGGTGGAAAAGCCGTGTACGACACCGCTGATGAGTACCTTTCCGGCGATATATTGCAGAAAATACGCTTCGCAGAGCTTGCCGAAAAAAACAGTCCAGGCGAATATACGGAGAACGTAACGGCGCTTGAGAAAGTTAAACCGGAGCCGCTTACCGCGTCCGAGATAACGGCGCGTATCGGTTCGCCGTGGATCGACGAAAGGTTTGTCAAGGATTTCATCGTCGAGCTCTTAGAACCCAACTATTATTTCGCTGTGAATACCCTGAAAGTGACATATATACCCATGACCGCCGAGTGGCGGATAAACGGGAAAAACGGGGATAGGGCGAACGTCAATTCAGAACAAGTGTACGGTACTGCGAAAGCGAACGCTTATGAACTTATAGAAGATGCTTTGAACGGCAAATCTACCAGAGTATATAAGACATTGATTACGCCGGAAGGAGAACATCGCGAACTCGACGTAGAAGCGACAGCCGCCGCTCAGCAAAAACAGGAAATAATTAAGCAGAAATTCCGTGATTGGATATTCAGGGATATTGAGAGGCGGGAGTATCTGGTAGATAAGTATAACCGTCTTTTCAATAACGTTAGGCCACGCGAATATGACGGGGCACATATCGCATTTGCCGGAATGAACCCAGAAATGAAACTTGAGAAGCACCAGCGCGACGCGGCGGCCAGAATATTATATGGGCCGAATACGCTGCTGGCCCATGTAGTCGGAGCGGGCAAGACTTTTGAAATGGTCTCTTCGGCAATGGAGAGCAAACGGCTGGGGCTTTGCCAAAAGAGCATGTTCGTCGTGCCCAACCATTTGACGGAGCAGACGGCTTCCGAATTTATGAAGCTCTACCCCGCCGCAAATATCCTTGTGGCCACAAAAAGGGACTTTGAGAAGAAGAACCGTAAAACATTCTGTTCGCGCATCGCCACGGGAGACTACGACGCCGTTATCCTCGGCTTCTCGCAGTTCGAGAAGATTCCTATGAGTTTGGAAAGGCAAAGCGAATTTATACAGGAGCAGATAGACCAGATAACGGACGGTATTACAGCGCTGAAAGCGGCGAACGGGGAACGGTTCAGCGTAAAAAAGTACGAGCAGATGCAGAAGCGCCTCCAGGAAAAGATGGACGTTTTGCAGCAGCGTATGGAAGCGCGGAAGGACGACGTTATAACCTTCGAGGAGCTCGGCGTCGATATGCTTTTTATCGACGAGGCGCACAATTACAAGAACCTTATGACGTATACGAAGATGAGCAACGTCGCGGGGATTTCTACGACAGAGGCTCAGAAGAGCGCGGATCTCTATATGAAATGCCGTTATATGGACGAGATTACCGGCGGCAGGGGGATAGTCTTCGCTACGGGGACGCCGGTTTCAAATTCTATGGTCGAGCTCTTTACGATGCAGCGCTATCTCCAGATGCACGAGCTGGAAAAGCGCGGCCTGGCTCATTTTGACGCTTGGGCGTCTACGTTCGGTGAGACGACGAACGTGCTGGAGCTGTCGCCTGACGGCAGCGGATATAGGACGCGGACGCGGTTCGCGAAATTTTTCAATTTGCCGGAGCTTATGTCTATGTTCTCTGAATGCGCGGATATAAAGACGGCGGATATGCTTAATCTGCCGGTTCCTGCCACTCATTATGAGAATATCGTCGTGAAGCCGTCCGCTGAGCAGCTCGAGATGATAGGCAAGCTCTCTGAGAGGGCCGAAAAGATAAGAAACAGGAGCGTCCGGCCCGATGAAGACAACATGCTCAAGATCACATCGGATGGGAGGAAGATAGGGCTCGACCAGAGGCTTATGGATGATTCCTTGCCGGACGACCCTGGGAGTAAGGTCAACGCCTGCGTAAGCAACGTGCTGCGGATATGGCGGGAGACGAAGGAAGACAAGGGGACGCAGCTTATCTTCTGCGACTTCTCGACGCCTGATCCGAAGAAATTCAATCTTTATGACGACATAAAAGAAAAGCTGATAAAAGCCGGAGTGCCAGAGAACGAGATCGCCTTTATCCACGACGCCGATACGGAGACGAAGAAAGCGGCGCTGTTTGCAAAAGTGCGCGAAGGACATGTCAGAGTGCTTATGGGAAGCACGCAGAAGATGGGGGCCGGCACAAACGTGCAGGACAGGCTCGTCGCTTCGCATGACCTTGACTGCCCCTGGCGTCCCGCCGACCTTGAACAGCGCGCTGGAAGGATAGTTCGCCAGGGCAACCGCAATAAAGAGGTCTATATCTACAGGTACGTCACTGAGCGTACGTTCGATGCATACTTGTATCAAACAATCGAAAACAAACAGAAATTCATTGCACAGATAATGACGAGCAGAAGTCCGGTGCGAAGCTGCGAGGACGTCGACGAATCCGTATTGCAGTACGCAGAGATCAAGGCGTTGTGCGCTGGAGATCCGCGTATCAAAGAGAAGATGGACCTGGATATACAGGTCGGACGGCTGACGCTCTTGAAATCAGCCTATCAGGATAACCGTTATATGCTAGAACATAGCGTGGCCAAGACGCTTCCGGAAGAGATTGCGAACTGCAAAGCAAAGATAAAGTTTCTTGAAAGCGATATAGAATATATTAAGGCCAACACGCACGACGAAAACGAAGAGAAGTTCTCGCCTATGACCGTGTTAGAAACGGTTTGCACACAAAAGGCTTCTGCCGGACAGAAGATACTTTTAGCAAAGGAACTCGCTACTCGAAAAGAGATGACTCCGATCGGCGAATACCGAGGTATGAACATGTCCGTCGGCATCAGAGATTATTTCGGAGGACATTCCACCTATGTGCTACTGCTTAAACGCGAAGGCGGCAGACGGTCGTATGACGTAGAACTAGGAGACGATAAGCTCGGCAATATCACACGAATTAACAACGCGCTCGCCAAGATACCGGACATTCTTGAGAACGAGAAACGGCTGCTGGCGCAGAAAGAGAGTCAGCTTGCCGGATATGCTGAAGAGTTGCGGAAACCGTTTGAGCACGCGAAAGAACTTGAAACGTTGCAGGCGAGGCTGAATTTGCTTAATGCGGAGCTGAATCTGGACGGAGGCGGGCGCGGCGCACAGGCACAGACGACGAAGTCAGAAGAGGATATACGCAAAGACAGGTTGCAGGAGGAATCGTCGTCTATTGAGCCAGGGACAGAAACGCACGGTGATTTTGCGCTCGAAGATAAACCGGAGAAGATAGAGGACTTTGGGGAAAAGATAGGCGGAGCCCGTAAGGATATTGCTGCAATCAAATCCCAACTGGACAGAACGCTGGCCTTCTCTGACGACGAGATATTAGAAAAACAGTTTTCAGCGGTATTCCCTGAACCTAATTACAAGAAACTCATTACAAATGGTATGAATCCCAAAGCAGTGGCCGTGATACGCGCATTACGTGAAACGGTGCCGGATAAACCGAGGCGTTCTTGGGGACGTGACGCCCTAGTATATACTCAGATATTGAAGCTGACAAAAGCGTTGGTATCAGAAATTCTTGATAATGACTATGCTGTAGAAAAAGTAATAAACAGCTTCAACAGCAATTCAGAATTAAAAAAGAAAGTAATTTCGAAAGCAGAGCTATATCTCGCCGTTGGGCACGATGTGTCCTTGTCCGGCTATATGATAAGCCGAAGAGATGTCTATTACATCCACGGGGAAAAACTGGCAAAACCAGAATATATGTGGTGCATCGAAAGCAAAAAGCGCGGCGGCGTGAGCGGTTACGGCGAGCTGTTCGAGGATGCCGTAAAGGATTTCAAGAAAGAATTTGAAAGAAGCAAAGAACAGGCAAAACAGGGGGAACCTTCAAAGCGAAAGCTGGATTTCGATCTTTTCCGTTACAGGAACAAGCCAAATGAAATTTTTATAGGAAAAAAGATGGGGCGCGAGTATGTCCGGCTTGCTGGGCCGTTTGCGTCACAAAAAGAAGCTGCGCTGTACCGGAGCGAGAACGGGGATCTGCTTGAAGAGCGGTGGGCGAATTATAAGCTCATTCCGTCAGAGCGGCGCGCCGGAAATGAGCCGCGTACAGGAGTAGATCGTCGCGGCGGAAGAGACGTGACGCCGGATATGTTTATGAAAGCCTTCGGTTTTCGCGGCGTAGAGTTTGGTAATTACGTAGAGCAGGATAAAAGGCAGCGCGACCTGAATGAAGCTTATGACGCGCTTATGGATATGGCGGATGTCATAAGCGTGCCGCCGAAGGCGCTGTCGCTAAATGGACGGCTGGGGCTGGCATTCGGAGCTCGCGGCAAAGGCGGAAAGAACGCGCCGAAGGCTCATTACGAACCGCTTTATATGGCGATAAACCTTACAAAGACCAACGGTGCAGGCAGCCTCGCTCACGAGTGGATGCACGCGGTCGACGACTATTTCGGCTCTAGGCTTACGAAGGGAGGAATGATGAGCGAATCGAGTGTGGCTGCGATGAGCGCCATCGGTCGTGAGGTGGGCGATGTGGGCGAGGTTCGGCGTGAAATGGTGCAGGCGTTCGGCGGCGTCTTGAGCGCCGTCAGAAGAGACACGAATTTGTCAAAACGTTCCGAAGAGCTTGATAAGCGCCGCTCCGGTAAGGAGTATTGGTCGTTGAAGACCGAGCTGCAATCAAGGGCTTTCGAGGCTTATATCATAGACAAGCTCGCTGAAAGCGGAGCATCTAACGACTATCTTGCGAATATCGTATCTGAGGACGCATGGAAGGCTATGTCGGCCCCGCGCGGCGATGAACTTCCAGATGATTATCCGTACCCGACAAAGGACGAGATGCCGGTGATACGCGAGGCGTTCGATAAGTTCTTTGAGGCTATTCAGACAAGAGAAACAGATAAAGGCGTCGAGATGTATAGTCTTGAAGAAAAGAGCCATATATTTCCCAGCATATCTATAGACGACATACGTGCCCGAATAAAAGGCGCTGAGGTAACTGAGTTAGACTCGGGAAAAATACGCCTTGATTTTATAAACGGCACGAAGTGGATTATAGATATGGAAGCAGCCGAGATTCCAGTTGACCCGGATATCGTTCGTCGTGACTATGGGCGCGACGTCAAACCGGATGATGTTGTGTCTGGACGAACTCGCATTATCGGCGGACGGACGTTTATTGACCTTGTGGCCGGCATGAGTGACGCCAAAACATTTTCTCACGAAGTCTTTGAAGCATCATGGGGCACGCTGACGGGAGAAGAACAGAATATATTGCTGAAAACCTATAAAAGCCGCGAAGTCGCCGCGGATAGATATGCTGCGTACCTTGAGGGACGAGTGGGGGTGTCGTCTTCCGCTGTCTCCACCGTCTTCCAGCGTTTGAAGGACTTCTTCATGGATATACGCGCTTCGCTGTTCGGGCGCGGTTCCGAGGATATATTTCGTCAGATTGCCGAGGGAAAGGTGCATAGCAGATCAGTTCAGCAGAGCGAGGAAGAGGCTGTACGCTATGAAATCCGCGATAGGGAGGGGAACATGAAGGGAGCGGACGAAATAATTGAAAAACCGGTGGAAGAGTGGACGAACGCTGAAGCCGATAAGGTGCTGGAAGCGCTCGACGAACATATTGCAACCGAAAGGGCGCGAGATCGCGAGCTACATTTCGCTCTTGATGAGGCCCCGGTCGGAGAGAAAGGAAAGGTGATTGAAGCTTACGAGCGAGAATCCGAGGCGAGGAAAGCCGAGACTGAACGCGCGCAAAAGTATGTCTCAAAGCTGATTGAATGGCAGGGACTCGAAGACAAAGAAGAACATAAGGAGGAATCGCTGATGGCAGAACAGGAAAGAAAGACAGTAACGCTTGCGGCAGGAGACGATTTTATCCATAGCGGATATAAGCACGGCAAAGTCATAGTAGGGAAGATCGTCGGACGTGTTTACAAAGAAGAAAAGGATAGGCTTAACGACGGTACGCCGATGGAGCAAAAGGTATACTCCGCCAGCTTTAGAATCGCTGCGTCTGAAAGAGATCCTGGGACACGTGTGAGAATACGGAGTACGAAGCCGATTGACCTGTCCGCCTTTGAAAAAGGAGAAAAGCCGCTGCTTCTCACTGGACAAACGTTTCTTCTGACGCCGCGCGATCGTGATGGACACGCTGCCGGTTCGCGTGTTCCTGTGCTGTTCGCAAGATCCATACATGAGGCTGTTGTAGTAAAAGGCCAGCCGGTACGCGGCGGAGAAGTCGTCGTATCAAAAGATGATGCCGTCCAAACTGAATTTTTCAGCGCGGCGCGCGAGAATCTTACCGGATATGTCTACGAGAGCAAGTATAACTCGTTCAATAAGGTTTTAGGCCAACCGGAGCAGCCTTTCGGGTATGAATCGCGTTTTTCGGTATCGACTCCGAAACGCGGCAATGACGGGAAAACCGTTATAGGCGAGGACGGCAAGCCTGTATATGAGTTTGTCCAAGTACATTGCATAACGCGAGAACCTATGCAGATAGACGATATGCTGTCACAGTCAGGGACGCCGAAATTGTTGTCTATGAAGGGCGCATATCAGATGTATGACGTTCAGCGTCCAGATAAGAGCGTGGCCCGCAACGTAGTGACGTTTGAACCCACAATCGTTGCAAAGTATAAGGAGCGTACTCTTGAGATTACTGTTGAGAAAGGCAACGCCCCAGAAGTACGTGACCCCAATACTCAGAATGGGATATACAAGGGAGAAATAACGGATCACGACATGCAGAACGACATTTATTTCCAGCGCATAGGAACAGTCGAATATGCCCATGACGGAGCTAATCTTGATAAACCACTTGCGATAGGAGATAAAGTGCAAGTAATTTATAAAGACGGTCATGGTGTTGTGCGGGAAATGTCCAAAGACAAAGAACTGGAAAATGAGCGCTAAGTCGTTCGAGTGTGGCAACCATGAAGAAGTATATCTTAAACGCAGTAGCAGCTCTTTTAATTGGATTGCAGATTGGAGCTGTTGCCACTACAGCGAAAGCCGGTGAAGCCCCAATTCCCAAAGAAATAGCTTCAATTTCGCCTGGCAGAGAGTTTACGCTCAACGGTCCTTCGCCTGTTTATAAATTTATCGAAAAACATCATAGTAAAGCATCTGACAAAAGCGTGATGTTATTTATGGTTACATTTGATAAACCAGTAAAATATGCCGAAGGCGTTGGCTCTATGATATTTCCAGAATTGGAAATATCGCCGTTTGTCGCTGGGGATGAAACGGAAACTTTATTTACAATATACTACGTAAAATTGATGGCAGACGAAAAAAAATCAACGTGGCGAACCGCCGCAGTTACTGCATATATGCCAGGAGAAAACCCATCGGTTGCATTTTATGGCAGATAATGCTAGACGAGACAGCAGAGAAAGCTTCCGCTGTCTCGTCATTATCAATGATATGTTGTACTTACAGAGAAGTGAGGGCCCCCCCCTATAAAAAGACTTGAAGAACATGATTAGTCATAAATAATTCGTAATTACTTAGAAACATAAATGGAGGCTTTGCCTCCATTTTTTATAGATTTATATTGTCTTATATGATTACTTATTGACAACAATAGAATTGTTACTGTAAGATGACAATTAGTAATTGTTGGATAAGGAGGATAACAGTATGCGATCTGAATTACATGATAGGCGTATCGGACTTTCGGATGCGAATAATTTCTTTGTGTCATGCGAACGTTGCGTAAACCCTGCACTGAACGGAAGGCCAGTTGTCGTCCTATCTGGTAATGACGGGTGTGTTATTGCTAGATCCAACGAGGTCAAGTTGCTAGGTGTGCCTATGGGAGCACCGTATTTTCAATATCGATCTATGCTTGCTTATAACGGAGTGGCGATACGATCCGCCAATCATAAGCTGTACAATGAGATTTCATCACAGGTCATGTCCGTTATTAAGAGGTATTCTGACGCACAGGAAATATACAGCATTGATGAGTGTTTCATTAACCTTGCAATATCTTCTGTAACTGATGTTGTGAAATATTGCCGGACGATCCGCAAAGCCGTGTGGGATAAATGTAGAATTCCGGTATCTATTGGGATCGCGCCGAGTAAGACTTTGGCAAAACTAGCGTCAGAATATGCGAAGAAACATCCAGAAACATTAGGCGTATATTGGATGGACGCTACGAAATATCGTGACGCTGAGTACATGTCGCAAATCGACGTCAGCGATGTGTGGGGGATCGGCCCACGTATGGCTAATGCGCTGCGGCTGGGCGGAATCAAAACGGCCGCGCAGTTTATGCTTCTGGACGACCGAAAATTGCAGCGTCGGTTTGGGGTAAACGGCGTGTTCTGTGCATGGGAGCTGCGCGGTTATCCAGCATATCCGATCGCTACGGAGGGGCGCGTCCAGAAAAGTATTATGGTATCAAGGACATTTGGGGAAAGCATAACTGATTACGCAGATCTGCAAGATGCGCTGCTTTGCTTTACAGTATCAGCAGCAAGACAGCTTCGCGCAGCGAAGCAGATGGCGAAGCGCGTTGCTGTAAAGGTAGAGACCAGCAGATTCAACGCCGATTATTACGCAAACGCCAAAGAATTTGATTGTAATACTCCAGTGTCGTCGGACGCCGACCTGATAAAGATTGCAGTATACTTGCTGGAGAAAATTTTCATTCCTGGGAAAAAATATAAACGTTGTGGAATTCTATTGTCAGAGTTCCAAGACGTATCACAGGGGGTACAAACGTCTTTGTTTGGTGAGGCGGATAATGCAAAACAGCGCCGTGCTATGGCGGCGATCGACGCTATCAACTCAACGTATGATAAAGCGGTTATAAAACCGGCGATAATCCACACGCCGGAAGGAGAGCATAAAAAGTGGCAGGGAAAATCGGAGTTCAAGAGCGAAACAGCTTCTATTCAGAGCCGCCCGACGGGTAATCTTCGCTTTCAGAGTCACTCAGAAGACTTCGCTTAATTACATGCGAAGCTACATTAAACATTATTATTTGTATATGGCTTTTTACGAGTCTTTATAAGGAATAGGCAAGGAATTTGTAGGTTCGCGCATTTGGGGGCTCTGTATGTTATTATGAGTGCGTGAATCATATGTACAGTCGCACCCTTCATGGGCGCGTGGGTTGAAACATTATTAGTTGAACGTGCATAAGGTAATTGCAGTCGCACCCTTTACAGGTGTGTGAGTGAAACGATAGTACCATATCCAGTAAGGTGCTGTAATCGAGCTACGAATGAGAATAGCGTTCCATATGGACCGCAACAGGGCAACGGAAAGGAAACCGTTGCCTTTTTTAGGTGTTTTATTTTACTTTGAAAAAGATGCTAAATATGAACTATTAGTAGGGAATGGGAGCGGCGGATTTATGCCAAGCCGCTTGTTGACGTTGTTCCAATGCTCTTCAGCTCCAACACCCCAGAAAATACCAGGCTGAACATTTTTTAGAGCTTCTCTAAAATCATTATCTGTAAAGCCAAAGCGCTCTCTAGCCATTTGTTCAACGTATGGCGGGCGCTGCGCTAAGATGAAAGACAGCACTGCCATTGTGTTGAAGTCAGATCTATTCTCACCCCACCAATATACGTATTTACGTATAAATTCCTGAAACTCGTCTTTATTTATCTCTCGCATTCATCTCGCTCCCTAACGTTATGAAGATGTGGAGAAACCTTCAATTTCATTGAAAGAAGCCGTGCTATAGACAGTTTTTCTGCCTCCTTAGTAATTATACCAGACACTTGATTTACTAGGTGTTTTAATTCTATCGGTGCGTTTTTATCACGAGCAAAAGAATCTACATAAAATTCATTTGACGACATTGCGTTAAGTAAATGTGAATAGTCTGCTCCGATCTGAGGTAGATACGGGGCTTTTAACGCCATTGCGTATGCGAACCCCCGCGAAAAGGAGACTTTGTTTCTGATCATTTCTGCGATGTCGACGAGGTCTTTAACAGACTGTCGAAAAAGAACTGCGTTGATTTTTGTTGCCATTAAGTCTAACGGAGAAGCGATTTTAACGCCGTTATCTATAGAAACATGAGGCGAATTGATTGCTCCACCAACAAAATTAGGATCACGCATAAACGTAATCTCTACAAGGTCACCTTTTCCCATATCAAGATCATAAATTACTTGAGATGCGCTTGCAGCAGTTTGCAAATATGGTGAATTATAATTAACCGCAAACTTTTTGATGAATGGCAGCTCACAAGTAGAATTTGTTATTGCATTGTCTGAAAGCGAAGAAAAGAAGTCAAAGTCCACAGATTTGCGATGGCCATATCGAAGCGCAATAGCAGTACCTCCGTAGAGCACAAAGTCTTTGGGAACTTCTTTGAGCATTGGCCAGAGTATTTTCTGCGCTTCTGGTAATATGTCAACACGTGGTTTAATTATCATGCTTTTTCCTCCCGTATCTTTATTATAACGTTTATATCACGAGTTTGAGGCAGAAACATATTTCAAGCTAAATAGTGTACTCCACGACTTTGACGACTGAATCTGAATGTTGGGAATGCTTGTGTCTCGGCTCCACCATTGATTTGCCGAGCATATGAGCATATCCGCTTTGCCTTTGAGCATGGAGAGGAGAATCGGCCAGGCTATGTACTGTTCGTAGCAGAGCAGGCATACTGCTGTTCTGCCGTCTTTAAGCATGATTCTTCCTCCGTCGAGCCAGTATGCGTTTGCCGTGCCTTTGCCGCCGAACGGACGCCACATGGATATGGGAACAGGGACGCGCTGACGGTATATTGGATTATCGTCTTTTCCGAGGAATATCATGCAGTTGTCGTATTGGAGATTCTCATCGTAGACTTCAGCGCCGACTATGAGCGTTTGTCCGCGTTTTGCCAGATATTCACCGACTGGAAGCCATAGCTGCTTGGAAGCGTGCGTCCATGCGCCAGCGATTGTTTCAGGTAGCAATATGTATGCGGCTTTTTGTACGAGTATGTCGTCAACAATATCTGTTGTACGAATGAAAGCGTCGGTAAAGTGCGCGGAGCCGGATGCGGATTTTGCGTGATGCGTGTTAAGAGCTGTGAATCCTGCTGGAGAAATGACACAGAAAGGCATGATATACGCTTGAACACAGATGTAAATTATAAAAGTACACGGGAACATTACTGACACAACCTTCCTCGTTTTTGTGGCTCTTGCAATTATGGGAGGCAGGACTGTCATGGCCGCTATACCCAGCCACGATGTACGCGGAAACAGAATGCCGGATGCCAGAAGCGGCGACGCCCAGCCGAACAGGCCGATGGGCGGTATTGTTATGACAATATAGACCGCGCATAAGCGAAGTATTTTTTGTGGAATAGATTTATTTCCGCTCCAGAGCAGCGCCCAGGGCGCGGCCAGCGCGACGGATGACAGACACCAGAGCAGGACGCCCAGCGCAAGCGCGTTAGGCCGTCCGTCGCCGAAGAATGTGGCCGCGCCGAGCGGCACGCCTCTTGCCGCGGTAAGGTAATAAGCTATGGCAAGCGCAAAAGCGGAGAGTCTGGAACCGGCAATACACCAGAGAAGCGGAAGGATCGCTGTGACGGCAAGCAGCTCAGGAGCAGGGCTTATTCCTATATGTGCGCCAATTACTGCTCCGGCTACAGCGGAGAGTATCGTTCTTATGCGCGTCACCGGCTTTCGCCTTTGAAGAGGAAGATAGGGACTGCGACGCCTATTACGTGCGCTCTCGGAACGGGGCCATAGTAGCGGGAATCGTAGCCGTATTTATGCTGCGATGTCACGTATATTTCGTCCGCCTGGATTGTGTAGGGATACTTGGGGTGAGGAAGTTTACGTCCCAATTTGTCGAACTCGAATATGTCGGAATCTGGAAGCTGTCGGCCGTTTATGAATATGCTTTCTCCGTCGCTGCTTACCATGTCGCCCTGGAGTCCGGCGGTTTCTTTGAGCATACGACTTTGGCGGCAAAGTTTGCGGTCGACGCCGATTTCGTCGAGATCGACGACAAGCACGACGTCGCCGCGCAGTATCTTTTCTGATGTCTTGAGCGTGTAAATGCCCAGCGGCAGGCTTTCCGTCATGTTGATATAAAGATTGAAGTGGCGGAAAGCCGTTACGGCGGCCAACAAGGTGATAAAGGGCAAAGCAAGAGTGAGGGCTTTAGTCTTTCTGTTCATTGCCGCTGTATCCGTAGGCTGACGGCGCTTCGTCTGGATAGAACAAATCCAGGATGGACGGTTTATCGTTGTTCGAAGGCTCTATGCGCTGCGAAGCTGCTGTTTCTGTCTTTGACTGAATTTCCGCAGGAGAAAGTGTGTCGGTTTCCTCCGGCGGAGTTGTAGGATCTGCTTTCTCGTCGATGTCGTCAGGCGATGAGACGAGGCTTAAGAGCTCGTCGTCGATCGGAGGTGTGTCAGTTTCCGGCCCGTCTTTTGTGATTTGTTCGTCGGTTTGCGGAGACTCAACCTCCTGGTGTTCTATTTCTTTGGATGGAGCAGGCTGGATCTCGTGGTTTTCTTCATTTGGGCCAGCGGCGTGTTCATCTGTTTTCTGCGGATTATTCATAACTATCAATTCCGTCGGAGGCTTAATTTTCGACCTATCGTTGATTGTCGGATCGAAGAAATAGGGCGTCTGCACGCCGTATATCGGCGCTGTCCCCGAGCTGATGAGCAGAAGGTCTCCAGGAGCAGTCACGCGCCCGTCGGCGTCTTTCGTCGGCCCGGGAAGACGCTTTACTTCGTCGGGAGTCATAAGTTCGCGCGCCTGCTGGCTGTAAGAGATACTTTCCGAGGATTTTCCGAACGGGCCGACGGCGAATCTCTTGCCGGAGATGTTGGAACTGCCAACCGTTACGGTCGTTTTGCCCAGCTTTTCGGAGATAAGCCTCGCGTCCTCTTCCTCGTTCGGAGCGAAGAAGACTTGTACTTTGCAGTTTGCCGTTACGGTTTCGTCTTTGCCGTAAATATCTGAGACTTGCTTGAATGACTGGAATATGAGCAGGGCTTTTAGGCCAAAACTGCCGAAATATGATAAGCCGTCCTGAAGGACGTCAAGTTTTGCAAGGCGCGCCGCCTCGTCGAGCAGCATGAGCAGCTGGTGCTTGTGGCCGGATTTTACTCCGCCATGCTCGTTGTCGGCCTCCATGCGTTTTGTCAGACCAAATATGATCTGTGTGACTAGGAGGCGCAGTATGGGGCGAAGGCGTGTCAGATCGCTCGGAGGAACGACGACGTATAAAGAGACCGGTTCGTCACGGTCTACCAAATCGCTTATGCTGAATGTGCTTTGGGTAGTGTTTTTCGCCACTACAGGGTCAAGCCATAGGCTGAGTTTGGTGATTGCGGTCGAGAATATGGAAGAGACTTCTTTATCCGCCTTTTGCAGCATTTCAAGGGCTACCGCGTCGACCGTAGGGTGTGTAATCAGTTCGCCATTATCATTTTTTTTATGTTTAGTGTCGCGCCAGTTCTGCATACTGAACTGTATGTCCCCTCCGGCGATTGTGTTGCGGACGTTAAGCATCGACGGCTCTCTCTTGTCGTTTTTGGCACAGTAGCATTCGTGAGTTATCGCGCCGGTCAGGAGTGTTGTTGCGTTGCTTATCCAGTGGTCGTCGCCATGCTTGCCGTCCGGGTCGCATATCATAGTCGCTATGTTTTGTATGTCACGGGTCTCGTCAGTTGTGTCCAAGGCTATTTCATTCAGCGGATTATATTTCGCGCAGCCATCGTTCGGGTCAGTAGGCTCAAAGCGGAGACATGGGCCGATGTGTTTCTGACGCCAACCGGCGGATAGGAGCCAGTTCTCTCCTTTTATGTCGAGTACCATTATTGATTTCGGCCATGACAGCAGCGTGGGAACGACGATGCTTATACCTTTACCGGAACGTGTCGGAGCGACGACAAGAAGGTGTTCCGGCCCTGAATGGCGAAGGTAGTGTATCACGCCTTTTTTGTCTTTCCAGCCGCCGAGCGTCGCGCCTATTTTGATTTTGTCTTTCGGAGTTCCGTCCGGCGGCATGAGGCCAGCTTTTATAATTTCATCTTTTGACGCCCAATGGGCCGAGCCGTGCAGCGTGGCCAGCTTCTCTTTGTCGGATGCGACCCGATCGAAGAACCATACTCGGAAGAGTACGGCGGCGGCCAGGAACGAAGCAGCGAGCACGGCAGATACTGTTTTAAGATACGGGACTGCGCCATAGTAGGCGATGTAGGCTATGAAGGCACGCCAACCCCAGAAGGGTGAAGATGTGAATGCACGCTCGTGGTAATATCTGGACAAACACACGTTGAGAGCAATGTCGGCCAAAATGAAGTAGCAGAGCAGGAATAACAGCCCTTTTACTTTCAGAGGAATTAAGGGCTTAGGCGTGTTGTTCGGGACTGAGTAATCGCCCTTTTCAACCCATGTGCGGTTGTTTTCCATAGCCATGATTATCTTGTCCTACCGTATGAGCTGAAGAACGGAACGTCAGCGTTGATTACGATGTTGAAGCGTTTTGCGGGACGGATAAGGACTGTCGGCTGGCTGTTGAGATATTTGTTGAAGAGCTGTTCGCCTGCGTTGCCGATGGAATCAGCTATTTCACGCGCGAACTCGTTCCTGGCGTTGTTGCCGTTGTCAGGTATTACGACTGTGCTGCCGCCGGTTGATACGACCGTATCATTATCGTCGTCGAAGAGAAGGCCGACGGAGCTGAACGCAGCCGTCATTATGGCTGCCGTCAGCAGGCGTCCGTAACGCGGATAATATTTGTCGGAAAGGCCGGAATATCCGCGTTTGTCTGCTCCGGGCATTCCCTGGAGGTCGAGCGTCGTTCCGTCGGGGTAGATAAGCCTTGACCATGAGATTTGTACTCTTCTTTGCGCAAAAGCAATTTTTGAATCGTATATACCGAATACTCTTGTGCCTTGCGGTATGAGTATCACGTCTGGATTTTTCCAGTCGCAGACGTTTTCGGACACCTGAGCGACTACGTAACCTGGAAGGTCTGAATTGACGCCGGTTATGAGGTTGCAGGGGATCATCGTGCCGGATGGGATTATATAAGGAGATATTGGGGATTGAGCTGTCGTGGTTAAGACCCCCCTACCAGAGTTGCGCTGATTAAAGAATTTCTCTTTATCACTCTGGCTCTGACTTGCTTCTCCGGCTGCTTTGTTTGATTCGTGTTCCAGGTATTTGTTGTATATTTCAAGATAGGGATTATCGTCGTATATTCCCCTTCTTGATGTTTGCGTGTCTTGCGTTTCAGATTCTCTCTGCCTTTCGTGCCCGCTCCAGTTCCCTCCCTGCGAGGCAGCCGGAGAAGAAAGGAACGCTTCTCGCTGAAGTTCAAGCCACTGGCGTCTTGCCGCACGTTCATAATTGAGGCGGTCGCGGTCGGCGTCGCTGAGACTGCTTTCTGCTGTCTCCTGTTTAGCCCCATCGAATACCGGCTGCATGAGTGGGGCCTGTTCGTTTTTCTGCGGAGAAGGTGTGTCGGCTTCCTGGACATCGCTTTTGTATTTATTCACGATGTCACTCATGCTAGGCAGACTGGCTTCGTAGACTTTTTTGTCGATATCGAGCGCCTGTTCAGCCGAGGCCATTTTAAGCGTTTCTTCGCCGGCTGTGCGGGCCGCGCGCTCTCTAGGTGGCGTTATGCCGGCGATGCCGATTACTAGCAGCACCAACGTCCCTACGGCGGCGATGGTTATTACTACACGCTTTGAGAATTTCTTGTTCTTTTTGGGCGTGATGATGTTGGGAGTTTCTTTGTCTTCTAAGTTTGCCATTTCTGTTCCTCCTAAAGTGTTTCTCGGACTGGCAGTAAAAGCTCTTTATTGACGATGACTGAAAATCTGTAGGCCGGTTTGACGCGGAGCGTTGGGGCCATGTCGAGATATTTGCGAAGCAGCCTGTCCGCCATGTCCGCAAGGGAATCCGCTATTTCATTAACGATTTCATTGCCGTCGTCGTCTACGACGGCGACGGTTGCGCCGCTTCCCGTGCCGAAGGACATGTTTCGGCTGGCACGTGCGCGGATTATCCATTTGATGCCGTTGGGGTCGCTGCTGTTGTAATCCGGGGTTTTGTTTTCACCGAGTAGTTCTTTGAGGTCTGGATATAACGCTTCGTCGAACTCGGAGCCGTCGCACATTAGGTAGCCTATGGGGGCCATGTCTGTGCTCCAGCCCTTGATTGTGCCGACGAGCTCTGTATCACCCAGGACTACGCGGGGCTGAGAAATCGTTATTTCAGTTTCATCTTTGCCGTATTCTTCGGCTAATCCTGCAAAAACGGAAATCATAACGGCGGAGCCGAACATAGGCAGATAGTGGTTGTCTACGCTCGCTTTGAATCCCGCATAACCTTTGCGGTCTGTTCCCGGCATGTTGTCCATGTCGAGGACGGAGCCGTCTGGGAAGATGAGGCGGCTCCATTTTATGAGCGGACGCCGCTGGCCGAATATCACTTTGCTGTCGTATTCGCCGAAAAGCCTGGAGCCCTGCGGTATGAGCAGCTCCGTTCCGGTAGGGGAGTCGTAGACCGGTTCGGAGACTTGAGCTATGAGGTATCCGGGCAAGTCTGAGTTGAGACCTGTGAGAAGCATCGCAGGGATTATGACGCCGGAGTTGACGACGCCCATGCGCTTGACTTCCGCCGGTCGCGCCAAGTATTTGTTCCAAATGCTTGCCTTTTGCGGAGGGACGATTTTTGCCTGGGGCGTCGTCTCAAGCGCCGGAGCCGGCGTTTCCCACTTCGGAGTCATGCTCGACGTATAGGTCTTGATGCCGTTTGCTATTTCTTCACGGGAGACAGACGGTTCTTCTTCAACGATGTAAGGCGTGCCGTCTTCGAGGTACACCATACCCAGCGGCAGCGGCTCTCTGTCTCCGTCCGGCGCTTCGCGGAATGGGGCCGCGCGCATGGACATGATGCGGTCAATTTCATCCTGGCTTAACTCTTCCGCCGCCGGTACTTGCTGTGCAAAGAGCGCGACGGACGCAAGCGCGGCCAGGGTTATTGATATGAGATGATTTATCGCGCTCTTTGTCATGCTATTCAGTTACCGCGCTTGCTTTGGCGGCTTCCGCTTGCGCACGCTTCGCCGCTTTTTTAGCCTTGCGTTCTTTTAGATAGTCTGCGTATGTGTATGATTTCTTTTCAAGCTGCGGTTCTCCCCAATTTTTCGCGGATGTGGACGGCTTGTATGTTTTATTAGATGGGGAGGATTTCTTTAGGGATTCCTGCTTTTTGTTCGCCTCTTTTTTGTCTTTGACTATCACGACTTTCTGCGAGTACGCGCCGCTTCCGGCGAGAAGCACCCCGTTGTCTATAATCGCGTCTATGACGTAGGTGTTACCGACGACGCGGTAGTTGACGAGTTCTCGAGCGCCGTTGCGGACGGCCATGAAGACAGGGGCTTCAAGCACTTTGAGGTTCTGCGGAAATTGGATGTACGTCTTCACGTTGTCGGTATATACCGCCGCTGGAAGCCATTTGATATTTTTGCTTTTAGGGACGATTTTGTAGCCGTAGTCCAGAGCGGACAACGTTGGTCGCGCGGATGGGCTTGCTGTTTTTTCGTCCGAAGGTTTGGGCGCGGACGCTTCTGCTTCGTGCGGAAGTACGTATGGCCGGTTTGCCTTTTCCGCAGCTTTTTGCTTCGCTATGTTTTCAAGGAAGGCATTCCATTCAGACTGGTTGACGCTCTGCGGATACCTGAAGGCGACGTGCGGTGTGTAGTGCTTGTTACTTGATACGAGGTCGAGGTGGTACGAGCGGCGCGACGTATGTATTACCAAGTTCGTCATTAGGTCAGGCATGGACGGCTTGACCATTACGTGCATGGTTAAGTCTGCACCGGAACCGGAAGATGCGGGAAGCACCTGCCAGTTCACGCTGTCGCCGATGAAGGGAGCAGTTGTGACGGTTTCGCCAGGTTCTAACTCGATGTCGACGACGCGCATGGGGCGGCAAAGTATGCGCGGCATTGTGGAACCGTATGTGAATATGACGGCCCCGCCTCTGCCGAGCGACGGATCCGGGCCGTTGTTCTTCTTCGCGAATTCTTCCGCGAGTTTTGACGCTTTCTCGTCGATCGGCCTAGGCTGTACTTTTTCTTTTATCGTTCCGTACATTTCCTTAAATTCCTGTTCGGCGTAGTCTGCTGAGTTGGGAGCGGCGTAGGCGCAGCTTGTCATTAGTGTGGATATGAGCGCGATTAGGACAAATTCTCTTTTCATTGTGCTTCCTCCGGTTTTATTTGTTATTTGAAGTCTCTGTTCATGGAATACGACACTACGTATATCCCGAGCGGGTTGTCCTTGATTTTGTCTACGTCTGTTGGCGCCGAGGTGCTGACCTCGAAGACCCCGCTCCAGTTTTCGTTGCGTGTTCTGATCCCGTCGACGAAGACGTGCTCAGTCCACTCGGCGCGCCAGCTGTTAGCGCCCATCGGCAGTATGGTGCGGACTTCTACGGCGACGGTTTCACGCTTGTCTTTGTAGCGTTTGAACGGATCGTTGGCGCGATAGAACTGATTAGTTGTATTGAGCGCGGAACTTGATTCGGGAAGCGTGCTGTAGACCATGCGCTTGATGAGCCAGCCTTGTGCTGTAGGGTCGGCGGTGATGGACTTGAGCCCTTCGACGAATTGGCTGATTCTCGCAATGACGAGGCGCGGATCTGCCGCCTTTGCGCGTTCCGCGGGGCCTGTCGCAATGGCGAAATTGTGTTTGTCGACCTGGACTACCCACGGCACGATCTCTTTGCTGTTTGAGAGCGTTACTAGACCTATTGCAAGTATTATTACTGCAATAGCTTCGGTGATCGCTACCGTGCGCCAGCATACGGCTGCCTTGTTAAGCGCCGCATACTTGTCTAATGCTGCTTTCTTTGTCTTAAATATGTCCATTTCTTATATCTCCTTTTTTTATGGACTATTGCGGTGGTACGTTGTTAGGGTTTCCGTCTGGCGGAGTTATGTTGTTGTATTGTTTTTCAACGCCTCGCCTGACTGCGCTGAACCCCGCTTGACGCATTAAGTTGCCGACCGCGCCGTGTTCTCCTCCGTAGCCTCCTTTTACAGCTCCCGCAAGACCGTGGCCGAGTTTCGACCACTTACCGCCTCCTGTCGCCGCTGCAAGCTTTACGCCTCCGGCGGTTCCGATACCGGCTCCCACGGCGGTAGCTACACCGGTCGTGACAGCTCCGGCTATTGCACCTGCTAACGCAGCACCAGAGCCGGCCTGCATTCCGCCTCCTAGCGGGGATCCGGCGACTATGCCGCTTGCGAATTGAGGCAGGGTTTTCAGCGCGCCGCTGAAGACGAACGTCGCTACGACAAGCTGGAAGCAGAGCGGAATTATGTCTGACTGCGTCATTGTCTGCACGTCGTCGAAAAATGAGGGAAAGATCTGATTGCCTATACCGAAAAGCAAGTACATGACGAATACTTCTACGCTGGAGCAGAACACCGATTTATAAGCGGTTATTGCTATTCCGCGCGTATAGTCGCATGAGGCGAATCCCACGAAGTAAAGCGCCACCATTGCGGACAGATACAGCTTGCACAAGCCGATGATAAGCGTGAGGACGGCGAGCGAGAAGCATAGCAGTATCACTACAGAGCAAAGTCCGGCTATTATATATTCCGGTATTTTTGCAAACGTACTGCCTGGAACAGCTCGTAAACTATCAAAGAGCCCCGTCACTGTCCGCATTCCAAGGTTTATCAACTCAGACATTGTGCCTGAGCCGCTGAGTGTTTTTCCTGCGTTTTGAAAGCCTTGTATGATAAGCTCGAAATGCTGCGATGCCCGCGAAAAGAAGAACCACATTATCCCGAGTATGACGATGTTTTTCGTCACGGTTAATACAACGGACTGTATGTCGGCTCTGCCTTCTAATGCGAGTTGACATAAATTCCATCCAATCTGTATAGACGCGAGAACCCAGAATAACGTGCGGCCAGCAGAATAGAGGAAGTCGGTGATGTTTGTATTTGTCTTGAACACGTCCTGGAACTTTTCTATGACTTCATCTACTTGTGCTGCCGATGATAGATCTGCCGTGAGCATTACGGCAATAATCAGCAAAGCTGACGCACAGCAAATTTTTCCTGTCTTTTTGAGGAGTTTCTGCATAATGTAATGATTACTCCTTTAATGGTCGAAGTCTGTTGTGACGGTAGAATCGTCAAGCTCGCCGCTCTGCATCTGCCGGTCGTAATAGATGTCTTCCGATTTCGCCTGCTGACGTTCGGCTTCTATCGCGAGCAGCTGCGACTGGAGTATGTTGATGTCGTTGCGCAGCTTGTTAATCTCCTGAGCGATTGCTACTGCGATTTCGTTGCCAGCTTGGAGCGCCTGCATCTGACCGACTGCGTTAGCGCTGCGCCCGTGGAGTTCTTCTATCACTTGATTGTCGCGCTCAATCTGCTTTATCGTCTGGTCGATCTTGTTGGCAATGGCGTTGAGAGTAGCCGTCGCCTGGCGTGAGCGAGTAACAGCGTTATCGAGCGCGTTGCTTGAGAGCGGGGCATCGAGCATACGTTCAAGCGAGTCGACGAAGCGCCCGTAGCTCTGATAGAGACCGACCGTCTGCCGAACCGCAGTCTGTAGGCTTTGGAGCTGGCCGGATACATCGTTAATAAAAGAGGTCGGCAGTTTTAATCCTTGTTTGAGCATCTCGTTGTATTGGTTAAGCTGGTTCGTTATCTGCTTAACCTGGTTGGAAATCTGCTCGACCTCCTGGCCGAGTATCGCGCCGAGCTCGCTGTTGTTGGCGAGCTGCGTGGTTTCGAGCGCGCCGCCTGACATTCCTCCGCCTCCCGCGTATGCGGACAATATGAGCGTGCAGCAGAGTACGGCTGTTATTATCACAATGAATACGATGCGTCTCATTCCACGCGCTCCGTTTCTACTTGCATCCAGTAATCGGCCCAGTCGTCGAGACGACGTTCGCGGAGCCATTGTACGGGCCAGTTTTCGCCGTATTGCTCGATAAGCTCGTCGATGCGCTTCAAGTTATCTTTGCCTGAAGCGCCGACGAAGCTCAGGGAGACGTCGCCGAGCGAAAGACGGAAAAGCCGTCGTCCGTATGGATTGACGAAGAAGTAATCCTGTTTTGGGATAGCTCCGGCTATTGTGTTTATCTCTGCGTCGTTTAGGCGAAGCTGCTCTGCGTAGAGCTTTTTCATCGTTTCAGAGCGAGCTTCGGCGTTCGGCAGCAGGATTTTTGTCGGACACGAGTCGAGTACAGCGCTCGCTATGTCCGAGTTGAGCACGTCGACGAGGCTTTGAGTTGCGAGCACTACGGCTGCGTTCGCCTTTCGCAGTACCTTGAGCCATTCTTTGAGCTTCGCGGCGAACAGCGGAGTCGAGAGAGCGAGCCACGCTTCGTCAAGGATTATGAGCGTCGGCTTACCGTCGAGCCGCTTTTCTATTTCGTGGAAGAGATAGAGGAGAGTCGGCGTAACGACCTGCTGAGCGTGGTTCATGAGCTCTTCGAGTTCGTAGGCGTTGACGCGGGAATAGGAGATGTCGGTCGAAGTGCCGTCGAGGTATTGCCCGTATGCGCCGTTCATGGTGTAGATGTTGAGGGCGTCGCGGATGTGCTCGTCCTGTATGTTGACTTGCAGAGCGCCGAGCGACCGTTCTTCAGATGAGGTTGTGCCTTTGGCCATCGTCTGTATCGCGCTTTCGATGAGCGCGCGGCGCTGCGGCGTCACTTCGCCTTTGTTGAGCGTTACCAGCGTTTCTACGAACTCCATCGCCCATGTTATGTCAGCCCGGGTTTCGAGACAGGCGAGCGGGCATAGGGAAGGGGTATTTTCGCCGCCGAGGTTGTAGAAGGCGGAGCGTTTCATCGCCATTATCAGAGGATACATGCTTCTGCCTTTGTCGAAGATGAATATCTGGCTGTTCGGATAGCGGTCGAACTGCGCGGCTATCGTCGCAAGCAGCGTCGATTTGCCGGAGCCCGTCGGCCCTAAAATGAGCGTGTGCCCGATATCCGAGAAGTGAAGGTGGAGCCGGAATGGGCTGCCGCCAGCAGAGGTAGCCTGAATGAGCGCGGGCGAGTGCGGCGGATACATGGGCGGAGGGCACGGGCATTCAGGTTCGCCAGGCCACATTGACCCTAGCTGGAGCATATGGGCAAGATTGAGCGAGTGGAGCAGGGGCTTGCGGACGTTTTCGTATCCGTGACCAGGGAGAGAGCCTATGAACGCATCCATCGCGTTGCGGTGCTCGACAATGACTTTGAAAAGGATGTTTTCGACGACGCGGACTGCTTCTCTTGTCTTATCGTTGAGCCTGTCCATGTCTTCGTCTCTTATGATTATGATGCTGGTGTAATGACCGTATGAGACGACGCCTTCGTTGAGGGCCTGGAGCGCATCATTTACATCGGATTCCTGGACAAGCGCGTCTTTGTTCAAGCGGCTGGTCGGCCTGTCGAAGAGCTGCGCCAGCATAGGAGTTTTGCGCTGCGCCCATTTTTTTTGTTCTTTGGTCATGTGCGCGTAGGCGACGCGGAAGTCGAGCGGTATGTACCTCGTGCTCCAGCGGTATTCAAAGGGCATGTTGGCCAGCGCGGAGAAGATGCACGGCAGGCTCTCTTTTGGGAACCCGTCTATGGATACGACTGATACATAATGATTGTCATATATAAGCGGATTTCCTACCTCGGCATCACGGGCGAGAAGTGAATCTAAGTCGGCAGTCTCGTCTGGGAAGACGGAGGTGTGTCGGCCGTTTACACAGAGGTTAAGCGCGCTCAAGAGTTTTTCGTCACGCAACGGCTCGACAGTGAATATGTGCGACAATGAGTTTATGAATTCAGCGCAAATAGACTCAAAGGCTGCAATCTGTTTATCCTGTGCAATATTCTCCGGCTTGTCGCCGGTGACGAAAATGTTGTAGAGCATTTTTGCGATGCCGCTTTTTTCCGTTAGCGGAGGCTGCCAGGTCAAGAAGCAATACGTCTCGGTTTCGTAATGATTGCCGACGGTTTCAAACTGTCTCTTACGCTCATGGTCTATGATTTTAGTGACGGTCTCGGAAAAGCACCCTGACGGATATTCGGTTGTCGGAACCCTTATCACTTCCCAATGGAGCATATAATCCTGTCCGAGCTTTTTAATTGCGTTGTTTGCTAGCGTTGCCACCGAGGCGCGATCATATTCTGGCGTTGTATCGAGGTCGATGCCGGAATACTTTATGCCGGCGAGCAGGCAGCCGTCTTTTAGGAGTACCGTGTACGGCGATACCTGTGCTTCATATCTGATGAGCGACGCAAATGAAGGGGCTGATGGCATTGTTACCACCTCTTGTATATCGGTTTATATGAGTCAGGGATGCGGCTTGTCGCCGTGTATGTGCCTCCGTATTTAAGGCTGCGCATAAATACATGGCGCATTTGCGGGTCACGCTTGCCCATCTGTGTGAGGCCAATCTGTCCGCATAGCCACAACCCTACGCCGAAGGCGACGGCGTAAGGCTGTGTTTTCATAATCCCCGCAGGCACGATGAGCAGCGCGCAGACAAGAATGAGCGATAGAAACATTTCTCTGTCGCAACCAAGTATCGTTTGCGGCCTAGTGAGGCTGTGATGTATCGGCGCTCCGTAGTCTTCCATCTGCTAAATGATGAGCGCTCCGCTGACGCCGTAAAGGGTCTGGAATATGTTTGTGCTGAAGACTATGAACCCGACCATGCAGATTATGCCGCAGGCTATTTTGATCCACCCCGTCAGTTCGCCTCCGAAAACGATACCGAAGCCAGAGGCCGCCATAGCTATTATGGAGACGAAGAAAGCTACTGGCCCAGTGATAGAACTAGCGAAGTCTTCTAATGCACTTTCATATTCAAAACCCTGTGCTCCGGTGGAAGCTAATGCAGAATCGGCTGCGAGTAATAAAAGGCAAAAGAGAGACAGTATAAACATAGTGCGATTGATTTTCATTTGTTATTCCTCCAATGTTGTGTTATCGATTTTGCTGCCATTTGCGAATCAAGCGTCGATTATTTTTCTTATCTCTTCATAAATCAGCTCCTATCTGCAATCAGACTGTTTATTGGTACGTCGCGTAGTTTTTAGCGGCGATTGCCTGCGCGATTTCTTCCTCCGTGAAGTTGTAATCTTCTGTGTAATCCGTTTCAGGAATTTCTTCTATGTCTTGATATTCTTCACGCTGCGGCTCATGGGCTGTGTCTCTCGCTTTACTGAGCAGTGTTATCTCGTTTGCAATAAAGACGAGTTCGTATGTTCTTTTACCGTTCTGGAGCTCGCGCTCGCGATTTTTGAGCTTGCCTTCACACTCTACCAGAACGCCTTTGGAAAGGTATTTTTCGGCAAAGGCCGCCGAGTGTTTGAAGCAGAGTACGGGAATAAAGTCTGTGCTTTGCTCCCAGCCGGAGCCGTCAGCGGAACGGACGTGGTAGTTAGATGCGACTACGAACCAAGCGACCGGTTCTTTTGTTTTCGTGTAACGCATGGATGGCTTGTCTGTTAGGTTGCCGCGAAGTATCACTCTGTTTTTTCCTCTCATTTGTAATTCCCTTCCTTCGTTGAGTAAGTATTCTATTGAGCATTTGACGCCAGTTCTTCGAGCTTGTATTGGCCGTCGATCGTCATGCCGTTTACGCCGACTATCTGGGAGACTATAGGGCCGCGCTTTTTGTCTCGTTGGATGTGGACGATTACGTCCACCGCGTCAGATACCAAGCTGCGGATAAACGGGATACTCAGGTTTTGAGCTTCGAGTATGAGGCTTTCAAAGCGCGAGAGCGCCGACTGCGCGGAGTTTGCGTGCAATGTACAGACTCCGCCGGGGTGCCCCGTGTTCCACGCTTTGAGCAGGTCAAGAGCTTCTTTGCCGCGGATTTCGCCGACGATTATGCGGGTAGGGAAGAGCCTAAGTGATGCCTCCAAAAGTTTGCACATAGACGCCACCTCTGTAGTTTTGAGGTAGATTACATCATCTAGCGAGAGAGAGATTTCACTCGTATCTTCCATCACGACTACTCGGTCATCAGGAGCGACAGCGGAGAGTTCCTGTAGAAGGGCTGTAGTGAGCGTTGTCTTACCAGAACCTGTACCGCCACTGACGAGTATGTTCTTGCGTCCCTGTAATGCCGCCCGAAGTATCTTTGCCATTTCATTTGTCATGCGTCCGGTAACGAGGTAGTCGTCAAGCCTGAATGAACTTGCGCGGTTACAGCGTATGGAGAAGATTGGAGCCGACACAACCGGCTCTATAATTGCCTGAACCCTCTGCCCGTCTGGCATAGATGCTTTTAGCAGCGGCGCTTGTTCGTTGACGCTGGTGTCGTTGTAGCGTGCTATGGAGCCGATTAGAAGCATGGCTTCGTCTCGGTCAAAGGTCACTCCTGTTTTTATTTTCCCATACTCAAGACGGACTATCCTGATGATTTTGTCTTCGTTAAGCATTATTTCTACAACGGAACCATCATCGAGAAACGGTTGTATTTTCTTCGCTTCATGTTTTATTTTTGCAGCTATTCGTTCTCTGAACTCTTCGCGCATTATCTGTTTTTCTTCTTTCTGTATAAGGTTGCGAGCAAAACGACGCAGGACAGGAGCGCGGCGCTCGCGTGTGTCGCGTTGCAGCCGCTTCCGCCGCCGCTGGAAACGTATGTGCCGCCTGTATCCGTCTGCTTGAAGAACGCCTGAATGGTGGAGCTATCTTTTATATCCGTCATTGTGTATGACGATACAGCGCCTATAGAGATGCCGTTGACGGCGACGGTGTCTATTTCATAGCCGCTTTCTGGAGAGATTGTGAACGTTATGGAACCGCCATAGGCGATGGATATTCTGCCGGACGGGGATATCGAGCCACCTGTTTCAGCCTGAGCTGTTACATAGAGTTGAGGCTGTTCCGTGTGCGTTTCCCCTGGAAGTATGATTGACGTACCGCCTCCGTCCGTCACTATGGTTATGCTTGTGTTTCCTCCGTTGATTATCGTCCCGCCAGGCTGCACGACGATTATGCCGCCGCCAGTTATTGAGCCTGTTTCTTCTATGACTACTGTGCCATTGTCCTCGACGACGATTTGACCTTCGTTTTCTATCTCGCCTTCAACGGTGAGCGTGACGTCGGATGGCACTCTAAGCGTTTCATCGGGAGCTACTGGGTAGATTTCGCCTTCAGGAATAGTTGTGTCAGTTTCAAGCGTTGTGTCCTTCTCTCCGACGGAAGTTTCTCCTGGTTGGTATGTTTCGCCAGGGCTGACGGTCTCGTTTATCCCGTCGTCTGTGACTACTGTTACCGGTGAGTCGCTGTTGTTTATGACTTTGCCGCCGTTTTCTACAATGACAACGCCGTCTCCTGTGATTGCGCCGGTAATGTCTATAATTAAGGTTCCCTGATCTTTTACCGTTACGGAGCCATCGTTGTCGAGGATACCTTTGTCAGTTAGTGTGACGCCTCCGGGGATCACGAGGTTCGTGTTCCCGTCTACAGGATATGTTTCGTTTTCTTCAATAATTGTGTCCTGCGAGAGCACAACGTCGGTTTTTGAGCCGTCATCGCCGCCTGGCGAGTCTGGATTATCCGCTGCGCCTGGCTCTTTGTCTGCCGGATAGTTTTCGTCAAACCATGTGTCGTCTCTCACTCCGCTGCCGGTTTCACTGCCGGAAGATGAATCTGGGCTGCCGGTAGTGATGTCGGCCGATCCGTCTTCAAAATATGAGTCTTCTATATGACCGTCGTTTTCTCCAGCTATTCCTCCTGTGAATTCTTCGGCCAAAGACGTTATTTTTCCTGTGCTGGTACAGTTTGTTATAGTACCTTTGTTGTATCCGGCGATTCCGGCCACCATTATGTTGGCTGTGACGTCTTTACGGTTGTGGCAGTTGTCTATCGTGCCTTCGTCGTTGTAGCCTGTGACTCCTCCGGCCATGTTCCTGGCGTCGACGCTGCCGTAGTTGTAGCAGCCGTTTATCTCTCCGCCTGTGTAGATTCGTGAGCTTATGCCTCCGATGAAGAAATCGCCGGTTATCGTGCCGTAGTTGACGCAATTGCTGACGGTTCCGTTGAGCGCGCCTACGACGCCGCCTGACTGCTGTGTGCTTGATACTGAACCGTGGTTAGTGCAGTCCGTTATTGTGCCGCTTGAGGCGCTGGTTATGCCTCCGGCTGCTGTTTCTGTTACCGCGATGTTTCCGTAGTTGGCGCAGCCAGACATTGCCGACGATGAGCTTCCGGCGACGCCGCCCGCGCCGTATGTGGCTTTTACGTTTCCTTTGTTCGTTGAGTTTGTTACAGAGCCGCCTGCGTAGCCGACTACGCCGCCTACTTCAAGGTAGCCGTTGACGGTGACTTCGCTGGTGACGTTGGATATTGATCCTCGGTCGAGGTAGCCAGCAACGCCGCCTGCATCGGTGTGGCCGGTTACTGTGCCTGTGACTGTAAGGTTTCTGATGGTGCCTGAGATTTTACCGAAAAGTCCGGTGCAGTCTCTGTCCGGCTGGTAAACGTATAGATTATGGATGGTGTGCCCTTGGCCGTCGAATGTCCCGACAAACGCTCTGTTTTCACTGCCGATAGGAGAGAACTCTTCTCCCGTCGGATTTTCGTCTGGGTTGAGCCAGATGTCGCAGGTCAGATATACTGGGCCATCCGGCGAGAGCAGACTTGCCAGACCTCTCAGCTGTGCGGCGCTTGAGACGGTGTAATAGTCTATCTCGTAGTAAGCGTCTTCACCGGAGCCAACGCGGCGATAATGCGGCGTCGGCGAGGAGGTTGTTGGGGAGGCTGCAAAACATGGATATACCAAAGCCGCCAGTATTAACACAGTCAGAGTCGTTGTTATAAGACGTTTAATCACGGTCATGGGACACACCATCATTCTCAAATTGCCTCCTTCGCTTCGTTATTTCCCGAAGTCGATTTTCTCTTTATTAAATTTCGTTAGTATGTCTTTTGTTACGTCAGCCTTAGCGCTAACGGAAATAGCGTTGCTTTTTGATACAACCGCGGTTACGCCTTTTTTGTTTGTTTTGAGCCACGTGTCGATTACTTTCCTGAGTCTTTCGACGATAAGGTTTGTTACACGTGTATGTTCGATGTTGTATTCTCGGTTGAGTTCAAGCTGGCGTATCTCGACCTTACCTTTGTCTTTTTCAGTCTTGGCGTAGTTTTCCAGCTCCTTATTGAGTTTGGCGCGCAGCTCGTCGACTCTTTTCTGTGCGGTTTTACCAGGATTGCTTTGCGCTATAACCTGGGATACGTCGACGAATGCTACTTCGCCCGCATGGGCGGGGAGCCCGAAGGCTCCCGCCGCGATACAGATAGCCGCTGCCGCGGCTGCCGTGTGGCGCTTGATGCTGCTGAAATTCTTTTTCATGTTTTTCTCTCCGTTCTTATTTAGATATGTTTGTAATCTGGGTAATCTGCTGTTTGAGCGCCGCTATTTCTGCTTCCAGTTCCTGTATGCGGTACTGAGACTGTATTTGCTGCTGCTGCATCGATACCATGTCGCGCGCAAGTTCCGGCTTTTTCTTGCTGTTGGGGCCGACAGCGATGCTGACGCCAGCCCGTCCCATGATGTCGCCGTCAGAGCAGAGGGAAGCGCCGAGATTGAACATGAGGTTTGAGCGGACATAGTGGAAAACGCCCACAGCTACCGCGTATTCGTCACGGTATGTGCCGAACGCGGCGGAAAGCGTAGTCGGTTCGTATGGGTTGTAGGGAACGGGATGGAGGCCGGACATAGCCGCAGCGTGTGCGCCAACGATGTTAATGCTTTCCTGGAGGTCGTCCATGCGCTTGTAGGCGTTCCAGAGCTGGTTACCGGTCACTGCGTCGGTGCTGCCCTGATATATGCCGCCGTCGCCAAGTCCGGTGATTATGCCGCCGCCCATGTTGATGTTCGTTCCGTCGGACGAGATGTTCCCGATTTTGATTGTGTTGAAAGTCGGGTTGCTGTAACCGTCTCCGAGTACCGTCTGGAGTGTCTTGAACTCTTGTTCGTGGTTTTCGATGTAGACGCTGTGTTCTTCAAGCTTTTCAGCGTTGGCTTCGCTGAGGCCTTTTACTTCGCTGAGCTGTCCGAAGTTCACTGCATCGCTTTCTTCTGTGCCGTCTGCAAGGTTGCCGATTTTCGTGCCGTTTTCACCTTTGAGTGTAACGCTTGATTTGTCGTTCCCGTCATAGGTTACTGCCGCGTCACCGAGATAATCCAAGTCTTCAAGTTTCGTTACCCTGTTGTCGAGATTGGTTATATCACCTTCAATGTTTTCTATTTTGTTGTTGATATTTGTTACGTTTTCTGAAATCTGTCCTTCAAGCTCGCTTTTTACGCTGTCAAGCTGGCCTTTGTTCACGGCATCTTTGGCATCTACGCCGTCGGCGACGTTGCCGATTCTGGTGCCGTCTGTACCTTCGAGTGTGACGCTGGATTTTGTTTCATCGTCGTATTTGACGGCTGAATTACTAAGGCTGCCGACGTTTGTTTCGATATCGTCTATACGCTGGTTTGTCTCGTGTAGCTGTCCACCGGTTACTGCGTCCGTGCTCCCTTCAGAGACGTCACCACGCTGAAGGTTAGTGATTTTGAGACCGCCCATGTTTATGCCGGTGCTGCTTATGGAAATATTTGTGTTGCGGATGGAGATAGCGTCGAACTCTGGGGCGGCAACGGTGCTGAATACGTAGTTGCCGTCAGCGTCTTTGGTGATGGCAACGTTCGTACCGTCTTTGAGTGTGACGACTTTGCCGTCTCCGATTTCTTCTGCTTCACCGTCGTTGACTTTGAGGCTCCATTTGCTTTTCGCGTTGGCAGACGCAAGCGTGTCTTCAAGTCCTTTGTCGAGCTGGCCTTTGTTTACGGCGTCATTTGCGTCTACGCCGTCTGCGACGTTCTTGATGGTGACTTTATCCGTGCCGTTGCCGAGCGAGATACTAGTCTTCGATTCGTCGTCATATTTGACTGCAAGCCCATCGAGCTTAGAAAGGTTAGTCGTAATGTCACCGACGTTAGTCTCAAGGTCTCCGACACGCTCGTTTGTGGCGTAAAGCTGGCTCCCGTTTACAGCGTCAGTGCTGGTTTCGGAGAGTTCTCCAGCTTTCACGTTAGTGATGGTAGTGCCGCCGGTTCCTTCAAGGGTTATCTTTGTCTTGTCGCTGCCTTCGTCATACTTGACCACAGAGCCGGAAAGTCCTTCGAGGTCTTCCGATATGTCCGTGGTCTTGTCGTCGACGTATTTCTTATTTGCGGCGTCGGTGTCGTTTTCCGGAGTCGCTACGTTTGAGATTCTTACAGTGCCGTTGTCTCCGTCGTTGAGTTCGAGACGGTTGGCCGAACCTTCTTTATATTTCACAGCAAGGCCGTCCAGAGACGCGAGATTCTGGTTAGTCTCGTAGAGCTGACTTCCGTTTACAGCGTCGGTGCTGGTTTCGGAGAGTTCTCCGGCTTTCACGTTAGTGATGGTAGTGCCGCCGGTTCCTTCGAGCGTTATCTTTGTCCTGTCGCTGCCGTCATCGTATTTGACGGAAGAGGCGTCGAGCTGCTGTATCGTTTGGTTGGTCTCGTACAGCTGACCGCCAGTCACGGCGTCGGAGCTTCCTTCAGAGACATCGCCGCGCTGGAGATTTATGATTTTTTTGTCGCTCATGTCGATGCCGTCGCTATTGATAGATATGTTCGTATTGCGGATTGTGACGGAGTCGAACTCAGGAGCAGCTACCGTGCTGAAAACGTAGTTGCCGTCGGCGTCTTTGGTGATGGCAACGTTCGTACCGTCTTTAAGCGTGACTACCTTGCCGCCGGAAATCTCATCGGCAGCAGAGTCATTGACTTTCAGATTCCACTTCCCGCTGGCTTTTGCGTCGGCAATACCGGCGTCGAGCTGTCCTTTGTTTACAGCGTCATTCGCGTCGACGCCGTCGGCGACGTTCTTGATGGAGACTTTATCCGCACCGTTGCCCAATGTGATACTGGTCTTTGATTCGTCGTCGTATTTGACTGCAAGCCCGTTCAGAGACGCGAGATTCTGGTTAGTCTCGTAGAGCTGACTTCCGTTTACAGCGTCGGTGCTGGTTTCGGAGAGTTCACCTGCTTTTACGTTTGTGACGGTTGTAGCGCCGGACGTATTTCCGAGAGTTACAGTTTCTTTTGATTCGTCGTCGTAGTTGACGGATAACGTGGAACCACCGCCGGTTCCGCCGTCGATCGCGTTCAAAGCATCCTGGACGGAAGTATAGGTTGTACCGCCGACTTCGAGACCAGTTGCCAGCGTTCCAGTACCGTCTGAAGAATTGAAAGAATATGATGATGTTCCACCAAGAGCGGATGCAACGTCAGTGCCGTGTTTTTTGAGCTGTGAGACATTAACTCCATCCGTGTCATCAATGCCTGCTGCAAGGTTTACTAATCTACGCGTTATTTGATCATAAGATATACCGGAAACATCATCTGTATAAGCGGCACGGCCTATTGATATGGTATAGGTATCATTCGCGATAGAATTGCCTCCAATAGCAACCGACTGAAGCGCGTTTGAAGACGCTCTGGGACCTATTGCAATTGCGGAGGATGCGTCAGCTTTAGAATTTAAGCCTAAAGCAATAGAGTTTGCACTTGTTGCATTGGCAGATGCTCCTAATGAAATTGAATTGGACGCACTAATTGTTGAATCATTGCCAATTGCAATTGATCCGTCAATATTCCCAGCACCTCCACTGGCAAATAATGCATTTATATTTGCACCACTTCCAATAACGATAGAACCGGTTATTCCAGCGCCTCGGGTAGTTATTTCTGCATCCTTACCTATTACTATGGAACGGGACACATAGCCAGAATAATTGGTTCTATTGCGTGTAATAGATTCTACTGAAATACTAGAACCTGAGCCCAATACAATCGTATCGGAGATTGTACTGAGCTTCGATTGGGTGAGTGTATTATTGTTACCAATTACAACTGTATCCACTATATCCCCAGAACTATTTTCCAAGGTTTTTGATGAGAACGTATTACCAAAACCTATAGAAGAAACATTGTATAATCTACCGTTGTTAGTTGCTAAATGGGAAATATCTGAACCTATGAAATTAACATGGCTCAAACTTCCTTCAAACGTGAAATCTGAACCAATTGCCGTAACATATGATGCCACTGTTGTTTCGTAATTTATATTTGATCCCAAAAAATGTATATTGTTTATTGAACTATAGCTGGCGCGAGGATTTTTTAATAGTATGTTTGACCCAAAAGCTTGGGAATCAGTGATGGGGCTTCCATATGGGTCGATTAAAACATTAGATCCAAACGCTATTGTATTTGATACATCGCTATCAACCTGGTAACGCTGTGAATAAATTTTAACGTTGGAACCAAATGCAATGGAATCTATGAGTGATGTAATGTCACCAGCTGTGGCTATCTCTGCTCCTATGCCAAATGCGATTGACCGAGATACCAAACTGTTAACAGCTGTATGATTTACTCCGGCAGCAAGATTTGCGGCAATTGAATCTGGCCCGAAAACTATAGAATCTGAAACGGTGGAATTCGCCCTAATAATACCATTATATTCAGGTGAAACACGTGCACCATTTCCAATAACAAGTGTATTCTCAACTTTTGAGTTAGAGGGGGTCTCGATATAAGCATTCGCACCTAAAATAATATTCTTACTTACAGCACCATTTGTACTATCAATATAAGCATCAGTACCAATAATTATAGATTTTTCACCAATAGATGAATTGTTACGACCTATAACAATTGAATTATCGCTAGTTACTGAACTGTCGGTCCCAATGACAACTGAATTGCTTGAACCTACTACAACATTTTCTGATGCAGTGCCGCCATTATCATCAGGTACATTTATTTCATTTGTATATGTATTAACAGATGTACCATCACCAATGGCAATATTTCCAGTCGGAGTATTCCAAAGAGAAGAAGATGATTCAATTTTATTGATACTGGAATTTACTCCGAGTGCTATTGAGTTTTCGCCAATAACGTAAGCACTAGAGCCATATGCAATTGAATTAGCACTTGAAAGCAATGTTGGACTATATGTGTAATAATCATTTTCCGCATCATAAATTGGATTTAACCATGTATAACTGTTGACAACTGCAGTGTCACCTATTGCAATAGCGTTTTCTCCATCAGCTTTTGAATTTTCCCCAATTGCAACTTCAGCACCATTTATGACTGTCCCTTCTGTTAATGCTTGCGCTTGCAATAAAGGAGTAATGGAGCACGTTAAAACAGTGAAAAGAGCTAATAAAACGAGCCTTTTTATTTTCACTTTCGTTCATCCTTTCTCTAAAAATATTTGACTGGAATTTTTAGAATCTCAGCGAAACGTATCTCAATTTTGCAGCCTTCGGAGTTTTGCCAGTCTCCATAGACCCAAAGCTCATCTGCTAGTTCAAGAAGCGCCCTGCATTGCTCCAAAGCTCTCGACTCTTCAGTACCAACTGGTAAGAAACCAAAGGCATGAATGGGGGAAAGGATAAGAATGTCATCGCGATCACGTAGGATGTTCATACATATTTGTGATACCTTCTTTCTATTTTGTTCCACAGCGGCTAACATCATTTCGCCGGTTTTGTTGTTGCGTAGAGGGTGTGAAATGTAGATCCGTTTAATTTCTATGTCGCCAATAACATCGAGGAGGCAGCCTTCGGGAAGTTCATAAGTTTTTTCAAGCCTGATCACGCTTGATATGTTAGGTGTGGACAAACCAGATTCCCAAGTACGTAGAACACGCTGCGAAAATTTTCCTTTTGAAGCAGCGTCTTTAATTGATAAGTTATTTCTCATTCTTACTAATCTTAATAAATTACAAAACTTCATAATTTTATCCCCATTATTCTAATAATATTGCATTTATATGGCGATTATAAGATAAAATATGTGAATATACAAGAATAAATTCGTGTTATGCCATTGAATAAGCTAAATGAAGTCAAATATGTTAGAATAAAAGTGTAATAAATTGCGGAGGTCGAATATAGGAATGGTGCAATTTAATGTAGAAAAATTTGAGATTGCTCGCAGACGAGCAAATTTGTCAAATAAAGAAGTGTGTAAGCGGATAGACGTGTCGGCAGGGACACTTTGCACATGGAAGAACGGCAAGAATATTCCTAGCAGTGAAAATCTAACTAAACTCGCAGATCTGCTCGGAGTCAGTAGTTCGGAGCTAATGTTGGTGTCAGATAGTAGCAGTACGGAAGAGTCAAGTGTATACGGCAGCGAGAGATTGGAAGTCACTTTGCTTAATGCAGCTGCCGCCGTAATGTCAGTGCGAGACGGGCTGCGCAGAAAAGGCGAGAGCGCTAAAATGGATGCAGAGCAGGCAGATGAATTGCTTAAAGAAACAGAATTATATTTTGGTAAAATATGGAAAATTATTGAACAACTTATGAAAGAATAAAAGGGAACAATGAAAAACTTCTGTTCCCTTTTATAATTGCTATAAAATTGAGACTAATCGAAGATATTTATTGTCGGTTTTGCCGGAGCCTGAGCACCTGTAATACGTGAGTCAAGATAGTCACTCCACCATTGCATCATATATCTTCGTTGTGTCAGATATATTGAGCGGTTATAGATGCCTCTTATTGAGTTATCTACATGGGATAATTGCAATTCGATATAATCTTTAGGCCAACCATAAGTATTGAGTACTGTTGACGCCATTGAGCGGAATCCATGCGGCGTCATTTGCTCATTCGTGTATCCAATGGAACGAAGCGCAACACGTAATGTTCCTTCACTAAGCGGGCGGGCACAACTTCGCGCAGAAGGAAATAGCCATTGTCCGCGACCGGTTAGTCCACGTAATTCATAAAGGAGATCTATGTTCTGGCTTGATAAAGGAACTATATGATCTCTTTTCATTTTCATTTTTTGTGATGGAATTACCCATTGTCCCGAAGTTAAGTCTATTTCTCGCCATTCCGCATGTCGGATCTCGCCAGGGCGACAAAATGTTCTTGCAGAGAAAAGAAGCGCAAGGCGCGTAATCCTATGCGGATAGGCTGTAATCGACCTCATTAGCATGGAAATATCTTCTGGCTCAGTTATACATGGGAAATGTTTGGCTGGCCTTGTTGGTAAAATGTCTGAAAGGTTGGCAGCGGGGTTAGTTGTAATAATGTTTTGTGCCATAACAAAGTTGAATACTTGGGAAATTATGATTCGGACCCTTCTCGCGGTTTCGTAGTGTCCTTCTTTGATAATATCAGAACATAACTTCACTATAGTTTGAGATGTGATACGGCTTAACGGCATAGATTCCAATTTCGGCGCTATGTAATTTCTCCAACGGCTTTCTATAGTTTCACGGTGCATCTCGGTCAAACGTGCATAATGATAATCATAAAATGCTTTGTACGCTTCTCCAAAGGTCATATCTCTATCTAAATTTAAAGAGTTCGACATTTTCAGTTCAAAGGCTTTTTGACGAGCCTGTTTCAATGTGACCTCTGGATAACTTCCTATGCTTCTGCGAAATTCTTTTTTACCAGCATAAAGACGTACTATCCAATATTTTGCATTGTTGGGATTGATTTCCAATAAAAGCCCCCTTCCGTCAGATAAATAATATTTGCGGTCTCGTGCCGCTGCATTTTTTACGATATTTTCAGTTAATCCTTGCTTCATTCGTAACAACCTCCGACCGTACAAGAGTTTTAATGTCAATATGACTTTTGTACGGTCTATTGTACGAAGTGCTAACATTCCATTTGTTACCATTGGGTTCCAAATAGAATTTTTGATATAAAAAAATCCAGTCGAGGACTGGATTTCATATATTTTGTGTCTCTGTAGAATTCTAAAATGGCGGAGAGGGTGGGATTTGAACCCACGTAGCGGCTCAGCACCGCTAAGACGATTTCGAGTCGCCCGCCTTCGACCGCTCGGCCATCTCTCCGCGTCTCGCAAAAGACGCAGAATATTATAGCCGATTTCCGCGACTTTGCAAGCTCTGGGAAAAAGCGAATTTTATGATAATTGGCTTTACATATATTGTTGCGCCGCCTGGATTGTACTATACTTTTTCGTCATAGTACGCGCTGTACGCGTAAATGTAAATGGAGGGGTCGCTGTGGCTTCAAAGGACTTTATGCGCTCTACGCGACGCGAGACTATCGTCATCGTCGCTCTCTATCTGCTCTTCTTTGCATGGTGGTACGTCACCGCGTACGGCTTCGGGGACGACCCGGCGGAGTACGAGTACATCCTCGGCTTCCCAGAGTGGTTCTTTTACAGCTGCATCGCCGGATACGTTGGCATTTCGCTGATTCTCTGGGGCGCCGTGCGCCTCTTCTTCAAGGATCTCCCGCTCGACGACGCGGACGAATCGGAGGACGAGAGCAATGGTTAACCACGTCGCCATGATAGTGCCGCTCGTCCTGTACTTCGTCCTCATCATGGGGATTGCGTGGCTCGGCAACCGCTTTGCGGCGAAGCGCGCGGACACCGCGGGCTTCATGGAGGAATATTTCATCGGCAGCCGTTCGATGGGCGGCTTCGTCCTCGCTATGGCGGTCATAACGACCTACACGAGCGCGAGCAGCTTCGTCGGCGGCCCCGGCATCGCCTACAACCTCGGCCTCGGATGGATTCTTCTTTCAATGATACAGGTGCCGACGGCTTTCCTGACGCTCGGCGTGCTGGGCAAGCGCTTCGCGCTCATCGCGCGCCGCACGAAGGCCGTGACGATTACGGATTTTATACGCGCGCGCTACGACAGCGACGCGGTCGTTATACTTTCGTCGGCGGCTCTGCTCGTCTTCTTCATGGCGTCGATGCTCGCGCAGTTCATCGGCGGCGCGCGGCTCTTTGAATCGGTGACGGGCTACTCCTATCAGACGGGTCTCATCATATTCGGCCTCACCGTAGTAATCTACACGACGGTCGGCGGCTTCCGCGCCGTCGTCCTCACCGACACCATCCAGGGTGTGATGATGCTCGTCGCCTCGCTCGCGATACTCTTCGCCGTCGTCACGGCTGGCGGCGGCGTCGGCAACATCATGCAGACGCTTTACACTATCGACCCGAAGCTTCTGACGCCGACCGGCGCGAACGACGCGATACCTAAGCCATTCATACTTTCGTTCTGGGTGCTCGTAGGCATCGGCGTGCTCGGCCTGCCGCAGACGACGCAGAAGTGCCTCGGCTATAAGGACTCGCGCTCTATGCACAGCGCGATGATAATCGGCACCTTCACCGTCGGCTTCATCCTCCTCGCGATGCACCTGGTCGGCGCCATGGGCCGCGCCGTCATCCCCGACATAGAGATCGGAGACCTCGCGGTGCCGACTCTGACCGTGCGGCTGATGTCGCCCTTCTGGGCAGGCATTTTCATCGCGGGGCCGCTCGCCGCGATAATGTCCACCGTCGACTCGATGCTTATCATGTGCTCGGCCGCGATAGTCAAGGACCTTTATTTCCACTACGTCCTGAAAAACGACGAGACGAAGCTGCCGCCCTCGACCGTCAAGCGCATGAGCCTCGCGGTCACCGGCGTCGTCGGCGTCATAGTGTTCATAGCGGCGCTTAAGCCTCCGTCGCTGCTCGTATGGATAAACCTCTTCGCCTTCGGCGGCCTCGAGGCGGTATTCTTCTGCCCGACGCTCTTCGGACTCTACTGGAAGCGCGCGAACTCGACCGGCGCTCTGCTCTCGATGGCCGGAGGCGCGGCGGCCTATTTCTTCTTCACACTGACGAAGATAAGCATAGCGGGGACGAGCGCCATCGTCCCGACGCTCGTGATTTCGACGGCGCTCTTCATAATCGGGAGCCGCTTCGGGCGCGCGGAGCCCGCGGAAAAGCTGAAAGCCTTTGAAATATAGGCGCGGCCTTGTCCGCCGCTATAGGCTGTGATATACTTAGGAACGGTGTACAGCACACACAGCCGCTGACGCAAAAGAGGTTCCCGCGCAGGCGGGCTCTTGGGCGGGAGAGGCGGCTGGAGGAAAAAACAGGAGGGATACACATGGGTGTAGTAAGCATGAAGCAGCTTCTTGAGTGCGGCGTCCACTTCGGACACCAGACGAGACGCTGGAACCCGAAGATGAAGCCGTTCATCTTCACGGAGCGCAACGGAATCTATATCATCGACCTTCAGAAGACGGTCAAGGGACTTGAAAAAGCCTACGACTTCGTCCGCGAGATAGCGAAGTCGGGCGGAAACGTCCTCTTCGTCGGAACGAAGCGCCAGGCGCAGGACCCGATCCGCGACGAAGCGACCAAGGCCGGCCAGTTCTACATCAACCAGCGCTGGCTCGGAGGACTCCTCACCAACTTCACGACGATCCGCCGCCGCGTTATGCGCATGGCCGAGCTCGAGCAGATGGAAGAGGACGGAAGCATCAACAAGTACCCGAAGAAGGAAGTAATTCAACTCCGCAAGGAACGCGAGAAGCTTGAGAAATACCTCTCCGGAATCAAGGATATGCGCGACATCCCCGACGCGCTCTTCGTAATCGACCCGCGCCGCGAGACCATCGCCGTCCTTGAGGCGCGCAAGCTCGGCATCCCCGTCATCGCCATCGTCGATACGAACTGCGACCCAGACGTCATCGACTACCCGATACCGGGCAACGACGACGCCATCCGCGCGATAGAGCTCATCGTCGGCCTTATGGCGAACGCCTACATCGAGGGACGCCAGGGACAGGACGCCCGCGTTGAGGAAGCCGCCGAAGAGGCCGCTCCCGAGGCGGAGGAGCTTCCCGTAATAGACGAAGACGAGACGGTAGAGGACGAAGTTAAGGTCCGCGTAAAAGAGATGGCCGACCAGAAGGGCTGGAAGGAGACTAACTAACATGGCGAATATCACTGCTGCGATGGTGTCGGAGCTTCGCGCCCGCACCTCTGTCGGAATGATGGACTGCAAAAAGGCGCTCGTCGAATGCGACGGCGACATGGAGAGAGCCTGCGACTACCTCCGCGAGAAGGGACTTGCGAAGGCCGCTAAGAAGGCCGAGCGCACCGCCGCCCAGGGACGTATGTTCACCTACGTCCACAGCAACGCGAAGCTCGCCGTCCTCCTCGAGCTGGACTGCGAGACCGACTTCGTCGCGCGCACCGACGAATTCCTTACGCTCGGACACGAGATAGCGATGCACATCGCCGCCGCCAACCCGAGCTACATCAAGCCGGAAGACGTTCCCGCCGACGTCCTCGAGCACGAGAAGATGGTCATCATGGCGCAGGCCCGCGAAGAGGGCAAGCCCGAGAAGATGCTCGAGAAGATCGCCGAAGGCCGCATCAACAAGTTCTACGAGGAAAACTGCCTCATGGAGCAGAAGTACATCCGCGACCCGAACGTCAAAATCAAGGACCTCATCATCGAGAACATAGCGAAGATAGGCGAGAACATAGTCGTCCGCCGCTACGCCCGTTTCGCGATAGAAGCCTAACTCTGAACCGAACGCCGAGGCGAGGGATTATTTTTAATCCCTCGCCTTTTTAATAGCAAAAAATAATTTGTCCCGAAGGGAGATTCTCATGAACCGCAAATACAACAAGATACTGTTGAAGCTGTCCGGCGAAATACTCGCCGGCGGCGGACACTTCGGCCTCGACTACGACGCCGTGCGCGGAATCTGCGAGGAGATCGCCGAGGTCGCGAAAGAGGGCATAATGGTCTCCATGGTCGTCGGCGGCGGCAACATCATCCGCGGCGCGCAGACGAAGTACATCGAGCGCGCGCAGGCCGACTACATGGGAATGCTCGGGACCGTCATCAACGCGCTGGCGCTTCAGGACGCGCTCGAAAGCCTCGGACAGCCGACGCGCGTTCAGTCTGCGATAGAGATGCGCCAGATTGCGGAGACCGTCATACGCCGCCGCGCGATACGCCATCTCGAGAAGGGGCGCATCGTCATCTTTGCGGCCGGCACAGGCTCGCCATACTTCTCGACCGACACCACCGCCGCGCTGCGCGCCTCAGAAATCGGCGCCGACTGCGTCATAAAGGCGACGAAGGTCGACGGCATATACGACAAGGACCCCGAGAAATTCCCCGACGCCGTGAAGCTGCCGCACATCACCTACATGGACGCGCTGAACATGCAGCTCAAGGTCATGGACGCCGCGGCCTTCTCGCTCTGCCAGGACAACAACATCCCGATAGTCGTATTCGACATGCTCAAGAAAGGCAATCTGCGCAGATTGCTGATAGACGGTGAAAATATAGGCTCTATAGTCTCCAGATAGAGTATAATCTATAAAACATCACAAGCTGTAAGGAGTGACCCGCATGCCTCAGAAGATACTTAACGAACTTAGCACGCGCTGCGAAAAGAGCGTGGAGCACCTGAAGAGCACGATGCTCGGCGTCCGCACCGGAAGAGCGCACCCCGCGCTTGTCGAAGAGATAAAGGTCGACTACTTCGGAACGCCGACTCCGATCAAGAACATGGGCAGCGTCAACGTGCCCGAGGCACGCCAGATAGTCATTACGCCGTGGGACAAAACCGCGATGAAGGCCATAGAGAAGGCCATCCAGAGCTCGAGCCTCGGCATCACTCCGCAGAACGACGGCTCGTCGATCCGCCTCAACCTGCCCGAGCTTACGCAGCAGCGCCGCGTCGAGCTCAAGAAGATGGTCAACAAGATGGCGGAAGAGGGACGCGTGGCGGTCCGCAACATCCGCCGCGACGCGATAGAAGCTCTCAAAAAGCTCGAAAAGGACAGCAAGATAACCGAGGACGACCTCAAGAAGTTCCAGAAAGAGGCGCAGGACAAGACCGACGCCTTCATCAAGAAGATCGACGCCGCCCTTGCCGAGAAGGAAAAAGAGATAATGGACAAGTAAGCCGCAGCCTTTAGGGTACGGCGTGAACTTCATGCGTTTCGCCTCCGCGTCAGCCGCGGGGACGGAACGCAGTTTTTTATGCGGAACCGACGAACGCGCATGAACGAGAGCGAATTCTTCAAAAAAATAAGAGAGGCCGGCGGGCGCGGCTACCTTGCGGGCGGCGCGGTGCGCGACATGGTCATGGGGCGCGCGGCGCACGACAGGGACTATCTCGTATGCGGCATGCTGCCGGACGAATTCACCGCGCTATTCCCTGTGGCGCGGCGGGCCGGAAAATCCTTCCCCGTCTTTCTGCTTGAAATCGGCGGCGCTGTATGCGAGGTCGCCTTCGCGCGCATCGAGCGCAAGACCGGGCGCGGCTACAGTGGCTTCGAGGCGAGGTGCGGCAGGGATATAACGGTCGAACAGGACCTCGTCCGCCGCGACACGACGATAAACAGCATGGCGATGGACGACGAGGGGCGCATAATCGACCCTTACGGCGGAGCCGCGGACGTCGGGCGAAAAATCATCCGTGCGACATCGGCCGCGCATTTCGCCGAAGATCCGGTGCGCGCGCTGCGCGCCGCGCGTCAGGCGGCGCAGTTCGGCTTCGAGATAGAGCCCGCGACGCTCGCGCTGATGGGGCGCTGCGCCGAAGAGCTTCGCGCCGAGCCCGCGGAGCGGAAATTCGCCGAGCTTGAAAAGGCGCTCGCCTCGCGCGCGCCGTCGCGTTATTTCCGCGCGCTTCTCGCCTCGGGGTTGCTCGCGCAGGAATTCCCGCACGCCGCCGCGCTCATAGGCAAAAGCCAGCCGCCGGAGTACCACCCCGAGGGCGACGCCTTCGAGCACACGATGCTTGTGACGGACGCGGCGGCGGCGCGCGGCGCATCGCCCGAGGCGGTCTTCGCGGCCCTGCTTCACGACATCGGCAAGGGGACGACGCCGGAGGACATGCTGCCGCACCATTACGGCCACGAGGAGCGCGGCCTCGCGCTTCTTCCCGAAATCGCAGCCGCGCTCAAAATCCCGAAGCGCTGGCGCAAATGCGCGGAGTTCGTCATACGCGAGCACATGCGCGCATCGCTCGTCAAATCCCCGGCAAAGATACGCGACCTCGTGCGCGCTTTGGAAAACGGCCATATTTCGCGGCGCGACTTCGAAATCGTCGTCGCGGCGGACAACGCGGGAAAAATCCCGGACTGGCTCGCACGTTACGACGAATATCTAGCGGTTCTGAAATCCGCGGCGGCGGCCCCGATTCCGGAACGGCTGCGCGGCGCGCAGATAGGCGAGCACATCCGAAGCCGCGAGGCGCAGGCGCTCAAAGAATTCATGATGAACGGAAAAACTGATAAACGCGTAGGAGGGCGCTGAATTATGAAGCGGAACGACCCTGATTACATGCTGGTGCGCGTCGCGGACTACGACCCGAAATGGCCCGAGATGTTCGAGGCCGAGGCGGCGCTTGTGCGCGAAATCATAGGGGACAATCTGATAACGATTTTCCACATCGGCAGCACCGCAGTGCCGGGGCTGAAGGCGAAGCCGGTTATCGACATGCTGCCAGTGGTGCGCGACGTCGCCGCGCTTGACGGCCTTCTGCCAGTGGTGCGCGACGTCGCCGCGCTTGACGGCCTTACGCGCGAGTTCGCCGCCGCGGGCTACGAGGCTATGGGCGAGTTCGGCCTGCCGGGCCGCCGCTATTTCAGGAAGGGCGGCGCGAACCGCACGCACCAGCTGCACGCCTACCAATACGACGCCGTTCATGCGATAACGCGCCACGTCGCCTACCGCGACTACATGCGCGCCCACGCCGAAGCGCGCGCGGCCTACGGCGAGCTCAAGGCGTCGCTCGCCTCCTGCTTCCCGGACGACATCGGCGCATACTGCGACGGCAAGGACGAGTTCGTCAAGGAGTACGAGCGGCGCGCGCTGATATGGCACTGGCGGAAGCTCGGGGCGGAGCGGGCCGATTGACTTGGAGCGCGCTCCAAGCTGTAAAATTTTCATAAATTTATCTATGGCGGTGAAATTTTATGAAATACAGAGAACTCGGAAGGACGGGGCTGAAGGTCAGCGAGATAGGCATCGGCTGCGAAGGCTTCGTCGACCATGAAGGCAAGTACACGCAGGCGCTCTTCGACTGCGCCGCGGCGGCGGGCGTCAACTGCTTCGACCTCTATTCTCCGTCGCCCGAGGTGCGCAGCTTCGTCGGCGAGGCGCTGCGTGGGCGGCGCGATAAATTTGTGATTCAGGCGCACCTCTGCACGATGTGGAAGGACGGGCAGTATGAGCGCACGCGAAAGATAGAAGAGGTGCGCGCAAGCTTTGACGATCTGCTTGCGCGGCTCGGCACGGATTACATCGACATAGGCATGATTCACTACGTCGACTCGCTCGACGACTGGAACGGCGTCGTGGACGGCCCTGTCATGGAGTACGCGCGCGGGCTCAAAGCGGCGGGTAGGATAAAGGCTATCGGCATGAGCAGCCACAACCCCGAAACGGCGATGGCCGCGGCGAAGAGCGGAGACGTGGACGTGATAATGTTCAGCGTCAACCCATGCTACGACCTCCAGCCCGCGGGCGAGGACTGCGAACAGCTCTGGAACGGCGAGAATTACGAGAAGCCGCTCGTCAACATGGACCCGGAGCGCGAGGCGCTCTACGAATACTGTCAAAGCGCGGGCGTCGCGATTACCGTAATGAAGGCATTCGGCGGCGGAGACCTGCTCGACGGGACGCTTTCGCCGGCCGGCAAGGCGCTGACGGTGAACCAGTGCCTGCACTACGCGCTGACGCGCCCCGCGGTCGCGACGGTTTTCGCGGGCGCGCACACCGTCGAGGAGCTCGAGCGATCGCTCGCCTACGAGAGCGCGGGCGACGCCGAGCGCGACTACGCGGAGGCCTTCGCTTCGTTCCCGAAGATAAGCTGGCGCGGGCGCTGCATGTACTGCGGCCACTGCGCGCCATGCCCGAAGGGCATCGAGGTCGCCTCCGTGACGAAGTTTCTGAACCTCGCGAAGGCGCAGGGCTTCGTGCCAGAGACGGTACGCGAGCACTACGCGCTCCTCGCGCACAAGGCGGGCGAATGCGTAGAGTGCCGCGCATGCGAGAAGCGCTGCCCCTTCGGCGTCGATGTCGTCGCGAACATGCGCGAGGCGAAGAAAATTTTCGGAAATTAGTTGGGCGCACGCCCGCGCCGCAGCTTTACGGCGCGGGCGATGATTTGTGACTGCTGCGTAAAAGCGAAGAGGCCGCGTAATCGCGGCCTCTTTTCGTATGCTTTTATCCGGCGGCGGCGAGTTCCGACGCGCGGCTCTATTTCCCGTCCGGCAGCTCGGCGAGCGTCAGCGGCTGCGCGCCGCCCGCGGTGATGTCGCAGTAGCCCTGGTCGGTGAGCTTGAGCTTCGGGATTACCGAGAGCGACATAAAGCTGAGCTGCATCAGCAGCTCCGTGCCGGGGCAGCGGATGCTCTCGGCCGCGGCGCGGATGTCCGCGAGCTTTTCGAGCAGCTCGTCTGCGGAAAGCAGGCTCATGAGGCCGCCGACGGGAAGTTCGAGGCTCGCGAGAACCTTTTCGCCCTCGGCTACGACTATGCCGCCGTGCATACGCGCGAGCTCGCGCAGCGCGGTAGACATAGAGACGTCGTCCATGCCGGCGCAGGTGTAGTTGTGTGCGTCGTGCGCGACCGACGAGGCGACGGCTCCGCGTTCGAGCGGGAAGTTGTGCAGGAAGCCGAGCGCGAGGCGGCCCGTTCCGCGGTTCTTCTCGACGACGGCCATCTTCGCAAGGCGGCGCGACGGGTCGGCGCAGGCGCAGCCGTCTATGACAGCCGGTTCAAGCGTCAGCGTCTCCGTCGTGAACTGGCGCGGCACTACGCCGATGACGTTGATATATTTGTCGTCAGGGCCGAGCTTGATTTTGAGCTCGTCGGGCGTGGGCGTCCTGACCGTCTGCTTCAGCCCCGGCAACTCTGATACGGCGGCGGGGGCGAGGCTTTCGAGGATTTTTCCGCGCTCGGCGACGAGCCGCCCGCGCTTCCAGACGCGGAGCACGCGGCAGCTTTCTAGGCTGTCGACGAGGACGAGGTCTGCAATTTTGCCCGGAGCTATCGCGCCGCGGTCGTAGAGGCGGAAGTACTCCGCTGGCGTAAGAGTAGCCGTGCGCAGCGCCGCGAGCGGAGGGACGCCGCACTCTATCAGCTCGCGCACGCAGCCGTCCATGTGCCCGCGCTCTCGGATGAAGGCCGGAGTTATGTCGTCGCTGACCGCGAGGCAGCGCGCGCAGAGATTCGGCGATTCCACGAGCAGCGGCGCGAGGTCCTTCAGGTTCCGCGCCGCCGCGCCCTGACGTATCATCAGGTACATGCCGCGGCGCAGCTTTTCGCGTGCCTCGTCGATTGTGCTGCATTCGTGGTCGGAGGTGACGCCGCCGAGCAGATAGCCCGCGAGCTGCGCGCCGCCGACGCCGGGCGCGTGGCCCGTGATTACCGTTCCTTCCGCGGCTTCGAGCTTTTTCCATACTTCTTCGTCGCCGAGGTAGACGCCGGGGAAGTTCATCATCTCGCCTAGGTGCGTACAGGTTCCGTCCGCGAGCAACTCGGCTATGCCGTCCGCTTTGATTTCCTCGAACGGCGTCTCGAAGCACGAGGCCGGCACGCACGAGGGCGCGCCGTAAAATATGTCGAGCGGCAGCCCTTCGCTCTCGCGCTTAATGAAGCGCACGCCCTCCATGCCGCAGGTGTTCGCTATCTCGTGCGGGTCGGCCATCACGGTCGCCGTGCCGTGCGGCGCGGCCGCCGCGGCGAAGGAGCGCGGCGTCATCATCGTGCTCTCGACGTGCATATGCCCCTCGATGAAGCCGGGGACGAGCAGCCCGCCCGCGCAGTCTATCTCATCGGCGGCCTCGTAGCCTTCGCCGATTCCGACTATTACGCCGTCCTTGACCGCTATGTCGGCGCGCTCTATCTCCATCGTGCAGAGGTTCGCGAAGCTCGCGTTCCTGAACACGGCGTCGCACGGTTTTTCCTGCATCGCGTAGGGAAGAAGATTTTTGAAGCTCATTGCGTTACCTCCGGGGCGAAGCCCCCTCGTAAAATGGTAAAATATATGTCGAAACTTGAATATATTTTATCAGTTAATCTGTGAAAGCGGGGAGTGCTGGTGGAAGGCTGCGGTTCTCATAACGTTAACGATTACCGCGCGCGCGTGACGCAGAACGCGAAGCTCACGGAGCGCATATTCTGGATGACATTCGAGGCGCCCGAGCTCGCGCGCAGCGTGAGGGCGGGGCAGTGCCTCATGGTCTTCACGCCCGACGGCGCGAAGCTGCTCGGCCGTCCGTTCGAGGCGGCGGACGCCGACCCGGAGCGCGGGGAGATATCCGTCTGCTACATGCTTGCGGGCGAGGGAACGGAGATGCTCTCGCGCGTGAAGGTCGGGGAGGTTCTTAAAATCCGCGGCTTCGTCGGCGTGCCGTACCCCGAGGGGCACGGCGCTGTCGCGGCCGGCGGCGGAGTCGGCGCGGCGGGCTTCATACTCGCGCGCAAAACGGGCGCGGCGTCGGAGCTTTACGTCGGGATGCCGGGGCGCGGCTGCGAGGACTTCGCGGCGAAGATAAAGGAAATTTGCCCCGACGCGAAGATTTTCACCGACGACGGCAGCTTCGGCGAGGGCGACTCTATGTTCAAGGTTCTGCCGCGCGACCCCGGCGGACGCGACGTATGGTGCTGCGGCCCGATGGGCTTCCTCAAGGCGATGCAGCGCCATTACGCAGATTTCCCGGAAAATCTCTATTACAGCCTCGACAAGCGCATGGCCTGCGGCTACGGCGGATGCATGGGCTGCGTGGTGAAGACGGCGCGCGGGCTGAAGCGCGTCTGCGCCGACCAGTCGCTTTTCAGGGCGGACGAGGTGGATCTCAATGACTACTAATTTATCCGTGCGCGTAGGCGATCTGGAGCTTCCATATCCCGTAATCCCGGCCTCTGGCGTATGGCCCTACGCCAAAGATTTCTGGAGCGGCGAGAAGCTGGACGGGATAGGCGCGCTCTGCACGAAGGCGATAAGCATGGAGCCGCGCGGCGGAAACGGCGGCGTGCGTATATGGGAGACGCCCTCGGGCGTGCTCAACAGCATCGGCCTGCAAAACTGCGGCGCGCGCGAATTCGCCGAGCGCTACGCTGCGCTTGTCAAAAACTGCCCGCGCCCCGTGATTGCGAACGTCGTCATGGAACGCCCGGCGGAGACGCGCGAGACGCTTAAAGTCTTGTCCGGCGTCGAAGGCATAGCGGCGGCGGAGCTCAACATATCGTGCCCGAACGCCGACGGCGACGGCATGGCGTGGGGGATGTGCGCGGAGCAGGCCGCCGAAGCGGTGCGCGCGGCGCGCGGCGCGTGGAGCGGGCGTCTCTGGGTAAAGCTGACGCCGCAGGCGGCGGACATAGCCGCCGTCGCGCGCGCGGTCGAGGCCGAGGGCGCGGACGCGATAGTATGCGCGAACACATGGCTCGGCATGGCTATGGACATGGCGACCGGAAAGCCCGCTTTCGACCGCGTGGTCGCCGGGCTCTCTGGGCCGGCGGTATTCCCGCTCGCGCTGCGCGCCGTCTGGCAGGTCTGCGGCGCGGTGAAAATCCCCGTCGTCGGCTGCGGCGGCGTCTCGAACGCCTCCGACTGCGCGGCGATGCTGCTCGCGGGCGCTTCGGCGGTCGAGGTCGGCAGCGCATTCTTCGCCGACGTGAAGGCCGGCGCGACGATATGCGGCGGCCTGCCGGAGTTCGTAAAACGTTACGGCGCGTCGAAGCTCTCGGAGCTGACGGGACGCGCGAGAATTTCTTAAAGAGGCGGAATCATTGAGCAAAAAAATCATAGTCACGATAGACGGCCCGGCCGGGGCCGGAAAGAGCACGACGGCGAAGGCCGTCGCGGAAAAGACGGGGTTGCCATATCTCGACACGGGCGCGCTCTACCGCGCAGTCGCGTGGAAGCTCGACAAAGAGGGCGTCGCGCCCGAGGACGGGGAGAAGATAGCCGAAACGCTGAAAGATTTCAAAATCGAAGTCGCGGGCGGAAAGGTGACGGCAAACGGCGAGGACGTGACGCGGGCGATACGCACGGCGCGCGTCGACTCCATTGTATCGGCCTACGCCGCGAGGCCCGAGGTGCGGGACGCTCTGACGGGCTTTCAGCGCGCGCAGGCGGCGAACGGTCTCGTCGCCGACGGCCGCGACATGGGGACGGTCATATTTCCCGACGCGGAACTGAAAATCTTCCTCACGGCGAGCGCCGAGGAACGCGCGAGAAGACGCTGCGCCGAGCGCGAGGCGAAGGGCGAGAGCGCCGATTACGACGAAATCTTAAAACAGGTGATCGAGCGCGACCGCTACGACATGACGCGCGAGATAGCGCCGTTGCGCCCCGCGCAGGGCTGCGTCATACTCGACAGCACAGATATGAGCGCCTCCGAGGTGGTAGACGCGATAGCCTCGCTCGCGAAAGAGATAGAGGCGCAGGAGAACCGTTGAGCCGCCAGCGGCGCACCGCGCGCGACCTGCGCCCAAAGGAGCCGAAGGCGATAATAGCCGCGCTCGGCGACGGAGACGACACGCAGAGCTCTCTCGACGAGCTCGTGCTTCTGCTCAAGAACGTAAACGTCCCCGTCGCGGCGCGCGTGATACAGAAGCGCCGCGCGCCCGACCCCGCCTCCTTCATCGGGGCCGGAAAGGCGCAGGATATACGCGAATACGCCGAGCCGAACGAATGCACGCACCTCGTCGTCGACGACTTCATAACGCCGACGCAGAAGAGCAATCTGCAGAAGCTCACGGGCTTGCAGGTCTGGGACAGGGCATTCGTGATAATGAAGATCTTCGAGCAGCGCGCGAACACGGCGGAGGCGAAGCTCCAGGTAGAGCTCGCGCAGTACCGCTACGAGATTCCGAGCTTAAAGGGGCTCGGACATCAGATGTCGCGCACCGGCGGAGGCATAGGTACGCGCGGCCCGGGCGAGACGGAGTTCGAACGACACCGCCGCAAGCTCGAGCTGCGCATAAAGAGCATAACGAAGCGGCTCGACGACGTGCGCAGGCGGCGCGGCGAAAACAGGGAACGGCGCAGGCGCGGCGGCGTGCCGCTCGCGGCGCTCGTCGGCTATACGAACAGCGGGAAGTCCACGCTGCTGCGCGCGCTCTCGAAGGACGCGGGTATCCTAGCGAAGGACCAGCTCTTTTCCACGCTAGACACCGTCGTGCGCAGGATTGAGACCGGCGACGGAAAGCCGTTCCTGCTCTCCGACACCGTCGGCTTCATCAGAAAGCTGCCGCCCGAGCTCGTCGCCGCATTCCGCGCGACGCTCGAGGAGGCGGCGAACGCCGACCTGCTGCTGCTCGTGCTCGACTCGGCGGACAAAGACCCCTGCGCGACGCTCGACGTGGTGCTCGAAACGCTCGAGGGGCTCGGCGCGGGAGAGCTGCCGCGGCTCGTGATACTGAACAAAATAGACAAAAGCGGCGCGGCGGCCTACGAAACCGCCATCGAGCTGCGCGCGCGCGGCGAGCGCGTCGTCTGCGTCTGCGCGATAGACGGGCGCGGCTTTGGTGAAATGCTCTCCGAAATCGGCGAAATTTTCGCGGGCGGCGTTGCGCAAACAGGCGCGGAGGATATATTATAACAAGGTTGATAAGACCGCTTTGAAAGGTGGATCCGTATGTACGTAAGCATGACCGGCTTCAGCCGCTCCCAGATACAGACAAAGTGGGGGACCGTCGTCGTAGAGCTTTCCAGCGTCAATCACCGCTATCAGGAAATATCGGTGCGCCTCCCGAGGGAGTTCGCGGGATGGGAGCCGTGGTTCCACCAGAATTTGAGAAAAACCTTCCGCCGCGGCAAGGTGCAGCTCCGCATGGAGGTGCTCTGGGCGCAGGACTTCAAGACTGGGCGCGTCAACAGGGACGTGCTAGCCGCTTACTGCGAGGAGATGTCCGCGGCGCGCCGCGCGCTCGGCTTCGTACCCGACGTCGACGTGGAGCGCGTGGCGCTCTTCCCCGGCGTGCTCGACATGCCGAAGTTCGAGGACGAGGAGGACTCGCAGGCGACAGAGGAAGTTTTCAAAGAACTGCTCGACGAGGCCGCCGCGTCGTGGAATAAGATGCGCGCGCTCGAAGGCGGGCATCTGCGCGAAGAGGTGCTGACGCATCTCGCGGAGCTCGAGCGTCTCGTCGGCGTCATAGAGGAAAAGTGGAAGCCCGCGCGCGACGCGGCCTTCGAGGCGATGAGGACGCGCGTCACCGAAACTCTTGAAAAGCTCGGCGAAAAGCTCGAAGAGCAGCGCTATATGCAGGAGATAGTCCTGCTCACCGACAAATGGGACGTCGCGGAGGAGCTCGCGCGGCTCAAGAGCCACATCGCGAAATTCCGCTCCGCCGGAGATTCCGACGAAAGCGCGGGACGCAAGCTCGACTTCATAGTGCAGGAGATGAACCGAGAGGTCAACACGCTCGACTCGAAGGTGGCCGACGCGGAGATACGCTGGCTCGCGGTCGACGCGAAGGCCGCGCTCGAACGCATCCGCGAGCAGATACAGAATCTGGAATAGGAGCGTCGCATGGCGCAGAAACTTCTGCACGTAGGCTTCGGCAACATGGTCGTTGCGGAGCGCGTAGTTGCGCTCATCAGTCCCGATTCCGCGCCGATACGCCGCCTCAAGGACGAGGCGCGCGAGGCGGGGCTTCTAGTCGACGTCACGCAGGGGCGCAAAACGCGCTCGATTCTGATAATGGACAGCCGCCACGTCATACTCTCGGCGATACAGCCCGAGACGATAACGGCGCGCTTTGAGGAAGGAGAGCGGTAAGCGGTGAAGGGACGTCTTTATATTTTTTCCGGCCCCGCCGGAGTCGGCAAGGGAACGGTGCTTCATCTCGCGCTCGAACGGCTCTCCGGCATAAAATATTCCGTCTCGTGCACGACGCGCGCGCCGAGGCCGGGCCTCGACAAAGAGGGCGAGACCTATCATTTTATCTCGGAGGACGAATTCCGCCGCAGAATAGCCGCCGGCGACTTCCTCGAATACGCCGAGGTACACGGACACCTCTACGGCACGCGGCGCGACATCGTCGAGTCCGCGCTCGAGGCCGGGACGGACATAGTGCTCGAGATAGACGTGCAGGGCGCTTTCATAGTTAAGCAGAAGATGCCCGAGGCCGTCATGATTTTCGTGAAGCCGCCCTCTATGGAGGAGCTTCGCCGCCGCCTCGAAGGGCGCGGCAGCGAGGGACGCGAGGAGCGCGAGCTTCGCATAAAGAACGCGGAGGCCGAGATAGCCTGCGCCGGTAAATACGATTACGTTGTGGTGAACGACGACCTAGAAAGGACCGTCGATGAAGTCATAAATATTGTCAAGAAAAACAGGGAGGAACAGCAATGATATATATGGATCTTGAAAAAATCTACCGCGAAAGGGACATCCCGAACAAATACATACTGACGCTCGTCATATCGGCGCGCGCGCGGCAGCTCAGCGAGCGCCGCGACCTCAGCGGCGAGGAGAAATACATCTCGATGGCCGTCGACGACGTGACGAACGGACGCATCGCCTACCGCATAGTCGACCCGCTGCCGAAGCAGGAAAATGAGCCCGCGGCCTAAGCGGATACTCTTCGGCGTAAGCGGCGGCATCGCCGCCTATAAAGCGCCGGACGTACTTCACGGCTGGGTTAAGCTCGGCTGCGAAGTCGAGACGATACTCACCGAGGCCGCCGAGCAGTTCGTCAGCCCGCTCGCGCTCTCGACGCTCAGCAAGCGCCGCGTATGGCGCGAGCGCGACTTCCTCTCCGCCGAATACGGCTGGCAGATTCCGCACATTTCGCTGACGGACTGGGCCGACCTCTTCGTCATAGCGCCGTGCACGGCGAACGTGCTTCGCGCCGCGGCGCAGGGAGACGGCTCGACGCTGCTAGGCGCGGCTCTGCTCGCGAATACGAAGCCGCTGCTGCTCTTCCCCGCGATGAACGGAAAGATGCTCGCGAGCGGCCCCGTGCAGGAGCATATAAAAATTCTGAAAGAACGCGGCGCCGAGATAGTAGACCCGGACAGCGGGCTGCTCGCCTGCGGCTACGAAGGCAAGGGGCGCATGCCCTCCGCCGCGGTGATAAACGACTACGTCATGCGCGCGCTCTGCGACAAAAAGGATTTCGCCGGGCGGCGCGTCGCAGTGACCGCAGGCCCGACGCACGAATATATCGACCCCGTGCGCTTCATCAGCAACCCGAGCAGCGGAAAGATGGGCTACGCGATAGCCGAAGAGGCGTGGCGGCGCGGCGCTGATGTTACGCTGATAACCGGCCCGACGGCGCTGCGCCGTCCCGCGGGGATAAAAATCGTCGAGGTGACCAGCGCGGACGAGATGTTCGACGCCTGCATGGAGGCGTCGGAAAGCGCCGAAGTCATCGTGAAGGCAGCCGCCGTCGGCGACTACAGACCCGCCGAGCGCGCGGAGCAGAAGATAAAGCGCGGCGGCAAAGATACCATGACGCTCGAACTCGTCCAGAACCGCGACATAGCGGCGGAGCTCGGCAGGCGCAAGCGGCCCGGGCAGCTGCTCGTCGGCTTCGCGGCCGAGACTCAGAACGTCCTTGAAAACGCGCAGAAGAAGATGGCGGAGAAAAATCTCGACATGATCGTGTCGAACGACGTGCTCGCGCCGGGCGCGGGTTTCGCCGTAGACACCAACGCCGTCACGATAATGGCGCGCGGCGCGGAGCCCGTCCGCTTCTCCGGAACGAAAGACGAAACGGCCTCGCGCATACTCGATTTCGTCTCGGCGCTCGCCGCCGGGAAATAATGCCCTCGGTTCACGCCGTATTTCCGGCCCCTTGGTGGACACCGCTCTCCTACTCGTGGGAGACGGAGCTCGCCGAGGGGCTTCGTGTATCCGCGCCGCTTGGACGCGGCTGCAGGATTGGCGTGACGGTGGACGCTGGCGGCGGCTACGACGAGTCGAAGACGAAGCCGCTCGCCGCTGTAATCGACGAACGCCCGCCGCTGCCGCCCGAGCTCTGGAAGCTGATAAAATGGTTCGGCGCGACGTGGTTCATAGGCACGGGCTTCGCGATGAAGACTCTGCTGCCGTCGAAATTCTTTTCCAAAGAAGAGCTGCCGCAGCGCCCGGAGCGCGAAAGCGGCGGAAAATTCACAGCGGAATGCTTTTACAGTACGGATTATAAAAAACGCTGGGAGCGGTACCGCGCCGCGCTCGAAGAGGGAATGCCGGCGCTCGCGCTTTTTCCCGAAGCCGTCATGGCGCGCGCCTTCTGGGATAGCCTGCCGCCCTCCGCGCGCGACGGCGGCGCGCTGTGGCCCGAGACGCCCGTCAGGCGCTGGAAGCTCTGGAAACTCGCGCTCGCGGGCGAGCTGCGCTTCATAGTCGGGCCGCCCGGCGCGGCCTTCGTCCCGCTCGCGGGCCTCTCGACGATAACCATGGACGAGGAGAACAACGGCGGCTGGCGCTCGCAGAATCATCCCGTTTTCAACGCGCGTCCGCTACTCGGCAAACGCGCGGAATTCGCCGGAGCGCGCTTCCTGCTCGGCGGCTCTATGCCCTCGTCGAAAATTTTCCTAGGAATGAAGCCCCAATGCGAAGAGCGCGGCAACGACGCCCGTCTCGTCTTCGTGGACACGAAGGAGGCGCAGTCCGCCGAGTTCGCGTCCCTCAGCGGCAAGCTGCCGGTAAGCGTCCCGCTGCTGCGCGAGACAGCGGCAGCGCGCGCGCGCGGCGGCTGGGCGATGTGGCTGCTCGACCGCAAGGGCTACGCGGGAGAGCTCTACTGCGAGGAATGCGGCTGGACGGCGCGGTGCCCGCGCTGCGGCTCCGCCATGCGCTGGGAGGAACGGCGCGGGCGGCTGCGCTGCGTCTCGTGCGGAGAACGCGCGCCGCTGCCGGAGCGCTGCCCGAACTGCGGCGGCCTTCTGATGCGCGGCTCGCGCCCGGGCCTCGAGGCGCTCTTCGAGCGCGCGGAGGGCGCTCTGCGCGGCAGCTGCGGAAACGTCCTGCTCTTTCAGAACGACGAAGAAAAAATCCCCTCCGCCGAAGAACTCATAAAACAATATCCGCACGGCGCGCTGCTCATCGGCACGCGCAAGCTGCTCTCGCTCTGCGGCGGCCTCGCGCCATCCGTAATCGGCTGGATAGACGCCGGCGCAGAGGCGCGCTCCGAGGGCTACGACGCGCGCGCGCGCGCCTACGCTATGCTCTGGGAGTCGATGTGGCGCGGCGGCGGCGAGCGGCGCGCCGTCGTGCAAAGCCGCCGCCCCGGCGCGGGCTGGCAGGACGGGCTGTGCCGCGGCTGGGGCAGCTTCTGGACGCGCGAGCTGCTCGAACGGCGCGAGCTCGAGCTTCCGCCCTTCGTCCCGATGATAAAGATAACGGCCTCCCGCGCCGCAGCCGAAGAGATCGCCGACAAGCTCGCCGATTCCGACATGGACTTCTGGCAGTCCGACGAGGACGGCGCGCTCTGGGTGCGCACGAAACGCTTTGCGGCGCTTTCCGCGATACTCGCCCCCTATTTCGACATATCGAGGTCTGGAAAAGCCTTCCCCTCTGTATTATTATATCTAGATTGAGGGAGAGTCCCTCCGCGGCGGCGCGGCAGCGGCCGCGTCAACGAATCTGGGGGTATGGACGAAATGAAGGCTCTGGTCACAGTGCTTGGAAAAGACAAGGTCGGCATCATCGCGAGCGTATGCACCTACCTCGCCGGCAAAAACGTAAACATTCTCGAAATTTCACAGACGATAGTCAAAGGCTACTTCGACATGCTCATGATAATCGACGTCACCGAGGCGACCTGCTCTCCCGGAGAGCTCGCCGGCGGCCTCGAAGAGCTCGGCGAAGAGATAGGCCTCATGATAAGGTTCCAGCGCGAAGAAATCTTCGAAAGCATGCACAGGATATAGACGCGCCATGATTACGAGAGCAGAAGCACGGCTGACGAACGAGATGATCCTCGAGGAAAATCTCGACGTCCGCACCATAACGATGGGCATCAACCTACTCGACTGCGCCGACCCCGACGAAAAGAAATTCTGCCAGAAAATATACGACAGAATAACGAAAAGGGCGGAGAACCTCGTGCGCGTCGGCGACGAAATCTCGCTCGAGTTCGGCATCCCGATAGTCAATAAGAGAATATCCGTGACGCCGGTCGCGATAGCGGCGGCCTGCTGCGAGACGGACAACTACGTGGAGATAGCGCGCACGCTCGACCGCGCCGCGGCGGAGGTCGGCGTCAACTTCATAGGCGGATTCTCCGCGCTCGTCCAGAAGGGCACCGCGGCCTCCGACCAGAAGCTCATCAACTCCGTCCCCGAGGCGCTCGCCGTGACGGAGCGCGTCTGCTCCTCCGTCAACCTCGGCTCGAGCCGCTCCGGCATCAACATGGACGCGGTGAAGGAGATGGGCGCGGTCATAAAGGAGACGGCCTTCCTGACGAAGGACAAAGACTCGCTCGGCTGCGCGAAATTCGTCGTCTTCTGCAACGCCGTAGAGGACAACCCATTCATGGCGGGGGCTTTCCACGGCGTCGGCGAGCGCGACTGCGCGATAAACGTCGGCGTAAGCGGCCCCGGCGTCGTCAAACGCTCGCTCGAAGAGGTACACGGCGCGGACTTCGAAACACTCTGCGAAACAGTCAAAAAGACCGCCTTCCGCATAACGCGCGTCGGCCAGCTCGTCGCGCGCGAAGCGTCGGAACGCCTCGGCGTGCCGTTCGGAATCATAGACCTCTCGCTTGCGCCGACGCCCGCGATAGGCGACAGCGTCGCCGAGATACTCCAGCAGATGGGGCTCGAACAGGCGGGCGCGCCCGGCACGACCGCGGCGATAGCGATACTCAACGACAACGTCAAAAAAGGCGGCGTAATGGCCTCGTCCTACGTCGGCGGCCTCAGCGGAGCCTTCATCCCGGTCAGCGAAGACCACGGAATGATAGAGGCGGTCGAGGCGGGCGCTCTGACGCTCGACAAGCTCGAGGCGATGACCTGCGTCTGCTCCGTCGGCCTCGACATGATAGCGCTTCCGGGCGAGACCTCGGCGGAGACCATATCGGGCATAATCGCCGACGAAATGGCGATAGGCATGATAAACAACAAGACGACCGCGGTCCGCGTCATACCGGTCTACGGCAAGAGCGCCGGCGAGACCGTCACCTTCGGCGGCCTGCTCGGCTACGCGCCCGTGATGCCGGTCAACAAGTTCGACTGCTCCGCCTTCGTCAACCGCGGCGGCAGAATACCTGCGCCGATACACAGTTTCAAAAACTAAGGAAAAGAGAGCGTAAACACAATGGCGATAGCTGCGATAGTCGGCAGGCCCAACGTCGGCAAATCCTCAATATTCAACAGAATACTGGGGAAACGAGCCGCGATAGTGGACGACCAGCCCGGCGTCACGAGAGACAGGCTCTACGGCGAAACCGAGTGGGCCGGCAAAAAATTTTACATAGTGGATACGGGAGGCATCCGTTCCGAGACGGAGCACCCCTTCATGGATTTAATCGAAAAGCAGGTTGACCTCGCCGTCGACGAAAGCGGAGTGATAATCTTCGTCGTCGACGGAAAGACCGGCGTGACGCCGACCGACGCGGAGATAGCGCACAAGCTGCGCCGGAGCGGCAAGCCGGTAGTCGTAGCGATGAACAAGCTCGACAGCCAGAACCTCGAAGACGCGATGATAGGCGAGGCCTACGGCCTCGGCTTCGACGAAGTCGTCGGCGTCAGCGCCGAGCACAACACCGGCTTCAACGAGCTGATGGACATCGTCGCCTCGAAGCTCGAGGACGACGAATTCGACGAGGATTCCGACGAAATCCGCGTGACGCTCGTCGGCCGCCCGAACGTAGGCAAGTCGAGCCTGCTCAACGCATTCGCCGGAGAGGAGCGCTCGATGGTCAGCGACATAGCCGGCACGACGCGCGACGTGGTCGACTCCGTGGTCGAGCTCGGCGGCAAAAAATTCCGCTTCCTCGACACCGCGGGGCTGCGCCGCAAAAGCCGTGTGAACTCCGCGCTCGAATACTACTCCAACGTGCGCACCTACCAGGCGATAGACCGTTGCCACGTCGCGCTCGTGCTGCTCGACGCGCAGGACCTGCTCACCGAGCAGGACAAGCGGCTCGTCGGCCAGGTTCTCGAACGCGGCAAGGGGCTTATCCTCGTCGTCAACAAATGGGACCTCGCGCCGAAGGAAGAAAAGGTCGGCGACTCCGTGACGAAGAAGCTCATCGAAGAGCTCCCGCTCGCCGCGCACGCGCCGCGCGTATTCATCTCGGCGCTCTCGGGCCGCAGCCTCGGCAAGCTGCCGGAGATGATACTCAGGGTGGAGGAGAACCGCCGCCGCAGGATACCGACCTCGGAGCTTAACAGGCTAGTAAAGGAGGTCCTCGTCTTCGACCGTATGCCGGGCGACGGAAAGGGCCACAGCCTCAAGGTCTTCTACTGCACGCAGGCCGACGGAGCGCCGCCCGCCTTCGTATTCTTCGTCAACAATCCGGAGCTTTCATCGAAGAGCTTCAAGCGCCGCCTGGAAAATTTACTGCGCGAGATGGCCGATTTCTCCGGCGTCCCGATAAAAATATTCCTGCGCAGCAAAAGTTGACGAAAAATCGCTGACAGAGCCGATTTTTTTGATGTCAAGGTCTTGACGGGGGCGGCTTTTATCTGTATAAATGCTATGTACTGCGTTAAGGCGGTTCAAATTTGAATGGAGGTGGCATTGCGGTGACAAAGACAGACCTCATCAACATCGTAGCCAAAGAGGTAGAGGGCGTCACTAAGAAAAAGGCGACCGAAGTTGTGGAAGCCATATTCTGCAATATACACGAGGCGCTTCAGAAGGACGAGAAAGTCCAGATCGTAGGATTTGGCACGTTCGAGGTTCAGAAGAGGGCGGCGCGTCAGGGACGCAATCCTCAGGACCCGCAGAAAGTCATAGAAATTCCGGCGAAGAACGTTCCCGTCTTCCGCGCGGGCAAAGCTTTAAAGGAAGCCGTAAACAAGTAGACCGCTTTTTTCCTCTTTCGTTAAGAGCTTAGAATAAATTCCTCCGCTTGGCGCGGAGGAATTTTATTTTACCCCTTGACCAAAGCCCGATGTAGCTGTATTATATCTGCCGTTGTACGGGATGTAGCGCAGTCTGGCTAGCGTACCTGCATGGGGTGCAGGTGGTCGGAGGTTCGAATCCTCTCATCCCGACCAGGAAATTCAAGCCCGGCTATGAAGCCGGGCTTTTTTCGTATCCTTCCACTACACGCTGTGCATCCGACGGCGCGCCTTTTCCTGCCCAATTTGATTTTTCCCGTCGCGGCGCATATTCCTGACGGCCCGCACATGCTATAATATTGAAAAAATTTCGGCGTTTATATTTTATGAGCGTCTTCCGTTCTCGCCGGCGCCGTCGCTGAGGCCCCGGCGGGCTGTGGAATTGCAGCTTCGAAAATAAATTACCTGAGCCAAAGATAATTGGCCGGAAGGAGTGCTGATAAATGATAGTAAATATTCACGGTTTTGAAAGCAGCGGAGAAAACAGCAAATATAAATGGCTGAAAGAGAATTACCAGTGCGAGATATATTCCCCGACCTTCGACTACAGAAACACGAACCCGCGCATCGTGCTCAAAACTCTGCGCGATAAGATAAACGCGGTGCAGCGCGCCGATGCGTCGGAGCCTGTCTGCATAGTAGGCTCGAGCCTCGGCGGTTTCTTCGCGAACATACTCAGCGTAATTTTCCCGAACGCGCGCACGGTCATGCTGAATCCGAGCCTTCTCCCGTTCTTAACGCTCGGCAAGAAGCACGACCTGCCGGTCTGGATACGCAAGGAGTACGCCTCGCTCGTCGCGGAGTACGTCTACGAGCATCCGAGCTACGACAACGTCATGGTCCTGCTCTCCGATGAGGACGAGGAGATAAACCACGAGGTGCTGACGCTTCCGATGCTTCCGAAGAGCTTCAGAAACGTCCACACGGTCCACGCGACGCACCGCATGGAGATAAGCGAAGAGATAGGAGACATGATTAAGAAATTCCTCTGCTGACGAAAAGTTTCTGAAATGTGTTGCTTTTTTTTGAAAAAATGATACACTTTAGAGACTAATTCTGGGCTAATGACTGGAAGAGTGGGTTTTCCCACTCTTCTTTTGTTAAGGGAGGCGTATGTGTGAACCAGGAGAAATACAACGAGATTTATCGCGCGGTCTGCGCGAGGGTCGAAGCTCTAGGCTACGAGTGCGCCGGTTTTGAGGCCGTTTCGGAAAACGGCATGAATATAGTCCGCGTCTACCTTGAGATGCCGGGCGGCATCGACACGGGGGACTGCGAGATCGTCTCGCGCGACGTCGGAGAATATCTCGACACGGTGGAGGAAGACCTGCCGGACCGCTATTTCCTTGAGATAAGCTCGCCGGGAGTGGAGCGTCCGCTCTTCGTCATAGAAGATTACAGGCGCTTCGCGGGAAACGAAGTCGAGATTTCTCTTAAAAAAGGCGGAAAGAAAATCCGCGGCGTAATCGCGGGGACGCTCTCAGACGCCGAGGTGGCCGTCAGAACTCCGGGCGGCGAGACGACAGTTCCGCTGGACGACGTAAAGCGCGCGCATATCGTCTACGTACCGCAGCGCGGGCAGAAGAAAACGTTTAAGAAAATACCAAAGAAGAAAAAATAATTCATCACACAGAAAGGGGTCGGACTGGAAAAATGCAGCTTGGCAAAGATTTCAAAAAAGTTCTGAAACAGATAGAAGAGGAGAAGGGGCTTTCCGAGGAGACGATAATCTCGAGCCTTGAGGCCGCGATGGTCTCCGCCTACAAAAAGTTCAAGGGCGGCAACCAGCATATAGAAGTCCACATCGACATAGAGAGCGGAGAGATATCGCTCTACGAGGTCTACGAAATAGTAAGCGAGGTCGTGAACGCGGACGCGGAGATGACGCCCGAAGAGGCTGAGCGCCGCGGCTACAAGGATCTCGAGGTCGGCGACGTCATCCGCTCGGAGGTGTTGCCCGAGGACTTCGGACGCATCGCGGCGCAGACGGCGCGTCAGGTCATCATTCAGAAGCTCAAGGACGCGGAGCGCCAGGTTGTCTACGAGCAGTTCTCCGACAAGATAGGAAACATCGTCACCGGCTCGATATTCAAGGCCGAGGGCGACCAGATACTCGTCCGCCTCAACGACAAGACCGAGGCGATAATGCCGAAGGAAGAGCGCATCGTCGGCGAGAAGTACAACCCCGGCGACCGCATGAAATTTTATCTTCTCGATGTGCGCCAGACGACGCGCGGCCCGCGCATAATAGTTTCGCGCACGCACCCCGGACTCCTGCGCCGCCTGCTCGAGCTTGAAGTGCCGGAGATCAGCGACGGCGTCGTCGAGATACGCAACATCGTCCGCGAAGCAGGAACGCGCGCGAAGATCGCCGTCGCGAGCCTCGACGTGAACGTTGAACCGCTCGGCGCGTGCGTAGGAAAGCAGGGCGGACGCATCAAGTCCATCAGCAGCGAGCTCAACGGCGAAAGAATAGATATAATCGTCTACAACAGCGACCCGCTCAAGTACATCGTGAACGCGCTATCGCCCGCGAAGATAGTCCGCATCGAGCCGTTGCTCGACCAGGACCGCTCGGTAATCGCCTACGTTCATTCCGACCAGCTTTCGCTCGCGATAGGCAAGGCTGGGCAGAACGTCCGCCTCGCGGCGCGCCTCACCGGATGGAAGATAGACATCAAGGTTAAGGACGAGGAAAAGCTGCCGACGATGAAGGACCTCTTCATGGACTTCTCCGAGATGATGTCGGAGGAGGGCAAGTAAGGGCCGATGGCTAAGGCCGCGAAGCAGCCCGTGAAGAAACAGCGCCCGCGCACATGCGTAGGCTGCGGCGAGGAGTCGCCGAAGCGGACGCTCCTGCGCGTCGTGCGCTCGCCGGAGGGCGAGGTGCGCTACGACCCGACCGGCAAGGCGAACGGGCGCGGCGCGTACCTCTGCGCGGACCCCGCCTGCGTCGCCGCGGCGAAGAAGAAAAAATCGCTTTCGCGCGCGCTCAAGACGGAGGTCCCCGAATCGGTCTACGAGGAGCTCGCCGCGCTCTGCGAGAAAATGGGGAACGAAGCGTGAGAGTCTGCCGCGAGCGCAAGGTTCTGGATATGCTCGGCATGGCGCGCCGCGCGGGGGAGCTTCTCGTCGGGCAGGATAAAGTCCTGCCGGCGCTGAAGGGCGCGGAAAAGTTCGCCGTGTTTGTAACTGACGACTGCTCCGCGAACGTCTCGCGCCATATCGAGACGGCGGTGCAGCGCGGGACGGCGGAGATATTTTTACTGGAAGGCACAGGCCGCGGCGAGCTCGGCGCGAGCCTCGGGATAACCGCGGCGCAGACAGCCGCGCTCCCGATGAAAAGCGGCTTCGTTAAAAAAATTTACACACTGACTTGTGACAGGAGTGATGCGAATGAGTAAAATCAGAGTTTATGATCTGGCTAAAAAGCTCGGAAAGAGCAACACCGAAATGGTTGAGCTGCTCACGGGCCTCGGCATCAGCATTAAATCGCATATGAGCTCGATAGACGAAGAACTCGTCCCGATGGTGGAGGAGTCGCTGAACAAGGCGCAGGAAGAGGCCTCGCGCCAGGAGATAGAGGCTATATCCACCTACCCGACCGTCGCGGTGAAGGAAGGCGCTTCCGTCTCCGACGTGGCGGCGCTCGCGGGCGAAAAGGCCGGAAGCGCGGTCAAGGCGCTGATGATGGAGGGGCTCATGCTCCCCGCGACGACGCGCGCCGACGAGAAGATTCTCCAGATACTCGGCAAGACCTTCAAAAAGAATTTCGTCTTCGCCTCGGAGGCTCCGGCCCCCGCCCCGGCGAAGGAAGAACCGGCGCCCGCCGAAGCCGCGGCGGAGACGGCCGAAGCGAAGCCCGCGGAAGTGCCAGCGCCGCAGCAGCGCGCGGAGGCTCCGAAGCCGGTATCCCACAAAAAACTCAAAGCCAAGGATAAAAAGAAAAAGGGCAAGCAGGGCGGCGACGGAGAGCTTCAGCCGCGCCCGCCGATCATCACCGTCATGGGCCACGTCGACCACGGCAAGACGACGCTTCTCGACAACATCAGAAAGACCCACGTCACGGAGAAAGAGGCCGGCGGCATCACCCAGCACATCGGAGCCTCGCGCGTCGAATACAACGGCAACACGCTCGTCTTCCTCGACACGCCGGGTCACGAGGCTTTCACCTCGATGCGCGCGCGCGGCGCTCAGGTCACGGACATCGCCGTACTCGTCGTCGCCGCGGACGACGGCATCAAGCCGCAGACCGTCGAGGCACTTAACCACGCGAAGGCCGCGGGCGTGCCGATAGTCGTCGCGGTCAACAAGATAGACAAGCCCGAAGCGAAGCCCGAGCGCGTGCGCCAGCAGCTCTCCGACTACGGCCTCATCCCAGAGGAATGGGGCGGCGATACGATTATGGTCGACGTAGCCGCGAAGAAGGGGCTCCATGTGGACGACCTGCTCGAAATGCTTCTGCTCGTCGCCGAAATGCAGGAGCTCAAGGCTGACCCGAAGGCCGCGCCCACCGGCACCGTCATCGAGGCGAACCTCGACAAGGGCAAGGGCCCGGTCGCTACCGTCATAGTGCAGGACGGCACGCTGCGCCGCGGCGACATCATACACACCGGCTCCGCGTGGGGCAAAATCCGCGCGATGATAGACGACAAGGGACGCAACGTCAACGAAGCGGGGCCGAGCATGCCGGTCGAGGTCCTCGGCCTTGAGAGCGTCCCGCAGCCCGGCGAGAAGTTCACGACGCTTTCGTCTGAGCGCGAGGCGCGCGAGCTTATGTCGCAGAGCGAATTCGAGCGCCGCGAGACCGACCAGAGCAAGGCGAAGCGCCTGACGCTTGAGGAGCTCTACGAGAAGATGCAGACGGAAGAGGTCCCGCAGCTCCGCATAGTCCTCAAGACCGACGTGCAGGGCTCGCTCGAGGCCTTCCATTCGTCGCTCATGAAGATGAGCACCGACGCCGTCTCTATCAACATAGTCCACGAAGGCGTCGGACGCATTTCGGAATCCGACGTAATGCTCGCCTCGGCCTCGAACGCGATCATCGTCGGCTTCAACGTCCGCCCCGACAGCAACGCAAAGAAGATAGCCGAAAACGAAGGCGTCCAGATACGCCTCTACCAGGTCATATACGACATGCTCGACGACGTGAAGGCGGCCATGGAAGGCATGCTCGCGCCCGAGCTGCGCGAACACACGCTCGGCCAGGCGGAGATACGCGAAATCTTCCGCGTCCCGAAGGTCGGCAACATCGCCGGCTGCCGCGTGACGGAGGGTCTCATCCGCAGAAGCGCGAAGGTGCGCCTGATACGCGACGGCGTCGTCTTCTGGAGCGGCGAGCTCTCAAGCCTCAAGCACTTCAAGGACGACGTGCGCGAGATAAAGGCCGGAAACGAATGCGGCCTCAGCTTCGAGAAGTTCCAGGACTTCCGCGTGGGCGACGTTATCGAGGCCTACGAGATACTGAAAGAGAAAAAGTCCCTGGACTAACGGCGCGCGATGCAGCTCTGGATAGCCGCCGCGCGGCTTGAGATGCGCCTCCCGTTCGCGGCGAGCCTAAAGGACAGGCGGCACGTCGTCCGTTCCATCACGGACGGCGTGCGCGGGCGCTTTTCCATATCGGCGGCCGACCTCGGCCCCGACGGCTCGCACGACGCAGCTGAGCTTGGCTTCGCCGCCGCTGGTTCGTCGCCGCGCGAGCTCGACGAGCGGATGCGCAATCTCGAAAAATTTCTATATCAGAGGGAAGAGGACGGAGAATTTGAAATAACCGGCTTTTCTCTGGAGGTGTTCAACTATGGTGACATATCGGATAGACAGGCTCAATAAGGAATTTCTGCGCCTAATCTCCGGAATGCTTCAGACAAGGATAAAGAACTCCGACGCGGGCGAGGCGATACTGACGATGGTCTCGGTGTCGCGCGACCTCGGCCACGCGAAGGTCTTCTACACGCTTATAAACCAGGAGGACCGGGAGAAGGTCCAGACGGCGCTCGACGCCGCGGCTCCCGTGCTGCGCGCGATGCTCGGCAAAGAGATGCGGCTGCGCACGATTCCGGAGCTGCATTTCTGCTTCGACGAGTCGGAGGTCAAGGCGCGCAGGATGGACGAGCTGCTCGACATGGTGGCCGAGCGCGACGCGAAAATGAAGGCGGAGCGGGAGGAAATATGCTGAGCGGCGAGACCTTCCTCGAAGCGTTCGCAAAGCTGAAAAATCACGGCGCGTGGACGCTCGTCTGCCACGAGCACCCCGACGGCGACACTCTGGGCAGCGCCTTCGCGCTCTACTCGCTCGCGAAGCGCTGCGGCAAGCGCGCCGCGATTGTCTCGAAGGACCCGCTGCCGCCCGTCTTTTCGTTTTTCCCATATTCGGGCGAGCTCGTCTGCGCGTCATCCGCGCCGCGTTCGCTCGCCGAGGGAGCTCTGCTGATTGCGGTGGATATGAGCACGGCGGAGCGTTCGGTCGATAATTTCGGCGAGCTGCTCTCCGTCTGCGAGGATTCGCTCTGCATAGACCACCACGGCGACAACAGGCTTTTCTGCAAAACGAACCTAGTCGACCCGGGCGCTTCGGCTACGGCGGAAATCGTCGTGCGTCTCATGGAATTATACGGCGAGGGCATAACCGCGGACGAGGCCGCGGCGCTCTACACGGCGCTCTCGACCGACAACGGCAGCTTCCGCTTCAGCTCGACGACCGCGGAGAGCCACCGCTGCGCAGGAATTCTGCTCGAAGCTGGCGCTAAGCCCGACGAGATAGACGACCGCGTGAGCCAGAACATGAGCGCCGCGTCGCTGCGCCTGTGGGGGCTCGCGCTCTCGCGGACGGAGACCTTCGGCGGCGGCGAGCGCGCGATTTTCTGGTTGCGCCGCAAGGAGCTCGAAGAGTCCGGCGCGGGGAGCGCGGAGCTCGACGGCCTGGTGAACATGCTGCTTCGCATAAAGGGCGTGAAGCTCGCGCTCTTTCTCACGGAGTACGACGGTTACTGCAAGCTCAGCGTCCGCGCGAGGCCGCCCTACAGCGCGCGCGCGGTCGCCGCGGCCTTCGGCGGCGGCGGACATCCGTGCGCGGCGGGCGCGAAGGCCGCGGGCGCGTTCGACGACGTTCTCGAAAGATTGAAGAAAGAGGCTCTCAATGGCGCCGTTCTCGGGGATACTTCCCGTAAATAAGCCGGTCGGGCTGCGAAGCACCGACTGCGTCCAGAAGATACGGCGCGCGCTCTGGCGCGGCGCGAAGATAGGCCACGGCGGGACGCTCGACTCTACGGCTTCGGGCGTGCTGATCGTGCTCATAGGACAGGCTACGCGGCTTTCTAATTTTATTATGTCGATGCCGAAGACCTATGAGACCGTCGTGGCCTTCGGAACGCGCACCTCGACCGACGACGCGAGCGGAGAAGCGGTCGAAAGCGCGCCCTTCGGGCACATAACGGATGAAGCGATAGATTCCGCGCTCTGCGGCTTCATGGGCTGGCGTATGCAGTCGCCGCCCGCAGTCTCCGCCGTCCACATAGGCGGCGAGCGCGCGCACGTGCTCGCGCGCGGCGGCCGCGAGGTTACGCCCGAGCCGAAGCCCGTCTGCTTTTCTAAAATCACGCGGATGAGCTGCATCGACGGCGAGGGGCGCGTTTCGTTCCGCGTCGACTGCCGCAAGGGTACGTACATACGCAGCTTCGCGCGCGACCTCGGCGTGCGGCTCGGCTCCGCGGCTCACGTGAGCACGCTCGCGCGCACCGCCTGCGGCCCGTTCCGCATAGAAGCTGCGAAGGGCGCGGAGGAGCTTTTTTCCATGACGGCCGAGGAGCTCGCGTGCGAGGTCACGCCCGTGCCGGAGCTTGAAACTCCGTGTGCCGCCTACGAAGCGGACGCGGCCGCCTATGCCGCGCTTTCGTGCGGCAGGGCCGTCGCGCTCTCCGCGCTTACGCGCCTTTCGTTCGGCGCGGAGCCGCGGCCCGATTCTCCCGCAGTGATAAAATCAAATAAAATTTTCTCGATATGCCGCGCGGCGAAAAAGGGCGGTACGCTCGAACTTTCGCCGGACGTGAACATAATCTTATCTGGAGGCTTGGAATAATGATTTACGCGCTTGGAGCCTTCGACGGCTTCCATCTCGGCCACGCGCGCCTGCTGCGCAAAGCGGCGGAGCGCGCCGCCGAAGCCGGGACGGGCTGGGGCGTGATGACCTTCGACGGACATCCGCGCCAGCTTCTCGACAGGGACAATTTCCGGCTGCTCTTCTCGCCGCGCGAGAAGGACTTGATAGCGGCCTACCTCGGCGTGCCGCGCATGGAGAAGATAGCGTTTACTCACGACTTCGCCGCCTTCTCGCCCGAGAGCTTCGCCGACTACATAGACAAAAAATACGAGGTCGGCGGCCTCGTCATCGGCGAGAATTTCCGCTTCGGCCGCTGCCGCGCCGGCACGCCGAAGATACTCTCCGAGATATGCGCCGCTCGCGGCTGGACGCTCGACGTCGTGCCGCGCTACAGCTTCGACGGCATGACGGTCAGCAGCACGGAGACGCGCCGCGCCGTCGCGCTCGGCGAAATGTCACTCGCCGCGAAGATGCTCGGCTACCCGTTCATAATCAGCGGCGCAGTCGCCGAGGGCGACGGGCGCGGGCGCAAGCTCGGCTTCCCGACCGCGAACATCCCCGTCTCGCGCGGCAAGATATACCCGCCCGAGGGCGTCTACAGCGCGCTCGTGCGCACGGGCGGCGCGTGGCTGCCCTGCGCGCTCAACATCGGCAGCAACCCGACCTTCGCGGGCGAGCGCGAGATACGCTGCGAGGCACACGTCATCGGTGCGGACGAGGATTTCTACGGGCGCGAGCTGCTCATATTCATAACGACGCGCGTCCGCGGCGAGATAAAATTCTCCGAAAGCGAGGGCCTCGTCGCGCAGATGAAGAAGGACGTCGAGGCCTGCCGCGCCGACACGAAGGACTACATGAAGAAAAATGCCGAAACTATGGAGAAATTCGCCGCAGTTCTTTGACAGCGCGGTAACGCTATCGTATCATTATGAAGTTGCTGAAAAAGCCGATGTTTTATGAGGAGGAAGATTTCCCTTGCTTAGAACGCTGAGAAACCACACCAAAGTGATAATGATAATCGTCATACTGTTCTTCGTCGCCTCGTGCTTCGCGGGCTACGGCCTCTACGTGCGCGGCGGCGGGGAGGGCGAAGGGATGCGCGACTATCCCGTCGCCGAGATAGACGGCCGCGAGGTCATGCGCTCCGCGCTCGAACAGGGCGCCGCGCGCCTCTCCGAGCAGTACGGCGCGGCGAACATCACCTCCGCCGACATACCGCTGATCCGCAAGGCCGTGATAGACAACATGGCCGTCGACGCGGAGCTCGAGAAGGAGATAAAGACGCGCAAGATAGAGGCCCCGTCCGCCGAGATAGACGAAGCCTACAAGCGCATGATGGACAGCTACCCGACGCGCGAGGAGTTCTTCGCCTACATGCAGCGCAGCGGCATCACCGAGAAGCAGATGAAGGACGACATTGCGCGCCAGATACGCATGCAGAAGCTCATGGAGTCGCTCGGAGAGAACGTGAAGGTCGAGGATAAGGAAGTCACGGCCTTCTACGACGCGACGAAGGACTTCCTCTACAAGCAGCCCGCGGGCATAAAGGCCAACCTCGCGACCTTCCGCAGGCAGGAATCCGCCGAGGCCGCGCAGAAGGCGATAGCCGCCGGCGGCAAGTGGGACGAGGTGATAGAGAAGTACCGCGCCGACGTCGAGATGGCGACGCCCTACGACCACCCCGTAATCCTCACCGACCAGATGCTCCAGAACGAGCTCGCGGTCGTGAAAGACCTGCCGCTTAACAAGATCTCGCCCGTCGAGAAGGCCAACGACCCGTTCGTATTCATCGCGATAAACCGCGGACGCGAGGCCGAGCGCGTGCTGCCCTTCAGCGAAGTGAGCGGCGACGTGCGCGCGACGATACGCAATCAGAAGCTGCAGGCCGAGCAGCAGAAGTTCTTTGAAGAGCTTCGCGCGCGCGCCGACGTGAAGATACTCGACCCCGAGATATTCCCGTCCGAAAAGGCCGCGGCCCCCGCTTCCGCCGACGTGACGGCCCCCGCCGCGGAGACGAAGTCCGCCGGCAAGGCCGAGCCCGCCTCCGGCGACGCGAAGTAGCGGCGCGCATTTCACGCAGACAAGATAAATTCAAGGCCGGAGGCGAAAGCTTCCGGCCTTTTCGTATATCCGCGGCGGCACGGTTCACGCTTCGAGCTTCGCCATATCCTCCTTGCGCGGCAGCTCGTCCTCCTTACCGTCCAGCGCAATGGAGGCGAAGCGCTTTATATCCTCGGTGATGAACTTATCCTTGTGGTAGATAAACGAGAAAACCCTGTCCCATTCGCCGCCGGTGCGGCAGATTCCGCGCACCGCGCCGCTTTTGAGATGCGGAGCGAGCAGCCGCACCGAGGCGACGCCTATGCAGCCCTCCTCGACGACAGCGCGCAGCGTCGCGTCGAAGCAGGCTACCTCCCATTTCACCTTTATCCTGCGTCCGCGCTCCTCCATGAAATTTTCAAAAATCTCGCGCGTTCCGCTCCCGCGCTCGCGCAGCACGAACGGCTCGCAGCAGAGCTCGCCGAGCGTGACGCTCTCGCGCGCGGCGAACGGGTGCGCCGCGGAGCAGAAAAGCGCGACATAGTCGTCGCGGCAGTGGAACGAGAGCAAATCCTTGCTGCGCACGCGCCCCTCGACGACGGCAACGTCGAGCTCCGAGCCGAGCAGCATCCGCTCAATCGTCTGCGTGTTGTTGACGTAGCTGTAAATCTCCGTCTCCGGCCTCGCCGCGCCGAAGCGCTTCACAAGCGACGGCATCAGGCACATGCCCACCGTCACCGACGAACCTATGCGAAGCCTGTCGCACCTCTTGTCAGGCGACATGTCGTACTCGAGCCGCTCGTAAGCGCCCGCGACCTCCTTCGCGCGTGACAGAAGCCTGCGCCCCTCCTCGGTGATGTAAAGCCTCTTCGACAGCCTCTCAAAAAGCCTCGCCGCGTAAAAATCCTCGAGCTCCTTTATAAGCTGGCTCACCGTAGGCTGCGCAAGATGGCACTCGCGCGCCGCCGCGCTGACCGAGCCGCACTCCGCGACCTTGATGAATACCCGCAGATGATGAAGCGTCATGCCGACTCCTCCGTTGCATAGCGTTTTCCTATGAGTTTAATTATATTTTATTATGTTTGATAATTGAAGAAAGAGCATATAATTAAATCATCTGATATCTGAAACTCTGCGAAGGGTGTGATAACGTGAAAATCCTTGTAATCGGCGGAGTCGCTGCGGGAACCAAGACGGCGGCGAAGCTAAAGCGCGAGGATCGCGCCGCTGAGGTGACGGTGCTCGCTAAGGACAAAGATATTTCCTACGCCGGCTGCGGCCTGCCGTACTACGTCGGCGGCGTGATAGCGGACAAAGCTTCGCTCATCGTCAACACTCCGGCGAAATTCTCCGCGCTCACGGGCGCGAAGGTGCTCACGGGCAAAGAGGCCGTGGCGCTCGACCGCGCCGCCAAGACCGTGACCGCGGCGGACGTCGAGACCGGAGAGCAGGCCGTCTACGAATACGACAAGCTCGTGATAGCCGTCGGCGCGTCGCCGGTAGTTCCGAAGCTCCCGGGCGCGGAGCTTAAAAACGTCTTCGTCATGAGAAAGCCCGAGGACGCGATAGCGCTGCGCGAGCTGCTCGACACCGGCGCGGTGAAGCGCGCGGTCGTTTGTGGCGCTGGCTTCATCGGCCTCGAGGTCGCGGAGAACCTCGCCGCCAAGGGCGTCAAGGTCTCCGTAATAGACATGGCGGAGCAGATACTTCCGGGCTTCGACCCCGAGGTCGCGGCCTACGTCGAGCGCAAGATAGCCGACAACGGCATCGTCTGCTTCACCGGAACGAAGCTCGAAGGCATAGAGGGAACGGAGAAGGTAGAAAAGGTACTGACCGGCCGCCGCGGCATGAAGGCCGACGCCGTCGTGCTCGCGCTCGGCATAAAGCCGAACACGGCGTTCCTCAAGGACAGCGGCCTCGAAATGATGCCGAACGGCACGCTCAAGGTCGACGGCGCGATGCGCACCAACGACCCCGACATATACGCCGCCGGAGACTGCGTCACCGTAGCGAACAGAATCACCGGCGCGCCCGCATGGTCGCCGATGGGCTCCTCCGCGAACATAGAGGGCCGCATAATCGCGAAGAACATCGCGGGCGGAGAAGAGAGCTACAAGGGCGTCCTCGGCACGGGCGTATGCAGGCTGCCGGGACTCAACGTCGGACGCACGGGCCTCACGGAGGCCGCGGCGAAGGAAGCCGGATACGACGTAATCACGGTCACCGCCGTAGTTGACGACAAGGCGCACTATTATCCCGGCGCGTCGAACTTCATCGTAAAGATGATCGCCGACCGCAAGAGCGGCAAATTCCTCGGCATGCAGACGCTCGGCCCCGGCGCGGTGGACAAGATGACCGACATAGCGGCTATGGCGATTTCGATGAACGCTACGCTCGCGGACCTAGAGAACCTCGACCTTGCCTACGCGCCGCCCTTCTCGACCGCTATACACCCCTTCGTCCAGATGGTGAACATCATGCAGAACAAGCTCTCCGGAGCGCTCGACTCCTTCACGCCCGCGGAATTCGCGGCGGGGGCGGCCGAGGGCTACAAGCTCATAGACACGTCGATACAGCCGTCGCTGCCGGCGCTGCCCTACCTTGACTACACGAAGGTCGACGAGAGCTTCGACAAGTACGCGAAGGACGAAAAGCTGCTCTTCATATGCGCGAAGGGGAAGCGCGCATATCTGACGCAGAACAAGCTCAGGGCATTCGGCTTCACGGCGACGAAGGTGCTCGAAGGCGGACATACCTTCAACGAAATAGAGACGGAAGAATAGAAAAGGGGAAAAACTGTGGAAAACGGAGTTGTAACAGCTGCGGAGGAAAAATCCGTAAAAGCGCTCGGATTTCTGAGGAACAAGGGGACCAACAACTTCTCGGCGCGCGTCATAACCGTCAACGGGAAGATAACGGCGGAGCAGACTGCCTGCCTCGCCGAGGCTGCGAAGCTCTACGGTAACGGCGTAGTGACGCTCACGACGCGCCAGACGATCGAGTGCCAGGGCGTGCCCTTCGACAAGATAGAGGAGTTCCGCGCCTTCATCGCGAAGGCCGGCCTCGAAACTGGCGGCACGGGCTCGAAGGTGCGCCCCGTCGTGTCGTGCAAGGGGACGACCTGCCAGTACGGCCTCATAGACAGCTTCGCCGTTTCGCAGGAGATACACGAGCGCTTCTATAAAGGCTACCGCCAGGTGCGTCTTCCGCATAAGTTCAAGATAGCCGTCGGCGGATGCCCGAACAACTGCGTCAAGCCAGACCTCAACGACATCGGCATAATAGGCCAGCTCGTGCCCGAGTTCGACGAAGACTCCTGCAACGGCTGCAAGAAGTGCTCCGTCGAGGCTTCGTGCCCGATCGGGGCCGCGAAGCTCATAGACGGGATGCTTGAGATAGACCGCGACAAATGCAACAACTGCGGCCATTGCGTCGGAAAATGCCACTTCGACGCGGTGACGGAGGGAACGCGCGGATACAAGATATATATAGGCGGACGCTGGGGAAAGTCCACCGCGACGGGCCGCCCGCTCTCGAAGATATTCCCGACGAAGGAAGAGGCTCTCGATACGATAGAGAAGGCCATCCTGCTCTTCCGCGAACAGGGCAAGACCGGAGAGCGCTTCTCGCAGACGATAGCGCGCCTCGGCTTCGAGTACGTGGAGAAGGAGCTGCTCGAGGGCGACATAATGTCGCGCAAGCAGCAGATTCTCGACGCGGAGCTGCATCTCACCGGCGGCGCGACCTGCTAGGCCATAAACGGAAAATCACAGACGAAACGGAAGGGCTGCGGCTCTTCCGTTTTTTGTTGAGCTTAATATATTGTAAATATCTATGTTTTATATCAAAACTTATTATTTTTCATAATATATAGAGCGCGCTATAATCCCGCGTAATACGAAAAACCTTGGGGGAATAGGGCGATGGAAACAAACGGAACTTTTCTTGAACGGACGGCGGGGAATAAATATTTCTGGTTTGCGGCAGCTGCGGCGCTTTCCGTGATAACGCCGAATCCCGCGGTGGGGCTGGCGCTCGGCCTCGCAATCGCACTGACCGTGGGCAATCCCGCGCAGAAGGAGACCTCCGCGGCGTCGAAGAAGCTTTTGCAGCTTTCCGTGATTTTGCTCGGCTTCGGAATGCGCTTCGACGCGGTGCTGAAGGTCGGCTTCGCCTCTCTGTGGGTGACGCTGATTTCGATTTCCGCGACGCTCGCGATAGGCTCGGCGCTCGGCAAGGTCTTCGGCATCGAGCGCAGGCTCGCCGTCCTTCTCAGCTCCGGTACCGCGATATGCGGCGGCTCGGCGATAGCGGCGATGGCGCCAGCGATATCGGCGTCGAGCGTCGAGACGGGCGTCGCGATGGCGGTTATATTTTTGCTCAACGGCATAGCGCTCTTCCTCTTCCCGCCGCTCGGACATCTCATCGGCCTCACGCAGGAGCAGTTCGGCTTTTGGGCGGCGCTCGCGATACACGACACGAGCAGCGTCGTCGGCGCGGCCTCGATTTACGGCGCGGCTGCGCTCGCGATAGGCGCGACGGTGAAGCTGACGCGCGCGCTCTGGATTCTGCCGGTCTCCTATCTCGGCGCGCGTCTCGCGAAGTCCGAGGCGAAGGCTAAATTCCAATGGTTTCTGCTCGGCTTCCTGCTCGCGGCTCTCGTTCGCTCGCTCGCGCCTCAGTTCGGCGCGCTCTGGGACGCGGGGGCGCTCGCGGGCAAGCACATGATGACCGGCACGCTCTTCCTCATCGGCGGTGGCCTCGGCCGCGCGGAGCTCAAAAAGATAGGCGCGAAGCCACTCGTCATGGCGGCCGTCCTTTGGTTCATAATATCGTGCCTCAGCCTCGCCGCCGTGAAGCTCGGCTTTATGCCCGCGCTCGCGCTGTAGCGCGTAAATTCGCCGGACGAACGAAAACGCCGCGCCTTCCGGAAATCGGAGGGCGCGGCGTTTTGCGCGCATAAAAAAGGAGGCTTTCGCAAGCCTCCGATTTTTTATGAATGATTCGATGTGAAGCCTAGGCCGAGAGGGCTTTGACTTTCGCCGTGATGCTCGCCTTGCGGCGCGCGGCTGTGTTACGGTGGACGACGCCCTTTACTACCGCCTTGTCCAGTACGCTCTGAGCCTCGTTCAGCCTCTTCGTCGCAAGTTCAAGATCCTTGCTTTCCACCGCTTCGAGGAGTTTCTTCACCGCGTTCTTGCAGCGGGTCTTCCAGAAACGGTTGTAGATGCGGTTTCTCTCAGTGACCAGGACTCGTTTTTTAGCTGATTTCTTGTTTGGCAATGCCGTCACCTCCTTCACAAAGACAACGGAAATCTTACCATAAACTATGGCCCTTGCGCAATACTTCAAAATTTTTCTCGGGAAATTTAATGCGTTTCCTTGCCGTAACGGCGGCTCTATGCTATATTTATCAGGTTGTTTGGGGAATAACCGTGCAATGATAATTCTGAAAAGAATTTGACTTTTTTAGAATGAAGCAATCACGCAGGAGGTGTTGTCTGTGAAAAGAACGTTTCAGCCGCACAATCTGAGAAGGAAGCGCGCGATGGGCTTCCTGGAGCGCTCCGCGACGCCGAGCGGCCGCCGTATTCTTAGGAACCGCCGCCGTAAGGGCAGGGCGCGCCTCGCCGTCTAGTTCTGGTGGATTTTGGGTTTTCATCTGCCGGGCGTCTTAAAAAAGGCTGGCAGTTTGATTTTGTTTTCCGCACCGGACGTCGCGATTCAGGGGCGCTGGTGCGGTTGTTGTATGTAACGAAGGCGGAGGGCCCTGCGCAGGCAGGCGTCGCCGTGGGTAAGAAGATAGCCTGCGGAGCGCAGCGCGTGCGCGGGAGGCGCGTTCTTCGAGAGGCGGCGCGCCGTCTGCTTCCGTGGGTCAAGGACGGCGTCTGGTTCGTCGCGTCGCTGCGCGAGAACGGCCTCGAGGCCAACGCGCGCGACGTCTATTACGACCTCGCCGCGTGCATGAAGCGCCGCGGGCTTCTCACGAAGGACTGGCCCGGCGCGGATTGGGGCGTAGATTCAAAACGCGGCTGATAGGTCGTGCGTTTGCTCTGGTTCTGCTGTTCGCCGTCCGCTTTTATCAGGCGGCCGTCTCGCCGCTGCTCGGAGGCGGCAAATGCCGTTTTTATCCGAGCTGCTCGGAGTACGCCGCCGAAGCTTTGAAAATATACGGCCCTGTCATAGGGTCGTATCTCGCCGCATCGAGGCTGCTTAAGTGCGGCCCGTGGCACGAGGGCGGCTTCGACCCTGTGCCGGAGCGCGGCGAGATAGCTGCGCGGAAATGGCTCGGAAAGCTCCTGAAGCTGCGGGAGCGGACTTCGAAAGGATAGGTGAAGGTCTTGGGTATTTGGGACGGAGCGAGCCAGCTCCTTCTTTCGTTTCTTGAGTTCTTGTACGGTATAACCAATTCGTACGGTTTGGCGATCATCATTCTCACGCTCATTGTGAGAGTCGCGCTTTATCCGCTCAACCAGAAGCAGATGGTGAGTATGCAGCACATGCAGAAGATCCAGCCGATGCTGAAGGTCATCCAGGAAAAGTACGGCAACGACAGAGAAAAAATGAACCAGGAGACGATGCGTCTCTACAAAGAATATAAGGTGAATCCCGCCGCGGGATGCCTTCCCATCTTAGTACAGCTTCCGATACTAATTCTTCTCTTCAACGTCCTCAACTCTTACGACTTCGCCGACACGACATTCATGGGCGTGCTGCTCGGCTCGTCCGCGACGGCCGGCCTCGGCCAGGCTGTCGGCGTCGCGCCGGGGCCTGACGGCATCTACAGCATCTTCGCCGTGCTCAGCGGAATTTTCGCGAATCCCGCGGGACTTGCGAACGCGGGGCTCTACATCGGAAACCTCGTGCTGCTTATCTCGATTTCCGTGCTGACGTGGGCGCAGCAGAAGCTTTCGGGCGCGGGCAACAATCCTCAGCTTGCGATGATGAACACGATTATGCCGGTCTTCATGGCTTTCATATGCCTTTCGATGCCCGGCGGCGTCATGCTCTACTGGGGCCTCTCCTCGCTGATAGGCATCGCGCAGCAGTACTTCGTCATGAAGAAGACGAAGGAGCAGCTCGCGATTAAGCCGACCCTGCACAAGAACAAGCCAGTCAGCAAGCAGAACGACGGCGATGACGATGAGGACGACGAGGAATAGGCTATGAGAAATACTTCCGATACGGAGCTTATGCCGATGCCTGAGATAGAGAGCCGCGTTGTGGAGTGTTCCTCCGTCGACGAGGCGAAGGCCAAGGGCGCGGAGATATGGGGAATTCAGCCCGACGACATAGACGCTACGGTAATTTCCGAGGACAAGAAGCTTTTCGGGCTTCTCGGCTCGACCTATAAAGTCGAGATAGCGCCCTTTGCGCCGGTCTCCTACATAAAATCCTGCCATTTCGTCAACGAGATGCTTGACAAGATGGATCTCGACCTCATTCCCGAGCTTACCGACGACGGCATCATCAACCTCGTCGGCGAGGATGCGGGGGTCGTAATCGGGCGCTACGGCGAGACGCTGAAGGCTCTTGAATATATCACGAACCTCGTCTGCCACGACGACATGTCGACGCGCCGCGTGCGCTTCGACTGCGGCGGCTACCGCGCGCGCCGCGAGCAGACGCTCAAGCGCCTCGCGGAGTCTATAGCGCGCGAGGCGAAGCGCAAGGGCTCGCCCGTGAGCCTCGAGCCGATGTCGAGCTGGGAGCGCCGCCTGATACACATAGCGCTCCGCGACGACAAAGAGATCGAGACGCGCTCGATAGGCGAAGAGCCTCTGCGCCGCGTCCTCGTCTGCCCGGTGGGCGGGCAGCGCCGCGAACGCGACCGCGGAGGACGCAGGCCGCAGCGCCGCAGCAGCAGGTTCAACTAAACGGGCGAGGCGCGTATGCGTCCTGTGCTCTTTGAGATTTTCAACGCGGAGGTCCGCAGCTATTACGCGCTGTGGGCCTTCGCTCTTTTTTTGCTCGTCGTCTGGACGCGGCGCAGGGCGGAGCGGCTCTACGGCATGAGCGAGTCCGACGTCTCGTCCGTGCTCGTATGGGTCTACTGCGCCGGGATACTCGGCTCCTTCGTCCCGGGGATAATGGAGCGGCTGCCGCTTTATTTGGACGGGAGGATAGCCTTCGCCGAGGTGTTCCGCGGCCTTTACTCCGCGGGCGGGCTTCTCGCCGGCGGCCTCGCGGGGCTCTGGCGGCTGAGGAAGCTCGGCGCGAGCGCGGACGCCTTCGCCGACGCCGTGTCGATTCCGCTCGCCGTCATGCTCGCGGTCGGGCGCGTAGGCTGTCTGCTCGAGGGCTGCTGCTCGGGCGTTGGCGCGGCCTTCGGCGCTGCGCCGCGCTTCTGGCTGCATTTTCCGACAGACCCCGCAAATTTCTGGCGCTTTCCCTCGCAGCCGCTAGAGTCGTTCGCGGCGCTCTGCATCGCGCTCTTCCTCGCCGTCCTTTCGGCTTTGTTGCCGGAGGATAAACGCAGACGCGGCGGCGTGCTTTTCCCCTTCGTCCTAATTCTTTACGGGCTTTACCGTCTGCTCGCCGACCCGCAGCGCCAGCTCTACGCCGACGGCCTCATGAACGTCAACCGTTACGTCTGGACGGCGGGGATAATCGTCGGGGCGGCGTGGCTTATGCGGACCGCGAAGCGGCTGCGCGCGCGGGACTGAGATTTTACAAACAAACCTCTATAGTTTTTATTGACTTTTGTTGACCTTATGCTATTATATCCAACATGCAGGGCGAATGAATACAGAGAAATTTTTGGAGGTGTCTCAGTTTGGAAAAATTCAAAAAAATCACGACGGCGGCCTTGGCGGCGCTGATCCTTTTCGCGGGCGGCACGGCCGGCTCGTATATAGCGACTAGGTATACGCTCAGCGAATCCGGCGTCGTTAAGGAAACAAATCCGGCGGGCGAGGCGGTCGCCTCTCTGCCTGCGGCGGGCGACGTCAAGAACCCGCTCGTATCGATAGTAAAGAGAAGCTCCCCGGCGGTCGTCAACATCGACGTCGAGAGCATGGTGACGCAGCAGCCCATCATGAACCCCTTCCAGGGCCATCCGTTCTTCGACGAATTCTTCGGCGAGGAGTTCTTCGGACCGCAGCAGCCGAGGAAGGTGCCGCGCCGCGGCAAGGGCTCTGGCTTCATCGTCAGCAAGGACGGCTACATCCTTACCAACAATCATGTCGTCGAGGACGCTGAAAAAATCCGCGTGACGATGCTCGACGGCCGTACCTTCGACGCGAAGAAGATAGGGCAGGACCCGACCTTCGACCTCGCCGTGATACAGATAGAGGCTAAGGACCTTCCGTTCCTTCCGCTCGGCGATTCCGACGCGACCGAAGTCGGCGAACAGGTCGTCGCGATAGGCAACCCCTACGGCTTCGGCAGCACCGTGACGGCGGGCATAGTCTCCGCTAAGAACAGGACGCTCCAGGCTCCCGGAGTCAACTTCCAGGGCTTCCTCCAGACCGACGCGGCGATCAACCCCGGCAACAGCGGCGGGCCGCTCATCGACATGAACGGCAGCGTCATCGGCATCAACACGGCCATAATCCCCTACGCGCAGGGCATCGGCTTTGCCATCCCAATCGACATGGCGAAGCAGGTCATGGACGACCTCATCAAGCACGGCGAAGTGCGCCGCGGCTGGCTCGGCGCGACGGTGCAGCCGCTGACGGCCCCGCTCGTCGAAGCCTACAAGATACCGGTCAAGGAAGGCTCGATAATAGCCGACATACAGCCCGGCTCGCCTGCCGATAAGTTCGGCCTCCGGCGCGGAGACGTCATCGTCAAAATAGGCGATAAGGACGTCAAGACGAGCGAGGACGTCGTCTACGCGGTGCGCAACAAGCTCGCGGGCGACAAGGTGAAGTTCGAAATCTACCGCGACGGCAAGAAGATGAGCCTCGACGTGACGCTCGGCGACGTCAGCGAAGTCAAGTCCTTCAGCGGCAAGCCGAAGCAGGGCGGAGGCCAGCAGCAGACCCCCGCTGAATCGAAGCGCATGGGCATAACGGTCGTGCCGAACAGCCCCGAGTTCAGCGAGGCGCACGGCCTGACCGAGAGCGAGGGCGTAGTGGTCGTATCGGTCGAGCGCGGCTCGCGCGGACAGCGCACCGGACTTCGCGCTGGCGACGTGATACTCGAAATTAACCGCCAGAAGATAAACGGCATAGCCGACTGGGAGCGCATGGTGAACGAAAAGACGAAGAACTTCGGCTTCCTCGTCTCGCGCGGCGGGCAGACGCTCTTCATCTCCTCGGGCGACGGAGAGTAGAAACGTAAAAATCTAAGAAACGGCAAAAATAAACGCGGGCGGCCTCATTGCGGGCCGCCCGCGTTTTCTGTCCTTACCGGATTATTACTAGCCGCGCTTCCTGTAGCAGAAGTCGCAGCGCGTTCCGCCCTCCATCAGCGTTTCGCTGCGGACGAGCTCGAGGCTTTCGTCGAAGCCATCGAGGAACGCCGCGTCGCGTTCGCACGACAGCACCGCGCCCAAGTCCGCGCAGCCGAGTTCTTTGTAAAGCTCCGCGAATTTGCAGCGCGTCACGTCGAAGGCGCAGCATTCCTCGTCGTCGCGCCGCGGCGTCACGGTCAGCGCGCCGCCCTCGTTGAACTTTTCGACGCAGTTTTTCTTCAGAGACTCAAGCCCGCCGCCGTGAGCGGCGGAGACTGCGCGGCCCGACTCGCGGGCCGTCTCCCGTATCGCGCGCCGCGCGGTCTCAAGCGCCCGCTCCTCGCCGAACTCGCGGCAGAATGCGCGAATCAGCGGCGCGAGCACGCGCGCCTCTATCTCCCTTTGCTGCAGCATCGTTATCTCTTTGTAGCCTTCCTTCACAGCCTGCACCTCCGATTGAAAAATCTTCTCCGCCGTTATTTTACCGCAGGCGCGAAAGGCGCGCCCGCAGATGTTAGAATAATGTCAGGCGGCGCATGACGCCGCGCGCAGGGAGGCATCGACGATGAACGAAGAATCGACGCCGCGCGAAGGCGCGGAACAGATAGAGACGCTTGAGGCGAGGATACGCGAGCTCGAAGCGAAGCTCGCCGCAGCCGGCGCGGCCGGAAACTCTGAAAAACAGATAAACGCGGCGATAGAGGAGCGCGCGGAGCGGCTCTTCGAAGAGCTGAAGCCGTATCTCGAAAAATACCGCAGCGGCGGAGACGAGCTGCTGCGCCGCTGCGCGGAGAAGGTGCGGGAAAACCCCGGAGCGTCGCTCGCGATAGCCTTCGGCGCTGGCCTTATAGCCGCGAAGCTCTTCGAGCGCGGGAAAGACTAAAGGCTGGAGGATTCCGTGAACAGGATTACGAACGCCGTCCTGAGCTTCTTCGAGCTCGTTGAGGCCGAGGGGCGCGAGCTGCGCGCGCAGACCGAGATTATGGCGAAGCGCGTGCTTCTGCTTTTCTTCGGCGGGCTTCTGCTCTTCGCCGCGGCGCTTGCAGGCGGCTTCGCATTCTACGCCGCCGTCGCGCCGAGGCTCGGCCGTCCCGCGGCAGCGCTGCTTGCCGCCGCGCTGCTCGCCGCGCCGGGGCTGTACGCGCTTTCCAAAGGGCTTGCGAAGGAACGCGGCTCCGCGCCCGCGCCGCGAAGCGAAGGAGACGACGCCAATGCCGGCTAAGCCCACCGTAGCCGAGGCGAAGCGGAACTTCGCCGCCGCGATGGACAAGCTCAGCGTCGCGGACGCCGTGCGCGAACACCCGCTCGAAAGCATAGGGGCGGCCGTCGCGGCCGGCGCGCTCGTCGGGCTTTCCGGGCGTCGCATATCGCGCATAATATTCCCAATACTTGAAATGAGCGGATGGGCTTCGCGCTGGCTCTCGAAATAGCGCGCCGCCGCCGAATATACGAAAAGGCCCCCGCCGCGCGGCGAGGGCCTTTCTTCTAAGCTCTTGTCATGGATTTCAGATTACGCAAGGAACATGTAGGCGACCAGCACGCCGACCATCGAGGCGAGCCCTATTACGAGCGTGCCCATCGTCTGCGTCCTGTAGCCGTCCTCGACCTTCATCTCTCCGAAGTTCGTGACGACCCAGAAGTAAGAGTCGTTCGCGTGCGATACGGTCATCGCGCCCGCGCCTATCGCGATTACGCAGAGGGCGGAGAGCACCGGAGTGTCGAGGCCGAGGGCCGGAAGCACGGGGGCGAGCATACCCGCGGTCGTCGTGAGCGCAACCGTGGACGAGCCCTGAGCCGTCTTGAGTATCGCGGCGAGAAGGAACGGGAAGAAAATTCCGACCGTCTCAAGCACGTTCGAGTGCTCCGTGATGAACTGCACCATGCCGGAAACGCTGATGACCTTGCCGAGGACGCCGCCCGCCGCCGTTACGAAGAGTATCGGACCGACGACCATGAGCGTCTCGTTCGTCATGTTGTAGAACTCGGACATCTTGCCCGCCTGCGCGAGAAGTATGACGCCGAGGATGACGGCGACCGCGAGCGCTATGATAGGCGTGCCGAGGAAGGCGATGAGGGGAACGTCCATCTTAGCCATCGAGAAGGCCGAGGCGATGCCCATGAGGAGAATCGGGACGACGATCGGCGCGAAGGACATGACCGCGCCAGGAAGCTGGCCGTACTCCTTGAGCAGCTCTTCGTAGGTCTTGACCGGCTCGCCGGAGGCCTCCGCGAGCTCGTCCTTCGACTTGACGCGCTTACCGATATATCTCGCGAAGATATATCCCGCGATAAGCGGAGGAATCGAGAGCAGCATTCCGAGGCCTATGACGAGCAGCATCTCGTTGCCTATGCCTAGAAGGTTCGCCGCGGCTATCGGTCCGGGCGTCGGCGGTATGAAGCAGTGCGAGATGTAAAGGCCCATCGAGAGCGCGACCGTCATGGCGACGCTCGAAACCTGCGTGCGCTTGACGAGCGCCTTTCTGATCGGGTTCAGGATGACGAAGCCGCTGTCACAGAAGACGGGGATAGAAACTATCCAGCCCATGATGAGGATCGCGAGGTCGGGGTTCTTCTTGCCGACGAGCTTGACGACGACGTCCGCCATCTTGAGCGCCGCGCCCGTCTTTTCGAGCAGGATGCCCGTCAGGGCGCCGAGGATTATGACGATGCCTATGCTCGTGAAGGTCCCGGAGAAGCCGGAGCCGATGGTCCCCGGAATCTCCTTGAGCGGGACGCCCGCGACGAACGCGAAGAAGAGCGAGACCGCCATAATCGAGAGGAACGGATGAATCTTGAACTTCGAAATCGCTACGATCATTGCGACGACTGCTACTACAAACATAATAATAAGCGGTATGCCTGTCATCATAAATGACCTCCTATAAGGATGATTTTTGTGCCTTTTTCAGCACGCGCGATATTCTATGACTTCGTGATTGGGATTACAATGTTATAAAGAATGAAAATCCTGTGATAAGGGCCTAAAACGGCCCCAAAGCGGGAGATTTACGTATTATTGCCTATAGCGAGGCGGCGCGCGGCGGACGAAGCCGGCAGGGAAAAACGGCGGACGCGGGCGCGCCCGCCGCAGATGCGTTTATTATTAATTTATCAGCATGTCGCGCGCGGCGCAGGGCGAGCTCCCGGCCCCGGCGTAAAGCACGTGCATCCCGCTCGGCTTGCGCACGAGCTTATAGCCCACGGCCCCAGCCGCGAGCGCTTTGCGCTGGCGGTCGAAGTCGCGTATCGGAAGCTGCATGTGCCAGTGCGTCCAAAGCGGGAACTTCGGGCGGAACTCCTTCTTGAGCACGTATCTGATGTGCCCGCCGTAAATCTCCTTCAGCGCGACGATGCGGTAATTGCAGTCGAGCACGTTCTGCAAACTGAAGATATTGTATGGCGACACAGTCGTAAGTATCTTGTCGCAGCTCTCGGCTATGATGTTCTCCGCGTAATACTGGCTCAGGAACTGCACGTTGTTGCCGCGGAACTCCTTATCCACGACGCAGAAGCCGGTGCACGCGGCGCGCTCCGCCTCCTCCGGCGGCAGCCCCATGCTCTCCGCCGTATAACGCGCCCATTCCGCTCCGGTTATCGCCGTCCGCAGGCATATAAGCCGTCCCTCGTGCTTTATCCCGACGGACAGCCCCTCGCCGCCGAGGTATCTTTGTATCTCGTCCGGCGCGCTCGGCACAAAAATATCCATGCTCAGCCCGTGCGCGACCTCGTCGTGGAGGCGCACCGCGTCCTCGAAGTCGTCGGGCGACAGCAGCGACATGACGCACGGCACGACCATCATGCTGCCGTCGGGCTTGTGCCTTCTCACATAAACGCTGGTCTCCATCTGCGGATAATTCATCGTGAAATTCCCCCTCGTCCCTGCAAAGGGCTGTTGTTTAATTTTTTGTCAAAGTCAACGAATTTATTATATCATTATCATGCTATGCTAAAAATATCATAAAAGGCTTATCGCCGAAACGACGCGCCGTTAACATTTTCTTGACACATTGGGACATGCTTGCTATACTTTCCAGCGTTACGGCGGCATAGCCAAGTGGTAAGGCAGAGGACTGCAAATCCTTCATCCCCAGTTCGAGTCTGGGTGCCGCCTCCAACAGAAAACAGATCCCCGGCTCAGGCCGGGGATTTTTTCTTATCCTCTATCTTCGCGGCGGCATAAATTATTTGACTATAAACCGAATGGCTGTTAGCATTTTAGACGTATATAAAAGTCTGTAACGGGCCGCCGCGTCCGTCGCTTGTCTGTGGAGGAACTTCTCGATGCCCGATAAAAGATATGTGCTTGCGGTAAAGAAGATACGCTCGAGCGTCGTCCCCTTCGTTCTTCTGCTCTTTTTCTTCGTCGTCGTCTCGTGGTACATCATCAAGCCGCTCGCGATACCGCTTATATGGTCGATTCTGTTTTCGTACTTCGCGCACCCGCTCTATAAATTTATGCACCGCAGGCTTTTCGGCGAGAAGTACAGGAATGTAGCCGCCGCCATCAGCACGGGCGTAATTCTGATATTTATCGCCATTCCGCTGCTCCTGCTCACGATGTTCGTGACGCGCGAGGGGATTCGGATAAGCCGCCACATTATGGAGAGCGGCCTCATCTCCGGTTCTTACCAGGACATCATACTCATGATAAAGAATATCCCGATTTTCGGCAGCTTCGTGCATGAGCTCGACCTTATAACGGAGCTCCCGATTCTCGATGCCATCGTGAAGAACGGCGCGCAGCTCGTCACGCGCTTCCTGCGCACGATATCGAGCCAGATTTTCGAAAGTATATTGAAGATACTCTTCCTCATGCTCATCGTAGCCATCACGTCGTTCTTCCTTGTGCGCGACGGCGAGAAGATGATCAACTACATCTCCGAGCTTCTGCCGCTGAAGTCGGAAGAGCGCCGCGGCTTTATAAAGCGGACCGCCGTCATGCTTCGCGCGGTCGTCTGCGGAATAATAATGACGGCGGGAGTGCAGGGGATACTGGGCGGGCGCTGGCTGGTGGTTCGTCGGCCTTCCGCATCCGGTATTTTTCGGCTTCTGCATGTTCATGACGGCTATGATACCTTTCGTCGGAACTCCAGCGATTTGGCTGCCTGGCTCGTTCGCGCTGCTGCTTGCCAACGACATCAAGAACTGCGTCATTCTGCTGCTTTGGGGGCTGCTCGTCGTCAGCTCGATAGACAACGTGATAAAGCCGATGTTCATCTCCGAGGGCAGCAAGATACATATGCTGCTCGTATTCATCGGGCTCTTCGGCGGCCTTTACGCCTGGGGTTTCATCGGCGTCTTCGTCGGGCCGCTGCTCCTGTCGCTCGCCATGTTCCTGCTCGACATTTACCACACTCTGAGATAGCGCGTTGACTGGGATTCCATACTCGAGGGCGATAAAAAATGATTCGGATATTCGCAGTCTCCGGTTTCAAGAACAGCGGCAAGACGACGCTCTGCATGAAGCTTCTGGAGGAGCTCGGACGCCTCGGCGTGAGGACGGGCTACATCAAGAGGACTGCGGAGGAAGCGCTATCCCCGCGCGCTGCCGACACGGGGCGCGCCGCCGGGCTCGGCGTGAGCTCCGCGCTGTGGGGGAGCGACGGACTGAGGATTGAAAGCCCGGCCGTCGGAGTTACGCCGGAATATATAGTTGCCCGATATTTCCCCGACGCGGAGATCGTCATCGTCGAGGGCGGAAAATATCTCGACCTTCCGAAAATATGGGTGGAAAACGGAGAGCCGCGCCCGGAGGAAGTCGTAGGCGTATTCATGACCTACGACCGCAATTCCGAGGGCGACGGGAAAACGCGCTTCGGCGCGGGCTGCGAAGCCGAGATGGCGCGGCGGCTGGCCGCTTCCGTGCGCGGCGGTTTCTACCGCAGCACAAAAATATATATAGGCGACAGGCCGCTGCCCATGAAGGACTTTATCGCCGATTTCGTCCGCGGAAGCGTGCTGGGAATGCTGGCCTCGCTGAAAGGCGGGCGCGACACCTCGGAGGGCGTCCGCGTCTATATAGACGGCGAAGTAAAAAAATAGCGTTTTTGTTTGCTTTCACAAATATATCACAGCGCGATTTCCTTTTCGCAGTTGATAAATACTTTCACAAACGATATAATTTGTTACCGGCTCATGACAGAGCCAAAGCATTATTAAAATCCTTCAAGGGGGCAATTCAGCGATGAATATGCTGTTGTTAACAGGAGTAGTCGGAGCGCTGGCGCTTGGATACGCGGCGGTGGCATCCGGCAAGATAGGCGCGTTCAAGGTAGACCACGCGCGAGTGACCGAGCTGTCCGGAATCATCCAGGGAGGGGCCATGGCCTTCCTTTACAGAGAATACAAAGCCCTGGTCCCATTCGTAATCGTAGTCGGCGCGCTCCTCGCATGGAAAATAAACCCGCAGAGCGCCGTCTGCTTCGTCTGCGGAGCCGTATGCAGCGCCCTCACCGGCTACGTCGGAATGAGAGTCGCCACCAAATCCAACGGTAAAACCGCCTTCGCCGCAACCCACGGCATGAACGACGCGCTCAAAATAGCCTTCACCGGCGGCAGCGTCATGGGAATGACAGTCGTAGGCGTAGGCCTCCTCGGCGTAGTAGTCATGTACTTCATCTTCAACGACGCCAACATAGTCACAGCCTTCGGCTTCGGAGCCAGCTCCATAGCCCTCTTCGCCCGAGTCGGCGGAGGCATATACACCAAAGCCGCCGACGTAGGAGCCGACCTCGTCGGCAAAGTCGAAGCCGGAATCCCCGAAGACGACCCCCGCAACCCCGCAGTCATAGCCGACAACGTCGGAGACAACGTCGGAGACATAGCGGGAATGGGAGCCGACCTCTTTGAATCCTACGTCAACTCCATAATAGCCGCAATGGCCATAGGAGCCCTCGTCATGGACCAGGGCGGAGTCATCTACCCGCTCCTCCTCTCCGCCATAGGCATAATAGCCTCCATACTCGGCACCTTCTTCGTCAGAGTCAAAGAAGGAGGAGACCCCGCCAAAGCCCTCAGAATAGGCCTCGGCTCCACCGGCCTCTTCATGATAATAGGCGCCTACTTCCTCACCAACTGGATGTTCGGTGACCTCACCCTCTTCTTCGCGGTCATCTCCGGAGTAATCTGCGGCCTCCTCATAGGAGCCGCCACAGAATACTACACCTCCGGCGACTACGGCAGCGTCAAAGAAATAGCCGCCGCCTCCGAAACCGGAGCCGCCACCAACATCCTCGCCGGCCTCGGAGTCGGAATGAAATCCACAGCCATCCCCGTAATCCTCGTCTGCATAGCGACCCTCGCCGGCTACCAGTTCGGCGGCCTCTACGGCATAGCCTGCTCCGCAGTCGGAATGCTCGCCATCACCGGCATGGCCCTCTCCGTAGACGCCTACGGCCCCATCGCCGACAACGCCGGCGGCATAGCCGAAATGGCCGAACTGCCGCATGAAGTACGCAACATCACAGACAACCTCGACGCCGTAGGCAACACCACCGCGGCCGTCGGCAAAGGCCTCGCCATAGGCTCCGCGGCCCTCACCGCCCTCGCCCTCTTCGTCGCCTACGCCGAAGCCACCAACCTCACCACCATAGACCTCAAAGACCCCAAAGTCATGGTAGGCCTCTTCATCGGAGGACTCCTCCCCTTCCTCTTCAGCGCCCTCTCCATCCAGGCAGTAAGCCGCGCAGCTGAGAAAATGATAGAAGAAGTCCGCCGCCAGTTCAGAGAAATCCCCGGCATAATGGAAGGCACCGGCCGTCCCGAATACGAGCGCTGCGTAGACATCTCCACAGCCGCGGCCCTCAGAGAAATGATAGTCCCCGGCCTCATGGCCGTCCTCGTCCCCGTCATCGTCGGACTTGCGCTCGGCGCCCCCGCGCTCGGCGGACTCCTCGGCGGCTCCATAGTCACCGGAGTCATGATGGCCATATTCATGTCCAACTCCGGCGGCGCGTGGGACAACGGCAAAAAATACATAGAAAGCGGCAACTTCGGCGGCAAAGGCACCCCTGCGCACGCTGCCGCGGTAGTCGGCGACACAGTAGGCGACCCCTTCAAAGACACCGCGGGCCCGAGCCTCAACATCCTCATCAAGCTCATGTCCGTCGTCGCCACTGTCCTCGCTCCGCTCTTCGCGATGTAGCTTTTGCCACAAAACAAGCGGAATCTGTGATAATTAAAATTAGAGGGAGAGTAAAGCTCTCCCTCTGATTTTCTTGTTTCTGAGCAATGGAGGCTGGACAATGGCGTCGGACGATGTCCGTGAAATAAAATCGAGGCTCGACATCGTTGAAGTCATATCCGAATACGTCCAGCTCAAAAAGAAAGGGCAGACCTATTGGGGGTGCTGTCCTTTTCATAATGAAAAGACGCCGTCGTTCTCCGTTTCTCCGGAGCGCCAGACCTTTCACTGCTTCGGCTGCGGCAAGGGCGGGGACGTTTTTTCGTTTGTGATGGAGAAAGAACACCTGGAGTTCCGCGAAGCTCTCGAACGCCTAGCGGAAAAGGCCGGCGTAACTCTGTCGAGCCGTCCGGGAAGCGGCGCGCCGCGCGGAAGCGCCGACGCCAACAAAGCGGCTCTAGAATTCTTCATGGAGTCGCTGAAAGCGCCCGAGGGCGAAGCCGCCAGGAAATATCTCGCGCGCCGCTCGATAACGCCTGCGGACGCCGCGCGATTTGAAATCGGATGGGCGCCCACCTCGTGGGACTCGCTCACGCGATACCTGATACGCAGGGGAATATCCGAAGAACAGGCCGTCGACGGCGGCCTCGCTCTGCCGGGACGCAGCGGCGGCTGCTACGACCGCTTCCGCGGCAGGGTGATGTTCCCGATATACAGCATGACGGGGCGCGTCGTCGGCTTCGGAGGACGCATACTCGACGGCGACGGCGCGAAGTACCTCAACAGCCCGGAGAGCCGCGTCTTCAACAAAAGACACAACCTTTACCTGCTGAACAAGGCGAAGGCGGCGATCGCGTCGAAGGAATGCGCGATACTGGTCGAGGGCTACATGGACGCGATACGCGCGCACCTCTGCGGATATACGAACACAGTCGCCTCTCTCGGCACGGCGCTCACTTCGGTGCAGGCCTCTCTCATAAAAAGGATGACGGGACTGTGCTATGTGTGTTATGATTCTGATTCTGCGGGCGAAGAAGCCGCGCTCCGGGCCATGTATATACTTCAGGCCGAGGGCGTGACCGCGAAGCGCGTAGTGTGGCGCGGCGGCAAAGACCCGGACGAGCTGCTTCTTCTGCCGGACGGACGCGAGCTCTTTGAAAAATCGATAGAATCCGCGCTGCCTCTGCCGCTTTACCACGTGCGTCTCCGGAGCGGTGCTCTCAAAGACCCGCTGCGCGCGCCTGCCGCGCGTAAGGATTTGTTTGAAGGGCTGGCGTCGCTCTCGGTATTCGACGTTTCGCCGTACATCGACGAAATCAGCGAGACGCTCGGCCTGTTCCCGCACGAGCTGAAAGCGCTCATAGACTCGCAGAGAAAGGCGGAGACTCAGACGGCCCGCCGCGCGGAGGCCGAACCGCACAGCGCCGCCGAAGCGCCGGAAACATATTATGAAGAGGCGGAGGCTTACGGCGACGACATTGAATATATGATATGCAGCCTGCTCTGGAACGACGAGGAAATCCGTTCCTCCTGCGACATGAAGAGCGTCGCGCTCTATACGTCGGACGAATCGGTGCGCGCGATAATATACGCTCTGATGTCGGGCGACGAGCCGGAGGCGCTCGAACGGCGCTGGCAGCAGATGAACGACGAAAAAGGTCTGAAAATAATCGCGCGCGGCAACGGACTGCTCGCCAGGGAAGGAATAACAGCGGAGACCGCGCGCAAATTGATAGACGAGCTTCGGCTCAAATTTATAAAGAGAAATATCGCTCCGCTTGTCGCCAAGATAAAGGACGGCAGCATCACGGAGGCTGAATATATGGAATATCTGCATTACACAAGATTACTAAAAGGAGGGAACATAAAGGCATGAAGAAAACGAAGAAGAAAACAGAAGAAACAATGCCGGAAGAAAAGTCCCCTATCACAGACGCTGCGGGCGGCGCGGAAGCGCCGCAGGAGGGCGATCCCGCGGACGGCGGCTACCCCGACGAGATGGTGATGGAGAAGCTGGACCCCGTCGAAGACGACTCGGACCTGCTCAACGTCATGGAGCCTCTCGACGACGAAGAGGACGAAGATTCGGGCGGCGCGTCTGGAGACGACCAGGACGGGACTGATTACAGCGCGTACATAGACAACGTGCGCGACCTGCTCCACGAAGGGCGCGAAAAGGGCTTCGTCACCTACGAGGATATAGAAAAGAAAATGCCGAAGGATTTCCTGACGGCGGACATCCTCGACAACATATACATGAACCTCATGGAGCTCGGCGTCGACGTCATCGACGAGCCGAAGACGAAGGTAGACCCCTCGGAGGGCGAGACGGTCCTCGCCTCCTCCGGCGCGGACGATATGGGCGACCTCGAAGACCTGCCGCTTTCCGACCCCGTGCGCATGTACCTGCGCGAGATAGGCAAGATTCCGCTTCTGACCTCGGAGGACGAAGTCAAGCTTGCGAAGGGCGTAGAGGCGGGCGACGCGTCGTGCAAGGACGCCCTCGTAGAGGCCAACCTTCGCCTCGTCGTCAGCATAGCGAAAAAATACATCGGACGCGGGATGCTCTTCCTCGACCTGATACAGGAGGGCAACCTCGGGCTCATCCGCGCGGTGGAGAAGTTTGACTACCACAAGGGATACAAGTTCAGCACCTACGCTACGTGGTGGATCCGTCAGGCCATAACGCGCGCCATTGCGGACCAGGCACGCACGATACGCATCCCGGTCCACATGGTCGAGACCATCAACAAGCTTATCCGCGTCTCGCGCCAGCTCGTGCAGAAGCTCGGACGCGAACCGACAGCCGAAGAAATTGCGGCCGGCATGGAAATCCCATCCGACAGGGTGGAGGAGATACAGCGCATCGCGCAGGAGCCCGTCTCGCTCGAAACGCCTATCGGAGAGGAAGAGGACAGCCAGCTCGGAGACTTCCTCGAAGACAAGGACCTGCCGAGCCCCGAAGAGGCGGCGGCGAGCCAGATACTCCGCGAGCAGCTTGACGAGATGCTCGACGACCTCACCGACAGGGAGCGCGAGGTGCTGCGCCTGCGCTTCGGCCTCGAGGACGGCCACGCCCATACTCTCGAAGAGGTGGGGCGCCGCTTCGGCGTAACGAGGGAACGCATAAGGCAGATAGAGGCGAAGGCGCTGCGCAAGCTGCGCCACCCGAGCCGCAGCAAAAAGCTGAAGGATTTCCTCGAATAGTATAACTACACCCGGCACAGCCGGGTGTTTCTTTGTTTTTGCGGATTACATTTTATTGCGCTTAAAGTTGATAAGCATTATACTTTTTTACATTGCGGAGGTGGACGGTTTGAGGCTGGACAAATTCTTAAAGCTTTCGCGCCTTGTGAAGCGCCGGACCGTGGCGCAGGAAATGGCGGAGATAGGAGCCGTCCGGCTCAACGGGCGGCAGTGCAAGCCGTCCTCAGAGGTGCGCGGCGGAGACACCGTAGAGGTCGCCTATCCTCGCCGCGTGCTGAGCGTCAAGATTGAAAACGCCGATGAAGCGGCGCTCAAGCGAGGCGCTTCGGCCTATTCCGTTATAGAAGAAAAACAGGTCAGCCAGGACGAAAAGCCCTGGTGATCCATCAATAAAAGCTTTGGCGAAACATGGCGGCACGCGCATCGCGGAGCCGCCGGACGAAGGAGGACGAGCGTTCGTTATGAAGGTAGCGGAACCGACGGTAGAAAGGCTCATACAATATTACCGTCTGCTTATAATGATGAAGGAAGAGGGCCGCAAGGTCGTCTCTTCGCTCCAGATGGGTGAGATGCTCGGCATAAAGGCGAGCCAGGTCAGAAAAGACCTCTCGTACTTCGGCGAGATAGGCAAGCGCGGCGTAGGATATCATGTCAACCGCCTCTGCGCTCATATAGAAAACATACTCGCGTCGCCGCGCGTCTGGCACGTGGCGCTTGCCGGAGTCGGAAACCTCGGCACCGCGCTCATGGGCCACGCCGCCTTCCAGAGCTATAAGTTCAGCGTCGAGGCGCTCTTTGATGTAGACCCGGAGAAGGTCGGCAAAAAGCTGATGGGCGTCGACTGCTTCCACGTCGACGACATCGCGAAGGTGATGGAGGAACGCAATATCGAGGTGCTGATCCTCGCCGTACCTGCGGCTGCGGCGCAGTCCTGCGTCGACAAGGCCGCCGCGTCGCCGACGCTCAAGGGCATCCTTGCCTTCACTCCGGCTACCGTCGTCGTGCCGGACAGGATACTTTTCTACCGTGTGGACATATTCGTAGAGCTTGAAAAGCTGCTCTTCTTCCTCAAAGAGCGCGAAAAATAGCTCCATTTGAGGCAAAACGAATAGTCAGAACTGTCAATCTCATGCTAAAATAGCCGGTGTTACGCATATAGGCGAATCGAACAATTTGTAAGGAGGAGTTTTCTTTGGAGCAGCAGGGCGGATTAATGGGGATGATGTTACCCCTCGCGATGTTCGCGGCGATCTTCTATTTCATGATCATCAGGCCGCAGAAGAAGAAGCAGAAGGCGCATGACGAGATGCTCGCCAGCATCAGCAAGGGCGATACGGTCATCACGGCAGGCGGATTTTTCGGCATCGTTCGCGAGATTCTCGACGACAGCTATCTGATCGAGCTTGACGAAGGCGTCAAGGCCCGCATCCTCAAGAGTTCCATCTCGATGAAGAAGGGCGAAGGCAGCACCGCGCCGCAGCAGCCCAAGAAAAAGAAGGGCAAGAAGAACGAGCAGCAGGCGCAGGAGACGAAGCCCGAGGAAGAGCTCCCGGCTGAGACCGAGGCGCAGCCCGCGGAAGCTCCCGCAGAGGAGAAGCCCGCTGAGGCCGAGCCCCAGCCGGCAGAAGAGGCTCCCGCCGAAGAGAAGCCCCGCCCGCAGGTAGGCGCCGGTTTCGAAAAATAAGACGAGGTCATAAAGACTAACGTCCGAAAGAAAGTTTTGACATTTTACGGAGAGGACGGCTTTATTGTAGTCCACTCCGTTTTCTTTGTGAGGAGGCGCATATAGATGCTGAAAAGAGACAAATGGCGGCTGATAGTCGTCGTCGCCGTCATCGTCATAGCCGCCGTGGTGGCCTTCCCGATAAAGGGGAAAATGCGTCTGGGGCTCGACCTCAGCGGCGGCGTGCATATCGTGCTGCAGGCTAAGGGAACGCCCGAGAGCCCGCTTACCCCGGACAGCATAGACAGGCTTCTCGTCGTCCTGCGTTCGAGAATAGACCAGTACGGAATAGTTGAACCGATAATACAGCGCGAAGGCGACGACCGCGTGGCGATCGGCCTTCCCGGCGTCGACGACCCGGAGGCTGCGCTCGACCTTATAGGGCGCACCGCCGTTCTCCAGTTCCGCCAGGTGCTCGGAGAGTCCCCGAGAATACCGCTCGAACCCATCCGCTCGAACTACGACAACGACGAACAGTTCAAGGCCGCGCAGGAGCGTTGGCAGAGAGCGAAAGACGAAGTCGGCCTTTACATAGAGCAGATGAAGGAAGCCGTCAAGGACAATCCCGAGATGGCTGTCGCCAACAGCGAAGAGGGCGGCGCATACCTGCTCGGCAAGCAGTACGTCAGCGGCGGCGATCTGACGAAGGCGGAGACGACCTTCGACCAGTTCGGCAAGGCGGCGGTATCGCTCACCTTCAACGCGGAAGGCGCGAAGCTCTTCGACGAGGCTACGGCCGCCAACATCAACAAGCAGATAGCGATAGTGCTCGACGGAACGGTCATATCGGCCCCCGTCGTCCAGCAGCGCATATCCGGCGGCGAGGCGCAGATAACTGGCTCCTTCACGACCGAAGAGGCCAATAGGCTCGCCATCATGCTGCGCGCGGGCGCTTTGCCCGTCTCCGTCGAAATACTTGAGAACAGGTCCGTAGGGCCGTCGCTCGGAGCCGACTCCGTGCGCGACGGCGTCAAGTCCGGCCTCATCGGCGCGGCTCTCGTCGTCGTCTTCATGCTGGTCTACTACGGCTTCCTCGGAATCGCCGCCGACATAGCGCTCTGCGCCGCTATGCTCATCGTCGTCGCGATGATGATAGCGCTGCACTCGACGCTGACGCTGCCCGGCATCGGAGGTATGGTGCTGACGATAGGCATGGCGGTCGACGGCAACATACTGATATACGAACGAATGAAGGAAGAGCTTCGCGCCGGCAAGACGACGATGGCGGCTCTCGACGCCGGATTCCGTAAGGCGCTCGTCGTCATCCTCGACTCGAACATCACGACGCTCATCGCCGCGGCGATACTCTTCTACTTCGGAAGCGGACCGATTCGCGGCTTCGCCGTCACGCTGAGCATAGGCATCGTTGCGTCGGTCTTCTGCAACGTCGTCGTGACGCGCACGCTTCTCGGCATAGCGCTCTCTGCGCGCAGGAAACAGACTATATAGGAGGCGCGGACGATGACATTCTTTGATCCCACAAAGACGAACATCCCGTTCATCCAGTACAGGAAAATTCTTATAAGCATAAGCGTCGTCCTCATCGCGGCCTCTATTGCGCTGCTTGCGACGAAGGGGCTCAATTTCGGCGTCGACTTCACGGGCGGCCTCGTCCTTCAGGTTGAGTTCGAAAAGCCGGTAGACGTCGGCGACGTGCGCGCGGCGCTCGCTAAGATAGGCCACGGCAGCGCGACGATACAGGCCTTCGACGAAAAGGCGATACTGCTGCGCTTCCAGGCGCAGGACGACGAGGTGCGCAAGGCCGTGCTCGCGGTGCTCACCTCCGACATCGGACCGTATAAGGTGCTCCGCATCGACAAGATAGGACCCGTCGTTGGCGGAGAGCTGCGCATGCAGGCCGTCTGGTCGCTCTCCCTCGCGCTCGCCGCGATACTGATTTACATGGCATACCGCTTCCGCTTCCGCTTCGGCGCGGTCGCCGTCGCGGCGCTGATGCACGACGTAATAATAATGCTCGGAGCGTACAGCCTTACAGGAAAGGAAATTTCCGTAACCTTCATCGCGGCCATCCTCACCATCGCGGGCTACTCGCTGAACGACTCGATAGTCGTCCTCGACCGCGTCAGGGAAAACTGGTCCGACGCTCGCTCGCTCGGAATTGACAAACTCGTGAACAGGTCAATCAACCAGACGCTCTCGCGCACCATCAACACCTCGCTCACGACGCTGCTTCCGATCATCGCGATGTACATCTGGGGCGGCGAGGTAATCAGCAACTTCGCCTTCGCCTTCCTAATCGGCATCGTCGCCGGTACGTACAGTTCGATATGCATCGCGGGCGGACTGCTTGTCATCTGGTACCTGCGTTCGCCGAAGTACTAAAGCTTCTCCGCATATACAGAAAATCTCTCCCGCAGCCGCTTGTGGGAGAGATTTTTTTTGTCTGGAGACCCGGAACACCTTTGGCAAGGTCTAAATCTTGATTACACAATGGATATATTTCGCAGAGATGTTACAATACGAATATAAAGAGTGTTACTAATTTGTTACTTATTCGGCAATTCCTAGCGGGTTTTCGCAGTCCTTAGATGTTGAAAAACCTTGAATTTATCGAGCTTTTCTTGCTTCATACATTAATACTATTTATGGTATTATATGTGCTGTATATGAAGATGGGGCGCAGGGCGGATTTCGCGGCCCGCGCCGCAGGAGGGATTTTCGTTGAAAAGTTACGTGCTCGCGATTGTGCTTACCATGTTCCTTTCCGCTCTATTCGCCTTTCAGAATATAGGCGACGTCACAGTAAAGTTCGTCTTCTGGCAGTGGACGCTCCCGCAGGGCGTGTGGGAGGTCGTGCTCTTCTCGACGGGAGCCGCGGTCATGTGGTTCTTCTCGCTCTTCTCGGTCTTTGAGGTGCGCTCGAAGCTTAAGAAGCAGCTCAAGGAAAAGGACGACAAGATAGCCGCGCTCGAGCAGGAGAAGAAAGCTATACTCGACTCCGTTACGGTGAAACAGCAGGCCGCCGAAGCGGCAGAGCAGAAGAGCGGCGAACAACGCACGGAAACGGCGGAATAGTCATTGGTAGTTCGCTGCGCCAAGGATTCTCTCAACATACACACGCAGACGGAAGTATCGGCGCAGATAGCGGCAAGGTTCAACTGCTCTCCCTTTCAGGCGTCTCTGCTTGAGATGCGCGGCCTGACGGCCGACGTTATGCCTAAAGAGGTGGAGAACTGGCTTTCGCCCTATCTGCCGAGGCTTCTCGAAAAGCTCGACCTGGGCGCCGACAACGCGAACGCCGCGGCTCTGGTGCGCGGCCTCGGGCCGTCGTCTGACGTCGTCGTCTACGGCGATTACGACGTGGACGGCATATCTGCGACCGCGATAGCGATGGAGCTCGCACTCTCGAAGGGCGCACACGTGCGCTACTTCATCCCGCACCGCTTCAATCAGGGCTACGGCCTGCACAAGGACGTCGCGCAGGTCATTGCGAAGCGCAAATGCGACCTCGTCATCGTCGTCGACTGCGGCACGCAGGACGTCGAGTCCGTCGATATTCTCAAAAAGAACGGCATCCCCGTCGTAATATTCGACCACCACCTCGTTGAAGGAAAACGCGCGGAGAGCGACACTCTCGTAAATCCGCAGATATGCGGCGACAGCACCGCGAAGCGCCTCTGCGCGACGGCCGTGCTCTGGTGCTGGATATGGCAGAACGAGCTCATGCCGCGCCGCCAGCTTATGAAGCTTCTCGACGCCGTCGCGCTCGCGACGATAGCGGACTGCGTTTCGCTCTCTTCGTCGCTGAACCGCGCGCTCGTTCGCGAGGGCATAAATTCCATACGCTCGAAGGCGCGTCCGGGACTGAACCTGCTGATGGAACAGCTCGGAATATCGCCGTCGTCGATAGACACGGAGGATCTCGCAATGCGCGTCATCCCGTGCCTCAACGCGGCGGGCCGCCTCTACCTCGCCGACCTCGCGGTCGAAGTGCTCTTCCCGGGCAAGGACCTCGCGGGAAAGGTCGGCAAGCTCATCGCGCTGAACCGCAAGCGGCGCGAGCTTTCCACAAAAATACTCGAACAGGTCGACAAGCTTGCCGACGATAAATTCAGATATGTGCTGACGAGCGACGACTGGTCTGTCGGAGTCCTCAGCAGCGTCGCGAGCCGCATCTGCGGCGACAGAAACGCGCCCGTCGCGCTCGCCGCCTCCGTCGGCGGCAGCATAATGCGCGGCACGCTGCGTATGCCCGCAGGCGGAGACGCGGTCGGCGTGCTCAAGCAGCTTGCGCCGCTTCTCAACACGTGGGGCGGCCATCGCCTCGCGGCGGGCTTCAGCGTCAAGATGGAGAACTGGCAGACCGTGCGCGAGAAGATGGAGGAGATACTCTCGGGAGTCAAGGTCGTCGGAGAGAAGGAAGAGCTGCTCTTCTGGAACCCCGCGAACCTCGACATGAAGACCTGGACGGAGGCCTCCGCGCTCGGCCCCTTCGGCATGGACAACCCCGCGCCGATGCTCTACGCACCGTACAACGGCAAGATGTCGCTCTCGCCGCTCGGCAAGGGCGGCAAGCACGTCAAGGTCTCCCTCGGCCCCGTCTCGCTGCTCGCGTTCGGAGCCGCGGACATGTTCAGCGGCGGCTGCGGCTGGCTCGACGGCTGGGTCTACAAGCCGCGGCTCGACACGTGGCGCAACGTCACGTCGCTTCAGTTCGTTCTTGAAAAAATGGTAGCGAGAGAATCAAAAACCGAATGAAAGAGGGCGGTCGGCAGTGAGCGAAGAAAAGAAAAGCGGCGCCGTCAACGTCAGGTCGGCTCATCTTTCCGAAATAGGCGGCACCAGAGGATTTTCCATCGGCGAAAAGGAAAACCGCGCCCTTATGGAAGGCTACTGGGGGCGCATACCTGAGGACCAGCGCGTCACGTCGCTCCGCCTCGCGTGGCAGGACCTGTGGAGCAAGGCCTCGCTCTATATGCCTAAGGAGGACATGAAGGCGGTCGGCGAGACCTTCGTCTTCTCCTCCGAGGCGCACGGCAGCCAGCGCCGCTACACCGGCGAGCCGTACATAATCCACACAGTCAGCGTAGCCTCGATACTCGCGGGCATGGAGATGGACCGCGAGACGATAATCGCGGCTCTGCTCCACGACGTGCTCGAAGACACGAGCTTCACCGGCGAACAGCTGAAAGAGCGCTTCGGCGAGGACGTCGTGACGCTCGTCGACGGCGTCACCAAGCTCGGAAAATTACAGTTCAAGTCGGTCGAGGAATACCAGGCGGAGAACCTTCGCAAGATGTTCGTCGTAATGGCGAAGGACATCCGCGTCGTGCTCATCAAGCTCGCCGACCGTCTCCACAACATGCGCACGATATCGTCGCACCGCCGCGAGAAGCAGCTTTCGATAGCGCGCGAGACGCTCGAAATATACGCGCCGCTCGCGCACCGTCTCGGAATATATCAGGTCAAGCGCGAGCTCGAAGACCTTTCCTTCAGAATACTCGACCCGGAGATGTACTATGACATCAAGCGCCGCGTGCGCAAAAAGCTGCCCGAGCGCGAGATGATAATAAAAGAGGCGATGGACATCCTCTCGAACAAGCTGCGGGAGGAGGGCATCGAGGCCTCGATAAAGGGACGCCCGAAGCATTTCTATAGCATCTACGAAAAGATGCGCCGCAAGAACCTTTCGCTGGAGCAGCTCTACGACCTTCTCGCGCTACGCGTCATAGTCAAGACCGTCGGCGAGTGCTATCAGGTGCTCGGCCTTGTCCACACGATATGGAAGCCGATACCGGGGCTCTTCGACGACTACATAGCGAACCCGAAGAGCAACATGTACCAGTCGCTGCACACCACCGTCGTCGGCCCGAACGGGGACCCGCTCGAGGTGCAGATAAGGACGAAGGAGATGCACTTCCTCGCCGAGTACGGAATCGCCGCCCACTGGAACTACAAGGAGGGCGGGCAGAAGGTCGACAACCTCGACAAGGGGCTCACGTGGATACGCAAGGCGCTCGAAACCTCGGCGGAGGGGCGCGACAGCGACGAAGCGCCGGCCGGCGCGCAGTTCATGGACAACCTCAAGACGGACGTGCTTTCGAGCGACGTTTTCGTCTTCACGCCAAAGGGCAAGGTTGTCTCTGTGCCGAACGGATCGACCTCGATAGATTTCGCCTACGCGATACACACGGAGATTGGACACAAATGCGTGGGCACGATGATAAACGGGCGCATCGCGCCGATGGACCAGGAGCTTCAGAACGGCGACATCGTCCGCATACTGACATCGCCGCAGGGCAAGCCCTCGCGCGACTGGCTCAAGATTGCGAAATCCAGCAGAACGCGCGCGAAAATCAAGTCGTGGTTCCGCCAGCAGGAGCGTCAGGAGCGCGAGGAAAAATCCCGCCGCGGGCGCGAGCTTCTTGAGAAAGAGGCGTCGCGCAGGAACCCGGGCGTGGAGAACCCGCTTGAGCCGATATCGCCGCAGCTCGCCCATATCGCGCGCGAGCTCGGCTACGCGAGCCTCGACGAGCTAGTTATAGCCGTCGGCAGCGGAAACCACTCGCCGTCGAGCATCTTGGGCCGCATCACGCCGGAGACGCCGAAGACCCCGGTCGCCGAACCGCAGCCCGCGGCGCAGCCGCCGCAGCAGCGCAAGGAGGCCGACTCGGAAATCGTCGTCGACGGCACGCAGGGCGTGCTCGTCACGCTCGCGCAGTGCTGCCGCCCGATACCCGGCGACGCGATAACGGGCGTCGTGACGCAGAGCCACGGCATCTCCGTCCATAGAAAAGACTGCGTCAACATCGAAAAAAGCGACCCGGCGAAGCACGTCGCCGTCTCGTGGGGTGTGCCGAAGAACACGCGCTACACGGCGCGGCTCAAGATAGAGGGGACGGACAAGCCGTCGCTGCTCGCCGACATCGTCCAGACGATTACGGTGATGGACGGCCTCGTCTCGAACGTCAGGTCGAGCCTTGTGAACAATACGCGCACGCGCGTCGTCGCCGACGTGCAGGTGAAGGATCTGGAGCACCTGTACCGCATAATGGCGAAGCTGAACAACCAGTCGGGGATACTCGACGTGACCAGGGGGTAGTTTTATGAAGGCGCTGCTTCAGCGCGTGACGTCGTCGTCGGTCTCGGTCGGCGGCGAAACGGTAGGCAAGATCGGAAAAGGCATAACCGTCCTGCTCGGCGTCGTGCCGGAGGACTCGCAGAAGGATATAGACTGGCTCGCGGAGAAGGTCGTGAATCTGCGCATCTTCGACGACGGCGAGGGAAAGATGAATCTTTCCGTGAAGGACGTGGGCGGCGAGATACTCGTGATTTCGCAGTTCACGCTCTGCGGCGACTGCCGGAAGGGACGCCGCCCATCGTGGGCGAAGGCCGCGCCTCCGGCGTTCGCGAACGAAATGTACGAGAAATTCATATCGGCTATAGAAAAAGAGGGCGTGCGGACCGCGCACGGGACGTTCCAGGCCTACATGGCCGTGGACATCCAGAACGACGGCCCCGTGACCCTTATGATAGACACCAAGGAGTGAAGGTTATTATGCACATTAAGAGATTCCCGCTCGGGATGCTGTGGACGAACTGCTACCTTATCTGGGACGACGAGGACAACGGCTTCGCCGTCGACCCGGGCGGTCCCGCGCAGGAGGTCATAGACTTCATCAATATGCACCACATCAAGCTCGACATGGTGCTGCTGACGCACGGCCACAATGACCACATCGCTGGCGTCGAGGAGCTGCGCGGCATAGCGGCGCACGGCGTCGCGATACACGAGGATGACGCGGGCTGTCTCGAAGACCCGTCGCGGAATCTTTCGACGATGATGGGCGAGCTCGTCTCCGTGCATAAGGCGGACAGGCTGCTGCACGACGGCGACAAGCTGACGGTCGGCAAAATGACGCTCGACGTCATCCACACGCCTGGCCATACGCCGGGCGGCATATCCGTGATAGTCAGCGACGGCGAGGAAAAAATAATGCTTTCGGGCGACACGCTCTTCGCGCGCTCGGTGGGCCGCAGCGACCTGCCCGGCGGCGACGAGGAGGTGCTTCTCGAATCTCTGAAAAAGTTCGAGAACCTTCCCGACTGCATGCGCGTCCTCCCGGGCCACGGGCCGGAGACGACGATAGGAGCCGAAAGGGCTCACAACCCGTTCTGGCCCAGATAAGCGGAAAGCTTCGCGATGGACTTCGCGAGCCTGCATGAGGACGAGCGCCCGCGTGAGAAGCTGCTGCGCCTCGGGCCGGAGAGCCTGTCGACGGCGGAGCTGCTCGCCGTGATTCTGCGCACCGGCAGACAGGGCGAGGACGTTATGGCGCTCTCGCACGGCCTGCTCTCGCGTATGGGCGGCGTCGAAGGGCTCGCCCGCGCGTCGGTGGCGGAGCTCATGCAGGAAAAGGGGCTGAAGGCGGCGAAGGCCGCCTCGCTCGCGGCTTCGATAGAGCTCGGCAAAAGAATAGCGGTCGTGAGCGCCGGCGAGAAAAAGGAATGGAAGAGCCGCCTGCTCTCGATCGCGCTCGAGACGAAATATTCCGACCGCGAGACGATATACGCGCTCTTCCTTGACGCGCGCGACGGCCTCATAGACGAGGCTGAGCTCTCATACGGAGGCATGACGGGGGCCTATCTCGACCTTCCGGTATTCTTCCGCCGTGCGGTCCGCGCGGGAGCCTACGGAGTAGTGCTCATACACAACCATCCTGACGGCTCGCGCTTCGCGAGCCGCGACGACGAACGGCTCACGGAGCACGTCAAAAAGGCGCTCGGCGTGCTCGGCATAAAGCTTAAGCGCCATTACATAGCGGCCGGCGGGGAACTCTTCCCGGTCGGCGGAGCGGAGGACGAAGCGCCGCCGCGCAGGTATTAACGAAAAGAACGGAAAGCGGGGAGCTTTTTTTGTTTAAGTTCAAACCGAACATATTCAACCACGAAATAGGGATAGACATCGGCACTGTGAACACGGTCATCTACGTGAAGTCGAAGGGCGTCACGATAGACGAGCCCTCGGTCATAGCGGTGCGCAACCTCAACCGCAAGGGACAGAAGGAAATCATAGCCTTCGGTGCGGCGGCGAAGAAGATGATAGGCCGCACGCCGGTCGGCATCAGCACGCTGCGCCCGCTCTCGCACGGCGTCATAGCGGACTTTGAGATGACGCGCCACATGATACGCCACTACATGGCGCGCGCCGGAGCCTCCGGTGGTGTATTCTCGCATCCGCGCGTTGCGGTCTGCGTGCCCGCGAGCGTGACCGAGGTCGAAAAGCGCGCCGTCGTCGAGGTAACGCTCGCGGCGGGTGCGAAGGAGGCCTTCGTCGTCGAAGAGCCGCTTGCGGCCGCGGTCGGCATCGGCCTGCCCATCAACGAGGCGCAGGGCAACATGGTCGTCAACATGGGCGGCGGCACATGCGAGGTCGCCGTCATGTCGCTCGGTGGAATAGTCATCAACCAATCACTGCGCGTCGCGGGCGAGGCGATAGACGAGGCGATAGTCTCGCTGCTGCGCCAGAACTACACGCTCGCCATCGGCGAAAGCACGGCGGAGGAGATAAAGATAGCGATAGGCTCCGTCATCCCGCTCGAGCAGGAGCTTCGCATGGACGTCAAGGGGCGCGACCTCGTCGACGGACTGCCGAAGGTCGTCACGATAAGCTCCGAAGAGGTGCGCGACGCGATAGAGCCCATCATCGTGCAGATAGAGGACACGATACGCACGACGCTCGAACGCACGCCGCCGGAGCTGGTGCGCGACATCGTCGACCAGGGCATCGTGCTCTCGGGCGGCACTGCGAACCTTCGCGGCCTCAACATCCGCTTCGCGGACGCGCTGAACGTGCCGATACACATCGCGGAGCAGCCGCTCTATTCCGTGGCCCTCGGCCTCGGCAAGATACTCGAAACGCCGCGGAAGCCGAGCGAGGTTTCCATAACTCTCGACAACAAGCCGGGCGCGTAGGAAAGCGGAATGCGCTTTATAGGAAGGGAGGCGCGCCCGTGGTTCGGCGGCGTCATCTCCGTCGTCGCGGGAGCAGCCGTGCTGCTCGTCATGCTCTCCGCCCCCTCGCTTAAATACGCCGCGGTCGAGTGCGTGAACACGGCGCTCGCCTACCCCGAAAAGCCGGCGCTCTATATACGCAACATCGTGAAGCTCAGCGGCAACTGGGTGCTCGAGCGCGCGACGCTCAACGAACGCGTCGAGCGGCTCGAGCTCGAACGCCAGGCGCTTGCCGAGGCGCTCCAGCGCGCCGGAGCCGTGCCGGCGGCTCCGCGCGAGTCCTACGTCCGCGCCGTCGTGACGCTGCGCTATCCGCAGGACTGGTGGCAGGAGTTCCGCATCGACAAGGGCACGCGCGACGGCGTGGCCGAAAACGCCGCCGTCACCTCGGAGGGCTACTTCGTCGGCCGCGTCGTGCGCGCGGGCGAAAATTACGCGTGGGTCGAGCTCGTAACCTCGTCGTCGTTCCTTCTCGCCGCCGTCGTGGACCAGACGCGCGACCTCGGAGTCGTGAACGGCGACGGCGCGGGACGGCTCAACCTGCTCTATATCCCCGAGGAGCGCAGGCTCAGCCGCGGCATGACCGTATCGACCTCGCTGATGAACGACCTCATCCCGCCGGGGCTGCCCATCGGCACGATAATCGGCGTCGACAAGAACAAAGAGGGCTACACGGAGATGAAGCTCAGCGCGGGCGCGCATCTGACGCAGCTCTATAACGTCGAGGTATTCACAGGCAAGGGGGCGAAGGCGAAATGACGCTGCTCTTCGTCGTCTGGCTTTTGCAGGATTTCGCGCAGCTTCTGCTCATGGGCATCTGCATTGTGCCAGACGTTTTTCTTATGACGGCGCTCTTCATGGCGCTTCTTCCCGGCGTATCGGGCGAACGGCAGACGAAGCTCGTCTGGGCCGCGTTCGTGGGCGGCCTGCTCTGGGACCTGCGCTGGACCAACCTCCCGGGGCTCTCGGCCGCGATCGGCGGCGGCGTCCTCGGCCTTATATGCTTCCTGTGGTACAAGACCCCGGCGCAGGGGCGCACGGCGGGAACCTTCACCGTCTTCGCCGTCCTCACGCATCTGCTTTATTCCGTGATTCACTTCTTTTTCTGGACGATGCCGAGCGGCTCCGCCGTCCGCCAGCTCGCCGTGCAGCAGCTGACGGCCGTGCCGGTCATAGCCGTCTTCTCGTGGCTCTTCTGGAAAGTATATTCCGACCATGGTTAGCGGGCGTTATTCCGGCTTCGACATAATGCGGCGCACGCGCGTCTTTCAGGGCGTCGTCGTCGTTTCGTTGCTGCTGCTCACCGCCGGGCTCTTCTTCTTCCAGATAGCGCAGGGCGACGAATATGTAAAGCTCGCCTCGCGCAACCGCCTCCGCATACTGCGCATCTCAGCGCCGCGCGGCAGCATACTCGACATAAACGGCGCGCCGCTCGCCGTCAACGTGCGCACCTTCAACCTCAGCGGCTATCCCGTGGATTTACAGAAAGACGAGAACGTCAAGGCGACCGCCGCGCTGCTGACGCGCAGCGGCATCCCGATGGACGAGGCGCGTCTGCGCGAGCTCGTCGACAAGCAATATTCCGCGCCCTACCGCGCGATAACCGTCGCGACGAACCTGACCTTCGCGCAGGTCGCGGAGATGATTATGGACCGCGACTTCAAGAAGGCGCTCTTCATAACGCCGGTCTGGAAGCGCACGTACCCCGCCGCGCAGTACGCGGCGCACGTCGTCGGCTACGTCGCGGAAATTACGAAAGAGGAGCTCGAAACGCGCGACAGGGAGCTCTACCGCGGCGGCGACATGATAGGCAAGAACGGCATCGAGCGCGAGTACGAGGACATACTGCGCGGCGCTGCGGGCGAAGAGGTCATCGAGGTCGATTCGCGCGGGCGCAGGCTGCGCAACATCAGCTACGTGAAGACGCAGAAGGGCGGCGACATGACGCTGACGATAGACCTTACGGCGCAGCGCTACGCGGCGGAGCTGATGGGGAAGTTCCGCGGCGCGCTCATCGCGATTGACGTTCACGACGGCTCTATAAGATGCCTTTATTCTTCGCCCTCCTACGACCCGAACCCGCTGACCTGGGGAATATCGAACAAAGAATGGGCCGCGCTGACCGACCACGTCGAGCGGCCGATGATGAACCGCGCGATATCGGGCGCGTACCCTCCGGCCTCGACCTTCAAGGTCATCACCGGCACCGCGATACTCGAAAACAAAATCGCTAACAGGAACACGAAGATCAACTGCCCCGGCTGGTTCGAGCTCGGCAACCGGCGCTTCCGCTGCTGGAAGCGCAGCGGCCACGGCAAGGAGAACGTCACGGACGCGCTGCGCGATTCGTGCGACGTCTACTTCTACGAGCTCGCCTCCAAGATGGGCGTGCGCAAGCTCATGGAGACGGAGGAGAAGTTCGGCGTCGGGCGCAAGACCGGCATCGACCTCTCGGGCGAAGCGTCGGGGACGCTGCCCGGCCCGGAGTGGAAGAAGCGCCGCATCAAGGAAAGCTGGTACGGCGGCGACACGGTCAACAACTCCATCGGGCAGGGCTACGTGCTCATGACGCCGCTGCAGGTGGTGCGGGTCTACGCAGCGCTCGCGAATGGTGGTAAACTGTTGAAGCCGAGGCTCAACACCGCCGCTTCGGTGGAGAGCGAGCCGCTCGGCGTCGACCCCGCCGTGCTGCGCGTGATAAAGCAGGGCGTCGAAGAGGTTACGAAAAGCGGCACGGGACGGATAGCGAGCTCGTTCGGCGTCAGGGTCGCCGGAAAGACGGGAACGGCGCAGAACTCGCAGGGCGACGACCACGCGTGGTTCGCGGGCTACGCGCCCGTCGACAATCCGCGCTACGCGGTCGTTGCGATAGCCGAGGCCGGAAAGGCCGGCTCTTCGCTGACGGGGCCGATGGTCGGCAAGATGCTGAGCTTTTTGATAAACGGCGAAAAATACGCCGAGCCGCAGAAGACGGAGCAGAAGGCTGCTCCGAAGCCGCAGAACGTGAACAGAGGTGCTGGCAGATGATACAGTTGAAAGGCAGACAGGCCGGGGCGCTGAAGTGCGTCATTCCGGCGGACATGAGCGAACGCCAGATGATAGACGGCTTCGCCAAGCTTCTGTCTATGGGCAGCCATCTTTTCGAGGGGAGCGAAATCGTCATAGATTTGCAGACGCGCGTCTTTTCGCCGTCGCTGCTCTCGAAGATATGGAAGAGCTTCATCGAGCCGAGCGGCTGTTTCGTCAAGGAATGGATAGTCGCCGACGAGCGTTCGCGCGTATGGCTCGACCGCATGGGCTTCCGCACCGCCGAGACCGACAGGCTCTACTCGAAGCGCGAAGCGGCGGCCCCCGCGCAGCGCGCGGCGTCCGAAACCTTCGTCCACGCGGGAACGGTGCGCGGCGGGCAGAAGATAGCGCACGACGGCGACGTGATAGTGATAGGCAACGTCAACCAGGGGGCCGAGATAAGCGCCTCGGGCAACGTGACCGTGATAGGCCGCCTCAACGGATTGGTCCACGCCGGATGCGGCGGGGACGACGGCAAGACGATCGTCGCGCGCTCGCTCGAGACGGGGCAGATACGCATCGGCACGAAGGTCGGAATAATAGACAAGAGCTCCATCTTCTGGGGCAAGTCTGTTTTTATAAAAATTTCAGAAAACGAGGTGCAGGTCATTCCGTGGCCTGCGCTGTAAAGGAGGACACTGTTTTGGACTGCAGGACGATAGTCATCACCTCCGGCAAAGGCGGCGTCGGCAAGACGACGACGACCGCGAACCTCGCCGCCGCCCTCGCATCGGACGGGTACAAGGTCGTCGCCGTCGACGGCGACGTCGGACTCCGCAACCTCGACGTGATAATGGGCCTTGAGAACAGAATAGTCTACACGCTCATCGACGTCATCGAGGGGAACTGCCGCCTCAATCAGGCGCTGATTCGCGACAAGCGCCTCGACAACCTCTACATGATACCGACAGCACAGTCGAAGACGAAGGACGCCGTCTCCGCGGAGCAGATGGAAGAGCTCTGCGCGCAGCTGCGCCCCGACTTCGACTTCATACTCATAGACAGCCCCGCGGGCATCGAGGCGGGCTTCCGCAACGCCGCGGCGGGCGCGGACGAGGCGCTCGTCGTGACGACGCCCGAGGTCTCCGCGGTACGCGACGCCGACAGGATAATCGGCCTTCTCGAATCGATGGAGAAGGCTCCGATACAGCTCATCATCAACCGCATCCGCCCCGACATGGTGAAGCGCGGAGAGATGCTCGGCGTGCAGGACGTGCTCGACATATTGGCGGTCGACCTCGTCGGCGTGATTCCGGACGACGAATCGATAGTCGTCTCGTCGAACCGCGGCGAGCCTCTGACGCTCGGCAGCGGCTCAAAGGCGGGGCAGGCCTATAAAAATATCGCGAAGCGGCTCTGCGGAGCGGAGGTGCCCTTCATGGATCTCTTCAAGGAAGAGGGCGGCTTCTTCGCATCGCTTCGCCGCATGTTCTCGAAGGGGTAGTCCGTCATGGGACTCTTCGACGGCATCTCCAAGCTCTTCGGCGGGCAGAAAAGCGGCGCTGTGGCGAAGGAACGGCTCCAGCTCGTGCTCATACACGACAGGAACGACATTTCGCCGGAAGTGCTGACCGCGCTGCGCGCCGACCTGATCAACACGATTAAGAAATATTTAGAGATAGACGAGAGCGGGATAGAGCTCGACCTCAACCGCGAGGATCATTCCGTCGCGCTGCTCGCGAGCATACCGCTCAAGAATATGCAGCGCCCCGTGCGGGGAAGGAAGAAGGAGGCGTAGCGGCGGCAGCTTTAGCGTCCTCCGCTTTTTCGTAAATGGCCGAGAAGTTCCATACGAGCTGGGCCGACGTCCGCGCCTACACGGACTGGGCAATGGTTCTCGTCACGCTCGTGCTTTTCTGCTGCGGCCTCGCCGCGATATACAGCGCGAGCGCGTCGTTCGCATCGGGCGACGCGGTCTCCGGCTTCGTCGTGCGCCAGTGCGTCTGGGGCGCGCTCGGGGCGTGCGCCTACCTCGCCGTAGTCAAGCTCGACTACCGCAACGCTATGCGGTTCGCGTGGCCGATGTTCGGCGCGATGCTCGCGATGCTCGCGCTGCTGCTGATAATCGGGCACACGGCCAAGGGCGCGCAGAGCTGGTTCAACCTAGGCTTCTTCCGTTTCCAGCCGTCGGAGCTCGGCAAGGTCGTCTTCGCGCTCGTGATGGCGAAGCTCTGCACCGCGCTGCCGCCCTACACGGTCAAGGGGCTCGCGGCGGCGCTCGCGGCCGCGGGCTCGATAATGGCGCTCGTCATGCTCCAGCCGGACCTCGGAAGCACGCTCGTCTACGCCGTAATGCTCGCCGCGGTGCTGATTGCGGCGGGGACGCCGGTCAAGGTGCTCGCGGGCATGGCCGCGGCGGGGCTCGCGATGCTGCCGCTCGGATGGATGGTGTTGAAGCCCTATCAGCGCATGAGGCTGCTCGTATTCATCGACCCGACCGTGGACCCGCAGGGCGCGGGCTACAACGTCATACAGTCGCGCATAGCGGTCGGCTCTGGCGGCCTTTTCGGAAAGGGGTTTATGCACGGCACGCAGGGAAAGCTTCACTTCCTGCCGGAGCCGCATACGGATTTTATATTCAGCGTATTCTCGGAGGAGTTCGGCTTCGCCGGCTGCGTCGTGGTGCTCTTTCTCTTCGGCGTGCTGCTGCTGCGCGTGCTCGCGGTATCGCAGTACACGAAGGACGTGCGCGCGAAGCTGATGTGCGTCGCAATCGCAGCGTGGCTATGGTTCCAGATTTTCGAGAGCGTCGCGATGAGCATGGGGCTCGCGCCCGTGACGGGGCTGCCTCTGCCGCTCTTCAGCTACGGCGGCAGCTCGCTGCTCGTCATATGCATCGCGCTCGGCCTCGTGCAGAGCGCGCACATAGCGGCGCGGCGCGAACGCTTCTGAGGCGGAATAAAAGGTTTTTAGCTTTAGGGGGAAATTTTATATGCAGGGAATAACAGACGAGGCCAGGCTGCGCGAGCTGCTCTCGGCGGTCAAGCGCCCGTCGCGCTACATCGGCGGGGAGTGGGGAAGCGGCCCCGTCAAGGAGGACGCGGAGGTGCGTATCTGCTACGCCTTCCCGGACCTCTACGAGGTCGGCATGAGCTACCTCGGCTTCCAGATTTTGTACGCTCTTACGAAGTCGATACCGTACGCCGACGCCGAGCGCGTCTACGCGCCGTGGCCCGACATGGAGCGCGCGATGCGCGAGACCGGCACGCCTATATGGGCGCTCGAAAGCAAGCGCGGCCTGCGCGATTTCGACGCGGTCGGCTTCACGCTTCAATACGAGCTCTCTTACACGAACATACTGACGATACTAGACCTCGCGGGGATTCCGTTCCGTTCGGAGCGGCGTGGCGAGGACTGCCCGCTGATACTCGCGGGTGGGCCCGGCGCTCTGACGCCGGAGCCGCTCGCGCCATTCGTCGACGCCTTCCTCGTCGGCGACGGCGAGGCGCTTATACCCGACGTGCTCGAAGCTCTGCGCGGTACGAAGGGCGCAAAGCGCGCGGACAAGCTCGCGGCGCTTGCGAAAATCGAAGGCGTCTACGTGCCTCAGTGCTTTGACGGCAAGCCCGTGCGCCGCAGGATAATCGAGAACCTCGACGAGAATTTCTACCACACCTCGATGATAGTGCCGAACACCGGCATCGTCCACGACCGCGTCGCGGTGCAGGTCTTCAAGGGCTGCACGCGCGGCTGCCGCTTCTGCCAGGCCGGCATGATAGACCGCCCTGTGCGCGAGCGCTCCGCGGCCTCGGTCTGCGAACAGGTCAAGACGCTGCTCGACAAGACCGGCTGGGAGGAGGTCGGCCTGCTCTCGCTCGCGACCTGCGACTGGAGCGGAATCACGGAGTCGTTCGAGCGCTTCGCGCCGATGCTGGCGGACAACCAGATAAAGCTTTCGCTGCCGAGCCTGCGCGTCGACGCCTTCTCGGTCGGCCTCGCCGCTGGGCTTGAGACGATGCGCAAGGGCGGCCTGACCTTCGCGCCCGAGGCTGGGACGCAGCGGCTGCGCGACGTGATAAACAAGGGCGTCACAGACGAGGCGATAGACGCGGCCTTCGAGGCGACCTTCGAGCACGGATGGGACCGCGTGAAGCTCTACTTCATGATGGGACTGCCTACGGAGACGCAGGAGGATTTGGCCGGAATACATGAAATCTGCAATCGCGCCGTCGCAGCAGCGAAGCGCCATAAAAAGCGCGGCGACGTGAGCGCCTCGGTCGCGGGCTTCGTGCCGAAGGGACACACGCCCTTCCAGTGGGAAGCGCAGCTTTCGCGCGAGGAGCTGCGCGAGCGCGGCCGCTGGCTCAAAAGCAGCCTGCGCAACAGAAAGGTGACGCTCGCCTACCATGAGCCGGAGCAGACCTTCCTCGAAGGCGTCTTCGCGCGCGGCGACGCGCGTCTCGCGGACGCGATAGAGGAGGCGTGGCGCCGCGGCGCGCGCTTCGACGGGTGGAGCGAGTTCTTCGACTTCGAGCGCTGGGAAAAAGTTTTCAACGACCTTGAAATAGACGCGGCGGCATACACGGGGGCGAGATGCCTCGACGCGAAGCTGCCGTGGGACCACATAGACTGCGGAGTATCGAAGGAATATCTCATGCGCGAGCGCGCGAAGGCGCTCGCCGCTGAGACAACGCGCGACTGCCGCCTCGGCTGCAACGGCTGCGGCTGGCAGGGGCTCGCGAACGTCGGGAGGTGCGCGCGTGAGCAGGATTAGGATTTTATTCGAGAAGCGCGGGCTCTTCGTCTTCGTCAACCACATGGACCTGCCCGTGGTGTTTTCGCGCGCGGCGCGGCGCGCCGGCCTCGTCCAGGAATTTACGCAGGGCTTCTCGCCTCACCCGAGGATAAGCCTCGCGCCGCCGCTTGCGATAGGCGTCGAGGGGCTCGCCGAGCCCGCGGATTTCTGGTTCGAGCAGTGGAATTCGGAAGCTGCCCGCAGGTGGAGCGAAGCACTGCCCGGCGGGTTGAAAATATTGAAATGGGCGGAAGTCGACGGCGTGAGCCTCGCGAAGCTTGCGGAGGCGGCGCTTTACCGCGTGCGCGGCGCCTCGGCTCCCTTCGGCGAAAAAGAGGCCGCGGCGCTGGCGGAGGAGGCCGGGCGCATAAACGCGCTTCTTGACTGCCGCGTCGAGGACGGCTCCGTGCTTCTCGCGGTGCGCGACCTCGAGCACTGCGGCGCTGGGCTCTTCGTCAAGGCGCTCGCGGCGGCCGGGCTCTGCTCCGGCTGGGGCGGCCTGCGCATGGAGCGGCTCGCCGTCGGCGGATGGGACGAAGAAAAACGTTCCGTCGTCCCGCTCGTTTAGGAGGTTTTTGCATCATGGCCGGATGGTCGAAAAAAATAATCGCGAACCTCATCGACCCCGAGGAGACGAGGATTGCGATAACGGACGAAAGGGGAAAGCTCTGCGACTTCTTCATAGAGCGTATGCTCGAGCACCAGCGCACGGGCGAGATATACAAGGCGCGCGTCGACAGCGTGCTGCCGGGCATGAACTCGGCGTTCCTCAACCTCGGCGACGGGCGCAACGGCTTCCTCTACCTCGACGACGTCAAGGGCAAAGAGGTGCGCCCGGGCATGGATATGCTCGTGCAGGTCGTCAAGAACGCGCGCAAGGGCAAGGGCGCGCGCGTATCGCCGCGCATATCGTTAGCGGGGCGTTACATGGTGCTGATTCCCGGCGGGCACGAGACCGGCGTCTCGAAGCGCATCGCAAGCGACGAAGAGCGCGCGCGCCTGCGCTCCGTCGCGAAGGAGATACGGCCCAAGGGCTTCGGCATAATCATCAGGACCGTCGCCGAGAACTGCGACATCGAAAGCCTTCGCGGCGACGTCGAGAACCTCGTCGCCCAGTGGGGCGAGATTGAGCACAGGATGAAGCAGAACAGCGCGCCGTGCCTCATACACAAGGACATCGGCCTGCTGGAGCGCGTGCTGCGCGACGAGCTGACGGACGAAGTGGACGAAATAGTCATCGACAGCGAGGACGAGCGCGAGAATATCGAAGCGGTCGTAAAGAAATTCTTCCATGAGAACGTCCCCGAGGTCAACGTCTGCACGGCGCGGACGCCGCTCTTCGAGCTCTACGGCCTCGAGAACCAGATAGAGGAGCTTCAGGACCGCAAGGTCTGGCTCAACTCGGGCGCATATCTCGTCATCGACCAGACCGAGGCGCTCACCGTCATCGACGTGAACACCGGCAAGTTCATCGGCTCGAAGAACCTCAACGACACGGTGCTCAAGACGAACCTCGAAGCCGCGGTAGAGATAGCGCGCCAGCTCCGCCTGCGCGCGCTCGGCGGCATAGTCGTCGTTGACTTCATAGACATGGAGAACGAGAGCGACAACAAGGCGCTGATTCAGCAGCTTCAGGAGCTTTTCAAAAACGACCGCTGCAAGGCGCGCGTCTACGGCGTGACGGGGCTCGGCCTCGTCGAGATAACGCGCAAGCGCGCGCGCACCGACGTCCGCGCGGCGCTGATGCGCGGCTGCCCCTTCTGCGGCGGCCTCGGTGCGGTGCAGAAGGAGGAGGGCGTCGCGATGCACATTAAGCGCTTCATACGCAAGATAACGGCGTCGTCGAAGTCCGAAGCCCTGCTCGTCGAGTGCTATCCCGCGGTCGCGGAGTACATCCGCGACACGTTCCTTCCCGCATGGGAAGAGGAGTTTGAAAGGAAAATATTCATCCGCGCATGTCCCGAGACGGCGTGGAGCAAATACCGCCTCGACTGTCAGGGGCCGCTCTCGCAGGTGGAGCACCGCATAAGCGTGCTTCAGAAGAGAGAGGGACGGAACGTTGTATATAGATCGCCTTCAGCTTAAAGGCTTCAAAAGCTTCGGCGGCACGCACGAACTTATACTCTCCCCGGGCTTCACGGCGATTGTCGGGCCGAACGGCAGCGGCAAGAGCAACCTGCTCGACGCGCTGCGCTGGTCGCTCGGCGACAGCACGGCGTCGCGGCTGCGCGTGAACCGGCAGAGCGGCCTGCTGTTCCTCGGCTCGCAGAGCCGCGAGGCGGCGAAGGAGGCCGAGGTCTCGCTGCGGCTGCGCGAGGGCGACAAAATCTGCACGATTAAGCGCCGCGTCACAGCGCCGGACGGGACGACGAGCCTCTTCGTCGACAACGAGCGCAAGACTCTGACCGAGCTCGACGAGGTAAAGCGAAGCTGGAAGCTCGAGGGCGACCGCTTCGCCTTCATCGGACAGGGCGAGGTGCAGGAGGTGCTCAAGCAGAGCCCATCCGAGCGTCGCATGAGGCTTGAGACGCTCTTCGGAATAGACATTTACAGGAAAAAGCGCATGGACGCGCAGAACAGGCTAGAGACGGTGCGCGGCGACTACGACCAGCTGCGCAACCTCATGGGCGAGCTCTCGGCGCGGCGCGCGGAGATTGCGCCCGAGGTCGAGCGCGCGGCGCAGATGCGCGCGATACTCGACGCGATGGACGGCGACCGCCGCGGGCTCTACTGGCTGCGGCGCGCCGGATGCGAGGAGACTATCGCGCGCATCGCGGCGGAGCTTGAAGCGGCGCTGTCGCAGCGTGAAGGCTCCGTCTTCTGGGCGCGCTTCTGGAAGAGCGCCGGAGCGCGCGCCGAGGACAAGCTTTCGCAGGCCTCGCGCGAACACAGCCAGCAGAAGTACGAGCTCGAACAGAGCCGCGCGCGCTTCGACGCGCTGATAAAATCGGGCTACGCCTCCGCGGCTAACCTGCGCGGCGCGAAGGCGCGCCTCGCGGAGGCCCGCGAGGAATACGAATCATCAAAGGAACATTACTCCGAGCTTCTCGAAGAACAGAAAAAATCGATAGACGGCAACAAAAAGGCGCGCGAAGAGGTCGAAAAGGCCCGCCGCGCCGTCGAGGCCGTCGGCAAAAAATGGGACGCCTACAACGAGCGCATGGAGAAGACGCGCCGCGAGCGCGAGGAGTGGAACAAAGAGAAGGCGCGCCTCGACGCGGAGCTGCAAAAAAGCCGCGCGAAGCTCGGCTTCCTCGGCCGCGACCTTCTCGAACTGCGCAATAAAAAAGAGCAGGCCCCCGACGGGCGCAAGGAGCTGGACTTTCAGGCGAAGCTGCTCGAAGCCGAACGCGAGAAGCTGAGCGGCGAACAGTCGGCTCTCGTCAAGGAGCATTCCGAGCTCTACGCGCTCTGCCAGACGCTCGCCGCAGAGCTCCAGCGCGCGAAGCGCGAGGCGGGGCAGCTGCGCTCAAAGCTCAACGACGCCTCGGACGCGCTTCAGGCGGGATTGTACCCGGCGGCGGTCAAGCACCTGCTATCCGCCGCGAAGCTGAAGCGGCTCGACGCAGACCCGCGCGCCGTCGTCGACGCCTTCACGGCTCCGGCCTCGCTCGCCGCGGCGCTTGAAGCCTACCTCGGCGGGCGGCAGTTCCTGCTGCTCGTCGAAGACATGGAAGAGGCCGGCCGCTGCATCAACAGGCTCAAACAGAATGCCGCGGGCGTCGCTTCGTTCCTTCCGCTCGAACGCGCGCGCCCGCGCTATCCGAACAAGGCCTACCGCCTGCCGCCGCGCGGCGTGATAGGCTGGGCGATGGACTTGATAAAGGTCGAGGAACACTGGCGGCCCGCGATAGAGCACGTCATGGGCGACCTGCTCATAGTCGAATCCTACGATGTCGGCAAGGCGCTCGTGCGCGAGGGCTTCCGCGGCCCGATAGTGACGGCGGAGGGCGACGTGTTTCAGCCCGGCGGCACAGTCAGCGGCGGACGCAGCCAGAAGAGCGGGCGCGTGCTTGAAATGAAGGCGCAGGTTGCAAAGCTCGAAGAGGAATACGCGAAGGCCGCCGCGGCAGCGGAAGAGCTGTCGAAAAAATTCAAATCCGCCGAAGACAGGGAAATGTCCGTCTCCGAGCAGAAAGAGCTGTACACGCGCAAAATACGCGAAATTAACGGAAAGATAGCCGTAATAGAGGACCAGAAAGAGGCGCTCGCGAAGGAACAGCGCCGCGCTGCGGGCGAACGCGGACGCATCCTCGATGCGATTAAAGCCGAGGGACAGAACTGGGCCGCGCTGCTTGCCGCGCAGGACGAGCTTGAAGAAAAGCGCGACGCCGCCTCCGACGTCGAGGACGACCACAAGCTCATAGAAGAACGCGAAAGCTGCCGTGCGCGGCTCTCCGTAGCGGAGGGCGCTCTGTCGTCCGGCTTCGCGCTGATGGAGCGCGTGCGCGGCGAGGTCAAGTCCGCCGAAGGCAAGCTGCGCCGCCTCGAAGAAGAAATATCATCGCTCGACCAAAGCTGCGTGCGCGAGCGTGCGAACCTCGCGCGCGTCGGCGGCAGCTGCCTCGAAATACACAACCGCCGCAAGGAGCTGCTTGCGGGCATGGAGGAGCGCGGCGAGCTCTACGCGAAGCTTGAAAAGCTCAAAGCCTTCGTCGCCGCGCGCCGGAACGCAGCCGACGAAAGAATGCGCGGCGAATCGGAAAAATTCACTCTCGCGCAGTCGAAGAAAAACGAATCCGAACGCGAGCTCGCCGAGCTGATTTCCACGTGGGAGGAGCAGTACCCGTACCAGGGGCCGGAAAACCTGCCGCAGGACGTGACGGCGGAAGAGCTGCGCCGCCGTATCCGCGAGAGCGACCGCAAAATAAAATCCTTCGGAAACGTCGACATGGGCGTTTTGTCTGAGGACCAGAATCTTAAAGACAGGCTCGCCTTCCTCGGCGAGCAGCTCGACGACGTGCGTTCGAGCATGAGCGAGATAGAGCGGCTCATCACCGATGCCGACGCGATGGCGCACAGGCAGTTCACCGAGGCGCTCGTGCGCGTCGACGGCCGCTTCTGCGACATATTCAGCAAGCTGCTGGGCGGCGGCGAGGCGCACCTCACGATGACCGAGGGCGAGACGATATGGAACTGCGGCGTCGACATAGAGGCGCGCTTCCCAGGCAAGCACACGCAGATACTGAGCCAGTATTCGGGCGGCGAATGCACGCTCATCTCGATTTCGCTGCTCTTTGCTACGATGGAGGTCGCGGGCTCGCCGCTCGCCGTCCTCGACGAAGTGGACGCGGCGCTCGACGAGGCGAACCTGCGCCGCTTCAGCGAACTCACGAAAGAATACGCGCGAAACAACAAGCAGATACTCGTCATGACGCACCGCCGCGCGACGATGGAGCGCGCCGACGTGCTCTACGGCGTGACGCTTCAGGAAAAAGGGCTCTCGCAGGTCGTCGGCGTGCGGCTGGAGGATTGGTCGTAATGGAAGCGCACAGCCTTGTGAACGGCGCGCTGCGCCTCGTCCAGCCCGACGAAAAAAGCGGCCTGCGCGTCAACGTCGATACGATACTTCTCGCGCACTTCGCGCGTCCCAAGGCGGGCGAGAGAATTCTGGAAATCGGCTGCGCGCACGGCGCGATTTCGCTGATACTCGCGAAGCGCGGAACGCTGCCCCAGCAGCGCGGCTTCGACGTGACCGGCGTAGACATACGCCCGGACCTCGTCGAGCTCGCGCGCGCCAACGCGGAGAGCAACGGCCTGAAAGCCGAATTTGTCGCAGCCGACGTGCGCGAATACAAAAAAATCGCTCCGGCGCAGAGCTTCGACAGAATAGTGGTGAACCCGCCCTACGACGAAGCGCAGAGCAGCCGCCGCAGCCCGAGCGACGGGCGCGCTGCGGCGCTCCACGGCTCATGCTGCACGCTCGAGGATATAATCAAAGCGGCGCACTATCTTCTGAAAAACCGGGGCAGGCTCGACCTCGTGATGCGCGCGGACAGGACGGGAGAACTTTTCGCGCTGCTCGACAAATATAAGACGCCGCCGAAGATAATGCTCTGCGTCCACCCGAAGCCCGGCGAGCGCGCCTCCGTGACGCTCGTCGAGGCGATGCGCTCGGGTAGCCGCGGCCTCGCCGTTGAGCCGCCGCTCTTCATCCGCGGCGAGGACGGCGAAGAGACGGCGCGGCTCAAAGCCGCCTACGAAATTTTATGAGACGGACGAAAAAGGAGGAAGAGCGATGCCGCTGATAATAGTTCCGACGCCCGTCGGCAACCTCGGGGACATGACGCTGCGCGGCCTCGAAGAGCTGCGCAGCGCGGACGTGATAGCCTGCGAGGACACGCGCCACACGCTGAGGCTGCTGAACCACTTCGGCATAAAAAAGCCTCTGCTCTCGTGCCACGAGCACAACGAGCGCGAGCGCGCGGACGAGATCATGCGCCGCGTCGAGGAGGGGCAGCGCGTCGCGCTCGTCTCCGACGCCGGCACGCCCGGTCTCTCCGACCCGGGCGCTGTAATCGTACGTGAGGCGATAGCGCGCGGCCTGCCCTTCGACGTCCTGCCCGGCGCGAACGCGCTGCTCCCCGCTCTGCTCATCGCGGGAATCGGCATGGAGTCCTTCGTCTTCGTCGGATTTCTCAAAGGCAAAAAAGACGAAAAGCTCGCGCGCCTCGCAGAGCTCAAAAATCTGCGCGAAACGCTCGTATTCTACGCCGCGCCGCACCATCTGCGCGAAGACCTCGCGCTCATGGCGCAGGGGCTCGGCGACCGCCGCGCCGCGCTCGTGCGCGAGATAAGCAAGCTCCACCAGGAGCGCATAGAAGGGACGCTCGCCTCCTTTTGTGATACAATGCCGGAGGAAAAGATACGCGGCGAGTTCGTCTGCGTCGTAGAGGGAGCGCGCGAAACGCAGGACGAAGCGGACGAAAGCGACTGGCGCGAAGAGGTCGCGGCGCTGATAGCGGCGGGCGCGTCGACGAAGGCCGCCGCCGAAGAGATAGCGGCGCGCTTCGGCGTGCAGAAAAACAGCGTAAAAAAATTCATAATAGAAAATTGCATCAGGGAGGCATAAGCGATGTCAGGAAAACCATTTTACATCACGACGCCGATATACTACGTCAACGACGTGCCCCACATAGGCCACGCCTACACGACGATAGCGGCGGACGTCCTGAGCCGCTGGCATAAATCCGGCGGCGACGACAGCTATTTCCTTACGGGAACGGACGAGCACGGGCAGAAGATACAGACCGTCGCCGAGAAGAAAGGCATAACGCCGATAGAGCTCTGCGACGAAGTCGTGCAGAACTTCGAACGCCTCTGGAAAACGCTCAACATCCGGAACGACGACTTCATCCGCACCACGCAGCCGCGCCATGAGAAGGTGGTGCAGGAAGTATTCCGCCGCCTCATGGCCTCGGGCGACATATACAAAGGCGAATACGAGGGCTGGTATTGCGTCCCCTGCGAGACCTACGTACCCGAGGCGCAGATGGCCGAAGGGCAGACCTGCCCCGACTGCCACAGGCCGCTCACGAAGATGACGGAGGAGACATACTTCTTCCGCCTCTCGAAATACACAGAGCCGCTTCTCAAATTCTACGAAGAGCACCCCGACGCGATAATGCCGAAGGAACGCTACAACGAAGTCGTCAGCTTCATAAAGAGCGGCCTGCGCGACCAGTCCATCTCGCGCACGACGCTCAAGTGGGGCATCCCGCTCCCCGGCGACGAAAAGCACGTCATCTACGTATGGTTCGACGCGCTCATCAACTACATCTCGGCTCTAGGCTTCCCCGAGCCCGGCGCGAAATGGGAAAAATACTGGCCCGCGGCGCGCCACCTCGTCGGCAAGGACATCATCCGCTTCCACTGCGTGATATGGCCCGCGATGCTCATGGCGCTAGGACTCACGCCGCCCGTCCGCGTATTCGCGCACGGCTGGTGGACCGTCGAAGGCGAAAAAATGTCGAAATCCCTCGGCAACGTCGTCGACCCCTTTGAAATGGAAAAACTCTACGGCGTGGACACCTTCCGCTACTTCCTTCTCCGCGAAGTCCCCTTCGGACACGACGGAGACTTCTCCGAGCTCGCGCTCGTCCAGCGCATCAACTCCGACCTTGCGAACGACCTCGGCAACCTGCTCTCGCGCTCGCTCCAGATGATCGACAAATACCGCGGGGGAATGCTCCCCGCCTTCGGCGGACAGACGGAGCTTGAAAAAGAGATAGAAGCCCTCGGCGAAAAGACCGCCGCGGACATGGACGCGCTGCTCGACCGCTTCGCCTTCGACGACGCGCTCAAGACGCTCTGGTGCTTTATCGGCCGCGCCAACAAATACATCGACGAGACAGAGCCGTGGAAGCTCGGACGCGAGGGCGACGTCGAGCGCCTCGACACGGTGCTCCGCACGCTCTGGGAAACGTTGCGCCTCGCGGCGATACTCGTCGCGCCCTTCATGCCCGAGACCGCCGCGCGTATATGGGGCCAGCTCGGCCTCGAAGGCGAGCCCGCCGAAGGCGCGCGCGCCGCGTGGAAATGGGGCGAGGGCGGCGAAGGCGTAAAGGTCAACCGCAGCGGAATCCTCTTCCCACGCATCGACATCGAAAAATGGAAGAAAGAGAAAGAACAGCGCGACCTCGAAAAGCGCGCGAAGCTTGACCCGAAAGCCTTCTTCAAATATCAGGAGCCGAAGCCGCAGATAGAATACGACGACTTCGCAAAACTCGACCTCCGCGTCGCGCTCGTCGAAAAAGTCGAAGTAGTGCCGAAAGCAGACAAACTCTACGTGCTGAACCTCGACCTCGGCAACGAGAAACGCGTCATAGTCTCGAGTATCCGCGAGAACTACAAGCCCGAAGAGCTCGAAGGCAAAAAAATAATAGTCCTCTGCAACCTCAAGCCCGCGAAATTCCGCGGCGTCCAGAGCAACGGAATGCTCCTAGCCGCCGAAAGCCCCGAAACGCGCCAGGAAGTCCTGACCCTCCTGACTGTAATGGACGACTCAATACCGGCCGGAAGCAAAATAAGCTAATCGACACTACGAAGATAACACACGCAAACGCCGCCCAAAAGGGCGGCGTTTGCGTATAGCAATCCTCTCAACTTGTCCTGAAGATTTCTTTGACTAAACCGTGCCACGCAATCCCCGCCCGGCGGCGGGGATTGCGTCTGTCGTTTTTTCGCTTCTTTCGCGCGCTATATGTTCCTCTTCCAGCGCGGGCCCTGGGGGGTGTCTTCTATGACGATTCCCTTTGCGGCGAGCATGTCGCGGATCTCGTCGGAGCGCTTGAAGTTCTTCGCCTTTCTCGCTTCGGCGCGTTCTGCGACGAGCGCGTCTATTTCGGCGTCTTCGTCGTTCGCCTTCTGCGCTTCCGGCAGATAGCCGAGAATTTTGTTTGTCTTCTCAAAGAACGCCTCGGCCTCGCGCAGCCCTTCAACGTCTATTTCTTTGTGCTCTGTGAGGTGGACGTTGACGGCGCGTACCATTTCGAAGATGCTGCCGAAAGCTCCGGCGGTGTTGAAATCGTCGTCCATCGCCTCGGTGAAGCCCTCCTGCGCCGCCTTGACGGCTTCACGCAGAGTTTCGTCGGCTTCGCCCGATTCGCGGTTGTCGAGCGCGAAGAGCATGTCGGTGCGGCAGTTGTTGAGACGTTCAAGCGCCGCCTTCGCGTGTTCGAGCCCTTCCTGCGAGAAGTTGAGCGGCGAGCGGTAGTGCACGCTCATAAGGAAGAAGCGCAGGACGAGCGGGCTTATCTTTTCACGCGCGTCGCGCACGGTGAGGAAGTTGCCGAGAGACTTGGACATCTTCTCTTTGTCGATGAGCAGGTAGGCGTTGTGTAGCCAGTACTTGACGAACTGCGCGTCGTTGGCGCATTCGGACTGCGCTATCTCGTTCTCGTGGTGCGGGAAGATGAGGTCGCTGCCGCCGCCGTGTATGTCTATCGTCTTGCCGAGATACTTCGTGGACATCGCGCTGCACTCGATGTGCCAGCCGGGACGCCCCTTGCCCCACGGGCTTTCCCAGAACGGCTCGCCTGGCTTCGCGGCTTTCCAGAGAGCGAAATCTAGCGGGCTCTTCTTTCTTTCGTCAACTTCAATGCGCGCGCCGGCGTTGAGCTCTTCGAGGCTCTGCTTCGAAAGTTTGCCGTACTCCGGGAAGCTCGGCACGCTGAAGTAAACGTCTCCGTCTACTTCATAGGCGTGGCCTTTTTCGATAAGTTTTTCTATTATGTCTATGATGGCAGGAATTTCGTGCGTCGCACGCGGGTTGACCGTCGCGCGGCGGATGCCGAGAGCGTCGGCGTCGGCGTAGTATTCCGCGATATATCTCTCCGCGAGCTCGGCGACGGTGATCCCCATCTCGTTCGCGCGGTTTATCATCTTGTCGTCGATGTCGGTGAAGTTCTGGACGTAGGTCACTTCGTAGCCGACGCTTTCAAGGTAGCGGCGGAATACGTCGAAGAGTACGAAAGGCCGCGCGTTGCCGATGTGGAAGAAGTTGTAGACGGTAGGCCCGCAGACGTAGAAGCGTACCTTGCCCGGCTCTACGGGGACGAAAGTTTCTTTTTTTCTCGTAAGATCGTTGTAGACTGTTAAAGACATTATTTAACTCGCACCTCCGCGATACGTTCTTTCTCAACTGTGTTATTATATCAAGTAATGCTGAACTTTAAGCAATGAAAGGAATCAATTCTTTGAATAAAGAAGAGCTTATAAAATTCGTAAAAGGATTTCCAGACCGCCCGGGCGTCTATCTGATGCGCGACGAAAACGGCGAGATAATATATGTTGGCAAGGCGAAGTCGCTGCGCAAGCGCGTATCGTCATACTTCCGCCATACTCACGCCTCGCCGCGGCTGAACAAGCTCGTCGATACGATACGCGATATCTCGACGATGCGCACTGAGAGCGAGATAGAGGCGCTGATTCTCGAAAACAGGCTCATCAAGCTCTATCAGCCGTTTTTTAACGTCGACCTAAAGATGAACGAGCGCTACGCCTATATAAAAATAACGGCGGAGAAGCACCCGCGCATAATCGTGACCCGCGTCAAGATGGACGACGGCGCGGTCTACATCGGCCCGTACGTGCGCGTCAGCGAGGTGCGCGCGCTGCTGCGCCTTGTCGAGAGATACCTGCCGCTGCGCTCATGCGGCGGAGCGGAGGCGAAGCCGCAGAACGGACGTCCATGCATGAAGTATTCCCTCGGACGCTGCCTCGCGCCGTGCTGCGGCCTCTGCACCGAAAACGAGTACCGCGACCGCGTCGCCGACGTGGCGCTTCTGCTCCAGGGGCACGGCGCGGAGCTGGTCGAGCGGCTGCGCAAACGTATGGACAAGGCCGCGCGGGAGATGAAGTTCGAAGAGGCGGCGCATCTGCGCGACACGATACGCGCGATCTGGCGCGTCAGCCGCCAGCAGAACACCATTCCTGAAATCCCGTCGGGCAAGGACAATTTCTGGGAGGTTCTGAATTCTATGCAGCGCGTATTCAATCTTCCCGTGCTGCCGTGGCGCATAGACGGCTTCGACATTTCGCACAGCGCTGGAAATTTTACCGTCGGCGTGGCGGTCGTCTTCGAACAGGGCTATCCGAACCCGTCGCTCTACCGAAAGTTCAACATCCGCACCGTCGAGGGGATAGACGACTTCCGCTCTATGAAGGAAACTCTGACGCGCCGCTACAAACGATGCCTGGAGGGGCAGGAGCCGCTGCCTCAGCTTATACTCATAGACGGCGGCCCTGTTCAGCTTGAATTCGCAATGCAGGCGCTCGACGATCTGGGGATTCACAACATCCCTATAATTTCGCTAGCAAAGGAATTTGAAGAGGTCTATCTGCCTAATCAAAAAGAGCCTGTACGGCTCGACCACACCGACCCAGTGCTGCGCCTTTTGCAGCACGTGCGCGACGAGTCGCACCGCTTCGCGATAACGTCCCACAGGACGCGACGCGGCAAGAGCCTGACGCGCAGCAAAATAGAGGAAGTCCCCGGCATAGGCAGGGCGAAGGCCGCGATGCTGATAACGAAATTCGGCAGCGTGCGCGCCATTAAAGATTTGCCGCCTGAGGAGCTTGCTGCTGCGCGGGGCATAGGATCTGCGCTCGCGAAGCGGATATTGGCGAAGCTCAACGAAGAAAACGAAACTGAAAAAATGACGAAGGAGGCGCGTGTAGATGGCGCTGCCGAAAAACAAAACTGACGAATATTATATGAGCTGCGCGCTCGAGCTGGCAGCGCGCGGTACGGAATGCAGCCCGAACCCTAGAGTCGGCTGCGTGCTCGTGCGCGACGGAGAGATAGTCGGGCGCGGCTGGCATCAGAAATACGGCGGCCCGCACGCCGAAGTGAACGCCGTCCGCGACGCTGGCGAAGCGGCGCGCGGAGCGACGGCTTACGTGACGCTCGAGCCCTGCTCTCACTACGGCAAGACGCCGCCCTGCGCCGACCTGCTGATAGAACGCGGCGTCGCGCGCGTGGTCGCAGGCATGCGCGACCCGAACCCTAAGGTTGACGGCGGAGGCTTCGCCAAGCTCGAAAAAGCCGGAATAGAGGTCGAGGATGGCGTGCTCGAAGAAGAATGCCGCTGGATGAACCGCGGCTTCATCCGCCGCATGACGCTGGGGCGCCCGTGGGTGACGCTGAAAATCGCAGCATCCCTTGACGGGAAAATAGCGCTCGAAAACGGCGAAAGCAAATGGATAACTGGGGCGGAGTCGCGCGCCGCCGTCCACGCGATGCGCGCCGAAAGCGACGCGGTACTGACCGGCATAGGCACGGTGCTCGCCGACGACCCGCAGCTCACCGTGCGCGACGCGCCGGGGCGCACGCCGCTGCGCGTGATTCTCGACAGGCGGCTGCGCACGCCGCTTGACGCGAAAATTTTGGAGGGCGGCGGCGTCTCAATATTCGCGCTCGACTCCGCGCCGCGCGCCGAAGGCGAGGCGCTCGAACGCGCGGGCGCGCGCGTCGAATATCTAGCGGAGGATAATTTCCTCGCCGCCGTTCTGGATAAACTTTGCCGCGATGGTGTAAACTATCTGATGGTCGAGGCGGGAGCCGGCGTCGCCGGGGCCTTCGTAAAGGCCGGGCTCTGCGACGAGCTCGCGCTCTTCACGGCCCCGAAGATAATGGGGCGCGGCCCCTCCTTCGCCGACGGCGCCGCCTTCGCTTCGATGGGCGGCGTGCCGGAGCTGAAAATCCGCGAGGTTTCGCGCTGCGGCGAAGATCTGCTCGTCAGAGGAGTGTTTGCATGTTCACCGGACTTATAGAGACTGTCGGTACGGTAGTTACGATAACGCCGCTCGGCGACGTTACGGAGCTTTCGATATACGCGCCAGCGATAGCGCCCGAGCTGCGGCACGGCGATTCGGTCGCGATATCCGGGGCCTGCCAGACCGTCACGTTCAAGGACGCCAATTCGTTTAAGGTGCAGATGATGCCGGAGACGCTCGCGCGCACGAAGCTCGGCGGGCTGCGCACTGGCGCGCGCGTGAACCTCGAACGTGCGATGCGCCTCGACACGCGGATAGACGGCCATCTCGTCGCGGGACACGTGGACGGCGTCGCGGAAGTTGCGAAGATAGAGGCTCTCGACGATACGCGCAAAATTTATTTCACGGCGGACGAGCGTCTGCTCGACGGGATAGTGGAGAAGGGCTCAGTGACCGTCGACGGCGTCAGCCTCACCGTCATTGACGCGGAGGCGGAATTCTTCTCGGTCGGCGTCATACCGACGACGCTCGCGGAGACGACGATAGGCGCCCTCCGCACTGGCGACAGGGTCAACATAGAGACCGACATGATAGGGAAATACGTGAAGAAATTCGTCGAAGCCGCGCTCGGAGAAAAAAAAGAAAGCGGAAAGATGAAAAATTCTCTCACTTGGGATAAACTAAGCGAGTATGGCTGGAACTGAGTTGGGAGGCTTAGAATGTTCAATACGATAGAAGAGGCGATAGCCGATATAAAAGCCGGAAAAATGATAATCGTCGCCGACGACGAGAACCGCGAGAACGAAGGCGACCTCGTCATGGCGGCGGACTTCTGCCGTCCGGAGGATATCAATTTCATGATAACAAAGGCGCGCGGCCTCGTCTGCGTGCCTATCTCATGCGCGCAGGCGCAGCGCCTCGGCCTCGAACCGATGGTCGAACACAACACCGACGCGCACTGCACGGCCTTCACCGTCTCGGTGGACAAGCTCCACGGCACGACGACGGGCATCTCCGCCGCCGAAAGGGCGACGACCGCCCGCGCGCTCGCCGACCCGAAGTCGATCGGCGGCGATTTCAGAAAGCCGGGGCACATCTTCCCGCTCACGGCGCGCCCTGGCGGCGTGCTCCAGCGCGCGGGACACACCGAAGCGGCGGTCGATATAACGCGCCTCGCGGGGCTCAACCCGGCGGGCGTAATCTGCGAGATAATGAACGAAGACGGCACGATGGCGCGCCTTCCGCAGCTTCTCGAATTCGCGGCGCGCGAAGGGCTCAAGATAATCTCTGTCGAGGAGCTCATCCGCTACCGCGTCATGCGCGAGAAATTTGTTAAAAAAGAGGTTACCGTCCCGATGCCGACGCAGTGGGGCGACTTCGTCTGCCACGCATACACAAGCCCCTACGGCGACAACCCCGGGGCCGTCCACATCGCGCTCGTCAAGGGCGACATATCGGGCGACGAGCCGGTGCTCGTCCGCGTACACTCCGAGTGCTTCACGGGCGACCTGCTCGGCTCGCTGCGCTGCGACTGCGGCCCGCAGCTCCACACAGCTATGTCGATGATAGAAAAAGAGGGCCGCGGCGTGCTGCTCTACCTGCGCCAGGAAGGGCGCGGCATCGGCCTGCTCGCCAAGCTCAAGGCATACGACCTTCAGGACAAGGGGCTCGACACGGTCGAGGCCAACGTCGCCCTCGGCTTCGCGCCGGACCAGCGCGACTACGGCATCGGCGCGCAGATACTCGCGGACCTCGGCCTCAGGAAGCTTCGGCTGATGACCAACAACCCCGTCAAGATAACCGGGCTTTCGGGCTACGGCCTAGAGATAACCGAGCGCGTTCCGATAGAGATACCGCCGAACCCGTACAACGAAAAATATCTGAACACGAAGCTCTGCCGCATGGGGCACATGCTTCACGACAAAGCCTACTGCAAGCACTGCGGTGAAGGCTGCAAGAAATAATAAAATTACAGAAGGGGGAAAAACGTCATGCGCACCATACAGGGCGATATGATAGGAAGCGGGCTGCGCTTCGCGATAATAGGCTCGCGCTTCAACGAACTCATCACCTCGAAGCTCATCGAAGGAGCGAAGGACGCGCTTTCGCGCCACGGCGTAAGCTTCTCGGACATCGACCTCTACTGGACGCCGGGCGCGTGGGAGCAGCCCGTCGTCGCGAAGGAGATAGCGCTGCTCGGAAAGTACGACGCGATAATCTCGCTTGGCGCCGTCATACGCGGCGACACGACGCACCACGAGTACGTCGCGGGCGAAGCCGCGAAGGGGCTCGCGCACGTCGGCCTCGAGCACCGCGTCCCGGTCGCCTTCGGCATACTGACCTGCGACAATCTGGAGCAGGCGCTCATGCGCGCGGGCAGCAAGGCCGGCAACAAGGGAGCCGAAGCGGCGCTCGCGGCGCTCGAAACGGCGAAGCTGATGAAAGAGATAAGAAACATGAGGGGAGCAGAAGAATAAAATGCTTGATATGAAGTGGGTCAGAGACCATTACGACGAAGTCGCGGAGATGCTCGCGTCGCGCAACAACGCGTTCCCGCTTGACAGATACAAGGAGCTCGACGAGGAGCGCCGCAAAACGCTGCTGCGCGTCGAGTCGCTGAAGGAGAAGCGCAACTCCGGCTCCAAGGAAGTCGCCGTCAAGAAAAAGGCCGGCGAGGACACGACCGCGCTCCAGAACGAAATCCGCGCGCTCGGCGAGGAAATCAAGGCGCTCGACGACAAATCGGCGGAGATACAGAACGAGCTCGACGAGCTCGCGCTCAAGCTGCCGAACATGCCGCATTCGAGCGTGCCGAAGGGCAAGGACGAGCACGACAACGTAGAGATGCGCCGCTGGGGCGAGCCGCGCAAGTTCGATTTTGAGCCGAAGCCGCACTGGGAGCTCGGCGAGGCGCTCGGCATCATGGACTTCGAGCGCGGCGTCAAGCTCGCCGAGAGCCGCTTCACCGTCCTCAAGGGCGCGGGCGCGAGGCTCGAGCGCGGGCTTATGAACTTCATGCTCGACCTCCACACGACGCAGCACGGCTTCACCGAGATAGAGACGCCGGCGCTCGTCAACACGAAGACGATGACCGGCACGGGCCAGCTCCCGAAGTTCGCCGAGGACCTCTACCGCTGCGCGAACGACGACCTTTGGCTCATCCCGACCGCCGAAGTGCCGCTCACGAACCTCCACTCGGGCGAAACGCTCAAGGAGTCCGAGCTCCCGAAATACTTCTGCGCCTACACGAACTGCTTCCGCCGCGAGGCCGGCAGCTACGGCCGCGACATGCGCGGAATGCTGCGCCAGCACCAGTTCGACAAGGTCGAGATGGTGAAGCTCTGCACGCCGGAGAAGAGCTACGACGAGCTCGAGCACATGACGCACTGCGCCGAGCGCGTGCTCCAGCTCCTTGAAATACCCTACCGCGTCATAGTGCTCTGCACCGGAGACATGGGCTTCGGCGCGGCGAAGACCTACGACATCGAGGTCTGGCTCCCGTGGCAGAACACCTACCGCGAAATCAGCTCGTGCAGCAACTGCGAGGACTTCCAGGCGCGCCGCATGGGCATGAAGTACAAGCCGGCCGACGGCGGCAAGGCGCGCTTCGTCCACACGCTCAACGGCTCCGGCCTCGCGATCGGGCGCACGCTCATCGCCGTCATGGAAAACTACCAGAACGAGGACGGCTCGATCACCGTGCCCGAAGCTCTGCGTCCCTACGTCGGAGGCATGGAGAAGGTCGCGCTGTAAGAGCGTCGAAAAAATTGATTGACGAGGAAGCCGCCGGGGCGCGAAACCGTCTTGCGGCTTCCTTTTTTTATGGTAGGATAGTAAAGGGTAACGCAGAGTTACGGCGGCTTTATTTGTTTTATTGAGTTTTTGCGGGAGCGGGGCTTTATGTTTTCTAATTCGTATCTGGGCACGGCGGCGATTATTGCGGTAATAGCCGTCATATGCGTGCTTATACAGAAATTTTTCAAAAAATACCTTGAGAGCGACCAGTATTACTACCTCAAGGACATCACCCTCGTGGGCGCGTGGGCGATATGCGGCATCTGGATGCCCGACGGCCCGCTGCGCATAACGATAGCCGCGGGCGTCGCGGCGGCGTGCATAGGCTTCTGCCAGCGCGCGACGCGCGGCAAAAATCTGCGCTTTCTGTACTTTCTCATCGGCCTCGTCTTTTCGCTCTTCGGGCCGCGCATAGCGTTCATCGAGTTTACGAACGGAGAGTATTACTATCTTTCGTACTTCGTCTCGATAGCCATCAGCACGCTGTGGGTCGGCATCTTCCCGATATTCTTTCAGGAAATCGACGAGATTCCGGGGCTTTGCGGGCTTCTGTTGACCGTCAGCTGGACGATGATCTCGGCGGTCATCTTCTCGTCGTCGCAGAGCCTTCGCGACGCCTCCCAAATCTGCATAATCGGCCTCGTATTCATACTCGTCTTCTGGAGCCGCCACGTCTACGCCTACCGCCGGCTGACGGAACCGCTGACCGCGCTCTGGGGGACGCTCTTCGCGGGGCTTTCGATTCTCGGCGTCAGCAAGGGGATAACCTTCTACACGCTCGCGCTGCTGCCGCTCGGATTTTTTGCGCTGCCGATAACGGAGACCTCGATGGGCGTCATAAGCGCCGCCGTCTCGCAGCGCCCGACCGGCAACATAATCCTCTACCGCAAGCTCATAACGCGCGGCTTCACGCACCCGGTGGCGATATATATCGTCGTCGCCGTCTGCGCGCTCATGGGCTGCTTAGTGTCGGCGATACAGCTCGGCGCGGCGGACTTCTTCTGCCTGCTCGGCGCGGTCGCCGGAGTATTCGGGGTGATTTGGATTTTCTACACGTTCAAGTACAAGCGCCGCGGCATGAACGACGAGCGGCGCAAGCCGGGGCTCTGGGGAGTCACGGTCGACAACATCTCGCTCAACTACGCGCTATCGCGCGTGCAGCACTGGATAAAGAACGAGCGCACGCCGCACATCATCGTCACGCCCGACGCGCTCGCCGCGCTGCGCAGCCGCACCGACGCGGACTACCGCCGCATCGTGCGCCACGCGGGACTCGTGCTGCCCGACGGCGCGGGGCTCATAGGAGCGCTCAAGCTCGTCGGCACTCCGATACAGGAGCGCATCCCGGGCGTCGAGTTCACGGAGCACCTCTGCAAGCGCGCGGCCTACGAGGGCTGGCGCGTCTGGTTCCTCGGGGGCAAGCCTGGCGTCGCGGAGGCGGCGGCGGAGAAGCTTATAGAAAAATATCCCGGCCTCACGGTCGCGGGGACGCGCGACGGATATTTCAAGGAAGAGGAAACTGCGTCGATATGTGAGAAAATAAAGGAATCGCGCGCCGACATCATTTTCGTCGGCTTCGGCGTGCCGAAGCAGGAATACTGGCTTGAGAAGCACATAGCGGAGACCGGCGCGGTCGTCGGCATGGGCGTCGGCGGCACAATGGACGTGATATCGGGCAACCTCACTCGCGCGCCGAAGGCGTGGCAGAAGTGCGGCATGGAATGGCTCTACCGCGTCATACAGGAGCCGTCGCGTTGGCGGCGCATAGCGAAGCTGCCGCTCTTCGTCTGGTATTTAATTTTAACCTGTCTTCACCTCGATAGATATAAAGATGATGCCTTTTCTGAAGAAAAGCGTTAGAATATAAAACGTTACGCTCCGTTTGCGTAATTTTGAAAGGATGATAAAACTATGAAGATGGATAAGATAATCAAACAGGCTCAGAGGATGCAGGCGCAGATGGCGCTGGCCCAGGAGGAGCTCCAGAACACGGTCCTCGAAGGCACGGCCGGCGGCGGAGCCGTCAAGGTGACGGCGAACGGCCACGGCGAAGTCCTCTCCGTCGTTATAGATAAAGAGGTCGTGAATCCAGACGACGTCGAGATGCTCGAAGACCTCGTGCTCGGCGCGATAAAGGAAGCCACGTCGAAGGCCCGCGCCCTCTCTGAGCAGAAGATGAGCGCGCTCACCGGAGGCATGGGCGGCTTCCCCGGCCTGATGTAAGAGGCGCGTCTTGGCGCTTCCAGGGCCCGTTCAGACACTTATAAACGAATGGAGCCGCTTCCCCGGCGTCGGTGAGAAGACCGCGCGGCGCATGGTATTCTACCTTCTGCGCCAGGAGCCGGAGAAGATACGCGGCTTCGGCGAGGCGGTGCTCTCTCTGTCGAAGAACATCCGCCGGTGCAGCGAGTGCGGGGCCGTCACGGACGCCGACCCTTGCGCGATATGCACCGATCCGCTGCGCGACAGGCGGCTGATATGCGTCGTCGAGAACGAAGAGGACTGCGTCGCGATGGAGCAGGCGGGCATATTCAACGGCCTTTACCACGTCCTCGGCGGCAGAACGTCGCCGCTCGACGACGAGGAGATTCCCGAAGAGAGCCTCGAAAGGCTGCGCCGCAGGGTTGAGGAGGGCGGCGTGCAGGAGATAATCCTCGCTACCGCGCCGCGCATAGAAGGAGACCTCACGGCCTATTCGGTGCAGGAGGCGCTCAAGGGGCTTCCTGTGCGCGTCTCGCGCCTTTCGTACGGCCTGCCGGCCGGCGGCAGCATAGGCTTCGCCGACCGCGTTACGCTGCACATGGCGATGGAGGCTCGGAAGGAGATGAACGGCTCGGCGGAATAGTTTTCGGCAAAGCACGCATAAATCGAAAAAAATCTAAGGTACTGGAAAGGAGGAGATTTTATGCGGCATGACCTTGAATTGTCCAAGGTGATGAAAAGATTGGTCACAGCGGTAATGGTCTTTATCTGCGGCGCGGCCGGCTATCAGTTCTATCTGCTGATGATAGCGGAAAACTGGTGGCCCGCGGCGACGGATATACACCCGATAGGGGCGGGCGTCCTGATCGTCCTCGCATCGGCGGCTTTCGGCTTTATACTTGCACCTCTGTTTTGGTGGTCTATCAAGAAATTCGGTCAGTTTTTCGAGTCCAAAATACAGAATGTGAGCGTGCCGGATCTCATAGTCGGCATGATAGGGCTGATCATAGGCCTGCTTCTCGCGAACCTCATCGCGATACCGCTGGCGAAGCTTCCCGGAGGAATCGGCGTCTACGTGGCGGTGCTGCTCAACGTCGCGCTCGGCTACTGGGGCGTCCGCTTCTTCGCGAAGCGCGGCGACGATTTCTGGAACATACTGACGAACATCGACATAAAGTCGAAGCTCACGCGCTCGAAGAAGAAGGGCGAAAGCCCCGCGCCCGAGGAGATGCAGATTGCGTCGTCCTGCGCGAAGATAATCGACACGAGCGCGATAATTGACGGCCGCATCCTCGACGTTGCGAAGACCGGCTTCATCGAGGGGACGATAGTCCTTCCGCGCTTCGTCCTCGCCGAGCTCCAGGGCGTTGCGGACTCGACGGACCCGATGCGCCGCACGCGCGGACGCCGCGGCCTCTCCGTCGTTACGGATCTCCAGAAGGTCAAGGGGCTGACTGTCGAGATACCTGAAGTGACGCTGCGCGAGCTTGAGCGCGACAAGGTAGACGAGGCGCTCGTCGTCCTCGCGCGCCGCCTCAGCGGCAAGGTCATCACGACCGACTACAATCTGAACCAGGTCGCGCAGATCGAGGGCGTGGACGTGCTCAACGTCAACGACCTCGCGAACGCGCTGAAGCCGATGCTCCTGCCGGGCGAGAAAATCGAGATAGACATCATCCGCCTCGGCAAGGAGAACCACCAGGGCATCGGCTACCTCGACGACGGCACGATGTTCGTGGTCGAGGACGGCTACCGCCACGTGGGCGAACGCGTCAAGGTTACAGTCACTTCTATGCTCCAGACTTCCGCCGGGCGCATGATCTTCGGACGCATACATCCGTAGGCGGGGATGACTGGCTCGCCGAACTGGTCTTTTCTCATAACTGCGGGCGGCTCGGGCAGCCGCCTCGGAGGCGTGCCGAAGCAGTTCCGCACGCTCGGCGCCATGCCTGTTTGGCGCTGGTCGTTCCAGACTGCCGACAGGCTGCGCCGCGCCGGACGCGTCCTGGACATCGTTATGACAGTGCCGCGCGAAAGTCTCGCCTCTCTTGCCGGCGAGGCGGAGAAGATCGGACTGACGCTCGTTGCGGGCGGATGTTCAAGAAGCGAATCCGTGATAAAAGGGCTTAGAGCGTGCCGCGGGCCGCACGTGCTGGTGCACGATGGGGCCCGCCCTTTTATAAGCGAAAGGCTCTGCCTCAAGCTTATGGACGCTTCTACCGGTGAAGGAACGGGTGCCGTGCCGCTGCTTCCTTCCACGGATTCTCTGAAAGTCGTAAAAAACGGCGAAATAACCGGAATCGCGGACAGGTCGCTGTATTTCAGGACGCAGACGCCGCAGGCCTTTCCGCTCGGCGAACTTATCGAAGTGATGGAAAATTCGCCAGACGGCGGAACGGACGAAGCGTCGCTGTGGCTTGCGGCGGGTAAAAAACTCGTACCAGTGGAGGGCGAAGATATGAATTTCAAAATAACCTCGCAATTCGACTGGAATACTGCGCTGGCGCTCACGCGCGGCGGCGCAGAGGTCGAGCGGCGGACCGGCCACGGCTACGACATACATCAGCTTGCAGAGGGCCGCCGGCTGATAATCGCGGGCGTCCAGGTCGAAGGCGTTTCCTACGGCCTGCTCGGCCACTCGGACGCAGACCTAGTCGCTCATACGGTGATGGACGCGCTGCTCGGCGCGGCCGGAGAGCCGGACATCGGCACGCTCTTTCCTGCGTTTGACGAAAAATGGCGCGGTGCGGACAGCATGGCGCTGCTGCGTACGGTGCTCGAACTCCTTGCGGCGAAGGGCTGGCGCGCAGAATGGGTCGACGTTACGCTCTGCGCTCAGAAACCGAAGCTCGGCCATCTCGTCCCCGCGTTCATCGAAAGCATGAACGGCGCACTCGGCGGGGACTGCGAAAAAAGAATCTTCAACATGAAAGTGAAATCGGCGGAACACTGCGGCAGCGCAGGAAGGGGAGAGTGCATGATATGCCACGGCGTGGCTACGATCGTGCGCGCGCTTCCGGCTGGCGCGCCCCGCCAGAATTTTTATTAAATCAATCTTATGGAGGACATGTGAAAATGGAGAAGAACAGCGGGAAATTTGTTGATTATCGCGGCTTTACATTCGACGACGTGCTTCTTGTCCCCGGATACAGCGAGGTGGTGCCCTCCGGCGTCAATGTGGCGACGAAGCTGACGCCGCAGATAGACCTCAATATCCCGATATGCAGCGCGGCTATGGACACCGTCACCGAGGCTCGCCTCGCGATAGCGCTCGCGCGCGAAGGCGGCATCGGCATACTGCATAGGAACCTTCCGATCGAAGCTCAGGCGGTCGAGGTCGACAAGGTAAAACGTTCGGAGTCCGGCGTCATCGTCGACCCCTTCTACCGCCATCCGTCAGACTCGATACGCGACGCGGTCGAGCTCATGGAGCACTACCACATCTCCGGCGTTCCCGTCGTCGACGACGGAATACGCCTCGTCGGCATAATCACGAACCGCGACCTGCGTTTCGTCACGAACCTCGACCAGCCGATCTCCAACGTAATGACGAAGGATCACCTCGTCACAGCCCCGGTCGGAACGACGCTCGACGACGCGAAGAGCATCCTCATGGGCTCCAAAGTCGAAAAGCTTCCCATCGTCGACAAGGACAACGTGCTCAAAGGGCTCATCACGATAAAAGACATACTGAAGGCGAAGGCCTTCCCGAATGCCGCGAAGGACTGCCACGGGCGTCTGCGCGTCGGAGCGGCGATAGGCGTCGGCCACGACGCTAAGGACAGGGCGGCGGCTCTCGTCAAGGCCGGAGTCGACGTCATCATAGTCGACACCGCGCACGGACACTCGAAGATGGTCATCGACATGGTGGCATATCTGCGCAAAGAATACCCCGACCTTCCGCTCATCGGCGGAAACATCGCGACCTCCGAAGCCGCGGAAGCGCTTATAGCCGCCGGCGCGGACGGAGTCAAAGTCGGCATCGGCCCAGGCTCTATATGCACGACGCGAATCGTCGCAGGCATCGGCGTTCCGCAGGTCGCTGCCGTAATGAACGTCTCCGAGACGGCGCACCGCCTCGGCAAGACAGTCATCGCAGACGGCGGAATCCGCTACTCCGGCGACATAGTCAAGGCGCTCGCGGCGGGCGGAGACGTAGTCATGATAGGCTCGCTCTTCGCCGGAACGGAGGAAAGCCCGGGAGAACCAGTCATCTACAAGGGGCGTTCGTTCAAGAGCTACCGCGGCATGGGCTCGCTCGGCGCAATGAAGGGCGGATGCAGCAAGGACCGCTACTTCCAGGAGGGCGCTCAGGAAGACAAGCTCGTGCCGGAAGGCATAGAGGGAATGGTTCCGCACAAAGGGCCGATCTCTGCTGTCATCTACCAGATGGTCGGCGGAATCCGCGCCGGTATGGGCTACGTCGGCGCGCCGACCATCGAGCGGCTCCACAGCGACTCGCACTTCGTGCAGGTGACGGCAGCCTCGATGAAGGAAAGCCACCCGCACGACGTAGTGATAACGAAGGAAGCCCCGAACTACTGGGCGGAATAAAATTTAAGAGCGAAGCGGACGTTTCACGGAAGCGTCCGCTTTTTTGCACTCTTTCATAAATCCGGCGCGCCTGCGTGAACGCGCGCCGCTTTGCCTCGCGTTGCGGAAACGCCGCGGAGTTTGGGCGCGCGCGGCGGCTTTGCGAAGCCGCGCGTAATTGCCGGAGCCGCCGACGGCTCTGCGTCCGCGCCGTCGCTCTGCGCCGCCTTCGGCGCGCTGCGGAGATTTCGCACGCGTTGCGGCGCGGCGGAAATTTCACGGCTCTTCCTCACGGCGGCGCGGCGGCTGTATAATTGTGGCGCGAAAATATATTTTTGCGAGGTGCAGCGATGACGCTAAAGATAGCTACGTTCAACGTCAATTCCGTAAAGAGCCGCATTCCCGTGCTTATCCAGTGGTTCGAGACGAAGGGCGCGCCCGACATACTCTGCCTTCAGGAGACGAAGTGCGTCGACGAGGATTTCCCCGCTTACTTCTTCGAGGATTATTTCGACTTCTGCAATTACCGCGGCATGAAGAGCTACAACGGCGTCGCGGTGATGTCGAAGCGCGAGCCTGACGAAATTTCGTTCGGCCTCGGAGACGCCGGCGAAGAGGGACGCGAGGAGTCCGAGGCTGCGCGCGTGGCCTTCGCGCGCTTCGGGAAGCTCTTCGTGCTGAACACATACATCCCGCAGGGGAAGGATATCGAGCATCCAGATTACGCCTACAAGCTGCGTTTCATCGCGCGCGTGCGCGCTCTGCTCGAGCGGCGCTGCACGCCTGACGACCTCGTCGTCTGGGTCGGCGACCTCAACGTCGCTCCGTCGGAGATCGACGTCGCGAATCCGAAAAATAAGAAGAACCACGTCTGCTTTCACGAGGACGTGAAGCGCGCGCTCGCCTCGGCGATGGAGTGGGGGCTCGTAGACATATTCCGCGAGCATCTGCCGAACGAGGGCGAGTACACCTTCTGGGACTACCGCATAAAGGACTCGCTCGCGCGCAACATCGGCTGGCGCATAGACCACGTGCTCGGCACGAGGAGCGCCGCCGCGCTCTGCCGCTCCGTGAGCGTCGAGCGCGAGCTGCGCGCCGCGGCGAAGCCGTCGGACCACACGGCGGTCGTGGCGGAGTTCGATTACGATTTATAAAGTGTTGACAGCTGTAAGATTTTCTATATAATCTACGGCGTGGTTTATAGAGACCGAAACCGGTGAGACGGAGATAAAGTCTGTCGGGCGCCAACAGAGAGTCCGCGTTGGTGAGAGCGGGCGGAACGCAGACAGGCAAATGGACCGTTGAGGGCGCGGGGAAAGGCGTAAGCCGAGTATGACGCGACGCGGGGGCATGCGTAAGTTGCCGGAGATATGATGGTATCTCGCTAAGAGCACGCAAAGTCGTGAAGCAAGGTGGCACCGCGGGAATTTTCAGCCCGTCCTTGGCAGACTAAATATCTGCCGGGACGGGCTTTTTTAGTTCCAGCCCTCCGGCAGCGAACGGAGGTAGTTTTATGTATCCCGAGCTTGAAGAGGTCAAGAGGCTCGCGAAGAACGGCGAGTACAAGAGGATTCCCGTCTGCCGCGAGCTGTACGCCGACAGGTTTACGCCGGTCGAGGTTATGAGGACTCTGCGCGCGGCGGGCAGGCATTGCTTTCTGCTTGAGAGCGCGGAGAACAACCAGCGCTGGGGGCGCTATTCGTTCCTCGGCTACGAGCCGGAGCTCGAGCTGACCTGCACGGACGGCGTGCTGCGCGTCCGCGAGGCGGCGGGCGACGGCGAGGTCAGGGAACGGACTGAAAAGACGGAGCATCCGGGCGCGGCGATACGCTCGGTGCTGCGCGAACGCAAGAGCCCGAAAATCAAAGGAATGCCGCCCTTCTGCGGCGGCCTCGTCGGCTATTTCTCATACGAATATTTCAAGTACGCGGAGCCGACGCTTCGCTGCGGCGGAGAGTGCGGCGACTTCCGCGACGCGGACCTGATGCTTTTCGACAAGGTGATCGCATTCGACCATTACCGTCAGAAGCTGCTGCTCATAGCGGGCGTTCCTGCGGACGACGCTGACGCTGGCTATCTGCGCGCGTGGAAGTCGCTCGACGAGATGGAGTCGCTGCTTACGAGCGGCGCGAAGGCCGTCTTCCGTCCGCTGAAGCTGAAGGAGGAGCTCGCGCCGCGCTTCTCGAAGAAGGAATTCTGCTCGATGGTGGAGAGCGCGAAGAAATATATCCGCGAGGGCGACATATTCCAGGTAGTGCTCTCGAACCCGCTGAGCGCGGCGGCGGAGGGCAGCCTCTTCGACACCTACCGCGTGCTGCGCACGACGAACCCGTCGCCCTACATGTTCTACTTCTCGAGCGACGATATAGAGATAGCGGGCGCTTCGCCCGAGACGCTCGCGCGCCTTGAGGACGGAGTGCTTTACACATTCCCGCTCGCGGGCACGCGCCGCCGCGGCGCGGACGAGGCTGAGGACGCGGAGCTCGAGCGCGAGCTGCTCGCCGACGAAAAGGAGCTCGCCGAGCACAACATGCTCGTCGACCTCGGACGCAACGACGTCGGGCGCGTCTGCCGCCTCGGCAGCGTGACGGTCGAACGTTATCTCGACGTTCTGCGCTTCTCGCACGTCATGCACATCGGCTCGACGGTATCGGGCCGCCTGCGCGAGGACAGGGACGCGGTGGACGCCGTGGACTCGATACTGCCGGCGGGCACTTTGTCCGGCGCGCCGAAGATACGCGCCTGCGAGATAATCCGCGAGCTCGAGGGCGGGCGGCGCGGAATTTACGGCGGCGCTGTCGGCTATCTCGATTTCAGCGGCAACATGGACACCTGCATAGCGATACGGCTCGCCTACAAGCAGAACGGGCGCGTCTGCGTCCAGTCGGGCGCGGGCATCGTCGCCGACAGCGAACCGGAGCGCGAGTTCCGCGAATGCGCTGACAAGGCGCAGGCGGTCGTCCGCGCGCTGCGCGCCGCCGAAGGAGGATTAAGATAATGCTTCTGCTTATAGACAACTACGACAGCTTTGCCTACAACCTCTATCAGCTCGCGGGGGCTTTCTCGCCCGACGTGATGGTGGAGCGCAACGACGCGCTGACGGCCGACGAGGCCGCCGCGCTCGCGCCCGAGGCGATATTCCTTTCTCCTGGGCCGGGGCGTCCCGAGGATGCCGGCGTCTGCCCCGCGCTCGTGCGCCGCTTCGCGGGGAAGATACCGATTTTCGGCGTCTGCCTCGGAATGCAGGTTATCTGCTCCGCGCTCGGCGGCCGCGTATCCTACGCGAGGACGCTCATGCACGGCAAGGTATCGAAAATTTCGCTCGAGGGCGAGAGCGTCCTCTTCAGGGGCATGAAGAGCGGATTTCCCGCGGCGCGCTACCACTCGCTCGCGGCCGTCGAGGACAGCCTGCCGCCATCGCTGCGCGTCACGGCGCGCGCCGAAGACGGCGAGATAATGGCGCTCGAGGACGTGCGGCGGCTCGTCTGCGGCGTGCAGTTCCATCCGGAATCCGTGATGACGCCGGACGGCGCTGCGATAGTGAAGAATTTTATAGATGCGGCGAAGGCCGGGAGGAAATAAAGATGATTAAAGAGGCGATAGTAAAGCTTTCGAAGAAAGAGGACCTGACCTTTGCGGAGGCGCGCGAGGTCATGAACGAGATAATGAACGGGCAGGCGAGCGGCGTGCAGATGGCGGCCTACCTCACGGCGCTCTCGCTGAAGGGCGAGACGACGGACGAGATAACCGCCTCGGCGGTCGGCATGCGCGAGCACTGCATCAGGCTGCTGCACGACGTAGACGCGCTCGAAATAGTCGGCACGGGCGGAGACCACGCGAACTCCTTCAACATCTCGACGACGGCGGCGCTCGTCACGGCGGCGGGCGGCGTCGCGGTTGCGAAGCACGGAAACCGCGCCGCCTCGTCGAAGTGCGGAGCCGCGGACGTGCTCGAGGCGCTCGGCGTGAACATCACGATTTCGCCGGAACGCAGCGCGCAGCTGCTGAAGGAGATAAACATCTGCTTCCTCTTCGCGCAGAACTACCACATCGCGATGAAATACGTTGCGCCTGTGCGCCGCGAGCTCGGCATCAGGACGGTATTCAACATCCTCGGCCCGCTCTCGAACCCCGCGGGCGCGAAGCGCGAGCTGATGGGCGTCTACGACGAGACGCTCGTCGAGCCGCTCGCGCACGTCATGTCGCGCCTCGGCGTCTCGCGCGGCATGGTCGTCTTCGGACAGGACAGCCTCGATGAAATTTCTATGAGCGCACCGACGACGGTATGCGAGATTCGCGACGGCTGGTTCCAGTCCTACGAGCTTACGCCCGAGCGTTTCGGCTACGAGCGCTGCGCGAAGTCCGAGCTCGTCGGCGGCACGCCCGCCGAGAACGCGGAGATAACGCGCGCGATACTCGGCGGCGCGGATCGCGGGCCGAAGCGCAGCGCCGTATGCCTCAACGCCGGTGCCGCGCTCTACATCGGCGGCAAGGCCGACAGCCTCGAAGCGGGCGTCCGCTCCGCGGAGGAGATAATCGACTCCGGCGCGGCGGCTCGCAAGCTCGAAGAATTTATAAAAGAGAGCAATAAATGAACATCTTAGAGAAAATAGCAGAAAGAACTAAAATCCGCGTCGCGGAGGATAAAAAGCGCGCGCCGCTCGCGGATGTGCGCCGCGCCGCGGAAGAGGCGGCGAAGGCTAGAGCTCCGCGCGCCTTCGAGAACGCGCTGCGCGGCGGCGACGTTTCGTTCATCTGCGAGGTGAAGCGTGCCTCGCCGTCGAAGGGGCTCATCGCTGAGGATTTCCCCTACCTCGACATCGCGCGCGGCTACGAGGCGGCGGGCGCGGCCGCGATATCGTGCCTGACGGAGCCCTTCTGGTTCAGGGGCAGCGACGAATATCTGCGCGAGATAGCGCACGAGGCGCGCATCCCCGTGCTGCGCAAGGATTTCACGGTTGACGAGTACATGATATACTCTGCCTCGGTGCTCGGGGCCTCCGCCGTGCTGCTTATAGTTTCGCTGACTGACGGCGCTGCGTTGCGCGACTATATAGCCCTCGCGCACGAGCTGAATCTCTCGGCGCTCGTCGAAGTCCACGACGAGGCGGAGACGGAGCTGGCGCTCGGCGCGGGCGCGCGCATCGTCGGCGTCAACAACCGCGACCTGAAAACCTTCAAGGTGGATATGAACGTAAGCCTGCGGCTGCGCCCGCTCGTCCCGCGCGAAATAGTCTTCGTCTCCGAGAGCGGAGTGAACGGCCCCGAGGATATAGAAAAGCTGCGCCGTTGCGGCGCGGACGCCGTGCTCGTCGGCGAGCGGCTGATGCGAGCGGCGGACAAGCGCGCGGCGCTCGACGAACTGAGAGGACGGCGCGATGACTAAAATAAAAATCTGCGGCCTCTCGCGCGAGTGCGATATAGATTTCGTCAACGAAACGAAACCGGACTATGCAGGATTCGTCGTGAACTTCCCGAAGAGCCGCAGGAACGTCTCCCCCGACAGGGCGCGCGAGCTCGCTCTGCGGCTGTCGCCTGAAATTACGCCCGTCGGCGTCTTTGTGGACGAGCGGCCCGAGGTTATAGCGGAGCTCGTAAGCTGCGGCACAATCCGCGCGGCGCAGCTCCACGGCTCCGAGGATGAGGAATATATAAAAAATCTGCGCGCGCTCTGCCGCTGCGAGATTATTCAGGCCTTCCGCGTGAAGGACGAAGAGGGCGTGCGGCGCGCCGCGCAAAGCTCCGCGGATTACGTCCTGCTCGACGGCGGGCAGGGCGAGGGGCGGCGCTTCGACTGGAAGCTCGCGGAAAATTTCCCGCGCCCCTGCTTCATAGCGGGCGGCCTCGGCGCGGAGAACGCCGCGGAGGTTATGGAAAAGCTGCGCCCCTTCGCGCTCGACATGAGCAGCGGGGTGGAGACGGACGGATTTAAGGACTTGGAAAAAATCAGAGCGGCTGTCGCCGCCGTCAGGAGGTTTTCATAGATGAGCAGAGGAAGGTTCGGCGAACACGGCGGGCAGTACATTCCCGAGACGCTGATGAACGCCGTCATCGAGCTTGAAGAGGCTTACAATAGGTACAAGGACGACGCGGATTTCCGGAGCGAGCTCGCTGCATTGCTTAACGACTACGCGGGCAGGCCGTCGCGGCTCTACTTCGCGAAGCGCATGACGGAGGACTTGGGCGGCGCTAAGATATATCTCAAGCGCGAGGACCTGAACCACACCGGCGCGCACAAGATAAACAACGTGCTCGGGCAGGCGCTCCTCGCGAAGCGCATGGGAAAGACGCGCCTCATCGCCGAGACCGGCGCGGGGCAGCACGGCGTCGCGACGGCGACGGCGGCGGCGCTTTTCGGCATGGAGTGCGAAGTCTTCATGGGGCGCGAGGACATCGAGCGCCAGGCGCTCAACGTCTACCGCATGAGACTGCTCGGCTCGACCGTCCATTCCGTCGAGAGCGGCACCGGGACGCTGAAGGACGCCGTCAGCGAGACGATGCGCGAGTGGACGCGCCGCATCGCCGACACGCATTACGTCCTCGGCTCGTGCATGGGGCCGCACCCCTTCCCGACGATAGTGCGCGACTTCCAGGCTGTCATATCGAAGGAGATAAAAGAGCAGCTTGCGCAGGCCGAGGGCAGGCTGCCCGACGCCGTGCTCGCCTGCGTCGGCGGCGGCTCGAACGCCATCGGGACCTTCTACAACTTCATCGGGGCCCCGTCCGTGAAGCTCATCGGCTGCGAGGCGGCTGGGCGCGGCGTCGACACGCCCGAGACCGCGGCGACGATAGCGACGGGGCGGCTCGGCATCTTCCACGGCATGAAGTCCTACTTCTGTCAGGACGCCTACGGGCAGATCGCGCCGGTCTATTCGATTTCCGCGGGGCTCGACTATCCCGGCATCGGCCCCGAGCACGCCTACCTGCACGACACGGGCCGCGCCGAGTACGTCCCCGTCACCGACGACGAATCAGTCGAGGCCTTCGAGTATCTCGCGCGCACGGAGGGCATAATCCCCGCAATCGAGAGCGCGCACGCCGTCGCGCACGCGATGAAGATCGCGCCGCAGATGGGAAGGGACAAAATAATCGTCGTCTGTCTCTCGGGACGCGGCGACAAGGACTGCGCGGCGATAGCGCGGTACAGAGGAGAGGATTTGCATGAGTAACATCAGACGCGCCTTTGAAAAGGGCAAAGCCTTTATACCATTCATCACCTGCGGAGACCCGAGCCTCGCCGTAACGGAGGAGCTCGCCTGCGCGATGGCGGAGGCCGGAGCCGACCTCATAGAGCTCGGCATACCCTTCTCCGACCCGACCGCGGAGGGGCCGGTCATCCAGGCCGCGAACGTCCGCGCGCTGCGCGGCGGCGCGACGACCGACAAGATACTCGAGACTGCGCGCCGCATCCGCGCGCGCGTGGATACGCCGCTCGCCTTCATGACCTACGCGAACGTCGTCTATTCCTACGGCATAGAGCGCTTCGCCGAAGCCGCGGCCTCGGCGGGCGTCGACGGCCTCATACTGCCAGACGTGCCGTTTGAGGAGAAGGAAGAGTTCGCCGTCCCGTGCCGCAGGCACGGCGTCGAGGTCGTCTCTCTGATTGCGCCGACCTCGCACGAGCGCATAGCGACGATAGCGCGCGAAGCCGAGGGCTTCGTCTACTGCGTTTCGTCGCTCGGCGTTACGGGCGTGCGCGGCGCGATAACGACGGACGTCGGCGCGATGGTGCGCCTCGTCAAGCGCGAGAAAGACATCCCCTGCGCCTTTGGCTTCGGCATATCGACGCCGGAGCAGGCGGCAAAGATGGCCTCGCAGTCCGACGGCGCGATAGTCGGCAGCGCGATAGTCAAGCTCTGCGAAAAGTACGGCGAGGAGTGCGTGCCGCAGGTCGCGCAGTACGTGCGCGAGATGGCGGAGGCCGTACACGGCGCGTAAATTTTTCGCGCGAGGAACAAAACGACGCGGCGGACGGGGCTTTTCGGCTTCGTCCGCTTTTTTGCGCTGACGCCGCACTGTAATCTTTATGCTAAAATACCTTTGTTAAGAGAGCGGAAGGAGGCTCGCCCCGCTATGCTCAGCTGCACGAAGATGAACGGAAACGGCAACGACTTCATAATGATTGACAACAGGACGCTCGCATACGGCGCGGAGGAGCTGGCGCGGTTCGCGCGGCTGCTCTGCCGCCGCGGCCTCTCGGTCGGCGCGGACGGGCTGCTCGTCGTCGAGCCGTCTGAACGCGCGGACTTCCGTATGCGCCTCTTCAACAGCGACGGCTCGGAGGGCGAAATGTGCGGCAACGGCGCGCGCTGCATAGCGCGCTACGCTTTCGAGAAGGGAATAGTAAAATCTCCGTCGATGCGCTTCGAGACGCTTGGCGGCGAGGTGTGCGCCTCGGTCGACGGCCGCATGGCCGCGCTCGAGCTCGCGCCGGTATCGCTAGACGGTGTTGAGAGAGGCTGCGTCACTGTCGAGGGCGTCGATTACGAATACACATATATAATAGTAGGCGTGCCGCACACGGTCATATTCGAGGAGAAACGCAGCCGGGCCTTCGCGGACTACGCCCCGCTCGGGCGCGCGATACGCGGACGCGCGGACTTGTTCCCGCGCGGTACGAACGTGAACTTCGCCGTCGCCGCGGACGGCGGCCTCGACGTAATGACATACGAACGCGGCGTCGAGGATATGACGCTCTCGTGCGGGACGGGCTCGACCGCCTCTGCGATCGCCGCGATGCAGCTCGGCCTCTGCGGCGCGGAGGTGCGCGTGACGAACCCGGGCGGCGTGAACGTCGTGAAGCTCGCGCTCTCGGAGGACGGGCGCACGGTTTTCCCGAAGCTCGAAGGCGCGATGCTGATGACCGCGGAGCTTGAGATTCTCCCCGAGGCGCTCTTATAATGAAAAATCATTGCCGCTGGCAAAAGATTTATGGAGGTAGATGCAATGCCTAAACCGTGGTGGCGAGAGACGATAGAGACGGTACTCTGGGCTGTCGTCCTGGCGCTGATACTCCGCACATTCGTAGTGCAGGCTTTCTGGATTCCGAGCGGCTCCATGATACCGACGCTCGAGATAGGCGACAGGGTGCTCGTCCTTAAATTCTGGTACCATCTTCCGAACAACGGCCCGGAGCGCGGCGACATCGCGGTATTCAAATATCCGGTCGACCCGCGGCGCGACTTCGTGAAGCGCGTCATAGGCCTGCCGGGCGACACCGTCGAGATGCGCAACGGCACGGTCTTCGTCAACGGCACGGAGGTCTTCGAGCCCTACGTCAAGAACACAGACAGCTACAACATGGCCCCCGTCAAGGTGCCGGAGGGGCATTATTTCTGCCTCGGCGACAACAGGCCGAACTCGCAGGACGGGCGCTTCTGGGGCTTCGTGCCCGAGAGCTTCATGCGCGGCCCGGCGGTATTCCGATACTGGCCCGTCTCGCGCATAGGATTCATGGAATAGCCGCACGATGCCGCGCACCGTATGGTACCCCGGCCACATGGCGAAGGGGCGGCGTCAGCTCGAGGCGCTCGCCTCGGCGGTCGACCTGCTCATCGAGGTCCGCGACGCGCGCGCGCCGCGGCTGACCTCGTCGCCGATGCTATCGCTCTTCAAAGGGAAAATAGAGACGATGGCGGTGCTTTCAAAGGCCGACCTCGCGGACGAAAAGATTACGAAAGAATGGGCCGCCTACCTTAAAGGCGGCGGGCTTCCCGCGTGGCCGCTTGACCTGCGCAAGGGCGGGGCCGGAAGCGTGCGCGTTGCGCTCGCGAAGAAAAAGCCGTCGTTCCGCGAGCTTCGCGTCGCGGTCGTCGGCACGCCGAACGTCGGCAAGTCCATGCTGATAAACCAACTCGTCGGACGCAAGGCCGCGCGCGTCGGAGGCATCCCTGGCGTCACGAAGGGCGTATCGTGGTTCGGCGGCAACGGATTTTTGCTCGTGGACTCGCCGGGCATCCTCGACCCGCACGCCGACGCGCGCGCGCACCGCATGATTTCGTGGATAGGCTCTTCGCGCAGCCAGGTGATCGGCAGCTTCGAGGAGCACGCGAAGGACTGCATAGAATTCCTCATCAGAAAAAATTTATGGAACGGCGTCGAAAAGCTCTGGGGCATTAGCGCCGAGGGCGCGCCGGTCGAAATTCTCGAACAGGTCGGGCGCAGGCTCGGACGGCTCGCGCAAGGCGGGATGGTCGACATGGAGGGCGCTGGGCGCGCCTTCCTCGACGCGCTCGCGAACGGGCGCTTCGGGCGCATGAGCTTCGAGCGCCCCGGCGACGCGCCGCTCTGGGAGGAGCTGTAGGCGTGCCGCCCTACGTCATAGCGGGGACGGACGAGGCGGGGCGCGGCCCCCTTGCGGGGCCGGTCGTCGCGGCCGCCGCCGTCCTGACAATAGAGCAGCGCGAGCTGCTTTTATCGCTCGGCCTCAACGATTCAAAAAAACTGATAGCTAAAAAACGCGAAAAAATCTTCGCGGCGATGTGCGAAGCGGGCGTCGAATGGCGCGCGCAGGCCGCCTCGCCGCGCGTCATAGACAGGATAAACATCCTCAACGCCTCGCTCTGGTGCATGAAGCGCTCCGTCGAGCGGCTGCGCGTGCGCCCGACCCTCGTGCTTGTCGACGGCAACCGTCTCGTGCCGGGGCTCGCCGTCCGCCAGAAGGCAGTGATAAAGGGCGACTCGCGCGTGCCCGCCATAGCCGCGGCATCGATAGCCGCGAAGGTGCTGCGCGACCGCGTGATGGAATCGCTCGACAAAATTTATCCTCAGTATCAGTTTGCGAAGCACAAGGGCTATCCGAGCGCGCTGCACCGCGCGCTCGTCGCCGAGTACGGGCCATCGCCCGTCCATCGTCTTTCTTTCAGAGGGGCTGGCGGCGATGAGGATTAACGCGAAGGTCATGCGCGCGCTTGAAAAATCCGTCGCGCGCGAAAATTGCGGCGCGTCGCGCGCTGCGGAAAAACCGCGCGAAACGAAGGAACGGCCCGCGCATCTGGCCTTCGGCGCCGCGGCGGAGGAAACGGCGGCGCGTTACCTCGCCGGGCTCGGCTATACGATTCTGCACAGAAACGTCCGCGTCGGCCGCTGCGAGATAGACATAATCGCGCGCGACGGGGACGAGCTCGTCTTCGCCGAGGTGCGCGCGCGCCGCGCGAACCCCGTGGCCGCGCCCGAGGACACCGTCGGCCCGGTCAAGCTTGAAAGGCTTACGCGCGCGGCGGAGCTTTGGACGCAGGACGCGAACTACATGGGCTTCTGGCGCATCGACCTCGTCGCCGTGACGCTGTACGACGGCGGCGAAATGAACATAGAGCTGATTAAGAGCATAACGGAGTCGGTAATATGAGGAACGTCGCGGGACTTACGCTTCGTGGCATGACCGGGGCCGCTGTGGAGGTCGAGGCGGAGATAACGGGCGGAATGCCGGCCTTCGCCGTCGTCGGCCTGCCGGACACGGCGGTCAAGGAGGCGCGCGAGCGCGTGCGCGCGGCGCTGCGTACCGTGAACGTCCTGCTGCGCGGGCGCGTTTCGGTCAACCTCGCCCCGGCAGACCTGCCCAAGGAGGGCGCGATGCTCGACCTGCCGATAGCTGTAGCTCTCGCCGAGAAGGCGGGGCGCGTGCGGACGGAGCGTCCCGCGCTCTACATCGGCGAGCTTGCGCTCGACGGCAGGCTGCGCGGCGTGCGCGGCGCGGTGCCTGCGGCCTTCTTCGCGCGCGAGAACGGCATGGAGCTCTTCGTGCCGCCGGAGAACGCCGCCGAGGTCTCGATAGTCGAGGGCGTCCGCGCGTGGAGCGTGCCGGACCTCCAAAGCCTCGTCATGCACCTGCGCGGCGAGAAATCCCTTGAAACGATAGAAAAACGCGAAATAGAATGCGCGGTGCCGGCCGCTGACCCAGACTTCTCCGAAATTAAGGGGCAGGCCGCGGCGAAGCGCGCGCTCGAAATAGCCGCCGCTGGCCACCACAATATACTGTTCATCGGCTCTCCCGGCTCTGGCAAGACGATGCTCGCGAAGGCGCTGAGGGGCATACTGCCGCCGCTTTCCGACGACGAGCTGATGGAGGTTATGATGCTGCGCAGCACGGCGGGGCTGCCCTTCGTGCTGAGCCGCGAGCGCCCGTTCCGCGCCGTCCATCACACGGCGACGACCGCGGCGATATGCGGCGGCGGCTCGTGGCTGCGCCCCGGCGAGATAAGCCTCGCCTCGCGCGGCGTGCTCTTCCTCGACGAGTTCCCAGAGTTCCAGCGCGACGTGATAGAGGCGCTGCGCCAGCCGCTTGAGGACGGCTCGATAACCGTCAGCCGCGTCTCGGGCAGCGTCACGTATCCCGCGAAGGTGCTCGTCGTCGCGGCATGCAACCCATGTCCCTGCGGCTACGCGGGCGACCCTGAGCAGAAGTGCATATGCAGCGCCGCGTCGCTCGAACGCTACCGCCGCAAGCTCTCGGGGCCGATACTTGACAGAATAGATCTTCACATCCCCGTGCCGCGGCTCACGCCCGAGGAGCTCGTCTCGCTCGGCGAGAGCGGCGGGGAGACGAGCGCGGAGGTGCGCGCGCGCGTAACGGCGGCGCGCGAAATACAGCGCGCGAGGTGGAAGCCCTTCGGCTTCTCATATAATTCAGAAATTCCGGAAAAATTCCTGCGGCGCAACGCGTCGATGAAGCCCGAGGTGCGCGATTTCATACTCGAAACGCTCAAGCGCGTCAAGCTCTCCGGGCGCGGCCTCTCGCGCGTGCTGCGCGTCGCGCGCACGATTGCGGACCTCGAAGCCGCGCCGCGGATAGAGGTGCGCCACGTCGCCGAGGCGGCGGGGTACAGGGAAGGGGAGGCCACGTCGTGGATGAACGGCTGAAATTTCTGCTGCTGCTCAACTACGTCAATGCGAACTCACAGGCGCTCGCGAAATTCGCGGCGCTCGGCGTCCCGTGGCGCGAGCTGTGGAGCCCTTCGAAGATAGACGCCGCTGCGATGTTCTTCACCGAAAAGCAGCTCGCGCGCATACGCAAGGCTGAAGCGCGCGCGTGGGCGGAAAACGAAGCGGAGCGCGCCGCGAAGCTTGGGGCGCGCATAATTACGATAGACGACGAGGATTACCCCGCTCGGCTGCTCGACCTGCGCGACGCGCCGCTCGCGCTCTACGTGCGCGGACGGCTAAGCACCGCGGACAAATGCGTCGCGGTGGTCGGCACGCGCCGCGCGAGCATTTACGGCAAAAACGCCGCGCGCTCGATAGGCGAGGCCTGCGCGCGTTACGGCGTGACGCTCGTCAGCGGCGGAGCCTTCGGCGTGGACTGCGAGTCGCAGTCGGCCTGCGCCGAGGCCTGCGGCACGACCTTCGCCGTGATGGGCACGGGCATCGACGTCGCCTATCCCGCGTCGAACCGCGCGCTCTTTGAAAAAATCTGCGAACGCGGCGCTCTCGTCACGGAATTCCCGATAGGCGCGGGCGGCGACCCGTGGCACTTCCCGCAGCGCAACCGCATAGTCGCGGCGCTTGCGGAAAAGGTCGTAGTCGTCGAAGCGCCGCTGAAAAGCGGCTCCATGATAACGGCGCGGCTCGCGCTCGAGCTCGGGCGCGAGGTATGGGCCGTGCCTGGACGCATCACCGACGCGAACGCGGAGGGGACGAACGCGCTCATCTACGACGGCGCGTATCCGTACATAAACGAAAAGACCTTCTTCTCCGCCTGCGGCGCGCAGGCCGCGGAGGACGAAGGCACGGCGCGTCCCGAGGCGCGCGCGGCGTCGCTCGGCGATGAAGAAAGGAAAATTTTCGACTATCTTGCGGCGAACGGCGAAAAGACGATTGACAATATATCTGTTGCCGTTAAAATGAGCGCCGCTGACATCTTGAAAAACATCACGCTAATGTCCGCGAAAGGGCTCGTCTATATGCCCTCGGCAGGACGCTACGGCGTAAAGGGCAACTTATAAAAGAGAGGTGTGGCTGCGATGGCCGTCAGAAAAAAAGCCGCGGAGGAAGCGGCGGCGACCGGCGAAACAAAAACGAGCGCGGCGAAGAAAGCTCCCGCGAAGAAAACTACGAAGAGCGCCGCTGCGAAAAAGGAAACAGCCGCTAAAAAAGAAACGACGGCGAAAAAGAGCGCGACCAAGCGCGCCGCCGAAAAGACGACGAAGGAAAGCGCGGCGAAAAAAGCTCCGGCTAAGAAGGCCGCGTCGAAAACGTCCGCGAAGCTCCAGAAATTTGCGCAGTACGAGGGAAAGACGCTCGTAATAGTCGAGTCCCCCGCGAAGGCCAAGACGCTCGAAAAGATACTCGGCCCGAAATACCGCGTGCTCGCGAGCATAGGCCACGTGCGCGACCTTCCGAAGGGACGCATGGCGATAGACATCGAGAACAGCTTCGAGCCCGAGTACATACAGGTGCGCGGCAAGGCCGACCTCATAAAGACGCTCAAGGGCGCTTCGTCGGCGAGCGCCGGGACGCTGCTCGCCTCCGACCCCGACCGCGAGGGCGAGGCGATAGCGTGGCACCTCGCGACGCTGCTTGACATCGACACAAATAAACAGTGCCGCATAAGAATGCACGAAATCACGAGCCACGGCGTCAAAAGCGCGATAGCCGAGCCCGACGTGATAAACATGAACCTTGTCGAGGCGCAGCAGGCGCGCCGCGTGCTCGACCGCCTCGTCGGCTACGAGCTCAGCCCGCTGCTCTGGTACAAGGTGCAGCGCGGCCTCTCCGCCGGGCGCGTGCAGTCCGTCGCGCTGCGCATAGTCTGCGAGCGCCAGGAAGAGATAGAGCGCTTCATCCCAGAGGAATACTGGCTGCTCGACGTGGCGGCTTCGAGCCTCGACGCGAAGCGCGGCTACAAGCTCCGCGTGGAAAAATTCGAGGGCAAGCCCGTTACGATAAGCAGCGAGGAGGAGGCGGACAAAGCCGAGGCCGCGATACGCGCGGGACGGCTCGTCGTCGACGACTTCGGAACGAAGGAAAGCAAGCGCCAGCCGAACCCGCCCTTCAAGACCAGCACGCTCCAGCAGGAGGCGTCGCGCCGCTGCGGCTTCGCTCCGCGCCGCACGATGCGCATCGCGCAGGCGCTTTACGAGGGCGTCGAAATTCCGGGCCGCGGCCCGACGGGGCTCATCACCTACATGCGCACCGACAGCCTGCGCCTCGCGCCCGAGGCGCTCGAAGCCTCGCGCTCCTTCATACGCGAGAGCTTCGGCGAGGAATATCTGCCCGCGTCGCCCAACGAGTACACGCCGAAGGGAAAGGCGCAGGACGCGCACGAGGCGATACGCGCGACCGACGCGTCTCTGACGCCCGAGTCCGTGAAGCCATACCTCACGCCCGAGCAGTACAAGCTCTACGAGCTGATATGGAGCCGCTTCATAGCGAGCCAGATGAAGGACGCCGTCGTAGCGCGCACCAGCGTCGTATGCAGCTCTGGCGGCTACCAGATGAAGCAGTCCGGCGTCGTCGTTACCTTCGACGGCTGGGGCCGCGTCTACCCGCTCGGCATCAAGGACGTGACGATAGAGCCCGCCGTCAAGGGCGAGACGCTCAACATAGACGCGATAGAGAAAGAGCAGAAATTCACGCAGCCGCAGCCGCAGTACACAGAGGCCGGCCTCGTCAAGGCGCTCGAAGAAAAGGGCATAGGCCGTCCGTCGACCTACGCGACGATAATAGAGACGCTCTTCGCGCGCGGCTACGTGGACCGCGGCGAGGAGGACAAGCGGCTGAACCCGACGAAGCTCGGGCGGCTCGTCAATAATTTCCTGGTCAAATATTTCCCGACGCTCATCAACGTCGGCTTCACAGCGGAGATGGAGCAGGAGCTCGACCAGGTCGAGTCGGGCGACATCGAGTGGAAGAAGCTCATGGCCGACTTCTGGCACGAGTTCAAGCCCGCCGTCGACGAAGTCGCGGCGCACGGCGAGAGCATGAGGCCCGAGCCGGAGCTCATAGGCGAGCAGTGCCCCGAGTGCGGGCGCGACCTCGTCATAAAGCGCGGGCGCTTCGGCGAGTTCATCGCCTGCACCGGCTATCCGGAGTGCCGCTACACGCGCAAGATAGTCAAGGGCACGGGCATCAAGTGCCCGAAGTGCGGAGAAGGCGAGCTGATACGCCGCAAGGCGACGAAGGGCAAGATGGCGGGGCGCTTCTTCTACGGCTGCAACCGCTACCCCGACTGCGACTACGTGGCGTGGAAGAAGCCCGGCAAGGAAGAGAACGCGCAGAACGCGGGCGAAACGGAGGCGGCGGACGATGCCGGCGATATGTAAGACCGTAACGGTCGCAGGCGGCGGCCTCTCCGGCTCCGAGGCTGCGTGGCAGCTCGCGCGCCGCGGCGTGAAGGTGCGCCTCTACGAGATGCGCCCGAACAAGATGACGCCCGCGCACGAGACGGGGATGCTCGGCGAGCTCGTATGCAGCAACTCGCTCGGCGGCGAAAAGACGACGACCACCGCCGGCATCCTGAAGGCCGAGCTCACGCGCATGGGCAGCCTCATAATGGAATGCGCCGAACGCTCGCGCGTTCCCGCGGGCAACGCGCTCGCCGTAGACCGCGAACGCTTCGCTGCGATGATAGACGAAAAAATTTCAAACCACCCGAACATCGAGCTGGTGCGCGAGGAGCTTACGGAGCTTCCCGAAGAGCCCGCGATCATCGCGACCGGGCCGCTGACGAGCGCGCCGATGGCGGAGAAGCTCGCCTCGCTGACCGGCGAGGAATTTCTCTACTTCTACGACGCGGTCGCGCCGATAGTCGACGTTTCGACCGTCGACATGACGAAGGCCTTCAAGGCCAACCGCTACGGCGACGAGGGCGATTACATCAACTGCCCGATGAACGAAGAGGAATATAAAAATTTCTGGCGCGAGCTCGTGAACGCCGAGACCGCGCCGCGCCACGACTTCGAGGAGGAGCAGATGCGCCACTTCGACGGCTGCCTGCCGGTCGAGGTGATAGCGAAGCGCGGCGAGCAGACGCTGCTCTTCGGCCCGCTGCGCCCCGTCGGCTTCGAGGCGGCGAACGCCGGAGAAACTCCCTACGCCGTCGTGCAGCTGCGGCAGGACAACACAGAAGGGACGCTCTTCAACATCGTCGGCTTCCAGACCAACCTCAAGTGGGGAGAGCAGGAGCGCGTATTCCGCCTCATACCGGCGCTCGAGCACGCGGAGTTCGTGCGCAAGGGCGTGATGCACAGGAACCTCTTCGTCTGCGCGCCGCGCGTGCTCGACGGCTTCCTGCGCTTCAACGGACGCGAGGCGCTCTACATAGCGGGACAGGCCTCCGGCGTCGAGGGCTACCTCGAAAGCACGGCGATGGGGCTCGCAGCGGCGGTCTTCGCCTACGCGCAGCTCGCGGGCGAAGAGATGCCCGAGTTCCCGAAGGAGACCGCCGTCGGCTCGCTGCTGAATTACCTCAAGACCGCGCTGCCCGAGAGCTTCCAGCCGATGAACGTCAACCTCGGCATCTTCCCGCGCCTCGGCAAGAAAAAGATACGCAAGCGCACCGAGCGCTGCGAGGCCTACGCGCGCCGCTCGCTCGAGGCGCTCGACAAATTCATCGAGGAGCGCGCCGCGCTCTTCCGCGCGCAGGATTGACGCCGCGCCGCAAAAACTGCGAGGATTGCAAAGCCGGACGCAAAAGTCCGGCTTTTTCCATTTTCGACCAAAACTATTGACATTTTGCTGAATCTTTTATATTTGACGTTTACTTGCGAATTTTCTTAAAATTTCCCTTGATATTTACAATTTTCATGCTAGAATACCTGTCATGACGGAGAATATTTCTGAATGCATCGAGCTATACATAGACTATCTTCGCTCGCTCGGCAGGTCCGAGAACACGAGGATAAACTACCGTGTAGACCTCCGACATTTCAGAGATTATCTCGAAGGACAGGGCATAACAGACGTCGCACGGATAGACACGAGGGCAGTGAGCATATTTCTCCGCAGCATCCTCGGCGTCGGCGAGGCGAAGACGTCGGCGTCGCGCAGGCTCTCCGCCGTCCGCGGATTTACATCGTGGCTCGCCGAGACGGGAAGGGCGGCGAACGACCCGTCGGCCGGCATGAAGGGGCCGAAGAAGCCCGACGCTCTGCCGCGCGCCATATCGTACACCGACGTCGAAAGGCTTCTGACGCAGGGCCCGGACGAACGCGCGGAGCAATACCGGCGCGACCGGCTCGTGCTCGAGCTGCTTTACGGCGCGGGGCTGCGCGTCTCGGAGCTCATAGGGCTGAAGTGGGAGAACGTAGAGCTTGACGAGCGAATACTGCGCGTCATGGGAAAGGGCTCGAAGGAGCGGATAGCGCCCTTCGGCGTCCCGGCGCAGAAGCTGCTCGAGGAGTGGCGCGACATCACCTGCGTCGACGGCGGCGGGCCGGTGTTCCCGTCGGACAAAAAAGGCGCGGAGCGGCTCACAGTCAGGACGGTAGACAGAATCGTAACGCGCGCAGCGCGCCGCGTCGGGCTCCACGGCGTCACGCCGCACACGCTGCGCCACTGCTACGCGACGCACATGCTTGAGAACGGCGCGCCGCTCAAGGTCGTTCAGGACCTTCTGGGCCACGACAGCATCGCCGCGACGCAGCGCTATCTGAGGATAACGCCGTCGCAGATTAAGAAAAGCTATTTATCTGCTCATCCGCTCGCATCGGCGGACGAGAGTTCGGAAACAGCATAAGAGGCATAAGTCAAGGAGGACGATTTTTTCATGAACACACCGAGGGAACTTTTTGAGAACCGCCCGAAGATAACGGACGAAGCGGCAATGCAGGACCTTCTTGAGAAGACGCGCGTCGTGAGCCGCGTGCTCCAGGCGCGCAAGGACCGCGGCAACCCGGACTATCCGAAGCTCGCGCGCCTCATGTGCGACCTCTCCGCCGCGAACGTCTACATAATCAGCAAGGACGGACGCATACTCGGCTACGCGTGGACGAGCGAGTACGACTGCCAACTGATGGCGGAGATACTCATGAACGGCGCTATGCCCCCCGGATACGTCGATAAGGTCAACCAGATACACGAGTCGGTGCTCAACCACACCGACCACGGCCTCTGCGCCTACGCGGACCAGCCCTGCGCCTACTCGAACAAGCACGTCGTCATGGTGCCCATCAACGGCGCGGGCGACAGGCTCGGGACTCTGATACTCGCGCGCTTCGGCTACCCGTTCGACACGCGCGACCTCGTCCTTGCGGAATATCTCTCGACCGTCGTCGGCCTTGAGATACTCAACGACAGGGGCAAGTCGATAGAGGAACGCGGACGCGAACGCCTCGTCGTTCAGATGGCGATGCGCGCGCTCTCGTACTCCGAGGTCGAGTCCGTGCGCCACATCATAGAAGATTTGGGCGGCCCCGAAGGCGTAGTCGTCGCGAGCAAGGTCGCGGACCGCGTCGGCGTCACGAGGAGCGTCATAGTCAACGCGCTGAGAAAGCTCGGCAGCGCGGGAATCATCGAAAGCCGCAGCCTCGGCATGAAGGGCACCTACATCAAGGTGCTCAGCCCGCTCTTCCTCGAAGAGCTCGGCATAGCGGCAAAATAGCCGGAAGGAGGTCTCGCTGCAATGAAGGCGAGGGTTATGATCGCGGACGACTCCGTCCACATGCGCATGATATTGAAGGACATCCTCGTAAAATGCGGCTACGAGGTGATAGGCGAGGCCGAGGACGGAGCCGAAGCCGTCAAGATGTACAACGAGCTGTTGCCGGACGTCGCGACGATAGACATCAGCATGCCGAAGATGGACGGTATCGCGGCGCTCAAGGCGATAAAGGCGGCGCATCCGAACGCGAAAATCGTCACCGTCGGAGCGATGAACCAGCAGAATCTCGTCATCGAGGCGGTGCGCGCGGGGACGAGCGACTTCTTCCTGAAGCCGTTCCAGTCCGAGCGCGTGGACGAAGCTTTGCAGCGTGCTCTGAAACGCTGAAATACGGCTCAAAACGCCGAAAATATGATAAAATTCGCCTTGTAGCCTGAAAAGGCGGAGTTATAGATTTGTCGGCATTTATCTAACACACATTTTTTGGAGGTCAAAACCACAGATGGCAGAAAAGACGGCTGCAGCGGCGCCTGCGGTAAGCGTGGGAGAAACGGTCAGCGGAACGGTGGAGCACATCGCGCCGTACGGAGCCTTTGTAAGGCTTGAGTCGGGACAGAAGGCGATGGTCCATATTTCCGAGCTCTCCCACAACTACGTGAAGAAGGTCGAGGACGTCCTCGAGCAGGGACAGAAGGTGACGGCGAAGGTCATCAAGATCGACGACAAGGGACGTATCGACCTGTCTATCAAGGCCATGCAGGTGAGAGAAGTGCGCCCGCCGGCACGCCGCGAGGAAGATTTCGAAAAGAAGCTCGCGGGCTTCATGAAGTTCAGCGACGAGAAGATCGCCGACCTGAACAGCAAGAGCAAGGACCCGCGCGGCACGAAGCGCCGCAGCGGCAACAGCTTCTCGGGAAGAAGATAACGTTGGCGGAAGCTGCTGAATTTAAGCCGGAGGGGATTTCTCCTCCGGCTTTTTGGAACGCCCTGAAAGAAGGCGACGCCTCAGCGCTCACCGTGCAGAACAGGGGACGCGCCTTCGGCGAAGCCGACGTCCTCGCCGTCGCGCGGCGCTGCCGCTTCGGCTTCCCGCAGGTCGTCGTCTCCGCGCCGCTCTCGCGCGGCATGAAGCCGTTCCCGACCCTCTTCTGGCTCACCTGCCCGTTCCTCAAACGGCGCTGCGGCGAGCTCGAATCCATGCAGAAAATAGCGGAGCTTGAAAAGCTCTTCGCCTCAATGCCCGACGACGTGGCTCGCTACCACGCGGATTATGCGGCGCTGCGCCTGTCGCTGATACCCGACGGCGCGAAGCTCGCGCTCGAACGCGAAAATCCCGCGAAGTTCGCCGTTCTCGCCGAAAGCGGCGTCGGCGGCATAAACTACTCCGGCGGCTGCTGCGCGCCGAAGTGCCTGCACCTCCAGACGGCCGCGTGGCTCGGCATGGGCCGCCATCCCGCAGCGGCGTGGCTCGAAGCCGAGATAGGCCCGCTGGAATGCTCCTCGGGCTCCTGCTCAGCCTTCAACTGACGAATTTTCCTGAATTTTATCCGGCGCGGCGCGCTCCACGCGCATCTGTATCTCGGTGAGGAACTCCTCCTCGAGCATCGTGTCCCTGTTGTCTATCTCGTAGAGCTCGAACGGCTCGCCCGCGGCGCGAAATCCCCTCGCCGCCGCGCAGCCCGCGAGCTCGCGCAGCCGCGCGGCGTTCTGCGCGTAGCCGCCGCGATAGAAGTACGAGAGATATTCTCCCGCAGGCAGCGTGAAGCCGCCGGCGCACGGCTCGTCGAGGACGAAGAAGACGGAGTCGTAGACGTTCGCACGCCCCTCGGCGAGAGCTTCTGATGAGAAGAACGCCCCTATCGTCTGATTGCCGAGGTCGCGTATCTTGTCCGCGTGCTTCATGTGGAGCTTCTTTATAACGAAGTCCATCTCCTCGTCGCGCGTTATGCGCTCGCTTATCCTGACGCAGCTTCGCTCCGGCAGAGTCTTGACCGTCGCCTCGCCCGCCTTTATCGTCCGCGCCGCGGAGAGCACGGCGATGCGTTCCTCTATCAGCTCTTTTTTCTGCGCGAGCTCACGCAGCCGCTCCGACAGTATGCCGCTCTCGCGCCGCAGAAGCGCGAGCGTCTTTCCTACGTTCTGCCCGTCAAGGTACTCCTTAGCCTGCGCGACGGAAAAGTCGAGCGCCATCAGGTCGCGCAGTACGCTCAGCTTGTATATGTCCTTGAGGCCGTAGAGGCGGTAGCCGTTCTCGCCGCGCTTCGGCGTTATGATGCCCGCGCGCTCGTAATAGCGCAGCGAGTCCGCGCCTATGCCGTAGAGCTTTGAGATTTCGCTGATTTTATAATAATCCTTCATCTTCTCGCCCTCCGCAGAAATTCTTCGCTTGACCTTAGTATTATGCCAGAGTTTATATTATCCTCACAGGGGGTAGTTAAGATGTTCATGACGAACATAGCCCGAATTTCAAAAGCTCTGCGCGCTTACGCGGCGTCGGTGTCGCTGCGCCAGGTCGCATTCATCGTGGTGGGGACGGCGATATCGTCCTTCGGAGTCTACAACATCCACCAGCAGTCCGGCATAACGGAGGGCGGCGTCATCGGCCTCATCCTGCTTGCGAACCGCTGGCTCGGCCTCTCGCCGTCGATAGCGACGCCCGTGCTCGACGCGGCATGCTATCTCTTCGCCTTCAGGTTCCTCGGCGGACGCTTCCTCTGCCTCTCCGTCGCGAGCACGGCGAGCCTCACGGTGCTCTTCCGTATATGGGAACAGTTCCCGCCGCTTCTCCCGAACCTCTCCGGCTCGCCGCTTATCGCCGCTCTGCTCGGCGGCCTCTTCGTAGGCACCGGCGTCGGCTTCGTCATACGCGGCGGCGGTTCGTGCGGCGGCGACGACGCGCTCGCGCTCACGATAGCTCACCTGACGAAATGGCGCATCGCGCGCGCGTACCTGCTGACCGACATCACGGTGCTCGTGCTCTCGCTCTCGTACATTCCCGTGAGCCGCATCGTCTTCTCGCTCGTCACGGTCACAGTCTCGTCGTTCCTGATAGACTTCATACAGAGCCGCGGCGCCTGCCGCGAGGGAGCTGAGGCGTAACGCGCACGTTAAAGGAAATTTAACAAAAATCCGCAGAAGCTTGCAAAAAAACTTTAAGGTGTTAGAATACCTTCGCCCAGTGCGCGCGCGCATCGGGCGAAAAAATTTTTTTATCGGGAGCGGGTAAAATGCTGCTGTTCAGAGGACGGGCCAGGTCGATTCACCAGAATAAAAACAGCCGGCGCAAATACACCATCAACATGTGCAGCGGGCGCATAATGCCCAAAATGCTGCTCTTCGCCATTCCCGTAATGCTCACGAGCATTCTGCAGCTGCTCTTCAACGCCGCGGACATCATAGTAGTGGGCCGCTTCGCGGGGGACAATTCGCTCGCCGCCGTCGGCTCGAACTCGTCTCTGATAGGGCTCATGACGAACCTCTTCGTCGGCATCTCGATAGGTACGAACGTCCTCGTCTCGCGCTACTTCGGCTCGAAGAACGACGAAGGGATATCCAAGGCCGTCTCGACCTCGATACTCGTCGCTATTTTCAGCGGAATATTCCTCACGATACTTGGCGTCGTATTCGCGCGCAAAATTCTCATCCTCATGCACACGCCCGCCGAGGTTCTCGGCCTCGCGACGCTCTACCTAGTCATATACTTCTTCGGCATGACGCCGATGATGATCTATAACTTCGGCGCGGCGGTGCTGCGCGCGAGCGGCGACACGCGGCGGCCTCTCTTCTATCTTTCTGTCGCCGGCGTCATCAACGTGATACTCAACCTCTTTTTCGTAATCTATCTGCACCTCGACGTCGCGGGCGTCGCTATAGCGACCGTCATATCGCAATGCGTCTCCGCGGCGCTCGTGCTGCGCTGCCTCTCGCGCGAAACGGGGCCGATGCGCCTCACGCTGAATGGCGCGCGCATAGACCTCGAAAACCTGCTGAAGATACTGCGCATAGGCATCCCCGCCGGCCTTCAGGGCGTCCTCTTCTCGTTCTCGAACGTCGTCATACAGTCGTCGATAAACACCTTCGGCGCGACGGTCATGGCGGGCAGCAGCGCTTCCGACAACATAGAGACCTTTGTGTACTTCTCGATGGAGGCCTTCTATCAGGCGACGATATCCTTCACAAGCCAGAACATGGGCGCGGGCAAGGTCGACCGCGTTTACAAAGTGCTCAAGACAGGCATGATATGCAGCGTCGTCACGGGAATAGCCTTCGGCCTGGCCGTCGTCCTGTTCAGCCATCAGCTGCTCGGAATATACACGACGAGCGAAGCCGTCAAGACGGTCGGCATCGAAAGGCTGCGCATCATCATCCTGACATACGGCCTCTGCGGCCTCATGGAGGTCACGGGCGGCGTAATGCGCGGCATCGGCTACTCCGTGCTCCCGACCGTAGTCACGCTCCTCGGCGTCTGCGTCTTCCGCGTCATCTGGGTCGTCGGCCTGCTCTCGATCCCGGCCTTCCACTCGGTCATAACCGTCTACGTCTCGTACCCAGTCTCCTGGGCGCTGACCTTCGGCGCGCACCTCGCCTGCTTCCTCTGGGTCAAAAAGCACGTGCTGTCGAAGTATCAGGCGAAGGCCGCGTAAATAGAAGAATATCGGAATATAAAGGCAGAAGCCGCGCCGCACGGGATTTCATGCAGCGCGGCTTTTTCTTTTTATTATGCTTCAGGTACTTGCCGCGGAGGCGCCAGTATTATATAATCCGACGTAGTTCCGATATTTTGAGATTTATCTTTGCGAGGAGGTTGGTGCCGTGCTGTTTGGGAGAAGAAACGTGTCGGCCGGTCTCTTTGTCAGTAATAGGTCTTATGTTTATCTGGCGCTTGAAGGCGAGGGCGGGAGCGCGAAGGTTTCTGCTTCGTCGGCTGGAGCTTTGCCTGAGTCCGTCGCATGCGGAGCTTCGCTTTTTTCTGCTTCCGCTAAAGAGCTGAAAGACATATTTCGTTTTGTCTCCGATACGGCGAAGCCGGCGCGGGGCGGCTTGAATTTCGCTGTTCCGATGAACGCGTCGTTGCTGCGCGTCGCGTCGATGCCCGGGCTTACCCGCGACGAGGCGCGGAAGGCGTTCCGGTATGAGGTGGAGCGTCATTTCCCGTTTAACGCGGAGGACTGCGTCTTCGACCTTGACGAAATAGATTACCCTCTCGGCGGCGGCTCCTGTGAGCGCCGCTTTGTCGTATCCGCAGCGCGTCGCGCTCAGGCCGAGGCTGTATATGGTGCGGCGCGGGCGTGTGGGCTGAGGTTTGCGGCGATGGAGCCGGAGCAGGTCGCGCTCGAGCGCGCGGCGGCTTCTGAGCTTGGGCGTGTGGACGGGCGCGTTTATGTCTACGCCGGAGAGGAAAATCTGCTGGTTCTCTTTTCGTGGCGCGGCAAGGGGATTTTTTACAGGAACAGTCCCGTCTCCACGAAGGACGCGCCGGGCGCTCTCGACGACGCGGCCGCTGCGCTGGCGGACGAAGTGCGCGGTTCTGTGGAGTTCGGCCTTTCGCGCAACGACGGCTTCAGTTTCGACGAGCTTTGCCTTTTCGGCCCTTGCGCGTCGGGACGTTTGAGGGCCGCGCTTGAGGATTGTTTTCCGGAGCGGACCGTGAAAGCTATTTTCCCGGAGCGGCGTTTCGGTCTGGATTTCCCGCACGAAGAGGGATGGACGGCGGCGCTCGGTCTCGCCCTCAGAGGATATGACTGTCAGGCTTGATCTCAGGCCGGACCGTCTCGACGGCGAGGAGGAGCTTGCTGCAAAGCGCGCCGGGCGTGTGTGCGGCGCTTCGTTCTGTGTTTTCGCTTTATGCGCGATTGTTTTCGTTGCTGCGGCTGTAAGCTCGCTATATAAAATAGAAAGTTTCCCTGATTTTTCCCAGCTGAATAAAATGTATGAAGCACGCGCAGCTTCCGCGGGCGCGGAGCTTAGGGCTTTGCGCGCGGCTGATCTGCGCGCGGCGGAGGATGTCGATTTCGTCCTGAGCTGCGCGGCGGTGCTGGAATTTCTTGACGGCGTCGCGGTTTGTCAGAACGAGAGCGTGACGGTCGAATCGATAGAAATTTCCTCGGCTTCGGCTTTGCTGAAGGGCGCGGCGTTGTCCGACGGCGGTGTGCTCGCTTTCGCCGAAGCGGTCGCGCGCCTTTCCGCAGTCGAGAAGGTCGGTATTCCGGCTGTGACTTCGGCCGAACGCGGCGGCGCGGAGATAAAGATTTTTTCGCTTGACGTAAAGCTTCGCAGCGTCAGGGACGTTTTGCTGTCGTTCGATGCCGCGGGCCGGCGTTTCTGTTTCAGCGGGAAGCCCGCCGCGTGATGGCGGCCGGTGACGGTTTTCGCCGCTGTCTTTTCGCGGCTGCCGCGGCCGCCGTCTTGTCGTCGGCAGCCGGCTTTTGGGCGCTTGGATATCTTCGCGGCGAGTATCGCGCGGCGAACGCCGCGATGCGCGAGTCGGCGGCGCTGCGCGCTGCGGCGGAGGCGCGCGAGGCCGAGCTGGCGAGGTATAAAAAGCTGTTGAACGGCGGCTCTGCGAAAACGCCGTCGCGTCCGGAGTCGGCGAATAAATTCTACGCCGCGCTGCTTGCGGCCGTCGCGGAGAGCGGAATGGAAGGCGCGCGCGTCTCAGGCGCTTCCGAACGAGACGCGGAGGCGCTCTTCACGATATCCGGGCGTACTGATTACGGCAAACTGCGGCATTTTTTAGCGTTGCTGCGCGGGCTTCAATATTCTTCGCGAGTGTCGCGGCTCTTGCTTGAAGGAAGCGCGGACGGCAAGGTCGCGTATTCTGTAGAAATTTCAACGCGGACGGCGGAAGGGGGCGGCGCGGAACGGTGAGCGTGACAGCGGAAAATTTCGAAAAGCTGCTTGCCCGGCTGCGCGCGCCGCGCGGCGGCATGTGCGCGGATGTTTACGCCAGGGCCGTATTCGTCGTGGTTTTGCTGTTCGCTTCGTCTGTCTTTATGCTCTTCTGCGCGGCCCGCATCAACGCGGAATGTACGATATCCGAAGCCGCGTCCTGCGCTCCCGTGTGCGGTTCGGAAATTATGGACGAAGCGAAGAAGTTCGCGCTCGACCGCGTGCTTTATGAGGATTTTCTAAAGTCGGCAAACGATTCCAAACGCGCGGTCGGAGCTCTTTCACCTGTATTCGTTATGAACGCTTCTGACCGCGCGCAGAGTGCGCGGCGCATGCCGGGCTACGCGCCGACGGTCATTCTCAAGGCGCTTGCGGTGCTCGGAGGCGAAAGCGTATGCGTGCTCGACATCGACGGCGAAGAGCCGGGGCGCGTTTTCAGAGCCGGCGACGTTTTCGGCGGCGGCAAGGGACGCGTCGTGAAGATAAACGCGGACGGTGTGACGTGGCGATGGGCGGACAGGGAATACGCCGCGGGGCTGTAAGGTATTTCGCCGCGCTTGCGGCCGTTCTGCTTTGTGTGCTCGCCTTATGCGGCGAAGCTTACGCGGCGGCCGCGACGGCGAGAAAAACTGCCCCAATGGCGCCGCTCGTCGAGGGCGTTCGCGTGCATCAGATAGGTTCGAGCCAGATACTCGTCGAGCTTCGCGGGACGGATATGCCGCTTCCCGCGGCGTCGAACGCCGGCGGCGCGGCGATCGCGCTTTACTGGCGCGGCGCGCGTTTCCCGCAGAACACCGACCGCAAGGACTGGTGGGACGATTTCGGCTGGGACGTGCTCAGGATAGAAAAGGGGAAAAGCGAGCGCTGGACGCGGCGCTACGAGGATATCCCGCTCGTCGACGAAATCCGCGTCTTGTCTTCGGATGGCGGCGTAATTATGGAAATAATCGGCCCGCGCAGGCTCGCCGTCAAAAGCATCTCCGGCATGGCGGGCTCGAGCCGCCACAGGCTCATCCTTGAAGCGCCGCCGGATGTGCCCGCTGCGCCCGCGCCTAAGCAGAAGCCTCTGCCGCCCGGCGACCCGCTCTCCGTCTCCGAACCTGTCGCGCTCGAGCTGCGCGACGTTCTGCTGCACGACGCGTTCAGAATGCTCGCGAAGCTGCGCGGCCTCAACCTCATCCTCGACCCTTCCGTACCAAATCCTCTGGCCACGATATCGTTCGACGGCGCGCCGTTCCGCGAGGTCTTCGCGTATCTGCTGCGCATGCACGGCCTTTCGTACGGCGTTTCCGGAAAAACTCTTGTAGTCGGCTCGCCCTCCGCCGTGGCGAAGACGCTCGGCACGGTTACGACGCGCCGCTACAGCGTCTCATACGCCGATATTAAAAAGCTTCCCGCTCTGATTACGTCGCTTGTATCGCTAGAGGTCAAGGCCGTCGCCGACGAGCGGATGCGCTGCCTTTACATAACGGCGCCGCCTGAGGGCCACCTGTGCGTCGAAGCGCTGCTGAACCGCCTCGACAGTCCGGGCAAGCAGATAATGATAGAGGCGCGGCTCGTTGAGATAAACGACGGCGCGCGCCAGGAGTTCGAGTCGACGCTCGCCGCGGTCTACAACGGCTGGATATTCTCCTACGGCTCGGCCGGGCTCGGCGGGCGCTACACCTACGGCAACGGCGCTGTGACGCCGAACGTAGACCCGACCGGCAGCACGAGGCCCGGAGAACTGCCCATAATCGGAGGTACGGACACGGATACGAGCTTTCCCGGCTACGTCGCCGACTCCGCGATGAAGATGGTGGACGCGGCCCTGCGCGCGATGGAGTCCGACAACAAGGGCAAGGTGCTCGCGTCGCCGTCGGTCGTCGCGCTCGACGGACAGAAGGCCTCCGTCCGCCTGACGCACAATTACCTCTATCAGTCCGGCGTCGACGAGAACGGCAACCCCGAGTTCACGAACCAGGAGACGGGGCCGATGCTCGAATTCACGCCCGCGCTGGGGCGCGACGGCTTCATCACTATAAATATGAAGATTTCGACGGGAGAGATAGTCGCCTTCCGCCGTTCCGGCGACTCGGAAGCGCCGGAGACGACGAAGCGCGAGGTCGACACAAGAATCCGCGTGCGCGATGGCGAGCTTTTTGTGATAGGCGGCCTCTACCAGGAGAACAAGACGAACAACGTCACGCGCGTCCCAGTCATCGGCTACATTCCCCTGCTCGGCGAGCTTTTCAAGACGCGCACGACGCAGCACTCGAAATCGCAGATGGCCTTCATCGCCGTGCCCTATATTCTCGACATCCCCTCCGGCGCGGTCGAGGTTATCGACATGCCCGGCGGCGGGCTGCGGATGTGAGGCCGCCGTGAGCCGCCGTCAATTCGGAGTTTTGCCGCTGGCTGATATACTGCTTGACAGCGGCGTACTGTCGCGCAGGGAGCTCGACGCGGCGCTCGCGGAGCAGAAGCGCGCCGGGCTGCGGCTCGACGAAACGCTTGTGCGCGGCGGATACGCGACGGACAACCGCATAGCCGCGGCGCTATCCTCGCGTCTCAGCCTGCCGCTTTTGTCTTTTGACGAAATTCATCCGACGGAGGAGGCGCTCGCGCTGATTCCCGAAAGCGCGGCCGCGCGGCTGTGCGTCATGCCGCTCGCCGCGGCAGGCGGGAAAATATCCGTCGCAATGGCCGACCCGCTCGACATGGAGGCGGCGGACGAGATAAGGCTCATCACGGGACGCGAGCCGGAGATGAGCGTAGCGGCGCGTGGCGACCTGGAGCGCGCCGCCGTCGCCTATTACAGAGTGAAGGGCAGCGCCAGCGAAGCCGCCGGAAGCGCGCCGCATGAAATTACCGCCGCGCGCGAAAGCTTCGGCGACGTGAGCGAGGCGGAGGCCGGGGCCGCGCCCGTCGTCCGGCTCGTGAACAGCCTGCTAGACCAGGCCGCGCGCGAACGCGCATCGGACATACATATCGAGCCGTCGGACGAGGGCACGCGCGTCCGCTTCAGGATAGACGGCCGGCTCGTCCGCGGCGCGGAAATCTCCGCCGCGCTCCATCCGGCGCTCGCCGCGCGCATAAAAATACTCGCCGGCATGGACATATCGGAGAAGCGCCGCCCGCAGGACGGACGCATCTTCATCAAAGCCTCCGGCGCGGATATAGACATCCGCGTTTCGTCGCTGCCGTCGATATTCGGAGAGAAGCTCGTCCTGCGCCTCTTGCGCCAGGGCGGCGGCGCGGCGAGCCTCGAAAGCCTTGGCTTCGACGCGAAACAGCGGGAGCTGCTGCAAAAGGCGATAAACGCGCCGAACGGCATCGTGCTGCTGACCGGGCCGACAGGCTCCGGCAAATCGACGACGCTTTACTCGCTCCTGAACATGCTCAACGACCCGTCCAAAAACATCATAACTATAGAAGACCCAGTCGAATATACGATAAACGGCATATCGCAGGTGCAGATAAACGAAAAAATCAGCCTGACCTTCGGCGGCGCGCTGCGCTCCATTCTGCGCCAGGACCCGGACATCATAATGGTTGGCGAAATCCGCGATGCGGAAACTGCGCACCTCGCAGTGCGCGCGGCGCTGACGGGCCACCTTGTGCTCAGCACGCTCCACACGAACGACGCTCCGTCGTCCGTCGGTAGGCTCGCCGACATGGGCGTGCCGCCCTTCCTGCTCGCATCGTCGCTGCGCGCCGTCGCGGCCCAGCGCCTCGTGCGCCGGCTCTGCCCGTCGTGCCGCGCGCGCGCCGAAGTTGCGGCGGAGCTCGCCGCAGCGTCCGGACTGCCGCAGGGCGCGGAGATATTCGCGCCGTCGGGCTGCGCCGAGTGCCGTTCCACGGGATATTCCGGACGCACGGTCGTCGCCGAAATCATGCCGGTGAGCGCGCAGATAGCTGAAATGATATACAGAAACGCGCCCGCTGGAGAGCTGCGCAGCGAGGCGCGAAGGCTCGGCATGGAGACGCTGCGCGAGGCCGCGGCGAAAAAAGTCCTTTCCGGCGAAACGAGCGCGGAAGAAATGCTCTTCACGACGCTCGCCGAATAGCGGAGCGAAGGAGACAAAAATGGAAAAATCCATCTTCTCGGAGATTTTTGATAAAGCTTTGAAAAATTCCGCGAGCGACATCCATATCGGGGCGGGCGAACGTCCGCTGATGCGCGTCGACGGGCTCCTGTGCGCGGCGGGGGAGACGCCGCTTTCGGAGGAGGGCTTTGAGCTGATGCTCGAGGAGCTCGGCTGCCGCGGCTCGGAGAAATTCAAAAAAGAGCGCGAGCTTGACTTCGGATGCGAAATCACGGCAAACGGAACAAAAACTCGCCTGCGCGTAAATCTGTCGTACAGCCTCGGACGGCCCGCCGCCGCGATACGCATCATCCCGCCGCGTGTGCGGAGCATAGAAGAGCTCGGGCTGCCGCCCGTCCTCAAAGAATTGGCGGCGGGGCGCAGCGGCCTGTTCCTCGTCACGGGGCCGTCCGGCTCCGGCAAATCGACGACGCTCGCCGCGATGATAGAAGAGATAAACGCGAGCCGCGCCGTCCATATCGTGACAATCGAGGACCCAGTCGAATACGTCTTCGAGCCGAAGCGCGCGCTCATCCACCAGCGCGAGGCCGGGCGCGACACGAGCGGCTTTGCCGAGGCGCTGCGCCGCGCGATGCGACAGGACCCAGACGTGATAATGATAGGCGAGCTGCGCGACGCGGAGACCGTGAGCGCGGCCGTAAGCGCCGCCGAGACGGGCCATCTCGTCCTCTCGACGCTGCACTCCGGCGGAGCGGCGTCCGGCGCGGACAGAATAGCGGGATTCTTCCCGCCGTCCGCCCAGCCGCAGATACGCGCGCGGCTCGCGCAGATTCTGACCGGCGTCATGTCGCAGCGCCTCGCGCGCCGCGCCGGGGGAGGACGCGCCGCCGCCGCGGAGCTTCTGATCGCTACGAACGCCGTCAGAAGCTGCATACGCGAGGGCAAAAACGCGCAGCTTGCGGACATAATGCGCTCCGGAGCGCAGCTCGGCATGACAACGCTGGAGCAGAGCCTCGCGCGGCTCTGCCGGGAAGGCGCGGTAGATTTTGACGAGGCGCTGTCGCTCGCGCCGTCGCCGGAGGGGCTGCGGACGTGCCTCGCGGCGCTGTGAGACGGCGCGGTTTTCCGCTCGTCGAGACGCTCGCCGCGCTCGTCGCAGCCTCGATATTCCTCGCAGCCGCGCTGTCGATGTTCTCCGCCTGCGCCGGGCTGCTGTCGCGTTCGCGCGCGCGGCTCGCCTCGGAGCTCGCGGCGTCGGCTGCGATCTCCGCGATATTGTCCGGCGAAGAACCGGAGGGCGTCGTTTCAAGCGAGACGGTCTACGGCGGCGGCCTGACGTTCCGTCGCGTGACGCTGAAAAACCCGCACGGCGAAGGGACCTCCGTCGTTGTCCTTCCCGAGAGAAATTTCCGCTAGCCGACGCGCGCGCCGGCTGCGCGCCTTCACGCTGATCGAGCTGATAATCGCCGTGGCGCTCGCGGCCGCCGTCACGCCGCCCGTGGCCGCCGCGCTCAAAAACGCCTCGCGCCTCTACAAAATCTGCCGCGACGAGCGCATAGCCGAACGGCGCGCAGAGACCGTCGCCGCGGTGCTGAAAATGCCGCTGCGCCACTGCGGCCTCGGAATCCCGCCGCGCGCGGAAGAATACAAAAAAGCCTTCGGCTCCAAGATAATCGAGCCGTTCAACTGGGACGGCCCCGTTTCCGTAACCGGCGAAAGCGGAAAATCCGGCCGCCTGCGCATAGCCTACGCCTTCCCCGAAGGCTCGCGCGCCGCTGAAGCGTGCTCCGGCGCGGGCGGCTCGGCCTTGCCACGCATGACGCGCGAACCCGACGAAAACCATTTCGACATGGAGCTGTTCGACAAAAGCCGCTCCGTCAAAAACTGGGTGCTCTTCCCCGACGCATATCCCGAAAAAACGCCGCTGACCGTCGCGGGCATATCGGGCCGGACGCTGCGCCTCCGCAGCTATACGGAAGAGGAATACGACATCCCGAAGGGCGCGCCGCTCTTTCTGTTCCGCGCGCTCGAATGCTGGTCCGACGGGGAAAAATTCTACACGCGCGACTTCCGCACGACCGGAGGCCAGCCGAGGGCGGACGGAGTAATCGGCGCGCGCTTTGAGCTCAACGACGAAAAAAATCTGCTGACGCTCTGCCTCATGGTGCGCGGCGAAGAACGCGGGCTGTCCGGTGAGCCGATCAAAAACCGCGGCTGTCCCGACGATTTCGTCGCGCAATGGGACGCTGCCGCATACCCCTGCGCGCTCTACGCTTTCCGCTTCGTCTGGCGGCTGCCGAACGCCGGAGGCCGCGGCGCGGGGTTGTAATTTAGCGCATTTTTTCATATTTCCCGTGCAAAATTTGAAAAATACCTTCGTTTTATGTTATGATTTCATTGCATAGTCAGAGATTGATGCGAATGGGCGCGTGTGCGCCCATAAGACGTTAGGGAGGCATATGTATGGGACAAGTTGTTGATACGAGCGATTTCCGCCCGGGACTCAAAATCAGATGGGAAGGCGGAATGTGGGTCATCCTCGAATGCTCGCACCATAAAATGGGAAGAGGCGGCGCCATCGTCCGCGGCAAGCTCCGCAACCTTGAGACCGGTTCGAGCGTGGACCAGTCCTTCAAGTCGGGCGAGCGCTTCGAAAGAATAGTCTTCGACGAGAAGCCGGCGCAGTACCAGTACCGCGACGGAGAGGACTACGTCTTCATGGATATGGAATCATACGACCAGGTCAGCCTGTCGCCCGACATCCTGGGCGACGCGGCGAAGTTCCTCGTCGACGACCTCGAGGTCAGCTTCGACATGTTCGAGGGCCGCGTCATGGGCATCGAGCTTCCGAACCAGGTCACTATGAAAATCACGGACACACCGCCCGGATTCAAGGGCGATACCGCCTCCGGCGGCGGCAAACCCGCCACGACGGAGACCGGCCTCGTCGTAACGGTTCCCTTCTTCGTCGAGAACGGCGAAATGATCGTCGTCGACACGAGGACCGGGGAGTATCTGGAACGGGCGAAGAAATAGCGCACCGCAGGGGCCGGACTGGCCGGCCGCAGGCTGCCTTATTATCCAACAGGAGGGGTTCAAATGAGCGCACGTGAGAAAATAGCATATTTGAAAGGGCTTATCGACGGACAGAACTTGACGGACACGCCGGACAAGGCGAAATTTTACGCGGCACTGGTCGATGCGTTGGATTCCCTGGCTGTTGCGATTGAGGAGCACGAGGACGTTCACGAGGAATTGAACGCCTACCTTGAACAGCTCGACGAAGACGTTTCGGACATCGAGGACGAGCTTGAAGGCGGCGAATGCGGATGCCACAGCCACGACGATGACGACGAAGAGGACGAGTACGAAGACTTCGACGAAGAAGAGTACGAGTCCGTGACGTGCCCGAACTGCGGCAACGATTTCTATTACGAGCCGGCTCTTTACGAAGAGGACGAAGATCTGGTCTGCCCGCACTGCGGCAAGCCGTTCAAGCTTCCCGAAGAGTAAAGGGGCGCGTCTGGGTATTTACCGGTAAAGGAGGAGCCGCCGAATGGACGAAACCATGAGAGACGATTTTGCCGCCGAGGAGAAACAGGAAAGCGGCATAGGACAGTCGAACCTTGAGGGCAAAATACGCATATCGGAAGACGTTATAGCCCAGCTTGCGACGAAGGCGCTCAACAGCGTAGAGGGCGTCGCCCCGGCGAGTCCGGGGCTGATGGCGAATCTCAGGCTCGGCAGAAAGACCGCCAACGGAGTGCGCATCCTCATCTCCGAGGGCGAGCCGCCCGAGATAGTCGTGGACGCCTATATAACGGTGAAGTACGGTCTCAGGATTCCCGACGTCTGCTGGGACGTGCAGGAGGCCGTGAAGGATCAGATAGAGCGCTTCACGGGCTACGCGATAAAGGGCGTCAACATCTACGTCCAGGGCATAACCTTCGCCGAGAAGAAAGAAGCTCAGGAAGGCGGCGAGGCGGAGCCGGAGTTCCCCAGCGTCGACGAGGCCTGATTTCACAGCAGTTGATTACCGAAAGGCCGGTTTCACGCGAACCGGCCTTCTTCTTTGAGAGGCGGTGCATATACTATGCTCTTTCTATGGACGACAACTAAACTTGGAAAAATCTGGATAGACGGCGACGCCGTCAAGCAGATTATAGCTAGGCGCCTTCCTCAGGAGCTGTACGTGCAGGAAGTTTCCTTCATAGGGGAAAAGGCCCTTCTGAACATCTACATCGCCGCGCCCGACGACTGGCCCGCGGCCGAGAGAGCCGCGCTTGAAGCGAAATTTTCCGGCCTCTTCGGCCCATCTGGCGTATCCGTGCAGATAAACTGGGTCAACGTCGCGCCGCAGGACAACAGGAAGGCCACGCCGGTCTGGATGCTCCCCGTCTTCTGGGGCGCGGCCGCGGCGGGCGTCACCGCGCTCTTCCACATGGGGCTCGGCGGCGTGCTCTGGTCCATCTTCTTCGCGGTGATAGGCTACGGCGTCGCGTGGCTCGTCCTCACGGAGGACGGCAGAAAGCAGATAAACGCCCTGGGGGAACTCTTTAGGAGATGATTTTTTGGTAATGTCCAGAAAAACGCAGCTGCGCCACAGGGCGCGCGAAATCGCGCTGCAGCTCGTATATATGAACGACATGAGGCCCGGGACGACGGTCGCGGAGATGCTGGAGGAATTCCCGGTCGACGAGGCCGTGACGCTCTTCGACGGCGAGCTCAGGGCCGAAGAGGACGAAAAGCCCTCGAAGGCTGAATTCCCGTTCGTCGCGGCCTTCGACCTCTCGCTCTCCGACGCGGAGAAGGACGAGGTCATGACCTACGCGGCGGACCTTCTTCGCGGCGTGCGCGCGAACGCCGCCGAGATAGAAGACGTCATCCGCGTCAACATGGAGAGCAAATGGCGTCCAGAGCGCCTCGTCGCGCTCGACAAGGCCGTCATATCGCTCGCGCTCTACGAGGGCACGATAGCGAAGAAAGTCCCCGTCAACGTCGCCATATCGGAGGCCGTCGAGATAGCGAAGGCCTTCGGGACGGAGGAGTCGGGACGCTTCGTCAACGGCGTGCTCGGCCGCATAGTGCGCGGTTCGGATGATAACAAACAATAAAATAATCACGGTCGACGAGATGACGGCCTCCGTCAAGGAGGCTCTCTTCCGCGAACCGTCGCTTCAGAATCTTTCCGTGCGCGGCGAACTGCTGGGCTTCAAACTGCACACCAGCGGCCACGCATATTTTACTTTGCTCGGAGAAAATTCGCGCGTCTCGTGCGTGCTCTTCCGCTCCTACGCGAGCTCCGTGCTCGTCTGGCCGAAGGACGGCGACGAGGTGCTCGTGCGCGGCAAGGTCGACGTCTACGGCGCGCGCGGCTCGTACCAGATATACGCCGTGAGCCTGCTCCCGCTCGGCGCGGGGGCGAAGGCGCGCGCGAAAGAGGCGCTGCGCATGAAGCTTGAGCGCGAGGGGATATTCGACCCCCGCCTTAAGCGCCCGCTGCCGCGCTACCCAGAGCGCGTAGCCGTCATAACCTCGCCGACCGGCGCGGCGCTCCAGGACGTGCTCAAGCTTCACGCCCTGCGTTACCCGTGCGCCGAAATAGTCGTAATCCAGAGCCTCATGCAGGGCGTAGGCGCGCCCGAGGAAATTACGGCGGCCTTCGAGCGCGCACGGCGCATCCGCGGCCTTTCGTGCCTCATGCTCGTGCGCGGCGGCGGAAACCGCGACGACCTCGACATCTTTGACGAAGAATCCGTCGTGCGCGCCGTGCGCCTCTGTCCCGTCCCCGTGATAACCGGCCTCGGCCACCAGATAGACAGCACGCTCGCCGACCTCGCCGCAGACGCGGCGGCCCCTACGCCGTCGGGAGCGGCGGAGCGGCTCTTCCCCGACCGCCGCGCGCTTGAAGCGGCGCTCTGCGACGCGGAGCGCTCCATGCGCGGAATGCTCGAAGGACGAATCGGCCTCATGTCGCGCGCGCTTGAAACCGCAGGCAAAAGAATGGAGACGGCGATGAATCTGAAACACGTCGCCCCTGCCTCGGCTGCGCTCAAAAGAGCCGAAGAATCGCTTGCCGCGGGAATCGGAGCGAAGCTCAGAAACGAAACGGCGCGCCTTGCGGCCTCCGCAGCGCGTCTCGACGGCCTCTCCCCGCTGTCGCTCCTCGCTAAGGGCTACTCGATATGCGAGGATGGACGCGGAGAAGTGCTGCGTTCCGTCTCGTCGCTCAAAGAAGGCGCGCGCGTAAACATCATAATGAGAGACGGCACGGCGGGAGCCGTCGTCGAAAACATATCCGGCGAAACGCCGTTCAAGGAGGCATCGCAGCCATGCTGCCGCCCACGCTGAAATGGGAGGGGGACGCGCTTCGTCTGCTCGACCAGCGCGCGCTGCCGCTCGAAACGAAATACAGAATCTGCCGCGATTACGAGGAAGTCGCCGCGGCGATAGAAGACATGACCGTGCGCGGCGCTCCCGCGATAGGAGTGGCCGCCGCCTACGGCCTCGCGCTCGCGGAAAGAGAGGGCGAATTCGCGCAGGCCGCGAAGCGCCTCGCCGCGACGCGCCCGACCGCCGTAAATCTCTTCTGGGCCATAAAGCGCATGGAGGAGACGCGCGCGGAGCACGAAAATGAAAAAAATCTCGCGGAACTTCTCGCGCTCGAAGCCGCCAAAATCCACGAAGAAGACGCAGAAATAAATAAAAGCATAGGCCGTTACGGCGCGGCGCTGCTGCCCGACGAATGCGCCGCTATTACGCACTGCAACGCGGGCGCGCTCGCGACTGCGGGCTACGGCACGGCGCTCGGGGTTTTCCGCGCAGCCGCCGAAGCGGGGAAGAAGCTCAAAATATACGCCGACGAGACGAGGCCGCGTTTGCAGGGCGCGTCGCTGACCGCTTACGAGCTCATGGCGGACGGCCTCGACGTCACCGTGATAACGGACTCGATGGCGGCCTTCCTGATGTCGCGCACGAAGATAGACGCCGTGATAACCGGCGCGGACCGCGTAGCGGCGAACGGCGACGCGGCGAACAAGATAGGGACCTACGGCCTCGCGATAGCGGCGAAGCACCACGGCGTCCCGTTCTATATCGCGGCTCCGCTCTCTACCTTCGACGTAAAATGCCCCTGCGGCGCGGAAATCCCGATAGAGGAGCGCGCCGCGGACGAAGTGCGCAAAATCGGCGGACAATACATAACGCCGCCCGACGTTAAAGTTTGGAATCCCGCCTTCGACGTTACGCCGTCGGAGCTGATAGCAGGAATAATAACGGAGCGCGGAGTGATACGCGCGCCGTATAAAGAAAATATAGAAAAAATCTTCCCGGGGGGAAAAGCATAATGAGAAACGAATTCAGGATCGCCGATATAGCGCTCGCGCCGGAAGGCCACAGGCGCATGGAATGGGCGTGGGAATACATGCCCGTGCTCAAGCTCATAGCCGAAAAAGAGGCGGCGAACCAGCCGCTCGCGGGCGTCGTCGTCGGCACCTGCCTTCACCTCGAAGCCAAGACGGCCTGCCTGCTGAAGGTCCTCCGCCAGCTCGGTGCGACCGTCGTCACGGCGGGCAGCAACCCGCTCTCGACGCAGGACCCGATATGCGCCGCGCTCGTCGAGGAGGGCGTGCACGTATTCAGCCGCCGTGGCATGAGCGCCGAGGAATACAGCGACAACATACGCGAAATGCTCAAGTGGGACCCGCAGGTCATCATCGACGACGGCGGCGACGTCGTCTCTATGGTGATAGAGGAGCGCCGCGACCTCATCAAGAACATCATGGGCGGCTGCGAAGAGACAACGACCGGCATCAAGCGCCTGCGCGCGATGGCGAACGAGGGCGTTCTGCCCTTCCCGATGCTCGCAGTCAACGACGCGCAGAGCAAGCATCTTTTCGACAACCGTTACGGCACGGGCCAGTCCGTCTGGGACGCGATACTGCGCACGACGAACCTCATAGTCGCGGGCAAAAACGTCGTCGTCGCGGGCTACGGCTGGTGCGGCAAGGGGACTGCGAAACGCGCGGCGGGCCTCGGCGCGCGCGTCATAGTCGTCGAGGTAGACCCGCACAAAGCGCTCGAAGCGCTCATGGACGGCTTCGAGGTCATGAACATGAACGACGCGGCGAAGCTCGGCGACGTATTCGTCTCCGTTACCGGCAACACTAAGGTCATCCGCCGCGAGCATTTTGAAGTAATGAAGGACGGCGTGCTCCTCGCCAACGCGGGACACTTCGACGTCGAAGTCTACGTCCCCGACCTCAAGGAGATGGCGAAGGAGGTCCGCCAGTCGCGCGACAACATCGACACCTACGTCATGGCCGACGGGCGCAGGCTCCACCTTCTCGGCGAAGGCCGCCTCGTGAACCTTGCGGCGGGCGACGGACACCCCGTCGAAATAATGGACCTCAGCTTCGCTATGCAGCTCCTCTCCGCGCTCTACATAAGCACGCACAAGCTCGAGCCCGGCCTCTACAACGTGCCCGAGGAGCTCGACCGCCGCATTGCGGAGCTCAAGCTCGAATCCCTCGGCATAACGATAGAGAAGCTCACGCCCGAGCAGGAAGAGTACATGGCGAGCTGGAGAGAATAAAAAATGCCGAAGCTCTATAAAAACGTCGTCCTCTGGGACGCGGAGCGCGAGAGCGCAAGCCTCTGCGACGTGCTCACGGAGGGCGCGGAAATAGCGAAAATAGCGCCCGCGGGAACGCTTGACGGCGAAGCGGCCTTCGACGGGCGCGGCGGCACGGCGATGCTCCCCGGCTTCGTCAACGCCCACGGACACGCCGCGATGACGATGCTGCGCGGCCTCGGCGAAGAGCTGCCGCTCATGGAATGGCTGCAAAAGAAAATCTGGCCCGTCGAAAACAAGCTCGACGCGGAGACCGCATACATTGGCGCGCAGCTCGCGCTCATGGAAATGCTCTCGACCGGCACGACCTGCTTCGCCGACATGTACTTCTTCATGGACAGCGTGGCGGAGGCCGTGCTCGCGGGCGGAATGCGCGCGGGCCTCTCGCGCGGCATCGTGCCCTCGCAGGACGGCGGGCGCGAAAGACTCGACGAAAACCTCAAGCTCGCGCGCGACTACGACGGCGCGAATGGGCTGATACACGTCCAGCTCGGCCCGCACGCGCCCTACACCGTGCCTACGGCCTTCATGACCGAAATAGCGGCCGCGGCGAAGGAAAACGGCCTCGGCGTCCAGCTCCATTGGCTTGAGACCAAAAGCGACTGGCCACTCTCCGACGGCTCGAAGACGATGAACCCCGAGGAATACCTCGAAAAGACCGGGATGACCGGCGTGAAGCACCTCCTGCTCGCGCACTGCGTCTGGATGGAAAAAGAGAAATTCCCCTTCTACGCGCGCCCGAACATAACAGTCGCGCACAACCCCAAAAGCAACTGGAAGCTCGGCAGCGGCACCGCGCCCGTCTGCGCGATGGCGGAGGCCGGAATAGCGGTCTCGCTCGGCACCGACGGCGCGTCGAGCAACAACCGCCTCGACATGTGGGACGAAATGCGCTTCGCCTCCCTCGCGCAGAAGGGCGCGAACCTCGACCCGACGCTGCTCTCCGCGCGCGACGCCTTCCGCATGGCGACCGTCGCTGGGGCGCGCGCCCTCGGCTTCGAAAAGACCGGGCTGCTGCGTGAAGGCTGGACGGCGGACTTCATGCTTGTCGACCTCGACAAGCCGCACTACGTCGGCTGGGATTTGGAAAACCTTCCGGGCTGCATAGTCTACGCCGGAAGCTCTGCGGACGTAAAAGCGAACGTCGTCGCGGGCGAAACGCTCTACGAAAACGGCAGCTTCGCGCGCCTCGACAAAGAAAAAATAACGGCGCAAGCCAACGCCGCGCGCAAACGCCTCACCTCGCAGGCGTAACTTCAGCGCAATCCCAAAAACCACAAAAGCCCCGGCACGTCCCGGGGCTTTTCTCTATATGGCAGAGCCGGAGCGGTATTACGCCGCTCCGGCTCTTGTCTTTGCGCGCCGTTGGGGACGGCGCTGGGGGATGGCTTGGGGCGCGCCCCGCTCCCGGGCGCGGGGCGCGCGCTTGGCTTGCGCCTAAAAAGCAACATAAGCGTTTCAACTCACGCGCCCGGGAGGACGCGACATTTTGGAAAACGGCGGGGGAGCGCCGGGGGCTCCCCGCCGTGCGCCGTGCCGGCGCGGTTGTGCCGAAGCCGTTACTTCTGCGCTTCGAGCTTCTTCGTCAGCTCGCGGATCAGCTCCGCGTTCTTCTTCATGATTTCCTCGTTCTTGCGCAGGGTCGCGGCGTTCTGCTCGATTATGCGCCTGTTCTGCTCGTTCTCCGTGCGGAGCTTCGCTTCGGCGGTTTCGCTCTGCTTGTTCTCGGCCTCGAGCCGTTCGAGCTTCGCCTGCATCACGTACATCTGCCTCTGCATGCCCGCCATGTCGCGCGCGAGCTCCGGTTTGCGCTTCGTGCTCCTGCCGACCGCGAGGCTCACGCCCGCGCGGCCCATGAGGTCGCCGTCTGAGCAGAGCGACGCGCCGACGTTGAACATAAGGTTCTCGCGCACGTAGTGGAAAACGCCGACCGCCACGGCGTACTCGTCGCGGTATGTGCCTATCGCCGCGGAGAGCGTCGTCGGCTCATAGGGGTTGTACTGAATCGGGTGCAGGCCGGAGAGGGCCGCCGCGTGCGCTCCGACGATATTCACATCCTCGCGCAGGTCGTCCATGCGGCGATAGATGTCCCCGCCCATCGCGTCCATGCGCTGATAGGCGTCCCAGAGCTGTCCGCCGTTCACCGCGTCCGTACTGTTCTGCGCAATCGCGCCGCCCGCGACGTTCGTTATCCTGCCGCCGCCCATATCGATATTGCCGCCGCCGGTATTTATATTCGCGCCGCCCATGTTGATGCCGGAGCCGGAGATATTGATTTTGCCGACGTTTATATCGTTCGCCGTCACAGTGTCGAACGTAGGCTTCTTATACCCGTTCTCCGCGCCGCCGAGGACGGAACCGATTTCATCGACCGTCTGGTTCGTCTCCCAGAGCTGACCGCCGCTCACCGCGTCCGTGCTTCCCTCGGATATACTGCCTGCGCCGAGCCCAGTCAGCTTCGTCCCGTCCATGTCGATTCCGTTCTTGTCAATCGTCACCTTATCCGCGACCGTCACGGAATCGCCGTCGATTTTCACGCTGTTCCCGTCTGTCCCTGCGACCGTCAGACCGTCCTCATCGGCAGTAACCTTGCCGTCCGCGGCGGAAACGCTGTCGAACTTTGGATTATCCGACACGCTAACCGTATAATCCTTATCCGAGCCCGTGATTTCGATATTGCTGCCCGCGTTCACCGTCAGGCTGTCGCCGGGCTTGATTGTCGAAGATGCCGGAGGCGTCGCGCCCTCGCCTGTTCCCGCGCCGCCGTCGCCGCCGGACTGCTGAGCGTCGTCGACGGGGTTGAACGTCCAGCCATCTGAAAGCTTGTCCAGTTCGTCGCGTATGCTGTTAAACGCGCCCTGTATAGTCGTCTCGTTGCCGTAAGTAAAGCCGCCGGTAAGCGTGCCGTTTTCAAATTTGAAATCTCCGCCGAACGTACTCGCAATCTTATCGCCGAGCGACGAAAGCTGACCGAAATTCACCGCGTCGGAAGCGTTCACGCCCGCGGCGAGATTTGTTATCGTCGTGCCGTTCGTGCCGCCGAGCGTGATGGTGGACTTGTCGTCAGCGTCGTATGCAACGGTGCTGCCGGCGAGCGCATCAAGCGCACGCTGAACGGAACTGTAAGTATCGTCTCCGACTTTAAGGGATGTTTTCAGCGTTCCGTTGCCTGATGTACTGAAAGAAAATTCTGAATCTCCTCCGAGCGCATTCGCAGTTGCGGTGCCGAGCTTCTTAAGCTGGCTCACGTTCACGCCGTCAGTGTCCGCTTTCCCAGCCGCGCGATTTACTAGACGACGTTTGGTTGTATTGTTTCCTATGGATACTGTGTTGGACTCGGTCGCTTTAGAATTGCTGCCGAGCGCGACTGCGTCGTCAACGTCCGTATTTGCTGTACCTACAGTCGCATTGTCTCCGACGGCAACGCTGTTATCTCCGTATACATATGTGTAGTATCCCAGCGCCGTACTCGCTTGCCCCAATGCGTGTGCACTGTGGCCGACCGAAGTAGAATTTTCTCCGACGCTTCGTGTAAGGCTTCCAATGTAATCATACAGCGAGCCAGCTCCGTAACCTATTGCAACGCTGTTTTCTGCCGTTGCTCTGGCGACATAGCCGATAGCCAGAGAGTTATCTGCCAAAGCGTGCGCGTTTGAGCCTAATGCATAAGCATCCTGACCGTTAGCTTGAGACCACATTCCCATTGCTATTGCATTATTGGCCCAAGCTTTTGCGTAGTATCCTATCGATATTGCGTAGTCACCGTTTGATGTTGCGTCCTTATCTATCGCTATAGGGTTAAGCCCAGTGATATTTCCGCCTTGAAATTCATATTTAGCGGCGTCTGCCCTATAACACGAAAAGATTGTCAACATTGTTACGAGCATACAAAACAAGAATTTTCCAAAAAATTTCCTCATAGCTTTTCCTCTCATCTGACTTTTGTATTTTCTACTTCGCCGTGAAATCAATCGCCACGGCGTTGAGCTTCTTCAAAATCTCGCCGCTCACGTCGGCGGCTGGGGCGTAGCCGAGCGCGGTGTGCGCGGGGACTACGACGGTGATTCCCTTCTTGTTCGTCTTTATCCACTGCGCGACGACCTTTCTCAGCTCGTCCATGACGCGCGCCGTAACGCGGTCGTATTCAGCGGCGAACTGCGCATTGAGCTCGGCCTGCTTGTTCGCGGCCTTCGCCTGCGCGGCCTTCGCCTGCGCGTCCTTGTCTTTCGCCGTTTTCTTGACGAAGCGCTCAAGCTCCGCTTCGAGCGAGGCTTTCAGGTTGTCTACATACTTCTGTCCCGCCTTGCCCGGCGCGCTCGCGTCTATCACGCGCGCCACGTCGACGACGGCGACCTCCGCGAAGGCCGGGGCGGCGAGAGCGCACACCACCAACAGCAGTGCCGTAACTGCCTTTATCAAACGCATTGCTTTTGTCATCCTTTCAAAAAAAATTGACGGCGGAGGAAACGGGGCGCGAAGCCCCGCGCTTCCTATCCGTCGTCAAAATACGGGAGATACTGCACGGGGAAACGGCACGCGAAAACAACGGCGTTTTCGCGCCCTTCTTCGCCCGATGCGAATTCCGTTATCGTATAGCTATTGTTGACATGCTTAGAAGAATGTAAACGGGGGGGGGTAGTATAGCATATTTAATAGAAAAATATGCACTGCTAAACTAATCCTGTACACGCAGGGGGTAGAAATGGGACAAGATATAATTGTTCTCGGTACATGACAATCATATCTTGAGTCATAAGCATAGTGCTTATATGTACAGGAGGCCTGCCATGCGGTACACGAAGGAAGAACGTCTTGAGATAGGGCGAAAGGTTTATGAAGGTACAATGAGCCGTTATGAGGCTGCGGAAGCCTACGGCATCAGCGACGACACTGCAAGGGACTACATGCGCATGTATCGTGATTCCAACAGTCTGCCGCCTAAATCCTCGGGGAATAACACAGGCTGCTATGTTTACAAGCCTTCCGAAAGCCGACCGGACATCTCAGATTATGAGTCTATGACTAAAAAAGAACTCATTATCGAGCTGATAAAATCAAAAGTGGCTGAAGCAAGATTAAAAAAAGGCTACGAGGTGAAAGGAGATGGTCGAACAAAGGAATATATTCTTTTAGACAGCTCGAATACCAAGTAATCCTCGAACTCTCCGAATATTTTCCGGTAATCCTCCTATGCCGCGTAACCGGAATCCCCAGAAGCAGCTTCTATAACTGGAAGCGCAGCATTTTTGAACCATCCAAGAGGGCGAGAGACTTTGCCGGAAACATAATGCTCTTTATGGAATACCATAAGAAGTACCCATCGCACGGATACAGATGGCTCAACGCGAAGATAAGGCTTGATACCGGGATAGTCCATTCCGATCCGTACGCCTATAAATGCTGCAGGGCTGCCGGTATAAAAAGCAGGACGAAACACTACCGCTATAAAAAACCAGGCAATCCGTACAGGCTGTTTCCGAACCTGCTTCTCGCCGGCCTTCCCGCATACGCGCCGATGCAGTACATAGCGAGCGACATGACGGCGTTCTGCTTCAAAGGGACGTATTACGAACTCACGCTGTACATGGACCTGTGGAACAACGAAATAGTGAGCCATGCGTTGTCTTCAAGACGCGGAGACAGGATGACATACATAAACGGTTTAGAAGGACTGATAAAAACCAGAGAAAAAGAAACGGAATGGCAGACGATACTGCATTCAGACCAGGGCGCGGTATATGCGTCCAAGAAATACAACGACATACTTCGCCTTCACCACATAGGACATTCAATGTCCAGAGCGGGGACTCCGACTGACAACGCTGCGATGGAAGCGATAAACGGCTGGCTGAAATCGGAACTGTTTACAGACTTTCACGTAACTGGCAAAGAAAGCATAGAACGGGAGATAGAAGAATACATAAAATTCTTCAACGAAGAGCGTCCCGCCTATGCGCTGGGATATATGACGCCGAAACAGTATAGGGAGGCGTATAGCGGAAACGGTAATTCTAAGAGGAAGAAGTGAAGTAAAGAGATATACCCCTATTGTACAGGATTAGAAAAATCTAATGTCCAATTTTTGTTGACTAGTGCACGCGGTCTGCGCGCATTTAGAGAGAGTGTGAACAGAATTCTGTAAGTTGAAATCCATCCCACCCTGCTATGGTAGACTTGCTAGGAGGATGGTTTATTATGTCACGCATCAGCAAACAGCAGAGTTCTTCAGATGAGCCTAAGAAAACCAGGCGGCAGCGCCGTTCCGAGATGAGCCCGGAAAAGCGCGAGTTCCTCCGCAATTTCGTCGGTATGTACGATATCAAGACGGCGGCGGATCTCCAAGATGCCGTCAAGGACCTTCTCGGAGACACCATCAAGGATATGCTCGAAGAGGAAATGAACGAGCATCTTGGGTACGAGAAGTATAAACATTCAGACAACCCCGACAGCCGTAACGGATACAAATCAAAGGAAATCATGAGCAGCGCTGGCAGCATCACTATAGACGTTCCTCAGGATCGAGACTCAGCCTTTGAACCAAAGGTTGTGAAGAAGGGACATTACAAGCCGGCTGCGCGGAGCGCATTCAAAAATATCCTCAGCCGGCGCAGTATGCGGGGGCGTCTGCCGTAGAAGGATATCAACGCTATCGAGCAGAAGATAATCGCCATGTACGCACGAGGAATGACGACACGCAATATTTCCGACACTATCATGGATATATACGGCTTTGAGGTGTCAGAGGGATTCATTTCAGACGTTACTGATAAGCTTCTGCCTAAGATACAGGAATGGCAGTCACGTCCGCTCGAAGATGTATATCCGGTAGTCTTCATCGACGCAATTCACTACGCTGTAAGGGACGAGGTAGGCGTACGCAGGAAGGCTGCGTATATTGTTCTAGGCATATCTGCGAGCGGACACAAGGACGTTCTTGGCATCTACATTGGGGAGAACGAGAGCGCGAAGTACTGGCTTTCTATCCTTAACGAGCTTAAGAACCGAGGCGTAAAAGACATCCTTATCGTCTGTGCCGACGGCCTTACCGGCATCAAGGATGCCATAGAGGCGGCCTTCCCGCAGACCGAATATCAAAGATGCATTGTACATCAAGTCAGGAACACGCTGAAATATGTAAGCGACAAAGACCGCAAGGCGTTCGCGAACGACCTCCGCAGGATATACGGCGCACCCAGCGAAGAACTCGCCCTTGGCGAGCTTGACCGAGCCGCTGAGAAATGGCAGCAGAAATATCCTAACTCGATGAAATCGTGGTACAAGAACTGGGACGCCATATCTCCAATCTTCAAATTTTCGTCAGAGACAAGACGCGTCATATATACGACGAACGCCATAGAGAGCCTGAATTCCATATACCGGCGTCTGAACAGCCAGCGCAGTTCATTTCCCGGAGACCAGTCTTTACTCAAGGCGCTGTACCTCGCCACAATGGAAGCCACGAAGAAATGGAGGCTTCCAATACGCGACTGGGGCAAAATATACGGAGAACTGTCGATAATGTACGAGGGGAGGCTGCCTGAGTAGCCGTGACTTCATGCTAAAAAACGATACCGGCGTCAAATTGAGAAATTGACGCTTAGCGGCCTATACCCTATAGTAGAAACGTGACGGCGTCTGGCGAAAAGACGCCGCCACATCAAAATCAACTGCCACAGCAGCGGCAGTCTTGGATAACTTACAGAAAGAACTTCACAGGCTCCATTTAGAAGTATTTTACACAAGCTGCAATTTTTTGCAAGACTTTGCTTTTTCGTTCGTCTCGCTTTTTTGTTTTCTCGCGGCTTTCATCCGCGTTCGTCGTAGAACGCGCCGCGGAGCTTCGCGCGGATTTTCTTGACGCGCGCGGCTACGGCCTGCTGCGTTACGCCTAATCCCTTCGCTATCTCCGCCTGCGTGAAGCCCTCGACCAGCGCCTGCGTTATGTCGAGCTCCTCGCGCGTGAGCAAACGCTCGAGCGTTTCGCGCAGCTCCGTCTCTTCGTAGCGCTCTTCGTCTCTGCCGAGCGTCGCTTCAAGTTCTTCAGTCATCGTCTCGCCTCCGTTCGTTATCGGCTTTCTCATTCTCGCCGCCGCGTCGCGCACGTAGCCCGGAAGGTTGGTTTTGAGATAGCGCTCGAGCCAGCGCCTGTCCGGGCACCTCGGTATCAGCACGAGCAGCGCGAGGCACCCCTCCTGCACCAAATCCTCAAATTCCGCGCCGCGCCCCGCGTAACGCCAAGCGACCGAACGCACGAGCGGCGCGTATGCTTCAAGCTCCGCCTCCACGCCGCACACTTCACAGCACACGCCAACGGAGCAGAGCGCGCTCCGCGGATTTTCCGTAAAGGACATGACAGTCCCCTCCTTTGGATGAAATTGCCTCCAATGGTGGGGAAACGGCGGCGGTTTTACAAAAACGAAAAATTGCGGAGGCGCGGAGAGCGCGGAGGCGGCAAACGTCAACGGTGTCGGAGCAGCATTACTTACTTAAACTATACGTGGAACAGCCCTCCCGTCGCCCCGCGCTTGACGCGGGGCCCAGCGTCGTTAGATTCCCATACCTAACGGAATTTAACGACACTAGATTCCGCGTCCATCGGCCAAACGCTGCCGATACTAGGAACGGCCTAAAGAAATTTTTAATGTCCGCTGCGCGGACAGGCCGTTCCGTCGGAGCGCGGAATGACGATTAACGGGCGCTTTCCGGATATATAGGCTCTTTTTTTGAATGCGGTCTCTAGCGTTTGGGATGGGGGCCACTGACAGAAGCATTCAGGGGCGACATAGTGGGGAGCATACCGGCAGAAGTTTTACAAATCTGTGCGGTTGGGCTGTGGGGGTGAATGTCCGATAGATAGCGCGAGGCGGGAAAGATGGTATAATACGAAATAGGAAGAGAGAGGCCCGCGGAAAGGGAAAGCGGGAAAACTCCTCTCCGGCCTGCCTAAGCTGAGCGTGGGACCTCAGCCTAGACATTTAAGGCCAAGTTACATGTTGGCATAGCGGAGTAATTCCGCAATAGCTGCTACGAGCGCAGCACACGCTGTAAGCAGCTTGACGATGAGGGTCGCCCATTCGTAGAATGAGCGGCCTTTTTCGTTTTTTGCCATCCGTTCATTCCCCCCTTCCTAGCCGGGGGAAATCCCTTGCTCGGCAGTGCCCGGCTACACTGCCCGGGCCCCTTCCGTGGATTATTATACAACAGAGCGGCAACATGATTCTATTTTGTTATCCGGCCTTGCACGCCGAAGTATCTTCCGTCGCATCTCGGTATCGGCACGAGCGGCGTGCATCAGGTCTTTGTCCCCCGCCGCGCGTTCACAAAATCTCCATAAATCGTTCATAAAATCGTCATAGCGGATTGTTATCATAAACTCGTCAAAGAGAGCCGGACACGAACCGGAGATAACATAGAGGAGGAACGACGCAATGAAATTAAAGGTTATAGGAGCTTTCGTAATGGTGCTGGGAATTGCCGGGGCGGCCGCGGCTTATCAGCCGCAGGGAGGCCCCGCGCCGCGCGGAGACTTCCGCCGCGGGCCGGAGCTGAGCCGGGAGGACCGCGCGCACTTCGAGGCGATGCGCAAGGTCCGCGCCGAGCTGCGCGACGAGCTCCGGAAGGAGAAGCCGGATAAGCAGCGCGCGCGCACGCTCTTCGCGAAAGAGCTCGACCTTCGTCAGGAGTTCCGCGAGAAGGGCTTCCGCAACTGCATCGAGAATCACGACCACAGCAAGGGGCGCTGCGGATGGATCGCACGCCACGACAGGCGCATGGGCTACGGCAACGGCGCGTGGGTGAAGTTCATCGACGAGCTGAGCAAGGATAAGCCGAACAAGGTGCGCGCGTGGGAATATTTCAGCCAGGCCGAGAAGATTAACCGCGAGCTCGCGATGGAACGCTTCGACGCGATGCTCGACGATCCCGACGGATGGCGCGGCTGGTACTGCGGCCCGCGCGACGGGCGCTCCGGCCCCCGCGACGGATGGCACGGCCCGAGAGACGGCTGGCGCGAAGGGCCGAGGGACGGACGCTGGGCTCCGCGTCACCACTGGGGCGGCGGACACTTCCGTCACGGCTGCGGCCCGGACGGATGGCACGGCGGCCCGCGTCACTGGGACGGACCTGCCTACTAGGCGGCGCGGAAATATCTGACCCCGCCGCCGGAGCGAATCTCCGGCGCGCGGCGCAAACAGACGGGAAAAGTTTGGGCGGATGCTGAAATCCGCTCAAACTTGTAAGTAGAAGCGGACGAAAAGGGAATATAATGGGGGCGAAGAACTTTGACGAGAGACGGTGAGGACATGAGGATACTTATCGTAGAGGACGAGCGCGCGATAGCCGAGGTCGAGAAGGCTTATATAGAGCGCGACGGGTATTCCGCGGAGATTGCTGCGGACGGCCTCGAAGGGATAGGGAAGTTCAGAGAGAAGCAGTTCGACCTCGTCATTCTCGACCTGATGCTCCCCGGCATGTCGGGAATAGACGTCTGCCGCGAGATACGGCGGAGCTCGAGCGCCCCGATAATCATGGTTACGGCGAAGAGCGGCGAGGACGACATCGTCGCGGGGCTCGACGCCGGGGCCGACGACTATATAGTGAAGCCCTTTTCGCCGCGCATACTGATGGCGCGCATCAGGGCGAACCTGCGCAAGAGCGGCACAGCGGAGGATTCCGCGTCGGAGCTCATCCGCGTCGGGGACGCGCTCGTGATTGACCCGCAGAACCTGACGGTGAAGAAGAACGGCGAAGAGGTTTCGCTGACGCGCAACGAATTTATGATTTTGTCAAAGATGGCGGCCCGCCCGGACAAGACGTGGAGCCGCGACGACCTTATCACCTACGCGCTCGGTTACGAATACGACGGCTTCGAGCGCTCGATAGACAGCTATATCAAGAATATACGGAAAAAGCTCTCGGACCCGGAGCACGAGAACGGCTTCATTCGCACCGTCCACGGCTTCGGCTATAAGATTTCGGAATAACGGACATGAAGCACTCGCTCCGTTCGCAGCTCATTTTTCAATATATGGTAATCGTCATCGTCTGTATGCTCGTCATACCGACGGCGATATCGGAGCTGCTCGAATGGCAGTTCAAGAATTTCCTCAACGACAGGCTTGACGAGTACGAGACGGAGTTCACGGACTATTTCGCCTCGCTCTACGAGGAGACGGGCACGTGGCGCGCGCGTGGGATATTCCCGCGCGGCTCCGACTTTATACGCTGGCCGATAGCTATGATTCAGATAAAGGACGCTGAGGGGAACCTCGTCCGCAGCTACAGCCGCTTTATGGTGAAGTCCGGCCCGATGCACGGACGCGGGCATCACCAGCGCGGCCCCGTCGTCCTTCCCGAGGGGCTTCAGGTCAGGAGCCGCGACATAATCGCGCGCGGCGAGCGCGTAGGGCAGGTGTTCTTCACCGTCCTGCCGTTCGACAAGAGCCCGGAGAGCAATTTCCTCAACAACTTCAATAAGATTATGTACTATGCGGTCGCGGTCATGCTTATAATAGCCGCGATGATAGCCATATTCATGGCCTACAGGATCAGCACTCCGGTGCTCAACGCGGCGCGGCGCGCGCAGCAGATAAGCATGGGCAAGTACACGGTCGAGGGGCAGAACGCCTCCGACATAACAGAGCTTCAGACGCTTATCGAGAGCGTAGACCGCCTCGGCCGCGGGCTCGAGGAGCAGGAGGAGCTGCGCAAGCGCCTCATGAGCGACATAGCGCACGAGCTGCGCAACCCTGTCGCCGTCATAAAGTCGCACCTCGAGGCAATAGAGGACGGCGTGTGGGAGCCGACGCCGGAACGGATACGGCTCACGGTCAGCGAGGTGGACCGGCTGTCGCAGCTTATACGCGAGGTGGAGAAGCTCACCTCGATAGAGGGCGCGGCGCACTCGCTCTCCGTCGAAGAGACGGACGCGTCGTCTGTCGTGGAGAAGGCCTCGCTCGTATTCGACCCGCTCTATAAAAACAAGGGCGTCGAGCTGAAACGCGATATAGAGCCGGGCGTCATGATGCAGCTCGACGGCGCGAAAATGCGTCAGGTGGTCGAGAACCTTCTGTCGAACGCGCTGCGCTACACCGACGCGGGCGGCTCCGTCACCGTCGCTCTGACCGGCGGCGAAAAGGAGATGACCGTCAGCGTCGCGGACACCGGCATAGGAATAGCGGCGAAGGACCTTCCGTACATCTTCGAGCGCTTCTACCGCACGGACGTATCCCGTGCGCGCACGAGCGGCGGGATAGGCATCGGCCTCGCGATAGTCAAGGCGATAGTCGAAGCGCACGGCGGCACGATAGAGGTCGAAAGCGAGCCCGGAAAGGGCACGCGCTTCACAGTGAAGATACCCAAGAGAAATTATCTGTAAAAGGAGTGGTGCAGTCCGATGAAACTTAAAACAGCGCTTTTCGCGGCGGCTCTGACGCTGTTCTGCGCGGGAGCCTCGTCCGCCGGGACGCTAACGCTGGACGACTGCCTCGCGACGGCGATGAAGAACAACCCCGACATCACGGCGGCGCGCGAGTCCCTCAACGCGGAGCGTACGACGATAAACCAGGCCGCGGCGCCCGGACGCCCGCAGCTTTCTGCGAACAGCTCGTACAGGCGCAGCGGCACGGGCGACGACCATGAGGGCAGCTACAGCACCGGCGTTTCCGTGAATCAGTCCATCAGCGACTGGGGGCGGCGCGAGACGAGGATAAAGCGCGCGCGCCTTTCCACCGAGGCCGCGGAGGCGGACTATGAAGAGACCGTCGACCTCGTCGTGCAGCGGGTCTACAACGCCTATTACGCGCTCAACCGCGCCGTGCGTGACGTGGATATAGCGCAGACGAGGTACGACAACTACGAAAAGCGCCTAGACTGGGCGCGCTCCTACTACGAAGTGGGGACGAAGGCTAAAATCGAGGTCACAAAGGCCGAATCGGACCTCGCATCGTCGAAGCTGACGCTCGTCCGCGCGCAGAGCAACGAGGAGCTGCGCCGCGCCGAGCTCGCAAACGCCATGGGCGTGCCGCTGATGGAAATAAGCGGCGTCGAGGATATGCTCGGCTACGAGGATTGGAGCATAAGCCTGGACGACGCGGTCGCGGGCGCGATGAAGGACCGCCCGGAGCTTGTGGCCAGAAGGCTCCGCGTCGAGTCCGCGGCGGAAAACGTAACTCTCCAGATGAAGGGATTGTCTCCGTCGCTCTCCGCGTCCGCCGGCTACAGCTTCGGAAATCATTCCTATTTCGACCACGACCAGTGGAACGCCGGGCTGACGCTCTCCGTGCCGCTTACCGACGGCGGCCTGACGAAGAGCATGGTCGAGCAGGCGCGCGCGCAGCTGCGGCAGGCCGAGGCGGAGCTCGTAGGCCTCGAGAACTCCGTGACGCTCGAGGTGCGCACGGCGTGGGAGGACCTGCGCCAGGCGAAGGAATCGCTGACCTCGTCGCAGGAGGCGGAGCGCGCCGCGAAGGCGACGCTCGACCTCGCGCTCGGACGCTACAAGGCCGGCGTGGGCGACAACCTTGAAATATCGGACGCCGTGGACGGCTACGCCGTAGCCTCGGCGAACACCGTGCTCGCGCTCTACGACTGCAAGAACGCGCGGATAAACCTTGAAAAAGCAATGGGAGGACTGAGCTATGGCGAACAGACTGCCGACTAAAAGCAAAAAATTCAGATTCGCGGCGGCGCTGCTGATAATCGCTGCGGCGGCGGGCGGCGGCGGATGGTGGTGGCTCAATCGAGCCCCTTCGATACAATATAAGTCAGTGCCGGTGGTGCGCACTACGCTCCAGTCGACCATACAGGCGACAGGCACGCTGAACCCGGTCGAGACGGTCGACGTAGGTACGCAGATATCCGGCACGATAGAGGCGCTTTACTTCGACTACAACAGCGAGGTCAAGGCCGGGCAGCTGATAGCGCTCATGGACTCCGCGACGCAGGAGGCCGACGTGGCGCAGGGCGAAGCGTCGCTCGCGTCTGCTAAGGCCGAGGTGCTCAACGCACAGGCGGCTCTGACCGTTGCGGAGAAGAACCTGCGCCGCACGCGCGAGCTTGCGGAGCGCGACCTCGTCGCTAAGGCCGACGTCGACGCCGACACGAGCACGTGGCTGCAGGCGAAGGCGAACCTCGCCTCGGCCGAGGCGCGCGTCAAACAGCAGAGCGCCTCGCTCGAAAGGTCGAAAATCAACCTCGGATATACGAAAATATACTCTCCGGTGGACGGCGTAATAGTCGCCAAGAACGTCGAAGAGGGACAGACCGTCGCCGCAAGCTACCAGACGCCGAGTATCGCGGAGATAGCGCGCGACCTCACGCAGATGCAGGTCGAGGTCAACGTCGACGAGGCGGACATCGGCGGCGTCCACGAGGGGCAGCCGGCGGAGTTCACGGTGGACACCTTCCCGCGCGACTCCTTCACTGGCAGCGTCTCGCAGGTGCGCCTCTCCCCGACGACGGAGAACAACATCGTCACCTACACCGTCATCGTCAAGGTCGACAACCCCGACGGCAAGCTGCTTCCGGGCATGACCGCGAACGTCTCTCTGATACTCGACAAGCGCGACGACATCCTCGTCGTGCCGAACAGCGCCTTCCGCTTCAAGCCCGTGACGGGGCAGAGCGTCGAGGTCGGCCCGCCCGGCCCGGGACGCAAGAGCAACATAGCGGCGGTTACGGCCCCCGCGGTCTACCTGCTCGGCGATAAGGACAAGCCGGTCAAGGCCGAGGTCGAGCGCGGAATCACCGACGGGCAGAACACCGAGGTCGTCTCCGGCCTCGAGGAAGGACAGCGCGTAATAACGGGCGTCATCCTGCCGAGAGAGGACGATTAAGATATGGCTCTCGTCGAGCTGAGAGATATACGCAAGAGCTTCAACCTCGGCGGCGAGCCCGTAGAGATACTCCACGGCGTCAACCTCAAGGTCGATAAGGGCGAGTTCGTCGCGATGATGGGCCCCTCCGGCTCCGGCAAATCGACGACGATGAACATTCTCGGCTGTCTCGACAGGCCCACGTCGGGCGAATACCTGCTCGACGGCGTGAACGTCGAGGATATGGGCTCCGACGAGCTCGCGCACATCAGGAACAGCATGATCGGCTTCGTCTTCCAGGGCTTCAACCTGCTTTCGAAGACCTCGGCGCTAGAGAACGTCGAGCTCCCGCTGCTCTATGCGGGCGTGCCGCGCGCGCAGCGCCACGAGAAGGCGAAGGCTGCGCTGATAGAGATGGGGCTTTCTGAAAGGCTCTATCACGAGCCGTCGCAGCTCTCCGGCGGACAGCAGCAGCGCGTCGCGATAGCGCGCGGCATTGTGAACCGCGCGCCGATACTGATGGCAGACGAGCCGACGGGAAACCTCGACTCCAAGACGAGCGACGAAATAATGGCGCTCTTCACTCGCCTCAACGACGAGGGCATGACGATAATCCTCGTCACGCACGAGTACGACGTCGCGCTCTACGCGAAACGCATCCTCCATTTTAAGGACGGAGTGATAATGAAGGACGAAATCAACGAAAGGAGGACGCCGGTATGATAGCCCTGCCCGAAGTATTCACCGCATCTGTAACGGCGCTGCGCAGAAACAAGACGCGCTCGATGCTCACGGCGCTCGGCATCATCATAGGCGTCGCCGCCGTCATAGCGGCCTTCGCCGTCGGAGCCGGCGCGAACAAGAGCATCGACGAGCAGATCTCCTCCTTCGGAAGCAACTTCATAATGGTCTTCCCGGACCGCTCCTCGCGCTCGACGATGGGCAGCAGGTCTTACCTCACGGACGAAGACGCGGAAGCGATAGCGCGCGAGGTCTCCGGCATAGACGCCGTCGCGCCGATGATAAACCTCAGCGCCACGGTGGTCTACGAAAACACCAACTGGGACACCAGCGTCGTCGGCAGCACCGCGGATTACTCCTACGTGCAGGACTGGAGCATAGCCTACGGGCGCGACGTAAACCAGAGCGACGTCCGCCAGGGCGCGAAGGTCATAGTGATAGGCAGCACGGTCGAGGAAAAGCTATTCCCCGACACAAGCGCGCTGGGTAAATCCATCCGCGTCAATAAAATACCGTTCACGGTCATAGGCGTCTTCGAGGCGAAGGGGCTTTCCGCGATGGGCAGCGACCAGGACGACTTCATGCTCGTGCCGATAACGGCGGCGCAGCGCCGCCTCGTCCGCTGGCGCGAGGCAGGGCGCATCGGCAACATCTACATCAAAGGCGTTTCGATGACAGCGCTGAACTACATCCAGAACGAAACCGAGGCGCTTCTGCGCGAACGCCACAGGATAATGCCCGGCGAGCCCGACGACTTCGCGGTGCGCAACGTCTCGCAGATGCTCGAGGCGCGCCGCAAGACGACGACGATAATGTCGATGCTGCTCGGCTCGATAGCCTTCATATCGCTCGTCGTCGGAGGCATAGGCATCATGAACATCATGCTCGTCTCCGTAACGGAGCGCACGCGCGAGATAGGCATAAGGATGGCCGTCGGCGCGACGGAGCGCGACATACGCATGCAGTTCCTGATAGAGGCGGTCGTCCTCTCGATGGTTGGCGGGACGCTCGGAATCATAGTCGGCGTCGTCGCGGGCTACGCGCTCTCGACGTTCACCGCCGCGCCGCCGGTATTCACGCTCGTCTCGATAATGCTCGCTTTCGTCTTCTCCGCGATGGTCGGCGTCGGCTTCGGCTACTACCCGGCCTACAAGGCCTCGCTGCTGAACCCGATAGACGCTCTCAAATACGAATAAAGGACGAAAAAAAAGAGGGGCTGTGTCAGCCCCTCTTTTCCATATGCTCGAGCTCCAGCGTCTTTGTGACTGTGTCGCAGACGCAGGACGGGCCGTAGTACTGAATGGCCCCCGGGAAGGTGTAGCAGGTCTCGACGGCCCAGCGTTCGCGCCGCTCCGCAAAATAACGGAAGGGCGCGCCGTTCAGGTCGACGAGCATTTTTTTGATGACCGGCTTCAGGCGCCCGCTCCTGCGTTCGAGGTTCATCATGCCGGTCAGCGGTATGCCGCCCGCGTGCCACTCGGCCGCGGGGCGCGCGAGGTTGGAGATTGTCGAAAGATAGCCCGTGTAGCCGTAGCTTATGAGCATGAAAGCGTTGTAGCCGAGCGAGTAGCAGTAGTCGGCGTCGAAGTTCGACGGGAAGGCGCATCGCCCCTCGTAGCCGAAGAAGTGGCTTATCGGGTTGAACTTGCCGTGATAGACCTCGTCGTGCTTCAGCTCCGCGAGCCGCTTGCGCACGAGCTCGATCAGAAGCTTTTCCGTCTCTATCTTCGAGAGCTGGACGTTGCCGTGCTGGTCGCGGTCCATCAGAAGCTGGTTCTGTATGTTCGAGGGCAGAAGCGTGAATACTTTATACGAGGCCGGCGAAAGCAGCGTCTCGAGGTAGGCGTACTTCTTCCACCCCGCGCGCGCGGCGAGCTCGTCGGACTTGGTCGCTAGCACGTCGTTGAGCTCGGCGATGAGATCTTTGAGCTCCGGCACGAACTCAATCAGGCTTTCGGGAATTATGACGACGCCGAAATTGTCGCCGCGCTCCGCGCGCGCGCAGACGGAGCGCACAATCTGCTCCGTAATCTCGGTGAAGCTAGTCTTCTTCGCCTCGACCTCCTCGCTGATGATGCAGACGTTCGGCTGCGTGCGCAGCGCGCACTCGAGCGCGACGTGCGAGGCGGAGCGCCCCATGACCTTGACGAAATGCCAGTACTTGCGCGCGGAGCAGGCGTCGCGCTCTATGTTGCCGATGAGGTCGGCGTATGTCTTCGTCGCCGTATCGAAGCCGAAGGATATCTCCACGCTGTCGTTCTTCAGGTCGCCGTCTATCGTCTTCGGGCAGCCGATGACCTGCACGCCGGTCTTCTCTCGCACGAAATACTCCGCGAGCATCGCTGCGTTCGTGTTCGAGTCGTCGCCGCCGATTATCACAATCGCGGATATCCCGCGCTTCGCGCAGACCTCCGCGGCGATTTTGAACTGCTCCTCCGTTTCAAGCTTCGTCCTTCCGGAGCCGATGATGTCGAAGCCGCCGGTGTTCCTGTAGCGGTCTATCATCTCGTCGGTGAATTCGACGCAGTCGTCCTCTATCAGCCCGGAAGGCCCGTTCTTGAAGCCGAAGAGCTTGTTCGACGGGTCGGCCTCCTTGAGCGCGTCGTAGAGTCCCGTAATGACGTTGTGGCCGCCCGGGGCCTGTCCGCCGGAAAGTATGACGCCGGCGTTGATTTTCCTCTTCGGCGCGCAGTTCTCGCCCTTCTGGAAATAGACGCGGTTCATCCCGAAGGTGTTGGGGAAGATGTTCTTTATAGCCTCGCAGTCCGCGGGCGGGACGCACGGCTCGCCCTCCGCGGCGAGGATGCCGCACATGCCGTGCGTATAAATCTCCGGCAGTTTCGGCTTATACTCGTATCGTGCCGTCTGAAGCGGCGAAAGAATGGATTCCATATATCTCTGCTCCTTGCGCGGCCTCTCCGGCGCCTCCGCACGGCGGCGCATACGCTGCGCTGCGGCGGTGCGCGGGAGCTGCCCCGGAAAATTTGTCGGACCTTACGTCCATGAGCGATTCGCATGAACGCGGCGGCGAAGCCGCCCAAGCCATAATTTTACCACTAAATTCATAATTTTCCCGAAATTTTAAGATACTGTAATATTTTGCGCCGCAGGCCGCCCATCTCCACAAAGACGACACATTCATCTGTTATAATACCTTTGGTAATGCGTTAAAAATACAGATTGACAGCGAGGTCGTTCTTTGTTTGAGATTTTTCGTGAAATGAACTGGATACTGCTCGGCTCGCTCATCGTCGTGAGCGCGCTCGTCTCGTGGGCCGGAGACGTCATCGGGATGCGCCTCGGCAAAAAGCGCATCACGTTCCTGAACCTGCGCCCGAAATACACGTCGAGGATAATCTCCGTAGTCACGGGCGTCGGCATAGCGGTCGCCACGCTGCTGATACTCAGTGTAGCGTCCGAACAGGTGCGGACGGCTCTGTTCAGCATGCAGTTCGTCCAGCGCCAGCTCACCGACCTGACGGTCGAGCTCCAGAAGAACCGCGACACGATGGGGCAGATGGAGATAGACCTCTTTGAAAGCCGCGGAGACCTTGCGGAAAAGCAGGAGGAGCTGACGCGTATCGAGACGCAGCTAGCCGAGGGAGCGAAGAGCCTCGAGGACGCGCGCAGCCAGCTTGAAGAGATGAGTAAGACGCGCGCGAAGATGGAAAAGGAACAGGCGGCGCTCCAGAAGGAAAACGACCGCCTCATGAAAGAGAGCAAAGATCTCGCCGAGTCCGTCGCGAGCCTCAAAAAAGAATCCGACGACCTGAAGTCTGGAATGCAGCGGCTGCGCGAGGGGCGCATCGCGGCGCTCTCCGGCGAAGTGCTCTCGCAGGGAGTCCTCACGGGGCCGGAAATAGACCCCGCGCAGGTGGACCAGTACATATACAGGCTGCGCAGCGAGGCGCGCGCGCTGCTGGCGTACCGTTTCGGCAAGCGGCCGGAGGCCGTCAGCCTGCCTAACGTGACCGTCGAATCCCAGCGCTACGTCAAAGACCGCGTGACGCGCGAGCCCGGGCGATGGCTCCTGCGCCTCGTCGCCGAAGGCAACGCCGTCGAGGGCGAGGCCGTCGCCTCGAAGCTCGAATGCTATCCCTCCGGCCTCATATACAAAGAGAACGAAGTGCTCTATTCTCACACCTTCACGCCCGACACATCGCGTCAGGAAATAGAGGAAACCGTATTCCAGGCCCTTAAAACGCTCAACCAGAACGCCGTAGGCCACGGCATCCTTCGCGACCCCATCTCCGGCAACGTCGGCTCTATAGACACGGCGGAATTCCTCGACGCGCTTGACCACATAACGGAAGTGGAGAATAATATCAGCCTTGAAATCGTCGCCGCGAGGGACATCTACACCGAAGGCCCCCTGCGCGTAAAATTCATATTGAAATAACACAACGAAAGAAGCATAAACGATGTTGATACTGGCATGTCAGAAATGCGGCGAGCTACAGGTGCTCCCGGGATCGCCCGACGCGGACGGAAAAGCTCGCGCGATGTGGACGTGCGCGCGCTGCGGCGCGGGGCAGCTCATGGAGCTGAACGTAGCTAAAGACGCAAGGCGCGGCGACCTCCGCAAAATAGTCGGCGGCCTCGCGCTCGTCCCGACGAAGAGCAGAAGCTTATACGGCTTCATACGCGAAGGACTTCCTGATGAAATTAAATCCTGAATACTACTTCTACGACAGCAAGCTCGCGGTCAGCCCCGCGGAGCTTCAGGATCTTTACCGCTTCACGCGCTGGGGACGCAGCCGCTCGCTCGACCAGATAGCAAAAATGCTCGAAGGCACCAGCATGTGCTTCTCCATCCGTCACGAAGGAAAGCTCATAGCCTTCTGCCGGATACTCACGGACTTCGTCTTCCGCGCCTCGCTCTGGGACATCCTCGTACACCCCGACTACCAGGGCAAAGGCATAGGCTCGCAGCTCCTCACATACGCGCTCGGCCATCCGGCGATAAAGAACGTCCCCGTGATAGTCACATACACGAGCGAGCTGACGGAGTTCATGGGACGCCTCTCCTTCGAGCCCCGCGACGGCCTCCTGATACTCCAGCGCCGCCCCATGGAATACTCCTAAAAATAAAAATAGGAGATTTACAAAAAAATTATAAAAAGGGGCTTGCAATTTTCGGGGAAGCGTAATATACTACCTTTTGTCGCCGCCACGAGGCACGCAACAAGCTGAAACGGTTGAGCGATAAGAACCATGTCAATAGAATAGTGCATAAGGAAATAAAGAATTGCACGATGCAATTCCGCAATTCCAGCGAGCGAAGCATCAGGAATCAAACGGAGAGTTTGATCCTGGCTCAGGACGAACGCTGGCGGCGTGCCTAACACATGCAAGTCGAACGGGGTTATATAAGAAGCTTGCTTTGAGTATAACCAAGTGGCGGACGGGTGAGTAACGCGTGAGGACCTGTCTCCGGCAGGGGGACAACATTTGGAAACGGATGCTAATACCGCATAAGCCGAGAGGTGAAAGGAGCAATCCGGCAGGAGAGGGACTCGCGTTCTATCAGCTAGTAGGCGGGGTAAAGGCCCACCTAGGCGAAGACGGATAGCCGGACTGAGAGGTCGACCGGCCACACTGGAACTGAGACACGGTCCAGACTCCTACGGGAGGCAGCAGTGGGGAATATTGGGCAATGGGGGCAACCCTGACCCAGCGACGCCGCGTGGGTGAAGAAATCCCTCGGGATGTAAAGCCCTGTTGTGTGGGAAGAATAATGACGGTACCACACGAGGAAGCCCCGGCAAACTACGTGCCAGCAGCCGCGGTAATACGTAGGGGGCGAGCGTTGTTCGGAATTACTGGGCGTAAAGCGCACGCAGGCGGTTCGTTAAGTCTGCTGTCAAAGGCTGAGGCTCAACCTCAGTTCTACAACAGATACTGGCGGACTAGAGTATGTGAGAGGGAAGTGGAATTCCCGGTGTAGCGGTGAAATGCGTAGATATCGGGAGGAACACCAGTGGCGAAGGCGGCTTCCTGGCACACTACTGACGCTCATGTGCGAAAGCCAGGGCAGCGAACGGGATTAGATACCCCGGTAGTCCTGGCCGTAAACGATGGATACTGGGTGTGGGGCAAGCAGTTGTTCCGTGCCGTAGTTAACGCGTTAAGTATCCCGCCTGGGGACTACGGTCGCAAGACTGAAACTCAAAGGAATTGACGGGGGCCCGCACAAGCGGTGGAGCACGTGGTTTAATTCGATGCAAACCGAAGAACCTTACCTGGGTTTGACATACACGTGGTATTGAAGTGAAAGCGGATAGACCCCAGCTTGCTGGGGAGCGTGAACAGGTGCTGCATGGCTGTCGTCAGCTCGTGTCGTGAGATGTTGGGTTAAGTCCCGCAACGAGCGCAACCCCTATTGCCAGTTGCTAACAGGTGGAGCTGAGCACTCTGGCGAGACTGCCGCCGACAAGGCGGAGGAAGGTGGGGATGACGTCAAGTCATCATGGCCTATATGCCCAGGGCGACACACGTGCTACAATGGCCGGCACAGAAGGCAGCTTACGCGCGAGCGTTGGCGAATCCTCCAAAGCCGGTCCCAGTTCGGATTGTAGTCTGCAACTCGACTACATGAAGCCGGAATCGCTAGTAATCGCAGATCAGCCAAGCTGCGGTGAATACGTTCCCGGGCCTTGTACACACCGCCCGTCACACCACCCGAGTTGGGGGCACCCAAAGCCGCAGGCTCAACCTGCAAAGGAGAGATGCGTCTAAGGTGCGCCGAGTAAGGGGGGTGAAGTCGTAACAAGGTAGCCGTACCGGAAGGTGCGGCTGGATCACCTCCTTTCTAAGGAGCGGCACAAGATGCCGTAAAAAATTTAGTTTCCTCGCATTTCCTTATGCACAACTATTGAGTGGGCCGATAGCTCAGTTGGTTAGAGCACACGGCTGATAACCGTGAGGTCGGAAGTTCGAATCTCCCTCGGCCCACCATTTTTTAATACTACTGGGGATGTAGCTCAGGGGGAGAGCGCCTGCTTTGCACGCAGGAAGTCGTCGGTTCGATTCCGATCATCTCCACCATTATGTTGCTTAAATATAATGAACGCACCATGACAAACTTCGGTATAGAGTAGGAAAAACCGCTCAAAAGTGAAAAACTGGAGTGGTAAGAAACTTTAGAAGAAGTCCATAAAGGATTTATGAGGTTAAGGTACACATAGCACGAGGGGAATGCCTTGGCGCTGAATGCCGAAGAAAGACGCAGCAAGCTGCGAAAAGCCGCGGCGAGGAGCAAGCATCCATTGACCCGCGGATCTCTGAATGGGGCAACCTTCATGGGGCAACCTGTGAGCCTTTTAAAAAGGCGGCAACCGGGAGAAGTGAAACATCTCAGTACCCCGAGGAAAAGAAATCGTAAGAGATACCCCAAGTAGTGGTGAGCGAAAGGGGAAAAGCCCAAACCTGAGCCGTGCCAAGCCCGCAAGCGTTGCGGCACAGGGGTTGTGGGAGCTTCCAGTAAGGGATGCGGCCCTTACACAGAGTTACAAAGTTTTTCATTAACCGAACAGAGTTGGAAAATCTGGCCGAAGAAAGTGAAAGCCTTGTAAGTGAAAATGAAAAACCTCTGGGAAGCCACCCAAGTAATGCGGAGCACGTGCAATTCCGTACGAATCCGGGCCGACCACGGTCCAAGGCTAAACACATTCAGCGACCGATAGAGAAACAGTACCGAGAGGGAAAGGTGAAAAGCACCCCTGGCGGGGAGTGAAATAGACCTGAAACCTCGTGCTAACAAGCAGATGGAGCTTCGTAAGGAGTGACATCGTGCCTCTTGGAAAATGAGCCGCCGAGTTATAGTGCGTGGCAAAGTTAAAAACTACAAGGTTTGAAGCTGCAGCGAAAGCGAGTCTGAACAGGGCGCAAGTCTCGTACTATAGACCCGAAGCCATACGATCTATCCATGTCCAGATTGAAGACCGGGTAACACCGGTTGGAGGATCGCACCACAGCCTGTTGAAAAAGGCCTGGATGAGGTGTGGATAGGAGTGAAAAGCTAATCGAGTATGGTGATAGCTGGTTCTCCCCGAAATGCATTGAGGTGCAGCCTCAATCTAAGAACGCAGGGGGTAAAGCACTGACTAGGTAAGGGGGCGGTCCCGCCTACCGAGCTTAATCAAACTAAGAATACCTGCGCATCATGATTGGGAGTGAGACTGCGAGTGCGAAGATCCGTAGTCGAAAGGGAAACAGCCCAGCCCGACAGCTAAGGTCCCAAAGCCCATGCTAAGTGTTACAAGGATGTGGGGATGCCCAGACAGCCAGGAGGTTGGCTCAGAAGCAGCCACCCTTGAAAGAGTGCGTAACAGCTCACTGGTCGAGCGTCCCTGCGCCAAAAATGTGGGGGGCTAAGCATGGCGCCGAAGCTTCGGATTCAACGGAGAATTTCGTTGACTGGTAGGGGAGCGTTCCATAAGGGACGAAGCGGACCTGTAAGGGTTCGTGGACATTATGGAAGTGAGAATGACGGCATGAGTAGCGCAAAGTGTGCGTAAAACACACTCACCGTAAACCCAAGGATTCCTGGGGAAGGTTCATCCGCCCAGGGTTAGGCGGGCCCTAAGGCGAGGCCGAAAGGCGTAGCCGATGGACAGCAGGTAGACAATCCTGCCCTTCGATAAATCGTTTGACAAATGTGGCGACGCAGAAAGCTATGCACGCCGGGTGATGGACGTCCCGGTACAAAGCCGTAGGGAGAAAGAAGAGGCAAATCCCTTCTTTCGGGTTCCTGAGAGCTGATGTGGAAGAATCTAATTCGAGAAGGTGCAAAAGCTCGGCTGCCGAGAAAAACCTCTATGGAGATTTATCGAACCCGTACTTCAAACCGACGCAGGTGGGTTGGCTTAGCAAGCTAAGGTGAACGGGATAACTATTGTTAAGGAACTCTGCAAGTTGACTCCGTAACTTCGGGAGAAGGAGTGGCTGGCGGCGTTAAGGATTTACTCTGTAAGCGCTGTCGGTTCGCAGAAACCAGGCTCAGGCGACTGTTTAACTAAAACACAGGACTCTGCTCAAGGCGCAAGCCGAAGTATAGGGTCTGACACCTGCCCGGTGCTGGAAGGTTAAAGGGAGAAGTTAGACTTCGGTCGAAGCTTTGAACTGAAGCCCCAGTAAACGGCGGCCGTAACTATAACGGTCCTAAGGTAGCGAAATTCCTTGTCGGGTAAGTTCCGACCTGCACGAAAGGTGTAACGATCTGAGCGCTGTCTCGACAGTAGACCCGGTGAAATTGTGGTACTGGTAAAGACGCCAGTTACCCGCAGTAGGACGGAAAGACCCCGTGGAGCTTTACTGTAACTTGATATTGGATTTCGGTAAGGTATGTATAGGATAGGTGGGAGACATTGAAATATGGTCGCCAGACTATATGGAGTCGCCCTTGGAATACCACCCTTACCTTGCTGGGATTCTAACCGCGAGCGTTGAAGCACGACGCGGGACATTGTCAGGCGGGCAGTTTGACTGGGGCGGTCGCCTCCCAAAGAGTAACGGAGGCGCGCGAAGGTCACCTCAGGGTGAATGGAAAACACCCAGAGAGCGTAAGGGTATAAGGTGGCTTAACTGTGAGACAGACATGTCGAGCAGAAACGAAAGTTGGTCCTAGTGATCCGGTGGTCCTGAGTGGAAAGGCCATCGCTCATCGGATAAAAGCTACCCCGGGGATAACAGGCTGATGCCGCCCGAGAGTTCCTATCGACGGCGGCGTTTGGCACCTCGATGTCGGCTCATCGCATCCTGGGGCTGAAGCAGGTCCCAAGGGTTGGTCTGTTCGCCCATTAAAGCGGTACGTGAGCTGGGTTCAGAACGTCGTGAGACAGTTCGGTCCCTATCCACTGTGGGCGCAAGGTATTTGAAAGGAACTGTCCCTAGTACGAGAGGACCGGGATGGACGAACCGCTAGTGAACCAGTTGTACTGCCAGGTGCACACGCTGGGTAGCCATGTTCGGATCGGATAACCGCTGAAGGCATCTAAGCGGGAAGCCGGCCTTGAGATGAGATACCTCATTACATAAGTAGATAAGGCGTCCGGCAGACGACCGGATAGATAGGTTGGGGGTGTAAGAGGGTAACGCCCTTTGAGCCGACCAATACTAATACGCCGAAGCCTTAACCTCATAAATCCTTTGCGGACATCTAAAGCGAAGGCTTTATACCGCACGACCGAATAGACGATATATAACAGAGTCTAAGAGGTTGAGAAAAAATTTCCGGTGCTCATAGAGAGGTGGACACACCCAGCTCCATGCCGAACCTGGCAGTTAAGCACCTCATCGCCGATGGTACTGCGGAGGGTATTCGTGGGAGAGTAGGCCGGCGCCGGATTTAGTTGAAGGAGAGAGGGAAGTCTTTATGACTTCCCTCTCTTGCTTTATATGCGCATGTGCTTCTCTGCGCCTTTGAGTTATTACTTATAGCATACTACATGCATCAAAAATCTCTATCGCAGCTCAACTATTATTGCAGTGCAACCTTTACGCTTTCGCATGAATTTAGCAATCTGAACAGTGGCACTTGCTTGGAAGATATAATCACTCGGACATGCACTCGTCTTTTACTCGTTTTAATCTATCCAGCCAATATGATTCGTCTATGATTTCGTTATTGATACTGCTAGAAACATGCGAATCATGCACGTGCTAAGCCATAAAATCATGAAAGAGAGAAGGCGCGGATTATGCAGCTGTACCGCATCACATGGGTTATTTAGCCAGCTTACTATTGCTTTGATTACGTGCCGCATACTCACATAACGATTCGTTCTTGGTAACGCGCCGCAGTTCATCACGTACTTCCATAAGCGCAAAGCCTAGGAGGTTTTGCCCGCGCCACTTCAGAGGATTGACGGCATCGGGCGCGTCTGCCTGCATGCGTATGCCCCATATACCGTCATACGGGCTGGCTTCGGCTAATATAGCGTCGCCTGTCGATAGGAGAAATGCCTTCAGCTCCATATTTTGGCTGAATTTGCACCAGTTCCCGTTAAGTACGATTGAGAATTTAGCCTTATCCCACGTGGCTTGATCAAAGCCTTTGACGCGCCGTCCCAGTTCCTTGATTTGCTTAGGGCTGCGGCTTGCTAAAATTTTTCCCCGCGTTTCTTTGTCATCGAATAGCTCCGCTTTTCCTGCCATCATGTATTGCTCCATGCAGCAATATGTCTGTTCTATTGCGTTGAAATCTGCCATCCACCATTGACTAAAGCAGCTTTTTGTTACGGAACCGTCATTAGCAGGCTGATGTCCCCAGAAGAAGCAAAATTTATGTCGTTGACCCTCTGCCGTTGTTCTCTGAAGCCACGGGAGCGTATACTTAGGATTTCCATCCGGAGTCCATAGTGCAGCAATAAAGTTGCCGTGCTCTAATATATTTGTATCGTCTGTATCATTCCACCAGCCTGCCCATGTGACTGGTTCAGGGAACATGTCACGATACTTTATTTGCCCCTCTTCCGGAAGCGAATAAAACCAATCTGAGAATTTATATAGATAATCTTCGCCGTATCCCATTCGCCAGCCAATGGAGTAGCGTTCTATTTCGGGGTATGCGAGCCACGGAGGCGGCAGCAGCTTTTTGTGGTTGAATGACATACTATATTTCCTCCCTGCACATAGCTAATGACGGCAGTTTCTGAAGTTATTTATCATTGCAGATATTATACGAGAAATTCTTATTGTTTTGCGGCGGGGCAATGACGTCGGCATTATTTGTTAAAAGAGGCCGTACACGGTTTGTGTACGGCCTCTTGTGTGTCTTGGTACTTTGGAAAGTTTTAGTACGCTTCGTCGGGCGCGGCGGGGAGGTTTTCCAGTTTTTTGCGGCTGTCGCGGACTTTCTGGGATTCCTTCGCGGCGTAGGCTTCGAGTTTTTTGGTGAGCTCGCAGTCTGTTGCAGCTACTATGCGCGCCGCCATGAGGCAGGCGTTTTTCGCGCCGTTGAGGCCGACGGATGCCGCCGGTACTCCGGGGGGCATCTGAGCTATCGAGAGGAGCGCGTCCATTCCGTCGATCGCGCCGCCTTTTACGGGGACGCCGATGACTGGGAGCGTCGTCGCTGCGGCTACGACGCCGGGGAGCGCTGCGGAGAGGCCGGCTACCGCTATGAGCGCCTGGATGCCGCGTGCGCGGGCTTTTTTCGCGTAGCCTTCGACGTCTTCGGGCGTGCGGTGGGCCGACGCTATGGCGACCTCGTATTCGATGCCGAGTTCGTCGAGGACAGGCGTTCCCTTCTCAACGACGGAGATGTCCGATGCTGAGCCCATGATTATGCCTATTTTCGGAGAGGCCATGTTATTTCCCCCTTTTCAGCGATTTGTCGCCGATGTCGTTTCTGTGATGCTCTTTTTCGAAATGTATGCCGGCGACTCTCGCGTAGGCGCGCTCGCGCGCGGTCGGGAGGTCGTCCGCGAGGCCGACGACGGTCAGGACGCGTCCGCCGTTGGTGACGAGCTGTCCCGCGTCGTTGAGCTTTGTGCCGGCGTGGTAAACGAAGGTGTTGGGCACATCCTCATCGGTTCCGGTTATCGCGTAACCTTTTTCGAAGGCTTCGGGATAGCCGCCGGAGGCCATGACTACGCCGAGCGCGGTGCGGACGGCTCCGGGCCATTCGACGGAGGCCAGCTCGCCTTTGGCGCAGCCGAGGGCCACTTCGCCGAAGTCTCCGCCGAAGGCGGGAAGTACGACCTGGGCTTCGGGGTCGCCGAGGCGGACGTTGTATTCGAGCACGGAGAGCGAGCCGTCGGGCCTGATCATTATGCCCGCGTAGATGACGCCGCAGAAGGGGATGCCGTCGGCCGCGAGTCCGTCGACTGTCGGCGTGAGCACTTCGTCGGTGACTTTTTTCATGAAGGCGTCGTCTACCCACGGAACGGGCGAGTATGCGCCCATGCCGCCGGTGTTGTTGCCTTTGTCGCCGTCGAGCGCGCGCTTGTGGTCCTGGCTGGAGGGGAGGATGCGCACGGTCTTGCCGTCGGTGAGGGCGAGGACGGTCATCTCCATGCCTTCGACGTAGTCTTCGACGACTATGAGGTTTCCCGCCGTCCCGAGCTTCTGCTCTTCAAGCATCATGCGGCAGGTCGCGACTGCGTCCTCGTAGGTCTCGGGCAGGAACGCGCCTTTGCCGGCCGCGAGGCCGTCGGCCTTGACGACGAATGGTGCGGTGCGCTTTTTGAGCGCTGCTTCGCATTCGGCGAGGTTTGTGCAGAGGTCGAAGTCCGAGGTCGGGATGCCGTGCTTCTTCATGAAGGTCTTCGAGAAGGCTTTGCTTCCCTCGAGGCGCGCGCCGGAGGCTCCGGGGCCTACAACGAGGATGCCCGCCTCGCGCAGCGCGTCGGCGGTGCCAGCGACGAGCGGCGCTTCGGGGCCGACGAATACGAGCTCTATGCCGAGCCAGGTGCAGAGCTCCTTCATCGCCTTGGGATCGCACGGATCGCCCGCGTGGCAGAGCGCGAGCTTAGCTATGCCGGGGTTGCCGGGGCAGCAGTGAAGTTCTGTCGTTACCTTGGATTTGGAAAGGGCGTGGACTACGGCGTGTTCGCGGCCGCCGCCTCCGAGTACCATAACTTTCATAGCTTTCACTCCTTTAGCCGTTAGTGGCGGAAGGTGCGGCTGCCGCCGACGAAGAGGCTGACGCCGAGCTCTTCGGCCTTTTTGAATACTTCTTCGTCGCGTATCGAGCCGCCGGGTTCAATGACGGCGCTGACTCCGGCCTTTGCCGCGAGCTCTATCGAGTCGGCGAAGGGGAAGAATGCGTCGGAGGCCATGACGGAGCCCTGCGCCTTGTCTTTCGCCATCTTTATCGCGTATTCCGCCGCGTCGACGCGGTTCGTGAAGCCGCCACCGATTCCAACCGCAGCGCCGTCTTTTACGAGGACTATTGCGTTGCTCTTGGTGATCGCCGCGGTCTTCCAGGCGAAGATGATGTCGTCCCAGAGCTCGGGGCGCGGCGTGCCATGCCACTGTCCCGCGGATTCCTGCGGAAGCGCGGGGAGCTTGTCCTCTTCTATGAGCCAGCCGCAGCGGTTGGCCGATATCTGGAATTTAGGAGCGTAGCCGGGGAGTATCTTGAGGACGCGGAGGTTGTGCTTCTTTTCCGCGAAGTATTCCGCTACGCCCTCGTCGAAGTCGGGAGCGGCGACTATCTCGAAGAAGGTCTCCGTTATCGCCTTCGCTGTCTCCATGTCCACCTTGCGCGTGAGGCCGATTATTCCGCCGAAGGCCGACACGGGGTCGCAGGCGAGCGCTTTTTTGAAAGCTTCGAGCGGCGTCGCGCCGTAGGCCGTGCCGCAGGGCGTGGTGTGCTTGACTATGGTGCAGGCGCAGACGTCCTGGAATACGGAGCAGCCGCGGAGCAGCGTGTCGAGGTCGAGCAGGTTGTTGAAGGAGAGCTCTTTGCCCGAGAGCTGCTTGAAGGGACGGTGCTCGAGCGGCGGCATGAAGAGCGCGGCCTTCTGGTGCGGGTTTTCTCCGTAGCGGAGCTCCTGCTCCATGCGGAGCGGGATTACTTTGTCGTCGGCGACGTTTTCTTCGACGCCGACCTCGCGGCAGAGTCCGCGGTAGATTACCGCGTCGTAGGAGGAGGTCGCACGGAAGGCCTTGAGCGCGAGCTCCTGCTTGAATTCGAGCGTGAATTCCTGTTTCTGCTCGAGTTCCTCGAGCACGCGCTTGTAGTCGGCGATGTCGGTGACTACCGCGACGTGGTAGTAGTTCTTTGCGGCGGCGCGGATGAGCGAAACTCCGCCGATGTCTATCTTTTCGATGAGCTGGTCGAGGTCGGCTCCGCTCTTCGCGGTCTCTTCAAACGGATAGAGCGTGCAGACGACGACGTCGATGAGGGGAATGTTGAATTTCGCGCGGTCTTCGTCGTCCTGCGCGAGGCCGCGTCTTGCGAGTATTCCGCCCATTATCGTCGGGTGCAGCGTTTTCACGCGGCCGCCGAGTATCGCGGGGACGCCCGTGAGGTCGACGACTTCCGTGACCTGCACGCCGCCCTCTTCAAGATATTTCGCGGTGCCCGAGCTGGACACTATTTCGTATCCGTGGGCCGCGAGCCCCTTTGCGAGTTCGAGCGCGCCGGTCTTGTCCCATACGGAGATAAGCGCTTTTTTCTTTTCCACCATTCCTAGCCTCCATTTCGGATTTGCGGGATTTTTTGCGAAAAATTCTTTCAGCGTCTTTTTGTAGAGCTTGTGCTCGACAGCGTGAATCTTCGCCTCGAGCGTCTCTATCGTGTCCTCCGGCTCGCGTTTCACGCTTTCCTGCGCGAGTATCGGGCCGTGGTCGACTTCCTCGTCGACTATGTGGATGGTGACGCCAGTCTCGGGCACGCCCGCGTCCCATGCGTCCCGGATGCCGTGCGCGCCGGGGAAGAGCGGCAGGAGCGCGGGATGGATGTTGATTATGCGTCCCGCGAAGCGGCGCACGAAGTCCGGCGAGAGTATGCGCATGAAGCCGGCGAGGACTATCCAGTCCGCGCCGGCCTCTTCGACCGCGAGCGCTATCGCTTCTTCGGCGTCGGCCTTGCCGAGCTCTTTATAGGAAAATACGCGCGTAGGCACGCCGAGCGAGGCGGCGGTCTGAAGCCCCTTCGCGGCCGCCTTGTCGCTGCCGACGAATACCGGCACGGCGTCGAGCTCGCCGTCCTTAATCGCGTTGAGGATGGCGTGCATGTTGGTGCCGGTGCCGGATATGAGTATCGCTATTCGCGGGGACTGCTGCATTTGATGACCTCGCCGATGACGGTCGGATGCTCTCCGAGCTTTTCGAGCGCTTCTTCGAGCGTTTTAAGGTCCTTCGGGTCTATTATGAATACGAAGCCGATGCCGAGGTTGAATACCTTGCGCATCTCTTCTTCGTCGATTCCGGCGCTCTGCACGAGGTCGAAGACCTTCGGGCGCTTCCACGAGCCGAAGTCCACGTTTATGTCGAGGTGCTTCGGTATGACGCGGATGACGTTGCCGTACATGCCGCCGCCAGTGATGTGCGCCATGCCGCGCACAACGCCGGTCTCGATAGCCGCGAGCGCGGCCTTGACGTAGAGGCGCGTCGGGCGCATGACGGCTTCGGCGACGGTCTCGTCCCAGCCTTCGGGCGTCGAGCCGAGGTCTACGTTCAGCCCGTCCTTGCCGAGCGCGCTGCGCACGAGGCTGTAGCCGTTGCTGTGGATGCCGGAGCTTTCGATGCCGACGAGCAGGTTGCCTTCCTGGATGTCGCTGCCGTCGATGATTTTGTCCTCGTCGACTATGCCGACCGCGAAGCCCGCGAGGTCGAAGCCATCGGCGTCGTAGACGCCGGGCATCTCCGCCGTTTCGCCGCCGAGCAGCGCGCAGATGCTTTCCTCGCAGGCGCTGATGACGCCGTCGACTATAGGCGCGAGTATCTTTTCGTCGAGCTTGCCGCAGGCCGCGTAGTCGAGGAAGAAGAGCGGACGCGCGCCTACCGTGACGAGGTCGTTGACGTTCATCGCGACAAGATCCTGCCCGAGGCCGCGGTAGAGGCCCGTCGCCTTCGCGAGCTCGAGCTTCGTGCCGACGCCGTCGGTGCATCCGGCTAGGCATTTGCCGCCGCCTATCCTGTAAAGGCCGGCGAAGCCTCCGACTCCGCCGACGCAGTTCTTATCCTTCGGGTGTTTGGCGAGGAGGGACTTTATCGTTTCGACCCACGCGTCGCCGCCTGAGATGCTAACTCCTGATTTCTCGTAACTGAGCTTGCCCAACAGAGTTCCCCCTTAATATTTTTCGAGATATTTGCCGCTGAAGCAGGCCGTGCAGAGCCTGTCCGCCGGGAGGCCGATGGCCGCGACGAGGTCTTCTTCCGTGAGGTAGTCGAGCGAGTCCGCACCGACTTTGCGGCAGAGCTCGTCGAGCGTCATGCGGACTGCGGCGAGCGTCTCTTCCTTGCGCGTGTCGATGCCGTAGCGGCAGGGATGGAGCACGGGCGGCGACGCGATGCGCAGATGCACCTCGCCGGCGCCGCAGTTGCGTATCATCGTGACTATGCGCTCCGCGGTCGTGCCGCGCACTATCGAGTCGTCGACTATGACGGCGCGTTTGTCCTTGAAGAGCTCTTCTATCGGATTGAGCTTTATCTTGACGCCGAGCTCGCGCACCTTCTGCGTCGGCTGGATGAAGGTGCGTCCGACGTAGCGGTTGCGCACGACCGCCATTTCAAACGGAACGTGCGCCGCCTGAGCGTAGCCGATGGCGGATATCGTTCCGCTGTCGGGCATTCCCGCGACGAGGTCCGCGTTCGCGCAGGGAGCCTTGAGCGCGAGGCGGCGGCCCATCTCTTTGCGCGCTTCATAGACGGAGCGTCCGTCGATTATGCTGTCCGGGCGCGCCGTGTAGACGTACTCGAAGGAGCAGTGCATGCAGCGCGAGGGGCGCTCGTGGCGGACGCGCAGGCTCTTCATGCCGCGCGAGTTGATTATGACTATTTCGCCGGGCTCGACGTCGCGCAGCAGCTTCGCGCCGACTATGTCGAGCGCGCAGGACTCGGAGGCCGCGTAGTACGTGCCGTCGCGTTCGCCGAGGACGAGCGGCTTGAAGCCGTAGGGGTCGCGCGCGGCGACGAGCGCGTCTTCAAGGAGCACCGCTATCGCGTAGGAGCCTTCGAGCCTTTTTAGCGCGTCGACTATCGCGTCGACCGGCTCCATGTGCGACTTCTGCGCGACCATGTGCAGGATGGCCTCCGAGTTCGTAGCCGACTGGAATATCGCTCCGCGCGCCTCGAGCTGCGATTTGAGCGAGTCGACGTTCGTGACGAGGCCGTCGTGCGCTATCGCTATCGGGCCGCGCGCGTAGTTCGCGCAGACGGGCAGGACGTTGTGAAGCTGCGAGCTCTCGAGCGGGACGTAGCGGACGTGGCCTATCGCGCAGTTCGCGTTCTCGAGCGAGAGCTTGTGCTGGTCTATTGCGTTGTGGAGAAGCCCGAAGCCGCGCGCCGAGGCGGCGTGGCCGTCGTGCGCCCACGCGATGCCCGCGGACTCCTGTCCGCGGTGCTGAAGCGCGTAGAGGCCGAGGTAGACTTCTTCGAGTACTGGTTGGTTCTTGACGCTGTATGCGCCGAAAATGCCGCTCATATTACGTTACGCGGATATCCTTCTCCAGATCTCTTCGTATGCGCCGAGCACGTTGCCGAGATCCTTGCGGAAGCGGTCCTTGTCGAGGTGGTCGCCGGTCGACTTGTCCCAGAAGCGGCAGGTGTCGGGCGAAATTTCATCGGCGAGGATGAGGTTGCCCTGCATGTCTTTGCCGAATTCGAGCTTGAAGTCGACGAGGACGACGCCGAGCTTCGCGAAGTAGTCCTTGAGTATCGCGTTGACACGGAGCGAGATGTCCTTGATTTTGTCAAGTTCCTCTTTCGTCGCCCAGCCGAAGAGGAGCGCGTGGTCTTCGATGATGAACGGATCGCCGAGCGCGTCGTCCTTATAGCACATCTCGAAGAGCGGGCGCGGAAGCTCCATGCCCTCTTTGACGCCGAGGCGCTTGCAGAGCGAGCCGGTCGTGATGTTGCGGACGATGACTTCGAGCGGGACGATGTTGACGCGCTTGACGAGCTGGTTCGTCTCGTCTATCTGCTTCACGAAGTGCGACTCGACGCCGTTGTCGGCGAGAAGCTGGAAAAGCTTCGACGAGATCTTGTTGTTGAGAACGCCCTTGCCGCTCATGGTCGCCTTCTTCTGTCCGTTGAAGGCGGTGAAGCTGTCCTTATACTCGACTATCACATAGTTCGGGTCTTCGGTCGTGTAAAGCCTCTTGGCTTTTCCCTCGTAGATGAAATCCTTCTTTGTAAGCTCCATTTTTAGTTCCTCCGTAAAATGTAATTTCCGGGACCGAAGCCCCGGATATAATGCTTAAAATCCCAGAAGATCGTTCTTTTCTTCTTCCTCTAAATAATTCCCGTCGAAGCAGGCTGTACAGAGCTCCTCCTGCGGAAGGCCGATCGCGCGGCATAGCTCCTCGCAGCTTATATATTCGAGCGAATCCGCGTCGATTTTGCGGCAGAGCTCCGGTATATCCGTCTGCGCCGCTATCAGCTCAGACGAGCTCGGCGTGTCGATGCCGTAGTAGCATGGAAAGCGCACAGGCGGCGAGGCGATGCGCATATGCACCTTGCTCGCGCCGCTGCCGCGTATCATGGAGACGATGCGCCCGGCGGTCGTGCCGCGCACGAGACTGTCGTCTACAATGACGGCCTCCCTGCCGTCGAAGATGCCGGGCTGCGGATTCAGCTTTATCTTGACGCCCGCCTCTCGCACGCGCTGCGTCGGCTGTATGAAGGTGCGTCCGACATAGCGGTTGCGCACGACGCCGGCCTCGAAGTCCGCGCCAGCCTCTTCCGCGAGGCCTATCGCTGCGAGCGTGCCGCTGTCGGGCATTCCGGCGACGACGGCGTCTTTCGGGCAGCCGGCGCAGCGCGCGAGCGTAGCGCCGAGCTCCTTGCGCGTCTTGTATACGGAGCGTCCGTCGATGACGCTGTCGGGGCGCGCGAAATAGACGTATTCGAAGGCGCATCTGTAATGGCGCGGCTTCTGCGGCCTTTTGCGCGAAATCAGCCCGCGCTTGTCGATGACGAGAATCTCTCCCGGCTCCACGTCGCGCACCATCTCAGCGCCGAGTATGTCGAAGGCGCAGGATTCTGAGGCGACGAAGTAGTCGTCGCCGCGGCGTCCTATTGCGAGCGGGCGGAAGCCCCACGGGTCGCGCGCAGCGATGAGGCAGTCCTCTATAAGAACGACGAGGCTGTAAGCCCCCTCGACTTTCGAGAGGGCAACTTCAAGCGCTTCGAGCGGCACTACTCCCGGCTGATGGGCGACGAGCTGGAGGATCGTCTCCGAGTCGCAGGTCGTCTGGAATATCGCGCCGCGGTATGCCAGATAGGCGGCCAGGGCGCGCGCGTTGGTCAGGTTGCCGTTGTGCGCGAGCGCTATCGGCCCCTGCGCGTAATCCGCTCCGAGCGGCTGGCAGTTCTCAGGGCGCGTGCCGCCCGCCGTCGCGTAGCGGACGTGTCCAATCGCGGCGTGCGCCGGAATCTGCGCGAGCTCGTTCTGCGAAAGCGCTTCGTGGACGAGGCCGAGCCCCTTCTTTACGTGTATCGTCCAGTCCGCCGTCCACGCTACTCCGGCGGAGAGCTGGCCCCTGTGCTGGAGCGCGCAGAGGCCGAGATAGACGTCTTCAAGAACGGGGCTTCCGTTCGTGCTGTAAGCCCCGAATACTCCGCACATTCTTTAATTTTCTCCCGTGAACGCTGCGGTCAGCTCAGCGACAGGCACGGACATGATTCCGTCCCAGTCGAGGGAATCTCCGCCCGCTTCTCCGATTTTGACGAAGCCGAGGGCTTTCCAGGCGTTCTCAAACTCGGCGGCCTTCTCGGGCGCTACGGCGTAGACCGCGCGCGGGCCGCCCTCGGAGAAGAGCATCGCTTCGACGGTCGTCTCGGGCGCGAGCGTGAGCTTCATGCCGGTCTCCGAAGCTATAGCTTCGTTCGCGAGGGCCGTGGCGAGTCCGCCGCCGGCGACTACGCGGCCCGATTTCGCAAGCTGTCCGTGAGCCGTGGCGAGCGCCGCGTCGCGGAACTTCTTTTCAGCCTCGTAGTCGGGGGCGCAGGTCTTGCCGAGCGGCTTGCCGTCCTTCGCCTCCTGGTAGCGCGTCGCGCCGAGCGAGCCTTCCTTCGGCCCGACGAGGTAGAGCATGTCGCCGGCCTCGGTTCTGCCGGCGCGCATGAGCTTACCGCGCTCGACGGCGAGGCCCGCCGTAACGACGAGCGGCGTCGGGTAAATCCTGTCGTTCGCCGTTTCGTTGTAGAGGCTGACGTTGCCCGAAACGACGGGGCAGTCGAGAGCGCGGCAGGTGTCGGCGAGGCCGCGCAGGCATTCTTTTAGTTCGTAGAATTTCTCCGGGAATTCCGGCGAAGCGAAGTTGAGGCAGTTCGTCATGCCGAGCGCGTCGGCTCCCGAGAGCCACACGCCGCGCAGAGAAAGCGCCATGGCCTCCGCGGCTCCCGTGTAAGGATCAGTCCAGCACTTGTAGGGCTCGGCCTCCATCGTGAGCACGCAGGCGCGCTCCGTCTCTGGGACTTCGACAATCGCTGCAGGCTCGCCGGGGCCGGCTATTGTGTGGAGCTGCACCATGGAGTCGTACTGTTCCCATATCGCGTTCTTCCTGCGTCCGTTCGGGCAGGAGAGCATCGAAAGGAGCTCTTTTCCCGCGTCCTCACACTTGAGCGTCGAAAGGTCGAGCGCCTGACGCTCGGGAAGGTCCTTCGGCTCCTCGGAGGGCCAGTATATCTCCGGCGTGTCGCCGAGTATCGAGGTCGGAAGGTCGGCTTCGAGCACGCCGTTCTTGTAGACGCGGTAGCGCTTGCTGTCGGTCATGACGCCGACTATCGCGCAGTCGAGGCCGTAGTGCTTCGCCATGTCGAAGACGGGCGCGAGCTTCTCTTCCTCGACGATGAGCAGCATACGTTCCTGCGACTCGGAGAGGAATATCTCCCACGGAAGCATGTCGGCTTCGCGGAGAGGAATTTTTTCAACCTGGATGTCTATGCCGCAGCCGCTCTTGTGGGCGATTTCGCTCGACGACGAGAGGATGCCTGCCGCGCCCATGTCCTGCATCGAGGCGATGAGCTTCATGTCGAGCAGGTCCATGCAGCACTCGATGAGGAGCTTTTCCTCGAAACGGGTCGCCTATCTGAATCTGCGGCTTGCTCGCGCGCGCGTCCTCGTCGAGCTCGCGCGAGGCGAACGACGCGCCCGCTATGCCGTCGCGGCCCGTCTTCGAGCCGAGCAGCACCGCCATGTCTCCGGGCTTCGCGGTCTGCGAGCTCGCCATCTTGTCGAGGCGGACGAAGCCCGCGCTGAAGGCGTTGACGAGCGGGTTGTCGTTATAGCAGGGCGAATAGAAGGTCTTGCCTCCGACCGTCGGAACGCCGACGGAGTTGCCGTAGGAGCCTATGCCCTCGACGATGCCCTTGGCGAGGTTCTGCGTCTTGCGCAGCGAAGCGTCGCCGAAGAAAAGTCCGTCCATCGAAACCGACGGGCGCGCGCCCATCGCGATGATGTCGCGGATGATGCCGCCGACTCCCGTCGCGGCTCCCTGGAAGGGCGCGACCGCGGAGGGGTGGTTGTGGCTCTCGACCTTGAAGGCGAAGCCCCAGCACCTCGCCCATGTCGACGACGCCGGCGTTCTCGCCCTGTCCCTGAAGCACGTACTTGCCCTTCGACGGGAAGGTGCGCAGCAGCGGGCGCGTAGATTTGTAGCTGCAGTGCTCGGACCACATTACGCCGATGAGCTCGAGCTCAAGGTCGTTCGGCTCGCGTCCGAGCAGCTCCTGTATTCTCTTGTATTCGGACTCGGAAAGTCCAACCTCGCGGAAACCCATCAGCGGGCGCTCCTTTCTGCGAAACCGCGCGCGATCGAAAGCCAGAAGGCCTCGCCGTCGGAGCCTCCGTTGAGGTGCGCGACCGTCGCGCGCTCCGGATGCGGCATGAGGCCGAGTATATTCCCATGTTCGTTGCATATTCCGGCTATGCGTTGAGCGAGCCGTTCGGCGCGTACTCGGCGCCGGCTTTTCCGGTCGCGGGATCGGCGTAGCGGAAGACGACGCGGCCCGCCTTCTCAAGTTCTTCGAGTTCGGCGGGCGGCAGGAAGTACAGTCCTTCGTGGTGGGCTATAGGGTACTCTACAATCTCGCCCTTTTTTGAGCCCTGATGTGAAGCGGTTGTTGGTCTGTTCTACGCGGACGTAGCATTTCTTACATATAAATGTAGTGGTGGTGTTCGCGAGAAGCGCTCCGGGGAGGAGCTTAGTCTCGGTGAGCACCTGGAATCCGTTGCAGATGCCGAGCAGCAGCCTGCCGGCTTCGGCATGGCGTCTGACCGCGGCTATGATGGGCGAGCGCGCCGCCATCGCGCCGGAGCGCAGATAGTCCCCGTAGGAGAAGCCGCCGGGGAGAATGACGAGGTCGGGCTCGGAGGCGAATTCCGTCTCCTCGTGCCAGACCATGTCGACGGAGGTCTTTAACGTCTCGGAGACTGCGCGCTGAACGTCGCGGTCGCAGTTGCTCCCGGGAAAAACAACGACGGCTGTCTTCATCGCTAGGCTTCCCTGACGGATATCTTGTAGGTCTCTATCAGGTCGTTGGCCAGCAGATCCTGACACATGTTCTTCACGGCCTCGGCCGCCGCTCCGCTGTTCTCCGCCTCGATGCGCATCGTGACTATGCGCCCCACGCGGACTTCCTCAAGCCCCTTGTAGCCGAGGTGCGTAAGCGTTTTTTCGACCGCTTTGCCCTGTGTGTCGAGGACTCCCTCACGCGGAGTAATTATGGCCTCTGCATGGAAAATCATATGATGACATCCTCCTTGAGATGTTTATTTGATATTTGTTAAGTGGGAATTGTCCACTAAGATGCTCATAATATACCGTTATGGCCTATAAAAGTCAATGTTTTAACTTTCAGAAAATGAGAAGTTATAAATTGACGGTAAGTAAAAAAATAGTATAATATTGAGCAGAGCAAATATTTATTCCCCCGCTCAAAATTTAAGGAGGTTGAAGTAGTTATGAGAAAACGTGTCGTCATTGCCGCTATGTCCGTACTTAGCGCGGCCCTGCTCGCCTCTTCCGCGTTCGCCGCAGAAGAGATCAAGATCGGAGCCCTCTTCCCGCTGACCGGCCCCGCCGCCGTCTCGGGACAGAACTGCATTAATTCCGTCCTTGCCGCCGCCGACTTCATCAACGAGGCCAACCCCGAGATCAACGCGCCGCTCGCCGCCGGAGAAGGACTCCTCGGCGGAAAGTACGTCATCAAGATAGTCCAGGCCGACCACCAGGCAAACCGGACGTCGCGAAGTCGGAAGCAGAGCGTCTTTATAATCAGGAAGGCGTCTTCGCGATAATTGGATGCTACAACAGCGCCGCTACGAAGCCCGCCAGCGCCGTCGCCGAACGCGCGAAGAAGATATTCCTCTGCGGCTGCTCGAGCTCCGCTGAGCTCACCGAGCGCGGCTATAAGTACTTCTTCCGCCACGCCCCGACCGACGCCATCGAATCCGTCGAATTCGTCGACTACATCGAATACCTCAACAAAGAGCAGAACGCCGGCATAAAGACCCTCGGACTCATCTACGAGAACACCGAGTTCGGTAAGCACGCCGCCGCCGAAGCTCAGAAGGCCGCGAAGAAAATCAACCTCGAAATCGTCGCCGACGTTCCGTTCAACAACGGCGCTACAAACCTCAACAGCGAAGTCCAGAAGCTCAAGGCCGCCAACCCCGACGCGGTGTTCGGCGCTGCGCTCGGCGGAGACTACTCGCTGTGGGTCCGCACCATGAAGCAGCTCAACTGGCTCCCGAAGATCGCCATCAACTACTGCACCGGCTATCAGAACCCCGCGGTACAGAAAGGAACTCGGAGACGACGGAAACTTCTTCATGGGCGGCATGGGCTTCTCGCCGGAGCTCGCGAAGAAATTTATGCCCGAAGCCATAAAGGTCCAGGATAAGTACTACACGCCGAGAAGCAACCAGCCGTTCGACAGCGACTCCATCCAGGAAGCCGTCATGCTCATGGTCCTCGCTCAGGCCGATAGAGAAGGCCGGCGGCCCCGATACCGAGAAGGTCCTCCAGGTCCTCAGAACCGAAGAATTCCCGTCGATAATGTCGCTCTCCGGCTCCGTCAAGTTCGGCGAGGACGGACAGAACGTCAAGGCGCTCTCCGTCATCACCCCAGCTCGAAAGCCAGAAGTACAACACGGTGTTCCCGCTTAAGTACAAAGACTCTGAACCCACCTTCCCGATGACCCCGTGGACAAGAGATAGCATTTAACAGAAACTGACCCAAATCCACACGCGGGCGGGGCATTATTCCCAATGCCCCGCCTTTTTAAGAAGCATCAGCAAGGAGGTCTTTGCATGAGCAGTTTTCTGCAGGTCCTTATAGATGGCATATTGAGCGGACTTCTGTACGCGCTCGTCGCCGCGGGACTCAGCATGATATGGGGAGTCATGGACGTTATCAACTTCGCCCACGGAGAATTCCTCATGGTGGCGATGTACGTCTGCTATTGGTTAGGGTTCATCCTCGGTCTCGACCCGCTCTTCACGTGGATCGCGTCCGGCATATTCCTCTTTATTATGGGCGCCCTGACCTATAAGCTGGTAATCAAGCACAGCCTCGGCAAGGCGGCGATGGCTCCGCTTCTTGCCACGTTCGGCCCTTTCAATGCTTTTGAAGAACTTCTGCATGAACCGTTTTCTCCCCGAACTTCCGCCTTCTCTCCGGCACCGTGCTGGACGGCAAGACGTTTGAAATCGGAGGGGCCATCGTCTCGGTTCCGCAGCTCGTAACAGGCATATTCCGCGCTCGTGATACTCGCGGCGCTTTACTGGCTCATCAAGAAGACGCGCCTCGGCTGGGCCATACAGGCCACGGCGATGGACAAGGAGGCCGCGGAGCTTATGGGCATAAACACTGAAAAAATCTACCTGCTCGTATTCGGCATCGGCGGCGCATGCGTCGGCGTGGCGGGCGGGCTTATGACCACCTACCTCGCGGTCCATCCCGAGGTCGGCGCGCTCTTCAGCCTCTTCGCCTTCGTCGTCGTCGCGCTCGGAGGCTTCGGGAGCATCCCCGGCGCTCTCGCCGCGGCGCTGCTCATCGGCCTTGTAGAGTCGTTCTCCGGCTTCTACATCGCGGCCGTCGTCAAATACGTCGCGGTATTCGCTATCTACCTGATAGTTATACTTGTCCGTCCTAAAGGGCTCTTCGGGTGGTGATGCAGATGAACCTCAGCAAGAAAGACAAACTCTGGTACGCGTTCATCGCAGTCGCCGTCATACTGCCCTGCATACCGGGCGTCATAGGCGGCTCGTTCTTCGGCCACGTCGCGACGATGGTGCTGCTCTACGCCTCGATGGCGCAGTCGTGGAACATTATCAGCGGCTACGGCGGACAGGTCTCCTTCGGACACTCCGTATTCTTCGGCATCGGAGCGTACGGCGCGGGACTCGCGGTCGTCACCTTCGGCTCCCTGCCGTGGTTCGGCGCTCCGCTCGGAATGCTCGCCGCGGCGGCCGTTTCTATAATAATCAGCTATCCCTGCTTCAAGCTTAAAGGCCACTATTTCGCGATAGCGACCTTCGCGATTGTCGAAATCTTCAACAGGCTCTCATGATATGGGACGCCGTCGGCGGCGCGCTCGGCCTCGACTACCCGATACTCCCCGACGGATGGGTGAACTTCTCGTGGTCGACGACCAAGACCGGATATTACATCGGCGCGCTCGCGATATTCCTCCTCGTATTCGGCATAGTCCGCCACATCGAGAGGAACCGCATGGGCTACTACCTGCTCGGCGGTCCGCGAAGGACAGGAGACGGCTGAGTCGCTCGGCGTCAACAGCACCGTAGTCAAGCTCGGCGCTATGGCGCTCTCCGCGGCGCTCGCGGCGCTCTGCGGAGCCTTCTTCGCGCAGTACAACTACCGCGTCGACCCGCCGATGGTCATGTCGCTCGACATGTCCATGAAGTTCGTGCTCATCACGATACTCGGCGGACTCGGCACCTTCTGGGGGCCGTTCCTCGGCGCGCTCGTGCTGATACCGCTCCAGGAATACACGAGAGCCTATCTCTCGCACCTCGGCCCGGGCGTCGACCTCATAATCTTCGGGCTCATCATCATAATAGTCATGGTCAAGGAGCCGCGCGGAATAATGGGGCTTCTCGGCTACATATCCAGAAAACTTAACAAATCACATGAAGAGGCTGAAAAAGGAGGGAATCGCTGATGGCGCTGCTCGAAGTCAGAAACCTTACGATGAAATTCGGTTCGCTGCTCGCTAACAGCGACGTCTCGTTCGACGTTGAAAAGGGCAGCATCGTCGGGCTCATCGGCCCGAACGGCGCGGGCAAGACGACGCTCTTCAACTGCGTCGCCGGCCTCTACAAGCCGACGAGCGGCAAGATAACCTTCAAGGGCGAGGACGTCACGGATCTTCCCGCCTACAAGATGGCGCGTCTCGGCGTCGCGCGCACCTTCCAGGTCGTGCGCCCGCTCAAGGAAATGTCGGTCTTTGAGAACATCCTCGTTGGCGCCTACATGCGCACCAGCGACACGGCGAGGCGCGCGAGGTCGCGGAGCGCTGCATGGACCTCTGCTTCCTCTCCGAGCACAGAAACAAGCTCGCCGGCGGCCTCACGATAGGCAACAAGAAACGCCTTGAAGTCGCCCGCGCGCTTGCGACGGAGCCCGAGCTCATACTGCTTGACGAGGCCGTCGCGGGGCTCACCTCGTCCGAGGTCAAGGAGATGGTCAACGTCATCGTCCGCCTCAAGGAAGAAGGGCTGACGATTCTCATGGTCGAGCACATAATGGAAGCGATAATGCCGATCGCCGACAAAATCGTAGTTCTGGCGAGCGGACAGAAGATAGCCGAAGGCAAGCCCGCCGACATCGTCCACGACCCGGTCGTCATAACGGCCTACTTCGGCGAGAAGTTCAGCAAACGGCTGCACGGGGAGGGAAATCAGTAATGGCGCGTATGCTTGAAGTCAACAACATATTCTGCTCCTACGACCACGTCCCCGTAATCCACGGAATATCGCTGCACGTCGAAGAGGGCGAGATCGTCGCGATACTCGGCTCGAACGGCGCGGGAAAATCGACGACGATGCGCACGATAGCGGGGCTAATGCATCCCGAGTCCGGCTCGATATCGTTCTTGCGGCGAAGATATCTCCAGAAAGCCGGCCTTCGAGATAATCAAGCACGGCATCAGCTACGTTCCGGAGGGGCGCAGGCTCTTCGCGAAGCTCAGCGTGCGCGAGAACCTCGAACTCGGGGCCTTCAGCGTCACCGACAAGAGTGTCGTAGCGGAGCGCATCGAAGAGATGTACGAGCTCTTCCCGATACTCAAGGATCGCTCCGAGCAGACGGCGGAGACGATGAGCGGCGGCGAGCAGCAGATGTGCGCTATAGCGCGCGGCCTGATGTCGCGTCCGAAGCTCATACTCCTGGACGAGCTTTCGCTCGGACTCCAGCCGAGCCTCGTCGAGCGCGTGCTCGAGACCGTCACGGAGATACGCAAGCGCGGCGTCACAGTCCTGCTCGTCGAACAGATGGTGCAGGAGGCGCTCGAAATCGCCGACCGCGGCTACGTCCTCCAGACAGGCCGCGTGGTCCACGAAGGCACTGCGCAAGAGCTCCTCAACTCCGACGAAGTGCGCAAAGCTTACATGGGAATGTAGAGAACATTTTATGTGAAGTTCGTCCCATATGATAAAGTCCGCGCAGGCTAAAACGCCTGCGCAGACTTTTTAGCTTAATTTTTATTGTCGTTGATTCAATAGATTTTCCTGCCATCTGCAGAAAATTATTATTCGGAATCTGTCTCTGTCGTCATTTATTGGATCGATCCCTAGTTTTTTCCTGATTTGGTTAACGCGAAAAAACATTGTGTTTCTATGTATAAAAAGACATTTTGACGCGGCGCAAATTTCCATGTCGTTATCAACAAGCGCCTGTAATGTTTCAATAAACCATGGCGTAATATGCGCATAGTTGAGTTCTCGTTTGTAGAAATGTTCCAGAGCAGAATCAGGAGTACTTGCAACTATATATTCTGCAAGAAAATCTGTAGCGTCGAAAATATATCTTCCTGTGTTCACATATCGTTCAGCAAATACCAACGCAGTTGATATAAATTGAAAACTGTCAGCGTAATCTGTTATTGCGGAGCATGATGCGCCATGTACGATAAAGTACTTGGTTTCATCACCGATACAATCTGTTAAAGCATTTATGAAGTCGCATAACGGTTCATTCTTGTTGACGGCGCGACAGATTACAAGATTGTTCCCTCCGAAAAAACCGGCAATATTTTGGCTGTTGTCAGACGATATTACCTTTAGTAATTTTCTTGTAGGTGAAAATAGATTGTTATCGCCGTTTTCTAGAGTTACTTTATGATAAAAATGTATTACTAATAAACTTCTCTGTATTGACATATCAAAACCAAGATCAGCTGTAAGCAAGGACGAATATACGTCTGCTTCTTCCATATCTTTGTGCAGAATACGGTCGAGCAGCATATTTATATTACGCAGCCGGGAATACACTGCGTCGTTATCGAAAACGCTGTATGAATAGTGCACTATCGATTCTGCTATCTTAGCGACCGTCAATATATCGTCGAAATTAGTCGGGACATAAATGTTTATGCTGAATAGTGAACGTATGGGCAAATGTATACGATAAAAAGCCTTGCCGGAATTATCAATAACCGTGGTTATGCTTTTATATTCTTGTCTGTCGCATCTAAACTTGTCGGAAAAATCAACATCTGTATCTGAAGTTGATATTGTCTGACCGTCATGAGAAACTGCATATATATGCGCGCAAGGTAGCGCACTCTTTATGTTTTGTACAAACTTTACTGCGGGTGCCTTATTGTCTGAATTCATTTCTTACCTCCATAATTTTATGAAGAAATGACTTATGTGGATATGCTGAATAAAGAGGTTTTGAATATTCTTCCCATAGGGATTTTTGTTCTTCTGAAATCTCTAGTATTTTCATATTATGCTCGCGAAGCAGAGAATTTTTGGCTTCTTGGTTTATAACGTAGTGTTGTTCATTGAATATCCACTCCGTTGCTTCTTTCGCTGCAACGCTCAGCATTTCACGATGCGACTGATTCAACGAGTTCCACGTATTGCGGCACATATAGAGTCCTTCTGTGTCCAGATAATATTTAAGACGTGTTATATAACTTTGTTCCTCATAAAATCTCATACCAAGTATGTTATTGTATGGGTTCTCTTCGCAGTCTATAACGCCTGTATGCAGTGCTTCTTTGACTTTCCCGTAATCAATATGTATAGGCAGCGCGTCCATGGATTTGAAATACTCGTATATAGATTTTGTGGACATTATACGTATTCTTTTACCTGCCATATCAGACGGAGTATATATAGGTGTCCGGGAGGTAATATAGCGCCATCCCATTGACCATATGTTGAGGCACTTTATTCCGATTTTTTTCATTGAGTCCTCTATACCGTCCAGAAACGCAGAATTTAGTACAAACATAGCTTCTTCGTTGGTTGCAAAGAGAAACGGAAAATCAATAAGCGATGTCAGTCCCTCTGTAAATTTATTCATGACGCCTGTCGCGGCCACTATCATATCTAATGCCCCGCTGCGTGTCGTCTCAAAAAGCATCGCATTGTTGCCAGAAACGGAAAGTGTATGAATATCCAGTTTCAATCGTCCGTCGGAATTGTGTTCTACTATAGCGGCGAGTTTTTGCATGCCTTGGTGCAGAACAGAGTTGGGCTGTATGACTATACCTACGCGCAACGTTATTTTTCTATTTTTGCGCAGAGTGAAAACTCGAAGCAGCATTCTGTCTCTATCATTGCCGGATAGTGACAGCCCAGTCATGTCTTTTAGTTTACTGAATCTTTGCAGCAATGTATTCCTGTGCACATTGCACGTTTTCGCTGTTTCCGACAGATTTAAATTGTGACGCGACAACTCCGTTGCAGTGCGAAGCAGTGTATCGTTTCCCCCCAACGCGTTGGAAAACATATCAAACCGTGTCTGCCAATATTTTATATTAATTGAGTTTGCTAAATAGTCAAAAATATAGCGGTCTATAGATAGTATCGGGAGCTCATGCTCTACGCTTAAGTATTCAAAGTTTGAAAGCAGAAAAGAGGCTTCCAGATAGCTGCATCGCAAATCAAAAATTTCCGAGTATACACTGCCTATTCCGGCTCTGCACTCACAGCCCAATAATTCGGTGACTGCGGTCATCACTGAGTGTGTAAATTTATGAAGGTATGATGCAGTTTCATCTTCACATACAGACGATACGTCTTTATAGATTAAATACCTTTGGGGCGTAAGCAGCCCGTATATATCTTCGTTTGAAAGGACGTTGGAGGGTTGACGAACAGCCGTCTCGAATAGCGAATCAGAAAAGTTACGCTGCATTTCCGAATCACCATGTTTTTTAGCCATTTCAAATAATATCGCGCATCTTGAGCAGCTTCTAGAATATCTAAAATCTTTTATTAAAAGATCCAGCTCATAGCTTTCCTTACCTATATTGCTCAGTTGGTTTATGAGCATACCTCTGCTGTCTGATGAGTCTTGGCGGTCTTGATGCTGTTTGCTTAAAATGATGTCTGCCAAGGTCTTCACATAATGGACGGCAAACCGAGAGCGTTCTCCTTGAACAATAAAGTAACATAGCGGCAGGCCGTTTGATATATATTTATAAATAACGGCATTTGTTGGAGGTTCAGTAACGTTGCTATAATCGCGCGTCCGGTATTCTGGATGAGCGTCTAGTTCCTTTTGCAATATGTCCGCCGCATCATTGAGGGGAGCTATAATCTTAAAATTTAAATCTGCAATATATAGGTCTACTCCGCATACGGAGTGTGCGTTTTGAATAAGTTCATGGATTATTCCGTTCTGCAGTTCCACATACATACCTCCTAATTTGTCGTATAGTATATGTGCATTGAGTATAAATATAAAGCGCAGAATTGATAATAGAAAATGCCGATAGGGAGTATTGGGCGGCGATACTGTTATTCGTCGTTTTTCGCTGTATATCACAGCGAAATTGTTTTGAGGCTGAGAGTATAGCGCAGCTTTTATATGCAGTAAGTACATGTTGGTAAAGCTTTTTTTATTTTTTAAGAATATTGAAGCATATTTTTGTGCGATGATAACATTAACAGTAAGGTAAACATCATATTTTTATTGCAGGAGGTACACGATATGAAAAAATTGAGTTTTTGTTTATTGGTACTTATGATTGCCTCTGTGGCATTCATGCCCGCAGCGGCATCGGCTGCGGAAACCTCGGATCCTACGCAAGGGGAAAAGGTGACGATCAAGATAGCCCACGTAAGTCAAGCAGGAGTCCCGATTGATGTCGCTTCACTCAAGCTGGGAGAAGAACTGAATAAAAAAACTGGAGGAAGAATAACCGTTCAGGTATTTCCGGCTTCTGCGCTGGGGAACAACACTGAGCTGCTTGAACAGCTTCAGATGGGAACCCTGGAGATGGCGATATCTTCTGTCGCGTTCTTAGGCGCTTTCACTGATTCGACGAAGCTGCTTGATCTACCTTACTTGTTTGAATCAGATGCGGCGGCTGAAGAAGTGCTTGATGGACCAGTCGGTCAGAAAATCTTCGCCCAGCTTGAGCCTGCCGGATTTAAGGGTGTGGCGTGGCTGGCCACAGGTTGGAGACATGTGACATCCAACAAAGAAGTTAGAAAACCTGAAGATTTAAAGGGACAGAAAATCCGCGTTATGGAAAACCAGATGCACATAGATCATTTCAACGCTCTTGGCGCTTCTGCCGTGCCTATGGCTTTCTCTGAACTTTATACAGCGCTGCAAAACAAAACGATGGACGCTGAAGAGAACCCATTTGCCAATATAGACGGCAACAGGCTGTATGAAGTCCAGAAATATATCATCAAAACCGGACATATATATGACACAAGTCCATTGCTTGCGTCAAAGGCGTGGTGGGATAGACTCTCTAAGGCGGATCAGGAACTTATTCAGGCCTGCGTGAACGACATGGTAAAGTTTGAAAGAAAACTCTCCGCCGAAAACGAGGCAGAGCTTGAAGCAAAGATTGGCGGCAATGGTAAAAACGTTGTGATCGTTCTAACACCTGAAGAACGCGATGCATTCAGGAAAGCTGCGAAACCTGTATACGATAAATATGTTCCCCAGATTGGCGCCGATCTCGTAAAACAGGTCGAAGAGGTCAATAAAAAGTATAAATAGCATTATTGGGGTATGTCGGCTTACTGACTACAACCAAACAGCGGGCCTGCCGCCTTTGTGTGAGGCGTATAGTTAAAGGCCCGCTATATTTATGCCTTAACTATATGATGAGGGAGGATTCTCAAATGAATACAGCGGTTAAAAAAGAACCGTTCTATAACCAGATTGAAAAATATCTGATTGTGGCCATGCTTTTGGTCATGACTGTGATTATTTCGTTCAATATTATTACTAGATTTGTCTTCGACTATACTTTATCCTGGGGAGAACAGCTTACACGTTTTCTTCTAGTCTGGAGTTCGTTTGCTGGTATTAGCTGGTGCGGACGTATAGACGTGCATATGAGAGTTACTGCAATAGCGCTGGCTCTGAAGAAAAACCCCAAAATGTTTCAGATGATTTATCTGCTCGGCGATATTATCGCTATATGCTATGGTTTCTATATGGCCTATGAGATTTTTCAGGTAATGATGCTGGTTAAGAATCAAGGGCAGGTGCTTTCAGCTCTTCCTCTTATTCCTAAGTGGACCATGTATCTCGCTGGTGTGCTCGGTATGGCCGGTATGTCTTTACGAATCATACAAAGAAGAGTTGCTGCTGCAGCTAATAAAAACAACAAAGAAGGACGTGAAAACTAATGACGGGTATGATGATAGGAGTGTTGTTTGCTTGCTTATTGCTGACAGTGCCTATTGCAGTAAGCCTTGGCATAAGCTGTATTTTTGCGTTTTCTCTGTTTGATACCAGCGTGAATATGGTGCAAATGCTGGCGCAATCAACTGTGACCAGTATAGATTCTTTCTCGCTGCTGGCTGTTCCATTCTTTATGCTTGTCGGAAGTTTGATGGAATATGGCGGCATTGCAAAAAAATTGGTTAATGTCGCAGAGTTGTTGACAGGAGCGATGCCTGGAGGGCTGGGGATGGCTTCTATATTAGCCTCGATGTTTTTTGCCGCTATTTCCGGTTCCGGTCCGGCGACTGCGGCTGCGATCGGCGGAATTATGATTGGCGCTATGACTGCCCAAGGATACTCAAAAGGATATGCAGGCGCGCTGATTGCAGCTGGAAGTACGATTGGCCCCGTTATCCCGCCGTCCATACCAATGATTATGTATGGCGTTACGATAGGTGTTTCTGTAAGCTATATGTTTATCGGAGGCATTATCCCTGGAATCCTTATGGGAGTTGTGCTGATGGTATATAACTATTTTGAAAGTAAAAAACGTGGATACAAGGGAAAAGAGTCTGTAGCGCAAACCCCAGCTGAAAGAGCTCGAATTTATAAGGAAGCCATTCCAGCGATTTTGATGCCGATTATTGTTCTTGGCGGAATATATTCCGGCGTATTCACGCCTACGGAATCTGCTGTTATAGGTGTTGTGTATTCGCTGATTGTTGCCGTTTTTGTTTATCATCAACTTACATGGGAGCGGTTTTGTAAAGCTATGTTTGAAGCGACAATCACGTCAGCGACAATAATGATACTTTTTGGAGCAGCCAATACGCTGGGGAGAATATTGACGATAAACAGTGTCCCGACACATATAACGGAGTGGATGCTGTCCATAACATCTTCAGAAATACTCATTATGTTGATGCTGAACATTGCGCTTTTAATTATAGGCATGTTCCTTGATACCATTTCCTCAATAGTTCTGTTCGCTCCGATTTTTGCGCCTATTGCAACGGCTATCGGATATGATTCGCTGCACTTCGGTATCATAATGGTGATAAACCTGTGCATCGGTATGATAACGCCGCCGATGGGCGGTAACCTCTTTGTCGCGCAGCGTGTGTCAAATACGACATTTGAAGAAATATTCAAAGATACATTCCCGATGATAATTGTGCTTTACGCTTTGTTGGCGATTTTGGTTATATTCCCTGACATTACGCTGTGCCTTCCTAAGCTCTTAGGGTATGTTTCGAATGTGAGGTAGAAAAATGTTCCAAAATTTAGAACTATATGTCGGAGATAAACTTATCCGTGGAGATGTCAGACTCCCGGACCATGGCGAAAAATTCCCCACAGTGTGTTTTTTTCATGGTTTTTGTGTCGATCGTATCGGCCTGATGCGCCTTCACGAACTTTTTGCCAGACGATGCGCAGAATCCGGCGTTGCGTGCGTTAAGTTCGACTTCTATGGTTGCGGGGAAAGCGACGGAGATTTCTCTGAAATGCGCTATACCGATGAAAAAGTACAGGCGCAGGCAATATACGAATGGACGAAAAATCAGCAATGGTGCGATACAGAAAATGTGTTTCTTGTAGGGCACAGTTTAGGGGGAGCCGTTGTGTCAAATATTGCCCCTATAGTGCAGCCCAAAGCGATAATATTGTGGGCTCCTGGAAATTATGTGTATTACGATATCAGCAGTCGTGTGCACGCAGTTCCTGGAAACTACCAACCGTTTTATGATATTGGAGGCCTCACGCTTTCAAGCGAATTCCTGGAAGAAGTCAGACGAATCAATATCGTCGAAGATGCGAAAGGATATAACGGTAAAGTTTTAATCATCCATGGGGAAGAAGATGAAAAAGTACCAATTTACGCCTCCGGACTTTATATGGATATGTATGGCGAGAAGGCAGATTTTAAAGTGATAGCGGGCGCTAATCATCAATTTAGCGCTGTTGAATGGAAAAATAAAGTGTATGATTTAAGCATACACTTTATAAAAGAGCGTTGTCAGTAGTGTGAAAAAATAAGTTGTTATGCGACGAGCAGCCGATACGGCATGCTCGTCGCGATTATCTTTATTTGTCGTTATAGCAGCAATCGATACAGAGCAGCCGTCCGTCCTTCACGCGCAGCCACGGCTCGGCGGTGCGCTCGCCGCAGGCGGCGCAGCTCTGCGACGAATATATCCTGGCTTCGCCGGGGAGAGGGAACGGCGCTTCGCCGAAGTCGAAAATTTCCTCCGAGGCCGCGCTCTCCATGAAGGCGCGCTTCGACTCTCTGTCGGCGAATTCCAGGTTTTTCAGCGAAATGCGGAACGACTCGCCGCTCTTCCTCTCATAAAACGTGAACGCCTGCTTGCCGCGCAGACGGAAGATTAGATTTCCCTTGCCGGCGGTGCAGCCCAGCAGCGCCTGAATCGCGTCGACGCCGCAGGCGTCGTTCTCCGCGACGCAGACGAGCTCCTCGTCCTGCGCGCGCCCGTCCAGGCCGAAGCGCTCCATCGCGCAGAGCGCGGCTCTGAAGCCGACGAGCAGCCCGCCGCACGAATGCCCGTGAAATTCTACGCATTTTTTATATAAATCTTCTCTGTCAAGCATCGCGTTGTCCTTCCTTCGCGGATTTTCAAGTATAATTGTGTCGGCTGTATTATATGGCAGTTGATGAAGAGTTTGCAATTCAATACGAATAGAGATACAATTTTCCAGTTGCAGGACCGGGGGCGCGGCTGTGAAAAATGACGGCCAGAGATGTTTGACTAAATTCCAGAGATTCGGCCGCGCGGAAAACCTATCTGCCATATATGCGCCTACGGCCGCTTTAATATAAACAACGGAGGCAGCTTCATGTTTTTGAATTACGACGAAGTTTCTGAAATAACGGCGGAGTACGGCTCTCCGGTATATGTTTACAGCGAGGAGATACTGAGAGACCGCTGCCGCACGCTGCTTGAGGCTTTCGAGGGGCGGATAGCGCCGAGTTTTTCCGTGAAAGCCAATACGAACCTGTCGCTTCTCAAGATAATCCGCGAGGAAGGCTACGGCGCGGACGCAATGTCGCCCGGCGAGATATATCTGCTTGAGAAGGCGGGCTTTCAGAGCGACGAGATTTTCTATATCGGCAACAACGTCTCGGAGGACGAGTTCCGCTTCTGCATCGACCGTGACATTACGGTGAGCGTTGATTCGCTCTCGCAGCTTGAAACGTACAGCCGCATGAACCGCGGCGGCTGTGTCGCCGTGCGCTTCAATCCCGGCATCGGCGCGGGCCACTGCGACAAGGTCATAACGGGCGGCAAGAAGACGAAGTTCGGCGTCGAACCGAAATATTGCCGCGAGGTCAAGGAAATCCTCGAAAAATACGACATGAAGCTGGTCGGCATCAACCAGCACATCGGCTCGCTCTTCCTCGACCCGGCGCCCTACGCCGCGGCCGCGGCGAACCTGCTCGACATGGTGGCGGAGAATTTCCCAGGGCTTGAGTTCGTAGATTTCGGCGGCGGCTTCGGCGTGCCCTACCGTCCCGAGGAGCCGAGGCTCGACTTCGCCGCGACGCGCGACGCGCTCTTCCCGCTGCTCGACGACTTTATCGCGCGCTACGACAACAAATTCGTCCACTTCAAGTGTGAGCCGGGGCGTTTTGTCTGTGCGGAATGCGGCGCGCTGCTCGGCACCGTCAACGCGATAAAGGAAAACTACAGCGAAACCTACGTCGGCACGGACATCGGCTTCAACGTGCTCATGCGTCCCGTGCTCTACGGCTCGTACCATGAGGTCGAGGTGATTTCGGACCGCGGCGGCGAGGAACAGAGCGAGACGAAGAAGGTCAACGTCGTCGGAAACATCTGCGAGAGCGGCGACATTATAGCGAAGGAGCGCGAGCTTCCGCGCGTGGAGGAGGGCGACTTCATCGCCGTGATGAACGCCGGGGCTTACGGCTACTCGATGGCGTCGAACTACAACTGCCGCCTGCGCCCCGCCGAGGTGCTCAAAACGCTCGACGGCGGCTTCAAGCTGATACGCGCGGCGGACACGTTTGAGAGCTTGGTCGAAAATTTCTAAATAGCGAATAAAAACGCCGGAGCTTCGATGTGACGCTCCGGCGTTTTTATATCCTGTCGTCGAGGGCTGCGTGAGATTTAATCCAATTCAGCGCGGCTGAATAAATCCGTAATCAGCTCTCTGTCCTCGCACGCTTCCTTGAATTTCAGAATAAATTCCCCGAGCGCCTCCGCGTCCTCGGAATATGCGCAGAACATGCTGCCTTCGGGGTCGAAGTCAACCTTGCCGAGCAGCTGCGGACATTTTTCGTTGAGGAAAACCTGCGCCAAGCTCGCCCAGTCGTAGCCGTTTCCCTCAAATCCGTCATCGGCGCGCCCGTCGAAAACGTCCTGCAAATATTCGCCCACGTTCAGACATACAGAGGCGGATTCGTCGTGGTCTACCCAAAAGAAGGGCGCGATCGTCCGCTCAAAATTTTCCGTGATTTCCATGATTTCCCGCTCCTTTCGGATTTTGGCGCGCACGGCTGAATCTTCACCGTCAGCGCCGCTTACTTAATGGAGAACAGCTCTCCCGCCGTCGTCGGCACTATTATCCTGCCGCCCGCGATTGCCGGCGTCGCCGTTATGTCGCCGCCGAGTTCGAGCGTCCACTTCGGTTTGCCGGTGGCTTCGTCGAGCGCGAAGAATTTGCCGCCGTTCGCCCCGACGTATATCGTGCCGTCGTGGTACGCCGCGGAGGAGAATACCGAGCCGCCCGCGTCGAAGCTCCAGAGCACGCCGCCCTTCTGCGCGTCGAGCGCCGTCACCTTGCCCGATATGTCGCCGAATATGACGCGCCCGTTCGCGACGAGCGGCGAGGTCTCTATCTGCGCCTTCGCGTCATAGCTCCATATCACGGCCTCGTGCTTGATGCGCGCGCAGTAGAGCTTTCCGTCCTGGCTCGCGAAGTAGAGCAGGCCGTCCGCGGCGGCGGGAGCCGAGGTTATCGGTCCGCCGACTATCGCGCGCCATTTCTGTTTGCCGGTCGCGCAGTCTATCGCGTAGAGCTTGCCGTTGCGGTTGCCGACGTAGACGACTCCGTCTGCGACTATGGGCGAGCCGGTCACCGCCGCGTCTGTCTTGAATTTCCATTTCTGCCAGCCGGTCTTTATCGTCACGGCGTAGACGTAACTGTCGTCGGAGCCGAAATATACGACTCCGTCGGCCGCGGCGGGCGAGCTCTGCACGTTGTTCGAGGTCGTGAACTGCCACAGCTGGTCTCCGGTCAGCGCGTCGACGCAGTAGAGCCTGCTGTCGTAGCTGGTGACGAATACCTGTCCGCCGTAGACGGCCGGAGCGGTAGTTATCCAGTTCCCGGTGTCGAACTTCCAGCGCTCCTCGCCGGTCTTGAGGCTGTACGCGTACATCGCGCCTTCGTTAGAGCCTACGTATATCGTGCCTCCGTAGACGGCGGGCGACGACGACGTGTCGCGCGGCGCTGGCGCGCTCCATTCGACCTCGCCTTTGAAGGAGTCGGCCGCGTCCGCCGTCAGCTGCGAGTTGCCGCTGCGCTCCGCGTCGTTCTTGAAGAACGGCCAGTTTTCGGCCGCCGCCGCTCCCGCGGTCGAGGCTATGAGCGCCGCCGCGAGAAACATTTTTAGTGTTCTGCGCATTTCTGTTTCCTCCTTAAACGCCTCTGTCGGGCGTATTTTTGTCTTAACCTTTGTAGTCGCCGCGGTCGGTCACTACGCGGTAGCCTATCGCCTCGACGCGCCGTTCGAGCGCCGCGCGCGCCTCGGCCGCCTCTTCGCCGCTGCTGAGCTTGTTGTCGTAGAGCATATATTTTTTGCGCACCGACTGCGGCGAGAGGTTCGGCATCACTACGTTGCAGCCTGCGAGTATCCCGCGCTCGCGTCCGTCGCCTTCGATTGTGCCGAGCGCCGTCGTCGCGGGCAGCAGCACCTTCGGGTTCATCAGACGCACTATCGTGAGCAGGAAGAGCGTCAGCTCCGCCGTGCCCGCGGGCTCGTGCGCGAAGGGCGTGTCGTGGTGCGGAATGAACGGGCCGATGCCCACCATCTGCGGCGCGAAGCTCTTTATGAAGAGCAGGTCGCGCGCGAGGTCCGCCGTCGTCTGATAGGGCGAGCCGACCATGAAGCCGCAGCCGACCTGATAGCCTATCTCTTTCAGGTTTTGCAGGCACTCCATGCGGTTCGCGAGAGAGAGCTCCTTCGGGTGCAGCTTCGCGTAATGCTCCGGCGTCGCCGTCTCGTGGCGCAGAAGGTAGCGGTTCGCGCCCGCGTCGTAATAGCGTTGATACGTTTCGCGGCTTTTCTCGCCGAGCGAGAGCGTTATCGCGCAGTCGGGGTACGACGCGCGTATTGCGGCGATGATGCCGGTCATTATGTCGTCGGTGTAATATGCGTCCTCGCCGCCCTGCAGCACGAATGTGCGGAAGCCGAGCGCCCAGCCCTCGCGGCAGCATTCGAGTATCTCGTCCTTCGTGAGACGGTAGCGCTGCGCGTTTACGTTGCTCCGCCTGATGCCGCAGTAAAGGCAGTCGTTTTTGCAGAAGCTCGAAATTTCGACGAGTCCGCGCACGTATATCTTGTTCCCGTAGTGTTCGAGCGCGCGGCTTCGCGCGAGCGCGAATAATTTTTGCGCCGTCTCTTCGTTTCTGCCGTCTATCAGAAATTCCAGCTCTTCGAGCGAAGCGCCGCAGCTTTCGTATAGTTTGTCTATTATTTTATCCGCGTCCATGCGCGCACCTCCCAGGCCTTTGCGGCATTTTGTAATTATAGCTCAAAGTTCGCCTGCGGGCGGCGCGCGCGGAATTTTATGGCGCGTGCGCGCCGCGGGTGATAATATTGAAACGGCGGCGCGCGTCAGGCCGCGCCGCGGAATTTATCGTCACGGAGCAGAATTCTGATGGAATCGCATAACAACGGAAACGAAGCAGAGGCGGCGCGCTCGGTAAAAATTTACGGCGCGCGCGTGCATAATCTGAAAAATATAGACGTCGAGGTGCCGCTCGGCAAGCTCGTCGCCGTCGCCGGAGTCTCCGGCTCGGGCAAGTCGTCGCTCGCGCTCGGCATACTGTACGCGGAGGGCTCGCGCCGCTACCTCGAAGCGCTCTCTACATACACGCGGCGGCGCATGACGCAGGCCGCGGAGGCGAAGATAGAGAGCATAGAAAACATCCCGCCCGCGCTCGCGCTGCGCCAGCGCCCCGCCGTGCCGGGAGTGCGCAGCACCTTCGGCACGATGACGGAGCTGCTTAACAGCCTGCGGCTCATGTTCTCGCGGCTCGGGAGCCACAGGTGTCCGAACGGGCATATCTGCCCGCCGTCGATAGAGACCGCCGCAATGGGGAAGATAGTCTGCCCGGAATGCGGCGCGGAGTTCGAAGGGCCGAGCGCCGAGAGCTTCTCGTTCAACAGCGGCGGCGCGTGCCGGACCTGCGGAGGCGTCGGCGTCGTGCGCGCGGTCAACGAAGCGGCGCTCGTGCCGGACGAATCGCTCACGATAGATGAAGGGGCCGTCGCGCCGTGGAACTCGCTGATGTGGTCGCTGATGACGGACGTCTGCCGCGCGATGGGCGTGCGCACCGACGTGCCGTTCCGCGAGCTGACGCCGGAGGAGCGCGAGATAGTCTTCCACGGCCCCGCCGTGAAGAAGCATATTCTGTACAAATCGAAGAATTCCGACGTTGCGGGTGAGCTCGACTTCACATACTACAACGCCGTATACACGGTGGAAAACGCGCTCGCGAAGGTGAAGGACGACCAGGGGATGAAGCGCGTCGAGAAATTCCTGAAGCAGGACGTATGCCCGGACTGCGGAGGCTCGCGGCTCAACGAAAAGGCGCGCTCGACGCTTCTGCGCGGAATCGACCTCGCGCAGGCGACGGCGATGACTCTCGACTCGCTCGTAAAATGGGCCGCGGAAGTGCCCGCGGAGATGCCGGAGGAGATGCGCCCGATGGCGGAAAGCATCGTCTCGCAGTTCCTTAACACCGCGAAACGGCTTGAAGAGCTCGGCCTCGGCTACCTGACGCTCGACCGCGCCGGAGCTACGCTCTCGACCGGAGAGCGGCAGCGCGTTCAGCTCGCGCGCTCCGTGCGCAGCCGCACGACCGGCGCGCTCTACGTGCTCGACGAGCCGTCGATAGGGCTGCATCCGGCGAACGTAGAGGGGCTGCTCGGCGTCGTGCGCGACCTTGTTTCGCACGGCAACTCCGTCGTAATGGTGGACCACGACACGCGCGTGCTGCGCGCCGCGGAATGGATGATAGAGATGGGGCCGGGCGCCGGGGCGGGCGGCGGCAGGGTAGTCGCCGAAGGCACGATAAAGGATATAGAAAACAACCCCGCTTCGCTGATAGGCGGCTTCCTCGCGGAACGCGAGCCGGCGGCGGCGCGGAAGCGCGCCTCGCGCGAAGAGATGTTCGCAAAAGGGCGCGTCGCGCTGCGCACGAAGCCGCTGCACACGGTGCGCGCGCTCGGCCTTGAGATACCGAAGGGGCGGCTGACCGTCGTTACGGGCGTCTCCGGCTCAGGAAAGACGACGCTCGTGCTCGAAAGCCTCGTCCCTGCGCTCAAGGCGCGCATCGCGGGCGAGGCCGTGCCGGCTCACATAGAGAAGCTCGAAGCCGCTGGCATAAAGCGCGCGAACCTCATCGACGCGACGCCTGTCGGAGCGAACGTCCGCTCGACCGTCGCGACATACTGCGGCGTGCTCGACGACCTGCGGAAGCTGTACGCGGCGTCGCCCGAGGCGAAGAAGCGCAAGCTCAAGGCCGGGGATTTTTCATACAACACGGGTTCGCTGCGCTGTCCGGACTGCGACGGCACGGGGCAGATAACTATGGACGTGCAGTTCCTTCCCGACGTCGAAATAATCTGTCCGTCGTGCGGCGGCGGGCGCTACTCGGAGGCCGCGCGCGGCGTTACGCTGAACCTCGGCGGCGGGGAAATTTCTCTGCCGGAGCTCATGGCTCTGACCGTCGACCAGGCGCGCGAAAAACTCTCCGGCGTCAAGGGCGCGGGCGAAAAGCTTCGCACGCTCTCAGAGCTCGGCCTCGGCTACCTGACGCTCGGCGAGGCGACGCCGGCGCTCTCGGGCGGCGAGGCGCAGCGGCTCAAGCTCGCCGCCGAGATGGGGCGCGCGCAGGACGACGCGGTCTTCGTCTTCGACGAGCCGACGATAGGGCTGCACCCGCTCGACGTGCGCGTGCTGACCGGAGTGCTGAGCCGCCTCATAGAACATGGCGCGACGGTCGTCGTAATCGAGCACGACCTCGACATGATAGCGAACGCCGACTACGTTATAGACATGGGGCCGGGCGGCGGTGATGCTGGCGGGCGCATAGTCGCAGCCGGAACGCCCGAGGAGGTCGCCGCGTCGCCGGAGAGCGTGACGGGGCGCTACCTCGCCGAAGCGCTGCGCCCGCAGAGCATAAAATAAGGAGGCGGAGCGATGGGGATAACCGTCGGCAGCTATTTCAGCCTTTACGACAAACGCGCGGAGCTCGCGCGGATTTATAAAAAATACGGTGCTAGGGCTATCTTTATCGTCCCCGCGAGGCTCGACCGCGATTTCATGCTCGAGCTGATATGCGGCGGCGAGCCCGGCTTCGGCGCGCGCCCCGCAGTATGGACCGTCGGAGACCTGCTCCTTGAGCTGCAGCGTGCGACGAAGGAGTACGAGCGCATAATCGACCCGCCCGACCACAAGCTTATACTGCGCTGGCTGCTTTCGGAATTCCTCGCCGAGGCGGAGGAGAAGGGCGCGGCGCTCGAACCGGGCTACAGCCACGCGGGCTTCGTCTCCGTCCTCGGAGAAAACATAAAAGATCTGCTCGCCGAGGAAGTTTCTGCCGGTTCGCTGCGCTCGGCGCTCGGCGAAGAGGTTGAGGAATATTCGCCGGAGTCGGTGCTTATTGAGCTTTACGAAAGATACACGGAATACCTCGAGGACTACGGCCTCGCCGACGCGGCGCAGATTTTTACGCTCGCGCGCAGAAAGCTCCTGACCGACGCGGGGCGCGTGTTCGTAGAGGGAAAGAAGATAGTTTTCGCGGGATTTCTCTCGTTTACATCGTCGCAGCTCCGGCTCGTAAAGGCGCTCGGCGAGCTTGCGGATTTGACGATGCTACAGCCGGAGACGGGGCTCGACTGGTTCCACGACGGAATATTACAGCTCAACGAGGGCTATAAAGAGAGGCCGAAATGGGACGTCCCCGTCGTAAAAATCGACGCGGGCAATCCGCAGCTCGAGCTTGAGGCCGTCGCGCGCGAGCTCGCGCTCTGGGCCTGCGGCGAAGGCGCGCTGACGGCGCTCGGCGAGTTCGGCGGATACGGCTCCGTCGGCCTCATGACGAGCCCCGACAGGCTTCATATAGCGGAATACGCGCTCTCGCGCTATAAAATTCCCTACAACGTCCAGGAGGGCGGCACGGCGGGCGAAACTCTGCTCGGCGGCCTGCCGTCGGCCATATGGCGCGCGCGCCGTTCCGGCTGGAACAACCGCGAGACGGCTCTGCTCGTCTCGAACCCGCTGCTTTTCGGATGGGGCGGCGAGCTGCCGCGCTGCGACGAAGGCTCGATGCCCGACGGCATGGATGCGTGGCTCAGCGCGCTGCCGGAGGATGCCGGCGAAACGCTGCGCCGCGCGGACGCGCTCTGCGAAGATTTTGAAGGAGGCGCGTCGCCGGAGGCGGCGCTGTCGCTCTGGCGCGATTTCCTGAAGGGCTGCCGCGTTGCGGAAAGGGCAGCGTCGGCGGCCGCGGAGCTGAGCGAGCTCGACGGAAGCGTCAAGCAGGCGGCCTCGGCGCTCGACGAGCTCGACAAAAAAATCAGAAAGCTCGCGGACGATTCCAAGGACATCGGCCCGGCCGCGAATATAACGCTGAAGGGCGCGGAGGCCGCGGCCTTCATAAACGAATGGGGCGCTACGGCGACGCTGCCCGTGCAGCTGCCGCAGAGCCGTTCCGTGACTGTCTACGCCGGCCCGCCGCCGACGCTCGCGTCGCACCGCTGCTGGATAATGACCGGCGTCGACTCGAACCGCTGGCCCGGCGTGCTGCGCGAGTCGATGCTGCTCGGCAACGACAAAAAGGCGAAATTCAACGCCTCGCGCCCCGAGGACGGCGAGCCGTCGCACCTTCCCGAGCTTCATGAGGAGCGCGAACAGAAGGAGGCTGTCTTCCGCCGCATCCTCGCGACCGGGCGCGAGTGCGCCGTAGTGACGCGCGCGCTGTTCAACGAGAACGGCGAAGAATGCGGCGAATCGCGCTTCGCGGCCTCCGCGCTGGACGGCAGGGGCGAGCGCTGCTGGCGCGTAGCGGGCTCGGCCCTCTATCCGGCGGAGCGCTCGATGCCGGACGGCGGCGGCCCGTGGTTCCCGCAGGCGGAGGTCGTCTGCACGCCCGTGAGCCACGGGCGTCCCGAGGCGCAGCCGGTGGGGCGCGCCGCTCCGTCGGAGCTCCCGAGAATACGCGTCAGCGACATAGACAGGTGGAACGTCTGCCCCTACATGTACTGGTGCGAGCGCGTGCTCGGCCTCGAAAGCGGACGGCCGTCGCTCTACGACAGCCGCAAGGCGGGGACGCTCGCGCACCTAGCGTGGGAGGCCGCCTTCCGCGAGAAGGAAGAGAATCCCAAGCTTTCGATACACCGCTACGTCATGGACAACTGGACGCGCTTCAAGACCTTCGGCTATCCTGAGCTCGACTCCGACCCGCGCCTCGCGCGCTACGAAAAACGGCTGCGCCGCCAGATGTTCGACATGGCGGCGGCTCAGGACGAGCTTGAGGAACGCCTCGCCGCCGCCCCGAAGCTTGCGACTGAGACGGAGGTCCGGCTCGACGGCTTTGAATTCGCGGGCGCGCTCTTCACGGGGCAGGCGGACAGGATAGACCGCTTCGAGGACGGAATAGTGGTGCTCGACTACAAGCTCGGCGGCAGCAGGCCGCACGAGAAGGAGCTCCAGGTCGCGGCCTACTGCGCGATGCTCGCGGCCTCGCGCGAGGAAAACATCCTCGGCTTCGGCTGGCTCGGACACGCGGGGCCGTCGCTGAGCGGCTACTTCTCCGGGAAAATTTTCGATCTGTATAAATTTAAGGACACCGTGAATAAGAGGGAATCCTTCGCTAAAAGAATCGACGAGGCCCTCGCGCTCATGGCGGATATGGCGGAGTCCGTGCGCAAGGGCGAATATCCGCCGATGTACAACGTTAAGAACCGCGTATGCCAGACCTGCGCCTACTTTACGCTCTGCCGCAAGAGGGAGAAGCGCGTCTACATTGAATCCCTTATCGAGGAGGCGGAAAACGATGACGCAGAATAACGCGCCGAAGTGGCATTCGCTCGTGACCGGAACCGCCGACCAGATAGCCGCGCTCAAGAGCGAGGCGCGCCTGACCGTCGTCAGCGCCGGGGCGGGAACCGGAAAGACGCAGACGCTCTCGCAGCGCTTCGCGTGGCTGCTCGCCTCCGACCCGTCGTGCGGCGCTGGAGAGATACTCGTGCTGACCTTTACGAAAAAGGCCGCCGCCGAGATGCTCGGAAGAATAAAGGAGACGCTCGCCGCGTGGCACAACGCCTATCCTGACGAGCTGGCGCACCTCGGCGAGCGCATCGAGCACATGGACGACGCCTATATCTCGACGATACACGCCTTCGCGATGAAGCTGATACGCGAGTCGGGGCTCGCGCTCGACATAGACCCCGCCGCCGCGATAATGCCGGCGCCGAAGGAGGAGATATGGTGGCAGGAGTTCGCCGCCGCGCTCTCCTCCGCGTCGTTCGGCAAAATTTCCGCCGCGCTGCCGGAGGAGTGGCGAGCGCGCGCAGGCGAGCTGTTCCGCTCGCCGGACTTCGTAGACGCGCTCAACGCGCTGACGCCCGAGGCGTTCGCGGACGCCGCGCGCAGCTGCGCGGAGAAGCTCTACTGCGCTGGGCAGAGCGCGGACGAACTGTGGCGCTGCGACGGCTCGGCGCTCGAGGCCTCCGCCGCGTCGATGGTCCCACTGCGCGCAGAGATATACGAGCTGTGGATGGGCGAAATTTTCACCGCGCTCGCCTCGGAGGGGCTGCTCGACTGCGGCAAGAAGGCGAACGACACGCAGAGGAAGTTCGCGGACTTCCGCGAGAAATGGACGGCGCGCGCCGTCGGGCCCGACGACGGCGAAGCCCTCGCAGAATTCTGCCAAGGGCTGTTCGACGAGGCGCTGAAGCCCGCTCCTCGCGGAAAGATAAAAACGGCTGTCGAAGCGCTTCTCGGATGTCCGCTCACTGAATGGCGCGGCGAAACGCAGGAGGCGCTCGCGCTGCTCGAACCGCCGTCGGAGGCCGAAAAGAGGATAAACGGCCTTCTCTGTAAAGCCTGCGCCGTAGGCTGGGCCTGCTGGGACGAGTTCCGTCGCCGCGAAGGGCTTCTCTCGATATCGGACCTCATATACTATGCTTCGAAGGTCGTGCGCTCGTCGCCGGAGTACCGGACTAAGTTCAAGCATATAATGGTCGACGAATTCCAGGACACCGACCCGCTGCAGAACGAGCTTATAGAATCGCTCTGGGGCGGCGGCGAGGGCGGCGCGACGCTCTTCGTCGTCGGCGACCAGAAGCAGTCGATTTACCGCTTCCGCCACGCCGACCTCGGCCTCTTCCGCGACTACACGGCGCGCGCGCTGAACAATCACGAAGCTGCAAAATACATCGTGCTCGATCAGAACTTCCGCACCGCGAAGGGGCTTCTCGAAAAATTCAACGACCTCTTCGGCGAAATGTGGGGCGGCGCGGATTCGCCGGTCCTCTACGAGCGGCTCGCCGCGCCCGAGAACGACGAGGCCTCCGCGCGGCGCGACGGCGCGGAGGTGCCGTACCCGCGCTTCGAAGCTCTGCGCGCCTTCGCGCCTTACGTCGAGGACAAAAGCGAACGCCCAGACTCCGCGGCGCTGCGCCTGCGCCTCTACGCAGGGCTCGGGCGGAAATTCGCCGCTATGGTCGAAGCCCAGGCTCCGGTCTGGGACAAGCGCGCGAAAGTTTTCCGTACCGTCCGCTGGCGCGACTTCGCGGTGCTCGTCCAGACGCGCGCCGAATACTCGGACATCGAGCGAGCCTTCGAACGCATCGGCCTGCCCTACGTGCTCTCGACAAGCAAGGACTATTTCGGCCGCGGCGAGACCGGCGACCTCGTCAACCTCGTTTCGCTGCTCGCCTCGCCGGACGATCCGCTCTTCCTCGCGGGCTGGCTCGCCTCGCCGTTCAGCGGCGTCGAAAGCGCGGAGGCCGAGGAGCTCATAGAGGCGGCTCTCGAAAAGAGAGAACGCGGGAGCGCGCTGCCGCTCGCGGAGGCCGTGACGCGCGCGCGTCCCGACGTTATGGCTCGGCTTGACGAAATGCGCCGCCGCGCGCTGCTTGGCGGAGTCTCCGAAGTTCTGCTCGGCCTGCTCAAAACGCCGCAGTTCCTCGAAAATTACGCGGGAATGCGCCGCCTGCGCGTCAACGCGAACGTCGTCTACCTCGCGAACATCGCGGCGGAGTACGAGCGCTCCGAGGGAAAGTCGCTGCGCGGCTGCGCCGAATACCTGCTCACCGCGTCGTCCTCGGGCAGCGCGAAGGAAGAGCCGGAGCTCTTCGGCGACGATGTCGACGCCGTGCGCGTGATGACCGTCCACGCCTCGAAGGGGCTCGAATTCCCCGTCGTCGCGATGACGCTCTCCGACAAAAAGGGCGCGTCGCTGCCGTCGATAATCGTCTCTAAAAAATACGGCGCGGCGGCGAAGGATTACCCCGAGTACCTCGAAGGCGCGGGCGAAGCGCGCGGCGACGGACGCACCGCGGCGTACAGATGGGAGCGGCACGATGAGAACGCCGCGCAGCGCGAGGAGCTGGAGCGCCTGTGGTACGTCGGCTTCACGCGCGCGCGCGACCGGCTGATACTCTGCGGAATCTACAAAGAGCCGAAAAAGGCGGAGAGCGCGAAGCCGAACTTCCTCGGCTCGATAATAGAGAGCGGGCTCTGCGACGAATACACAGATTTGGACGAGGACGACAAGAGCGTCCCGAAGTACGCCGAGTACGCGGCCCCCGCGGAGGGCGCGAAGCTCGGTCTGAAGGTCGTGAGCCCCGCGAAGCTCGGGCGCATTTCGGCCTCGGCCTACGCGCTGCTCTCGTGGTGTCCCGCGGCCTACCGCATGATTTACCGGCAGGGGCGCGACGCGGACTGGATAATCAAGGGCGGCGGGGGCGGCGCGGACTTCGGCGTCATGGCGCACTGGCTGCTCGCGCGCTGGGACTTCCGCGCCGAAAGCCTCGACCTTCTGCTGCCGCGCGCGCGCGGCCTCGAATGGCACGCCGTCAGCTGGCGTATGCCCGCCGAGCTTCGCTTACAGTACCGCTCGGACGCGAAGCGCGCGGAGCTGCGCGCTATGCTCGAACGCTTCGCGGCGACAGAGGAGTGCGCGCGTCTCGCCGCGCTCGCCGGAGAGGAGGGCGCGCTGCAAAGGGAGACGCGTTTCCGCGTGTCGCTGAACGGCACCGTGCTGATAGGCGCGACGGACCTTTTCTGGCGCGACGCGGACGGGCTGCATCTGCGCGACTGGAAGAGCGCGCCGGAGGAGACGGCCCCGTCGTTCTATTATGAGAAGCAGCTCGAATTCTACGCCTGTGCGCTGAACCGCTGCCTCGCGGCGAACGGCGGCGCGGGCATGCCGATAGACTCGGCGCTCATATATCTGCGCTCCGACGGAACGGGCGACGTGCGCAATTACGATGCGGAGGATTTTGCGAAAATCGAGGAAGAGATAGAAAACGCGGCGATCCGCGCCGTCTCGGGAGACTTCGGTGGAGCGGCGGAACGCTGCGCGCGCTGCCCGTGGCGCGCGGACTGCATGGAAAAGGGCAAAGCTTTATAACGCCGCCGCGGATTCGCGCGGAAGGCAAAAGAGAGCGGCGCGCCGGTAAAGCTCGGGACGCGCCGCTCTCTTTATGCCCTTTTGCCGGCGCATCGAGCGCGACTATTTTTCGGCCTTCTCCGCCGTCATCTGTTCTATCAGCGTCTCCGCCGCGCGCGTCAGCTCGTCCCTGTCCGCCGACTGCGATTCGAGCGTCAGCACGCCGTCTTTGCCGAGCTTCACGATTAGGCTGAGTCCGAGGACGGGGCGGCTTTCGAGCATCGCGCCGCGCCCCGCGACGGAAATTTTCTCCGCGCTCTCGCCGCCCGAGGTTTCGCCGCCTTCGCCGACCTCCGCGACGGGCTCCCAGAGCTTAGGCCCCGCGCCCTCCATCCACACGGCGAGGAACTTGACGCCGTTCGCCGTCCTGTACTCGCGTTCGAGCCACTGTCCCTGATGTCCGGAGACCGCATCAAGCTGCGTCTCGCGCAGCGGGCCGCACGCCCAGCCCTCGACCTCCGGCAGCGCCGCCGCGAACGCCTGCGAGGCCGCGAGCGCCGCAATCGCCGCGGCGAGCAGAAATTTTCTAAGTTTCATGAGGATTCCTCCAATCTCATCGCTGCCGCTAAGTATAGCGCTTAATGCGAACCGCGCGCAAACGAAACGCCGCGCCGATTTGCCGCCGCGCCGCGCGGTATTGTAGAATGCTTATGACAGACTTGGCAGAGCGGGAGGTGCGCGCGATGAACTGCGGCAGACCGGACGATATAGACGAAGAGATTATCCGCATACTGTGGCGCGACGGACGCATAACGATGCAGGAGCTCGGACGGCGCGTACACCTGACGGGGCAGGCGGTGAAGAACCGCATCGAGCGGCTCGAAGATTTGGGAATAATCCAGCGCTACACGGTCAACGTGAACTGCCCGGTCTACGGGTACAAGATACACGCGCTGATAAAGGTCGAGCTCCGAGCGTCGCAGCCGCAGGGCTTTGAAGATTTCATCAACAGCGGACAATATAAGATAATCCACTGCTACCGAGTGACGGGCAAGCCCTCTTACGTCGTCGACGCATATTTCATGTCGGAGGAAGAGCGCGACGGCTTTCTCTCCGAGGCGGAGAAGTACGGCGTTTGCAGCATAGACATAGTGCTGCGCACCGTCGGCCCCTTTTAGCGCTGGGACTTGAAAAATTCAAGCGAACGGCCCGAAAGGGTTGAATCGCATCGTGGCGGCGGAGAGGCGCTTCATCTACAATTCAGCCGTTCGGCGCGGAAGCGCACGAAACAATCAAATGCGACGGAGGAATTGACGATGAATACGAAAGGGGTCTCCTATCAGCAGCTGCGCAGCGCCACGGGGAAGGTAATCTATAACGGGACGACCTTCCTCATAGACCCGATGCTCGCGGAAAAAGGGCGCTACGAGGGCTTTGCCGGAACGTTCAACGCCGAGGTGAGAAACCCGACCGTAGAGCTGCCTGAATCCAAAGAAAAGATAATGGAGGGCGTCGACGCGGTAATCGTCACGCATACGCACCTCGACCATTGGGACGATGTCGCGCAGCAGTTTATCGATAAAAAGATTCCGTTCTTCGTGCAGGACGAGGCCGACGCGGCGGCGATACGCAAGGCGGGCTTCAAAAACGTCACGGTTCTTGACGGGAGCGCGGAGTTCGGCGGCGTAACGCTGACGCGCGTTGAGGGTACGCACGGCACTCAGGCGATGTACGACGACGCCGGCCTGGCGGCGCTGCTCGGCGAAAGCATGGGCGTGGTCTTCGCCGCGCCGGGAGAAAAGACCGTATATCTGCTCGGCGACACTGTTTGGACGCCGCGCGTCTCGAAGACGTTCCACGCCGTCAAGCCCGACGTGCTCATCATGAACACCGGCTATGCGAAGATACTCGGCTACAACGAAAGCATCATCATGGGCACGGCGGACGTGGCGAAGGCCGCCGCATTTTTGCCCGAGGCCGAAATCGTAGCCGTCCACATGGACGCCATCAACCACTGCACGGTCTCCAGAAAGAACGTAAGAGCGCTCACGAAGATGCTGAAAATCGAAGACCGCGTGCACGTTCCCGAGGACGGAGAAACGGTCGCGTTCTAAAAAATAAGCGAATCGTCATCAAAAGCGAAGAGAGCGCCCGGCGGAGGAAGGCCGGGCGTTTTGCTTTGCCGCCGGCGCGGCGCGATACGCAGACAATTTCATATATGTAATGTAAAATAAACTGCAGCAATGTGCCGCGCAAAGACGCGGCGCGAAATTTATGAATATATGAAACGAAGGAGCAACCGCCTTTGCGTAAATTTTTTATCAGAGTTTTCGGATGCCAGATGAATTCCTACGACGGGGACAGGCTGCGCACCGCGATGAACCACATGGGATGGACGGAGTCGGCGGAGGAGGAGGCCGATGTCGTGATGCTCGTGACCTGCAGCATCCGCGAGAAGGCGGAGCAGAAGGCCGCGAGCGAAATCGGCCGCTACGACCTTCAGCGCCGCAGGACGGGCAAGCCCGCGGTCGTCCTTGTCGGCTGCATGGCGCAGCGCATAGGGCGCGAGATGGCGAAAAAATTCCCCTGCGTCAAGCTCGTCTCCGGGCCGCGCCATCTCGGACTCGTGCCTCAGGCCGCGGCGGAGATAACGCCCGACTGCGCGCCGCGCTTTTTCATGGACGACGACCCGCGCGCGCTCATCGACCTCGAGGTTGTGCCGACCGCGCGCACGAACCCCTTCAAGGCCTACGTCACGATAACCTACGGCTGCGACCGCTTCTGCTCATACTGCATAGTCCCTTACGTGCGCGGCAGGCTCCAGTCCCGCGCGCACGAGGATATTCTGAACGAGGTGAAGACGCTCATCGACGGCGGCGCGCGCGAAATTACGCTGCTCGGACAGAACGTCGACGCCTACGGCAAGGATTTGAAGAACGGCTACGGCTTCGCCTCGCTGCTCGCCGACACGGCGGCTTTGCCGGGGCTCGAGCGGCTTCGCTTCGCGACCTCGCACCCTAAGGATTTCGACGCGGACATCCTCGACGTGATGCGCGACAACCCGACGATATGCCGCGCGATAAATCTGCCCGTGCAGTCCGGCAGCGACAGGATACTGCGCGAGATGAACCGCGGCTACACCTCGGGCCAGTACCTCGAGCTCGTCGACAGGATTAAGGCCGCGCTCCCCGACGTGAGCCTCACGACGGACCTCATCGTCGGCTTCCCGGGCGAGACGGAGGAAGACTTCCGCGATTCGTACCGCCTGCTCGAAACTGTGAAGTTCGACATAGTCCACACGGCGGCCTACTCGCCGCGCGAAGGGACGCGCGCAGCCGTGATGGACGGACAGATTGACAACCGCGTCAAGGCGGCGCGGCTCAACGAGATGAACGCGCTCCAGGCGTCGATCGCGCGCGGCTCGAACGAACAGTACGTCGGCCGCGACTTCGAGATACTCGCCGACGGCTGGGCTCCGCGCGGCGAGGGCAGGATACAGGGGCGCACGATGACCGACAAGGTCGTCATAATCCCAGGCGACGAGTCAGATTTCGGCAAGACGATACCGGTCACGATTACGCGCGCGAGCCACTGGTCGCTCGAAGGCGAGCGGAGGACGAAATGAACCTTCGCGGCTCCGGCAAGCTGCTGACCGCGGCGGGGATTTTATGCTTCGCCGTCGCCTTTCTGCTGCTGAATTCGTTTCGCGGCGAGTTCGGCAAAGACACCGCGGGGCTTAACAACGACGCGCCGTGGATGGAGGACACGCTCGAAGTAACGCCGCAGGCCGCGGCCCCCGCGCAGTCCGGGCCGGAGCGTATCGCCTCCGTCGCGCAGAGCGCGCCCGCTGCCAAGTGGGTCGTCTACGTCACGGGCGCGGTGCGCAATCCAGGCGTTTACGAGATAGCGCCGCAGTCGCGCGTCTACGAAGCGCTGAACGCCGCGGGCGGCTTCTCGTCCGACGCCGACCAGGAGGCGATCAACCTTGCAGCACAGCTGGCGGACGGCGTTCATATAAAATTCCCGCGCAAGGGCGAGTCTGCGCAGCCGCAGACCTCCGCGCCCGCTGCTCCGGCGGCGCAGTCCGTTTCGTCCGCACCGCGCGCGCCTGCGGCCTCCGGCAAAATCAACATAAACACCGCGAGCCTCGGCGAGCTCGACACGCTCGCGGGAATCGGGCCGAAGACGGGTCAGGCGATAATCGCCTACCGCGAGGCCAACGGCCCGTTCCGCCGCGCCGAGGACCTGATGAACGTCAAGGGCATCGGCCCGAAGAAATTCGACGCGATAAAGGACGACATAACGATTGGCGGTTAAGGAGGGGCCGCTCGCCGCGGCTCCCGCCTTTTTTATATTCGTCTCGCTCTGCGTCTCGATTCTGCTCGGCGTGCGCACGTCCGCGCCGGTCTCCGCAATCGCCGCCGTCTCGGCGCTTTTTTCCGCTGCCGCGATATTCGCGGGCACAGAGCGCGAGGTCCCCGGATGGCGGCGGATGCTCGCGCTCGTCGTAATTCTTTCCTTCGTCTTATCTTTCATATCCGCGGCGCGCACGCGCGAAAAAATTTCATTTCCCGACAGCTTCGAAGCTTACGGAAAAATCCTGCTCGTGCGCGATTGGGGCAAAACGCGCGCTTATCTCATAGAAACGCCATACGGGCGCGCGGCGGCCTACTCGCGCGAAAATCTGCGCGAGGGCGCGGGCGTCCGGCTGCGCGCCGCGTCGTTCGATTTCAAGCGAGCGGAGGAGCGCGGCGGCTTCGACGAGATGCTCTTTTGGCGCGGCAGGGGCGCGGTGAAAAAGCTGGAGCTTTTCGAAATCCGCGAGACGGCTCCGCCCTCGGGGCTCGCGGCCTGGCGCGCACATCTTGACGAGCTTTTCCGCGCGCGGCTCTATCCGCTTAGCGCGGCATATATGTCCGCGCTCACGACGGGGCGCAGGAGCGCCGCGATAGAAGAGCCGCACGAGCGCGCCGGGACGATACACCTGCTCTCGGTCTCCGGCTTTCACGTCGGCGTGCTCGCGTGGCTGCTCTTTTTCCTCAAGCGCGGAGGCGCGGCGAGGACCGTCACGGTATCCGCGCTTCTGTGGCTTTACGTCGCATTTGCGGGATTTCCGCCGGGCGGTGCGCGCGCGGCCGCGATGGCGCAGATCTGCATCGCGGCGGAGGCTCTCGGCCGTCCGTACTCGTCATTCAACAACGTAAGCGCCGCGGCCTGCCTCATGCTTTTGTACAATCCGTGGAGCTTCTTCGACGTCGGCTGGCGGCTCTCCGTGCTCGCGGCTCTCTTCATAACGGCGGGCGTCCGGCTCGTCGGGCGCGGTTTCGCGGGCGCAGCAGCGCTTTCCGTGCTCGTATGGTTCGTCAGCGCGCCCGTCGTCGCGGAGGTATTTTCGTCCGTTCCCGTCGCTGGGCTTACGTCGAACCTCGTCGCAGTGCCCTACTTCGCCGTCGTCTTCCCTCTGATATTCGCGCTCTGCCTGCCGCCGCTGCTCGGCCTTCCGCTCGCGCCGCTCTTCGCGGAGACGAGCGAGCTTATTCTGCGCTTTTCGCAGAGCGCGCTCGACGCACTTGCGTCGCTGACTCCGGCGCAGGTCGGATACTCGACGCCGCTCTTCGTCCTCGCCGCCGCGATTTTCTGCTCGGCCGCGGCGCTCAGGTGCGGCGCTCCGCTCCGGCGCGCGCCCTTTATCGTCCTCTTTTCGCTCGCCGTCCTGCTATATTTCCGCGCGGTGTTGTAAAATATAAAAATTGTATCTCTTGGGAGGAATGGCGGATGCTTCTCGTCTTCGACATCGGCAACACGAACACTGTAATGGGCATATTCGACGGGGATAAGCTCGTCGGACACTGGCGGCTCACGTCGCGCAAACGCACGGCGGACGAGGTCGGCTTTATGATTCAGGGGATGCTCTCATCCTTCGGCATAGACAAGGGCGCGATAGACGGCGCTATATTCGGCAGCGTCGTGCCGCCGCTCGACGAAATGATACGCGGCGGCGTGCGCAAGTACATCGGCATAGAGTGCCTCCGCGTCACGGCGAAGCTCAACACGGGGCTCACGATAAAGATGAAGAACCCGACCGGCATCGGCGCGGACCGCATAGTGAACGCCGTCGCCGCGCGTGAAAAGTACGGCGCGCCGCTCATCGTCGTCGACCTCGGCACCGCGATAACCTTCGACGTAATAGCGCAGGACGGCGCGTACCTCGGCGGCGCGATTGCCCCGGGCATGGAGCTCGCTATGGAGTCGCTCTTCTCGCGCACCGCGAAGCTGCCGCAGATCGAGCTCGTCGCGCCGGAGCACGTCATCGGCGGAAACACCGTCGAGGCGATACAGTCCGGCATCATCTACGGCACGGTCGGCATGGCGGACAAGATAATCAAGGGAATTTTCAAAGAGCTCGGTGGCCCGTGCCGCGTCGTCGCGACCGGAGGACACGCGCCGCTCATCGCGAAATATTCAAACCGCATCGACACCGTAGACCAGTGGCTGACGCTCGACGGCCTGCGCATAATTTACGAGAGGAACTGTTTTGGAAAATAATCCGCAAACGGGCGGCGCGGCGTTCGCGCTTCCAGGATGGCCGAAAAAAATAGGCGGCGTCGCGGTCGATAACCCGATATGGCTCGCGCCGCTCGCGGGCATAACCTTCAGCTCGTTCCGACGCTTCCACCGCGCGCTCGGCGCGGGGCTCGTCCACACGGAGATGGTGAGCGCGCTCGGCCTCATATATAAAGGACGCAAGACGAAGGAGCTGCTCTACGGCTTCGACGACGAGCGCCCCTGCGCGCTCCAGCTCTTCGGCGCGAGCGCGGAGGACGTTGCGAAGGGCGCGGAGATCGCGCTGACGATTCGCGGCTTCGACGCGCTCGAGGTCAACATGGCCTGCCCGATGCCGAAGGTTACGAAAAAGGGCGCGGGCTCGAAGCTGATGGAATTTCCCGACGAGGCAGCGGCGATGATGCGCGCGCTGAAAAGCTTCGGCCTGCCGGTATGGGCGAAGGTGCGCGTCATGCCGCGCGGCTCGGCGCTCTCGACGGCGGACTTCTGCGCGAAGCTCTTCGAGGCCGGGGCGGATTTCGTCTTCGTCCACGGACGCACGCCCGCGCAGAGGTACGAGGGGACGGCGTCGCGCGAGGCCGTCGGCGAGGTCGCGTCTCTCTTCCCCGAAATGATAGGCGGCAGCGGCGACTGCTACGCGCCCGGGGATTTTGAGGATTATCTCGCGCGCGGCTGCGCGGCGGTGCTCGCGGCGCGCGGCGTCCTTCGCGACGCGCTGCTCGTGCCGCGCACGCTGAAGCGGCTCGGCGCGCCAGTGCCAGAGGACTTCTGCTCGCAGACGCCCGAGGCGCAGGCCGGAATCCTTCTCGAACTCGGCAGAAACATCTATAATACCGAAGGGGAGCCGCTCGCGCTCATGATAGCGAAGAGAATGCTCGGAGCGCTCTTCAAAGGCTTCGCGGGAGCGCCGAAGCTTCGTCGCGAGGGCGCGATGGTCAGAAAATGGGAGGACATGGAAAAGCTCCTCACAGTCCGCGGCCTCGGCGAAAGCGGCGCGGAGTGCGGCGAAGCGCCGAATATAGAAAATTAAGCGTCATCATAAAGATTTACTAAAAACACGGGAGATGTGATTCAAGTGGCAGAAGAGAAGAAGAACGCGCAGGCGCAGCAGAACGTCATGCCGGAAGAGGAAATTTTCCGCCAGCGCAAGGACAAGCTTACGCGCCTCCGCACCGAAGAGGGCTACGACCCCTACAAGCAGGACCATTACGAGGTGAAGCAGAGCCTCGGCTACGTCAAAGAAAAATATGATTATCTTAAGCCCGAAGAGTGGGCCGAGGACGAGATACAGACGGCGGGACGCATAATCGTCCTGCGCCGCCACGGAAAGACGGCCTTCGCGACCTTCGAGGACGGCTTCGACCGCCTGCAGCTCTGCTTCCAGTTTGACGTGCTCGGCGAGAAGGACTACACCTTCTTCAAAAAATGGGTCGACGCGGGCGACTTCATCGGCCTCGTCGGCGTTCCCTTCCGCACGCAGCGCGGCGAGCTGACGCTCTCGGTGCGCAGCTTCACGCTTCTCTCGAAGGCGCTGCGCCCGATGCCCGAGAAGTACCACGGCCTCAAGGACATGGAGGTCCGCTACCGCCAGCGCTACGCCGACCTCATAGCGAACCCCGAGGTGCGCGACGTCTTCCGCAAGCGCACGAAGATAGTCCAGACCTTCCGCCGCGTCCTCGACGCTCACGGCACGCTCGAGGTCGAGACGCCGATACTCTCGACCATCGCGGGCGGAGCTAACGCGCGTCCCTTCATCACGCACCACAACACGCTCGACATCGACATGTACCTCCGCATAGCGACGGAGCTTTATCTCAAACGCCTCGTCGTCGGCATGATGGGCCGCGTCTACGAGATAGGCAAGCAGTTCCGCAACGAGGGCATGGACTTGCGCCACAACCCCGAGTTCACGACTATGGAGGTCTACTGGCCCTACGCGAACTACGAGGACATGATGAACCTCGCCGAGGAGCTGATAGTCGCCTGCGCCGACGAGCTCGGCGGCCGCGTCATCAGCTATCAGGGCACGGAGATAAACCTCAACCCGCCCTTCCGCCGCGCGACGATGGCGGAGCTCGTGCATGAGCACGTCGGCATAGACTTCATGAACATCACGGACGAGGAGGCTCGCCGCCAGGCCGCGCTGCGCGGGCTGGAGATCAAGCCGTCGTTCACGCGCTTCGACATTCTGCCGCTCTTCTTCGACGAGTACGTGGAGGAGAAGCTCGTCCAGCCGACCTTCGTTATAGGACATCCGACGGTAATCTCGCCGCTCTCGAAGCGCAACAAGGAGAACCCCGACATCACCGACCGCTTCGAGCTTTACATCAACGCGTGGGAGATAGCGAACGCCTTCAGCGAGCTTAACGACCCGCTTGACCAGCGCGAGCGCTTCATCGACCAGGCGCGCAAGAAGGCCGAGGGCGACGACGAGTCTCACCCGTTCGACGAGGACTTCGTCAACGCGCTCGAGTACGGCCTGCCGCCGACCGGCGGAATGGGCATCGGCATCGACCGCGTGACGATGCTGCTCACCGACTCGAAGAGCATCCGCGACGTCATTCTCTTCCCGACGATGAAGCCGAAGGACTAAAGACGGCGTCGGAATATATTCATGGACGCATTTGAAAATCTGAAAAAAAGAGCAGAGGAGCTGCGCGCGGAGCTGAACCGCCACGCGCGGCTCTACTATGAGGACGACGCGCCGGAGATTTCGGATTTTCAGTACGACGAGCTGATGCGCGAGCTCCAGGATATTGAGCAAAAATATCCCGAGCTCGCTGAGCCGGACTCTCCGACGCAGAGGATAGGCGGCGCGCCGCGCGAGGGCTTCGTCAAGGTCGCGCACGCCGAGCCTATGATGAGCCTCGAAAACGCGCTGAACCGCGACGAGCTCGCGGATTTCTACACGAAGCTCGGCGAATCCCTCTCTGACGCGAATCCCGCCGTGCTCTGCGAGCCGAAGATAGACGGCCTCGCCGTATCGCTCGTCTACGAGAACGGCCTGTTCGTGCGCGGCTCGACGCGCGGCGACGGGCAGATAGGCGAGGACGTTACGGCGAACCTCAAGACGATAAGGACGATGCCGCTGCGCCTCGCTCAGGCGGTCGAAGGAACGCTCGAGGTGCGCGGCGAGGTCTGCATCGACAAAAAGGGCTTCGCGGCTCTCAACGCCGCGCGCGAGGAAAACCGCGAGCCGCTCTTCGCGAACCCGCGCAACGCCGCGGCGGGCAGCCTGCGCACGCTCGACCCGAAGGAGACGGCGCGGCGCAACCTGAAGATTTACCTCTATCAGGTGATTTCGCCCGAAAAGTACGGCGTCACGACGCAGAAGAGAATGCTCGAATGGCTCGCGGAGCTCGGCCTGCCGACGCAGGGGAGCGAACGGCTCTGCAATTCGCTCGACGATATATACGCCTATCTCGACGAGTGGGAGACGGGGCGCTTCGAGCATCCGATAGACACGGACGGCGTCGTCGTCAAGCTCAACGACATCTCGCTGCGTCCGCTGCTCGGCGTCACGGCGAAGGCCCCGAAGTGGGCGATCGCCTTCAAGTTCCCGCCCGAGGAGAAGCTGACGCAGATACATAAAATCGAAGTCACGGTAGGCCGCACCGGCGTGCTGACGCCGACGGCGGTCTTCGACCCGATACGCCTCGCGGGCACGATGGTGCGCCGCGCCGGGCTTCACAATCAGGACGAAATAGACAAGAAGGACGTGCGCGTCGGCGACTTCGTCTGGGTGCGCAAGGCCGGGGAGATAATTCCCGAGGTCGTGCGCGTCGAGTACGAAAAGCGCCCCGACGGCACGGAGCCGTTCAAATTGCCGGAGACGTGCCCCGTCTGCGGCTCGACCGCCGTCAGGCTGCCCGGCGAAGCCGCGGTGAAATGCACCAACAGCTCATGCCCCGCGCAGGTCAAGGAGCGCATCATATACTTCGCCTCGCGCTCCGCGATGGACATAACGGGCCTCGGCGCGAAGCTCGTCGGCCAGCTCGTGGAGAAGGGGCTTCTCTCGAACTACGCGGACATATATTCGCTCAAGGAAGAACAGCTCGCGGCGCTTGACAGAATGGGCGACAAGTCGGCGCAGAACCTCGTCACGGCGATAGAGAAGTCGAAGAGCCGCCCGCTCGGCGCGGTAATCAACGCGCTCGGCATCAGCAACATAGGCGAGAAGACGGCGGGCGACCTCGCAGACCGCTACAACTCGCTCGACGTCCTCGCAGAGAAGTCGCGGAATGCCGTCGAGGAGCTCGAGACCGTCGAGGGCGTCGGCGAGATAATCGCGCAGTCGCTTCACGCGTGGTTCACCGAGCCGCACAACTGCGCGCTGCTTGCTAAGCTCAAGGCCGACAGCGTGCGCTTCGAGCAGGAGGCGAAGGCCGCGGCGGAGCGTCCGCTTCCGTGGAACGGCCTCAAGTTCGTGCTGACGGGCGAGCTTTCGTCGATGACGCGCGCACAGGCCGGAGTTCTTATAAAGGAGCGCGGCGGCAAGGTAGCGGACAGCGTGAGCAAAAAGACGGACTTCGTCGTAGTAGGCGAAAACCCGGGCAGCAAGTACGTCAAGGCGCAGAGCTTGGGCGTCCCGGTGCTCGACGAGGCGGCCTTCATGGCGAAGCTCGCCGCAGCCGATTCGGGCGAAGAGCCCGCGGCTTCTGACGAATCGAAAAATTAGGGAAAATTCCTCGCTCAAGGGGGTTTATATATGATACAGAACATGGAGATGGACAAGGAACGGCTGCGCGAAGTGCTGACGTTGTCGCGCATCGGCCTGCCCGAGGAAAAATATCAGGAAGTTCTCGACCGAGTAAACGAGATACTCAGGCTCTGCGACAAGATGCAGGAGCTCGCGGCCGAGGACGTGCCGCAGTTCGAATGGGACGTGAAGAAGGCTCCCGCGCGGCGCAGGGACGAGCCCGTGAAATGGGACGGACGCGACGCGTTCCTGGACCAGGCGCCGGTGCGCGACGGCGACTTCTTCCGCGTGCCGCGCATAATAGCGCTTGAGGACGAGGAGGAATAGCCGTGGAATTTCATAAGCTTTCTGCATGCGAGATAGCGCGCGGCGTAAAGGAGAAGCGCTTCACCGCCGAGGAGGTCGCGCGCGAGTCGATAGAGCGCATCAAGACGCTCGACAAAAAATACAACTCCGTCGTCACGCTCTGCGAGGACGAGGCGCTCGCCGCGGCGCGCAGAGTGGACGACGCGATAGCGCGCGGCGAAGACCCCGGCCCGCTCGCGGGCGTTCCCTTCGCCGTCAAGGACAACTTCTGCACTAACGGAATAGAGACGACCTGCTGCAGCAACATGCTCAAGGGTTGGGTGCCGCAGTACGACGCGACGGCGGTCAAAAATATGAAAGAGGCCGGAGCCGTCCTCGTCGGCAAGACGAACATGGACGAGTTCGCGATGGGCAGCACGACCGAAAGCTCCATCTTCGGCCCGACGCTCAACCCGCGCGACACGGAGCGCGTCCCCGGCGGAAGCTCGGGCGGCAGCGCCGCGGTCGTCGCGGCGGGGCTCGTGCCCGTCGCGCTCGGCAGCGACACCGGCGGCTCGGTGCGCCAGCCCGCGGCCTTCTGCGGCGTGCAGGGCATGAAGCCCTCATACGGGCAGATAAGCCGTTACGGCATCGTCGCCTACGCCTCGTCGCTCGACCAGGTCGGCCCGATAGCGCGCAATGTTGAGGACCTCGCCGTTATGATGGACGTCCTTGCTAAGGAAGACCCGAACGACACGACCTGCGACGCATACGACCGTCCGTCGTTCAGCGGCGCGCTCGACGGAGCTTCGCTCAAAGGCAAAAAGGTCGCCGTGCTCACAGGCTACGACAAAAACAGCATCGACGCGCCGCTCGCGCAGGCGATAGACCGTGCCGTAGAAATCTGCCGCGAAGCCGGAGCCGAGATAGTCGAGGCCAGCCTTCCGATAACGATGGAGCACACCGTCGCTTGCTACTACATGGTAGCGCTCGGCGACGCCAGCTCGAAGCTCGCCTGCTACGACGGAATGCGCTACGGACATCACGCCGACGGCCGCAACCTCTCCGAGATGTACAAGAAGAGCCGCATGGAGGGCTTCGGTGAAGAGGTGCGCAAGCGCATACTCGTCGGCACCTGCATACTGACGCGCGGATATTACGAAAATTACTTCGTACCCGCGACGAAGGTGCGCCAGCTCATCTCCGACGAATTCAAAAATCTTTTCCGCACGGCGGACTTCATGATATGCCCGATAACCCCGGCGCTTGCCTACAAACGCGGACTCAGCGAGACCGACCCGGTAAGGATGTACCTCGGCGACGTATTCACGACGATAGCGAACCTCGCGGGGCTTCCGAGCATCAGCCTGAACCTCGGCTTCACGCCAGAAGGGCTGGCGACGAACGTGCAGCTGCTCGCGCCTCGCTTCGGCGACGCGGAGCTGCTCGCCTGCGCCTCCGTGATAGAAAAAGCCGCCGGTTCGCCCGAGGCGGTTGAATAGGAGGTATTTGAGATGAAAAGAAAAGTTGTCATCGGACTTGAAATACACCTCCAGCTTAAAACGAAGACGAAGCTCTTCTGCGGCTGCTCGACCGACTACATCGGCGCGACGCCGAACACGAACGTCTGTCCGATATGCCTCGCCGTTCCCGGCACGCTTCCGGTCATCAACGACCACGCGGTAGACCTCGCCGTGAAAATGGGCCTCGGCCTCCACTGCGAAATACAGGACGGCACGCGCTTCCACCGCAAACATTATTTCTATGCCGATCTGCCGAAGGCCTACCAGATAACGCAGTACGAGCACGCGATAGCGCAGGGCGGCTACCTTGACGTCATAGCCGACGGCAAGCCGAAGCGCATCCGCCTCGACCATCTGCACCTCGAAGAGGACGCCGGAAAGCTCGTCCACCCGACCGCCGACGGACGCCTCTCGGGCGCGGCCTACTCGCTCGTCGACTACAACCGCGGCGGCATGCCGCTCTCAGAAATAGTCTCGATGCCCGACATGAACTCGCCCGCTGAGGCGATAGCCTACGTTACGCAGATACGCCAGCTCGCGCGCTACCTCGACGTCTCCGACGGCGAAATGGAATCCGGCTCGCTGCGCGTCGACGTCAACGTCTCGCTATGCAACCCCGACGGCTCCTTCGGTACGCGCGTCGAGCTCAAGAACATAAACTCGCTGAAGTCGATAGAACGCGCGCTCGAATACGAAATCGCGCGCCAGAACCGCGTGCTCGACGAAGGCGGCACTCTCGTGCAGGAGACGCGCCTCTGGGACGACGCGGCGGGCGTCACGCGCTCCATGCGCAGCAAAGAGGGCGTGCGCGACTACCGCTACTACGTCGAGATGGACCTCGCGCCGATAGACGCGAAGCCCGACTACGTAGAGCGCATCCGCGCCTCGCTTCCCGAGATGCCGTGGGACAAGCGCGACCGCTTCATGGAGCAGTACGGCCTCTCGCTCGAGGAAAGCCAGCAGATCACCGAGCAGCGCGAAATGGCCGACTACTACGAAGAGATGGTGAAGGCCGGAGCGCCCGCGGCGAAGGCCGCGAACTGGGCGCGCATGGAGGTGCAGCGCATACTCCACGAAGAGCAGCTCGACATCACGCAGTTCCCGATTCCCGCAAAAGAGCTCGGCACGCTCATAGCGAAGGTGGAGAAGCGCGACCTCTCCAACACGCAGGCGAAGGACGTTCTCGCCGCGATGTTCGGCGAAAAGCTCTCGCTCGAAGCAGCGATGAAGAAATGCGGAGCCGCCGGCGGACGCATGACCGGCGACGCGCTCGCCGCCGTCATCGACAAGGTATTCGACGAGCAGCCCGAAGCCGTCGAAACAATCAAAAAAGGCGCAGACAAAAAAGGCGCGAAGGCGAAATTCCTCCAGGGCCTAGTAATGCGCGAAACGCGCGGAAGCGCCGACCCAGCAGAGGCCGCGATGCTGATTGCCGAAAAGCTGAAATAGTCCGCCGCTTCGCCAGAAAATCCCAGACATATAAAAAATCCCGAGGCCCAAGCCCCGGGATTTTTTCTTGCTCCGCTATATGAAGGATGCTCTGCGCCGCGCGCGCTTCATCCACGCGAAGCACAGAGCGAAGAAAATGATTCCGTAAACGGTGGTAATAGGCGTGGCGAGGCCGATGAGAGTGAGCGAAGCGTTCGGCAGCGACGCCATGAAAAAACAGAGCGGGATACGTACAAGCAGCGCCGAGGTCACGCCTTGCGCCATGACCGGAAGGCTGTTCCCGCGCCCGTTGAAATATCCGATGACGCTGAAAAGCACGCAGGTCAGCACGCATTCGGGTGAAAAACCCCTTAGGAACGCCGCGCTCTGCGCGATTACGCCGCTGTCGCTCGTAAAGAACGAAGACAACGAGCCGCCGAAAAAGAACCCCGCGCCGAACATAAAGACGCCGAGACCGCAGCCCACCGCGATTGCGGATAAGACGCCCTTGACGGCGCGGTCCGCGCGCCCCGCGCCGATGTTCTGCGCGACGAAGGCCGAAACGCTCTGCATAATCGACGACGGCACAAGCATAATGACCGAGACGACCTTCTGCGCGACGCCGTAGCCCGCCGACGGCATAAGCCCCATGCCGTTCACGACCATATTGATTACGAGGAAAGAAAGCTGCACCGTCGCCTCCTGAAGTGCGATCGGCACGCCGACGCGCAGAATCCTGCGCAGCTCGCTCGGGTGAAAGCGCACGCGCTCCGGCGAAAATTCAAACGGCGGCCTGTGCTTCCGCAAAAACGCAAGGGCCGCGGCGACGGAAACGAACTGCGCGAAAACGGTTGCAACAGCTACGCCCGCGACATCCATGCTGAGCAGCCCCGTGAGCAGCAGGTCGCCCGCAACGTTGACCGCGCACGCCACGCCGACGAACAGCAGCGGCGTGTTGGCGTCGCCCGCTCCGCGCATAACGGCGCTTATCACGTTGTAGAAAATGATTATCAGAGTCCCGCCGCAGCAAATCCTCAGATAAACGACGGCCTTCGCGTGCGACTCCGCTGGGACGCGCAGCAGCGACGCTATATCCCCGGCGAAAAATTCAAGCGCCGCCGTCATAACGACGCCGAGCAGGGCGAAAAGAACGACCGCCGCGCCGACGGCGTCGCCCGCCAAATCGCTCCGCCCTTCGCCGATGTGATGGCCGACGACTACAGTTATACCCATCGCGAGGCTCGTAATCACGAACGTCACCATCTGCATAAAGGCGCTCGCCGTGCCGACCGCCGCTATGCTCGAAGCGTCGCCGAAGCGCCCGACGACCAGCAGGTCGACCGCCCCGTAGGCCGCCTGCAGGATGAGCGCGCCGAGCACGGGCAGCGCGAACATCACCAGCGAATATGTGACCGGCCCCTCAGTAAAAGATTTTTCTTGTTTCAAAATTTTTCCCGACATCAATCGTTTCACTCGTTTCCCATAATTTCAGCCGCGCCGTGCAGCTGGCGACGCGGCCGCGTCGTTCTGTCAATTATATTTATTTTTCCGCCGCTGTTAATTCAATATATGTTATTATTGATAAGCAGAGTTTATCAATAAGGGGGCGCGCGCCTTGAACGTATTCCAGCTCTCATGCTTTCTCGCTGTCGCGGACAATCTCAGCTTCGCGCGTGCGGCGGCTGGCCTGCACATAACGCAGCCCGCCGTCACGCAGCAGATACGCGCGCTCGAAAAGGAGCTCGGCGTGCGGCTGTTCGTCAGAACGACGCGCACCGTCAGGCTCACGGAAGAGGGGCGCAGCTTCTATGGCGACGCGCGGCGCATCGTCGAAATTTCCGAACAGGCCAAAAAGCGCTTTGAAAAACCATCCGAAGGGGAAATCGTCAGGCTTTCAATAGGCTGCGGCAACACTCCGGCGCTCTTCCTGCTTTCAGCCGCCCTCGAAAAGCTTGCGCATGAATACCCGTCCCTGCACCCAAGCCTGCAGGTCGTGCCGCCGCTGCAAATTTACCGCGTATTCTCCGAAGGCGGGCTCGACGCCGTAATCAGCTTCCGCGAGTCAAGCTCTATGAGAATTCCAGCAGCCTACAAGGAACTTGCCAAAGTTCCGTTGGTATGCCTGTGCGGCGCTGGGCATAAATTTTCCTCGCGCAAAAGCGTAACGCTTGACGAGCTGAAAAATGAAAAGCTCGTTCTATTCGCCCAGAGCCGCACTTCGCCGGTTGTCGCGGAAATCCAAAGCCGCCTCATGGGCGGGCGCGCGCCGTCCGAATTCCACTTCTGCGACACCGGCGAAGCCGCCGTCGTGCTTGCCGGCGCGGGCTTCGGCGTCTCCGTCATCCCCGACCTATACCTGCCGGAAAGGCTGCCTGCGGCAAAAATTCCAATCACGGGAGCGGCTCCCGTCTCCTTCGGCGTCTATCACAAACCGTTCCAAAACAACAAACTCCTGAAGACATTCGTTCAACGCCTGAAAGAAAATTTCCCGCCTGCCGCGGCGTATTGCGGATAGACCTCTGCCAAATTGAAAAAACCATCATTATATATTATTTTCATCCTTTTGCGCGAGTCTTTCCTTGACGTAAACATACAATGCAAGTATCATTCATTACGTCATAACTAAACCAGTTGTATCTCATGCTTCAAAGCACAGAAGGAGTGAAAGTAATGGGGACACGCAAACCTGAAGACATTCGCAGCATCGCGCTCATTTCACATGGAGGTGCCGGGAAGACCACTCTGAACGAGGCTTTCCTGTTCGACGCCGGGCTCGTCAGCCGCATGGGCAAGGTCGAGGACAAGAACACGGTTTCCGACTTCGACTCGGAAGAACAGAAACGCGGTATTTCCATCAGCACCTCTCTCTCGACGGTTCCTTATAAAGACAAAACGTTTTATATTCTGGATACGCCGGGCTTCGCCGACTTCGTCGGAGAACAGCGCTGCGCGATGCGCGTTTCGGACGGCGCGCTCGTCCTCGTGAACGCGACCTCCGGAGTCGAAGTGCAGACCCACAACGTGTGGGAGTTTGCCGAGACGTTTGAGACTCCGGCCATTTTCTTCATCAGCAAACTTGACAGAGAACATACCGACTTTGACAACGTCGTGGCAGATATACAGGAAAACATCTCGGACAAGGCCGTGCCGCTCTACCTGCCGATAGGCAAGGAGCAGAATTTCAAGGGCCTCGTCAACGTCCTCACCGGAAAAGCCTATATGTATAAGGGCGACGGAAGCAAGGAGTTCACCGAGGGCGACGCGCCTGCCGATATGGCCGACGCCGTGGCCTCGGCCCGCGAAACGCTCGTCGAGCGCGCCGTCGAAGCCGACGACGAGCTTATGATGCGCTACCTCGACGGCGAAGAGCTCTCTCTTGACGAGCTTCTCGGCGTACTGCGCAAGGCCGTCTGCGCCCGCGCGCTCTTCCCGATCATCCCCGGCTCCGGCTCGCTCAACATCGGCGTCGTCCAGCTTATGGATATGATCTGCGACTACATGCCGTCGCCGAAGGATATGCTCCACCGCGCGGCGCTCAACGGAGACGAGGTCGTCAACATCCCGCCCGACGAGAACGGCAAGTTCCTCGCCTTCGTCTTCAAGGTCATGGTCGACCCCTACGTCGGAAAGCTTTCGTTCGTCAAGGTCTTCTCCGGCAAGCTCACGAGCGACCAGACCGTCTACAACGTCAACGAAGAGACCGAAGAGCGCATCAGCACCTTCCGCTTCATGCGCGGCAAGGACAGCACCGAGGGCAAGGAGATAATCCTCGGCGACATCGTCGCTATACCGAAGCTCGAAAGCACGATAGCCGGAGACACGCTCGGCACGAAGGGCGAGATCCTCAAGTTCCGCCCGATAAAGTTCCCGAAGCCCGTCTACAGCGTCGCCGTCTTCCCGAAGAGCCGCGCCGACGAAGACAAGCTCGGCAACGCCATCACGAAGATGCTCAAGGAAGACCGCACGCTTTCCTATGAGAAGAACCCCGAGACGAACGACGCGGTCCTCTCCGGCATGGGAGACATGCACCTCGACATAGTCCTCTCGAAGATAAAGGAACGCTACAAGGTCGACCTCGACACCCGCACGCCGAAGGTCCCCTACCGCGAGACGATAAAGAAAAAGGCGAGCGCGCAGGGCAAGCACAAGAAGCAGTCCGGCGGACGCGGCCAGTACGGCGACGTCTGGTTCGAGCTCGCGCCGCTTGAGAAGAACGCGGGCATCGAATTCATCGACAGAGTCGTTGGCGGCGCGGTTCCGAAGAACTACATACCGGCGGCGGAGAAGGGACTTCGTGAGGCCGCGGCGCGCGGATATCTTGCGGGCTATCCGGCGACGGACTTCTCCTGCGCGATATTCGACGGCTCGTACCACGACGTCGACTCGTCGGAAATGGCGTTCAAGATCGCCGCTTCGATAGCCTTCAAGAAGTGCATGGAGCAGGCCAACCCCATACTCATGGAGCCCGTCATGAACGTCGAAGTCACCGTCCCCGAGGACTGCCTCGGCGACGTAATGGGCGACTTCAACAGCCGCCGCGGACGCATCATGGGCATCGACAGCGAAGGAAAGCTCCAGATAGTCAAGGCGCAGTGCCCGCTTTCGGAAATGTTCCGCTACGCGATCATCCTGCGCTCGATGACTTCGGGACGCGGCTCCTTCTCGATGGAGTACAGCCATTACGAAGAGGTCCCGGGCGACATCGCGAAGAAGGTCATCGACCAGGCCGCCCAGGAACGCAAGGACGAAGAAGAATAAGCTTTTCGCCGAAAGGACTGAGGCGCCCTCGCATGAGGGCGCCTTTTTTGAAGGGTGAGACGGATGAGTAAAAACAGCCGCCAGATTTTTCTCATTTTCCTGGCCTACTATGGAATGACCTGCGTTTCGAACGCCTACTTCCTCTTCGGCCCGTACTACGAATCACTCGGCGCCACGCCGCAGCGCGCCGGGCTTTTCCTCAGCGCGTTTTACATGGTGACGCTCTTCTGCCGCCCGCTCGGCAGCATAGTTATGGAGCGGCTCGACATACGGCGCACGCTGATAGGCAGCGCGCTGCTCTGCGCCGCGGCGACTGCCGGCATCGCGCTGACGCTCGGCGGCGGCGCTTCGCTGCTCGTCTTCCGCGCGCTGAGCGGAATATTCTTCAGCGTATTCATCGTCGCGACGGTCGCGGCGCAGTCCATACTGCTCGACGAAAAATCCCGCGGCATAGGCTTCGCGCTATTCACGACGGGCTCGATGCTCCCGCTCGCCACCGTCGTGCCGCTCTGCGAATGGTTCATCAGCGGAGGCTTCGGCGCGCTCTACATCTGGACGCCTGTCGTGATTTCGCTGCTCTGCGCCGCGGTCGGCTGGAAGGTGAGCAACCTCAACTACACCGGCAAGGAAAAAAGCGAATGGGGAAGCTATTCCGGCCTCTTCCGGACGAAGGGCTTCACCGTACTGCTGCTCACCGCGATAACGATGTCGCTCGCAGACGCTGGCACACTTTCCGTCGCGTCTCTGGCCGGAGCGCGCGGCGTCTCCGTCTCGTACTTCATGATAGCGAGCGCCGCCGGCGCCGTCGTGATACGCACGCTGGGCTTCGGCCTCATATCGAAAGCGCCGCGCGTCAAGCTCGCCGCGCCCGCCGTCGCGCTCATGGGCTTCGCGCTCTTCGGTCTCGCCTTCTGCTCTTCGGCGTGGATGTTCGCCTTTTTCGGCGCGGTGTTCGGCCTCGCCATCGGCGTGGCGTACCCGACGAACTTCTCTCTCGTCGGCGACCTCATGCCGCCGCAGTACCACCCCAAAGCGACGGGGCTCGTCCTGCTCGTCATAGACGTCGGCTGGATCGTGAGCCCGCTCATGTACGGCTACATCTCGCCCGTGCTCGGCGCGAGCAACACCTACCGCTTTACAGGCCTCCTAGTATTCGCCGCAGCCGCCGCAATCTACTGGAAATACTGGCGCACGTTCACGCCGCGCGCGGCCTCGCGCCGCTGAGCGCGTCGCGCGCAGCTGCCTAAAACCATGAAACGCGGCGCAAAATCAGCGGCGGCGGCCTTATGCCTTTTCTGCCTATGCTTTTTCGCGTTTCCGCGCATTGCCGGTTCTTATTGCTATGTTTCGCTGATATACAAAATCAACGAAGACAAACTCGAACGCGCAGTTGCGTCGTTGCGCGCGGGCTGCGCCGCAACGCTGCCCGAGCTGCGCGGAGTGCGCGGCGTTTCCCTTGAGAGTGCGGACGGCACGGTCGGCTTCGCCTGCTTTTCCTTCGGTATCGCCCCGGCGGGATTTTACACGGGGTTCTACCATTCGCCCGACGGTGCGCCGAAAGCCTTTCAGAACGCGAAAATCGAGCTCCGCCCCGACGGCGAGTCATGGCGGTACGACGAGCCCGGCGGCGACAACCGCTATGTCACTCGCAGAATTAAGGGAAATTGGTACTATTACAAGATGAGCTTCTGAAATATACGAAAAAGCGCCCTCCGTGCGGAGGGCGCTTCGATTGTGCGGCGTTATTTTTCTAGCATTCTGCTGAGCAGGGCTGTGAACTTTTTGCCGTCGGGGACGGGCTGGCCGTCGGCTATCGAGGCTAGACCCATGAGGACGCTCGACCAGTCGTTCGCGTTGAAGTCCGGCTTTTCGGATTCTTCTGCGATTTTCTTGATGAGCGCGTGGTCGGGGTTGATTTCCATGACGCGCTTCTCTTCGGGAACGTCCTGTCCCATCGCCTTGAAGAAGTTGCGCATCTGAGGCGATATCTCCTCGCCCTTCTGCACGAAGCAGACGGGGGAGTCTACGAGGCGGTCGGAGACCTTCACGTCTTCGACGAGGCTTCCGAGCGCGTCCTTGAGCTTCTTGACGAGGCCGCTCTTTTCGACCTCTTCGGAGTGTTCGCCGTCTTTTTCCGAGCCCTTCGGCAGGTCGACATTTTCGGCCGACGCCGATACGAAGTCGTATTTGTCGAATTTGCGCGCGTTGTTGACCCATATTTCGTCTACGGGGTCGCTGAGTAGCAGGACGCTGACGCCGCGCTTTTTGAAGGCTTCGAGCTTCGGCGAGTTGCGCAGGTTGTCGAGCGACGAGCCGGTGAGGTAGTATATCTTGTCCTGGCCCGCCGGCATCTTTATCACGTAGTCTTCGAGCGTCGTCTTTTCGCCATCTGAGGTCTCGAAGGAGCAGAGCTTCATTATCTCCTCGCGGTGGCGCGTGTCGGAGATTATGCCCTCCTTGAGGACGACGCCGAAGGTCTGCCAGAATTTAGCGTAGGTCTCGGGCTTGTCCTTGCGCAGCTTCGACAGCGTGTCGAGCACTTTTTTCGTGAGGCTGTTCTTTATCTGAGCCGTCTGGCGGTCCTGCTGGAGCATTTCGCGCGAGACGTTGAGCGAGAGGTCCTCGGAATCTACGACGCCCTTGATGAAGCGCATGTATTCCGGTATGAGCTCCTTGCAGTCGTTCATTATGAATACGCGGCGGATGTAGAGCTGCACGCCGTGCTTGCCGTCCTGATAGAAGAGGTCCATCGGCGGGCGCGACGGGATGAAGAGCAGCGCGCGGAACTCGCTTACGCCCTCGGCCTTGTAGTATATGCGTTCGAGCGGGTCTTCCCAGTCATGTGAGATATGGCGGTAGAATTCGTTGAATTCATCGTCGGTTATATCCTTCTGCGGACGGGTCCAGAGCGCCTTCATCGAGTTGACGGGCTCTTCCTTTTCGTCATTTTTGTCGTCCTCCGTATCCTTGACGTAGATCGGGTAGGTGACGAAGTCGGAGTATTCCTTGATGATGCTGCGTATCGTCCACTCGGAGAGGTAGTCTTTGAGCTCCTCGCCGTCGTCGTCCTTTCCGGCGGGCTTCATATGCAGCGTTATCGTAGTGCCGTTCGTCTCTCGCGCGCCGTCGTCTATCGTGTACGTGCCGTCGCCGGTCGACTCCCACTTCCAGCTTTCGTATGAGCCGGCCTTGCGCGTCTCCACGGTGACCTTGTCTGCGGCGATGAAGCTCGAATAGAAGCCGACGCCGAACTGCCCGATGAGGTCGCCGGCCGAGCCGTTCTTCGCCTCGCTGAGCGCCTTTATGAACTCGCCCGTGCCGCTGCGCGCTATCGTGCCGAGGTAGGAGACGAGGTCGTCGCGGCTCATTCCGATGCCGTTGTCTGAGAAGGTCAGCGTTCCGGCTTTTTTATCTATCGTTATGTCGATGCGCCCGTTCTTCGCGTATTCCGCGAGAGACTGGTCGCTGAGGCTTTCGATGCGCAGCTTGTCGAGCGCGTCGGAGGCGTTCGAGACGAGCTCGCGCACGAATATGTCGGGGTTTGAGTAGACGGAGTTGATCATCAGCTCCAGGACTTGTTTAGCTTCGCTTTGAAATTCCATTTTCTCAGCCATCTGTATCTTCCCTTCCGAAATTTTTCAGTCGTCTATTATAAAGTAAAAATTGGATTTTTTCACAGCTTAGCCTATGAGGCGCAGGCCGTAAAAAGCCGGACGGCTGGATTGCCGCCGTCCGGCTTGTGTGCTATAAGCGGAGAGCCGCTTATTTGTCTTCTTCGGGGGCGTTCTCGAAGGTCATGTCTAGCTTGCCCTCGTTGTCTATGACGTGTATCGTGCCTCCGTCGCGCACCTCGCCGCCGATTATGGCGCGCGCGATGCGGGTTTCGAGCGCCTTCTGCACGTAGCGCTTCAGCGGACGCGCACCGTAGACCGGATCGTAGCCGTTCTTAGCGCAGAGGTCGAGCGCTGCGTCGGAGACGTCGAGCTTGATGCCCTGGTCGTTGAGGCGCTGCTCAAGCTGGCGCAGGATGAGGCGCACTATCTTGCGCAGGTTCTCAAGCGTCAGCGGCTTGAAGCAGATTATCTCGTCTATGCGGTTCAGGAACTCGGGGCGGAATTTCGACCGCATGATGGACATAACTTCGTCTATCGCGCTCTGCGGCAGCTCGCCCTTGTCGTTCATGCCCTCTATCAGTATCTGCGCGCCGATGTTGCTCGTCATGATTATGACGCAGTTCTTGAAGCTCACCGTGCGCCCGTGGCTGTCCGTTACGCGCCCGTCGTCGAGTATCTGGAGCATGATGTTGAAGACGTCTGGGTGCGCCTTTTCAATCTCGTCGAAGAGCACGACCGAGTACGGATGACGGCGAACCGCTTCCGTAAGCTGGCCGCCTTCTTCATATCCGACGTATCCCGGAGGCGCTCCGACGAGGCGCGAGACTGTGTGCTTCTCCATGTACTCGGACATATCTATCCTGACGATGTTGTCCTCCGAGTCGAAGAGCGCTTCGGCGAGCGCGCGAGCCAGCTCCGTCTTGCCTACGCCGGTCGGGCCGAGGAAGATGAAGGAGCCTATCGGACGCTTCGGGTCCTTGATTCCGGAGCGCGCGCGGAGCACGGCGTCGGCGACCAAGCTGACCGCCTCGTCCTGCCCGACCACGCGCTCGTGCAGAATGCTGTCAAGGTGGAGAAGTTTCTCGCGTTCGCCTTCGACGAGGCGCGCGACCGGAATTCCTGTCCACTTCGACACGATTTCGGCTATCTCCTCCTCCGTTACCTCCTCGCGCAGCAGCTTCGGCTTTCCGCCTTCGGCATCCTGGAGCTTCTGCTCCTCGGCCTTGAGCTCGGCTTCGAGCTTGTTCAGCGTGCCGTAGCGGAGCTGCGCGGCGAGGTTCAGGTCGTAGCTGCGTTCCGCATCCTCTATCTGATGGCGGACCTTCTCTATTTCCTCGCGCACATTGCGGATTTTCGAGATGTCCTGCTTTTCAGCCTCGTACTGCGCGCGCAGAGTGTTCGCGTTCTCCTTTGCGTCGGCGAGCTCCTTCTGGAGATGTTCGAGACGTTCCATGCTCGCCTTGTCCTTTTCGAGCTTCAGCGCCGCTTCTTCAATTTCAAGCTGCATGACGCGCCTGTTCGCCGTGTCGAGCTCGGCCGGAAGCGAGTCGATATCCGTGCGTATCATCGCGCAGGCTTCGTCGATAAGGTCGATTGCCTTGTCGGGCAGGAATCTGTCCGTGATGTAGCGGTTCGAGAGCACCGCCGCCGCGACGAGCGCGCTGTCTTTGATGCGCACGCCGTGGTGGACCTGGAAGCGTTCCTTGAGGCCGCGCAGAATCGAGACGGTGTCCTCGACACTCGGCGGCTCTACGAGCACCGGCTGGAAACGTCTTTCAAGCGCCGCGTCCTTCTCTATGTACTGGCGGTACTCTTCGAGCGTCGTCGCACCGATGCAGTGCAGCTCGCCGCGCGCAAGCAGCGGCTTCAGCATGTTGCCCGCGTCGAGCGCGCCGTCGGTCTTTCCGGCCCCGACTATCGTGTGCAGCTCGTCTATGAAGAGGATGATGCGTCCGTCGCTCTTCTTGACTTCGTCGAGCACGGCTTTGAGCCGTTCCTCAAACTCGCCGCGGAACTTCGCGCCGGCGATGAGCGAACCCATGTCGAGCGCGAAGATGATGCGGTCCTTGAGGTTCTCCGGCACGTCGCCGCGCATTATGCGCATCGCGAGCCCTTCGGCTATAGCCGTCTTGCCGACGCCCGGCTCGCCTATGAGCACGGGGTTGTTCTTCGTCTTGCGGCTCAATATGCGTATCGTGCGGCGAATCTCCTCGTCGCGTCCGATGACCGGGTCGAGCTTGTTCTCGCGCGCGGCCTTCACGAGGTCGCGCCCGTATTTTTCAAGCGCGTCGTAGGTGTCCTCGGGGTTGTCGCTCGTCACGCGCTGGTTGCCGCGCACTTCGGAAAGCGTCTTGAGGAAATTGTCCGGCGTAATTCCGAAGGTCTCGAATATCTTGCCGAGCGGGCTGCCCTTCGTCTCGTACAGTATCGCGAGGAAGATGTGCTCGACCGATATGTACTCGTCCTTGAGGCCGTTAGCCTCGTCCTCGGCGCGCACCAGAATCTTCGAAAGGCGCTGCGAGATGTAGATTTTGCCGCTTTCCTGACCCGCGCCGGAAACCTTCGGCTTACGGTTCAGCTCGTTCTCTATTGCTCCCGCTATGTTGCACACGGGGACGTTCATTTTTTCGAGAAGCCGCGGAATGAGCCCGTTCTCCTGCTTTATAAGAGCGAGAGCTACGTTTTCGGCGTCTACCTCCTGATGTCCGTAGCGGACGGCGAGGTTCTGCGCGTCGTAAAAAGCTTCCTGCGACTTCTGCGTAAGTTTATTCATATCCATATGGATCCCTCCCTGCAAGTCGTATTTAACCAATACTGACTTAATGCTGGTATTATAATACATCAACGAATATCAAACAATACTTTTCGCTGAAATTACAAATAAAAATTTTTGCTTTCCGGCAAAATTCATAGGTCTACGGAATCATTTTTCGAAGAGGGGATGACTTTACACATGGGCGTTGATTTATTCAGCCGTTTGTTATAGAATCAAACATTTGATGAAAAACGATGAAAAAAACTGGAAATTCAGTGATTCTCCTTGACAAGCGCATAATAAAAGTATAATGTTAGGCAGTCGGTGCAAGCCGATGAGACAATATTTCCTGTTGGGAGGCAACACCTTGAAAAGCAACGGCACAGTAAAATGGTTCAACGCGACGAAGGGCTACGGATTTATCACCACCGATGAGGGCAACGACGTATTCGTACACTTCAGCGCAATCCAGGGCGAGGGCTTCAAGACCCTCGACGAAGGCCAGAAGGTAAGCTTTGAAATCACGCAGGGAAGCAAAGGCCCCCAGGCTTCCAACGTGGAAAAGCTGTAAGCTTCATCAACTAGTATTTCTTTCGTATTTATATATAGATATAAAGAAATCGAATCGAAAGGGAGAGCGTTCGCCGTTCTCCCTTATTTTTATACCCGCACCGCCGAAATATAAGATGTCTGCCCGCAATATTGTTTCGTTGTGCTATAATCAACATCTGACTAATATTAACTTTTGCCGCCGTTAAGGCGGGAACTCAGGAGGAGCTTAATGTCCCTTTCAGAAGATAGAAAACTTTCGGCGAACAGCCTGCGCCGCCCCGCGAATCTGAAGGCCCTCGGCTTCAGGACGACGAAGGGGCTCGACCAGCTCTCCGGCCTCATCGGGCAGGAGCGCGCCGTGCGTTCGGTCAATTTCGGATTATCCGTACAGAGCAAAGGATATAACATCTTCATGGTGGGAGAGCCCGGCTGCGGGCGCACCACCTACGCGATGAACGAGCTTAAGCGCGCCGCCGCCTCGATGCCTGCGCCGGACGACTGGGTCTACGTATATAACTTCGACGACCCGAGCGTGCCGCTTGCGATAAACCTGCCGGCCGGCAAGGGGCGCGAGCTGACGAAGGACGCGGCCGACGCCGTCGAGGAGCTGAAGACGGCGCTCTCGAAGGCCTTCGACAACAACGAGTTCGAGGACAGCAAGGCGCACCTCGTCAAGGCATTCCAGGACGAAGTCAACTCGATAATGGACGAGCTGCGCAAATGGGCCGAGTCGAAAAACTTCGCCATCAAGCGCACGCCGCAGGGCTTCGTCAACTTGCCGCTGATTATGGCTCCGCCTGTCGCGCCGCAGAACGGCGGCGACGCGGAGGGCGAAGAGCCTAAGGCGCAGGAGCCGGTGCTGCGCGAGATGCAGCAGGAGGAATTCGAAAAACTCACCGAAGAGCAGCAGGCGGAGCTGCAGAAAGCCTCTGAGGAAATCTCGCAGAAGACTCTCGAAAAACTGCGCCTCATCCGCGAGAAGGAAAAGGATCTCAAGGACAAGATACACGAGCTTGAAAGCCAGATATGCCGCGTCGCGATCGCGCCGGTCATGTCGGAGCTGCGCGCGAAATACCAGCCCAACGAAAAGCTTGAACGCTGGCTCGACGACTTCACGGAAGACCTTATCGCGAATTTCAACGTATTCCTCGCCGCGGTGCGCGACGATCAGGCCGACGTAGATTTCTCGCGCTACGAGGTAAACGCCTTCGTCTGCAACAATCCGAACGAAGGCGCGCCCGTCATCAGTGAGACGAACCCGATATACTACAACCTCGTCGGCAAGGTCGACTACGAGAACCGTCAGGGAAATCTCTACACGGACTTCCGCCGCATAACGCCAGGCGCAATGCACAGGGCGAACGGCGGCTTCCTGCTGCTCGACGCGGACGAGCTGCTGCGCCAGTTCATGTCGTGGGACGTGCTGAAGCGCGTGCTGCGCTACCGCGAGCTCTCGATAGAAAACCTTGCGGAGCAGCTCGGCTACATCCCGGTCTCGTCGCTGCGTCCAGAGCCGATACCGGTCGACATGAAGGTAGTCATCGTCGGCACGCCGTACCTATATTACCTGCTGAATATATACGACCCGGAATTTTCGAAGGTCTTCAAGATAAAGGCCGAGTTCGACTCGGAGATGGCGCGCACAGACGAGAGCGAGATGCAGATAGCGCGCTTCGTCGCGGGGTTCGTCGAGCGCGAAGGCAAGCTGCATTTCACGGCGGCGGCGGTCGGCGAGGTCATCGAATGGGCCGCGCGCCTCGTCGAGGACAAAAACAAGCTCTCGACGCAGCTCAATAAAATCGCGGAAATTCTCGTCGAATCGACAGCGCTCGCTAAGGCGGAGGGCAAGCGTCAGGTCGGCATCGACCACGTCAGAAAGGCGCTTTCGGAAAAAATATTCCGTTACGACATGTGGGAGGAGAAGGTCCTCGACGAATACAGGAACGGCGTCATCCGCATCGACACGGACGGCTTTGAGGTCGGCCAGATAAACGGCCTGACCGTCTCGCAGCTTATAGACCATTCCTTCGGCTCGCCGGTGCGCATAACGGCGAACGTCTTTATGGGTACCGAGGGCGTCGTCAACATAGAGCGCGAGGTGCGCATGACCGGGCCGATACACAACAAGGGACTCATGACGCTGTCGAGCTACCTCGGGCGCATGTACGCGAAGAAATATCCGCTTTCGATAAGCGCGCGCATAGCCTTCGAGCAGACCTACGGCGGCATCGAGGGCGACAGCGCCTCTTCGACGGAGCTCTACTGCCTGCTCTCTGCGATATCCGAGATACCGCTGAATCAGGGGATCGCCGTCACCGGGTCGGTCGACCAGCGCGGCAACATCCAGCCTATAGGCGGCGTCAACGAAAAAATAGAAGGCTTCTTCGGCTACTGCAAGCACAACGGCCTGACTGGGCGTCAGGGCGTAATGATACCGGTGCAGAACGAACAGCACCTGATGCTGAGCCACGAGGTTACGGAAGCCGTTAAAAAAGGCAAATTCCATATCTGGAGCATATCGACGATAGACGAAGGCATAGAGATACTGACCGGAGTCCCGGCAGGAACGCCAGACAAGAACGGCGATTACCCGAAGGAGAGCGTACACGGGCGCGTGCAGGCCGCTCTCGAGGATTGGCTCGAACGCTCGTACCGCTACAAAAAGGTCATCAGCGACAGGATAGACCCGCCGAAGAAAAAGAGAGCGCCGAAGAAATCCGCCTCGGAAGCTGCGCCGGAGCAGGGCGGAAAAGAGGCCGAGTGATGGCGCTGCACGACGTTAAGGAAATTCTCGACGAGCTTGAAAGGCTCTACGGCAACGAGGCGCGCCCCGCGAGCGACTTCTGCTACGAGGAGCCGCTCGACGACCTCATACTGACGATACTCTCGCAGAACACGAACGACAAGCTGCGCGACAAGGCGTTCGCCAACATGAAGGCGCGCTATTCGTCGTGGGAGGAGGTCGCGCACGCCGACATCGAGGAATTAAAGGACGTTCTGCGCATCGCGGGCATGAGCGGAACGAAGCCGCCGCGCATACAGCAGATACTCGCGGCCGTGAAGGACAAGTTCGGCGTCTACTCTATAAAGGAACTCCGAGGCTGGACGCAGCCAGAGGTGCGCGCCTACCTGACCTCGCTGCCAGGCGTCGGCCCGAAGACCTCGGCCATCGTCGAGTGCTTCGACCTCGACCTTCCGGGCTTCCCGGTCGACACGCACATCACGCGCCTCAGCAAGCGCTTCGGCTGGGCCGCGGAGAAGCTGCCGCCCGATAAAATTCAGGAAATTCTCGAAGCCGAGCTGCCGAATGAACGCTTCCGCGGCGGACATTTGAATTTCCTGGAGCATGGGCGCGGAATATGCAACGCGCGCAAGCCGCGCTGCGGCGAATGCACTATGATACGGTGGTGCCCGTTTGGACGGAAAGAGCTCGAAGGCATCTCTGATTGAGGCGAGGAAGAAGTTCCTCGCCGCCGCGGAGCGTCAGGGCTGGGCCGGCGCGGAGGGCGTCGTATGCGCTCTGTCCGGCGGCGGCGATTCTGTCGCGACGCTCTGGATGCTCAGGGAATTTTTCAACGGGCGCGTCGTAGCCGCGCACCTCGACCACTGCACGCGCGAGGGCGAATCGCACCGCGACGCTGAATTCGCGCGTGAGCTCTGCCGCGGGTGGGGGATAGAGTGCGCCGTCAAGGTGGTCGACGTGCACGAGACGCGCGAGAAGGGCGAGTCGTTCGAGATGGCCGGCCGCCGCGCGCGCTACGAGCATTTCGAAGAGACGGCGCGCCGTTACGGACTGCCGTTCATCGCGGTCGGGCACAACGCCGACGACGTGGTGGAGACGCAGCTTCTGAATCTCGCGCGCGGCACGGGGCTTGCAGGGCTTCGCGGAATACCGGAGCGGCGCGGAAGCATCGTCCGCCCCGTCATAGATTTCACGCGCGCCGAGCTGCGCGCGCTGCTCGCGGAAAACGGCGTCCCGTGGCGCGACGACGCGACGAACGACGAATCCGACTACATGCGCAATAAAATCCGAAATATACTGATACCGTGGATAAAGGACAACCTCAACCCTGGCTTTGAAAACGTCATGCTCGGCCTCGCCCGCCAGGTCGCGCGCGAAACTGAGGAACGCGAAGCGGCGATTCGCCGCGCGCTTGAAAGCGTTTCCTACGCGCAGCCTCCGGCGCTCGCCGCGTGGCGCGTCTCCGCGCTGAAGGATTTTCCCGACAGTATGCTTTACGAGATGCTGCGCGCGCAGGGCGCTCTGCTATCGCTTCCCGTGCTCTCGCGCCGCCGCACCGAGGAACTCGCGGCTCTGATGCGCCGCGGCGGCTTCTGGCGCTTCCAGTGGGCCTTGGACGTCGAGGTCTGCTATTCGGAGCGCGGAGCCGGCTGGCTGCGGCGCGCCGACGTTGAGAAAGCGCGCGCGCGCGGAAAAAGCCGCGGCGAAAATTCTCTCCCGTGGTGGGCGGGATAATTAAAGTGTGGTATCATTCTCTATTGTTGCAGACTAATTTTCCTCCGCAAAGGAGTGCTTGAGAGTGGAATATAGAATAGGCAGAACGCTTATCCCCGAAGAGAAAATAAGAGAAAAAGTTAAAGAGCTCGGAGCCAGGATACGCGAAGACTACGCCGGAAAGCAGGTCGTCTTCGTCTGCGTGCTGAAGGGCGCGGTCGTATTCTTCTCCGACCTTATACGCGAGATCGGGCCGGACGTAGACGTGCAGCTCGACTTCCTCGCCATAGCTTCGTACGGCGCTTCGACGAAAAGCAGCGGCGTCGTAAAGATACAGAAGGACCTCAGCACCGACATCCGCGGCAAGCACGTCGTGATAGTCGAAGACATCCTCGACACGGGGCTCTCGCTGAATTACATAAGCGCGCTGCTCCGCGGGCGCGGCCCCGCGTCGCTTGAAATATGCGTTCTGCTCGACAAGGCGGAGCGCCGCACGCAGCCGGTAGACGTGAGATATTCCGGCTTCGTCATCCCGGACGAATTCGTCATCGGCTACGGCCTCGACTACGCGGGACGCTTCCGCCAGCTCCCCGCGATACACGTCGCCGAGCCCGCCGATTAGTTTTATAAAAAAGGAAGAACAGGAAAGAGAGGACAACATAGATTGAAGAAAATTTCTAAGAACGTGGGGATGTACATTGTGCTGATCGTGCTTGTGGTCAGCCTCGTCAATGTATTCCTCGGCCCTGACAGCAATCAGAAATCCTCGCAGACGAACGTGATGCCGTACAGCGCGATGCTGAACGAGGTCAACAACGGCAACGTCGCGAGGGTGCGCATCGACCATGAACAGCTCACCGGAACGCTGAAGTCCGGCGGCGAGTTCAAGACCTTCATACTCGACGCCTCGACGCTGCCCTCGATCCTCGCCGCCAAGGGTGTGGAGGTCGAGGTCGTGCCGCCGCCGAAGAACTCGTGGCTGACGGCGCTGCTCACGTCGCTGCTTCCGACGCTCCTGCTCATCGGCGTCTGGATTTACTTCATCTACAACATGCAGGGCGGCGGCAGCAAGGTCATGGGCTTCGCGAAGAGCAAGGCGAAGCTTTTCCTCGACAACCGCCCGAAGGTGACCTTCGACGACGTCGCGGGCTGCGACGAATCGAAGGAAGAGCTTGAGGAGGTCGTGCAGTTCCTCAAAGACCCCGCGAAATTCACGAAGCTCGGCGCGAGAGTGCCGCGCGGCGTGCTTCTGCTCGGCGCTCCCGGAACGGGTAAGACGCTCCTCTCTAGAGCCGTCGCGGGCGAGGCCGACGTTCCCTTCTTCAGCATCAGCGGCTCCGACTTCGTCGAGATGTTCGTCGGCGTCGGCGCGGCGCGCGTCCGCGACCTTTTTGAGCAGGCGCGCAAATATCAACCCTGCATAATATTCATAGACGAAATAGACGCGGTGGGACGCCACCGCGGAGCCGGCCTCGGCGGCGGACACGACGAGCGCGAGCAGACGCTGAACCAGCTGCTTGTCGAGATGGACGGCTTTGAAGCGGGCTCGGGCATAATACTCATCGCCGCGACGAACCGCCCCGACATACTAGACCCGGCGCTTCTGCGTCCCGGACGCTTCGACCGCCAGGTCGTCGTCGACCGCCCCGACGTGAACGGACGCCGCGACATTCTGAAGGTCCACCTCCGCGACAAGAAGATAGAGGACGATGTGGACATCGACGTGATTGCGCGCAGGACGCCCGGCTTCGTCGGAGCGGACCTCGCGAACCTCGTCAACGAAGCCGCGCTTCTCTCGGCGCGCCGCGACAAGGAAAAGCTCGGCATGCCGGAGTTCGAAGAGGCCATCGACCGCGTCATGGCCGGCCCCGAGCGCAAGAGCCGCGTCATAAGCGAGAAGGAACGCGAAATAATCGCCTACCACGAGGCGGGCCACGCGCTCGTAGCGGCGAAGATAAAGGGCACCGACCCAGTCCACAAGATTTCGATAATCCCGCGCGGACACATGGCGCTCGGCTACACGCTGCAGCTGCCTGAGGAGGACCGCTTCCTCGTATCGAAGCAGGAGCTTTCCGACAGGATCTGCGTTCTGCTCGGCGGCCGCGTCGCGGAGATGATACGCTACGGCGACGTTACGACCGGCGCGTCGAACGACCTCGAGCGCGCGACGCAGATAGCGCGCCAGATGGTGACGCAGTTCGGCATGAGCGACAAGCTCGGCCTCGTCACGCTCGGACGCAAGCAGCACGAGGTGTTCCTCGGCCACGACATAGTCGACGACAGGAACTACAGCGAAGAGGTCGCGCATACGATAGACCTTGAAATCCGCGCGATAATCGACAGTTGCATGAACAAGGCGCAGGAGATACTGACCGAGAACCGCGAGCGCCTCGAAGAGATAACGCAGCGGCTGCTCAAAGAAGAGGTGCTCGAGGGCGACGAGCTCGACGAGCTTCTCGGTTATCCGAAGAAAGAGCATCACGCCGAGGGCGATAAGGAAAAAAACGCCGCGGCGGAGGACGGAGAAGCGCCAAAGGAAGAGAACGGCGGCGGCTCCTCCTCAGAGTCAGGAGACGAAGTCGTGCGTGAGCTTCCCGACATCGAACAGGTCGACGAAAAGACGCTCAACGCCCCGATGGACGAAAACAAATAAAAAATCGCACGGGCCGCTCCGCGAAGGGCGGCCCGATTTTTATGCGCCGCGCACAACTTGACCGTTTGTGCTAGAATTTAACGGTTTTAGTTAGATAGCGGAGGATGTGCGCGAAAGACAAAATGGAAGATAAATTTAAGCTGACCGCGCCCTTCGGCCTCTCCGGCGACCAGCCGCAGGCCGTCGAAAAGCTTGTGCGCGGCTTTCTCGAAAAGGACGGGACGCATCAGACGCTGCTCGGCGTCACGGGCAGCGGCAAGACCTTCACGATGGCGAACGTCATTGCGCGGCTCAACCGCCCGACGCTCGTCCTCGCCCACAACAAGACCCTCGCCGCGCAGCTCTACAGCGAGTTCAAGGAGTTCTTCCCGGAAAACTCCGTTAATTACTTCGTCTCCTACTACGACTACTACCAGCCCGAGGCCTACATACCGGCCTCCGACGTTTATATCGAGAAGGACGCCTCCGTCAACGAGCGCATAGAGAAGCTGCGCCTCATGACGACGAAGGCGCTGCTCGAGCGGCGCGACGTCGTCGTCGTCGCGAGCGTCTCGTGCATCTACGGACTCGGCAAGCGCAAGAACTACGAGGACGCGATTTTTCGCTTCGCCTGCGGCGAGCGCTGGGAGCGGCGCGACTTCATGATGAAGCTGCTCGCGAACTACTACGAGCGCAACGACATGACGCTCGTCCCCGGAACGTTCAGAAGCCGCGGCGAGACGATGGAGATATTCCCGTCGTACAGCGACACGGCGCTGCGCATATACTTCTTCGACGACGAGATAGAACGCATAGACGAGATAGACCCGGTCAGCGGCAACAGCGTGATGCGCAAGGAGAAGGCCGGCATCTTCCCGTCGAAGCATTACATCACGAGCCCCGACGCGATAAAGAACGCCGCGGGCGCGATAGAAAAAGAGATGGAGGAGTGCTGCGCGCGCTTCACAAGCGAGGGCAAATATCTTGAAGAAGAGCGGCTGCGCATGCGCACGAAGTACGACCTCGAAATGCTGCTCGAGGTCGGCTACTGCTCGGGCATCGAGAACTATTCGCGCTATCTCGACGGACGCGAGGCTGGCGACCCGCCCGGCACGCTGCTCGACTTCTTTCCGAAGGACGCGCTCTTTTTCATAGACGAGTCGCACATGACGCTGCCGCAGGTGCGCGGAATGTACAACGGCGACCGCGCGCGCAAGGAGATACTCGTCGCGCACGGCTTCCGCCTGCCGTCGTGCCTCGACAACAGGCCGCTGAAATGGGACGAATTCGAGCCGGTGCTGAAAAACGCGCTCTTCATCTCCGCGACGCCCGGCGACTATGAGTTCGAGCACTCGGACCACGTCGTCGAACAGCTCATACGTCCGACGGGAATCCCAGACCCGGAGGTTGAAGTGCATAAAGCTACTGGGCAGGTTGACGACCTGCTCGCCGAGATACGCCCGATAATAGACCGCGGCGAGCGCGTGCTCGTCTCCACCTTGACGAAGCGCTCCGCCGAGGACCTCGCGGAGTACATGGCCGACCTCGGCATAAAGGTGCGCTACATCCACTCGGAGCTCGACACCTTCGAGCGCGCGGAGCTGCTGCGCGACCTTCGCCTCGGCGTCTTCGCCGTGCTCGTCGGCGTCAACCTTCTGCGCGAGGGCATAGACCTGCCGGAGGTCTCGCTCGTCGCGATACTCGACGCGGACCGCGAGGGCTACCTGCGCGCGCACCGCTCGCTGATACAGATGATAGGCCGCGCCGCGCGCAACAGCGCAGGCAAGGTCATACTCTACGCCGACGTGATAACGGACAGCATGGCGCTCGCGATGAAGGAGACGAAACGCCGCCGCGAGGCGCAGATAGCCTTCAACGAGGAACATCATATAGAGCCGAAGACGATTATAAAATCCGTCAGGAATCTTCTGCCCGACGAGCTCACCGACGACGGCGAGGAACATTACGCCGGAATGCGCGCCGCGTCTCCGGTCGCGGAGAGCAGGGAAAGCATCGCCGAGATGGAGCGGAAGATGTGGGAGGCTGTGGAGAAGCTCGACTTCGAGACCGCGGCCCAGCTCAGGGACGACATACAGAAACTGAAAGGCGGAAACGCGATTGGAACAGGAAATAAAAATTACAGGAGCAAGACAGCACAATTTAAAAAACGTAAGCGTAAATATCCCAAAAAATAAACTGGTCGTCGTCACGGGGCCCTCCGGCTCCGGCAAATCGTCGCTCGCCTTCGACACGATTTACGCAGAAGGACAGCGCCGCTACGTCGAGTCGCTTTCATCCTACGCGCGGCAATTCCTCGGAATGTCCGACAAGCCGGACGTCGACGACATAACGGGCCTCTCCCCGGCTATCTCGATAGAGCAGAAGGGCACGGGCCACAACCCGCGCTCGACCGTCGGCACCGTCACTGAGATATACGACTATCTGCGTCTGCTCTTCGGCCGCGCGGGAACGCCGCACTGTCCGAAATGCGGACGCGAGGTCCACCGCTACAGCGTCGACGAGATAATAGACCTCATTTTCAAAGAATATGACGGGAAGCCGCTCGAGATATACTCGCCCGTCGTCAAGGCTAAGAAGGGCGAATACAAGAACCTGCTGCTGAAGCTGCACCAGCAGGGCTACATGCGCGCGCGCATCGACGGCACGCTCTACTGGCTCGAAGAGACGGTCGAGCTCGACAAAAAGCGCCGCCACACGATAGAGTGCCTCATCGACCGCATGAAGGTGCGCGAGGACAACCGTTCGCGCCTCAGCGAAGCCGTCGAGATGGCGCTCAAGCTCTCGGACGGCTTCGTGCTGCTCGTCTCCGAGGGAATGCCCGACAACGAGCTGACGGAGAAGTACGTCTGTCCCGTCTGCGAGATAAGCCTGCCGGACATCGAGCCGCGGCTTTTCTCGTTCAACGCTCCCGCGGGAGCCTGCCCCGACTGCGGCGGCCTCGGCTTTCACATGCACTTCTCGCCGGAGCTCGCCGTGAACCCCGAGCTTCCGCTTGCGGAGGGGGGCTTCATACCGTGGAAGTCGATGAAGCACATGATTCAGAAGGCCGAGAAGCTCGCGGAGAAAAAAGGCTGGGACATCAGCAGGCCCTTCGGCGAGCTGCCTGACGAGGCGAAAGAGGCGCTGCTCTACGGCTCTGACGAAGTTCTGCCGCTCGTATTCACCGACCGCAGCGGCGACTGGGAGTACAACGGCAAGTATATGGGGCTCATCCCGTGGATAGAAAAGCGCTACAACGAGACGGAATCCGAAAATTACAAAGAAGAGCTTGACCGCTACCGCGTCGAGGACGTCTGCGCGGCCTGCAAAGGCGCGCGGCTCAAGCCCGAGGCGCTCGCCGTCACGCTCGGCGGCTACAACATCAGGCAGCTCACGGAGATGCCCGTCGACGAGCTTATAAAGGTGCTCGACGGCCTTGAGCTCGGCGCGCGCGAGCAGAAAATCGTCGGCGTCGCGCTCATCGAGGTGAAAAAGCGCCTCGCCTTCCTCAACGACGTCGGCGCGGGTTATCTGAGCCTCTCGCGCCGCGCGGACACGCTCTCCGGCGGAGAAAGCCAGCGCATACGCCTCGCGTCGCAGATAGGCTCGCAGCTCACGGGCGTCCTCTACGTGCTCGACGAGCCGACGATAGGGCTGCACCCGCGCGACACGAACAGGCTGCTCGACACGCTGCGCGCGATACGCGACATCGGAAACACCGTCCTCGTAGTCGAGCACGACCGCGACACGATGGCGGCCGCGGACCACATACTCGAGCTCGGCCCAGGCGCGGGCGAGCGCGGCGGCGAGATGATAGCGAACGGCAGCGCCGAGGAGATAATGAAGGGAAACTCCAGCACCGCGCTTTACCTGCGCGGCGAGGCCGACGGGACGTACATTCCGCACCCGAATCGGCGCAAACCCTCGTCGTTCGTAAAGGTGCGCGGCGCGCGCGAAAACAACCTCAAGAAGCTCAACATAGACATCCCGCTCAACACCTTCGCCTGCCTCTCCGGCGTGTCCGGCTCGGGCAAAAGCACGCTGCTTTACGAAATTCTCTACAAGGGGCTGCGCGGCAAGTTCGACCGCGACTTCCGCGAACGCCCGGGAAAATTCGACTCGATAACGGGCTACGAGCCGCTGCGCAACATCGTGCTCGTAGACCAGAGCCCGATAGGACGCACGCCGCGCTCGAACCCCGCGACCTACACGGGCGTCTTCACCTACATACGCGAGTTCTTCTCCGAGCTACAGGAGTCGAAGCTGCGCGGCTACCAGCCGGGGCGCTTCAGCTTCAACGTCAAGGGCGGGCGCTGCGAGGCCTGCAACGGCGACGGCGTCATAAAGGTCTCGATGCTCTTCCTGCCCGACGTCTACGTAAAATGCGATGTCTGCAAGGGCAAACGCTACAACCGCGAGACGCTCGAAGTCAAGTACAAAGGCCTTTCGATTGCGGACGTGCTCGAGCTGACCGTTGACGAGGCGGCGGAATTCTTCGGAGCGGTGCCGCGCATAGCGAACAAGCTCAAGACGATACAGGAGGCGGGCCTCGGCTACATCCGCCTCGGGCAGCCCGCGACGACGCTCTCTGGCGGCGAGGCGCAGCGCGTCAAGCTAGCGACCGAGCTAGGCAAAAAATTCCGCGGCAACACGCTCTACCTGCTCGACGAGCCGACGACGGGGCTGCACTACACAGACGTGAAAAAGCTGCTCATCCTGCTGCACAAGCTCGTCGAGCATGGCAACTCCGTGCTCGCGATAGAGCACAACCTTGACGTGCTCGCATCGGCGGACTACATAATGGACCTCGGCCCCGAGGGCGGCAAGGGCGGCGGAAAGCTCATCGCGAAGGGCACGCCCGAAGAGGTCGCGAAAGCGAACGGCCCGACCTCGAAGTATCTCGCGCAGTTCTTGAACGAAATCAAAAGGGGAGCGTAACGATGGATAAATTCAGAAAGAAGAACGAAAAGCCGCGCGAGCGCGAAGCCGCGCCGGAAGGGGAGCTCTGCTGGGGGCGCAACCCAGTTATATCGCTGCTCGAAGAATCGCCCGAGCGCTGCATGAAGGTGCTTGTCTCCGAGACGATGCAGCCGCACGTCAAAACGAAGATAATCTCGCTCTGCCGCGAGGCGGGCGTAGTATTCCAGAACGCGGGACAGGCCGCGCTCGACCGCCTCACGAACGGCGAAAACCATCAGGGCGTCGCGGCCTACCTGACGCAGGCGAAGCTCTGGGACGCGGACGAGCTTCTCGAAAAACTTCCCGCCGCGCCCGAACCCGTCATGATACTGCTCTGCGACCACGTGCAGGACCCGCACAACCTCGGAGCGATGATACGCAGCGCTGAGGCCGCGGGAGCCTCCGCAGTCCTGATCCCGAAGCGCGGCGGCTGCCTGCCGACAGGGACGGTAATCAAGACGAGCGCCGGAGCCGCGCTGCGCGTTCCCGTCGCGCTGACCGGCAACGTCGCGCAGACCGTGCGCAAGCTCCAGGAGGCCGGCTTCTGGGTGACGGGCCTCGACATGAACGGACGCGACACGCTCTTCCGCGAAGACCTTCCGCCGCGCAGCGCGATAGTCGTCGGCGCGGAGGGAAGCGGCCTCGGCACCGCGACGGCGAAAGCCTGCGACGACGTGCGCTTCATCCCGATGCGCGGAACAGCGGGGTCTCTCAACGCCTCGGTAGCCGCCGCGCTCGCAATGTTCGAATGGGCGCGCAGCGTGGGGAAGATTTCATAAAACAGGCTAAAGTTATATGTACCTGGAATTGGTAAACTGTTACAGGACGACGAGGAAGTACGGCGAAGATATAAAGCCGCGTCCTCCCGTGAGCGAAGCACAGATAGCCGGGGCGGAGGAGCGTCTCTGCACGCGCTTTCCGCAAGAGCTGCGCGCCATGATGCTTGAGATGGACGGCGACTGCGACTTTCTGCTCTCGCTGGAAGAGATTATCGAATACAACGAGGCCATGCCCTCCGAGCGGTTCGCCGGAGCGAAGCCCCTCTTCGTTGCGACGGACGGCGCGGGCGCCTTTACGGCTATGCAGCAAAAGACGGCGGCGCGGAAAGCTCAAAGCTCGTCTTCTGGGACCACGAGACGGGCGAAATTTTCGACTGCGAAGGCGCGGCCGCAGATTCTCTCTATGAATTGATAAAGCAGTTCTACGATGTCAGCTTCGGCGAATTTTTGGACGGCGTCCGGCCTTAAAGAGCGGCGCTTAGAGGTGCGGAATGTTAATCGCCGCCGCTGCGTTCCGGATAAAAGATGCCTGACATTAAAAAATGCGGGGAAGCCTAACGCAATGGCTTCCCCGCATTTTTGCCGCTCAACAATCAACCGTATGGCGCGCCGGATAGTTCAAGGAAATTTCTACCTCTTACCTCACCGGCTCCCGCACGCGCCCTCCCAGACGACCTTGCGGTAATTTTCGGGATCTGTCGCGCCCTCGGTGGAGAATAGCAGGACGCGCGAATCTTTGCCGAGCTTGAGCTTTTCGCGCAGCGGCGCTAATTCGCCGTCGCGCATCAGCGCGTAGAGGAAGCCGAGCGGGGCCGCGCCCGATTCGCCCGAGATGACGCGCGGGTCGCCCGGCAGCGGCGCTCCGAGGACGCGCATGCCGTCGGCGGCGACGCGGTCCGGCAATGACGCGAAGGCCGTGACTTTGTCCTTGAGTATCTGCCACGATGTTATGCTTGGCTCGCCGCATGCGAGCCCCGCCATTATCGTGCGCATGTCGCCGCCTACGGTGCGGATGCTTCCGTCGCCCGCGCAGGCGGAGCGGTAGAGGCAGTCGGCCTGGTCCGATTCGACGACGGCGAAAACGGGCGGATTGTCGTGATATTTGTTCGCGAAGTATCCGACGACCGCCCCGGCGAGCGAGCCGACGCCCGCCTGTACGAATACATGCGTCGGCGCGGCGTTCGCAGCCGCCGCAAACTGTTCGTCCGCCTCCATCGCCATCGTTCCGTAGCCCTGCATTATCCACGACGGGATTTCTTCGTAGCCTTCCCACGCCGTGTCCTGTATCAGCACGCCGCCCGGCGTTTCCGCCGCGGCCTTCGCAGCCTTGCGCACGCAGTCGTCGTAGTTGAGTTCTTCTATCGTCGTAAACGCGCCCTCGGCGCGGATGTTTTCGAAGCGCGCCGGCTGCGAGCCCTTCGGCATCATGATGACGGCTTTCTGTCCGAGCACCCTCGCGGCCCACGCGACGCCGCGGCCGTGGTTGCCGTCGGTCGCGCTGAAAAACGTTATCTCGCCGGTCTGCTCTTTCAGTTCGCACGAGGTGAGCGCGGCGTAGCTGAGCTCTTCGAGCGGGCGGCCTGTGAGCTTCGATATGTAACGCGCCATCGCGAAGGAGCCGCCGAGCACCTTGAAGGCGTTGAGGCCGAAGCGGTACGACTCGTCCTTAACGCAGAGCTTCGCGACGCCGAGGAACTCCGCGAGACGGTCGAGGCCGGCCAGCGGAGTCTCCGCGTACTGCGGAAAGCTTTCGTGAAATGCGCGCGCCGCTCTGACGTTCGCAGGCGCCATTATCTCAAGCTCTTTGTCCTCGCCCTTGGGCATTATGTTCTCAGTCCACTTGATGCCGTACATCTTTCGTCCTCCCTGTGTGTTTGCTTCGGAACGCTCTGAATATAACAAGAGCGCGGCGCTCCGTCAACGTAGGGGCTGAGGCGGGGCGAAACGGCGTTTTCCGCGGCGCGAAAAATCTCGGAAAAACTTTTGAATTTCGTTGTTGACATTACAGCGAATTCATATATAATACTCTTCGTCCGGCCCGATTGGGGTATGGTGCAACGGCAGCACGCCTGACTCTGGATCAGGTAATCGAGGTTCAAATCCTTGTACCCCAGCCACTTCTTTGCAAGACGGTCCCTTCGTCTAGGGGCCCAGGACGGCGGGTTCTCAGCCCGTTAACAGGAGTTCGAATCTCCTAGGGACTGCCATCATAAAGCGAAAGCGGAATGTCGAAAGATGTTCCGCTTTTTGCGTATCTTGTAGAATTTAACAAAATTTACCGTTCCCGTCAATCTATTCAGCGGCGCGCTCTTTCCTTTATATGCCGCTCAATATGAGAACTTTTTAACTTTGTTCTAAAGACTAAAAAGGAAAATAGTATCAGCGAGCCGCTTTTGTGCGCACGTCTGCGCTGCTGGACGGCCTCCGGCGCGCAGGCCGCGCAGGCGCGCCCGGCACGGCGCTGCTGCAGCCCGATCATGCGTTTTTTGAAAAGGTCAATCCGCATAATTCGCGAATATCGACTTCTTTAGTTAAGCAAATAGAATGAAAGACCTTTTTTAATGAATTTTCATACGAATTTAACTATATAGTTTAAGACAGGCCGTTTTTGTGTTATGGAACGTATAAAAAGAGCTTTTTTATCGTGCCGCTATATTTTATACTAATGTGTGAAAATTGACGCAATTTAAGATTACAAGTAGAATCATATACTGTACTGCGAAATATCTTCTGATTTATAGGAGCATGGGAGGGGGTGACTTGATTGGCGGATAATCTTGCACAGGAAATTCGCGAGCAGGAAGCCGCGGCGAAGAGCATCGTCTCCGACGCGAAAGCGGAAGCCGCGAAAATGATCGCCGCCGCTCAGTCCGAAGCGGAGCAGTCTGTCAAGAGCACAAAACAGCAGTGCCACAGACAGTGGCGCGAAAGAGTCGCCGAGGCTGAAAAAGAGGCCGAAGCGAAGGCTCTGGAGATAACGAAAAAGGGCGAGCAGGACGCTAAGGCGTTCTACGAAGGTAAGAAGAAGGACACCGACGAGGTTGCAGACTGGCTGGTAAGAGAGGTGATGGCGTCTTATGGCTCTCGCTGAAATGTGTAAGGCGCGGATTGCCGTCCATAAATCCGCAGCCGATGAATTAGCGGCCAGCCTTCAGGCGCTGGGATGCTGCGAGTTCGCCGCGAAGACGGGCGAACAGCCGCAGCAGGCCGGAGCAGCCGAACCGCTTCGTGAGAAAAAACGCCGCATCGACGAACAGATCGGCGACGCGAAGTTCGTAATCCGCCTTTTGGAGCCTTACGAAACGCACGAGGGCGGTCTCGGCAAGATGCTGAGCGGCGCGCCGTCGCTCACTTTCGGCGAGCTGGCAGCTAAGATTGACGAACAGAAATTTGCAAAACTTACGTCTTCTCTGAGGGACATCGAAAAGGACCTCACGGAGACGAGGGCTGAGCTTTCGCGCCTGAAAGGGCTTCTGACTCAGGCCGTTTTGCTGGAAAAGATCAAATATCCGCTTGAATTTTTTACAACGGGGACAGAGACCATAAGCGGCGCTATCTACAGCGTTTCAAAGAACGCGGCTCCCGCGCTGCGCGAGAAAATCGCGGCGGAGCTCGGAGAGATGGCGGAGCTTCAGGAAATCCCCGGAGCGGAGAAAGATCCGAACACCGTGTTCGCGCTGCTTTACAGAAAGTGCGACGCGGAGAAGCTTCAGGGCGCGCTCGCGGAGAGCGGCGCTTCGCGCGTCGAGGTGCCGAAGGACTTTACGCTCACCTCTTCGGAGGAAAAAGAGCAGTTGTCCGCCAAGATAGCCGCCTGCGAAGACAAGGAACGCGAGCTTTCCGAAAAGCTTGCCGCGCGCGCCGATTCCGCTCTTGCCGCGGCGCGCGACCACTGCGACTACTGGAACATCGTGGGCCGCAGGCTCGAGGCTATGGAGTCCGGAGAGCCGACCGACGACGTGCTTATCTGGGAGCTCTGGACGCCGAAGTCCGAGCTCGGCCGCGTGAAGGCCGTCGTCTCCCGCTACGAGCAGTATACGGAATTTGCGGAGGTTGAGCCGGAGGAGGGCGAGGAGGCGCCGACGCTCCTCAAGAACCCGCGTTGGTCCTCGTCGCTCGAGCCGCTTACGATAATGTACGGCACGCCGACCTACGGCAAGGTGGACCCGACCACGCCTATGGCTCCGTTCTTCTTCCTCTTCATGGGGATGTGCTTCGGAGACGCGGGCTACGGCCTCGTCGTCGCCGGCATTCTCGGCTATTTCCTCGTGAGGTACCAGCTGCCGGACACTCTGCGCAAATTCTTCGTAATGGTGACGGTCGGCATGTGCGTCTCTGTCGCCTTCGGCGCGATAACGGTGTCGTGGTTCGGCGACTCCGTCACGGCGTTCCCGTTCCTCAGCGGAATAGCCCCGGCGCTGACCAGCATACAGCTGCTCAACCCGATGGGCGACCCGATGACGCTGCTCATGATTTCGCTCGCGCTTGGGTTCATCCAGATTCTCTACGGGCTCTTCATCGCCTTCTCTGAGAACTGGAAGGCCGGCGACAAGTTCGCGGCCTGCGCCGACCAGGGCGGTTGGATACTCTTCCTCTGCGGCCTCGTGCTCTTCGGCTGCGCCGCCGGAGGCTACGTATCCGCATCGCTCGCTCTGCCGGGCAAGATAGTCGCCGCCGCCGGAGCCGTTATACTCGTCGCGACGCAGGGCAGGGAGAAACCGAGCATCTTCGGCAAAATCTTCTCCGGCGTCATGAGCCTCTATAACGTCACCGGCTATCTCGGAGACGTGCTGAGCTACAGCCGCCTTCTCGCGCTCGGCCTCGGCTCCGCCGCGGTAGGCATGGTCATCAACCTGCTTGCGAAGCTCGTCGCCGACGTGCCGTACGTAGGAATAGTGCTCGCAGTGCTGCTCTTCGTAGTGGGGCATCTTTTCAGCATCGCGGTGAACCTCCTCGGAGCGTTCATCCATCCGCTGAGGCTTCAGTACGTCGAGTTCTTCGGCAAGTTCTACGACGCCGCCGGACACGATTTCGCTCCGCTGAGCAACGCGGCTCAGTACTCACAGATTTCCGATAAATCTACAAATTAGCTGACAAGCAGCACAATTTTTCAAGGAGGTAAAGTTTATCATGGAAACAATTCTCGCAACAATGGGTGATCAGCTTGGACAGATGCTCGTTATTCTGGGCGCCGCTCTCGCGGTCGGCTTTGCAGGTTCGGGCTCGGCGTGGGGCATCGGGCTCGCCAACGAAGCGGCGGCCGGCATTATGACAGAGGACCCGAAGAAATTCGGTTACGCGCTCGTCCTTCTCGCCCTTCCCGGAACGCAGGGTATCTACGGCCTTCTCGTAGCGGTCCTCGCGATGCAGAAGTCCGGCCTTCTCGGCGGCGACGTGGCCCTCACCGTATGGCAGGGTCTCGGCATCTGCTTCGCCTGCCTCCCCATCGCGATAGTCGGATTCTACTCGGCCATCTGGCAGGGTAAGTCCTCCGCGGCCTCCATACTCATGATAGCCAAGCGCCCCGACCAGATAGGTAAGGCCGTCATCCTCCCCGCCATGTGCGAAACGTACGCGGTCTTCGGCCTCCTTATAAGCATTCTGTTGCTCAACGGAATCCAGCTCTAAGCAAAGAAGACTGAACGTCATGTCTTTAGCTCAGATTACAGAAAAGATAAGGAACGACGCTCAGAAAGAAGCGGACGAAATCCTTGCCAAAGCCAAGGCCCAGGCCGAAGCCCTCACAAGCAGGGCCGACAGGGAGTGCGCTGAGATACAGGCGGGATTCGACGACCGTTTCGGAGCGGAACGTCCCGAAATAATGAAGCGCAGGGAGATAGTCGCTAACATCGACGTCAGCAAGATGATGCTCAGCGCGAAGCGCGAGCTTATCGAAGACGTCTACCGCGGCGCTCTCGAGAAGATGAAGGCTCTTCCGAAGGACGAGTACCTCGCCTTCTGTACCAATCTTCTCGACGGCGCGGTCTCCACGAAGGACGAGCAGGTCGTCGTCGGCGAGGATGAAAAGTACATCGACGGCGCGTGGCTCGACTCGTACAACGCCGCCCACGGCACGAAGCTCGCGTTCGCGGACGAGCGTGCCGAGATATCCGGCGGGTTTATCCTCAGAAGAGGCAGAATAAGCGTAAATTGCTCGTGGAAGATGCTTCTCAAGGTCTCTCAGGAAAAACAGGAATCTGACGTTGTAAAGCGTTTGTTCCCGTCCGCGTGAAGAGGGAGGTGGTCTGATGTCATATAAGGAGGCTTACGGATATGCCGTGGCGCGCATACGCGCTATGGAGCTGCGCCTTCTTGACGCCTCGGTCTTCACGAGGATGCTCGACGCCGAAGATACAGCTTCGGTGCTGAAGGTTCTCGGCGAGACTTCCTACGCGGCAGCGCTGACATCAGTCTCCGGCGAAGGCGGAATCGATAAAGTCCTTGAAACAGTGCTGCACGACACCTATGAAGAGGTAAATTCGTTCGTGCCGCAGAAGGAGCTTGTCGCTCTGCTCCGGCTGCCGTATGACTTCAGCAACGCCAAGGTCATGCTGAAGAGCGTCTTCAGCGTGAGGAGCGGCGGAAAGAAGAGATGGGACCTCCTCACCTCGCTTGCGTCCTACCCGGTGGACAAGCTGATCTCCGACGTAGAGACGGAAGACTATCAGCTGCTTCCCTTCGGGCTCAGCACGCTCTTCCCGAAGTGCCTCTCCGTATGGGAGCAGAGCCGCGACGTGCTCGAAGCCGAAAGGCTCCTCGACAGGCAGATGTTCGCGGTTATGCTCGAAGAGGCCGAGAAGCTCGCCATCCCGGAGATACTCGCGTGGGTGAAGCTGCGCATCGACGGAGAAAACATCCGCTCGCTCATGCGCCTCAAACGCTTCGGCTTTGATTCGTCGCGCGCCGCGTCCTTCCTGCACGAAGGCGGCAACGTCGACGCCGGCACGCTCGCGCCGATGATAGCCGAGCCGTTCGAGACGTGGGGAAGGATGATAGACTACTCCGACTTCGCGGGGCTCCTCGCGTCGATAGACGCGGGCGCGTCGTTCGCGGACGTTACGATGAATCTGGAAAAGGCGCTCGACGACTACTATCTGAGCTCCATTTCCGGAAGCCGCTACAGCCCCAACGCCCCCGGCAACGTCGTAGCGTACCTCTGGGCGAAGGAGCTTGAAGTCAAAAATATACGCATGATCGTCGTATCCAAGTCGACCGGCAAAGACAACGATCAGGTAAGGAGGCTTCTGCGTAATGTCTGCGCATAAACAGAGAGCCCCGATGGCGGCGGTCGGCAGCTACGAGAGCATTCTGCCCTTCAAGGCGATAGGGCTGGACGTGGTGGTGGTCACGGAAGAAAACCGCGCGGCAGTTCCCCAGACGCTGAGCAAGTTCTCGCGTTTGGGCTACGCGGCGCTCTTCCTCGAAGAGCCGCTCTACGCCGAGTTCAGGGAGACCGTCGACGAGATAAACGAATATTCCGATATAAGCATAATTCCCGTGCCCAACCAGACAGGGTCGATGGACGTAGGGCTTCAGTCGATACGCCGCAACGTCGAGCGCGCGGTTGGAATGGACATATTCGGTGATAAATGATGATTATGATGGAGGCGATTTAATTTGACCACACCAAACGCCGTTACCGGATATATTGAAAAGATATCCGGCCCGCTTGTAATAGCCGGCGGCATGGCCGGAGCCTGTATGTTCGACGTCGTTAAAGTCGGGCACGCCGGCCTTGTCGGTGAAATAATAGAACTCAAGGACGACCAGGCGTCCGTCCAGGTTTACGAAGAAACTTCCGGCCTTGCGCCGGGAGAGCCCGTCGTCAGCACCGGAGAGCCGCTCTCCGTCGAGCTGGCCCCGGGGCTTATCGAGGAATTCTTCGACGGAATCCAGCGTCCGCTCGAAGCCATTCAGGAAAAGGCGCAGAGCCCCTATATCCTGAGAGGCATCAGCGTCCCCGCCGTCAGCCGCACGCGCAAATGGAACTTTGAGCCCAAGGCGCAGGCCGGAGACGAAGTCGGCCCCGGCGACGTCATCGGTATCGTAAAAGAGACCGTCCTCGTCGAGCACAGAATAATGGTTCCGCACGGAGTTGCGGGAACCGTCAAAGAAATAAAGAGCGGCGAATTCACCGTAGAAGAAACCGTCTCCGTCATCACGGACGCGAAAGGACGCGACCACGAGGTCAAGATGCTCCAGCGCTGGCCCGTCCGTACGCCGCGCCCCGTCGTCAAGCGCCTCCCGCCTGAGGTTCCCCTCACGACCGGACAGCGCGTCGTCGACACCTTCTTCCCGATAGCGCGCGGCGGCACCGCCTGCGTCCCGGGACCGTTCGGCTCGGGCAAGACGGTCATTCAGCACCAGCTCGCGAAGTGGGCGGACGCCGAAATCGTCGTCTACATCGGATGCGGCGAACGCGGAAACGAGATGACGGACGTTCTTCTCGAATTCCCGGAACTCGAAGACCCGCGCTCCGGCCAGCCGCTTATGAAGAGAACGCTGCTCATCGCAAACACCTCGAACATGCCCGTCGCGGCGCGTGAAGCGTCCATATACACGGGCATCACGATAGCCGAGTACTTCCGCGACATGGGATACTCAGTCGCGCTTATGGCCGACTCGACCTCGCGCTGGGCGGAAGCTCTCCGCGAAATGTCCGGACGCCTTGAAGAAATGCCCGGCGAAGAAGGATACCCGGCCTACCTCGGTACGCGCCTCGCCTCCTTCTACGAAAGAGCCGGACGCGCGATCTGCTTCGGCAAGGACGGGCGCGAGGGCGCCGTCTCCGTCATCGGAGCCGTTTCGCCTCCGGGCGGCGACCTTTCCGAGCCTGTAACGCAGAACACGCTCCGCGTCACGAAGGTCTTCTGGGGACTCGACTCGCAGCTCGCCTACCAGCGCCACTTCCCGGCGATCAACTGGCTCAACAGCTACTCGCTCTACGCGCAGAAGCTCGGTGAATACTGGGACGGCTTCTACGACGGAGAGTGGAGCGTCTACCGCACGGAAGCGATGTCGCTGCTAGAAGACGAAGACAAGCTCAAGGAAATCGTCCGCCTCGTCGGCGTCGACGCACTTTCCAAGGAAGAGCGCATGGTCCTCGAGACTTCCAAGTCCATACGCGAAGACTTCCTGCACCAGAACTCCTTCCACGAGATAGACACATACGCCTCGATGGACAAGCAGTTCAAGATGCTGCGCAATATCCTCACCTTCCATTCGCTCGGGATGCAGGTCTTAAAGCGCGGCGGCACTATGCGCTCCGTATTCGAGCTGCCGATACGCGAAGAGATTTCCCGCATGCGCTACACGGAAGAGAACGATCTGGCGAAGCTCGACGAGCTCGAAACCAGAATAAAATCGGAACTCGGCAAACTGCTTGCAATGGGAGGTGAGCACGATGAGGTTGCCTGAGGAATATAAGACCATCTCCAACCTTTCGGGCCCGCTTATGATGGTCAACAAGGTGAGCGACGTCAGCTATGACGAACTCGCCGAAATAACGCTCGCCAACGGCGAGCACCGCCGCGGCCGCGTGCTCGAAATCAGCGGAGACCGCGCCCTCGTCCAGGTCTACGAGGGAAGCAGCGGAATAGACGTAAACACGACGCAGGTGCGTTTCCTCGGAGACGTTCTGAAGCTGCCCGTCTCGCGCGACATGCTCGGACGTATCTTCAACGGACGCGGCGACCCCATCGACGGCGGCCCCGCGATAATTCCGGAGACGACGCTCGACGTCAACGGAAACCCGATGAACCCCTTCTCGCGCGACTACCCGTCGGAATTCATCCAGACCGGTATTTCGACCATCGACGGAATGAACCCGCTGGTCCGCGGACAGAAGCTCCCGATATTCTCGGGAAGCGGTATGCCGCACAACAGAATGGCCGCGCAGATTGCGCGTCAGGCTACGGTTATCAGCGGTCACTCCGACTTCGCCGTCGTCTTCGCCGCGATGGGCATCACCTTTGAAGAAGCCTCTTTCTTCATGGAGGACTTCCGCAAGACCGGCGCGCTCCAGCGTACCGTCATGTACGTCAACCTCGCGGACGACCCCGCGATCGAGCGTATATCGACGCCGCGCCTCGCGCTGACCGCGGCGGAGTACCTCGCCTTTGAAAAGGGAATGCACGTCCTCGTCATACTGACGGACCTTACGAACTACTGCGAAGCGCTCCGCGAAATCTCCGCGGCGCGTAAGGAAGTCCCCGGACGCCGCGGCTACCCTGGCTACCTCTACACCGACCTTGCGACGATGTACGAGCGCGCCGGACGCCTGCGCGGCAAGAAAGGCTCCATCACGCAGATTCCTATCCTGACGATGCCCGAAGACGACAAGACCCACCCGATCCCCGACCTTACGGGCTACATCACGGAGGGACAGATCATCCTTTCGCGCACGCTGCACCGCAAGGGCATCTATCCGCCGGTCGACGTCATGCCGTCGCTCTCGCGACTCAAGGATAAGGGTATAGGCAAGGGCAAGACGCGCGAGGACCACGCCGACCTCATGAACCAGCTCTTCGCCGCCTACTCGCGCGGTAAGGAAGCGAAGGAACTCGCCGTCATCCTCGGCGAAGGCGCGCTCTCCGAAGAGGACAAGGCCTTCGCGAAATTCGCGGACGAGTTCGAGGACAGATACGTGCGTCAGGGCGAATACGACAACCGCACGATAGAGGACACGCTCCAGCTCGGCTGGGAGCTCCTCACCATCGTACCGGTCAGAGAACTTAAGCGCGTCAGAGACGAGTACATAGAGAAGTACCTTAAGCCGCTCGTAGAGGCAAAAGAGGAACTCGCGCACCAGGAACAGTAGGGAAGGGGTGACCTTCAATGGCAAAGGCGCTTAACGTCAACCCCAATAGAATGGAGCTCTCGCGGCTCAAGCGTCAGCTTGTAGTCGCGAAGCGCGGCCATAAGCTGCTGAAGGACAAGCAGGACGCGCTCGTCAAGGAATTCCTCGTCCGCGCGAGGTCTACCTACGAGCTGCGCCTCAGCGTCGAAAAGGAACTCGGCGAATGCTACGGCGGATTCCTGCTCGCCCGCGCGCAGACCCTCCCGCAGGTGCTGGAGCAGACGCTCATGGCGGCGAGCGGAGACCTTCGCGTCAACGTCGAATACAGAAACGTAATGAGCGTTCGCGTGCCGGAGTACGAACTGCCCGAGCAGCAGTCCGAGCTAAACTACGGCCTCGCGGCCTCGCCGGGAAGCCTCGACGTCGCGCTCGAAAAATTCCTCGCCGTGATGCCGAAGCTCGTCCACCTCGCCGCAGAGGAAAAGGCTGTCCGCGCGATGGCGCTCGAAATAGAGCGCACGCGCCGCCGCGTCAACGCGCTCGAGCACGTCATGATTCCGTCGTTCACGGAGGCGATACGCTCCATCTCGATGAAGCTCGAAGAGATGGAACGCTCGACGCTGAGCAGGCTCATGGTCATCAAGGAAATAGTCAGAAACCACTAAAAGCACCACGTTTTTTCCGCACGGCGCGCTTTCGGGCGCGCCGTTTTTCTATGCCACCGGGCGTATAATTATTGTGTGTTGGGAGGGATTTATCATGCAGTACACAGACTTTGGAAAGACAGGGCTGAAGGTCTCGCGCTTCGGCCTCGGGACGATGCGCCTGCCCGCCGACGAAAAAGCCGCGATGGAGATCGTGCGCTATGCGATAGACCACGGCGTAAACTACATTGACACGGCCTACATCTACGCGGGGAGCGAAGAACTTCTCGGCAAGGCGCTCGCTGACGGCTACCGCGAAAAGGTCACGCTCGTGACGAAATGCCCCGTCATATACTCGCAGTCGCACGCGGACTTCGAAAAGTTCCTCGACGAACAGCTTCGCCGTCTGAAGGTCGACTATGTCGACGTCTACATGCTTCACAACCTCAGCCCAGGCGTTTGGGAAAAGGTTAAAAAATACGACGGCATACCGTTCCTCGAAGAAATGCGCAAAAAAGGAAAGATACGCTTCAAGGGTTTCTCGATCCACAACACCTTCGAGGCCTTCAAAGAAATAATAGCGAGCGCGCCGGACTGGAGCATGACGCAGATACAGCTCAACATCCTCGACCAGTACAACCAGGCCGGAGGCACGCAGGGGCTCAAATACGCCGCGGCGCAGGGACTGCCCGTCGTAATCATGGAACCGCTGCGCGGCGGCTCACTAGTCGAGGAGCTCTCCGACGAAGGGCGAAAGCTTATAGAGGAATTCCCCGAGAAGCGCACTTTCGTCGAATGGTGCATGCGCTGGCTATACAGCAAGCCCGAGGCGAGCGTCATATTGAGCGGAACGTCGACGCTCGACCAGCTGAAAGACCAGCTGCGCATCTTCGAGCACGCCGCGCCGAACGTCATGGGCGAAGCGGAGGAGAGGCTGATAACGGAGCTGCGCAGGACCTTCGAGGCGCAGGCGCTTATCTGCTGCACCGACTGCAAATACTGCCTGCCGTGCCCTAAAACGGTCCTCATACCGAGCGCCTTCGCCTACTACAACCGTTACATGAGGACGCGCGACGAAAGCATCAAGAAAGCCTACATGTCGGGCAGCCGCAAGGCCGACCTCTGCGTCGGCTGCCGCCAGTGCGAACGCCACTGCCCGCAGGGTCTGGAGATATCGAAGCTGCTGAAGGAAGTCCACGCCGTCCTCTCAAACTGAGCCGCGCGGCGCTATGTTATAATAACGACTCAGAGTATCCGAGCCAGCCGCCGGCGCGCAGCGCGGGAGGAAAGTCCGGGCTCCGCAGGGCGTGATGCAGGAGAAATTCCTGCGGGTGCGAACCCAGGGAAAGTGCCGCAGAAAAGCAAACCGCCGCGAAAGCGGTAAGGATGAAAAGGCGGGGTAAGAGCCCACCGGCCGCGAGGGGAACCCGCGGGCCTGGCAAACCCCATCAGGAGCAAGGTCGAATAGGGGAGGATGAGGCGGCCCGCCGACTCCCGGGTACGACCGCTGAAGCCCGCGCGCAAGCGCGGGATTAGATAAATGGCTGGCGGGGGACGTCCCCTTACAAAACCCGGCTTACAGGGTGCTCTGCGCCGCGGACCGTGCAAACGGCCCGCGGTTTTTTCGTGTCCCGCCAGTTTGACGTCCCCGGCTGCGCGCACGCGCTTTGACGTTACGTATAACGGCGTTATAAAATAAATCAACCAGACAATTCGAGGTGCCGTCATGAAACTTTATGAAATTGCTGAAGCTATAGAGAAAAGAGTGCCGAAGGAGTGGGCGGAGCCGTGGGACAATCCGGGGCTGCTTGCGGGGGAGCGCGGCGCGGAGGTTGAGAAGATAGCCGTCGCGCTGGACGCCTCGCCGCGCACCGTGGCGCTGGCTGCTGAGCGCGGCTGCGGCCTGCTCGTCACGCACCATCCGATTATTTTCCGTCCCGTCAAGTCGGTAGTCGACGACTGCCATGCGGGGCGGACGCTGCTTTCCGCGGTAAAAAGCGGCGTCGCGCTTTACGCGGCGCATACGAACTGGGACTCATCGCCCGAGGGCGTGAATTTCGTTCTCGCTTCGGAGCTCGGGCTGAAAAATATCGAGCCGCTAGCTCCTTCGCAGAGCGGCGCGTGGGGGCTCGGGGCCGCCGGCGACCTGCCGCGTCCCGTCCGTCTCGGCGCGCTCGGCGAGCTGTTGCGCGAGCGCTGGAATCTGTCCGCGCTCTCGCTCCACGGAAATCTGAAAACTTGCGTGCGCCGCGTCGCGCTCGGCGGCGGTGCCTGCATGGACTTCTGGCCCGAGGCTCTGGCGCTCGGCGTCCAGTGCTTCATCACGGCCGACGTTTCGTACCATCCGCGCGAGGAGGCGCAGGAGGCGGGGCTTTGCGTCGCGGCCTGCGACCACGGCGAGATGGAGCGCGTGTCGCTTCACGCGCTCGCGGCGCTCGTCGCGGAGCAGACGGGGCTCCCCGTGACTCTCCTGGAAGGCGCTGACGCGGATACGGAGGACGGCCTTGGCGGAAGGTAACGCGGCGTCCGCGCCGGAAGAGCGCAGCGAGGCCGGCTTCGAGGTCCATCTCGGCAGCTTCTCCGGACCGCTCGACCTGCTCTGCCATCTCGTGGAGTCGCGCGAGATGGACGCCGTGAAGCTGAACCTGACGGAGCTGGTCACGCAGTATATAGATTTCCTTGTGCGCGCGAAGGGGGCGACGCTGAACGAGCTCGCCGACTTTTTCTCCTTTGCGAGCCGTCTGTTGCTGCGCAAGGTGGACTCGCTCTTTCCCGACCGTGCGCCCGCGCCGGACGAAATCCTCCCCGAGGAAGACGATTTTGTCTCGGAGGAGGAGCTTGCGTTCATCATGAACCGCTACCGTCCGTACAGGGCGGCGGCGCGCTGGCTCGCGGCCGCGAAAGAGGAACGCGAGCGCTGCTTCCTGCGTGTGACGGACGAGGAGGACAATTATTATTACGACATAGGCGACCTTGAGATGCTCGCCTCCAAATGGTGGGAGCTGGAGGCACGCATCGAAGAAAGCCGCGCCGCGGCGCAGTACGACGAGGATACGATGCTCTGGGACGAAATCCCCGACGCCGTGCCCGAGGAACGCCAGATAGAAGAACGCATGGATGAGCTGATGCGCATAGTCGCGGGGCGCAGGCTGCCGCTCGGCGAGTTGCTGGCCGAGCGCAGCAAAAAGACGCTTATCGTGACGCTGCTTGCGCTGCTCGAGCTTTCGCGCCTCGGCATGGTCCATATAATCCAGCCGGAGACGCTCGGAGGTGTTGAAATTGCCGCCTGTTGATGAAAATTACTCGCTCGGATTGATAGAACGGCAGGTGGAAGCGCTGCTTTTCGTCTCTCCGCAGCCCGTGGCGGCGGAGACGATAGCGGCGCATCTCGGAATTTCCGCGGAACGCGCCGAAGCCGCGATAAAGACGCTGCGCGCGCAGTATGCGAAGGGACGCGGCATAACGCTGCTGCATCTGGGCGGCGGCTGGCAGATGGCGACCGCGCCCGACCTGGCGGACACGGTCGAAAGCTTCGCGGCCTTCCTTTCGACGCAGCGCATCAGGCTGTCGCGCGCGGCGCTCGAAACGCTTTCCGTAATCGCCTACAATCAGCCGATAACGATGTCGGAGATAGAGGAAATCCGCTCCGTGCGCTGCGACCGCGTCGTCGAGACGCTGCTGAAAAACGGCCTTATAGACAGGCCGCGCAGCGACAGCCGCAAGAAATCCATGCGCCGCTACCGCACGACGAACAAATTTCTCGAAATATTCGGCCTTTCAAGCATAAGCGCGCTCCCGACGCTCGAAGAGCTTCGCGGAGAGTACGAGGACGACGGAACGGACGAACCGGAGCCGGAAAACGGCGCGCCGGAGAATGAAACGACGGAGGAGACGAACGGCGATGAGTGAGGGAACGATACGGCTCAACAGATACCTCGCGATGTGCGGCGCAGGCGCGCGGCGCAAGGTTGAGGAATTTATAACGGCGGGGCGCGTGCGCATAAACGGCGAAATTGTGGACGAGCCCGGGCGGCAGGTAGCGCCCGGCGACGTCGTGGAGCTCGACGGACGCGAGCTCTCTCCGGTGGAACCGACGTACCTCATCTTCAACAAGCCGAAGGGCGTGCTATCCGCGGTCGAGGACTCGCGCGAGCGCACCGTCATCGACATTCTGCCGCCGTCTATGGACCGTCTGCGTCTCTTTCCCGTAGGGCGGCTTGACCGCGACAGCGAAGGGCTGATAATCCTGACGAACGACGGAATGTTCTCGCAGGAGCTGATACATCCGCGCAACGGCTTCACAAAGACCTACGAGGTGGAACTTCGCCGCCCGATGGACGAGCCTACGCTGATACAGTGGACGAAGGGCGTCGACGCGGAGGGTACGTTCCTCAAGCCGCTCTCGGTGCGCCGCCTCGCGCGCAATCCTATGCAGTGCTGGTTCGAGGTTGTCCTGGGCGAAGGGATAAAGCGCGAAATCCGCCTCATGGCGCGCGCGCTTGGAAACGACGTGCGCCGCCTGCTGCGCCGCAAAATCGGCAAACTGACGCTGAAGACGCTGCCCGCCGGCGAATTTATATCCGTAGACCGCGAAACGCTCTGGCGTTACATAAAAGAGGGAAAGACCGTATAGCGAAGCACGCGCGTACAGTTCATCAGGCAAAGCAAAAACAGGCCGCTCCGGGCGAAGATGTCCGGAGCGGCATATTTTTATCCGCGCTTCAATAACGCCGGCCGCTTAAAAAAATATGATTTTCAGACAGAGGCCGTAGGCTATGAAAAGACTGAGGAAGACTGCGGCGGATAGCGTGTCCTTCTGTATTCGCACGTCCTCGCGGAACGCCGGGCCGTCGTTCGTGTCTATGCGGCGCTCGACCGCCGTGTTGATAAGCTCGACGACGATGGGGGAGAGCGACGCGAGGAACACGAGGAACACGTCGTCGAAATCACAGCCCCAAAACAGCGCGAGCGCGACGAAGCCCGCCGCCGCAAGAAATTCATTGCGCACCGCCTTCTCCGTCATGAACGAGACGCGCAGCCCGTTCAGCGAGTAGAGCGTCTTATTGAATAGATTGCCGTTCTTCCATTTCTCCAACGTCCGCACCTCCGAAGCCGAAGCCACGCGCTAATTATAGCAAAGGCAGGCGCGCGTCCGATGGGTATATTTGCCGCCGCGGAAAAAATAAGCGCGCCGTCCGCCGCCGCGTTTGTATATTTGTCCGCGTTTCGCTATAATAACAAAGTTGTATATTGTGGAGTCCCGCCGCGGATTCCATTCTCTTTAGACGGAGGTTTTTTTATGGCGAACGACTATAAGGACACGCTGTTCCTGCCCAAGACGGATTTCCCGATGCGCGCGAATCTGTCGCAGAGGGAGCCGGAATTTCTGAAATTCTGGTACGACATCGACGTTTACGGCGAGCTGAAGAAAAAGAACAAGGACAAGCCCTCTTTCATCCTTCACGACGGGCCGCCTTACGCGAACGCGAGCATCCATATCGGAACCGCGACGAACAAGATTCTCAAGGACTTCATAGTTAAGTATAAATGGCAGCGCGGATACTTCACGCCATACGTTCCGGGCTACGACACGCACGGGCTCCCCATCGAGCTCAAGGTTCTCAAGGAGCTGAACGTCGGCAAGGACGAAATCTCGCCAGTCGAGCTGCGCCAGAAGTGCGCCGCCTACGCGCGTTCGTTCGCCGATGTGCAGACGGGGCAGTTTAAGCGCCTCGGCGTCATCGGCGACTGGGAGCATCCTTACATGACGCTGGTCCCTGCGTTCGAGGCGACGGAGCTCGAAGGCCTCGCCGAAATGGTGGACAAGGGGCTCGTCTACAAGGGACGCAAGGCGATCTACTGGTGCACCGACTGCCAGACGGCGCTCGCCGCGGCGGAAATCGAGTACGGCGACGAGACATCGCCCTCCATCTTCGTAGCTTACGAGTACACCGACGCCGCGAAGGTCTTCCCCGAGCTCGCCGGAAAGGACGTCAACGTCATAATCTGGACGACGACGCCGTGGACGCTTCCCGCCTCGATGGCGGTCGCGGTCCATCCGCGCTACGACTACGGCTTCTACGAGTGCTGCGGCAAGGTCTACCTCATCGCCGTCGGCCTCAAGGCCGAGGTCGAGAAGGCGACTGGGCTTGAGCTCGGCGAGCCTGTCCTCGTCTGCAAGGGACAGCAGCTTGAGCTTTCGCTCGCGAAGCACCCGTTCTATGACAGAGCCGTTCCGTTCGTGCTCGCCGACTACGTCACGCTCGACTCCGGTACCGGATGCGTCCACACCGCCCCCGGCCACGGAAGCGACGACTATGAGACGGGCGTACGTTACGGCATAGAGGTCTACAACCCAGTGGACCCGACGGGACATTATTACGCCGACACTCCGATTTTCGGCGGCATGTCGCTCGCCGAGGGCGAGAAGAAGGTCTTCGAGCTTCTCGAAGAATCGCGCCGCCTGCTCGGAAAGCTGAAAATCACGCACTCCTACCCGCACTGCTGGCGCTGCAAGAAGCCGGTCATCTTCCGCGCCACCGACCAGTGGTTCGTCGCCGTCTCGGAATTCCGCGACCAGGCGCTCAAGTGCATCGACGAGGTTAAATGGATTCCCGACTGGGGCAAGGATCGTATCACGAACATGGTGCGCGACCGCTCTGACTGGTGCATCAGCCGCCAGCGCACATGGGGCGTTCCGATACCGGCCTTCTACTGCGAGGACTGCGGCGAGGTCATCCTCACGGGCGACCGCGTGCGCCGCGTAGCGGAGAAGGTGCGCGAGCACGGCAGCGACTGCTGGTGGACGATGACGCCCGAAGAGCTCGTCGGCGACCTTGCGGTATGCCCGAAGTGCGGGAGCAAGCACCTGCGCAAGGACTCCGACATCATGGACGTGTGGTTCGACTCCGGCACGAGCCACTCCGCCGTCCTTGACAACTGGGAGGACCTCAGCTGGCCCGCCGACCTCTACCTCGAGGGCAGCGACCAGCACCGCGGATGGTTCCAGACCTCGCTGCTGAACAGCGTCGCGACGCGCGGCACGGCCCCATACAGGATGGTCCTGACGCACGGCTTCATAATGGGCCCCGACGGTCAGAAAATGTCGAAATCCCTCGGCAACGTCATGAAGCCGGAGAAGATAATCGAAAAGAACGGCGCGGACATACTTCGCCTCTGGGTCGCCTCGTCCGACTACCGCGGCGACGTGCGCATCTCGGAAGAGATATTCCGCAACCTCATCGAATCCTACCGCAGAATACGCAACACGGCGCGCTTCCTGCTCGCGAACCTCGCGGGCTTCAATCCCGCCGAGGACATGCTGCCGCACGAGGAGCTCGCGCCCGTCGACCAGTACATACTGCTCAAGCTCGAGCGTCTGCGTTCACGCGTGACTGACGGCTTCGACAACTACGAGTTCCATCAGCCGATGACGCTGATTCACCAGTTCTGCGACAACGAGCTCTCGTCGTTCTACATCGACGTGAGCAAGGACAAGCTCTACGCCGACGCGGAGCACGCGAAGAGCCGCCGCTCGATACGCACCGTCATGTGGCAGGTGCTCGAGACCATCACGCAGATGATGTCGCCCGTCCTTTCGTTCACTGCGGAAGAGATTTGGCAGAAGATGCGCGAGATGGACCCGACGCTTGCGAAGAGCGTCCTGCTCGCCGACTGGCCCGAGCCGCTCGCGGAGGGTATCGACCCCGCCGTCGAGGAGGAGTGGGACCTTCTGCTCATGGCGCGCCAGGGCGTGCTGCGCGGCCTCGAGGCTGCGCGCGGAAAGGGCATCATCGGACATCCGCTCGACGCCGACGTGCAGGTGAAGCTCAGCGACTACTACAAGCCGCTCGCGGGCAGGATAAGCGACGAGACGTGGGAGAACATCCTCATCGTCTCCGGATGCCACGTCGTCGATGAGATTTCCGGCGCGGAGAACGTCTACGAGGACGAGACGACGGGGCTCACCGTCGGCGTCAGCAAGTCGAAGGACGAGAAATGCCCGCGCTGCTGGAAGCACCGCCACGAAGTCGCCGAAAAGGGTATCTGTGACCGCTGCGCCGATGTCGTCGGAAAATAACGAAGAACTTTCGATAAACAACTGCCTTGAGGAAGAGGGGGAGGGGCGCGAGTCCGCTCCCTCTTCTTTTCAGGAATTTGCGATAGGCGCGGAGCTCGACGGCCACAGGCTCGATTTCGCGCTCTCCCGCCTCATGGGCATCAGCCGCGGCTACGCGCAGAAGCTCATCAAAGAGGGCAACGCGAAGCTGACGCCGGAGCGGCGCATAAAGCCCTCCGTCAAGGTCGCGGCGGGAGACGCGCTCGGCGTCATCGTGCCGCCTGCGGAGACGCTCGACCTCGAGCCGCAGGACGTGCCTTTCGAGGTGGTATACGACGACGAGGATATAATCGTCGTCAACAAGCCCGCCGGGCTCGTCGTCCACCCCGCGCCGGGCCACTGGAGCGGAACGCTGGTTCACGGCCTTCTGTTCCGCTATCCTGATTTAGGCGCGCTCAACGGCGTCCAGCGCCCCGGCATAGTGCACAGGCTCGACGCGACGACCTCGGGGCTGATGGTCGTCGCGCGCAACGGCCTGGCGCAGGAGGGGCTTTTCAAGGATTTCAAGGAAAGGCGCGTGCATAAGGAATACCTCGCGCTTTGCTGGGGAGAGCCGCCGCGCGCGGAAGGCTCGGTGAAATATCCGATCGGGCGCGACCCGTACAGCCGCCTGAAAATGGCCTGCGTCGAGGATGGGCGCGAGGCCTGGACCGATTACAAAAAGCTCCGGAGCTTCGGCGGAAAATCGCTAGTAATATGCCGCCTGCACAGCGGGCGGACGCACCAGATAAGGGTTCACATGCAGGCGCTGCGCTGCCCGCTCGTCGGAGACAGGCTCTACGCGCCGTCGCGCCCGTCGCCGTTCGGCCCCGAGCGGGTATTCTTACATTCGTGGAGACTGGGCTTCACACATCCGCGCACTCGCGAGGAAATGCGCTTCGTCCGGCCGCTGCCGCCGGAGCTTGCAAATTATCTCAAAGAGCTGCGCGCGGGGACGAATTCTATTTAGGCGCTCTTTCGCTCCACAGCGCCGGTTCTCCTGCAATCGTCGAAAATTCCTTATAGGTTACGTTCGCCTCGCCGCCGCGTATCGGGCTGACGTATTTGCGGCGCGTGTAGTCGACGCGATGGCGCGGCTCGGCTTTAGCCTTGCTGTAGAAAACCGCGAGCGAGGCGCAGAAGGCCGCGAGCTCTTCAAATTCTTCGTCCGTCAGCGCGGAGGTCTGGCGCATTATGACGTGCGCGCCGGGCACGCCCTGTGCGTGGAACCACCAATCCTCGGGCGAGGCGAAGCGGAATGTCAGCCAACGGTTGCCCTTAGCGGAAAGCCCCGCGCAGACTATCGCCTTTTCAAATTCAAAACGCACGTGCGGCGGAAGCTGCGGCTCTTTTTTGCCGCCGCGCTTCTGCTGCGGCTTCGCCATGCCGAGCTCCTCTTCGAGCATCACGAGCGCCTGCGCGTCGTCGACCGCCGATGCGAGCGCAAGCTCCTCGCGCAGGTCTTCGAGCTCCTCCTCTACCTTCTGCACGAGCGACGCGGCGCGCTCCTGCGCCGAGACGATTTTTTTGTATTTTGCGAAATACGCCGCCGAGTTCTGCGAGGGAGATATGCGCGGATCGAGCGGAACTTTATGAGAAATTTCGTTCCCCTCCGCGTCGTAGCCGGTCAGCACCGCTTCGGAAACGCCGTGCTTGACGTTCCACATATTCGCGACGATGAGCTCGCCCCACAGCTTGAAGCGCGCGGGGCTTTCGTCGGCGAGCAGGCGGCGGATGTCGCCGAGCTGGCGCTCGCGCCGCGTGATTTCTTTTTCTATATGCTTGATGATATTTTTCCTGTGGTTCTCTATCGTGCCGTCCTTCATCGGCGCGAGCGCAATCAGCGCGCCGGTCGAGCCGTCGGGCAGTTTCTCGGCCTCCGGCAAAAGCTCCGGCAGCGCCGTGACGTATTTGCCGATCCTCTGCGCCGTCACCGGCGCGCTCGAATCGTCGTAAAGCCCGCGAAGATATTCCGCGGCGAGCCCTGCGGGGTAGGCGGCGAGGATTTTCAGCAGAGGCCTGCCGACGCCCGCGACCTTCGTCAGCGTGTCCTCGCGCGGCGCGGCGAGCCATTCTTCGAGCGGCGTGCCTCCGAAGAGCGGCGGCATGTGGTACGGCACGCCTGGCAGCACGGTGCGGAAGCTGTTGTCGGCGGGGTGGATGTGCTTCGCCGTTTCTATTATCAGGCCGTTCTCGTCCGTCATGACGAGGTTGCTGAAGCGCTCCATTATCTCGAGCACGAGCCGGCGCTCGGTGGAGAAGCCCGCGCCTATAGTCTTTCTGAAGGTGAATTCGAGAATCCTGTCGCGATGGAGCTGCGCGACGGAGACGAGCTGCGCGCCGGTCAGGTGGCTCTTGACTGCGTTCGTTATCGGCGGCGTCTGGCGCGCGGCTGCGAGCAGCGATTTTTTGTCGCGCGCGCTTATCACGGCCGCGCCGCAGTTCTGCGCGCCCCACGAAAGCAGCAGCTCCGCGCCGCCCGCGAGGGAAATTATGACGGCGCTGCCGCCGCCCTCGACGCGCTGGACGCGGCGGCCCGCGAGCGCCGAAAGCTCGCGGCTCCAGCTCCATATAAGTTCGGGACCGAAGGACAAAGCGATACCTCCAAACATAAACTTTCGACGAAATTATACACCATCGGCATTTCTCTAACGTCAACTATGAAATTATAAACCAGTTGACATGGTAATGCCGCTATGTCATACTATCGCAGCAATAAAGTTGACAAAGGGGGATGGCGAATGACGGACGCGGGAAACAGGAGCAGAGACATGGCGCTCGTCGCGCTTTTCGCGGCGCTTGTAGCTGTGGGGGCCTTCATCAGGATTCCCGTCCCCGTCGTGCCTTTCACGCTGCAATTTCTGTTTACGAACCTCGCGGGGCTTCTGCTCGGCGCGAAGCGCGGCGCGGCGGCCGCCGGCGTCTACATGGCGGCGGGGCTTATCGGCGTTCCCGTATTCACGCAGGGCGGCGGCCCGTGGTACGTGCTGAACCCGACCTTCGGCTACCTCGCAGGCTTTGCGGCGGGCGCGTGGTGCGCTGGGAAAATCTCGCGGCTGCGCGCGCGCAGGAGCTTTCGTCTTCTTCTCGCCGCGAGCTTCGCGAACATCGCGGTAGTCTACCTTTTCGGCATAGTCTACTACTGGTTCGCCGCGTCGTACTTCGCCGGCTCGCACGTCGCCGTGTCCGCGCTTTTGCTCTACGGCGTCGCGCTCGCCGCGCCGGGCGATATTGCGCTCTGCTTCGTATCGGCGGCGCTCGCGGCGAAAATTCTCCCACGCATCGGAGGCGGCGGTCTGTAATGAAAATCGAAGAGCTCAAAGAAAAAATCCTATCTGGCGGCAGCGTGACGAGAGAAGAGGCGCTCGCACTCGAAAGCGCTGACGTAGAAGAGCTTTCGCGCGCCGCCGACGAAATACGCCGTCGCTTCGCTGGCGGGGGCTTCGACGCATGCACGATAATCAACGCGAAGAGCGGACGCTGCACGGAAAACTGCAAATTCTGCGCGCAGTCGGCGGCCTACCGCTCCGGCGCGAAGGAATATTCGCTGATAAGCGCGGAAGAAGCGCTGCGCGAGGCGCAATACAACGAGGAACGCGGCATCGCGCGCGTCGCGCTGGTCACCTCCGGCAGAAGGCTCGGCGCGGCCGAGGTCGACAAGGTCTGCGAGATTTACGCGGCTCTGCGCGAAAAATGCGGCATCAGCCTCTGCGCCTCGCACGGCCTGCTCGCTTACGATGATTTCGTAAAACTTTGTGCTGCGGGCGTGACGCGCATCCACAACAACCTCGAAACCTCGCGCCGCAACTTCCCGAACGTCTGCACGACGCACAGCTACGACGACAAAATCTCCGCGATAAAGGCCGCGATGCGCGCGGGGCTCGACGTTTGCAGCGGCGGCATAATCGGCATGGGCGAGAGCTTCGCCGACCGCGCCGACATGGCCTTCGAGCTGCGCGCGCTCGGCGTGAAATCCGTCCCGCTCAACGTGCTGAACCCTATTCCGGGCACGCCCTACGAAAAATTGCCGCGGCTCACAGACGACGGCGTGCGTCGTGCCGCGGCGCTCTTCCGCTTCATCCTGCCCGACGCGGCGATACGCATGGCGGGCGGGCGCGGATTGCTCGCCGACAAGGGGCGCGCCGTCTTCCGCTCGGGCGCGAACGCCGCGATATCGGGCGACATGCTGACCACCGCGGGAATATCCGCCGAGGAGGACATGAGAATGATAAAAGAACTCGGATACGAGGTGAAAAGGCCGTGAGCCGCGCAGTATTCATAACGGCGACCGGCACGGATGTCGGAAAGACCTACGTGACTGCGCTCATCGTGAAGCGGCTGCGCGAGGCGGGAATCAACGCGGGCTACTACAAGGCGGCGCTCAGCGGGGCGGAGGAGCGCGGCGGCAAACTCGTCCCCGGCGACGCGGATTTCGTCGCGCGCGCAAGCGGCATGACTGAGCCGCCCGAGAGCCTAGTCTCCTATGTTTACAAAAATCCGCTGTCGCCGCACCTCGCGGCGCAAATCGAAGGCAATCCGCCGGAGCTCGACGCGATAAAGCGCGACTTCGCCCGCGCGCTTAAAAAATACGACTATCTCTGCGTCGAAGGCTGCGGCGGAATCGTATGCCCGATACGCTGGGACGAGCGGAAAATCATGCTCGAAGACATAATCAAAGCCTGCGGACTTTCGGTCATAATCGTGTCGCCTTCCGGCCTCGGCTCGATAAATTCCGCGGTTTTGACCGTCGAACACGCGCGCGCCGCGGGGATAGAAGTCCGCGGAATAATCATGAACGGATACGACGAAACGCAGCTCATGCACAGGGACAACAAATATATGATAGAGCGGATCACGGGCGTCCAAGTCGCGACATGCGTAAAACAGGGAGACACGGAGCTGGACATTCCCGTTGAGGGACTTTGCGGACTTTTCAAGGAGGCGGCGAATTGACGCTTGAAGAGAGAGATTTGCGGCACATCTGGCATCCGTGCTCGCAGATGAAAGATTATGAGGAGCTGCCGCCGATTCCGATAGCGCGCGGGAGCGGTGTCCGCCTATACGACGTTTACGGCAAAGAGTACATCGACATAGTCAGCTCATGGTGGTGCAACCTGCTCGGCCACTGCAACCCAGCGATAAACGATGCGATAAAGGCGCAGCTAGACCGCCTTGAGCACGTGATATTCGCGAACTTCACGCACGAGCCCGCGATACGGCTCTGCGAGGAGCTTTCCGAAATCGTGCCGCGCGGCCTGACGAAATTCAACTTCTCCGACAACGGCTCCGCCTCCGTCGAATGCGCGCTCAAGATGGCCTTCCAGTACCAGCACCAGACGGGACATCCCGAGAAGACGAAATTCATCTGCCTCTCGGACGGATACCACGGCGAGACGATAGGCGCGCTCTCCGTCGGCTGCCTCGACCTCTACGCGAAGATATACAAGCCGATGCTGATGGATGTGGAGCGCATCCAGGCTCCGGACTGCTACCGCTGCCCCTGCGGCAGGGAGCGCGGAAACTGCTCGGTCGAGTGCTTCGCCTTCGCGGAGCGGCTCTTTGAGGAGCACGCCGCCGAATGCTGCGCAGTGATAGTCGAGCCGCTGCTTCAGGGCAGCGCGGGCATGAGGATATATCCCGCCGAATATTTGACGAAGCTGCGCGCGCTCTGCGACGAGCACAACGTCCTGCTCATAGCCGACGAAATTGCGACCGGCTTCGGACGCACCGGAAAGATGTTCGCCTTCGACCACGCGGGCGTCAGCCCCGACATCATGTGCATATCGAAGGGGTTGACCGGCGGCTATATGCCGATGGCGATAACCGTCGTGACCGACAAAATTTACGACGCATTCTACGCCGGTTACAGCGAGGGCAAAGCCTTCATGCACAGCCATACATACAGCGGCAACCCGCTCGGCTGCGCCGCTGCGCTCGCCGTACAGAAGATATTGCGCGAGGACAAAATAATAGAAAAAGCCGCGCCGCGCGCGAAATACCTGAACGCGCTGTTGAACGAGACCTTCGCCGCGCACCCGAACGTGGGAGAGATAAGGCACATTGGCCTCATCAACGCAATCGAGCTGGTGGAGGATAAAAAGATGAAAAAAGCCTTCGACGGCAAAAAGCGCCTCGGCTACGCCGTCTACAAAGAAGCGCTCAAACGCGGCCTGATCCTGCGCCCGCTCGGCGACGTAATATACTTCAACCCGCCGCTGATAATAAACGAACAGGAGATAGACGAAGCAGTAAGCCGCGCGAAAGTGGCGTTCGACGCGGTAGTGGGGTAGCGGCAGCGTAAACGCTGCCGCCTTTAGTATTGAGTATAGACAAGGATGTTGGCCCGCCGAATATACAAAAAAGGGAATCCGATTAAGAAATCGAATTCCCTTTTTAAGGCCATAAAAATGGCGGTCCTAACGAGATTCGAACTCGTGTCGCCGCCTTGAAAGGGCGGTGTCCTAGGCCTCTGGACGATAGGACCGCAAGTGGTGAATCGCCCGGGACTTGAACCCGGGACACCCGGATTAAAAGTCCGGTGCTCTGCCAACTGAGCTAGCGATTCACTCGCACATCACGAGGAGATATTCTACAGCATTTTATGATTTTGTCAACGGGTTAATTTCCATTGCTCATTACTTTTTACAATGCTCTGTTGGGCGACGTGGCGAGGTGCGGAACTTAATTTGAAGAAAACGAACTAAACCGGTCAAAATAGGGCGGTGGTTTAGTTCGGTGTGTTCGCTATGATAGAATGGCAGAAGCGATAAAAATCGGAAGAGAAAGCAGAGTATGTAATCTTCGGCGGGACGAGAGGATAAATTTTATTTTGCAAAGGGGATGGGGCAGTGGATATATCTTCTATGATTTCTGATAAAGTGCGCGCGATTCCGGTTCCTGAAATGGCGGCGTTTTTTAATCTTCCGCCGGACGTTATCTCGCTTGGATTGGGCGAGCCGGGGTTTTCTACATCTTCGGTGGTCGGGGACGGCGCGATCGACGCCATTCGGTCGGGGAAGACTTTTTATCCTCCGAGCAACGGCTATGCGGAGCTTAAGGAGAAGATATCGGAGTATCTTGACGAGCGTTTCGGAATCTCCTATTCGAGCGGCGAGGTGTTGATTACGCCGGGGTCGTCGCTCGGCCTCGACGATACTATAAGGGCTTTCGTCTCTGACGGCGACGAGGTGCTTCTGCCGAAGCCGGCCTACGGCTTTTACGCGACGCTGGTGCGCCTTTCGGGCGGCGTGCCGGTTTTCGTCCCTACATACGAAAAGAACGGATGGGCGCTCGACGCCGCGGACGTTGCGGCCGCGATAACGCCGCGGACGAAGCTGCTGATTCTCAATTATCCGAACAACCCGACTGGTAGCGTTATGTCCGACGCGCAGTTCGCGAAGATAGCCGGCGTCATACGTGAGAAGGATATCATTGTGATTTCGGACGAGGTTTACGCCGAATTCGTCTACGATGGAGAGCACTGCACCATTCTAAGCCAGCCGGGAATGCGCGAGCGCACGGTATTCATTTCCGGTTTTTCGAAGTCTATGGCGATGACGGGGTGGCGTCTCGGCTACCTCTGCGCGCCGAAGGAGCTGCTCGCGCCGATAGCGATGATCAACGCGGCGACGGTGATGTGCGCTCCGGGGGTGGCGCAGTATGCGGCGCTGCGCGGGCTGGAGCAGGGGCGCTGCGAGATTGCGCGTATGGCGGAGGAGTACCGCGCGCGGCGCGACTACATCTGTGAGCGCGCGCACAGGCTCGGCTGGCGGTGCAGCCCTCCGAGCGGCGCGTTCTACCTCTGGGCCGACGTGTCGCCGTCGGGCTGGACGGCGGAGGAGCTGGTGCATACGCTTATCAGGGAATGCAAGGTGGCGCTGATGCCGGGGACTATCTTCGGCGACGATTACACGAACTTCGTCAGGATAACGTATTCGTACGACATGGAGACTATCAAAGAAGCGATGAACAGGATTGAAGCCTTTCTCTCGCGGCGCTCGGAAATTTCCAGAGAGGCGTGAGCGGGCGGCAAATATAAAAAATCCAAACGGCGGGAAACATGCTAAAATTGTTGCCCGCCGTTTTTGTATGTTTGGAGCGGGCGCGAAGGAGGAGAAGCTATGGATTTTAACGTTCATGAATGGTGCGCGGAATTTCTGCGGAAGCTGGAGGATGCTTTCGGCGGCGGCCTCGTATTCGTCGGTCTCCAGGGCAGCCGCGGACGCGGAGAGGCTTCGGAGGAGAGCGACGTGGACCTCGTAGTCGTGCTGAAGGAGCTCGCGCCGCGAGAGCTCGGCCTTTACGCCGATGCCGTCGCCTCAATGCCGTTCGCCGAAAAAGCGTGCGGATTTATCTGCGGCGAGGAAGAGCTGCGCGCGTGGAGCGCGTCGGAATTGTTTCTGCTCTACCACGACACTGCGCCGCTTTACGGTTCGCTTGACTTCATCGTCCCGCTCATAGGCGAGGACGCGGCGGAGAAGGCGCTCAAGGACGGCGCATGCGCGATATACCACGGCTGCTGCCACAACAGGCTTTACGAAAAGAGCATGGATATCCTCGGCGCGCTCTATAAATCGGCGTTTTTCGTCATGCGCGTGAAACGCTGGTGCGAGACGGGACGCTTCGTCAAAAAGCTGAGCGAGCTTGCGCTTGAGACTGAGGGCGAGGACAAGGAGATTTTGTCGGCTTTCGCGGACTTCCGCGCCGGACGCACGAAAGAAGACGATTTCGTCAAATTGTTAGACGCGCTCATAAAATGGAGCGCCGGCGTGATACGCCGCAGCTGACGCCGCGCGGAATTTCAGCCTATATTATCCGTTTGCTTCATATAGTAGGTCAGGGAAGGGCAGTGATAAATCTTTGCCTTTTCTTGACCTTTTTGTTGTAATAGAGTAAAATACGCGCAATGGTACAGAATGAAAACGTTCTGTTAAACGGAAGCGAGCGGAATCAAGCCTAAAATTTGCGGCGGGCCGAAAAAGAAGCGGCGGAGAATCTCGCAGGGCGGAAACTGTCGAAGGCACGCTCGCCGACGGTAACGACAGTCAGAAGCTGTGTTTTGTAATTTGTAAAATGCGCGGCCCGTGCGGGCCGAATTTTTGAAACGGAGTGAGCGCGGTGGCGTCGTCAAGTCTTACGAGAAAGATAGAGGAATACATCGGTCATCTTCTTGAAGAGAACGGAGGCGGAACGATTCTTCTCCGGCGGAAAGACCTCGCCGAATATTTCGAATGCGTGCCGAGCCAGATAAATTACGTGCTCAGAAGCCGCTTCGCGCCCGAGAACGGATTCATCGTGGAGAGCCAGCGCGGCGGCCACGGCTACATCCGCGTCGTGCAGCTGACCTTCAAGAACTGCGACGAAGAGGCCGTCCATCTGGAGGACCTGGTCGGAAACAAAATTTCCGAGCAGGATTCGCGGCGGCTGCTGATGAACCTCCAGAACAGGAAGATGCTTTCCCCGCGCGAGCGCCTCATCATAGAGGTCGCGCTGCGCGATCAGGAGGAAAACGGGAAAAATCTCTACGACATATCTATACATAAAAGAGAAATAATGAGAGCGTCATTGCTTAAAAAATTGCTGACAAGCCTTGCGCTCAGTTAGGAGGCGGGTTATATGCTGTGTGAACGATGCGGCACGAGGCATGCCGACATACATCTCGTCAAGGTCGTGAACGGGGAGCGCCGCGTGCAGCACCTTTGCAGGGAGTGCGCGGGAGAGTTTCTCAGCACGAACGACGTGACTAATCTTATGAAATTGTCATTATCGGTCGAAGGGCTGATGGGTATAGACGAAGCTTTCAGAGAGCTGGTGATGCCGGCGTTGCGCGGCGCCTATGCTCAAAAGAAAAGCGCCAAGCATATCTGCCCGCACTGCGGCGGAGTCCTGCCGGATTCTATGTTCGAGCGCAGGGACGCGGAAGATAAGGAGACGGCCCGGCCCGACGCCGCCGAAGATAAAGTCATGACCGCCGAGGAAGAGATGGCGGCGCTCGAAAAGAAAATGCTCGAAGCGGTAAAGGCGGAGGATTACGAATACGCCGCGAAGCTCCGCGACAGGATAAGCGAGCTGAAAAATTCCCACGATACGAACGGAGAACAGAATATATAGATGTGGCAGGATTTCACGGAACGCGGAAAGCGCGTATTCCAGATAGCGCATAAAGAGGCCCTGCGGATGGGCCACGACGTCATAGGGACGGAGCACGTGCTGCTCGCGCTGCTCTACGACAACGACACGATAATTTCGCGCGTGCTGATGTACCACAGGACGTCGCCGGAGGCCCTCGTCAGCGAGATAGAGCGCAATGCCGGCGTCGGTACGCCATACGAGGAGGAGCGCGACCTGCCGACGAGCCAGCGCGTGAAGGTCGTCATGGACCTTGCGATGCGCGAGGCGCGGCGTATGGGCATGAATTATATCGGGACGGAGCACATATTCCTCGCCATCCTCGCGGAACGCGAGGGCATGGCGGCGCAGGTGCTCGCCTCTCACGGAATGACGCTCCAGGGCTGCCGCGCGCTCATCGCCGAGCTGCGCGAGGGCGGCCGCACCGTCGGCTCCGGCGCTCCGAAGGAGCCGCGCCGCAGCGAACAGAGCGCGAAGCGCGAAGCGCCGTCGAACACGCCGATAACGGACCAGTTGGCGACGGACCTTACGAAGCTTGCCGCGAAGGGCGAGCTTGACCCCGTAATAGGGCGCGCGAAGGAAATTCAGCGCGTCGTTCAGATACTCTCTCGCCGCACTAAAAACAATCCCGTGCTTATAGGCGAGCCCGGCGTCGGCAAAACCGCGGTCGCCGAAGGCCTCGCGCAGAGGATATTCTCCGGCGACATCCCGGAGGTACTCAAGGGCAAGCGCGTCATGCAGCTCAACGTCGCGAACCTCGTCGCTGGAACGAAATACCGCGGCGAGTTCGAGGAGCGTATGCGGCGGCTCGTAAAGGAGATACGCGAGACGAAGGGGATAATCCTCTTCATAGACGAGATACACACGATAGTCGGCGCGGGCGGAGCCGAGGGCGCGGTGGACGCGGCGAACATTTTGAAGCCGAGCCTCGCGCGCGGCGAATTCCAGGTAATCGGCGCGACTACGATAAACGAATACCGCAAGTACATAGAGAAGGACGCGGCGCTTGAGCGGCGCTTCCAGCCCGTGCAGGTGGACGAGCCATCGGTCGAGGAGACGGTGCTGATACTCAAGGGGCTGCGCGAAAGATACGAGCAGCACCACCGCGTGCGCATAACCGACGCTGCGCTCGAAGCGGCGGCGTCGCTCTCGAAACGCTATGTCACCGACAGATTCCTCCCCGACAAGGCGATAGACCTCATAGACGAAGCCTCGGCGCGCGCGCGCATAAAGACGCTCGAAGCGCCGGACGAGCTCAAAGCCCTCGAAAGAAGCATCGACGACCTCCGCAAGGAAAAAGAAGAGGCCGCCGCGGCGCAGGAGTTCGAGAAAGCCGCCTACCTGCGCGACGAGGAGCGCAAGGCGAAGGAGCAGAGCGAGCAGTGGCGCAAAGAATGGACGGAGAAACAGAACAAAATCCAGCCTGAAATCACAGCCGAGGCGATAGCCGAAATAGTAGCCGAAAGCACCGGAATTCCCGTGACGCAGCTCACGGAGGAGGAAAGCCGCCGCCTGCTGCGAATGGAGGAGGAGCTGAGAAAGCGCGTCGTCGGGCAGGACGAGGCGCTCCACGCCGTAGCGCGCGCCGTGCGCCGCGCGAGAAGCGGAATGAAGGACCCGAAGCGCCCCGTCGGCAGCTTCCTCTTCCTCGGTCCGACCGGCGTCGGAAAGACGGAGCTCGCGCGGTCGCTCGCGGAATTCCTCTTCGGCAGCGAAGAGGCGATGATACGGATAGACATGAGCGAATACATGGAGCGCCACGAGGCGGCGAAGCTCATAGGCGCGCCGCCCGGGTATGTCGGATTCGAGGAGGGCGGCAAGCTGACGGAGGCTATACGCCGCCGCCCGTACTCCGTCGTGCTCTTCGACGAAATAGAAAAGGCGCATCCCGACGTCTTCAACGTCATGCTCCAGCTCCTGGAGGACGGGCGGCTGACGGACGGCAAGGGCCACGTCAGCGACTTCCGCAACTGCGTCGTGATAATGACGAGCAACGTCGGCGTGACGGAGAACATGCGCACGCGTGCGCTCGGCTTCGGCGGAGCGGAGGAGGCCGCGGCGGCGGACAGGCGCAAAATGCGCGAGACCGTCACGGAGGCGGCGCGCAAGGCCTTCCGTCCGGAGTTCCTCAACAGGATAGACGAAATACTCGTATTCGACCCGCTCGGCAAGGACGAGCTGATCCGCATCGTCGATATAATGCTCGGCGAGGTGGAACAGCGCGCGCGCGAAAACGGCGTCGAGATAGCGGCGGACGAGAGCGCGAAAAAATTCATACTCGACAAGGGCTACGATCCGAAGTACGGCGCGCGCCCGCTGCGCAGGACGATACAGCGCATGGTCGAGGACGAAATCTCGAACCGGCTGCTCGAAGGCGAGCTCAGCGCCGGCGACAGGATAAAAGTCTCGTCGGACGGAGAAAAGCTCGAATTTACGAAAATTTAACGGCGCGGCACAAAATGCGCGAAGAATCCGGGGAGGCCCACCTTCTCGGATTCTTTTTTTTATGCTAGCATATCCGCGTCAAAAGACTAATTGCACATCGAGGGGGATTCTTTATGTTTGGAAAGAAAAAAATCGCCGCGGCGGTAATGGCCGCCTTCTGCGTCACGGCCTTCGCCGCCTCCGGCTTCGCCGAGGAACAGAGCGAGACGCCGGAAGCGAAGACTGTCGTTGCGGTAGGCAATGAAACTCTGAGCGACAGGGAGATGCTCCAGCTTCTCCAGAGCTCCGCAAACGGCAACATCATGATGGTCGGCCTCATGCTCACGCAGTCGACGCTCGCCGACAGAACCGAGATGGCGAACCAGATGGCGGACACGATGCTCTTCGCCGAGGGCGCGCGCCTCGACGGACTGACGGAGCGCGAGGACATCGCCTTCAAGCTGAAATGGCAGAGGATACAGCTGCTCGTCGAGGCGTACATCAACGAGCGCAGCCAGAAATGGGACATGAGCGAAAAGGCGATGAAGGACTACTACAATTCGCACAAGGACGAGTTCGTGCAGGCCGAGGGCGCGCACGTGCGCCACATCCTGACCAACACGGAGAGCGGAGCCACCGACGCGATACTCGATATTTATAAAAACAAAGACTTCGTCAAGACCGCCGCGAAATTCAGCCGCGACACGACGACCGCCGCGCGCGGCGGAGACCTCGGCTGGGTCGAAAAGGGCATGATGCCGGAGCCGCTCGCATCGGAGATAGAAAAAGCGCAGCTCAAGTCGCTCTCCGCTCCCGTCAAGACCGACCTCGGCTGGCACGTCTTTGAAGTGCTCGAGCGCCGCCCCGCGAAGCAGCTTACGTTTGACGAGGCGCGCAACGAAGTGGCCCAGCGCCTCCAGATGTACTATATCGACGAAGACCTCAAGGCGCTTCGCGAAAAGCTCGGCGTCCAGGTGAACGAAGAAGCCCTCGAGAACCTTGCGGGAATCCCCGCCGCCCCGTCCGAGGAGCCGAAGCTTGAGCTCCCAGAGGAGAACGCCGCCCCCGCCTCGGGCGACGTGCCGCCGCAGGAAACCGAGCCTGCGCAGCAGGACGCGGCGAAGAAGTAACGAAACGCGGAAAATTTCTGAAACGCAAAGCCCGGCTGCGCATCGCGGCCGGGTTTTTTCGTTTGCCGCCCCGCGCGCGGCGCTTTGGTATAATAGGCGGCAGAACGACGGGAAGAGACGGAGGCGGAAATCTTGTCGGTTTTCACTGAAATCATGATGCGCACGCCGCTTGCAAACGGCGAAGCTCTCGCGGAATTTATTCTGAAAAACATGGCGACGATAGTGCTCGTCGTCTTTACGCTCGTCCTCTGGTGCTTCCTGGACAATTTTGTAAAGCGCGTGCTGCGCCACCTCTTCCGCCTCGCCGAAGAACGCGCGAAGCAGTCGATGCGCGGCAAGGACGAGACGCGCCGCGACATGGTTATATACAGGATGGCGACGCTGCGCCAGCTCACGACGCAGCTCGCGCGCGCCGCGCTCGGCCTCGCGATGTGCTTCGCGCTGCTCGCCTCAGTCGGCATCAACATACGCCCCGTCCTCGCCGGTATCGGAATCGCGGGACTAGGCATATCGCTCGCGGCCCAGAGCCTCATAAAAGACGTAATCAACGGCGTGCTCATAGTCGTCGAGGACCAGTACAACGTCAACGACTGGGTGCGCATCGGCAGCTACGAAGGAACGGTGGAGCTCTTCACGCTGCGCCTCACGCGGCTGCGCAGTCTCGAAGGCAACCTCATCATGATACCGAACAGTACGATACAGGACGTCATCAACTACACGAAGGACTGGTCGTACTCGGCGATCTACGTGACGATACCCTACGAAGCCGACTACCCGAAGGCGAAGGAGATAATGCTCGCGCTAGCGGAGGAGACCGTGAACAGCGGCGACCCGCAGATATACGGCCCCTATTCCTTCAGCGGAATCACGGACTACGTATCCGACGGCGTAAAATTCCGCTGCCTCATAAAAACCGCGCCCGGCTATCAGTGGAAGGTCGGCTACAAATTCCGCGAGGAGCTCCGCGCGCGCTACAACGCCGCTGGCATCAAGTTCGCCTATCCCGCCGTCAGCAACTACATCGGCTCGCAGCCGCTGCGCCCAGCCGCCGCGGCTTCAGCGCCGCAGCAGGGAAGCGGCGCGGAGGAGAAGCGCGGCTAGAAAATTTCACACAATCACGCAATTTCGGCGCGGCGAGGTCATGCCGCGCTTTTTTGATGCGTTCGCGCCGTCCAGCGCGCTCATGCTTTCGTGCCGGAAAGCGCTGCGGGCGCAACGCCGCGCGCTTTTTCAAGTTTTTAAGCTTTTTGGGAGCTTGCTTAAAGAATATAAGTCTGCATGAATCGCTTTGTATGCATACAGACAGACATCATAAAATCCCAAAACTCGAAAAATCCGCTCTGTCACTGAATAAATCCAGACTACAAAAATAATAGGTCTATAGTCTTAATTATGTTTACCGCTTTATATTTCAAAGCGTTGCGGATTGCCGTGCTAGAGGTTAATGTGTTGCGTAGTGGAATAAAGTGGCATAAAGTGGGGGTATTATAGATGTTGGTGGGAAGCTACAACCACAAGATCGACAGCAAGGGCAGAACAGTCCTGCCCGCCAAGTTCCGCGGGGAACTCGGCTCGTCGGTCGTGGCCACCATCGGAATAGACCGCTGCATCGCCCTTTATCCCGTACCGCGCTGGGAAGAGCTTCTCGAAAAGCTGAAAGACCTGTCCTCGTTCAAGAAAAAAGCCCGCGACTTCCGCCGCGTCCTCCTCTCGATGGCTACCGAACAGGAGATCGACGGAGCCGGGCGCATCCTCGTGCCGCAGATACTGCGCGACTACGCGGGCGCCGAGGTTGAGGTCACTTTGATCGGAGCCGAGGACCATCTTGAAATTTGGGACACGGCGAAATGGGAAGAGCACCGCGCGGAGGTTCTCGCAGATTTCAGCGACATGGCGGAGGAGCTTGAAGAGATATGAAAGAGCACACCTCCGTAATGCTTGACGAAGTTCTCGCCGCGGCCGCTTCTCTTGAGAAGCTGGACGTATTCGTCGACGCGACGCTCGGCCTCGCGGGCCACAGCTCGCGCGTACTCGAAGCGTTCCCGTCCGCGAAGCTCTACGGCTTCGACCAGGACGCCGAAGCGCGCGAGATAGCGGCCGAGCGCCTCGCCCCGTTCGCGGGAAGATGGACGATTGTAGCCGACAACTTCCGCCGCATGGCGGAGCTTGCGGACGAGCCGGATTTCGCTGGAGCGGACGCCGTGCTTTTCGACCTCGGGGTTTCCAATTTGCAGCTCACGGAGGCGGAGCGCGGATTTTCGTTCCAGAACGACGGCCCCCTCGACATGAGGATGAACGCTGATGCCGGAGCCGAAGGGCGGACGGCGGCGGACATTCTCGCCGAAGCGGACATCGCGGAGCTGACGGCCATATTCAAAGACTACGGCGAGGAGCGCTACGCCTTCCAGATAGCGAAGGGAATCGTCCGCAACCGCGAGCACGGCGGAACGCTGACGACGACGGCGGAGCTCGTGGAGCTCATAAGAAAAATACTTCCCGCGCCCGTGCAGCGCAAGATGGGCGGACACCCGGCGCGGCGCGTCTTCCAGGCGCTGCGGATAGCGGTGAACGACGAGATGGGCGCGCTCGACGAGGCGCTCGACGGCGCTCTTTCGATACTGAATCCGGGCGGGAAGATTATAGTCATCTCGTATCATTCGCTCGAGGATAGGATGGTGAAGCACCGGTTCCGAAAATGGAAGGACGACGGCGCGGGCGAGCCGAATCCGCGAAAGCCGCTTCTCCCGACGGAAGAGGAGACGGAGCTGAACCACAAGTCGCGGAGCGCGAAGATGCGGATATTCCAGAAATACGAAGAAGAAACTGACGAAGAGGAGGGACTGGACGATGCGCCGGAACGGGCATAAGCACGAGTGCGAGAGCAACAGACATTCTTCGCTGTTCGTACTGAGCTTCCTCTGCGTGTTTTTATGCGCGGCGGCGCTCGGCACGCTGCGCCTCTACGGGCTTTATCTCGAGCATCGTATTTCGGAGACCTCGGGACGCATCGAGGCCTGCCGCGAGGAAAACCTCGCGCTTTCGCGCCGCTACGCGCAGCTCCTTTCCCCCGCGAGGATATACAGCTACGCCCGCACGAATCTCGGGATGAACAACGCCGAGAACATCAAGGTCGTAAAAATAGAAAGCAGGGCCGTCATGATGGCCAACGCGGGGCTTGTTCCGGCGGCGGAGGCGAAGGGCGGCTTCATCGATAACCTGAATCCGTTCGTGAACAGGGCGCATGCCAAGGATTAAGCGTCCGCAGGATGACGGGCCGAGACGTTCACATTCTATATGGTTCGCCGTCGTCGCGGTGCTGTGCGTGCTCGCCGCGGGGACGGCGAAGGTTCAGCTCTGGCCCGACCGCCGCATAGTCCAGCAGTCGCAGAAGCAGTACTGGGCCAACGTCGCGGTCAGCGCCTCGCGCGGGCGCATCGAGGACAGGAACGGCATCCCGCTCGCGATTTCCGTGCCGACGACGAGCTTCTTCATCGACCCGAAATACTGGGACCCCGCGAGCGCGGACAAGCTCGCGCCGACCTTCGGCAAAGAGACGGTAAAAAAATTCTCGAGCCAGCTCCCCGGGCGCTTCCACTGGGTCGGACGCAATCTCCCCAAAGAGAAGGCCGACTCGCTCGAAGCTAAGAAAATTCCCGGACTTTACACGCTTTCCGAAAAACAGCGAATATACCCGCACGAGTCGCTCGCCTTTCACGTGCTCGGCTTCTGCGACATAGACGAATACGGACAGGCCGGCGTCGAGCTGGCCTGGAACCATATACTCTATTCGCCGCCGCGCACGCGCTTCCTTACGCGCGACTCGAAGGGCAAGACGATGGACATAATGGGCGGCAAGTCCGGCATAGTCAAGGACACGGCCGGCTCGATAAAGCTTACGATAGATTCAAGAATCCAGCAGATACTCGAATGGCGTCTCAGCGACGGCGCGAAGGCCGTGAACGCGGGATGGGCCGCGGGCGTCTGCGTGGACCCGTACAGCGGCGAGATAGTCGCGCTCGCAAGCTATCCGACGCTCAACCCCAACGACAGAAAAAATCTCTCCAACACGGACGCGGTGCGCAACAACGCGCTCGGCCGCGTATTCGAGCCGGGTTCAATATTCAAGCCCATCACCATGTCGATAGCGCTCGAAACGGGCGCGACGTCGCGCTCGACGACCTATAAATGCAAGGGTACGATGAAGCTCTTCGACAAAACCATGAGCGACGTCAACAAGCGCGCGCACGGCGTGCAGAACCTCGAACAGGTGCTGATGAACTCGTGCAATATCGGCATGTCGCTGATGTCGATGAACGTGCCGAAATACCAGGCCTACGGAATGCTGCGGCAGTTCGGATTCGGCGAGAAAAGCGAGGTCGAGATGGCGGGCGAGGAGGCCGGCCTCATAAAGGAGCCGGAGGAATGGCTCGGCACGGTGCCAGCGAACATATTCATCGGTCAGGGTATAGCGGTGACGCCGATACAGCAGGTGATGGCGATCGCGAGCATCGCGAACGGCGGCAAGCTGCTGAAGCCCTACGTCGTCGCCGAGGTGCGCGACAGCACCGGCAAGCTGATACATAAGGGCGAGCGCCGTGTGCGCTATCAGGTTATCTCAAAGGAGACCGCCGACTTCGTGCGGGGCGCGATGCGCCGCGTCGTCGCGGAGGGCGGCGGACGCCTCGCAAACAGCGACAGGACGGAGATAGCGGGCAAAACGGGCACGGCGCAGATAGCGCAGTCCGGAAAGTACACGAAGGGGCAGTACGTCGCCTCCTTCGTCGGATTCTGGCCCGCGGAGAAGCCGCGTTATGTTATGCTGATAAGCATAGGCGAGCCGAAAGGCAAGCAATATTACGGAGGGCAGGTAGCCGCTCCGGTATTTAAGAATATAGTGGAAGACGTCGTGCAGCTGTCAGACTGAGCTGCGGTTTGAGCATAAAACGCAAAAAGGAGATGCCGTTGATGAATTTCAGGAAACTCGTTCATATTCTGGATAAAAGCCCGCTAGACAAACACATCCATATCCCCGAGGGCTGCGACATAGATTCCGTGGAGCTTGAAGGGATGGTCTGCGACAGCCGCAAGGCCGCGCCGGGGCTTATGTTCGCGGCGGCGAAGGGAGACCACGCCGACGGCTACAATTTCATAGAACAGGCCGTCGCGAAGGGCGCGCCCGCTGTGCTCTGCGAGCGCGAGAGCGCCGCGCCCGTCCCGCAGATTATAACGCCAGACGTGCGCTCCGCGATGGGTTACGTCTGCTCGATGATACACGACGAGCCTTCGCGCAGGATGACGATGATAGCGGTGACCGGAACAAACGGAAAGACGACCTCGGCCTTCATGACTCAGGCGATACTGAACCACTGCGGAATAAAGACTGGGCTCGCGGGGACTGTCATATACGACGACGGCGCGGTCATAGAGGAGGCCGAGCACACTACGCCCGAGGGCGCGGACCTGCAGAACCTTTTCGCGCGCATGGTGAAGAACGGCTGCAAGGCCTGCGTCATGGAAGTTTCGTCGCATTCGCTCGTGCAGGGGCGCGTCAGCGGAACGGCCTACGACAGGGCCGGCTTCACGAATCTCACGATAGACCACCTCGACTTCCATAAAACTATGGAAAATTACTTCAACGCGAAAAAAATACTTTTCGAAAAATATATGAGAAACAACTGGCAGGGCTCCGTGAACATCGACGACGAATACGGGCGCAGGCTGCGCGACTTCCTCGGCAAGCGCGCGATAACCTACGCGATGCTCGACGAGAGCGCGGACTTCTTCGCATCGATAAAAAATTTCTCGCTCGACGGCCTCGACATTGAGATAAAGATGCCCGGCGCGGGCGGCGTTAAGGCGCTGAAGCTGCCGCTGCTCGGCGGCTACAACGTGCTGAACGCGCTCCAGGCGCTTTCGCTCGCATGGTCCGTCGGCGTATCTGCGAACTGCGCGCTCGACGCGCTTGCGCATATGCCGCAGGTTCCGGGGCGTCTCGAGCGCTACAAAATCGAGGGCGGCGGCACCTGCGTCATAGACTTCGCCCACACCTCGGACGGGCTGGAAAAGGTGCTGACCGCCGTAAGGCCGATATGCAAGGGCAGGCTCATCGCCGTCTTCGGCGCGGGCGGAGACCGCGACAGGACGAAGCGCCCCATCATGGGCGAGATAGCCTCACGGCTCGCCGACAACGTAATCGTAACGTCGGACAACCCGCGCACGGAGGAGCCGATGGCGATAATCTCCGAAATACTGCCCGGCGTGCAGAAGCACGACACGCCCTACAGCGTCACGCCGGACCGCCGCGAGGCGATCTACGAAGGGCTCGACATGGCCGGCGAGGACGACGTCGTCGTAATCGCGGGGCGCGGCCCGGAAACGAAGCAGATTTTGAAGGACGGGCCGATTCATCTCGTCGATAAGGAAGTCGTCGGCGACTGGTGCGCGCTGCGCGGAAGGAAGATACTGTAATGGCTTTCATGGTCTCCGACGCCGCCGCGGCCTGCGGCGGAATATCATACGGTCCGGAGGCGGAAGCAACGCGCGCGTGGAGATGCGACAGCCGCGAGGTGCGCGGGGGCGACGGCTTCGCCGCCATACGCGGGGCGAAGACCGACGGACATCTCTACATAAAGCAGGCGGCTGAGCAGGGCGCGCGCGTCGTCCTCGCGGAGCGCGAAGGGCTTGAAGGCGCGGGAATCCGCCCTGCGGATTTCCCCGGAGTCTCGTTCATCGTGACGGAGCGCCGCACGGAGGAGGCGCTCGCCCTCGCCGCCTCGGAGTACCTGCGCCGCGTCGCGCCGAAGGCTATCGCGATAACCGGCAGCGTCGGCAAGACGACTACGCGCGAGCTGACCGCCGCGGCTCTGGCCCAACGGTACAAGGTCCACAGCGCCGTGCGCAGCTTCAACACAATCATCGGCTGCGCGCTGACAGTTCTTTCTATGGCGGAAGAGACGGAGGCGCTAGTCCTCGAGCTCGGGACGAACCACTTCGGCGAAATAGCCGAGATGGTGAAATATTTCCCGCCGGAGACCGTGATAATAACCGAGGTGGCGCCAGCGCATCTGGAGGGCTTCGGCAGCGTTGAGGGCGTTCTGCGCGCGAAGCTCGAAATATGCGGAAGCGCTAAGCTTAAGAAAATCATCTTCAACTGCGACAACGCGCTGCTGCGCGAGGTAATGTCCCATAATTATGATAACGTTATAAAAATCGGCGTCGGGCGCGAAGCGGGCGCTGAAATTTTAATTGAAGAATGCCGCGTGACCTTGAGCGAAGGCGGCCCTTCGGCCTCCGTGCGCTGCCGCGAGGCGGGACGGGAAATTACGCTTTCCGCGCCGCTCTTCGGCGAGCAGCACGCGTACAACATGTGCTTCGCCCTCGCCGCGGCGGAGAGCTGCGGCGTGAGCGCGCAGGAGACGGCGCGCGGCTTCGCCTCCATGGCGCAGCTCGGCGGGCGCGGCCTCTGCCGCCGCACGGCGCGCGGCGTCTGGGTCATCGACGAGGCCTACAACGCGAACCCCGCCTCGATGCGCGCCGCGATACGAAACGCGCGCGTTGCGGCGGAGAGCCTCGGCCTGCGCAAATGCGCCGCGCTCGGAGGAATGCGCGAGCTTGGCGAGAGCGCGCCCGAGTGGCACCGCGAAATTCTCGAAGCCGCCGCCGGTTTCGACTCCGTCCTGCTGCTCGGAGAGGAATGGAGGGCATGCGGCGCGCAGGCGGCCCCAAACGTCAGGTTGTGCGAAACGCTTGACGAACTTGTTGCGCGCGCGCTGGAAGAAAGCGCGAAGGGCGGCCTCATCCTCGTCAAAGGCTCGAATTCCTACGGCTTGAAGAAAGCCGTCGTGGCTCTGACGGAGGAATAAAGATGCTTTTCGTCATATTTTTTCTGCTTTTCGTCTTTTTCGCCGAGATATTCCTCCAGAACTGGTGGATAAAGGTGATGCACAAGGAGAAGATAGAGCAGGTGACGAAGCTCTACGGCCCCGCGTGGCACGAGAAGACGAAGCTCGGCACGCCGACGATGGGCGGAGTTGTCTTCGCCGCAGTCGCGCTGCTCTGCGTGCCTGTGGTTATGCTGTGGATGTGGCAGAGCGGCGCGTTCTTATTCATTCCGAGGGAAGACAGTATTTTTGACTGGTGGCGTCTCTGCGCGACGCTGATCAATTCCGCCGCGATACTCTCATATCCGATTCTCGCGGGCGCGGTCGGCTTCGCCGACGAATGGCTGAAATACCGCCGCCACTCGAGCGACGGCTTCACAAGCAAGCAGAAGCTCGCGCTTCAGATACTTGTGACGCTGCCGTGGGCCGCGTGGATGTACTTCTATGTAGGCTATGCCGATATAGGCGTGATGCGCTCGTTCGTCGTATTCGTCGCGGTCGTGACCTTCATAGGCGTCGGCCTCCAGAACGCCGTCAACGTGACCGACGGCCTCGACGGCCTCGCCGCGGGCTGCTCGTTCATCACCTTCGTCGCGCTTCTGCCGCTGACTGCATTCTGCGCCGGTATGAGCACGTCGGCGGTGCTGTACAACCTTATGGCGATAGCGCTCTGCCTCGGCTTCCTCTGGCACAACTGCAACCCGGCCTCCGTTTTCATGGGCGACGTCGGCGCGCACTTCCTCGCGGGGCTCATGCTCTCACTCTGCATCTGCTCCGGCGCGGTCTTTTATATCATTCCCGTCTGCTTCTTCTTCGGCGTAGAAATTTGCTCCGTCGCGATACAGATCGTCGCGATACGCCGCTTCCACAGAAAGGTCTTCAAGATGAGCCCGATTCACCATCATTTCGAGATGTCGGGCTGGAAGGAGACGCAGATAGTTACGCGCTTCTGGATAATCCATCTGATAGGCGTCGTAATTTTGTGCATGGCCTATATTGTGTTCGCCTATTGATTTGAGCTATCATTACAAATTGGTGTTTTAATAAAGAAAGCTGCTGGTGATGTCAGATGTGTGAGGAATCGCAGATTCAGGGCAAAAGGATAACGGTCGTCGGAGCGGGCGTGAGCGGACGCGCGCTCGCTGAGCTCGCGGCGAAGCTCGGCGCGAAGGTCTTTGTCTCCGACGCGAAGGAGCTGCCCGAAGAGACGAAGAAGCTCTTCGAAAGCGCCGGAATAGATTACGAGTGCGGCGGTAACACGGAGCGCGCGCTCGAGGCCGACGAGGTGGTCGTCAGCTCGGGAATTTCGCCGAAGGCTCCGATTGTGGCGGAGGCCATAAAACGCGGCATGAGGGTGACGGGCGAGCTTGACTTCGTAAATCCCTACCTTTCGGGCATCGTCATCGGCGTGACGGGAAGCAACGGAAAGACCACTACGACCTCGATGATAGGCTATTTCCTTGAAAAGCTCGGATATTCCGTCATGACGGGCGGAAATATAGGCAACGCCGTCGCGCACGCGGCGGGGCGCGACTACGACTTCATCGTGCTGGAGCTCTCGAGCTTCCAGCTTTACTGGGCGCGCGAATTCATGTGCGACCTCGCGATAGTTACGAACCTCGCGCCCGACCATATAGACTGGCACGGCTCATACGAAAACTACGTGGCCTCGAAGGCCAACCTCATAAACTGCCTCGCGCCCGGCGGCGCGGCGATTTACCAGAAGCGCGACGAAGAGGCGCTGCATATCAAGGACGGCGTGGAGTGCTTCCCGCTCGCGTGGCACGAGGACGACCCGCACGCGCAGGGAATTTATCTCGACGAGCAGGTCGGCGCCGCGTGGATCAACGGCGGCGGCTGCCGCATGAAGCACAGGCTCTTCCTCTTCGACGACGTGAAGCTGCTCGGCAGGCACAACCTTGAGAACGCGGCCATGGCGGCGGGGGCGCTCGCGATATTCAACACGCCCGAGATAACGCCGGAGCTGATGGGTTCCTACGTGCCGCCGAAGCACCGCTGCGCCTTCGCCGGAAAGCTGCGCGGCGTGACCTTCGTCGACGACTCGAAGGGTACGAACGTCGCCGCCTCGATAACCGCGATGACCTCGCTGCCAGGCACGAAGGTTATGATACTCGGCGGACAGGGCAAGGGCGAGGAGTACGACCCTCTCGCGGAGGCCGTGAAAGAGAACGCCCGCGCCGCCGTCATACTCGGCACTGAAAAGGAAAAAATCGCCTCGGCGCTCGCCGCCGCGGGCTTTGAAAATTACAGCCTCGTAAAAGATATGGACGAAGCCGTCCGCGCGGCATGGAAGCTCGCGCAGGAGGGCGACACGGTGCTGCTTTCGCCGGCCTGCACAAGCTGGGATATGTACCCGAGCTACAAGGCGCGCGGCGAGGATTTCTGCCGCGTCGTTGAAGAGATAATCAAGTCGGAAGGCTAGCAGATGATTCCGCGCGGGCAGGAAGAGCCGAACGAACACAGATACAGGGCGAACCCCTTCATCTGGGTGATACCGCTCATACTGAGCGGCGTCGGCATCCTCATGATCACGTCGACGACGAGCCCGAACTCGTTCGTGCTGACCGGCACGCCGTTCCAGACGGGGCTGCGCCAGCTGCGCTGGCTCGCCATCGCGATGTTCGGCATGTTCTTCGTCTACTCCGTGCCCGTGCGTATATGGAAGCGCTTCTCCGCGCCGCTATACATAATGATGTGGCTGATGACGTGGCTGCCGCTGATTCCGGGAATCGGAGACGCGGCGGGCGGTGCGAGCCGCTGGATACGGCTTCCCGGCCTCGGCGTGTCGCTCCAGCCCGGCGAGCTTCTCGCGCTCGCTCTCGCGCTTCATATAGCGAAGCTGCTGACGCGCGACGGCGACCGCGATCCGCTGAAAACCTTCACGCGCGTGCTTATTCTGGTCGTCTTTACCTCTCTTCCGCTGCTCGCGCAGCCGGACCTCGGCACGACGATACTTATATTCACAGTAGCGATGGGGATGTACGTAGAGCGCATCGGCTGGCGCTATCCGCTGATAGCGGGAGGCTTCATCGGCGGCGTCGCCTTCCCGCTCTTGATACTGCTTGAGCCCTACCGCATGAGGCGCGTATTCGCCTTCCTCGACCCGTGGGCCGACCCGCTCAACAAGGGCTTTCAGGCTATTCAGGGGCTGATAGCCTTCGCGAACGGCGGCATGTGGGGCTCGGGGCTCGGCCACGGCTTTCAGAAGCTGAACTACCTTCCCGCCGCATACACAGACTTTATATACGCAGCGATAGGCGAGGAGCTCGGCTTCATCGGCACGGCCTGCGTGCTCGCGCTCTTCGGCTTCTGGATTTTGCAGACGCGCGCAGCATATTTCAGGACGCAGGACGATTTCAAGGCGTCGCTGATATGGGGGATAACGCTGACGGTGTTTCTGCCCTTCGTCATAAATATCGCGGGTGTTACGAAGATGATGCCGCTCAAGGGCATGGCCTTGCCCTTCATAAGCTACGGAGGAACGTCGCTCGTCACGATGTGGGCGCGCGTCGGGCTGATACTGAGGCTCGAAAAGGACAGCTACCTGGAGGATGAGGACGATGACCGCCGAATCGCGGCCTAAAAAGATAATACTCGCCGCGGGAGGCACGGGCGGCCATATATGGCCCGCGCTCTCCTTCGGCGAGTGGATAAATAAAAATCATGCGGAATGCGAGGTGCGGTACGTATGCGGCTCGCGTCCGCTTGAGCGCGAGATTTACGCGGCGGCGCAGGCGGAGCCCGTCGTGCTGCCCGTCGACGGCTCGCCGCTTGCGGGTCGCGGCATGGGGCAGAAGTTCGCGCGTATGCGCGCGCTGCTCGCCTCTTACGGCAAGGCGGCGTCGCTCGTAAAAGATTTCCGCCCGGATGCGGCGCTCGTCTTCGGCGGCTATCTTTCGCTGCCGGTCATAATGGCCTGCCGCCGCGCGGGCGTGCGCTGCGCGCTGCACGAGCAGAACGCGCGCGCCGGAAAGGTGACTCGCCTCGCGTCGAAGCTCGGGATGGAAATTTACAGCGGCTGGAGCGAATGCGAGCCGCTGCCGAATAAGAGATTTATCCGCACGGGCGTCCCCGTGCGCGATTTTGCGCTTCCCGCGCGCGGCGAAGCGTGGAAAAATTTAGGGCTGGAGGGCGAAGCTCCCGGCGGCCCCGTCGTCGTGGTGATGACGGGCTCGCTCGGCAGCCGCGCCGTGAAGGACGAGCTGTGCAGAGCGGCGGGGGAGGAAGCTTTCAAGAGCTGGACATTCGTATTCGCCGCGGTCGCGGACAAGATTGAGCGGCCTTCGGAAAACGTATGGCTGCTGCCCAAGGTCTGGGACGCCGCGCAGCTTTACGGCCTCGCGGACATGCTTGTGCTGCGCGCCGGAGGCTCGACGCTGACGGAAGCCGCGGTGCTCGGCCTGCCGGCGCTCGTCGTGCCGTGGATGCAGGCAGCGGACAACCACCAGTTTCACAACGCGCTCGCCTTTGCGGGCGAAAACGAAGGAATGATATGGACCGAGAACGACGGACACGAAGCGCTCGTCTCGTCGCTCGTCAGGTTGAACGGGATAAAGGGGAAAAATCACGACAGGGCGGGAGATTTGCGCGGACGCGGAGGGGCGATCTGCGAAAATCTGTGGAGCTTGCTCTTTCCCGCGGTATAGGCGAAGGGAGAAGTCGCGAAGATGGAGAACAGGGACGTAAACCTTAAAAATAAAAGCATCCACCTTATGGGCATCGGCGGCGCGGGCATGAGCGGGCTCGCCCTGCTGCTCGACCAGATAGGCTGCAAGGTCTCGGGCTGCGACGCCGTCAAGACCTCGTACGTAAAGCATCTTGAAGAACGCAACATTCCTGTAATTATAGGACACGAAGCGAAGCACATAGACGAGTTCATGCCGAACGTACTCGTCTATTCGAGCGCGATACCGAACGACCACCCCGAGATACTCAAGGCGTGGCAGCAGGGCATACAGGTCTCGCGCCGCGCCGAGGTGCTGAGCCAGATATTCAACGTCCGCCGCGGCGTCGGCGTCGCGGGGACGCACGGCAAGACGACGACCTCGTCGATGATTTCGCTCATAGCCGAGGAAGCCGGGGCCGACCCGACGATAGCGATCGGCGGCGACGTGCTCCAGATAGGCACGAACGCGAAGCTCGGCCAGAGCGACTACATGGTCGCCGAGCTCGACGAGAGCGACCGCTCGTTCGTCTACTTCCATCCTGAAATTTCCGTAATCACGAACATAGACTGGGACCACCGCGACCACTACATGACCTTCAAGTCGGTGACGGACGCATTCGCCGAGTTCCTCTCGAATTCAAAGCGCGAGGGGAAAATCATCATGTGCATGGAGGACGGGGGCATCCGCCGCCTGCGCGAGGAATACGACGTGAAGGGCACGATAGAGACCTACGGCTGGGGCCGCACGTGGAACTGGGGCGCGGCGGAAGTGTCGCACCATGAGGGCGGCGGCGTCGGCTACAGGCTCTTCCATGACGGAAAGAACCTCGGCCTCGTCGAGCTCTCCGTATCGGGCGAGCACAACGTGCTGAACTCGCTCGCCGCCTACGCCGCGTCGCACGAGATGGGGATAGCGCACGAAGCGATACTCAAGGGGCTCAAGAGCTTCCGCGGCGCAAAACGCCGCCTCCAGAAGATGGGCGAGGTCAACGGCATAATGATCTACGACGACTACGGGCATCACCCGAACGAAATATCCGCGACGCTCTCCACCGTGCGCAGGATATTCCCCGACCGACGTATCGTCGCGGTCTTCCAGCCGCACCGCTTCAGCCGCACCGCGGCGCTCTACAAAGAGTTCGCAGAGGCGCTTTCGCTTGCGGACAGAGCTTTTATACTGCCCATATACGGCTCGGACGAGCGGCCGATGGAGGGCGTCTCGTCGCAGCTCATCTTCGACGCCGCCTCCGACGACATGCGCTCGCACTACGAGCTCTCCGGCAACTTCGACGACCTCATCACATCAGTCTGCAAGGCCGCGCGCTCCGGGGATATCATCCTCACGATAGGCGCGGGCTCTGTCGGCACGCTCGGACAGAAAATCGCCGAAAAGCTCGGGGAGATGTCGGCCTGATATGGCGGCCTGCGAGGTTTTCAAAAATTTCTCGCTGAGGGAGCTCAACACGTGGGGCAGCGGAGGCCGCTGCCTCTGGCTCGCCTCGCCGCGCTCGGCGGACGAAGCCGCCGCTTTCGCGCGTTCCGGAGCCGCGTCTGATGGCGCGGTCTACGTGCTCGGCGGCGGGTCGAACGTCCTCGTCCAGGACGGGCTGCTCGAAGCGGGCGTCGTCTCCTGCGCGCGCATGACCGGCATAAAATTGACCGAGGCGCGCGGATTCGCCGAAGCTGAGATTGAGGCGGGCTTTCCCGTCAAAAAGCTGCTCGCGCTCGCCGTTGAAAAAAATCTCGGCGGCTTCGAGTTCCTCGCCGGAATCCCCGGCACCGTCGGCGGTGCGCTCTGCGGCAATGCGGGAGCCGGAGGCGTAAGCTTCGCGCCGCTCGTCGAAAGGATAGAGACCGTCTCGAACCGCGGCGAAATCCGCCTATGGGAGACCGGCGAGCTCAGCTGGAGCTACCGCGCGTCGCCGTGGGGAGGCGAAGCGCCCTTTATGATAACCCGCGCCTTCCTGCGCGTCCCGTTTTCATCCAAAGATAATATTATCAACAATATAAGACATTATTCGTCGCTCAAGAAGGGGCAGCCGATAGGCGCGAAGACCGCGGGCTGCGTATTCAAAAATCCGCCGCAGGCTCCCGCTGGGCTGCTTCTCGACAAGTGCGGCTGCAAGGGGCTTTCTGTCGGAGACGCCGCCGTCTCGCAGCACCACGCGAATTTTATCGAAAACCGCGGCGGCGCGTCGTCGTCCGAAATTTTCAGCCTCGCGGAGATGTGCCGCGCGCGCGTCTTTGACGAGTTTGGGATAAAGCTGGAATATGAAATCAAATTCTTTGGGGCGTTTTAGACGCAGGAGGAAGCTCAAAAAATTTCTGATAATCCTCTGCGCGCTCGCCGCGGGGCTGCTCGCCGCCGCCGAGGCGCGCTTCGCGGTTTCGCGCGTCAGCCTCATAGAACAGAGGCCGGCGAACGCCCTTCCGCAGTACGTGCTGTGGGGGACTATACCGTCGGAGCGCGAGCGCTTCTGGCCGTCGTTCTGGCTGCACCGCAAAGAGTATAAAGCTTTGATAGAGGCCTACTATCCCGTAGAGATCGACGTGTCGCTCACGGGCTGGGGCAAATTTCTCGTAAGCGCGCGCCCGCTCGTCCCCGTCTACCGCGTCTACTGGGGCGGCCGCTTCTGGTATCTGTCCGCGGAAGGCAAGCTCTGGCTCGCCTCGCTCGCGGAGAACAGGCTCGTCGACGGCGGCGGCGCTGACAAGCGCCCGGTGCTCGCCTGGGGGGCCGACCGCGCGACGCCTATAGACATGGCGAACTCCGAGGGCAACGTCTTCCACTCGAGCCTCCCGCTCGCGCTCATCTCGCGCTGGTACGCGCAGATCAACGCGCTAAAGCTCGCGCCATACGTCAAATACGTGCAGGCGGGAGTGAAGGAGGGGACGCCCGTCGTGCGGCTTATCCTTTACCGCCCAGGCACGAAGGAGAACGGCGCGCAGCTGCTGCTCCCCGACGAGGCGGAGCGCTGGGCCGAAGCCGTGCTCGCGGTGAGAAAGCTCTACGGCGCGCTCGAAAATATGCCGCCGGACATCTTCATCGACTGCACCTACAAGGAGAAAATACTGCTGCGCAACACCGGCGCGGGCGAAAAGGAGGAAAAGAAGGCGGAAGGCGCGAAAAAATAAAAAAACAACGTCCTTGACCTTACTCCAAGGGCGCGAATATATTTATATAAGAAGGTTTATAAGGTAGAATAGACGTGAGATTATATCCCTAGAGAGAGGGGTTTTAATTTGTTTAAGAAGACTTCAAGCTACCGTCATGATATAGAACCGGACCTGCTCGTCGGCCTCGACCTGGGAACGAGCAAGGTCACAGTCGTAGTCGCGGAGCGCGGCGCCGAGGGCGACGAGGCGCAGATAATCGGTGTCGGGCAGGCTCCGTCGAACGGAATCCGCAAGGGGCTCATCGTCAACCTCGACCAGGCCGTGAAGTCTGTGCGGCAGGCAGTCAGCGACGCGCAGAACATGGTAGGGCAGGACATCGGCGAGGTCACTGTCGCCTTCGGCGGCGGAGAGGTGACGAGCGTCCGCTCGAAGGGCATGGTCTCGCTCGGACGCACGCCGCGCCCCGTAATGCGCCTCGACATCGAGCGCGTCATAGACGCGGCGCAGGCCGACGTCGTCGTCCCCGCGAACCAGACGATACTGCACACGATACCTGTCGAATATTCTCTCGACGGCAACGTCGGCATCGACGACCCGCTGGGCATGAACGCGATGCGCCTCGACATCGAGGTGCAGTCGATAATAGTGCCGACGGCGACTATACAGAACGTCATGAACTGCGTCAGCCGCGCGGGCCTTGATGTTAACGGCCTCGTCATAAAGCCGCTCGCAGCAGCGCTCGGCGTGCTTACGCCGGAAGACGCGCTCGCGGGAGCCGCGGTCGTAGACATCGGCGGCGGCACTACGGGCGTCGCGGTATTCGCCGACGGACGGCCGAAGCATCTCGGGCTTATCCCCGTAGGCGGCGACCACATAACGAACGACCTCGGCAACGTACTGCGCCTTCCGCTCAACAAGGCGGAGGAGCTCAAGCGCACGGTCTCGCTGCGCCCCGACTTCGCGCCCGACGAGATGATAAGCTTCACGCACAGCTCGCGCGAGTTCGACATATCGAAGGCCGACCTCTACGACATTGTCAAGTGCCGTCTCGAGGAGCTCGCGGATGAGCTCGTGAAGCCGCAGATAAAGGCTTCGCGCGTCGCGCTGCTGCCTGGCGGGATGCTTCTCACGGGCGGCGTCTCCAAGACCGAGGGCATCGACGAATTTATGCTCGACGTCATGGACCTTCCCGCGAGAATAGCGATGCCGGTCGACGCTAACCGTATGCCGCCGGGACGCAACACGCAGGAATATTCCTCGGCGGCGGGGATAATCAAATACATCCTGACGAGAGAGCGCGACCCGTTCCGCTACCTCGACAATCCGGCGATAGGCGGCGGAAAGGCGGAAGCGCCGAAGATGCAGGTCTACGCGCCGCCGGTCGGCGAAGGCTCGCAGGCGGGCCCGAAGGAAAAGAAAGAGGGCGGCTTCAACCCCTTGAAGTCGATAGGCGATATGTTCAAGGACCTCTTTTAGAGGCGGTTTTGTGCGGAGGTTTGAGTTATGGATTCAATGTCCGAAATTTTCCAGCTAGATAAATCGAATTTCCCGGCGCGTGAGGTCATCAAGGTCATAGGCGTCGGCGGCGCGGGCAACAACGCGCTGAACCACATCATCCGCGGCGGCGTCACAGGCGTTGAATTCATCGCCGCGAACACCGACATCGCGCACCTCGAACTGTCCGAGGCTTCGTGCCGCATCATCCTCGGCAAGGAGCTGACGAAGGGGCTCGGCGCGGGCTCCGATCCAGAGGTCGGCTGCAAATCGGCTATGGAGTCGCGCGAGGAGCTGCGCTCCGTCGTCGAAGGGGCGGATATGGTCTTCGTCGCCGCCGGAATGGGCGGAGGCACCGGCACCGGGGCCGCGCCCGTCATCGCGGGAATCGCGAAGGAAGCCGGCGCGCTCGTCGTCGCCGTCGTCACGCTGCCCTTCACCTTCGAGGGCCGGCGCAGGATACGCCAGGCGAACATGGGCATCGAGCAGCTGCGCGACAAGGTCGACGCGCTTATCGTGATACCGAACGACAGGCTGCTCAACGTCACCGACAAGAAGACCTCGGTCAACGACGCCTTCAAGATGGCGGACGGCGTCCTTCATCAGGCCGTTCAGGGCGTGACGGACCTCATCAAGCGTCCCGGCCTCGTCAACGTCGACTTCGCTGACGTCAAGACGATCATGTCGAACGCCGGCACCGCGATTATGGGCATCGGCGAGGGCTACGGCGAGAAGCGCGCCGCCACGGCCGCCTACAACGCCATCAACAGCCCGCTCATGGACTGCCGTATGAGCGGCGCGAAGGGCATCCTCTTCAACATCACGGGCGGCGCGAGCGTCGGCATCCACGAGATAAACGAAGCGATAAGCATAATCACAGAGGCCGCCGACGAGGACGCCTTCATCATCTGGGGCCACGTCTTCGACCCCGAAATGGAGGACGCGATACAGATTACGGTAATCGCGACCGGCTTCGACGACAAGGACGAAAAACCGGAGCCCGCTCCGCAGACGCCTCCGGCGAGGACCGCCTTCCCGCACAGGCAGCCCGCGCAGCCGCAGCGTCCCGCCTCGACTGGCGTGACGACGCAGGGGCTCGACATCGCGGCGGTGAAGAACCTCAACAACTACACAGCCTCGAAGATGGCCGCCCCGCAGCAGCCAAAGGCTCCAGAGCCGGAGAAGCAGCCCGAGCCGCAGCCTAAAAAGGTCGAGCAGGTGAAGCCCGTGACGCCGCAGCAGGGCGACGAGGACCTCTTCCAGAGAAGCGGTGCGCCGGTAGACCAGTACGACACACCGTCGTTCCTGAGACGGAGGCGCGACTCCTGAAAAAAACAGCGCGCGTCCGTTGCCCGTCCCGCCAAGGTCACGGCCTGGCAGAGCTGGGACGAGTACAGAAGAGACGAAGAATGGATAAAAGAACTGCCCAAGGGAGGAGATTTGCCTTGGGCTCTCTTTTATCCGGCGGACTATTCCATCGGCTCGGCGAGCCTCGGCTATCAGTACGTCTTTCAGACGCTGCGCGAGCTCGGCGCGGCCGCCGAGCGTTTCTTCGCCTCGCCTGTGCCGTACCGCTCCGCCGACGCCGACACGATGCTCGAACGCTTTCCAGTGATAACGGCGAGCATAGCCTACGAATGCGACATCCCTGTTTTCTTCAGATGGCTGCGCGGCGCGGGTATTCCTCTTCTTCCCGAGGAGCGCGAAGAGGGCGGCTTTCCCGTCGTCGGCATGGGCGGCGCTCTGACCTACATCAACCCGCTCGCGGCCTCCGGCGTCTGCGATTTCGTCGTGCTCGGCGACGGCATGGACGTCATGGGCGGCATTGCGGACGTTCTGCGCCGTTACGGCGGCGGCAGCCGCGCGAAGCTGTGGCGCGAGCTCGCGGAGCTTCCGACGGTTTTCGTCCCGCCGCTGCACGCGCGCGAAGGGCTCGAAAAATATAATCTGCGCATAGCGCGCGAGCTTTCTCTCGACGGGCCGTACCCGATGCACAGCGTCTGGACGACGCCGCGCGGGGCCTTCGGCAAAACCTTGCTGCTCGAGCTTCAGCGCGGATGCGCGCGCTCATGCTCGTACTGCACCCTCCCGCAGTGCTTCGGGCGTATGCGTTTCAGGAAGTTCGAGGCGGTGGAAAAGGCCGTCGACGATATAACAGCGCGCTTCGACATTCCGCAGGCGGGGCTCGTCACGCCCGAGGCGGGGGATTACCCGTTCATCGCGCCGCTTCTCGCGAAGCTCAGAGAAAAAGAAATAGGCGTATCGTTCGCGTCGCTGCGGCTCGACAGGCTCACGCCCGATATGATAACGGCGACGTCGGAGAGCGGACGGCGCAGCGTCACAGTCGCGCCGGAGACCGGAAGCGACGGCCTGCGCTTCGCATGCGGCAAGAAGTTCACGAACGACCTCGTCGTCGAAAAGCTCGCGATGGCGCGCGGCCTCGGCATCGACAAGGCGAAGCTCTACTTCATGGTCGGCCTCCCCGGCGAGACGGACGAGGACGTATCCGCGATAACGGCGTTATGCCGCCGCATAATCGACGAGACGGGGCTCGCGCTCACGCTCTCCGTCAATCCGTTCGTCCCGAAGCCGCGGACGCCGTGGAGCGCGGAAAATTTCGCCGAAGTCCGCACAATTAAAGGAAAATATGAGAAAATAAAAAAGGAGATGCGGAGTATAACGAAGAAGACCCCGCAGCTCCGTCTCACCGGAGTCAAGGAAGCGGAGACGGAATTCCGTCTCGCATGGTACGGATATAAAGAAAGCGCGGCCCTCGCCGCCGCCGTCGAAAACGGCGAAACGCGCCTGCCCGAGGGGGACAGGGCGCGGGCGGCGGAGGAGATCGCGAGGTTCATCTAGCGGGCGCGGCGCGTCCGGAACAGGTACGGAGGTATTCTCTTCATGGTCACTCGCAGGACTCGCAATTTCAAGGAAAAAAGCACGGCGTCGAACATCCTCGGCCGTCTGATAATGCCGGTGGCGGTCGTCATGGCGCTCGCGCTCTTTTATTTCAGCATAAAGCTTTTCTTCTTCTCGCCGCCGCGCGAGGAACAGCATCCGTTGCCGAGCACGGTCAATCCTCCGGCGGTTACGGAGCCTTATGAGGGCGGAGACGATTACGGCGACGAGCTGCCGCCCATCGACGACATGGACGACACTTCGACGATAACGCCCGAGACGCCGCCCGCCGAGCAGAAGCCTGAGCCCGCGGAGACCGTGAAGCCGGCCGAAAAGCCGAAGCCCGCGGTGACGAAGCCCGTCCAGAAGCCTGCGGAAAAGCCGAAGCCGAAACCGGCAGTGACGCAGCAGCCGAAGCCGTCGCAGTCCTCCGGGCCGAGGTGGGACGTGCAGATAGGCGGGTTCCGCGCGCGTTCCGGCGCGGAGCTGACGGTGAAGCAGGCGCGCGAAAAGGGCTATTCTGCCTACGTCGTGGACGAGAAGCTCGACGGCAAGCCGTTCTACAAGGTCAGGGTGCGCGGACACGCGGACAAGAACGAGGCGCGCGCGCTGTCGCAGAAGCTCGCCGCAGCCGGATTCCCCGTCTACGTCGTCTCCGTGAAATAGATATCACAGCCGGCCTCCTTCCGACAAACGGAAGCGAAGCCGGCCTTCTTTATGCAAAAGCTTACGAAAGGTCGCTGATCCTATGGCGGGTTTTGTAAAAGAGGTAGCGCCGCGCGAAGCCGCGCTCGACGAAATAGAAAAACGTCTCAATTTCCCATGGAATTATAAAAAAACGGAAGTAATGCTCGGCGAAGCCGCGGGCCGCCGCTGCGCGGAAGCGGTCGTGAGCCCCGCGCCTTATCCGCCCTTCAGCCGCAGCCTGCGCGACGGCTACGCCGTGAACCATCTCGACGCGGCGGGCGCGACGCCCGGCACGCCGCTCTTTCTTTCGAAGAAGGGCGAGGTGCGCATGGGCGAAGCGCCGGACTTCAAGCTCTCGCTGACGGAGGCGTGCCCGATACCGACCGGCGGAATGCTGCCGGAGGGGGCGGACTCCGTCGTCATGCTCGAGGACACCTCCGAGGCCGGAGGCTGGGTAGAGATACGGCGCGGCGTGCAGGCCGGAGAGAACGTCATCGGCAGGGGCGAGGAGGTCGCCGAGGGCGAGAAGCTCCTTCCCGCGGGAAGCCTCATAGACTTTCGGACGATAAGCGTCCTCGCCGCTATAGGCCGCGCAAAACTGCCCGTCGCGGACCTGAAGATTTCAATTTTATCGACCGGCGACGAAATAGTGCCCGCCGAGGAGCAGAACCCGCGCCTTGGCGCGGTGCGCGACGTGAACGGATGGAGCGTCAAGACGCTGCTCTCGCGCTTCGGCTTTCCCGCCGAGTACAGGGGCATAGCCTCTGACGACGGCGCGGAATTCGAGCGCCGCTTCCGCGAGGAGCTCGCCGCCTGTGACGTCCTGATTCTGAGCGGCGGCTCGTCCGTCGGCGTGCGCGACCACTGCTCGCGGCTCTTCGAGTCGCTGCCGGAGCCGGGGCTGCTTGTGCGAGGAATCAACGTCGCGCCGGGAAAGCCGACGCTCATAGCGGCGGACGCGGCGGCGCATAAGCTCGCCGTCAGCCTGCCGGGACACCCGCTTTCGTGTTTCACCGTAGGCTTTACGGTGCTTATTCCGCTGCTTCTGCGTCTCATAGGCGCGGAGGAGCGCGAGTGCTGGACGCGGACGCGGATGCCGCTTTCCTGCGACCTTGCGGCGCGCACGGGGCCGGAGGAGTTCTTTCCCTGCGCCGTGAACGCGGACGGCACAGTCTCGCCGCTCGCGGCGAAGTCTGGCTATATATCGATACTATCGGGCGCGTGCGGCTTCATCAGAATACCCGAGGACCGCGAGACCGCGCGCGCGGGAGAATTTGCGGAGGTGTGGCTATGGCGGTAAATTTCCCCGAACATATCACGCTCGCGGAAGCGTGGAAAATTTTAGAGACGAGGTTCGCGAAGGACGCGGACAAATTCAAGACGAAAATGGAAATCACGGCGGCTCTCGACCATGTGCTCGCCGAGGACATCTTGGCGGGGCGCAACGTGCCGCACTACGCGGCCTCGGCGGTCGACGGCTACGCGCTGCGTTCAGCCGATACGGCGGGCGCGTCCGCCGCGACGCCCGCTAAGGTCGGGGCGGGGAAGTGGCAGTGGATGAACACCGGCGCGGCCCTGCCGGAATGGGCCGACTGCGTGCTCATGGTGGAGGATTCGTCTATGGAGGGCGAGACGCTCTCCGTTTTCAAGCCGCTGACGCCTTCGGCGAACGTCCGCCCGCTCGGCGAGGATGTGATGGCGGGGCAGATAATCGCGCGCGAAGGCGAGACCGTCTCTCCCGCGCTTATCTCGCTCTTCCTCTGCGCCGGAATCGACGAAGTCCCAGTCTACGGCGCGCCGAGGACGCTCTTCATCCCGACCGGCGATGAAATCATACCGCGCGACGAGTGGCTCGCGCGCGAGCAGCAGCGTTCGGGAACAGTCGCGGAGAGCAACTCCTTGTTCATCTCGGCGTCGTTCCGCCGCTGGGGCTGCTCGATAGACGTCGCGCCGGTGCTCCCGGACAATCTTGAAATTCTGAAAGAATACGTCGAGCGCGGCGCGAAGGAGTACGACATAGTCCTCGTCGGCGCGGGCTCGGCGAAGGGGCGGCGCGACCACACGATTGAAGTGTTCGAGTCGCTCGGCGAAGTTTTGTTCCGCGGCGTGCGCGTCAAGCCGGGCCGTCCAGCGATGGCGGCTGCCATCAACGGCAAACCCGTTATATGCCTTCCCGGCTTCCCGATGTCCACCGCGGTCACGCTCTGGTCGCTCGTCTATCCTCTGCTGCGCCTGCTCACGGGCCGCGCGGCGGATCAGACGGAAATGATAAAGGACGCGATAGGAACGCTCGAAAGCCGCCCCGCAAAGCTGCTCGTCCAGCACTCTTCGCCCGCGGGCATAGAAGAATGGCTGCGCGTCAAAACGGCACGCGTCGGCGACAAGCTCTACGCCTGGGCGCTGACCTCCGGCGCGAGCGTGCTCTGGGCGCTCGCCGAGTCGGACGCGATAGCGATGCTGCCGCCCTCGGCGCTCGAATGTGAGAAAGAGACCGAGATAAACCTGTGGATGACGCGCAAAGTCGACTACGACCGCCGCGCGCTCTTCCAGGGCTCCGACGACCCCGCGATACAGCTGCTCGTGACGCCCGTCCGGCGGCGCGGCGCGGACTTCGCCTCGCGCACCGTCGGCAGCATGGGCGGCCTTGCGGCGCTCTCGCGCGGCGAATGCCACTTCGCTGCGGCGCATCTGCTAGACGAATCGACCGGCGGCTACAACGACGTTTTCATAGAGCGCTTCTCGAACGGCAGAAAATGGAACCGCGTCCTCGTATTCTACCGGACGCAGGGAATCATCGTCGCGCGCGGCAATCCGAAGGGAATCCACAACTTCGCGGATCTCTGCGAAAAGGACGTGGTATTTTCGAACCGCCAGCCCGGCGCGGGGACGCGCGTCCTCTTCGACCACCTGCTCAAAGAGCACGGAAAGCCCGCGGACGAAATAAAGGGCTATTCGCAGATATGCACGACGCACATGGAGGCGGCGAACCGCGTCTACACAGGCCTCGCCGACGCGACGCTCGGCATAAAATCCGCCGCCGACGCGCTCGGCCTCGACTTCATCCCGCTGACCGAAGAGCCCTACGAGCTCGTCATCCCAGAGGAATACATGAACCATCCCGGCATTGTCGCGCTGCTCGACAGCCTGCACGACGCGGAGTGGCGCGCGAAGGTCGAGGAAATGGGCGGCTACAGATGGCCCTAGGCGAGCTCGTCGACGGCTTCGGGCGCAGGCTGAACTACGTCCGCATATCGGTGACGGACCGCTGCAACTTCCGCTGCACCTACTGCATGCCGGAGGAGGGCGTCAAATGCCTCAGCCACAGGGACATACTGCGCTACGAGGACATCGCCTTTCTGTGCGGGGCCTTCGCGGAGCTCGGCGTGGGAAAATTCCGCTTCACGGGCGGCGAGCCGCTCGTGCGCAAAGGGCTTGTGCCGTTTTTGCAGAGCCTTCACGCCGAGATGCCGCATATAAAAACTGCCCTCACGACCAACGCTTCGCTACTTGAGGAATACGCGGAGGGGCTCGCGCAGGCGGGGCTTCACTCGCTCAACATCAGCCTCGACACACTCGACCCGGAGAAATTCCGCAAAATCACGCGCATAGGCGACATTGAGCGCGTCTACGCGGGAATCAGGGCTGCGAAGCGCGCGGGGCTTTCGAACATAAAGCTCAACACGGTGCTCATCCGCGGCTTCAACGACGGAGAAGTGGAGCGGCTGCTTGAATTTGCGGAGGAGCACGGCCTTTTGCTGCGGCTCATAGAATTCATGCCGCTCGAGGACGACGTGTGGACGAAGGAAGCCTTCATAAGCGGGCAAGAAATCCTCTCCATGCTCCCCGGCGGCCGCTGGATAAAGGAAGAGCGCGGCGGCACAAACTCCGACGGTCCGGCGCAGTATTTCGTCAACGAAGCGACGGGGCGCAGAATCGGCGTAATCGACGCCGTCTCGAACCATTTCTGCAAAAGCTGCAACCGCCTGCGCGTCTCGGCGGAAGGCGGCCTGCGGACATGCCTTTTCAGCGAGAACGAAACGCCGCTGAAGGATATAATAGAACGCAGGGACGCGGATGCGCTGCGCGAAACGCTGCTCTCCGCGGCGCGCGCCAAGCCGCGCTGCTGGAGCGACGTAAAGACCGGGACGCTCCGCATGTCCGGAATCGGAGGTTAAAAACATGGGCGAATACACGCATTTCGACGCAGACGGGCGGCCAACGCTCGTAGACGTAAGCGGCAAGTCCGTCACGAAACGCACGGCGTGGGCGGAAGGCTGGCTCTATCTGCCCGACGAGATATACAAGACCGTATCGAACGGAGCCGTCAAGAAGGGCGACCCATTCTCGATAGCGGAGCTCGGCGGCATAATGGGCGCGAAGCGCACGCCCGACCTGATACCGCTCTGCCACACGATAAGGCTTGACAACGTAAAGGTGCGCTGCGAGCTTGACCACGAGAAAAAAGCGCTGAAGATAACCTGCGAGGCCACGGCCTCCGAGGTGACCGGCGTGGAGATGGAGGCGCTGACCGGCGTATCCGTCGCGGCGCTCACCTTCTACGACATGTGCAAGGGAATAGACAAAGGAATGATAATCAAGGACATCCGCCTGCTTCGCAAGACCGGAGGCAAGAGCGGCGAATGGAACGCCGGAAGGGGTTACGGAGAATGATGAGAATACTCAGGCTTTACGCGCCGTCGCTGATAGGCGACCACACGCTCTGCTACGTCAGCACAAACAGGGAGGGAAACGTCTGCATCAACGACGTCGAGACGCCGGTGCTCTGGGCCCGCGCCGGGGAACCGCTCGACGGCGAGGAACGCGCCGCGGCGATGACCGTCGTGCTTCCGCCCGACGCCAAGCTCAACGAAGGAGACTTCCTCTCCGTCGGCAAATACGGCGCGACGCTGCTGCGCTGGCAGGATGGACATTTCCGCGTATGCCGCGCGGGATTCCTCGGCGTCTCCGAGCCCGCGGAGATATGGCCCGCGATACGCACCGCCGTTCTCACGGTCAGCGACAAAGGCAGCAGGGGAGAGCGCGAGGACACCGCGGGGCCGGAGCTCGAACGTCTCGCATTCATGCGCGGCTGCGTCACCGAGGACAAAAAAATCGTCCCCGACGACCCCGAGGAAATATGCGCCGCCGTCATGGCGTGGGCCGAAGCGGGGATAAACCTCGTCCTCACGACCGGCGGCACCGGCCTCTCGCAGCGCGACAACACGCCCGAGGCGCTCCTTTCGATAGCCGACAAAGTCGTCCCAGGCTTCGGCGAGATGATGCGCGTCGAGACGCTCAAATACACGGGCCGTTCCTTCCTCACGCGCTCCGTCGCCGTAATAACGGGCCGCACCCTAGCCGTAGCCTTCCCAGGAAGCCGCCGCGGAGTAGAGCAGTGCTTCGAAGCGATAGAAGGCGGCCTGCGCCACGCCGTAGAAACCCTGACCGGCGACGCGACCGAGTGCGGCGGACACAAGCATTAACGACGAGTTAAATCCAGCCCGGCATAAAAGCGCCGCGCCGTTTCCGATTGTACGGAACGGCGCGGCGCTTGCATTTGTACAGCCGCTTAACCTCATACAAGACGCGGCGCACATCGTCATTCCGCGCTCCGACGGAACGGCCTGTCCGCGCAGCGGACATTAAAAATTTCCTTAGGCCGTTCCTAGCGCCCGATGAAACGGGGCGGACCCTATCGGCAACGTTTGGTCGATGGACGCGGAGCCCGGCGGCTTTTTATTCCTATACGTTACGGTATCTAACGACACTGGATGCCGGGTCAAGCCCGGCATGACGAAAGTGCTGTTTTTCTCAAAAGTTTAGTCACTATAATTCCATAACGCCGCAGAGCTTAGCCGCTCATTCGTCCCTTTCGCGCAAAATCCTTTCCCGCAAAGCGCTTATCCGGTGTCTTATCCGCTCGCGTCTGTACTTCCAGGCCGCGTTCCCGCGCGGGCGCAGCGCCGTCCTTACGGCGCGCGGCAGATCGCCGCAGCCAAGCCACTCCTCGCAGCGCCTCAGCAGGTAGTTCCGCGCCTCCGACTCGTCGGCCCAGCGCTGCTCGCCGAGGTTTTCGAGCGTTTTTCCTATAGTGTGCTTGTCGGCGATGCTGAACCAGTTGCCCGGCGCGTCCCTGAGATAATGGACGCTGCCGACATGGTGCGAGGCCGTCGCGGAGGTGAGCAGACCCGCGACGAAATCCTGCTCGAACATGCCGATGTTGACGAAGCTGTGAATCGTCTCGCGGTTCTTCCTCACCGTGACGCCGAGCTTCTTCATATACGCGGCTATATCTCCGCTGCCTTCCGCGCCGCCGTCCGCCGAGCCCGTCAGCTTCCCTATGCCGTATGGATTGAAGGCGTAGGCCTCGAAGCCGAAGACGTAGCCCGTCATAGCGGCGAGCGTGCCGCCGAGGCTGTGGCCAGTGCAGACGGCCTCCCTTTCGGAAAAGCCGTATTTCTTCTGCATCTCCGCCGCGAACGCAAGAGCGTCATACATCTGCGGCGGCGGGCCGAAAAGCATCATGCGCGCGTCGGTGAGGATAGTGTCCTTGACAGGCTCGCGGATAAACTCCGTGCCGCGGAAGGCGAAGACATAGCCTCCCTCCGAGCGGTCCTTCAGCAGATAGCACTGAAAGCCGCTCGCCTTCACGTCGCGCCATCCCGCCATTGCGTACTTCATGTCGGTCGGGTCGGACGTGAGAAAATACGCCATCTCCGCGGGCGCTTTGTACGACGCCCCCGAAAGCCTGGCGTACTCCATTATTTTTTCAGTTTCACGCATAAAGCCGCACACCACCCAGTCGAACGCCGTTACTCAATTATTAAATTCTCCGCGCACCTTCCCGTGCTTTGCAGAAACGGATTGATATCGCAGAGCTCGACGCCCTTCGCGACATAGCATATTCTTTCGTATCGAGCCTCTTTGATTTGTTTGCGGAGCATAGCAAGGATTCTGTACGGCTTACATACGCGGTTGCGCACGTCGCCCTCGAGAACTGTGTTCGGAACGTAAAAATTTGGGGCTTGTTCGGGAATCTTAAAGCCCATCGCCCCTCTGACGCTGCCCATTACGCGGGACGTTTCGAGATAGAAGCCATTGCCGTTAAAGCCGCCTATCATCTTGCAGTATATATGCGGGAAGACAAGCTCGTGAAGCACGCGCAGCTTTTGCTCGTGAACGCCGTTGGACGGCTTGATAAAATCGGATTTTTTCAGTCTTGAGTCCGCGCATCTTTCGTAAAACTGTACAGGCTTCAAATGCGTGAATACGCCGGTCAGATGCAAAAAATTCTGCGCGGCGAACACAGTCTCTATCATTTCAGGCGAGAGCGCGGCTTCCTTGTCTGAAACGTCATAGACAATCATATAGTTTTTATTGACTAAATTCTGCCGGTAAAGCGCAGCACAGCGGCAAATTTTACTGATTATTTCGTTGTCTCTCACTCGGCAACCGCCTTTCAGGCAAAAAAGAAAGAGGCGCGTCGGAACCGCAGCTCCGCATAGCCTCTTTCACGGCTAATTTTTCTGTCGCCCGCCGACTGTCCGGCACATTCGTCCGGCAATAAGTATCGGGATTTTCCGTCGCCCGCCGACCGTCCGGCACATCCGTCCGGGAATGATATCGGGTTTATTCTGGTGTTAGCCCACCTTTATTACTGGCTTCATTATATATGCTTCTAAAGACGGCGTCAATTTTCGTCAAAACGCGGAGAGCCCAGACGTGCCGAAGCGCGTCGGGGCTCTGCTGTCCGCTCTCCCGCCCGGGCCGGGGGAGCGGCCCGCTTTCTGCGCCTTAAACGTAACATAAGCGTTTCAACTCACGCGCCCGCGCGGGCGCGGCGGATTTATATCTGTTTAACCTATTTAAGAAAACGCCTGTTAACCGTCATTCCGCGCTCCGACGCGGAATCCAGTGTCGTCAAATTCTGTAACGTATCGGAATCAGAAGCCGCTGGGCCCCGCGTCAAGCGCGGGGTGACGAAATGGTTATCTCTTGTATCAGGTTAGGTAAGAACATAAAACGGCGGGGAAGCGCCGGGGCTCCCAGCCGTGCGCTGTTGGGAGCGCGTTGTAGCCGAAGCCGGGCGTCTAGCGCTGCGCTTCGAGCTTTTCCCTCAGTTCCTTGTTCTCCGCCTTCAGCTCAAACAGCGCCTGCTGAACCTGCGCGAGCTGAGCCTGCACCTCGTTCATATCCTTCGGCGGAAGCGGCTGCTTCTTCGAAGACTTGCCGACCGTGAAGCTCACGCCCGCGCGGCCCATGATGTCGCCGTCGGAGCAGAGCGACGCGCCGAGGTTGAACATCACGTTCTCGCGCGTGTAGTGGAAAACTCCGACCGCCACGGCGTACTCGTCGCGGTACGTGCCGACCGCGGCGGAAAGCGTAGTCGGCTCATAGGGGTTATAGTCGATCGGGTGAAGCCCGGAGAGAGCCGCCGCGTGCGCTCCGACCACGTTGATGCGCTCGCCGAGGTCGTCCATGCGGTTATAGGCCTCCCACAGCTGATTGCCCGTCACCGCGTCGGAACTGCCGCGGTATATGCCGCCGTCGGCTATGCCGGAAAGCCGCGCGCCGCCCATGTCGAAGCCGCTGTTCGTCGCGCTCATCGTATAATTGCCCATTGTCAGCGAATTCGCCGTCACGGAGTTGAACGTAGGCGTCATATAGCCGTTCTCAGCTCCGCCGAGCACGCCGCCTATCTCCTCAATAGTCGCCGCGCTCTTGTCGATATCGGCGCGAAGCTCGGAGTCGGCAGCCTTGAACTCCTCGCGCACGATATTGTCAGCAGTCGTGTAGTCGTCCTTTATCTGTTCCTTCAGCACATTGTCCGCAGTCGTATAAGCGTCAGTGATTTCCTCCTTCATGACGTTGTCCGCGTTGGTGTATGCGTCGGTGATTTCTTCTTTAAGGACGTTGTCGGCCGTTGTGTAATCATTCTCAATCTGTTCTTTGAGAACGTTATCGGCAGTCGTATAGTCGTTCTTTATCTGTTCCTTAAGAATATTGTCGGCGGTGGTGTAATCGTCGGTAATTTCTTCCTTCAGGATATTATCCGCCGTAGTGTACCCGTCCTTGATTTCTTCCTTGAGGTTCGGGTCTACGCTGATTGTGTAATCCTTGTCGCCGTTCTGCGTGATATTGATATCGTCGCCTGCGTTCACGGTGAGCTTATCGCCGGGCTTTATCTGCGACTCGCCCGCGCCGGTTCCGGCCTCGCCGGATGCGCCGCCGTCATTCGCTTCAAAATACCAGCCCTCCGAAAGCTCATCGAGCTTGGCGCTGATGCTGTCGAGAGCGCCCTGCAGCGTCGTCCCGCTTCCGTTGTACGTGAACTCGCCGGACAGCGCGCCGTCTTCATAATTCCACGCGCCGCCGAAAGCGTTCGCGACACTGCCGCCGAGGTTTGAGAGATTCGTATTCGTCGTGAAAAGCTGACCGCCGTTGACAGTCTGCATACTGCCGCTCGCGATGCTTCCCGCCGCGACGTTGTCCAGCACCGCGCCGCCCATATCGAGGCCGTTATTGTGGCTGATCGTGTAATCGCCTATCTTGACGGAGGCGAACTCGGGATTATCTACCACGCCGAATGTGTACGTGCCGCCCTCCGCGGTTATTTTGAGATTGGAGCCTTCGGCTATCGTGATGCTGTCGCCGTCGCCGATGACATTTGCGCTCTCTCCGGCATTCAGCGTCCAACTTCCCTTATTCTTTGCTTCCTCGCTGACGGCGGAAAGCTGCTTGAAATTCACCGCGTCGGTGTCGTTCACGCCTGCCGCGAGATTCGTTATCTTCGTGCCGTTTGTTCCGCGGAGCGTGACGGCGGATTTATCGTCTCCGTCGTAAAGAACGGCGTTGTCAGAGCCGCCCGCGAGAGACGATATTGCGTCGGCTACGCTGTCGTACTCCGTCCCGTCGACCGCGAACTTCTCGCCCCACTGACCGTTGGTAAGGGTCGAACCGCCGAGGAGCTCGCTTAGGTCTTTCAGCTGATTTACGTTCACGGCGTCCGTGCCGTTGATGCCTTCGTCCACGTAGACGATGCGGCGATATCCACTGTTGGTGCTCGTGCCTACCGATACGACGTTGTCTTCGTTCGCCCGAGAGCCGTGGCCTATGGCAACGGAATTTGTAACGCCTTCACTAACAACCGCTGAGACTCCTACAGCCGTGCTGTCTGTGCCATGGGCTTTTGCAAATGATCCAATCGCAGTAGCAGATTGTGTTGATGAGACCCATTTGCCGCTGTCGTCTGCTTCACCTTGTCCCGCTATTGTGCCGCTGCCAATTGCTATACTACTGGCTCCGTACGCCTTGGCTTCGTATCCGAGGGCGACAGATCTGCTAGTTCTGGCTTCCGATCTAGCGCCGACGCTTACGTTGCCTACATCTGTCGCTCGCGCGAAGTATCCCAGCGCCGTTGTGTATTGTTCCGTAGCTTGCGCGTCGCGCCCCAGCGCCGTGCTCCACTTCCCTTGAGCTCTCGACATTGATCCGATTGCGACCGCGTTGGAGTCTGTGGCCCAGGCCTGGTATCCAAAAGCCGCCGATTGATCGCCGGTTGCCTCAGCGTATGGGCCAATCGCAGCCGCGTGACTCTCTGCCTTCGTGGAATATCCTACGGCCAGACTTGAGTATCTGCCTGTAGCCTGCGCTCCATCGCCGATAGCTATATTGCCGGTTTTTTGCCTTGTATCGGCATCCGACGTTGCCGTTGCGCCGTTGCCTATAGCGATGAACCCCGCGCCTACGGCTTCCGCGTTATAGCCTATGGCGATGGCCGGGGTTTCGCTGCTGAGATGGGCATATCCGTTTGAGACTGCGTTGACGCCTAACGAGATATCGTAGTGATTTTCCGCAGAAGACCCCACGCCTATTGCAATTGGATCTTCCCCTGTGACTTCTCCGCCTACCAGCGTGTATGTATCGGCCATAGCTACATTGCAGGAAGATATCGCAAACACCGCCGCGAGCAGGCAGAGGAATAATTTCTTGCTTTTCATGTTATCCTTCCTTTGCGTATTTGAGGTTTGTTTTATACGTGAGACGGAAAAAACGTCATTCCGCGCTTGCCGCGGAATCCAGTGTCGTTAAATTCCGTAACGTATCGGAATCAAAAGCCGCTGGGCCCCGCGTCCATCGGCGAAAACGCCGCCGATGCTAGGAACGGCTAAATGAAATCTAAAATGTCAGCTACGCTGACAAGCCGTTCCGTCGAAGCGTGGGGTGACGGAACTGCCGTCTCTTCTTTCTGTTCTACTTCGCCGTGAAATCAATCGCCACGGCGTTGAGCTTCTTCAAAATCTCGCCGCTCACGTCGGCGGCGGGGGCGTAGCCGAGAGCCGTATGCGCGGGGACTACGACGGTGATTCCCTTCTTGTTCGTCTTTATCCACTGCGCGACGACTTTTCTCAGCTCGTCCATGACGCGCGCCGTAACGCGGTCGTATTCAGCGGCGAACTGCGCGTTGAGCTCGGCCTGCTTGTTCGCGGCCTTCGCCTGCGCGTCCTTGTCTTTCGCAGTTTTGTTGACGAAGCGTTCGAGCTCCGCTTCGAGCGAGGCTTTCAGGTTGTCTACATACTTTTGTCCCGACTTGCCCGGCGCGCTCGCGTCTATCACGCGCGCTACGTCGACGACGGCGACCTCCGCGAAGGCCGGGGCGGCCGAGAGCACACACCACCAACAGCAGTGCCGTAACTGCCTTTATCAAACGCATTGTTTTTTGTCATCCTTTCAAAAAAAATTGACGGCGGAGGAAACGGGGCGCGAAGCCCCGAGCTCCCTATCCGTCGTCAAAGTACGGGAGATACTGCATGGCGTAAGAGCACGCGAAAGCAGAGGCGTTTTCGCGCCCTTCTTCGCCCAATGCGAAGTCCGTTATAGTATAAAAATTGTTAACATACTGAGAAGAATGTAAACGGGGGGGGGGTATTTGTTGTACAATCGCAATAAATGCTTCTTATTGTTGACATCTTACACCCGCCCTTTCTTTGGAAAATCCGCACGTTTCAAGCATATTTGTCTGTATTTTACACAAGTTACATATTTTTGCAAGAGTTTGATTTTTCCGTTTGTCTCGTCTGCGCGTCACCTTCGTCGCGTTTCGCCGTTTTCGTCGTAAAAGGAGCTTCGCAGCTTCGCGCGGATTTTCTTGACGCGCGCGGCTACTGCCTGCTGCGTCACGCCGAGGCGCGCGCTATCTCCGCCTGCGTGAAGCCCTCGACGAGCGCCTGCGTTATGTCGAGCTCCTCGCGCGTGAGCAAACGCTCCAACGTTTCGCGCAGCTCCGTCTCCTCGTAGCGTTCCTCGTCTCTGCCGAGCGTCGCCTCAAGCTCTTCCGTCATCGTCTCTCCTCCGTTCGTTATCGGTTTTCTCATTCTCGCCGCCGCGTCGCGCACATAGCCCGGAAGGTTGGTTTTGAGGGTAACGCGCGAGCCAGCGCCTGTCCGGGCACCTCGGTATCAGCACGAGCAGCGCGAGGCACCCCTCCTGCACCAGATCCTCAAATTCCGCGCCGCGCCCCGCGTAGCGCCAGGCGACCGAACGCAACGAGCGGCGCGTAAGCTTCAAGCTCCGCCTCCACGCCGCACGTCCCGCAGCACACGCTAGCGGAAGCAGAGCGCGCTCCGCGGATTTTCCGTAAAGGACATGACAGTCCCCTCCTTTGGATGAAATTGCCTCCAATGGTGGGGAAACGGCGAGGTTTTTACAAAAGCAGAAAATTGCGGAGGCGCGGAATGACGGTTGACAGGCGTTTCGGATATATAGGCTCTGTTTTTGAATGCGGTCTCTAGCGTTTGGGATGGGGGCCCCCGACAGAAGCATTCAGGGGCGACATAGTGGGGAACATGCCGGCAGAAGTTTTACAAATCTGTGCGGTTGGGCTGGGGGGTGGAATGTCCGATAGATAGCGCGAGGCGGGAAAGATGGTATAATATGAAGTAAAGAGAGGCCCCCGCCGGAAGGGATAACGGGGATGAATCCTCTCCCGGCCGGCCTGTCAAGCTGAGACGGGAACTCAGCCTAGACGCTTAAGGCCGAGCTTTGAGTCAAACTAAGAGAGACGGAGCAATTCCGTCACGGCTGCGACGAGCGCCGCCAGCGCTGTCAGCAGTTTAATGATTAGGGTCGCCCATTCATAAAATGAGCGGCCTTTATCATTCTTAGCCATTCTCATTCCCCCTTACTCTGAGATAGCGCGTTCTGGCAGACCCGGCATTACTGCCAAAGGCCCTTCCGCAGATATTATACAACAGAGCGACAACAGAATTCCATTTTGTTATCCAACCTTGTATGTCGAAGCACTCCCGCCCGCTGTACAAAGGCGAGTTAGCGCGGTATAATCCATATACCCCCCACAGGGGGTGGGTATTGAAGCTTTGAGGCAAAGGAGCATAGATGTATGAGAAAGGATCATTTCGACGTTACCGGCATGAGCTGCGCGGCTTGCTCTGCGCGCGTGGAGAAGAGCGTCGCGAAGCTGCCGGGGATAAAAGAGGTTTCCGTAAATTTATTGAAGAACAGCATGACCGTCGAGTACGACGAGGCCGCGCTGACTTCGGAGGGAATCGTCGAGGCGGTCGTGAAGGCCGGGTACGGCGCTTCGCTGCGCGAGGAGAAGGGGAGCGCCGGGCCGAGGGCTAAGGCTGCGCCGTCGCCCGTGGATATCGCGAAACAGGAATACGAGAAGATATGGCGGCGGCTTATGGCCTCTGTCGTATTCGCAGTGCCGCTTTTCTATATTTCAATGGGGCACATGATGGGCTGGCCGCTTCCGGCGTTTTTCCACGGGACGGAGAACGCTATGATTTTCGCGCTGACGCTGTTCCTGCTGACCGTTCCCATCGTGTTCATCAACTTCAAGTTCTTCCGCGTCGGCTTTACGTCGCTGGCGCACGGCGCGCCGAACATGGATTCGCTTATCGCTCTCGGCTCGAGCGCGGCTCTCGTCTACGGCGTGTACGCGCTCTATAAAATCGCATTCGGCCTCGGCCACGGAGACCTCGAGATGGTGAGCCAGTTCTCGATGGACCTTTATTTCGAGTCGGCGGGCATGATACTGACGCTCATCACGGTGGGGAAGTTTTTCGAGGCGCGCGCGAAGGGGCGCACGTCGGACGCCATCAACAAGCTTATGAACCTCGCGCCGAAGACGGCTTTCGTAGTGCGCGGCGGCGTCGAGGCTGAAGTTCCGGTCGAAGAGGTCGAGAAGGGCGAGACCGTCGTGGTGCGAGCCGGCCAGGCCGTGCCGGTCGACGGCGTGCTGACGGAGGGCCACGCCGCGGTCGACGAGTCGGCGATAACGGGCGAGAGCATACCGGTCGAGAAGCAGCCGGGCGACAAGCTGATAGGCGCTACGACGGTCAAGTCCGGATATCTCAAAATGCGCGCGACGGGCGTCGGCGACGAGACGGCGCTCGCGCAGATAGTGCGGCTTGTTGACGAGGCGACGAGCTCGAAGGCCCCGATCGCGAAGCTCGCGGACAAGGTGAGCGGCGTTTTCGTGCCGGTCGTCATCGTTATAGCGCTCGTCACCGCGGCGGGATGGCTGATAGCTGGCGAGAGCGTCGAATTCGCGCTTTCGGTCGCAATCGCGGTGCTGGTAATTTCATGTCCCTGCGCGCTCGGCCTCGCTACGCCGACTGCGATCATGGTCGGCACCGGGCGCGGCGCGACGAACGGAATCCTGATAAAATCCGCCGAAGCTCTCGAGACGGCGCACGACGTAAAGACCGTCGTCCTCGACAAGACGGGGACGATAACGCGCGGCGAGCCCGCCGTGACGGACGTGTTTCATCGTTCGGATATGAGCGCGGAGGAGTTCCTGACGCTCGCGGCGTCGCTTGAAAAATACTCAGGCCATCCGCTCGGCGAGGCGATAGCGGCGAAAGCGGCGGAGGATAAACTGCCCATGAAGCCCGTCGCCGATTTCGCACAGGAGCCGGGCAAGGGCGTGAGGGGAAAAATCGACGGCGCGCTCGTCTGCGGCGGCAACAGAAAGCTGATGGAGGAGTTCGGCCTTTACGGCGGCATGGAGAAGGAGCTTGAAGAAAAGCTCGCCGACGAGGGCAAGACGCCGCTCTTCTTCGTCCGCGACGGAAGGTTCATCGGCATAATCGCGCTCGCCGACGTCGTGAAGCCGACGAGCCGCCGCGCCGTGAACGAGCTGCACGAAATGGGTATAAAGGTCGTCATGCTGACCGGCGATAACGAGCGCACGGCGCGCGCGATACAGCGCGAGGTCGGCGCGGACGAGGTTATCGCCGAGGTGCTGCCGCAGGACAAGGAGAAAGAAGTCCGCCGCATTCAGGAGTCTGGACAGAAGGTAGCGATGGTCGGCGACGGCATCAACGACGCTCCGGCGCTCGCGCGCGCGGACGTGGGCATTGCGATAGGCGCAGGGACGGACGTGGCGATAGAGTCGGCGGGCGTCGTGCTGATGCGCAGCGACCTGCTCGACGTCGCGGGCGCGATACAGCTCGGCAAGGCCGTCATCTGCAACATAAAAGAGAACCTTTTCTGGGCGCTGTTCTATAATACGATATGTATTCCGGTCGCGGCGGGGATTTTCTATCCGTCGTTCGGCCTCAAGCTCAGCCCCATGATCGGCGCGCTGGCGATGAGCTTCAGCTCGGTGTTCGTGGTCTCGAACGCGCTGCGGCTGCGCCTGTTCAAGCCTAAATTCGCCGCCGCGGCAGTCGCCGAAGACGGCGGCGAAAAATCCGGCGCGCGGTGCAATATCGCGGCAATAACCGTCGAGGACAAGACGGAGGTTATAAAAGAGACGAAGGGAGAAGATGTGAAGATGAAGAAGGTTCTGCATGTAGAGGGTATGATGTGCCAGATGTGCGTGAAGCACGTGACGCAGGCGCTGAAGAACGTCGCGGGCGTGGATGCGGTGGAGGTGTCGCTCGAAGCCAAGACGGCGGCGGTGACGCTCGGCGCTGAGGTCGAGGACGCCGTGCTCGCGAAGGCCGTCACCGACGCGGGATACGAGGTCACGGGCGTAGAGGCCGCATGAAGGCGGACAAAGCCGAGGTAAGCCGCAAAATCAAGATCGCGCGCGGGCAGCTCGACGGCATCCTGCGCATGATAGAGGAGGACCGCTACTGCGTGGACATCTCCTATCAGCTCGTCGCGACGCAGTCTCTGCTGAAGCGCGCGAATCAGGATATATTGCAGGCGCACATAAGGCACTGCGTGCGCGAGGCGCTCCAGACCGACGAGCCGAATCCGAAGATAGAAGAGGCGCTGAAGCTGCTCGAGCGCATGGCGCAGTAGCAAGTCCGGCAGAAGGACGAAGGCGCGCCGCTCCGCGAAGCTTTACGGGGCGGCGCGCGTTTTATGCAGCGGGCGTTTTGTTCAGCTTTTCGTTACAAATTTCCTGTTGACAACAAAGTTTTGCGGTGCTAGGATTCTCACCGTCGGGTCAAACCCGAACAAAAGGAGAGTTTTTGGATAATGAAGCAGTTCGCGGCTTATCAGTTCTTTTTTGGATACTTTTACTTTTTTAGCAACCAAAGCTAAATAAGTGAAGGTGTCTTTTGCTGCGAAACGCTTTTCTCAAAACAAACGGAATCAAGAGAAATCAAAGCCTGCGGTGAATGTACAACTTCACCGCAGGCTTTTTTTATTGGCCGCGTAAGGCGCGGAAAATTTTCAGGAGGGACACAGAGATGATAATTATAGTAAAACCGGATGCTAAGGAAGAACGCATACACGACCTTGTGAAGTGGATAGAGGCGCAGGGGCTGCGCACGCACCTTTCGAAGGGGGACTACACGACGATAATCGGCGTAATCGGCGACATCAGCAAGCTCGACGACGAGCTGCTCTCCGGCCTCGACATCGTCGAGAGCGTGAAGCACGTCTCCGAACCCTTCAAGAACGCCAACAGGAAGTTCCATCCGCTCGACTCCGTCGTGAAGGTCGGAGAAGATCAGATTCCCATAGGCCACGGCAGCTTCGCGATAATAGCGGGGCCGTGCTCGGTCGAGAGCGAGGAGCAGATTATCTCCGTCGCGAAGAGCGTCAAGGCCTCCGGCGCGACGATGCTGCGCGGCGGCGCGTTCAAGCCGCGCACGTCGCCCTACGACTTCCAGGGGCTCAAGGCCGACGGCATCAACCTTCTGCTCGAGGCCAAAAAAGAGACGGGGCTGCCGATAGTCACGGAAATCATGAACGCGAACCATCTGCCGCTCTTCGAGGACGTGGACGTGATTCAGGTCGGCGCGCGCAACATGCAGAACTTCGAGCTGCTGAAGGAGCTCGGCAAGACGCGCAAGCCGATACTCATCAAGCGCGGCCTCGCGAACACGATTAAAGAGCTGCTCATGAGCGCGGAGTACATCATGTCGAACGGCAACGAGAACATAATCCTCTGCGAGCGCGGCATACGCACCTTCGAGACCGCGACGCGCAACACGCTCGACCTCAGCGCGGTATGCGTGCTGCACGAGCTTTCGCACCTGCCCGTGATAGTCGACCCGAGCCACGCGACCGGCGTCGCGCGCTACGTTAAGAGCATGTCGATGGCGGCGGCGGCCTGCGGCGCGGACGGCCTCATCATCGAGGTCCACAACGACCCGCAGCACGCGCTCTGCGACGGCGCGCAGTCGCTGCGTCCGGAGCAGTTCGACGACGTGGTGAAGGCCGTGCGCCGCGTCCGCGCCGCGGCTCTCGCGGAAGATTAAGCTATGGCGGACAAAGTCCGGCTCACGGTAGGAATAGCGGGCCTCGGCCTGATAGGCGGCTCATTCGCTCGCGCCTACGCCGCTGGCGGCGCGCGCGTACTCGGCTACGACGCGGAGGCCGCCGTCATGCGCGAAGCGGCTGAGGCCGGAGCCATTGCGGGGGAGCTGACGAACGAGAACGCGAAGGAATGCGATTTAATTCTCGTAGCGTTATATCCCGCGGCCGCCGTCGAGTATTTGACAAAAACTGCCCCGCATCTCCGCGGCTGCGGCCTCGTCATTGACTGCTGCGGCGTGAAGCGCTCCGTATGCGAAGCGGGCTTCGCCCTCGCGAAGGAGCACGGCTTCGGCTTCCTCGGCGGTCATCCGATGGCGGGGATACAGTTTTCCGGCTTCTCCAACAGCCGCGCGGATATGTTCAAAGGCGCTTCGATGATAATAGTTCCGCCCGCGGAGGGCGGCGCGGCCCTCGTTGAAAGGGCGCAGGAGCTGCTCGCGCCCGCGGGCTTCGGCAGATTTACGATAACGACGGCGGAGCATCACGACGAGATGATAGCCTTCACCTCGCAGATGTGCCACGTGGTCTCGAACGCATACGTCAAGAGCCCGCGCGCGCAGGAGCACGCCGGCTACTCTGCGGGAAGCTACGCTGACCTCACGCGCGTCGCGAAGCTCAACCCGTCTATGTGGACGGAGCTTTTCATCGACAACAAAGATTACCTTATAAATGAAATCAACCTGATGATAAAACATCTTGCGGAATACCGCGAAGCGCTCGAAGCCTCGGACGAGCCGCGCCTTGCCGCGCTCCTCGCCGAGGGCGTCGAATGCGAAAGGAGGGCTGGGAGATGAACGGCAGAACGCTGAGAGTCGCTCTTCCCGGAAGGGAGTACGACATCGAGATAAGGCGCGGCGCTCTCGGCTCGCTTCCCGCAAAGTGCCGCGAGCTGATGCCGAAGGCGGAGCGCGTCTTCGCCGTCACCGACGAGACCGTCGGCGGGATTTACGGCGGGCGCGCGGTTTCTTCGCTCGAAGCCGCGGGCTATAAGGTCCGCCTGCACGTCGTGCCGGCGGGCGAGGAGTCGAAGTCGCCGGAGAAGCTTGTCGAAATATGGGAGACGATGGCGGCCTTCGGCTTCACGCGCAGCGACGCGGTAGTCGCGCTCGGCGGCGGCGTGGTCGGAGACCTCGCGGGCTTCGCCGCGGCGACGGTCCTGCGCGGCGTGAATTTCATACAGGTTCCGACGACGCTGCTTGCGCAGGTCGATTCTTCCGTCGGCGGCAAGGTCGGCATAGATTTGAAAGCGGGGAAGAACCTCGCCGGGGCCTTCTGGCAGCCGAAGGGCGTGCTCATCGACCCGGACTGCCTCGAAACGCTGAGCGACGGGACCTTCTCCGACGGCATGGCGGAGGTCATAAAGTACGGCTGCATCCGCGACGCGGCGCTCTTCCGCAGGCTCGCGGCGCTCGGCGGCAGAGATGGCGTCATGTCTGAAATCGAGGACGTAATCTACACCTGCTGCGACATCAAGCGCGCGCTCGTAATGGAGGATGAGCGCGACACCGGCGCGCGCATGATACTGAATTTCGGACACACGCTCGGCCACGCCTACGAGCTTGCCGGCGGCTACAAAACATGGACGCACGGACAGGCCGTCGCCGCTGGCATGGTCTCCGCCGCGCGGATCGGAAGGGCGCTCGGAGCCACGCCGCGCGAGACAGAAACGCAGATTAGAGAGATACTCGAACAATATAAACTGCCCGAAAAAATCGAATGTCCGTCCGAGATTATGCGCGAGGCCGTGTCGCTCGACAAGAAAGGCTCGGGCTCGTCGGTACGGCTGATTCTGCTGAAGGCGCTCGGCGAGGCTGAGATTTACCCGATTGAACGCGAGCGGCTGCTCGCGCTGGCGGAGGACGTAAGATGAAGATTCTTATTAAGCCGCGTCCGCTGTTCGGCAGCGTGACGCCTCCGCCCAGCAAGAGCATGGCGCACAGGACGCTGATATGCGCGGCGCTCGCCGACGGAAGCTCCGTAATCTCTAACCTTCATTTCTCCGACGACGTCAAGGCGACGCTAAAAAGCCTCAAATGCATCGGCGCGAGCTGGCGGCGCATAGACAGCAAAATCATCGAGGTGACGGGGACGGCGGGACGCGGAGCCGACGGGACGCAGCTTTTCGAGTGCGGCGAAAGCGGCTCCACGCTGCGCTTCTTCATCCCGATAGCGCTGGCGCTCTACGGACACGGGCGCTTCACCGGCATGGGACGCCTTATGAAGCGGCCTCAGGGGCCGTATCTCGACCTCTTCATGGAGAAGGGGATAAATTTTTCCTACGCGAAGGAAACTCTCGAGGTTTCCGGCAAGCTTACGCCGGGCGAATATCTGATGCGCGGCGACGTGTCGAGCCAGTTCTTCAGCGGACTGCTCTTCGCTCTGCCGCTGCTCTCCGGCGACTCGGCGCTCGCAGCTTCGACGAGGCTCGAATCGCTGCCCTACGTCGATATGACGAGGGGCGCGCAGATGAAGGCCGGAGTCGAGATAGAGGGCGGAAACGGAAGCTACGCGATACGCGGCGGACAGAGCTACGCGCCGTTCAGCGCCTCTGTCGAGGCGGACTGGTCGCAGGCGGCCTTCTGGATGATGGCGAACGTGCTCGGCAGCGGCATAAGGATCAGGGGCATGGACGACGCTTCTATGCAGGGCGACCGCGCGCACGGATTAGCCATCGCGGAGACCCTCGCCGATAAAGAATTGAAGAACGTTGAAATCGACATATCGGACTGTCCGGACCTTCTGCCGCCCGCGGCTGCTGCTGCGGCGGTGCGCGGAGAGGGCATGGTGACGAGTTTCCGCAACGCGGCGCGGCTGCGCATGAAGGAGAGCGACAGGCTTTCCACGGTCACGTCCGTCATCAACGCGCTCGGCGGCTGCGCGGTCGAGGAGCGCGACGGCATAACGATATGCGGCCTCGACAGCCTGAACGGCGGCGTCGAGATATCCTGCTGCGGCGACCACCGCATCGCGATGATGGCGGCTGTGGCGGCGACGCGCTGCAGCAAGCGCATCGTGCTCGACGGCGCGGAGTGCGTCAAAAAGTCGTATCCGAGCTTCTGGACGGAATACAAACGCCTCGGCGGATATGTCGAAGAATTAGAGGACGAATAGATGGGCTCGTACTTCGGAAAAGAAATTCACATCTCCATATTCGGGCAGTCGCACGCCGAGTGCATAGGCGTGACGATAGACGGCCTGCCGGCGGGCGAAGCGGTAGACGAAGAGGCGCTGCGCTCCTTCATGCTGCGCCGCGCGCCGGGGCGCTCCGCGGAATCGACGGCGCGCCGCGAGGCCGACGAGCCGCATATAATCTGCGGCCTGCACAACGGGCGCACCTGCGGCGCTCCGCTGACCGCGATAATCAAAAACGGCGACACGCGCTCGAAGGACTACGACAAGCTGCGCGACCTGCCTCGCCCCGGCCACGCAGACCTCACCGCCGAAATAAAATACCGCGGCTTTCAGGACGGACGGGGCGGCGGACACTTCTCGGGCCGCCTGACCGCGCCGCTCTGCATAGCGGGCGGAATTTGCGCGCAGCTTCTCGCGCGGCGCGGAATAGAGATAGGCGCGCATATACTTTCGATAGCGGGGATAAACGACCGGCGCTTCAACGCGCTCGGCGAGACGAAGGAAACGCTCGACCGCGTCAAATCCGCGCCGTTCCCGGTGCTCGACGAGGCGGCGGGGGAGAGGATGCGCGGGGCAATACTCGCGGCGAAGGCCGATGGCGATTCCGTCGGCGGCGTCGTCGAGTGCATCGTGACCGGATTGCCCGCGGGCGTCGGCTCGCCGATGTTCGGCGGGCTTGAGAGCAGGCTTTCCGCGGCGATATTCGCAATCCCTGCGGTCAAGGGCGTGGAGTTCGGCTCGGGCTTCGGCGCGGCGCTCATGCGCGGCTCGGAGCACAACGACGAAATAACGCTCGACGGCGGCGAAATAGCGACGCGCACGAACAACGCGGGCGGCATACTCGGCGGCATAAGCGACGGAATGCCGGTAATCTTCCGCGCCGCCTTCAAGCCCACGCCCTCGATACTGAAGCCGCAGCGCACCGTCTCGCTCTCGGCGATGAAGGAAGAGGAGCTGCAGATAACAGGACGCCACGATCCGTGCGTGGTGCAGAGGGCCGTTCCGGTGGTCGAAGCCGCGGCGGCGATGGTGACGCTCGACGCGTTGCTTGAACGCAATACGGATAAAATATAAAAGCTCGGAAAATTTCCAAGGAGGAAAAATAAAATGTCAAAGAAACTTGAGGAACTTCGCGAAAAAATCGACGGAATCGACGAAAAGATAGTCAAGCTCTACCGCGAGCGCATGGACGTGACGAAGGACATCGCGGCCTACAAAAAGGAAAAGGAGCTTCCCGTGCTCGACGCCGGACGCGAGCGCGCGGTGCTCGCCAGGATAGGCCAGCTCGCCGGAGACGACCTCGCCGACTACGCCCAGTCGGTCTACCGCACGGTCATGGCGACGACGCGCTCATACCAGAACTTCTGCAACGGCGTGACGTCTGGGACTTACGACAGCATCCGCGCGACGCTCGACTCGACGCCGAAGCTCTTCCCGCAGCGCCCGACGGTAGCCTGCCAGGGCATCGAGGGCGCAAACTCGCAGATAGCCTGCGACAGCCTCTTCAAAGCGCCGACGATTCTTTACTTCAACACCTTTGAGCACGTCTTCAAAGCCGTAGAAAGCGGCATGTGCCAGTATGGAATACTGCCCATAGAGAACAGCACGGCGGGCTCCGTCAACGCTATATACGACCTCATGACGCGCCACAACTTCTACATTGTGCGCGCCGTGCGGCTAAAGGTGACGCACAACCTGCTCGCTAAGCACGGCGTGAAGCTTGAGGACGTCCGCGAAGTGCTATCGCACGGCCAGGCTCTGAGCCAGTGCGCGAACTTCCTCGCCGGCCTCAAAAACGTCAAGGCGACCGTCGTCGAGAACACCGCAGTCGCGGCGCGCACCGTCGCGCAGTCGGAGCGGAACGACCTCGCTGCGCTCTCCTCGCGCTTCTGCGCCGAGGAATACGGCCTCAACGTGCTCAAGGCCAACGTGCAGGATCAGGACAACAACTACACGCGCTTCATCTGCATCTCGAAGAACCTCGAGGTCTATCCCGGCGCGGACCGCACCTCGCTCATGATGACGCTGCCGCACAAGCCCGGCTCGCTCTACAACGTCCTCTCGAAGTTCTACGCGCTCGGCATCAACCTCCGCAAGCTCGAAAGCCGCCCGCTGCCTGACCGCGAATTCGAATTCATGTTCTACTTCGATCTCGAGTGCTCCGTCTACGCGCCCGAGATGGAGAAGCTGTTCCGCGACCTCGAGTGCGAGAGCGAGCATCTGCGCTACCTCGGCACCTACAACGAGGCAATCTGCTGATGGCTGAAGCCGGATACGGCCTTATCGGGGAAAAGCTCGGACACAGCTTTTCCCCGTACATTCACGGCGAGCTCGGCGGCTACGACTACAGCCTCATAGAGCTCGAGCGCGGCGACCTCGGACGCTTCCTCAAACGCGGAGCCTTCCGCGGCATAAACGTCACAGTCCCATATAAAAAGGACGTGATTCCCTACTGCGCGTGGCTCTCGCCAGAAGCGCGGCGCATCGGCAGCGTCAACACGATAGTCAACGACGGCGGCCTGCTGCGCGGATACAATACTGACTACTTCGGCTTCGTCTGCATGCTGCGAAAAGCGGGCATCGACGTGAAAGGCAAGAAAGCGCTCGTCCTCGGCAGCGGCGGGGCCTCGCTTACGGTTCAGACCGCGCTGCACGACCTCGGCGCAAAAAGCGTGACGGTCATATCGCGCGGCGGAGAAGACAACTACGGCAACCTAGAGCGCCACTCGGACGCGCGGCTCATAGTCAACACGACGCCCGTCGGGATGTACCCGAAGGTCGAAGCCGCGCCGCTCTCGCTCGAAATCTTCCCGGACTGCGAAGCCGTCGCCGACATCATATATAACCCGTCGCGGACGAAGCTTCTGCTCGACGCCGAAGCGCGCGGCATCCCGTGCGCGAACGGCCTGCCGATGCTCGTCGCGCAGGCGAAGGCGGCGGCGGAGCTATTCCTCGGGAGAGACATCCCCGACGCGCGAATCGACGAAATCACTTCCGTTATAGAAAAGCGCACGAAAAACATCATTCTTATAGGAATGCCCGGCTGCGGCAAAACGACGGTGGGGAAGCTGCTCGCGCGCAGCCTCGGCAGAGAATTCGCCGACACCGACGAAATGATAGTGCGCGAGGGCGGCCGCTCGATTCCCGACATATTCGCATCGGACGGCGAGGCGGCCTTCCGCGGGCTAGAGCATTCCGTGATAGCGCGCGAGGCGAAGAAATCGTCGCTCGTCATAGCCACCGCGGCGGCTCCGTGCTGCGCGAGGACAACCGCGAGGCGATGCGCATGAATTCGACCGTCGTCTACATCCGCCGCGACCTCGACAAGCTTCCCTCGGCGGGGCGGCCTCTGTCGCAGGCGACGCCGCCGGACGAGCTTTACCGCCGCCGCGCGCCGCTCTACGAAGAGCTCGCGGAGCTCACGGTCTACAACAACGCGAGCGCGCGAGAGACGGCGGACGAAATAATAAGGAGGCTCGGACTATGAAGATACTCGTAATAAACGGACCGAACATCAACATGCTCGGCATCAGGGAGCCCGACATCTACGGGCGCAAAACCTTCGCGGATTTGGAAAGCTTCATCCTCGAGAGCGCGTGCGAGTGCGGCGCGGAAGTCGAGCTTTTCCAGTCGAACCACGAGGGCGCCATCGTAGATAAAATACAGGAAGCCTACGGCGCGAAGGACGGCATAGTGATAAACCCCGCGGCCTACACGCACACGAGCGTTGCGATTCTCGATGCGCTCAAGGCCGTCGCGCTGCCAGCCGTCGAGGTGCACATCTCCGACGTCGACGCGCGCGAGCAGTTCCGCCGGGTCTCCTACGCGGGCATGGCCTGCGAAAAAAAATTCAGCGGCATGGGCTTCGAAGGCTACCGAGAGGCGATAAAATATCTCGCGGAGAAGTACGGCGCGCGCAGAAGTTGACAGACGGCGGCTTTATGCCTATAATCTTCTAGTTTTAGAATACGCTTGGTGCGGGCTTGAAAAGTCCAAAGGGCTGCCTGACACACAGCGGAGGAGGTAAACGAAAGAATGTACGCAGTTATTGAACAGGGCGGAAAGCAGTACAGAGTTTCCGAGGGCGACAAGTTCAAGGTCGAGAAGATCCACGCCGAGGACGGCGCGGTCGTAACCTTCGACAAGGTCATCCTTCTCGGCAAAGACGAAGGCGCAGTCATCGGCGCTCCCTACGTCGAGGGCGCTTCCGTCAGCGCGAAGATCGTCGAAAGCGGAAAGAACGACAAGGTCATCGTCTTCAAGTACCGCAGAAAGAAGAACTACCGCAAATTCCGCGGACACCGCCAGCAGTACACGCTCGTCCAGATCGAGTCCATCAACGGCTAGTTTCTACGCAAAGGGGATAATGAATTATGGCGCATAAAAAAGGACAGGGAAGTTCAACCAAACGGCCGCGACAGTCAGCCTAAGTACCTTGGCATCAAGCGCGGCGACGGCTCGTTCGTAAACGCCGGTACGATAATCCTGCGTCAGAGAGGCACGAAGTACCATCCCGGAGAGAACACCGGCCTCGGACGCGACTTCACGATATTTGCGCTCGTGCCCGGCAAAGTTCGCTTCCAGACGAAGGCCGACCGCAAGTACGTCACGATCGAGCAGCAGGAAACGCTCTAATATATCTACCGACCGATTTTGTCATGGGGGCCCTTGCTGGAGCAGGCCCCCTTTTCTGGTATTTTAAGAGGTGAACAGATGAAATTCGTTGACTCTCTGATAATGTCCGTCAAAGCCGGACGCGGCGGCAACGGCTGCATGAGCTTCCTGCCGAGCGCTTCAAGCCCAACGGCGGCCCCGACGGCGGCAACGGCGGACGCGGAGGCAGCGTTATATTCGAAGCGACGTCGAACCTTCAGACGCTCGCAGACCTTGAGTACATGCACCACATCAAGGGCGAGAACGGCGATCACGGCAAGGGCGCGGCGAGAAACGGGCGCGCTGGCGAGGATAAAATAATCTACGTCCCGTGCGGGACGCTCATCTACGACGCGGAGACCGGCGAAGGCTGCGCAGACCTCGTCGAGCCGCACGACCGCTTCGTCGCGGCGCGCGGCGGCAGGGGAGGGCGCGGCAACCGCTACTTCGCAAGCTCGTCGAGAAAAGCCCCGCGCTTCTGCGAGCAGGGCGAGATGGGCGAGGAGGTCAAGCTCCGCCTCGAACTGCGCCTGATCGCGGACGTGGGCCTCGTAGGACTGCCCAACGTAGGCAAGTCGAGCATACTCGCCGCCATCTCCAACGCGCAGCCGAAGATTGCGAACTATCCCTTCACGACGCTCTCGCCGAACCTCGGCGTTATAAACACGGGCGACGAAAGAATAGTCATCGCGGACATCCCCGGCCTTATCGAGGGCGCGCACGAAAACAAGGGGCTCGGCCTCGAATTCCTGCGCCACGTGGACAGGACGCGGCTTCTGATACACGTGCTGAGCCTCGAAAGCGGCGACTTCGACACCATCGTCGAGGATTTTGAGGTCGTGCGCAGCGAGATGCGCAAGTACGACCCCGAGCTTGACGAGCGTCCGTTCTTCGTCGCGGGAAACAAGCTCGACGAAGTCCCCGAGGAGTTCGTGCCCGAGCTGACGGCGCAGCTTTCGGACTATTTCGAGAAAAAGGGCGTATCCTTCATGACGCTGAGCGCGCTCACGGAAGAGGGAATCCCGAGCTCGTAAAGCGCGTTACAAAATTCACCGCCGACCATCCGCGGCCGGAAAGCAGCGTAAGGCTATACGCGCTTGAAGAAAAGCCGCTTGAAAAAATGCTGAACCGCAAGCGCATGAAGATACAGATAATCTCCATGCACGGCGGCGGCTACCGCGTGCTTCACTACAAGCTCGAAAGGCTGTCGAGCGCTACGACTTCAGCCAGGAAGAGAACGTCGCGCGCTTCACGAAGCTGCTTCGCCGCTACAAGGTCGAAGAACTGCTCGAAGCCGCCGGCGCTCAGCCAGGCGACCTCGTGAGCATCGGCTACAAGGATTTCAATTTCTACCCGGATTACTATCCCGAAGAGACGTACGACGAAGAGCCCGAGCCGGAGCTTGAGGAATTCGAGGACGGCGGCGAAGAGGACGAAGATGAATAACCGCGCCGCGGAAAGCCCCGACGGTATAAAGATAGGAATAATGGGCGGGACCTTCGACCCGATCCATTACGGCCACCTTCTCGCCGCGGACGAGGCGCACGCGGCCTTCGGCCTCTCCGAGGTCATATTCATCCCGTCGGGACACCCGCCGCACAAGGCGAACAAAAAGCTCACCTCGCCCGAGGACCGTTACCTGATGACGGAGCTGGCGACAGTCGACTGCCCGTATTTCAGCGTTTCGCGCGTCGAGATAGACCGGCAGGGCAGCAGCTACACGATAGACACGCTGCGGGCGCTGCGCGCGATGCCGGAATACGCGGGCGCGCAGTTCTATTTCATAACGGGGCTCGACGCGGTGCTCGACATCGTCTCTTGGAAAAATCCCGAAGAAATAATGAGGCTGTGCCGTTTCGTAGCGGTCAGCCGCTACGGATATTCGCCGAAGAAAATGACTCTGAGATAGCGCGTGAGCTCAGAACAAAAATAATCCCGCTGGAGATTCCGCTGCTCGCGATATCGAGCACGGAGCTCAGGGAGCGCGCGAGAAACGGCAGAAGCATCCGCTTCATGGTGCCTCCGGCGGTGGAGAAGTTCATAAGAAAAAAATCTCTGTACAGAAACAACACGGAGGAATAGGTCTTGAGGCGTTCGACAACGAAAACGATTATACTCGCCGTCCTGCTCGGATTCATAGCGGCGGCGGCCGGCGTGGGGGTGCGCCTCTACACGGCATGGAACTCAAAGGGCGAGACGCTGATAGACGCGGCTAAAAAGTCGGCGGAAAACAGCGCCTCATACGACGCCCTCGAAAGCCAGGGCAAATTCAACATCCTGCTCATGGGCGAAGACAACGTCGACGGTTCGAGACGTTCCGACACGATACTCTTCATAACGGTCGACATCGACGACAAGAACATCAGGGTGCTCTCGCTGCCGCGCGATACGCGCGTCATGATACCGGGCCACGGCACGCAGAAGCTCAACCACGCCTTCGCCTACGGCGGACAGGACCTCATGCGCGCGACCGTCACGAACTACCTCGGCGAGCCGATACTTTACTACATGATAGTGGACTACGACAGCTTCCCGGCCTTCGTCGACATGCTCGGCGGGGTTGAGATAGACGTGCCGAAGCGTATGCGCTACGTCGACCGCGCCGGCGGCCTCGACATAAACATACAGCCCGGCCTCCAGACGCTCGACGGCAAAACTGCCCTGCACTTCGTGCGCTTCCGCAAGGACGCGCTCGGCGACATCGGACGCATACAGCGCCAGCAGCAGTTCCTCAAGGCTATGCTGAAAAAGGCCTACGACCCGCGCGTGATAATCCGCCTTCCCGAGCTTGCGGCTCAGGCTATGAAGATATTCCGGACGGATATGTCCACCTCCTTCGCGCTTCAGCTCGCTGGATTCATACAGAACGAAGTGGGGCGCGACAAGATGCTCTTCTCGACGCTGCGCGGAACGCCTGCGACCATCGACGGCCTCAGCTACTGGATGGGCGACGTGCGCGACGCGAAGCGCTTCCTCAACGCGCCGTTTGAAGAGCTGACCGGCGAAAAGACGGAAGCGGGAGAGGGCGGTGCCGGCGAGCAGCAGCCCGCGGAGGATGAAAAAGCGGAGAAGCCGGGAATGACGGCAGAACAGCTCGCGGAGCTTGTGAAGTCGATGCCCGAATCGGTCGCGGTCCTCAATGGAACCGGCAAAAGCGGAGTCGCGGGCGAAATTTCCACGCGCCTCCAGAAAATCGGCGTCGACGTCGTACACACCGGCAACGCGAAGCATTTCGACTACCGCTACAGCAACATAGTCTATCCCTCCGACGCTCCGTCGAGCGTCAAGGATACGGCGAAGACGCTCGGAAAGCTGCTTCGGATACCGGAAGGGCTCGTGAGACCGGGACAGCAGGCATTCTACGCATCGCTCGTCGCGGGCCACGACTTATAACCGTCTCGTGACGCTGCTCGACGAGCTGGTAAAGATAAGCGGCGAACATTAAAATATAACCGAACGACAGAAAAGGAGATGGAGCCAGGAATGGCGGACAAGAAAGACTTTTGCGCACCGTACAAAAAGCTTATAGACGCCCTGATCGACAAGCACGCGCTCGAGGTGACGGCGCACGACCTCAGCGAAGTCTCGGGCTTCGCCGACATCTTCATCGTCGCGATAGCGCGCTCCGAGCTCCACGGCAGGACGCTCAAGGACACGGCTATGGACACGCTCGACGAAATGGGCTTCTCCTACAGAATAGAAGGGGAGACCAGCACGAAGTGGACGCTGCTTGACGCGGGCGACCTCATCGTGAACATACTGAGCCGCGAGGGACGCGACTTCTATCGTCTCGACTCGCTCTGGGGCGACGCTCCGACCGAAAGATTCTTCGACGAGGACGAATAATTATGGACTGCGTATTCTGCAAGCTTAAAGACTACGTGCTCGAAAACGAGCTCGCCTACGCCGTATTCGACGTGATGCCCGTCAATCCGGGGCATCTTCTGATAATCCCGAAGCGTCACGTGCAGAACTACTTCGACATAACGCCCGAAGAGGAGCTGGCGATGCACGACCTTCTGCACAAGGGCAAAAAGCTCATCGACGAGAAATATTCTCCCGACGGCTACAACTTCGGCGTCAACTGCAACGAGTGCGCCGGCCAGACCGTCATGCACGTCCACATGCACCTCATCCCGCGTTATAAAGGCGACACGAAGTTCGTACACGGGGGAGTGCGCGGTGTAATTCCAGAGAAGATGTCAGATCTCGAAAAATAACACAACGTTATCAGAGTTATAAGACGTTATAATCCGACGGTGAAACAGCCGCCGGATTTTTTATTTACACGCTGCGGTTTATAATAAGAGCCGTGACAGCTTGGCAGCAAAATGATTGGAGGACGCGAAGATGAAAATAGCAGTATTTGGGATAGGCGGCATAGGCGGTCTGGTCGGCGGCGCTCTGGCGCGGAAGAACGCAGAGACATATTTCATAGCGCGCGGAAAAACGCTTGAAGCCATACGCAGCCGCGGCCTGTATGTAGAATCCGCGCTGCTAGGCGATTTCACCGTCAGGCCGAAAGAGGCCGCCGAATCGGCGGACGGCTTCGGCAAGATGGACGCCGTCATAATTTCCTGCAAAGGATACAGCCTCAAAGATGCCTGCCGCATCGTCTCTCCGATGGTGGGCGAGGATACGCTCGTCGTCCCGCTGCTCAACGGCGTCGGAGTCTCCGACATGATGAAACCGCTGCTTCCTCCATGCCTCCTTACGGACGGAGTCATCCACGTCTTCAGCCACATAGAGGAGCCGGGCCATATTGTCCAGAGCTACGGCCCGTGCCATGTCATCATAGGCATGAAGGAGGGCGAACGTCCGCAAAAGCTCGACGAACTTGCGGAAACGCTCAACGGTGCGGGGATAAAGACGAGCGTCAGCGAGGACATACTTTTCGAGAGCTGGCGCAAATATCTGATAATGTGCGGCAACAGCGTCGTCTTCTGTTACTACGACGGCCCGGCGTGGAAGGTGCGCGAGCACGCAGATTATAAGGACACTGTGCGCGCCGCAGCGAACGAAATAATTTCCGTTGCTGCTGCAAACGGCGTAAAAACTGCCCGAAGGCTCCGCTGACTTGTGCGCTGAGAACTTTATGAAGCTTGCGCCCGAAACGGTTAACTCTCTGTACCGTGACCTGAGCTCCGGCAAACCTCCGCAGAAAACCGAACTTGACCACCTTATAGGCAGAATGATAGAAATGGGCCGCGCGGCGAACATTCCGACGCCGTACCATGAGATGGCGTATAAACGCTTCGCACCAGAAAAACGATAAAATTACAATAAGGCGGGAATACTAAATAGATTTATAAGCGGCGCATCCCCGTAAAATCTCTAAAATGACAGGCGTTTGAAGAGGGGGAGCGTCTTTATAATAATGTCCTATAATTTATGTTATGTTACATAAAACCCCTCTCGAAACTTAAGAGAGGGGTTTTATGATGATTTTTAGCGTATTTTTATATATGACTTCTTAACCTTTAAGACTTATATAATATTGCGCTTGTGTAACGTTTATTATAACGTTATATCTTACAAAGCGTTCTTCACGATCTGCATGAAGCTGTCGGGCTTGAGCGACGCGCCGCCTACGAGGACGCCGTCGATGTCGGCCTGCGAGATTATGCCTTTCGTGTTGTCGGCCTTGACGCTGCCGCCGTACAGGATGATGAGCTCGCCGGCGGTCTTTTCGCAGAAGTTTTCCTTCGCGAGTCCGCGTATGAATCCGCAGACCTCTTCGGCATCGGCGTCGCTCGCGGTCTTGCCGGTGCCTATAGCCCATACCGGTTCGTAGGCGATTATCATTTTATGAGCGAGCGTCTCTCCGTCTATACCTTTGAGCCCCTCGACGAACTGCCTCTTGATAACGTCGAAGGCTTTGCCGCCCTCGCGCTCTTCGAGCGTTTCACCGACGCAGAGAACGGCTACGAGGCCGCATTCTATCGCGGCGTGTACCTTTTTATTAAGTTCTTCGTCGGTTTCGCGGAATATGTGGCGTCTCTCGCTGTGGCCTATGAGGACGTGCGTCGCGCCTATCTCGGTAATCATTGGGCCGGAGGTCTCGCCGGTGAAGGCTCCGCTCTTTTCCCAGTGCATATTTTCCGCGCCGACTATTACGGGCAGTTCTTTTGCCGCGTTTACCGCCGTCAGCAGGGAAACTGCTGGAACGAAGAAGGCTATCTCTTCGGTTCCTGCGGCTACGGCTTCCTGTACCTCTTTCGCGTCCTTCAGTTCGGCGCCGAATTTGCTAAAGAATTCACTTGTCGCCGCCGGGCCGTGGTTCATCTTCCAGTTTCCGGCGATGAATTTTCTGCGCATTTTATATTCCTCCAATTATCGTCATATCGTCTGGTGCGGAAATCGCGGCGAAACGGCCATTTTCCCACACCGCTGGGCGCTTTGCTCTAACGTTATATTATTGTCATATAATGTTGATAACGTTAGATATAAATAAACGCCTCCACTTTTGATGAAGGCGTTTATTTTATCGTTTGTCTTACTCTACGACGTAGGGCTCTATGCCGGGAAGGCTCTTGCCTTCGAAGAATTCGAGGCTCGCTCCCCCGCCCGTCGAGACGTGCGATACCTTGTCTTCCATCTTGAAGAGCGCTATCGCCGCCGCGGAGTCTCCCCCGCCTACGACCGTCAGAGCGCCGTTCGCCGTCGCGTCGGCGAGCGCCTTGGCTACCGCCTCCGTGCCTTTCGCGAAAGCGGGCATTTCAAAGACGCCCATCGGGCCGTTCCAGAGGACGGTCTTCGCGGCGAGTATCTCTTTCGCGAAGAGCTCCGCCGTCTCGGGGCCTATGTCGAGTCCCATCTCGTCCTGCGGGATGGCATCGGCCTTGACTGCCTTAGCGGGAGCGTCGGCCTTGAACTCGGGCGCGACTATTGCGTCAACCGGCAGAAGTATCTTCACGCCGAGCGCCTTCGCCTCTTCGAGCATTTTGGCCGCGAAGTCGAGCTTCTCCGTCTCGCAGAGCGATTTGCCTATCTCGAGCCCCTGGGCTTTGAGGAAGGTGAAGGCCATTCCTCCGCCGATGAGTATCGTGTCGGCTTTCTTGAGCATGTTCTCGACGACCGCGATTTTGTCGGAGACCTTGGCTCCTCCGAGGATGAGCACGAAGGGCTTCTTCGGCTCGTCGCGCGCCGCGGAGAGCATCGTTATCTCGCGGTCGATGAGCTTGCCCGAGAAGGACGGAATGAGCTCCGCCGCAGCGCGCGTCGAGGCGTGCGCCCTGTGCGCGGCGCTGAAGGCGTCCATGACGAATACGTCGAAGTTCTTGACGAGCTTCTTCGCGAACTCCATGTCGTTCTTTTCCTCTTCCGGATGGAAGCGGACGTTTTCGAGCAGGAGCACTTCTCCGTCTTTCCAGTCCGCGACGGCTTCGTCGACCTTCTCGCCGATGCAGTCGGAGACGAAGCGCACGGGCCATCCTGTCAGCTTCGCGAGCTCTTCGCCGACGGGCTCGAGCGTGTATTTGAGGTTGACCGTTCCCTTCGGGCGGCCGAGGTGCGAGACGAGCGCGATTTTAGCGCCCGCGTCGCGCAGAGCCGTCAGCGTCGGAAGATGCGCCTTTATGCGCGTGTCGTCGCTGACCCTGCCGTCGGCCAGGGGGACGTTGAAGTCCACCCTGACCAGAACCTTTTTACCCGCTACGTCCGAGGGAGAAAAGGTCTTGAGGCGCATAGCGTTACAGTCCTTTTTTGAGGATGTAGTTCGCGAGGTCTATTACTCTGTTGCTGTAGCCGCACTCGTTGTCGTACCACGAGAGGAGCTTTATCATCTTGTCGCCCATAGCCATCGTGTGGCGCGGCGCGAATATCGAGGAGTGCGTGTCGCCGACGAAGTCCATAGAAACGAGGTCTTCCGGCTCGTACTCGAGGATGCCCTTGAGGTAGGTCTCGGCGGCTTCCTTCATCGCGGCGTTCACGTCGTCGGCCGTCGCGGGCTTCTCAAGCACCACGGTGAGGTCTACGACGGAGACGTCCGGCGTCGGGACGCGGAGCGCGAAGCCGTTGAGCTTGCCCTTGAGCTCCGGCATGACTTCGGAGATGGCCTTCGCCGCGCCGGTGCTGGTCGGGATGATGGAGAGCGCCGCGGCTCTTCCGCGCGAGAGGTTCTTGTGCGGGAAGTCGAGCGTCTTCTGGTCGTTCGTGTAAGCGTGGACGGTGTTCATAAGTCCTTCTTTGATGCCGAACTTGCTCTGGAGGACCTTGCAGACTGGCGCGAGGCAGTTCGTCGTGCAGGAAGCGTTGGAGATAATGTTGTGCTTCTCGGGGTCGTAGACTTCCTCGTTGACGCCCATGACTATCGTCGCGTCATGGTTCTTCGCGGGGGCGGAGATGATTACCTTCTTCGCGCCGGCGGCGATGTGGGCCGAAGCCTGGTTGGCGTCGGTGTAGCGTCCGGTCGACTCGATGACGAGGTCAACGCCCATTTCCTTCCACGGGAGCTTCGCGGGATCGGGCTCGGCGAGGGCTCTGATTCTCTGTCCGTTTACGACGAGGTAGTCTCCGTCGACTTCGACGGTGCCCGGGAAGCGGCGGAAGACCGAGTCGTACTTGAGAAGATACGCGAGAGAGGACGGCGGCGTCAGGTCGTTGATAGCGACTATTTCAAATTCGTTTTCCTTGCCGTTCGTGAAGAACGCGCGAAGGGAGAGACGCCCGATGCGTCCGAAACCGTTGATTGCAACCTTATACTTGGCCATGATAAAATGCCCTCCTTATAGGTTATATCCTTTGCATTATATTTGCCGGAGAGGGATAAACTTCCGCTTATCCCTCTCACGGTGATTTTGACGCTTTTTCCTCCGTCCGTCAAACGGCGGACGGAGGCTTGAAGCTAAAGCTTTGCGAAAAATTTACGCTTCCGTTTCGAGGTCTTCGTGGAGCACGCGGAGAAGCTCTCCGAGAGCCGCGGCGCTGAGCACGTCTCCGTGCGGGCGGTACGGCATCATGCCGTCGAAGAGCTGGGCCACTCCGCCGAGGCATCCGTGGCGCAGGTGCGAGTTGAACGGACGGATGAACGCCCAGCCGAGGTCCTTCCTCGTCGGGTTGTATTTCAGGTAGGCCGTTATAAACTGGCCGAGGAGCCAGGGCCACGCCATGCCGCGGTAGCAGGCCTTGATGCGCTGGTCGAGGCGGCCCTCGAAGCGGCCCTTGAATTTATCGTGGCGCGGGTCGAGCGTGCGCAGGCCGTAGGTCGTGTAGAGCTCGTTCCAGCAGAGGCGTACGACCTTCTGCGCGGTCTCGGGCGAAAGCGGGCTGTAGGGCAGCGACGCCGCGAGTATCTGGTTCGGCCTGATTGAGTTGTCGGTCTTGAAGGTCTCGGGATCGACGCAGTCGTAGAGGCCGTTCATGTCGAAGCTCCAGAATGTGTCGTTGAAGGACTTCGCGCACTTCTCCGCCGCTTCTCCGTACTGCTTGTCGCCGGTGAGCTGCTCGGCGGTCTTCAGCGCGTTGTACCAGAGCGCGTTGACCTCGACGAGGTAGCCCTTGCGCGCGACGACGACTTCGTCGCCCGCGGTCGCGCCCATCCAGTGGCGCGCCGTGTCGGAGACCGTGAGCTTGAGGAGCATGTTCGAGTCGCAGACGACGTCGAGCTGCGGCACTCCGTTGAGATATCTGTCTACGATCTGTTTCACGCCGTTCGCGAGCGTTTCGGCATCGGCTCCCGCGTCCTTCACGTGGCCGAGGTATTTGCCCGCCGCGTAAACGAACCAGAGTCCGTTGTCGGCTCCGCCGTTTTCAAAGGCGCATCCGCAGCCGGACACTCTCTCCGGCATGACCCAGCCGTTCTTCTCCGCCGCGCCGAGCCAGTATTTCAGCGTCTTGAGCGCGACCGCCTCGCGGCCCGTCGCAAGCAGAAGGCCCGGCAGCGCGATGAAGGTGTCGCGCGGCTTCGCGTCGACCGAGGGATAGCCCGTGTATATCGGCGCTGTGCACTCTTCGCGGTCGTCGACGAGGTGGTACGAGGAAACTATCATATCCTGTTCGGCGCTGTTGTTCGCCGGAATGTTGGCCTGTTCGAGTATGTCTTCGAAGCGGGCTGCGGCTTCCTGCTCCATCGCCGCAAGCTGCTTCGCGTTGAAGTTCTGCGGTTCCTGCGAGAGAACCACGTAGAGGACGTCGCCCTCGGAGAGCTCGTTCGAGATGAGCCCAGGCGACCAGAGGTGGTCCACCGACGGGGCGTCGATGCGGTCGTCCTGCTCGTAGATGAGGTTCTCAAACCAGAGCGGCTTGAGCGACCACGTGCCAGCCGTAGCGGAGACGCGGCTCGTGCGGCCCTTGCCGCTGATGCTGATGCTGTGCGCGTCGTCGGACGATACGCTGAAATCGGCGCTGTTCGACTCGGCGCAGACGGCGTTGCTGTACCTGTGCGCGACGAGCGGGCGCAGGTCGAGGCGGATCTTGTCCGGAGCAGCGAGAAGCTCGTACTTGATCACCGTGCATTCCTTGCCGCGCGGCATAAATATAGATTTTTTCAGGAGGATGCTGTGAATAACGAAAAGCATGCTCGGATATGGATTTCCCTGATATTCCTGAAGGTATCTGTAACCGTCGGGATAAACCAGATCCTTGTATCTATTTGTCGAAAGCTGGTATTTTTTGTTGCGGTCGAAGAGCGTTTCTTCGATTTTACTGACGAGGACGGAATGCTGTTTTTCTTCTCCGTTCCTGACGACCAGGAGTCCGTGTTCCCTTCTCGTGTTAGCACCTATGACTGTGGAGAAGCCGTAACTCCCGCGCCCGTTTGAAATCAGAAATTCTCTCCCGGCGCCTTTGTCGTAGGTGTTAACGTCCGCTTTTCCTAAGTACATTGGCATCATCCCCCTTTAGTTGCGTCTGAAGTATATGTTCTAACTTTCGCCATCTATATTCTACCGTACTTTTGCTAATTGGTCTCGGTAAAGTTTGGCCAAGTTCTTTCAAAGATATGCTCGGATTTCGTTTTCTCGCCGCGACGAGCTCGAAAAGCGGTTCCGGAAGCGTTTCCGTTATGCCCAGCTCGTCCATGCGGCGTATCAGCTCCATCTGTCCGCGCGCCGCCTCGATGCTTTTGTTTATGTTCGCGGCGTCGCAGTTGACGAGCTTGTTCGCGTGGCTGCGCATCGAGCGGTAGATGGCCGTCTCCTCGAGCGAGAGCGCCGTCTTGACGAGCCCCATGCGCGAGAGCAGGGTTACTATCTGCTGCTGGTCGCGCAGCGTGAGCTCCCTGTAGGTCGCTCGCTTGCGCACGCCGACGGTGAAGCCGCAGGATTTCAGTATCGCCTGGAGGCGCTCCGCCGAGCCGTTCGCCGTCTGCGGGCGCATGATGAGGTAATATCCGGCCTTCGGCATGTAGAGCGCGCCGCAGCTTCCGAAGATGCCGCGCACCCAGCCCCAGTTGCGCGTGCGCTTCGCCGTTGCGCGCGTGACGGCTAGTATATCCGCAGTGCGCTCCTTGTCCGCCGCGAATACTATCTTGCCCTTTATCTGCGTGTCGACGAGCCTTATGCCCTGCTGTCCGTCCGCGGGACATGAGCAGCACTCGCCCCACAGCCGCATGAGCCGCCTGACCGCGAAGAGGCGCGGCGATATAAACATGATTTCCTCGCCGCGCGCGCGCGAAGGCAACCCGTCGAGAATGCCCGCAGCTTCGTCGCGCGCCTGCTCGTTCGACGGCATCGCGCCCCATTCGTCCCAAATAGTTCTGTTGACGCTTTCCATTGTAGGCCTCAGTTCTTTCTGTTGCCGCGCACTATTTCCATTATCGTCTCGGAAAGGTGCTTCGCGTTGTGGCGCAGGTATTTTCCGTTCTTTATCTCGCAGTAGTCGCCGTATATGATTTCGCTGCCGAGAGATTCGAGGTATTCTTCTTCCTTTGCCGACAGGTAGAGCGGCTCCGCGCCGATGCTCGCGTAGCGCGTCACGAATTCCTCCGGTATCGCGGACTGGTTCGCGAGTATGTAGTCCGGCACCGCGCCGAGGATGCTCGCTATCCAGTCGACGTGGGCGACGATGTTCATGCCCTCGGTCTCCTTCGGCTGCGTCATGAGGTTCGCTATATAAATGATGGGGACCTTCACGTCGCGCAGCAGCGCCGCCATCTCCGTGAGCAGCAGGTTCGGCATCACGCTTGTAAATAAACTGCCCGGGCCGAGCACTATCACCTCGGCCTCGGATAGCGCGCGCTTCACCGCGTCGAGCGGCTCCGCGTCCGACGGCTCTATCCAGAGCTTCGCGAGCTCGCGCCCGTGGTCGGAAATTTCAAGCTCGCCCGTGAGCCTTTCGCCGTCCTTCGTCTCGCCTTTCAGCACTACGTTTTCCGTCGTAACCGGGAGCACCTGCCCGCGGATGGCGAGCATCTTGTTTAGCTCCTCGACGGCGCGCTGGAAGTCCCCCATCATCTCCGTCGTCGCAAGCAGGATGAGGTTGCCGAGGCTGTGCCCCTTCAGCTCTCCTCTGTCGAAGCGGAAATTCAGCAGGCTGTTCAGCGAGCTGTCGTTCTCCGCGAGTGCGACGATGCAGTTGCGGATGTCGCCGGGCGGCAGCATCCCCCACTCCTGGCGCAGGCGTCCGGAGCTTCCGCCCTCGTCGGTGACGGCGACGACCGCCGTGATGTTTCGCGTGAAGCCCTTGAGGCCGCCCAATAGCGTCGAAAGGCCCGTGCCGCCGCCTATGGCGACTATGCGCGGCCCCATCGAGAGCCTGTATTCCATCGCGTTCGTGATTATGCTGCTCCTCGAATGCTTTGCGCGGCGCAGCCGAAGCCGCTTGGAGGAGGCGAAATAGACGGACGCCCCACCCGCCGCGAAAGCTGCTGCAAAAACGAGGAAAAAGAGGGCTCCGCTCACCGCATATTGCCCTTGTCTATGTCGCGGTGCGTGATTACGACGCGCTTGCCAGCGGAGGCTATCGCCGCTCCGACAATCTCCGCCACGGCGACCGAGCGGTGGCGTCCGCCCGTGCAGCCGAAGCAGATATGAAGCTGCTTCTTGCCGGTCTCGCAGTAGACCGAGGCGATATAGTCGAGCAGAGGCACGGCCATGTCGAGGAATTTTTTCAGCGACGGGAAGCCGTCGAGGTACCTCCGCACGGCTTCGTCCTTGCCGGAAAGCATGTGCAGGTCGTCCACGTAATTCGGGTTGGGAAGGAAGCGCACGTCGAATATGTAATCCGCGTCCTGCGGCGCGCCGTACTTGAAGCCGAACGAGCTGACGATGACCGACGGCTCCGCGACGGAGACCCCGGTCGACTCAAGCACGCGGGCTTTGAACTCGGGCAGTTTGAACTTGCTCGTGTCGATGACGATGTCGGCTTTTTCCATAATCGCCGAGAGCGTCATGCGTTCCTCGCGTATGCCCTGGAGTATCGTGTTGCCGTCTGCGAGCGGATGGCGGCGGCGCGTCGTCTCGTAGCGGCGCACGAGCGCCTCGTCCGACGCGTTTATAAAAAGCACCTCCGCGTCCACGCCCTTCTCGCGCAGCTTCTCCACGACGCAGCTGAGGTCGTTGAGCAGCTCCTTGCCGCGCGCGTCCACAACCGCGGCGACGCCGTAATTCACGGCCGCGGGGTGGTTTGCGAGCACGTCCATGAGCTGCGGAAGCAGCGCGGGCGGAAGATTGTCGATAGCGTAAAAGCCCTGATCCTCAAATACGTTGAGAGCCGAGGACTTCCCCGCCCCCGACATACCCGTGATTATGATGCAGCGCTTTATCTCCCTTTTCCCATCCATTTTGAATCATCTCACTTACAGCGGCGCAGCCGGAAGATAAGGCCGAAAGCGGCCTACAAGCGAATTATAACAAATTTAAGGGCGCAGCGCAGAAAAAGCGGCGGCTTCGAATCAAACTGCGCGAAGCCGCCGCCTTATGCCGTTCCGCCACCGCGGAGTTTACCAGTCGCGCTCCCCTATCGCGTCCTCAACGTCGATGTCTATGCCGAACCAGTCGAGGATATAGCCGACGGTCACGCCTATGCTGTCGCGCGCCACCGTCTCTATTTCGCTGTCGTTTTCGTCGAACTCCTCCTGCAAATCGTTGATGGCGAGCGTCATCTCGTCGCGCTTCGCCTGTATGACTTCTTTGTCGGTTTCGTCGCTTTCGAGCAGAGCGATGACTGGCGTGATGCAGTCCTTCACCTTCTCAACTAGGAATTTCGGGTAATAGTCGTCCTCGACCATATCTTTGAGCAGAACGTAGTTTTCGTCGAATTTTTTCATCGCTGTGTCCCTCCTTAATATTCTATCTTCAGCGTCATGCCCGGCAGCGCCGCGCCTTCGCTGCGCGTTATCGCGTGCTTGTCCTCCGCCGAGAAGCCTATCGTCTCGCCGTCGTTCAGCGTCACGTCGTACTCTATGACATAGGCCGCCATGCTCGAAAGGAAGTTCTGAACGTCCGACGGTTCGGCATCGGCGTCGAGCACCTCCATCTCGTCCTTGCCGAAGCACTCCATTCCGTATGTGTAGCCGCAGACGCCGCGCTCGCTGCGGTAGAGGCCGAACCATATCAGGTTGAATATCGGGAATTCTCCGCCCTTCATCATATCCGCAAATTTATAGAAGAAGCTCGGCTCGAAGACGGTGCCGCTCGTGTAGATGCCGGTCGCGCGCTTCTGGCGGCAGCAGCAGGCGGCGAGCTTGACGTAGAGCTCCGCGCGTTCGACTAGGCTCGCTTCCTTTCCCGTAACACCGACCATGATGTGAGCTTTATGCGCTTTCGCAACGTTGACCGCCTCGGGCCACATGTAATTGCTTTCGGCGTTTTCCTCAGCTTCGCCGTCGGGGACGGGCATCTGCATGAGGCTAGCTGCGGCTATCATATCGCCTATCTGGAATACAAGCGAGTCGTCGCTCACTTCGTCGTCGTCATCTTCCGTTGCGTCGATGTCCCATTCTTCATTCAAGTCGCGGATGAGCTGTTCTTTGTCCCATTCTTCCTCTGAGAGCAGCACGAAGCCGACGAACGCCCCGGCCTTCTCTTTGCGCTCCTCGGCGAGCTTCGCCTGCTCCATCCAGTAGGAGCGTATCATCTCGACCATCGCTGTCGCCTTCTCGACCGCCGTCGATTCGTCGTACTCCTCCATTTCGCTGTAGACATGGCCGCTGTGTTCCAAATCTCCGCCCTCGTAGCCGCCGCATACGCCGAGCAGCCATTTGCCGCCGACCTCGCGTTTGTACCTGAACAGGTAATAGGTCATGTCATGCAGCTCGAAGGTCCCCGCGCACTCTATTTCGGCGGGAGCCTCGCCGAGCTCGTGCGGGTGCTCGAGCCATTCAATCATGGCGTCGCGCGCCGCCTGCATCTGTTTTTCGTTCATCGTTGTTTCCCCTTTCGCATTTCTCCATATTTTATGAATGGAACTCAATCATTACGCCGCAGACTATGAGCAGAGAGCCTGCGGCGAAAAAGAATATCCGCCGTCCCGTCCTGCCAAGCAGGTGCGCGTACGGCTTGCCCACCGGGTCGCAGAGCCAACACCAATTCCGCACCGCGCCCATGACAAAGAGCGCGCCCGCCGCAATGCAGACGAAGCCGCGGTTTTCTCCGATGACTCTGAGATAGCGCGTTCAGCATCCATGCCTGCGCCTACTCTTCGTCCTCTTCCCCGCCGCCGTCAAGCTTGCGGAAGTCGAGAGATTCTCCGTAGGAGCGCGTGAGGAACGGCATTATCTCCGGGTCGTAGTTGCAGATTGTGTTCAGGTCGCAGATACTGAAATTGTCCTCGTCGTCGAGATACTCTTCGTCCTCGTCTCCCGCGAGGAACAGCCAGCCGCTTTTCCAGCCCTCGTCGCAGCGCGACGGCCTGAATCTCTCGCAATACCCGACCTTGCAGCCGTCGACTAGAATCCTGTCGCTCGCGCAGCACTCTGCCGCGCCCTCCCAGTCTTTGAGCAGAGGCTTTATATCCTCGGGCTTTATCGCGAAATTTTTCTCCGGCATCTGATTTTCGTCGAGCGCCTTCCACTGCGCGTAACGGCGGTCGATTACCTCCGCCATCGCGCGGTAATAGTCCTCGCTCCACGGCACGAAGAGATAGGCAGCGCCGCCGAACTCCTCGCTTTTCGCGCGCTCCTCGCCGAAGTACGCCGCGGCGTGAGCCTTCACGTCCTTTATATATGCGTAGGGCGTGGCGCGGCTTCCCCAGCTGTACCATTTAGCGAACTCCGTCCCCTCATGGTTGAAGTACGTCAGCGAAAGTTTGCCGTTTATATTATCGTCGTCCCGCATGAACTCGCGCAGGTCAGTAAGTTCGCCTTTCTTCACCGCCTCGACTGTTTCGCCGTGGCTGCGGAGGAACGGATTGCTCATCAAATCATGCTCTATGCACCAGCGCAGGTAAATCGCCAGATGGTTGTAGGCTGCAAGTTCATCGACGGGCAGTTTTTTCTCTTCTATGGTCTTGGCGTACTCCTCAGCCGATTCCATGAGCGCGTCGTCGTAATCTATTTTGTCCGCGTCGGTGATGACGTTAAGCCTCTGCGGGTCGATTACCTCAAGCGTTTCGTCGGAACATTTTTCGAGAAGTTCGTCGACACCGTGCTCGCGTTTGAAATCTATCTCCTCTTTATAGAGCGGGATGAGCTGATAGAAATTTACCTCGTCGCCGTCCGCGAGCCGGCAGGTGTAGGAATCCTCGCCGAACACGCCGGGCGAGAGCAGCAGCGCGCCGCAGAGCTTTGTATCGTCCGAGAACGGAACTCCGTCGTCGTCTCCGAGCGTGTGTCCCCAGCCGAGCCATGTGTCTCTGTCCCTCAGCGGATAGCGCGCCGTAGATTTCAGGATACGGATAGGCCAAAACCATTTGTCGTCGTCAAACGCCTCTTTCGTGAGATTCCAGTCTGGCGGCAGATTTATAAGAAGCTCCGCGCGTTCGAGCTTCTGGTCCGCAAGCTCCTCCGGGACGTTCATTTTGTGCGCGCCCATGCCGAGCGTGACGAGCGTGTAATAGTTGTGCTCCTCGCGCGGCGGTATGACGCATACGTCGAGGTGTACGCCCTCCGACGCGATTTCGTGCATCACATTGCCGTAGTCGCCGAAGTATTTTGCTATGTGGTCCTGCACTGTGTTCCAATCGGCGTCGTCGTATGTCTCAAGCGTAAAGTTTTCGCCGCCGTCTTCGTTGTCGTCGTCGAGGAACTCCCGTATGCTTCCTATAAGTTTTTTAGCGTCTTCGCTGTCCGGCTCAAGTTCGAGCCACCGTTCCGCGTACTCCAGCGCCTCGGCCTCTCGTCCGTCCGCCATCCAGAGCGCGTATGCCATGCGCGAATTCCAGAACGGGTCGCTCTCTCCCCCGGCGCGGATTGACTCGAAGATAGATATAGCCTTGTCGAGCAGTTCGCGGTCGACCTTGTCCGCGTCGCCGTCGGGGCGTTCGCAGTGCGGGCCGAGAACCGCTATGTTGCTGTAGGCGCGTCCGAGCAGAAGCGTAAGCTCATACCCGCGCTCCGCCTCCGGCACCGCCTCTATCGCCTCGACGCATTTTTCAAACTCGTTTTCGTCGTTCCATTGCCTGATCTGTTCTTCCAGGTTTTTCATATACTTGCCTCCTTATGGGCTGCAATAATAAAAAACGCCTCTTTCGGCGCGGCGCGGCGCGCAGAGAGAAGCGTGAATTTTGCCGGTAGGGCACGAAAAAATCGCGGCGTTAGAGGCTCACCGCGCCGCGTTGGTTGGTTGGTTGGTTGGTTGGTTGGTTAAGGATTACGCGATTCACCGCTTCCGTCAATCCCTTCGTCGGGCGATTTCCCGCATATTAAAGCAGAAATTCCCGCCGCGGGCAACGGCTACGTTTCCGGGCTCTGCGCCTAATGTCCCAGCAGCGCGCGCGCGTGTTCGAGCGCTTCTCTGGATTCTTCGTCGCCGGAGAGCATACGCGCTATTTCGCGCTCGCGCGCTTCGCCCGCGACTTCGGATATTTCCGTGTCGTCGCCGGTGCGTTTGACGACGAAGTGCTGGTCCGCCATCGCGGCTATCGTCGCCTGGTGGGTTATCAGTATCGTGCGGCAGCGCTTCGAGAGCTCGCGGAGCTTGTAGCCTGCGAGGAGCGCCGTTTTGCCGCCGAGGCCGGCCTCAACTTCGTCGAAGACGAGGGTTCCGGGCAGTTTGTCGTCGCCAGCGGAGAGCTGCACCGCGATGAGGATGCGTGAAAGTTCGCCGCCCGAGGCGTTTTTGCCTACCGGCAGCGGCTTCTGCTCCGGCAGCGCGAGCGTGAAGCAGACGTTTTCCGCGCCGTTCGCGCGGACGCGGTCGAGCGGCTCTATCTCTATTCCGAACTCCGCATATTCCATGCCGAGCTCGCGAAGGTGGCCGTTGACCGAGGCGGCGAGCGAGGCGGCGGCCTCTTTGCGCCGCGCGCGCAGCTCCATCGCGAGGCGCGAGGTTTCGCGGCGCAGCTCGGCGGCCTCTTTTCCGAGCGCTTCGAGCTCTTCGCGGCTTTTTTTGAGCCATTCGAGCTCTGCGGCGGCGGTCTTCGCGTATTCCATGACCTCCGCGGCGTCGGGAAGCGAGAGCGCCCTTTTGATTTTCCGCAGCGCGCCTATCTTTTTTTCGAGATTTTCTTTCGCCTCTTCGGCGTCGGCGCCGTCTGAGGCGCGGCACTCGGCGGCGAGCATAGACGAAAATTCCTGCGCGCCGGATAGCATTTTCTCTATCACTGGCCGCCATTTTTCGCCGTCGCGCCCTGCCGCTGCGTAGACGCTTTTCGCGGCGTTTTCGAGGCGGTCGAGCAGTCCGTGCTCCGGGTCGTTCATCTGCATCGAAGCCGCGCGCATCGCGCGGTTCGCGGCCTCTTCGGCGTCGATTTTCGCGAGCTCGGCCTCCCACTGCCGCTCGCTTTCCTCTTCGAGCCTGAGCGCTGAGACCTGCCGGATGACGGTTGGCGCGCCTTCGTAGCGTTGTTCGCTCTCGCGCCGCCTTTTTTTGAGCGCGACGATCTGTTTCTCCGCCGCGAGCGCGGCTGTGAAGGTCTCGTCAAGCTCTGCGAGCAGCGCGGACGTCTCCGCCCCACCGCACGAGTCGACCAGTTCGAGCTGGCGCGCCGGTTCGAGCAGGCTCAGCTGCGCAAACTGGCTCTGTATGACGATATTGCGCTCCATCGCCTTTATGAGCACGGTGAGCGGCGCGTTCTGCCCCTGGAGCGTGCAGCGGCCTTTGCCGCTTCGCGTGAAGGTGCGGCGCGCTATCAGCGAGTTTTCCTGCGGCTGGTAACGTTTTTCGAGTCCCTCGACGGGTGCGGAGGTCAGCACGGCTTCGGCTTCGCACGAATCGTCGGCGCTGCGTATGTGGTTCGCCTGCGCGCGGCGGCCGGATATGAATTCGAGCGCGCGCACGAGGCTGCTTTTGCCCGCGCCGCTTTCGCCGGTGATTACTATGAATTCGCCGCCGAAGGCGAGCGACGCGCTTTTTATTCCGCCTATTCCGCGTATCGAGAGCTCTTCTAACATTTATTCGCCTCCACCGCTTATGCCGTTGAATCCCCAGCGCAGCTTTTTGCGCAGGAGGTCGTAGTAGCTTCTGCCGTTGAGCTGTATCATCTGCACGCGAATGTCGGGGTCGAGCATTGCGTGCAGCTCGTCGCCCGGCAGCAGCTCGTAGCCGAGCTGTCCGTCCTGCGTGAGCATGAGGCTGCGCGCGTCGCCCTTCGGTATGACTACGGCCCTGTCCTCCCCGCTCAGTATGACGGGGCGCGCGTAGAGCGTGTGGGCGCATATCGGCGCGACTATCATGCAGGGCACGTGAGGCGGCACTATGGGGCCGCCGGCCGAGAGCGCGTAGGCGGTCGAGCCGGTCGGCGTCGAAAGTATGAGGCCGTCGGCGAGGAAGAGCGTCAGCGTCTCGCCGCCGACCTTTACCTCAAGGTCCGTGACGCGCGCGATGCTGCCCTTCGATATTACGAAGTCGTTCAGCGCGTGGAGCTCGTGGACGAGCCTGCCTGAGCGCCAGACCTGCCCCTTGAGCAGATGGCGGCGCTGGAGCGTGTAATGGCCCGCTATAATTGATTTTATGTCCTCTTCGGCGGATTCGGGGCTGCCTATCGCGAGGAAGCCGAGCCGCCCGAGGTTGATGCCGTAGAGCGGTATCGCGTTGCCGAAGGTGTAGCGCGCGGCGCGCAGGAAAGTTCCGTCGCCGCCGAGGATTACCGCGAAGGCCGCCTCTTTGCGCCACGTCTCGTCGTCTACGCCGGGAATGGAGATGGCCGACGCCTCGTGCGGCGGGAAGAGGAAGCTTATCCCCTCGTCCCTCCCCCAGTGCCAGAGCCGCCACGCCGTTTCGATGGCTTCGGGCTTCTGCGTGTTAAAGAGCAGTCCTATCTTTTTCATGTCCTTCGTCATTTGCGTTGCTCCTCCGGTTCGGATGCTGCGCCGCGTGCGCGTGCGCCTCTTCGACTATTCTGCGGAAGTCCGGGCGCGCGCCGCCGCGCGAGGCGGCTTTGTGCTTCAGGAAAAACAGGAACTCTATATTGCCCTCGGGGCCTCGTATCGGAGAATAGTCCGCCGCTTCGAGGGCGAGCCCCGTGTGCTCGTCTATGAAGTCCGCGACCTCGTTGAGTATATCCTCGTGAAGCTTCGGGTCCGTTATGACGCCTTTGCCGACGCGCTCGCGCCCCGCCTCGAACTGCGGCTTCACGAGCACCGCCATGACGCCGTCGTCAGCGAGCAGATTTTCCATCGCGCCGAAGAGCAGCGTCAGCGATATGAACGAGGCGTCGGAGACTATAACGTCGGCCTTTTCGCCGTCTATCATGTCGAGCGTCAGATTGCGCGCGTTTGTGCGCTCCATGACGCGGACGCGCGGATCATTGCGCAGCTTCCACGCGAGCTGGCCGTAGCCGACGTCGACGGCGTAGACGAGCGCCGCGCCGTTGGCGAGAAGCACGTCCGTGAAGCCTCCCGTCGAGGCACCGACGTCGACGCAGCGTTTTCCGTGCGCATCTATCGGAAAGCGCTCGAACGCGCGCAGAAGCTTGTACGCGCCGCGGCTGACCCATTCTTTTTCCGGCGCGTCGACGATTATCGCCGCCGCGGCGCTCACCATAGAGGCGGGCTTTTTCGCGACCGCGCCGTCGACCTTCACGCGCCCTTCTTCTATTAAAAGCTGCGCGGCCGTGCGAGACGGCGCGAGCTTTCTGTCCGTTATCAGCTTGTCGAGACGTATCAGCTTCGCGCTCATTTTTCCACACCGCAGAGCTTCATGATATTTTCGACGGTCAGGCCGCATTCCTCCCACTGCTGCGCGCGCGTCGCGTGCGCGATGAACCTGTCCGGCACTCCGGCGCAGGCGCACGATGCGGCGATTCCGCGCTCCTTCATCAGCGCGGCTATCTCTTCGCCTACGCCGCCGGCGAGCGCGTTTTCCTCCGCCGTCACTATGGTTTTGTGCGAGGCTAAAACCGGCAGAAGCCCCTCAATGTCGAGCGGCTTTATAAAGCGCAGGTCTACGACCGTCGGCGCTGCTCCGCGTTTTGAAATTTCTTCCGCCGCCTCGAGCATCATGGGAACTGTGCTCCCGACGCCGATGAGGCAGATTTCGGAGCCTTCGCGCAGGACTTCGCACTTTCCCCATTCAGCGGGGGCCGCGCCGGTTTCGCGCGCTAGCGAGAGCGGCGCCTTGCCGCGCGGATAGCGTATCGCTGCCGGGATTCCGCGCCGCCGCCATTCTTCTACGAAAAATTCCAAATCGACGGCGTCGCGCGGCGCGGCGAGCGTCATGTTCGGAACGGCGCGCAGCCACGAGACGTCGAGGATGCCGTGATGCGTCTCGCCGTCCTCGCCGACGAGTCCCGCGCGGTCGATCCCGAGCAGCACGGGCAGTTTCGGCAGGCATATATCGTGCATCACCTGGTCCATAGCCCTTTGCAGGAAGGTCGAATAGATGCAGACGGCGGGGCGCATTCCCGCGGCGGCGAGCCCCGCGGCGTAGACGAGCATGTGCTCCTCTTCTATGCCTGTGTCGAAGAATCGCTGCGGATAGCGCTTCGCGAAGGCGTCGAGCTTCGTGCCGTCCTTCATCGCCGCCGTCCCGGCCATCACCTTCGGGTCGCGCTCGGCTGCGGCGCAGAGCGCGCGCGCCATGACGCCGCTCCAGCTATCCTCGCCTCCGGCCTTCTCCGCCGGAGCGTCGATTTTCGTCATCGGCCCGACGCCGTGGAAGAAAGCGGGGTTTTCCTCCGCCGCCTTGCAGCCCTTGCCCTTCTGCGTCAGCACGTGGATGAGCAACGGCTCGTCGTAATGGCGCGCGAGGCGGAAAACCTCCTCCATCTCCGTGACGTTGTGGCCGTTGAACGGGCCCCAGTAGCTTATGTTGAGCTCTTCGAAAATGTTCGTCGGCAGCAGCAGCGACTTCAGCTTCTGCTTTATCTGCGAAAGCGCCTGATGGACGCTCTCGCCGTTCCTGCGTCCCGCGCACTGGTATTTGACGTAGTCCTTGAATTTTTTGTATGTCGGGTTGACGGCGAGCTTCGCGAGGTGCGAGGCCATGCCGCCGACGCGCGGGTTTATCGACATTTTGTTGTCGTTGAGGACTATTATCACCTTGGATTTGACGCTCGCCATCGCGTTGAGCGCCTCGAAAGAAACTCCGTTGAGCAGCGCGCCGTCGCCAATCACCGCGACGACCTCGTAGCTTTCGCGCTTGAGGTCGCGCGCCTTCGCGTAGCCCATAGCCGCGGAGATGGACGTGCTGCTGTGGCCCGTCGTGAAGAAATCGTAAGGGCTTTCGTCCATGCGCGGGAAACCCGCGATGCCGCCCTTGCGGCGCAGCGTCGGGAAGCGGTCGAGGCGCTTCGTCAGCAGCTTGTACGCGTAGCTCTGATGGCCCACGTCGAATATTATCTTGTCGGAGTCGGGGTTGAATACGCGCAGCAGCGCGACCGTCAGCTCGACGGCTCCGAGCGACGAGCTCAGGTGTCCGCCGTTTTTGAGCGTGACGTCGAGTATTCTTTCGCGCAGCTCCGCGCACAGCGCGCCGAGCTCCTCTTCGCTGAGTCCGTAGAGGCCCCTGAAGTCCTCGACGGAATCCAAAAGACTCATGCCTTCTATTCCACCAGTCTTTATTTTGTCCTATGGACGAGATATTCGGGGAGAAGAACGAGGAAATCGTCCTCCGGCAAAATTCCCGCGAGCGCCGCCTTCGCGGCCTCCGACTCCCGCGCCGCCATCTCGCGCGCGCGTTCGAGGCCGTAGACCGTCACGTGCGTCACCTTGCCGTCGCGCTCGTCCTTGCCCGGAGTTTTGCCGAGTTCCTCCGCCGTGCTCGTCACGTCAAGTATATCATCGACTATCTGAAACGCGGAGCCGAGATGCGCGGCGTAGTCCGCGTATCTGGAGAGCGACGCTTCGTCCGCTCCGCCGAGTGCCGCGCCCGTCAGCACGGCGGCCTGAATCAGCGCGCCTGTCTTGAGCTTTGCTATGCGGCGCACGTAGTCCGGCTCGTCCTTCGCCTTCGCGGCGTCGATGTCGAGCACCTGGCCGCCGCAGACGCCGGAGGGGCCGATAGCCTTCGCGAAGATGTGCATCGCGCGCAGGACGTTCGCGGGCGCTATGTCCTTCAGCTTTGCCATCGGGAACTCGAGCGACTGCACGAAGAGCGCGTCGCCGGCAAGCAGCGCGAGCGTCTCGCCGAACTTCGCGTGGTTCGACGGTTTGCCGCGGCGCATGTCGTCGTCGTCCATGCACGGCAGGTCGTCGTGTATAAGCGTCGCCGTGTGCAGCATTTCAAGGCCGAGCGCCATCGGCATCGCCTTTTCCTCGTCCACGCCGGCGCGCTTCGCCGCTGCGAGGCAGAGCGCGGGACGCAGCCGTTTGCCGCCCGCGCGCAGCGAATATTCCATCGACTCGAAGAGCTCCGCCGGCACTCCTGCGGCGCGCTCTTCGCACGTCTCTATAATGTAGCCCTCGACCGCGAGCCTGTATCTTTCGAGCTCGCCTTTTACATAAGCGCGAAGTTCTTCCTTCATCTCGTTACGCCTCCTCCGCGCCCGTCTGCGGCGCGGCGTATTCCTGGGAGAGCATCGTTATCTTTTTCTGCGCGTCCTCGAGATAGGCGCGGCATTCGCGAACGAGCGCGACTCCCCTCTCGTATTCGGCGAGCGCCGAGTCGAGCGTGAGCGAGTCTCCTTCGAGATCCCTCAGTATCTTTTCCAGTTCGTCCATCTTTTCAGCGAAATTCATATAAAACGCTCTCCTTTATTTCTTTTATCTGCCTTGTGATGTTGCCACTTTCCGTATTGCTATGATACAATGTGCTGGTTGATTGTTTCAAGGAAACAAGGGGGGAAACAAATGTCAAAATTCTGTGACTGCTGCGGCCGCGGGCCCGTTACGGGAAACGCGGTGAGCCATTCGAACCGCCATACAAGACGCCGCTGGCTCATCAACATTCAGAGCGTCAGAGTCGACGTAGGCGGAGGGGAGACCCGCAAGCTCCATATCTGCACCAAGTGCCTCCGTTCCGGTAAAGTACAGAGAGCCGTGTAACACGGCTCTTTTTTTATTCCCTTTTACTTCCGTCATTCCGCATTTCAATTCCATAGACTACTTCCCTCTCGCTTCGTCGAGCAGCTCCTGCGCGCCCTCTTCGTCGACGAGCAGGTCGCGCGGGCGCGAGCCGTCGGCGGGGCCGACGATCCCGAGCTGTTCCATCATGTCTATAAGCCTCGACGCGCGCGAGAATCCTACGCGCAGCCGCCGCTGGAGGCCGCTAGCCGAGGCTATGCCCGTGGCGAGCACAGTTTCGACCGCCTCCTCGAGCAGGTCGTCGTCGAAGGTTCCGCCGGAGCCGCCGCTTCCGCCCTTTTCTCCCTGCGCCTCTATCTCGATGAACTCCGGCTCTCCGAAGGTGTTCGTGATGTAGGCGAGCCAGCCCGCGAGGATTTTTTCGTCAATCCACGGAGACTGGATGCGTATAGGCTTCGGATGCTTCGTCGAAAGGAAGAGCATGTCGCCCTTGCCGAGCAGCTTTTCCGCGCCCGCGCAGTCGATTATCGTGCGCGAGTCGGCGTTGCTCGGAAGCGTGAAGGCGACGCGCGCGGGAATGTTCGCCTTGATAAGCCCCGTAATTATGTTGACCGACGGACGCTGCGTCGCGAGCATCAGGTGTATGCCTGTCGCGCGCGCCATCTGCGCGAGGCGGCAGATGTATTCCTCGACCTCTTTCGCGGCCGTCATCATAAGGTCGGCGAGCTCGTCGACGACTATGACGATATGCGGCAGGCGGTCCTTCGGCAGGACTTTTTCGTTGTAGCCTTCGAGGTTGCGCACGCGGATTTTCGCGAAGGTCGTATAGCGGTTCTCCATCTCGCGTATGAGCCACGCTAGCGCCTGCACCGCCTTCTTCGGGTCGGTGACGGGCGGCGTCAGCAGATGAGGCAGCTTGTCGTAGACCGCCATCTCGACGCGCTTCGGGTCGACAAGTATCATGCGCAGCTCCTCTGGCGTGCGCTTCGAGCAGAGGCCGACTATGCAGGAGTTGACGAAGACGCTCTTTCCCGAGCCGGTAGTCCCCGCGACGAGCAGATGCGGAAGCTCCTCGAGGCCGACTATTATCGAGTCGCCGTTGACGGCGACGCCGAAGGGCAGCGGAAGCGCGAGCTTCGTGTGCTGGAAGCCGTCGTCCTCGATGACGGTGCGCAGCGGTATGCCGCGGCGCTTCGGGTTCGGAATCTCTATGCCGACGTAGGGCTTGCCGGGAATCGGCGCTTCTATGCGCAGGCTCGGCACGGCCATCGCGAGCGCGATGTCGTTGGCGAGCGCGGCGACCTTGCTGACCTTGATGCCGGGCGCAAGCTGTATGCGGAACTGTATGACCGTCGGCCCGACGAGGATTTCCGCAAGATGCGACTCAATCCCGAACTGTTCAAGCGCGCGCACGATTTTCTCGCCGAGCGGCGCGGCCTTCTCCTCGTCCATCTCGCCGTCGCGCGATTCGCTCGGTCCGAAAATTTCAATCGGCGGCGGGAAAATTCCCTGCTTCACGCGGCGCGAGCCGCCCTCTTCAAAATTGAAGTTCGGGTCCTGTATCGTAGGATGCAGAGCCGGCTCTCCGGCCTTTTTCAGAGATTCGGGGTCGTTGTAGTCTATTCCCTCCTCGTCCTCCTCCGCTTCGGCGGCGGCGCTTGCCGCGCGTCCGCGCCGCAGGACGGGCGGCGCGTCGTATTTATCGCGCTCCGGCCTCTCTTCGTCGTAGTCGAAATAATCCTTGTCGCCGTCGAACTCGGAGATGTTCGGCGCGTCGTTTTCATCTGATTCGCCGTCGTATACCTCGTCGTACTCGACGTCCGCCTCTTCCTCATATTCCGCCGGTTCGCCGCCCTCTTTTGCGCGGCGGCCGAATTTAGGCAGGCTGAAGCTCGGAAGCGAAATGCTGGGCAGTTTTATGAAAGACAACAGATGAATGTTGAAGGCCATAAGCGTCAGATATATCGTTAGAAGTCCCGCGAGGACGGTGCCGAGTATCCCCGTGGATTTGTATATCGCGGAGCTCATTCCGTAGCCGAACTTCCCCGCCGCGAGGAACGGCAGCGCAAGCTCGCGCTCCCCTCCCGTCAGCCTGTTGAGGCCGAGCGTCATGGAGAGGAAGATGAATATGAAGAACATTCCGCAGAGATGGCGCAGCCAGCCGTTCATCGGCGACGCGAGTATCAGCTTGACCTCCGTGTAAAGCAGGAAGAGCAGCGGGATTATCACGGCGCCGCCGATGTTTGAGAGCAGCCAGCCGGCCGTCGCCGCGCCGGCGTCTCCGGTCCACGGCGTGTAGAGCGAGGCTATTACGTAGAGCGTGACGAGCGCGGCGACGATGTTGAATATTTTGAAGGCCGTGCGCAGCTCTCCGAAAATCTCCTTTATGTCGAATTTTCTCGCCTTCGCCTTTTCCTTGGGCGTGCTCTTTCTTCTGCGGCGCGATGGGGCCGCTTCCTGTTCTCTCATGCTTCGCTGCCTCCGACCGTGAGACCTTCTATGAGCATCGAGGGCTGTCCGTCAGTGACGGGGACGCTCTGCCCCGATTTCCCGCACATTCCGGGGTCCATGACCAGGTTGTTCCCGAGCGCGGAGATGTTGCGCAGCGCCTCCGGGCCGTTGCCCGTCAGTATCGCGCCGCGCACCGGAGCGCCGAGCCTTCCTTTTTCGATGAGATATGCCTCGCTGACGTAGAAGACGAAATCTCCCGAGGTTGGGTCCACTTCCCCGCCGCCCATCTTCTTTACGAAAAGGCCGCGCTCCGTGCGCGCGAGCATGGTGTCGAGGTCGTCGCGCCCAGGCAGCAGGTATGTGTTGCTCATGCGCGGGACTGGGACGCAGCGGTAGGACTCGCGCCGCCCGTTGCCGGTGAGCGGTAGGCCGTAGAGCTGCGAAGAGAGCACGTCCGTGAGGTAATTTTTGAGCACGCCGTTCTCTATCAGCACCGTGCGCTGCGCGGGCGTGCCCTCGTCGTCGAAGCGGTAGTTGCCGTAGAGCCCTTCCGTAAGCGGGCCGTCTATCATTGTGACCGTCTCGTGGGCGACTTTCTCTCCTATTTTGCCGCGGTAGGTCGAGTAATCCTTCTCGACTATGTCGGCCTCAAGGCCGTGTCCGCAGGCCTCGTGGACTATCGTGCCGCCGGCCTCGCCCGCCATGAGCACGCGCATTTTCCCGGCGGGACAGGGACGGGCCTCGAGCATCAGCAGAGCGCGGCGCAGCGCCGTGCGCGCGAGCTCGAGCGGCGACGCGCCGCTCCAGAAAAGCTCCTGCGGCAGCGTCATGCAGCGGCGCTCGGAGCCTGTCTGCACGACGCCGTCGCGCTCCGCTATCACCTGCGCCGCGAACGACGTGTAGTATCTTTCGTCCTCCGCGATTTCGCCGCCGGGCTTGACGACGAGTATCCTGCGCCGCGACACCGTGTAACGGTAGGACGACTGGCGGATATAGGGAGATTCCTTTTTTATCGTTTCGTCAATTTCGCGCAGGAACGACGCGTCGGGCTGCTTCGCCGGATTTTCGGCCTGCTCGACTGCGAAGCCGTCAGGTGCCGCGCCCGACGGCGCTCCGACGCCTGCCATCTCGGCGCAGCGCGCGAAGGCCGAGGCTATAGCCGCCGCTCCGCCGCCGGGCGCGTGCGAGTAGAAGGTCTTGCCGTTCACGATGATGCGGCTGCCGGAGCCGTCCGCGGTCGACGAAGAAATCTCGTCGATTTTCCCGTCCTCGAAGTGGACGGAGTGCCCCTCGCCGCTCTGTATGTAGACGTCGGCGTACTGCGCGCCGTTCTTCATCGCCTTCGCTATGTTTTCATGGAAAAAATCAAGGCTGCAATTCATTCTTTCAGTTCTCCCGTCTCTTCGTCCTCAGTGTTTTCAGTTATCGGAATGCCCTCCGCCCTCAGCGACTCCATAAGGCTCAGCAGGTATTGCTCCTGCCCGACAGGCGTGAAGACGGTTATCTTCCCCGCCTTCGCATCGTCGGTCTGGAGGAAGCCGATGCCCTCTGCCGCGTCGATTATCCAGCTTATATAATATATGTCCTCGTGCGGGACGGTAAACTTCAGCGCTTTTATCTCGGGCTTCATCGCGTCATCCCCCGCTGCTTCGCAATGTGCTCGCCATAGGTCCTGCTGAATATGTGCCTTCCCCTGCCGTCCGCGAAGAAGAAGAGATATTCCGTCTCCTGCGGCGCGAGCGCGCTCTTCCATGAGCTTTCGGAGGGCACGCATATCGGTCCCGGCGGCAGGCCGTCGTTCCGGTATGTGTTGTACGGCGAGTCGATTTCAAGATCTTTGTACGTGAGTGCCGTCTTCTTTTCGCCGCGCTCGGCCCAGCAGTATATGACCGTCGCGCAGGACTGTAGGCGCATCTTTTTTTCTATCCTTTTGAGGAATATCCCGGCGAGTATCGGGCGCTCCTCCGCGACGCGGGCCTCGCCCTCGACCACGGAGGCGAGCACGCCGCGCATGAGCACGTCGTTCGCTGGCGTGTCTTCGGGGATGTCTTTACCGACTCTCTCAAACCAGAGGCGCGAGGCCGACGCGATAAAGCCGTCAGCGACGGCGGGGCCGGGCGCTACAAAATATGTCTCGGGCAGAAGGAACACCATCCGCGCGCGCACGTCCTCCGGCAGCCATTTGCGCACCGGCTCGTAAAAATTTTCGGCCTTCGCCATAGCGGAATAGAAATCCGCCGCGGTCACGCCCTCCTCCGCGAAGAGCGCCGCGAGCCTGTCGAAGCGCGAGCCTGGGATCAGCGCCGCACGCTCGACGACGGGCTTCGCCTTTTCGAGCTGCTTCACGGCTCCGCGCGGCGTAGAGCGGCGCAGCGTATAAAGCCCGGGCTTTATCTTCCTGTCGAGCCCGGAGCGGGCCATCTCGCGCACGAGCGCGCCCGCGTCGTCCACGACGCCCGCCTCTTCGAGCAGGCGCGCCGCTGCGCCCGCCGAGGCTCCCGACGGTATGACGACCTCGAAGCTTCGGAAATATCCGTCCGGCAGCTCCGGATATGCATACGGCAGATAGAGGCAGACGAAGCAATACGCCGAAGCCGCGATTATGTAAACGATGATATCCGTAATCCTGTCCTTCAATGCACAGCCCTCCCGCGCGCCGTTCAAAGCGTTACTTATTATATATGATAATTGACAGTCTGTAAGCTAAAGCGCGGCGAACGCTTTGTAAACTTTGATTGTGCTTCCCTGTATTGACATTGACGGAGCTTTGGCGTATAAAAGTTAGCTAGTTAAGTCTTTGAGTACGGGAGGGCCGCCGGTGTCATACTTCGCATATTCTTCGTCGTCATGCAGTTCGTCGCGCCTCTCCTCGTGGAGCGGTATTTGTTCCGCGCGCCCGTCTCAAAGCGAACAGCATTGACGCGCCGTACACCGGCGCATGAAGCAGAAACGTTTTGAGACCGGAGGATTCTTTCGGTCTCTTTTTTATTTTATGAGGGAGGTTTTATCTTGAGAAAATATCTATTGACTCCCGGGCCCGTCGAGGTTCCGCCGCCGGTCCTCGCCGCGCAGGGCGCGCAGATGGAGAGCCACAGGTGCGCCGCTTTTTCGTCGCTCTTCATGGGAATATCGGAGAAGCTCGGAGAGCTGCTCGAAAGCTCCCAGCCCGTCGTCATACTCCCTTCTTCGGGGACGGGGGCGCTCGAGTGCGCCGCGGTCAACTTTCTCGGCGCGGGAGATAAATTCATCTCGCTCTCCTGCGGCGCATTCGGCAAAAGATTCCGCGAGATAGCGCTGCGCACCGGCGCGCAGGGAGTCTTCGGCGATTACGAGGAAGGGCGCGCCCCTACGCCAGAGGACGCGGCGGCGCTGCTGCGCGCGCACCCCGACGCCAAGGCGCTGCTCGTCACGCACAACGAGACCTCGACCGGCGTGACGGTCCCGGTGCGCGAAATCATCTCGGCTCTGCCGGAGGAGAACCGCCCGCTGATTTTAGTCGACGGCGTCAGCTCCGTCGGCGCGATGGAATGCTTCCCCGAGGAATGGGGAATCGATGTGCTCTGCACCGCATCGCAGAAGGGCCTTATGACGCCGCCAGGCCTCGGCTTCGTCTGGCTCTCGAAGCGCGCGCTCGCCGCGCTCGAAAAGCGCGATTGCCCGAGCTACTACTTCGACCTCAAGCTTCATCTAAAATATATGAAAAAAGATTCCTACGAAAACCCCTACACGCCGCCGGTGTCGCTCTACTACGCGCTCGACGCGGCGCTCGGCGTCATATTGAAGGACGGCGCGCGCGAATGGTTCGCGAAGCGCCGCCGCTGGGCGGACGGCTTCGCATCAGGCCTCGAGGCTATGGGCTTCGAGCTTCTCGTAAAAGACCCGGCGATTCGTTCCGCCGGCGTCACGGCCTTTTTCGCGCCTGACGGCAAGAGCGAAGCCGTGCGCAAAATACTTTCGCGCATGGGGCTGACGACGGCGGGCGGACAGGGCGCGCTCAAGGGTAAGATAATACGCTCCGCGCACTACAGCGACTGGGGCGAGGCTGAGCTTGCGGAAATACTCGGCGCTTTCGGCGAAGCGCTGAAAGAGACTGCGGAATAACGCCGCGGCGAACACAGGCGAAATCAACGAAGGATTGGACGGCTGAAACAAGATGGATAATAAATGGAAAGTCCTTGTAACGGAGAAGGTCGGAGAGGCCGGCCTCGACATATTCAGAAACGCGCCCGAGGTGGAGCTTGAAGTCGCCCTCGGCCTTACGGACGAGCAGATAATAGAACAGCTCGCCGGCGTCGACGCGATACTGACGCGCAGCGGCACGACGATGGACGAGAAAAAAATCGAGGCCGGAGACAGGCTCAAGGTCATAGGCCGCGCGGGAGTCGGCGTCGACAACATCGACCTGCCCGCCGCGAGCCGCCGCGGGATAATAGTCATCAACGCGCCGAGCGGAAACACGCTCGCGGCGACGGAGCTGACGATGGCGAACATGCTAGCCGTCGTTCGCATGGTTCCTCAGGCCTGCGCCTCGCTCCACGCCGGAAAATGGAACAGGAACAAATTCACGGGCCGCCAGCTCAGCGGCAAAAAGCTGCTCGTCATCGGCCTCGGCAGGATAGGCAGCGAAGTCGCGAAGCGCGCGCGCGCATTCGGCATGGAGGTCGTCGCCTACGACCCCTACATCCCGCACACGAAGGCCGATTCGCTACACGTCGAGCTCATGAGCGACCTCGAAGGGGCCGTATCTCTCGCCGACATGGTGACGATACACACGCCGCTCACCGAAGAAACGGCGAACATGATAGACGAAAGCATGCTGCGCGTCTTCAAGCACGGAGCGTACCTCGTGAACTGCGCGCGCGGCGGCATCGTCGACGAGGCGGCAGTCGCGCAGGCGGTGCGCGACGGGCGGCTCGGCGGCTTCGCGACCGATGTTTACAGCGCGGAGCCTCTCACGCCGGGGCACCCGTTCCTCGCCGAGGACATAGCGGACAGGATAGTAATAACGCCGCACATCGGCGCGAACACCGTCGAGGCGCAGTCCGAGGTCTCGCGCATAGCGGCGCAGAACATGCTCAGCGTGCTGCGCGGCGAGCCCTACAACCACGCGGTGAACCTGCCCTTCCTCGAACAGGCGCTCAACAACGACCAGCGCATGTACCTCAGTCTCTCGCGCAAGATAGGCCTGCTCGCGGCGAAGCTCGCGCAGGTGCGCGGCTCCGCTCCGCACAAATGCCACGTCACGCTGCGCGGCCCGCTCTTCGACGACGAGGAAAAGCGCCTTGCGAACAAGCTGCGCCCCTACACCATCGCGGTGCTCAAAGGCATGCTCGAGATCAGCATCGGCACGCCGGTCAGCTACATGCTAGCGCCGCTGCTCGCGAAGGACAGGGACATCTCCATCGACGAGAGCTATGGAGAGCCGCGTACCTACAAGAACACGATAGAGGTCGAGCTCGAGACCGCAAAGGGCTCCGTCTCGCTGCTTGCGACGATAACGGAAGAGGGCCGCCAGAGAATAGTCCGCGTCAACGACTACTGGGTCGACTTCGTGCCGACCGGCAAGCTGCTCATCTTCCAGAACCACGACCGCCCCGGCGTCATAGGCAAGATAGGAAGCATCCTCGGCGAAGCGGGCGTCAACATCGCGAACTTCGCGCTCGGACGCAAGGAAGGCAGCGGCCTCGCGCTCGGCGCGCTCGAAATCGACGGAGAGACGGACGACAGCCTCAACGGCGAGCTCATCAAGAGCGGCGACATGGTCTGGGTCGCGACTGTAGACTTCACGAAGGCGGGATAAAAGCATGAGATTTTTCGTAATACGCCACGGCGAGACGGCGTGGAACGTCGAGGGACGCTTCCAGGGGCAGAAGGACACAGCGCTGAACGAAAAGGGGCTCGCGCAGGCCGCTACGCTCGGAGAGCGGCTCGCCGGACACAGCTTCGAAGCGGTGCTCACAAGCCCGCTCGACCGCGCGAAAAAGACCGCCGAGCTCGCCGCCTCGAAGTGCGAGTTCGGAGAATTTACGGAAATTCCGGCCTTCACGGAAATCAACCACGGAGACTGGGAGGGCCGCCTCTCGACCGAAGTTGCGGAAGAATGGCCCGAGCTTCTCCGCCGCTGGCACACCGCGCCCGAGACTGTGAAGATGCCCGGCGAAGGCGGCGAGAGCCTCGAGGACATAGCGCGCAGGGCGGTTCCCGCGGTTGAAGCGGCGGCGAAAAAATACAAGGGCGACGTGCTCCTCGCCTCGCACGACGCGGTCATCAAGGTCCTGCTCTGCTACTGGCTCGACGCCCCGCTTTCGAGCTTTTTCAGATTCCAGGTGCCGAACTGCAGCATCACGATAGTCGAGATGAAGGAAGGCTGCGCGCCGAGAATGAGCCTCATGGGCGACGCCGCGCATCTAGGCGGAAACTTCGAAAGCCCCGAGCAAAAGGGCTTGTAGTATAATTGTTGAAAAATCTACGGCAATAGGCGAGTGATACGAAATGCTTGGAGCTCTCGTAGGCGATATAGTGGGCTCGGTCTTTGAGCGCGCCCCGCATAAAAGCAAAGAGTTCGACTTCATCTCCGAAAAAAGCCGCTTCACGGACGACTCCGTCCTGACGCTTGCGACGGCGGACGCGATACTGCACGGCTACGGCTACATGGAGGTATTCAAATACTGGGGGCGCTGCTACCCGAACGCCGGATACGGCGACAAATTCTTCAGATGGTGCCTCTCCGACGAGAAGGAACAAGGCGAAAGCTTCGGCAACGGCTCCGCGATGCGCGTCTCCCCCGTCGCGTGGGCCTTCGACACGCTCGACGAAGTCCTCGCCGAGGCTAAGAAAAGCGCCGAACCGAGCCACAACCACCCAGAGGGCATAAAGGGCGCGTCGGCCGTCGCCGCGGCGATATTCCTCGCGCGCACGGGAAAGTCCAAGGACGAGATAAAAGAATACGTCGAAAAGGAATTCGGCTACGACCTGAGCCGCACCGTCGGCAAGATAAGACGCGGCTACAAATTCGACGCCACATGCCCGGGCAGCGTGCCCGAGGCGCTCATAGCGTTCCTCGACTCCGACTCCTTCGAGGACGCGCTGCGCAACGCCGTCTCTCTCGGCGGAGACTCCGACACTCAGGCCTGCATCGCGGGCGCAGTGGCGGAAGCCTTCTACGGCCCGATATCAGAAAAATGGGTCTCTCTGCTCAACGTCCTGCTGCCGCAGGAGGCGATCAAGGTCGCCGAGGAATTCAACAAAAAATACCTCGGCTCGCGCTACAACTTCTTCGCCTGCGCCGTCGAGGGCAGCTCCGGAGAGCCGTGCAAAAACGGCGCGCCGCACAATCTGCTCAGGCTCGACCCGTCGGACTGCCGCTGGTGGGTGCGCTCTCCCGAGACAGACGAAGAGGTCTGGGCCTTCGCCGCCGGCTCCGGCAAAAAATCCGGTCCCGTCGTCTGCTTCTGCACCGGCACGTCCGTCATCTTCGACTACCTCTCCTTCAAAACCTTCGAGGATGCGTTCATCGCGCTGAACCGCAACGGCTTCGACCTCTACTTTGAAAACTATTCCGAGGGAGATATCAACGTCTACGACTACGGCCTCCGCCCGCCGCGCCGCCGCTTCGAGATAGAAGAGCACCCGCTCTTCTCCGCGGGAGACGAGTGGAGCTGAGGAAGCAATCTCTGCAAAATTATTAACAGCGGCAAAAAACGGGAGCGGCCAGCAACGTCGGCGCCCTCCCGTTTTTACATTCGCGCGCGGAATATTCTTTCTTGATTATTTTTCCGATAGTTATACAATATAAGCTAGTGTGGCAACTCTAACTCTTAGGAGGAATTTGCGATGGAATTAAAGGGAAGCAAGACTGAGAAGAACCTGTGGGAAGCTTTTGCCGGCGAGTCTATGGCCCGCAACAAGTACACCTATTTCGCGTCGGCTGCGAAGAAGGCCGGATATGAGCAGATCGCGGCTATCTTCCAGGAGACCGCCGACAACGAGAAGGAGCATGCGAAGCTTCACTTCAAGGCCCTTTCCGGCATAGGCGACACGCTCGCCAACCTCCTCGCGGCCGCAGCCGGCGAGCATGAGGAGTGGACGGAGATGTATCCGCGCATGGCGAAGGAGGCCCGCGAAGAGGGCTTCAACGACCTCGCCGTTATGTTCGAGGGCATCGCGAAGGTAGAGGCCGAGCACGAGAAGCGCTATCGCGAGCTCGCGAAGAACGTCGAGGACGGCACAGTATTCGCGAAGGGCGGCAAGCTCTTCTGGAAGTGCCGTAACTGCGGCGCGGTCTTCGAACTCGACAAGGCCCCCGAGAAGTGCCCCGTCTGCCAGCACCCGCAGGCCTACTTCGAGATCCAGGCGAAGAACTGGTAAACCGCCGGTTTCACGTTATTTCAGCTGAAAACGCAGACGCCGCCTCCCTCGCGGAAGCGGCGTCTTTCGTATATAAATCTCCGCGCTTTCTAAAATTTCCTCAGCTTTTCTATTTTGGGAAGATATACGCAGAGGTGCAGCGCCGCGGCGGCGTTCACCGCGAAGACGGCGAGGAGCGCTGCCCTGTATCCGTCCGGCGAAAAATGGCCGCCCGCGACGGGATAGAAATTCAGTATGACGCCGACGAGCCACTGCATCAGGAACGACGCCGCGAAGATTATAAAATTGAGCAGAGAGAAGACGCGCCCTGTCTCCTCCACGGCGAAGAGGCGTCCTATTATCGGAAACGAGATCATCGCATCGTGGAAAGGAACATAACGGGACACCAAAGCGGCGCGGCCCTTCCGCCGAAAAGCGCGAGCCCCCCCATGAGCGCGGAGAACAGCACGCCGGTGCAGGCGTAGAGCCTTTCCCACGTCATCCATTTCCAGCGCGAGCAGAAATCCGCGGTCACGCCGTTGAGCAGATAGCCCGCCGCTATTCCCGCGGAGCTGAGCAGCATCATGAGCCCCGCGCTGCGCTCGCCGAGCGCCGCAGCGTCGCGCATCCACGGCCCTATCCACAGATAGGCGAAGGAATACAATACGGCCTCGGTCGCCGTGACGACGGGCGCGACGTACCAGAGCCTTTTGTCCCACGCGAAGCGCAGCATCCCGCAGGCGGAGCTCAGCAGCGTCTCTACGCGTCCCTCAGTTCCGCAATCCTCGCGCGGCGCGCAGAACAGCAGCATAGCTATAGAGAGCGCCACCGCTCCTCCGCTTGCGAACATTATCTGCCGCCACGTAAAATATTCGAGCGCCAGCGTCACGGGATGCGTCGCCGCCATAAAGCCGACGCCGCCGACGAAGCTCTGGATGCTGAAGGCGAGCGGCAGCCGCCTCTTCGGCAGCCAGTGGGTGAACGATTTGAAGGACGAGAGCAGCGCGCCCGCGAAGCCGGCTCCGATGAGCGCGCGCGCCGCGAGCAGCGCCGCGTAGCTCTCCGCAGCGGCGAAGAGCAGCGTTCCGGCGCAGGCCAGCAAAAGCATGGCGACTAGCGTGTTTCTACCGCCGTACCTGTCGAGCATGACGCCGAGCGGGAACTGCGCGAGGCCGAAGGCCGCGAGGTTCACCGAGATGAATCCCCCGAGCTGAGCCGGAGAGAGGCCGAAGTCCGCCGTAATATAAGGCGCCGTTATCGACGTTATACTCCCGATGAGGTACTTATAAAGAAAGAAAACCCGAACGGGATAAGCAGCCCGCAGAAAAAGCGGCGAGAAAAGTCTGCCTTCGTTTGCTTCTATGTCGTTTTTCATAAAATCGCGTTCCTGTCAAAAAATGATGCGGGCGCGTGTGTCCGGCGCGCCCGCGTGAAATTATAGCATTCTCCGAAGCGCGAAGAGTGTGCGCTAAAAGTTTGGGCGTGAGTATGTCCCCACGGCCCCGCCGCAAATTTGCAGATTTCGCAGTGAGCTGCTGAAATATATATAATGTCTCATAATATTGATAACATTATATTACACGGCCTCGCCCGTATTTTTCGTCGCGCGTTATAGCTCGATTGTCTCCATGTCGTCGGGGATGTAAAGATTTCCGTGATAATACCGCCGCCCCTCGGCCGTGTAGAGCTCTTTGCGGTTTTTGATGTTTTTATCCTCGGTGTGGTAAAGCAGGAGGTTTTTCACGCCGAGCCGCTCCGCGAGCTCGCAGGCGTCCTTTACCGTCGAGTGGTGTTTTTCGTAGGGCTTGAACGTTCCGGCCTGCGAATGGAGGCAGAAGGCTTCGTGCAGCAGCCACTTGCTTCCCTCGGCGTACCGGCGTTCGCATTCGTTGTACGGCTCATCGCCGCAGCAGGTGAGCTTTTCGCCGCCGCCCAAGTCCATGCAGAAGCCGTACTGCTTCGCCTTCGTCGAAAGTATGTCGAAGAAGGCGAATTTCCTGCCTATTATCTCGCGCTCTTCACCGTCGCCTACCGTTATCAGGTGCAGCCGCTTTCCTATGAAGGCGGACTCCTTCGCGCTGAGCAGCTTGCGCGCCATGTCGTCTATAAGGGCTATGACCTCGTCGTGCGCGTAGATGCGTGCCTCGCCGTCGTATGTGCCGCGGCTCATGTTCTGGCATATCATGCGCGCCATCCAGATTATGCCGAGCAGGTGGTCGATGTGCTTGTGCGTCACGAATATGTCGCGTATATCCTTCCAGTCTGTTCCGGCCTGCTTCAGCCGGCGCAGCACCGTGTTTCCGCCCCCGCCGTCGACGAGCATATGTTTTCCATCGCCGCTCAGCACGAAGCAGGTGTTGTAGCATTCGGTCACTGTCGCGTTGCCGGTTCCGAGCATCGTTATTTTCATTTCTGTATCTTGCCGCCTTTTCGTTGATTTCACGCCTCGGGCGCGGCGCGCCCTTCGACGGGACAATGATAGCACCGCGGGCGCAGGACGCAAGAAAGCCGCGGCTTCTTTGCGATGCCGCGGCTTTCCATTATGTCATATAATTTTTGTAACGTTATTTGCTCTTCGCTACGAGGTCGGTGAGGTAGGCGTCGTCCGCGATGTACGGGAGCGTGATGTGTCCGTCGCTGCGCTTCGCGTTGAAGGTCTCGACCGTCTCGATGGCGTGCTCGTTGCGGGCCCAGGCGCGTCTCGCGACTCCGCTGATGACGTCCCAGCTCATGGACTCGAGGATTATTCTATCGACTCTCTCGCTTCCGTCAAGGACGAGTCCGAATCCGCCGTTGATGGATTTGCCGGTGCCGACGCCGCCGCCGTTGTGGAGCGCGACGAGGCTCATGCCGCGGGCGCAGTTTCCGGCGAAGGTGTGGATCGCCATTTCGGCCATGACGTTGCTGCCGTCGTAGATGTTCGAGGTCTCGCGGTAGGGCGAGTCGGTGCCGGATACGTCGTGGTGGTCGCGTCCGAGCATGACGGGGCCGATTTCGCCGTTGCGGACCATTTCGTTGAAGCGGAGGGCTATCTTCATGCGGCCCTCTTCATCCTGATAGAGGATGCGGCACTGCGTACCGACGACGAGCTTGTTCTTCTCCGCGTCGCGGATCCAGACCCAGTTGTCGTGGTCCTGGAAGCGGCGGTTTTCGTCGATACACTCCATCGCGGCGTGGTCGGTCTTGATGAGGTCCTCGGGGTTGCGCGAGAGGCAGCACCAGCGGAACGGTCCGTAGCCGTAGTCGAAGAGGAGCGGTCCCATGATGTCTTCGACGTAGGAGGGGAAGATGAAGCCTTCGAAGGTGTTTTCGCCGTTCTTGGCGATTTCCTTCACGCCGGAATCAAATACCGCGCGCATGAAGGCGTTGCCGTAGTCGAAGAAGTATGCTCCCTTCGCGACGAGGGCCTTGATGAGCTCGAAGTGCTTCTTGAGGGTCTTGTTGACGAGGCGGACAAATTCGTCGTGGTCTTCGGCGAGGAGGCGCGTTCTCTCTTCGAAGCTGATTCCCTGCGGGCAGTAGCCTCCGTCGTAGACGGCGTGGCAGGAGGTCTGGTCGGAGAGGAGCTCGACGTTCTTATCGTTGTCGAGCGCGTACTGGAGAAGGTCGACGATGTTGCCTTCGTAGGCTATCGAGAGCGGCTTGCCCTCGGCCATTGCTTCCTCGGCCCACGCGAAAGCCTCGGCGAGGTCCTTCGTCCTCTTGCTGACCCAGCCCTGGTTGTAGCGCGTGTCGATGCGCGACGGGTCGACTTCGGCGATGATCGCGGCGGCGCCGGCTATCTCGGCAGCCTTCGGCTGAGCTCCGCTCATTCCGCCAAGTCCGGACGAAATGAAGAGGTGTCCCGCAAGTCCCTTGCCTTCGGCGAGGTGGAACTTCTTGCGGCCCGCGTTGAGCAGCGTGTTGTAGGTTCCGTGTACGATTCCCTGCGGCCCGATGTACATCCAGCCGCCGGCGGTCATCTGTCCGTAGTTCGCTACGCCGAGCGCGGTCGCGCGGCGGAAGTTCTCCGGGTCGTCGAAGAGTCCGACCATAAGGCCGTTCGTGAGGATGACGCGCGGCGCGGAAGGATGCGAGCGGAAGAGTCCGAGCGGATGGCCCGACTGCACTACGAGCGTCTGGTCCTGCGTAACGATTTCGAGATATTTCTTGATGAGAAGGTACTGCATCCAGTTCTGGCAGACCTGCCCGGTCTCTCCGTAGGTGACGAGCTCGTAAGGATAGAGCGCCACGTCGAAGTCGAGGTTGTTGTCGATCATTACCTGGAGGGCTTTGCCTTCGATGCACTTGCCCTTATATTCGTCGATGGGTTTGCCGTAGAGCTTCCCTTTCGGACGGAAGCGGTAGCCGTAGATGCGTCCGTGCTCCTGGTATTCCTTGAGGAACTCGGGGGCGAGCTCTTTGTGGTACTTCTCGGGGATGTAGCGCAGCGCGTTCTTGAGCGCGAGGACGACTTCCTTGTCGTTGAGGACCTGTCCCCTGTTGGGAGCCCTTCTTATTCCGGGCTCAAATTCCGGCATCTCCGGAAGTCCGTCCGGAAATTCCAGCCTGAGTTCAAGCGCTTTTCCTGCCGCGTCATGCATAGTTCATTACTCCTCCCATAGATATATCAAAATATATGAGGCTTGCCGCCTTTATCATAATCTTCGCATATAATATAGCGCGCTTTTATAAAATAAACGTAAAAAGACCTATCCGGCGCTTTTTACGCCCCGCGCCGCTTTTATATTTTCCTTCTTGACTTAGCGGAGTTTCATACTATACTAATTGTAGCGCAAAATTTTAGGGTCTAAAAGTTTTAAAGTGCGAAAGAGGTATTTTCCGGCTGCACTCTAAGATAAGACTGAAATATATTATAGCATAACAGGGCGACATGTCATAAAAATCAATCTAAGGAGGAAATTTTATGTCGACACTCTATTTGGACGGTAAGTCACTCACTCTTCAGGACGTCGTGAACGTCGCGCGCAAGGGCTGGAAGGTTGAAATCTCCCCCGAAGCGAAGGAACAGATAAAGGAATGTGCCAAGGCGGTCCTCGCGTGGGCCGACGAAGGCCGCGTCGTCTACGGCGTTACGACGGGCTTCGGCGACCTCGCCTCCGTCGTCATCCCGCGCGACAAATGCCGCCAGCTTCAGGAGAATCTTCTTCTGAGCCACTCCTGCGGCTTCGGCGAGCCCTATCCCGAGGACGTAGTCCGCGCGATAATGCTGCTCCGCATCAACACGCTCTCCCGCGGCTACTCGGGCATCAGCCTCGAGACGCTCCAGCAGATGGTCGACTACCTCAACCTCGGCATCCATCCCGTCGTCCCGACCCAGGGCTCCGTCGGCGCGAGCGGCGACCTCTGCCCGCTTTCGCACGTCGCGATATCGCTCATCGGCCACGGCAACGTCGTCTATCAGGGCAAGGTGATGCCGACCTCCGAAGCGCTCGTCAAGGCCGGAATGAAGCCCGTCGAGCTCCAGCCGAAGGAAGGGCTCGCGCTTAACAACGGAACGACCGTTATGAACGCAGTCGCTGCCCTCTGCATCGTCGACGCGCTCACGATGCAGAAGAACGCCGATATCGCCGCTTCGATGTCCGCCGAGGCGCTCCACGCCGTTCCCTACGCCTTCGACAAGAGAACCCACGACCTCCGTCCGCAGGTCGGCCAGGGAATCGTAGCCGAGAACATGCGCCGCCTGCTCGAAGGCAGCGAAATCGTCGAGGCTTACAAGAAAGACCGCGTCCAGGACGCCTACTCGCTGCGCTGCCTGCCGCAGGTCCACGGCGCGAGCCGCGACGCCATCGCCTACGTCAAGGAAAAGATAGAAATTGAAATCAACTCCGTCACTGACAACCCGATCATCTTCCACAAGGACGGCGACGCGGTCAGCGGCGGAAACTTCCACGGCCAGCCGATGGCTATGGCTATGGACTTCTTCGGCATCGCCGCGGCGGAGTTCGCGAACATCGCCGAGCGCCGCATCGCGCGCATGGTCGACCACAAGCTTTCCGACCTGCCTCCGTTCCTCGTCTCCGACAGCGGCGTCAACAGCGGCTTCATGATTCCGCAGTACACCGCGGCTGCGCTCGTCTCAGAGAACAAGGTCCTTGCGCATCCCTCTGTCGTCGACTCGATACCGACCTCCGCGAACCAGGAAGACCACGTCTCGATGGGCGGATACAGCGCGCGCAAGGCACGTCAGATACTCAACAACACGAACCGCGTCATCGCGATAGAGATGGTCAACGCGGCGCAGGGCATGGACTTCCGCGCTCCTCTGAAGCCCGGCAAAGGCTCCGGCGCGGCCTACGCGGAATTCCGCAAGCACGTCCCCTTCTATGAGAAGGACCAGTTCATGCAGCCGCTACTTCTGAAGTCGCTCGAGCTCGTCGAGAACGGCACGATGGTCGAAGCGGTCGAAAAGGAGATAGGCGAACTCAAGTAAGGGCGCGCCCTAAAACGAAATAAGACGCACGATAAATGTAAAAAGCGGCACCATCGCTTTTTACATTTATTTTATAAAAAGACTATACTATAGGGACGATATTTTATAAAAACCGCGAAAGGCGTGATCGCAAAAATGGCAGTGCAGCTGATCGAATGCGTACCTAATTTCAGCGAAGGGCGCAGACAGGATGTCATAGACGAAATTGTGAACTGCTTCAAAGGCAAACGCGGAGTGTATCTCCTCGACCACCGCGCCGACGAAGACCACAACCGCTTGGTCATAAGTCTCGTCGGAGCGCCGACTCCGATTCAGGAAGCCCTTCTCGAAGCAGCGAAGGTCGCGCTCAAGCACATAGACATGAACGCGCACCAGGGCGGCCATCCGCGCATCGGCGCAGTCGACGTCGTGCCGTTCACGCCGATAAAGGGCATCACGATGGAAGAGTGCATAGAGCTCGCGCACAGCTTCGGCGAGCGCTATTACAAAGAGACGGGCATCCCCGTCTACTTCTACGAGGACGCCGCGCTGCGTCCCGAGAGGAAGCGCCTCGAGGTCATCCGCAAGGGACAGTACGAGGTGCTCAAGGACGAGGCGAAGACGAACCCCGACCGCAGGCCGGACATCGGCGAGGCCTGCCTGCACCCCACCGCGGGAGCGACCGTCATCGGCGCGCGCAAGTTCCTCGTCGCATTCAACGTGAACCTCGACACGCCCGACGTAAATATAGCGAAGAAGATAGCGGCGGCAGTCCGCGCATCGTCCGGCGGCTTCTGCCACGTCAAGGGCATCGGCCTCGCGCTCGAGGAGCGCGGCATCACGCAGGTCAGCATGAACCTCGTCGACTACGAGAAGAACTCGCTCTACCGCGTGCTCGAAACGATACGCATGGAGGCGAAGCGCTGGGGCGTCGGCGTCGTCGAGACCGAGGTCTACGGCATGATACCGGTGAACGCGATTCTCGAAAGCGCCGCGTACTATCTCCAGATAGCGGGCTTCGACCCCGAGCAGGTGCTCGAGCTCCGTCTGCTTGAACTTATGGGAAAGGATGCTGAATAATGGGTACGAAAAAACTTTACCGCAACATGCGCCTCTTCACCCCCGTCGACGGCGGACATCCGCTCGCGGGCAAAGAGCAGGCCAACGTCAAGGAAATCAAAAAAGCCGCGATGCTCGTCAGCGGCGGAATCATCGAGAAAATAGGCGAAGAGGAAGAAATCCTCAAAAACGTCTGCCCCTGCGAGGTCGCGATAGAAAAGGACTTCGGCGGGGCCTGCGTCATCCCCGGCTTCGTCGACCCGCACACGCACATGTGCTTCGCGAAGCGCCGCGAGGACGAGTTCGGGATGCGCCTCGCGGGACTTCCCTACCTTGAGATACTCGCGCGCGGCGGCGGCATACTCTCCTCGGTCAACGCCGTAAAGGCCGCGACGGAGGAGCAACTTTTCGAGACGACGAAAAAGCTTGCGCTCTCCGCTCTCGCGAAGGGAACGACCACCGTCGAGATAAAGAGCGGCTACGGCCTCGAGCTCGGCCTTGAGCTGAAAATGCTCGAAGTTATAGGCCGCGTCGGACGCGAAACGCCGCTCGACGTAGTGCCGACCTTCATGGGCGCGCACGCCGTTCCGCAGGAATACAAGGGCCGCGCCGACGAGTTCGTCGACGAAGTACTCGTCAAGCAGATGCTGCCGAAGGTCAAGGAACAGGGCATAGCGGAGTTCTGCGACGTATTCTGCGAGGAGGGCGTATTCTCCGTCGACCAGAGCCGCAGGCTGCTCAAGGCCGCGAAGGAGATGGGCTTCGACACGAAGATACACGCCGACGAAGTCAACGACCTCGGCGGCGCGGGGCTCGCGGCAGAGCTAGCGACGCGCTCCGCGGAGCACCTTCTTGCCGCGTCGGAGGAAAACCTCCGCGCGATGGGACGCGCCGGCTCGATAGCTGTTCTGCTCCCCGCGACGGCCTACAGCCTTAAGAAGCCCTACGCGCCCGGCCGCAAAATGGTAGACTGGGGCGTGCCGGTCGCGATGGCGACGGACTGCAACCCCGGCTCCTGCTTCTGCGAGTCGATGCCCTTCATCTTCGGCCTCGGCGTAATGTGCATGGACCTCTCCGTCGAAGAGGCGCTCACAGCATCGACGCTGAACGCCGCCTACGCCGTGAACCGCGCGAAAAAGCTCGGTAGCCTCGAAGAGGGCAAGCAGGCGGACTTCCTCGTCCTCGACGGCGAAAGCCCGACGACGCTAGCCTACCACGCCGGCGCGACCTCGATCGAAGAGGTCTACAAGCTCGGCGAGCACGTGGCGTAAATTTCGGACAAAAATATAAAACAGGAAACAGCGAAGGCGGCCCGCGAAAGGCCGCCTTTTTCGTATCCTTATGCCGGATTCGCCGCCGTCATAAGCGTTTCAGAGAGGCGCGCTCGTACTGCCTGTAAACATAGAACGACAGCGCGACGGTCAGGATGTCGGCGGCCGTCTGAGACCAAACGATGCCGTACATTCCGAAGATGCCGTTCAGTATGAAGAGCATCGGGATATTGAGCACGAGCCAGCGCGAAACGCCGAGGAAGAACGACTTGTCTCCCCTGCCGAAGGCCTGGAAGAGAAAGACTGTGAAGAAGCTCATGAACATGAGCGGCGTCGCGAGCACCCTTATGCGCAAGAAGTCCGTGCCGAGCTCGACCGTCCCCGCCTCCGTTATGAAAGCCCTCATGATGTACGGAGCCGACAGCTCGTACATAGCGATGCTCAGCGCCGAGGTTATGAGGCCGACCTTCAGCGCGCAGAGCATGACGGCCCTCATGCGCTTGTGGTCGCCGGAGGAATAGTTGTAGGCGACGAGCGGCATCATGCCCTGGCAGAGTCCGACGCCGAAGTTCAGCGGCAGGCGTTCGGCCTTCAGCACTATGCCGACCGCGGCGAGCGCAACGTTGCCGTACTCCACCATGAGCCTGTCGATGACGACGTAGTCAAGGTCGAAAAGAAAAGTCGTAAGCGCCGCGGGAACGCCCACGCCGAAGGTCGAGCGTATGCTGCGCGGCGACGGCATCCCGCCCTTGAGGCTGAAGGTGACGACGGAATCCTTCCCCATTCTGAATATAACGATGGCGAAATAGAAGCAGGCGATGAAGTTCGATATGCAGGTTGCGACGCCCGCGCCGAGGACCTCGCAGCCGCGTGGCATCAGGACGAACATAAAAAGCGGGTCGAGCGCGATGTTTATCAGCCCGCCGAAGGTTATGCCGAAGCCCGCCTCTTTTGACGCCCCGGCGCTGCGCAGAAGGTTGGAGAGGACGTTCGACAGGACGGTCGGGACGCCGCCGAAGACGATGACGCAGTAGGAATACTGCTTCGCGTAGAGCATCGTGTGCTCGTCCGCGCCGAGCAGATAAAGTATCGGTTCCATGAAGGCGGCCATGACGAGCGAGAAAAGCGCTGCCGCGAGTATCGCGGCGTAAACGCTGAACGCGCCCACCCGCCGCGCCTCGTCCTCCCGTTTCTCTCCGAGCAGGCGCGATATGAGCGTGCCGCTGCCTACGCTCGTCAGGTTCGCGAGCGAGAGCGATATGTTGAATACCGGCAGGATGAGCGACAGCGCCGCCACCATGTGCGGGTCGTTTGTCTTGCCGACGTAGAAGGTGTCCGCAAAGTTGTAAATGAGGACGATAAGCTGGCTGATTATTGTCGGGAGGGCCATTATTTTCAGAGCCTGCAGGACAGGCAGCGATTCAAAAACGGCCGTAGTTTCGGCGCTGCGCTTCATAAGATCAAGACCTTTTCATATTTCATAGCCGCGGCTCGCGCGTCGAACCGCAGCCGAAATATTTAGCTCGCGCGGGCGCGCATAGCAACGGATAAAAAAGCGGCGTGACGCCGTGCGCCCGCCGCGTTTGAAATTTCAGCGCATTCCGCGCCGCTGCGCGAAGTTATTTCTCCGCCTGCTCCACGAGGCTCCTGACCTCGCTTTCCGAGCATCTGTTGAGCAGCCGTCCGGCTTTCCAGTTCGCCTTCGGCGCGTGCAGCCTCAGCTCGTCGACGGTGCGGCCCATTCCGCTGCCGCCCGATGTCGCGAACGGTACGACCGTCTTGCCCGCGAAGTCGTAGCTTTCGAGGAAGGTCTCGATAATCCTCGGCGCGACGTACCACCAAATCGGGAAGCCGACGAAGACCACGCCGTAGTCCTCCATGTTAGGCAGCTTCTCCGCTATCGCTGGGCGCGCCGTCTTGTCGTTCATCTCTATCGTGCTGCGGCTCTTCTTGTCCGTCCAGTCGAGGTCCGCGTGCGTGTAGGGCTGCGCGGGCTTTATCTCGAACAAGTCCGCCCTCGCCGCCTCCGCGACGCGCTTCGCCGCCGCCCTCGTTACGCCGCTCGCCGAAAAATATGCAACCAGTTTTTTCATTTCAATTCCTCCGTTTCCAATGCCCGCGCGGTTCTTCATCCGCTGCGCCGGGCCGTTTTGTAGACAAAATATACTGTAGTATCCGAGTGTTGAAGTGTAAAATGCTTTTTCTAAATGCCAAACTTATGCCTGAGATGTATAACTAATTATTGAGCCGACGCCCCCGTTTGGCAGCCTCGCTATCACACGCTTTCTCAGGCCGGTTGGGATAAGGCTGACGCAGGGCTGACAGCGGTCAGATAACGCAAGCCGGCATCAAGGCATAGCGCTGTCCATATCAGCAGCACCAGCACAATAGCAAAAACGATAGGCTTTAGTTTTGCCTATGCGCTCAAATCTGTTTCTTTATCGCGGATTTATTCAATATGAATCATATAACACTACACAATCCGGTTTTTACAAGATACTCAAAAACATCAGAAAACTCTATTCCTTGCTCTATTGCATTGCTATCGTGGTTATAAAAGACAATTTCTTCCTTACACTTACCATTTTCTATTTGGAAAGCGTAATAATCTCCACACTCATTGTCAGCCATGAATAGCAAACCTTTCACTTTATCTGGGTTATGACTATAAATAGAAAAATAGCTGTTTTTATCTAAGGAATAAATTATTGTAGCTCCAAAATAACCGCCGCCGAAATTTAAGAGAAATTGTATATATTTCTCAGGTAAAATAATTTGATATTGCCTTTGGAATGCAATCACATCTTCCATTGACTCTGAGATAGCGCGTTCCAATTCAAAAAAATGAGGATGTTTTGTTTTTATATTTCTTATAATTTCCTTAAATGTATCTAAATCCATAATCTTTATTCCCCTATCCAGCTTTATCGCTCGCTCCTATGCTCCACTTTAACACCCTCGGAATGATTTTTTCTATCAGTCAGCTATATAGTATAGAGACGACGTTTATTTATCTTGCTTGTGCCGCATTACAGTGCATGAGCAATTTTGCAGGCGCTCAAGCTCAGCGCAACTGTTACGAAAAAGCGGCGGAGATTTCCCCGCCGCGCGTTTTCGTTTCGTCTTACAGTTCGTTTATGTCGAAGAATATCCTCTTCCCGTCGGCGAAGCAGGGCACGCCTATCGCGCCGTTTTTTCTTGACTTCGTCGAACTCGGGCGCTTTGTCGCGCAGTCGCAGGAAGAGCTTGAGGTTTGCGGTGCTTTCGTCGATGTTGACGAATTCCACGTCGAGCCCTTTCTCCGCTATCGTTTCAAGCGCCGCCGTGCAGTCGGGGCAGTTTCTGGTGCCTATCATCTTTACCGTCATTTCATGTTCCTCCTATTCGATGAACATCGAGTCGCCGAACGAGAAGAAGCGGTAGCGCTTGCGCACGGCCTCGTTGTAAGCGCTCATCATCGTATCGTAGCCGCCCGAAGGCAGAGACGAGCATCAGCAGCGTGCTCATAGGCAGATGGAAGTTTGTTATGAGCGCGTCTATGACGCGGAACTCGAAGCCGGGGCTTATGAAGAGCCGCGTGTCGAGCGCGCCCGGGACGATTTTCCCCCAGCGCTGCGCGAACGATTCGAGCGTGCGCACGACTGTCGTGCCGACCGCGACGACGCGCCCGCCGTGCTCCTTCGCCGCGTTTATCGCTTCTGCGGTCTCGGGCGGTATCTCGCAGAACTCCTCGTGCATTATGTGGTCGGCGATGTTCTCCGCCTTGACGGGGCGGAATGTGCCGAGGCCGACGCGCAGCGTGACGAAGACGTGCGGCACGCCCTTGTCCTCGAGCTTTTGCAGAAGCTCCGGCGTGAAGTGCAGCCCCGCGGTCGGCGCGGCGACGGAGTTCTCTTTCTCGGCCTTTGCGTAGACCGTCTGGTAGCGCTCGGGCTCCGCGTGGGTGTCAGTAATGTAGTGCGGGAGCGGCGTCTTGCCGAATTTGTGTATTATCGCGAGCGGGTCTGCGTCTTTTGCGAATATCAGCGTGCGCAGGCCGTCTTCAAGGCGCGCGCCGACCGTCACCTCGGTATCGGCGTCGAGTGCGACCTTCGTGCCTTCGGGCAGTTTGCGCCCCGGGCGGACGAGCGCCGTCCATTCGTTCGGCGAGCTGCCGGGATTGAGGAAGAATATCTCGACGTGCGCGCCGTGCTCCGCAGAGCTTTTTTTGACCCCCTCGACGCGCGCGGGAAGCACGCGAGTGTCGTTGAGGACCAGCAGATCCCCAGGTTAAGATATTCAGGGATGTCGCGGAATATTCTGTCTTCCGTGGCTCTGTTTCCGCGATGTACTACCATGAGGCGCGAGGAGTCGCGCGGCTCAGCGGGGTCCTGCGCTATCAGCTCTTTCGGCAGATTGTAGTCGTAGGCCGCTGTTTTCGTCAGGTCGCGTTCCATTTTATCTCGTCTCCAGCTTCGTGCCCTGGAAGTAATATTCGAGCATCGTTTATAATCCCAGCCCGCTTCCGCGAGGGCCTTCGCCGTCCACTGCGGGAAGCCGACGCCGTGGCCGTAGCCCCTGCCGTACATCACGACCGTCTGCGCCGAGGTGCCGTCCATCGAGAGCGCGTGAGGCCGCGGCTCCGTGCGTCGCCTGCGGCGCGGGCTTTACCTCCGGCTTCGGCTTTTCAGCCTTCGCGGGAGGATTTTTCATCTTCGCCATGCGCGCGAGCCCTTCCGCGACGTACTGAGGATATTTCGTGTCGTCGCCTATCATCGAAAGCAGCTCTCTCATCGTAAAGACGTTGTTCTTCGCCATCCAGTAGAGCTTGTCGGCGTCGTTCTCCGGCATTCCGGCGATTTGCGCGGACGGCGCGGCGGCGTTCTGCTTCGGTATCTGCACGACGTTCGCCGCGGGCTTGGAGACCGACGTTGTGTTCACCTTGTACGCGCTGCGGCGGTTGAACTCGAAGAGCGTGCTCTTGACGACCGACGCGCCGACGGCGGTGCGGAATTTGTTGCCGCTTATGATTTTCGTCCCGGCGCTGCCTTTGAGCTCTATCTGCTCGATTCTGCCGCTCTTGTCGCGTTTGTGCGGGCGAAGGGATTTCTGCGTGCCGACTCCCGTTCCCGCCGCGGTCAGCTTTTTGCCGATCTGCGCCATCGTGAGCGTGGTCTGCCATGTTTTGTTGGGGCTGTCGTTCGGCACGGGGTCGGCCTTCGGTTTGAGGTAAGGCACGACGCCGCCCCATACCGACTCCGAGCTCGTCGTCCATGCCGCCGCTGTCGCTGAAGAAGAAGGTCTGCGCCGGAGCGCCGCCGTAAGTGAGTATCTGCCCCTTCGTCTCGTTGACGGCCTGCGTTATGGAGGGCGATTCGTCCGCTGTGCCGCGATAGACCTGGCAGTGCGTCTCGTCGCATATGTCGTAGGCGCCGTGCTTCTCGACGCGAGCGTGTAGGTGCGCGCGAGAACGGCTTGCGCCTTGAGCGCCTCTTTGGGCCATGTCGGGTGCATTTCGGATTTGAGCACGCCTTTGAGGTATTCCTCGACGTCGACCTTGTTGACTAAATTGAGGCCGTTTCCGCTGCGTTCTATGACGAGCGCTCCCTTGTACTTTACGCCGTCTACGACGACGCCGGAACCGCTTTTCATCGTCACGGGCAGTTTATATGTGACTTTGCCCGCCTTCATAGCGCCGTTCGAATATGATATCTTGAAGGTGCCGTTGAATGGCTTCGTGTACATTCCGCGCGCGTCGGTGAGCACGACGCCCTGGCCGCCGATTGAGCCCTGCGTCACGCGCTGTTTGAGCAGCACCGTGATTTCGCGCGCTGAGGCGGGGATGCTCCAAAGGAGGACGAATATTATCGCCGCCGCAAAGATCTGTTTTTTCATACTCTGAGATAGCGCGTGAGAAGATATTGAAGATTATCGAAAGCACGAGGCTGACGACGAGCATCGTCCCGAACGGGGCGAAGACCGTCAGGTTCTTTTTCTGGTATGTGATGTCGCCCGGCAGCTTTCCGAACGGGGATGTTGAGCTTGCCCGCGAGGACTAGGACGACGCCTATCGCCGCGATCAGCAGCCCCATGCCTATAAGCGCCTTGCCGAGCTGGTTCATTGTTCGTCCTCCTGCGTGAAGAGGCTTTGCTGGTTCTGCTGGTACTGCATGAAGTGCTGCGATACCGGGATGCCGAGATAGTCCCACGTGTTGCGCGTCGCGCGCCGTCCGCGCGGCGTGCGCTCGAGCAGCCCCTTCTGGATAAGGTACGGCTCGTAGATGTCCTCTATCGTTTGCGCGTCCTCGTTGAGCGCGGCGGCGAGCGTCGAGAGTCCGACCGGGCCGCCGTCAAAGAGCTCTATCAGCGCGCGCAGGAATTTGCGGTCGCCGTCGTCGAGCCCCTGCGGGTCGACGCCGAGCATGTCGAGCGCGTAGCGCGCGAGGTCGCGTTCCACCTGCGGGACGCGCTTGACCTCGGCCACGTCGCGCACGCGGCGCAGAAGGCGCAGCGCGACGCGCGGTGTTCCGCGCGAGCGCAGCCCTATCTCCTCGGCCGCGTCGTCGAGAATTTTCAGCCCGAGCACGCCAGCGCCGCGCTTGACTATCGCGGTGAGCTCCTCGGGGGAATAGAGATGAAGTTGCTCGACTATGCCGAAGCGCGCACGCAGCGGAGAGGTGAGCAGGCCGAGGCGCGTCGTCGCGCCTATGAGCGTGAACTTCGGCAGCGCGAGGCGGATGCTGCGCGCGAGCGGCCCTTTGCCGACGACTATCGAGAGCGAAAAATCCTCCATCGCGGGATAGAGTATCTCCTCGATGTTCGCCGACATTCTGTGTATCTCGTCTATGAAGAGCACGTCGTTCGGCTGAATATTGGACAAAATCGCGGCGAGGTCTCCCGCGCGCTCAAGCGCCGGTCCGGTCGTGACGCGGAGGTTGCCCTTCATCTCTTTAGCGATAATTCCGGCGAGCGTCGTTTTTCCGAGGCCGGGCGGCCCGTAGAAGAGCGTGTGGTCGAGCGGCTCCTCGCGCTGGAGCGACGCCGTCATGAAAATCGTCAGCTTGTCCTTGAGCGCGCTCTGTCCGATAAAGTCGTTGAGCGCCTGCGGGCGGAGGGTGTAAATTTCGTCCTCCTTCTCGCGGCGCATCGTTTCTATGAGCTTATGAGAACGTTCGTTGTCTTCCATTTCAACACCTCGCTACCTGCGCTGTAGGATGCCGAGCGCGGCCTTGAGCAGCGTCTCCTCCGTCCACGACGTGTCGTCGTCGGCCTGCGCCTTCGCCGTCGCTATCGCGCGCGCGCATTCGCCGTGCGAGAAGCCGAGGCCCGCGAGGGCCTCCGCGACGAAGGAATCGAAGGACGAGGGCGCTCCGCCCGAAATTTCCGCGCCTATCGAGGCGAATTCCTTCTCGACCTTGCTCTTGAGCTCGAAGCAGATGCGCTCCGCGCGCTTCGCGCCGAGACCCGGGACGGAAAGCGCGGAGACGTTCCCCGCCTTTATAGCCTCGACGATGCGCGCGAGGTCGAGATAACGCATCAGCATAATCGCGAGCTTTCCGCCTATCGTCTTGACGTGAAGCAGCTCCATAAAGAAGTCTCGCTCCGTCTCGTTCGCGAAGCCGAACATCGCTATGCCCGCGTCGCTCACCTGCATGTAGGTGCGGCACTTTATCTCTTCGCCGACTACCGCGGAGGCGAGCAGCGCCTTCGTCGGATAGACCTCGACGCCGAAGCCGGAGACGTCGATTATTATGCTTTCCTTGGAAATTTCGGCGAGAGTGCCTCTGAGAAAATTTATCATAGCCTAATAGCCCTTCATAATATTTCTGTCGTAGGTGTGGACCGCGAGGCCCGCTATCGCTATCGCGAGCGCGTCCGCCGCGTCGTCGGGGCTCGGATTTTTCGTCAGGCCGAGCATGTGCGCGACCATTCCCTGCACCTGCCCCTTCTCCGCGCCGCCGTAGCCGCAGACCGCGAGCTTGACCTCGTTCGGCTTTATCTCGTAGGGCTCGAAGCCGAGCTGCGCCGCGAGCAGCAGCACGACGCCGCGCGCCTGCCACACCATCTCCGCCGTAGTCGTGTTCCTGCCGAAGAAAAGCTTCTCGACGGCCACCATGTCGGGCGGAAATTCCTCGGCCTTCTTTTTCAGCTCAAAGTAGAGCATCGCGAGGCGCTGCGCAAGCGATAAGTCGGGCGGCGTCTTTATCACGCCGTAGGTCTCGCAGCGCAGCGCGTTCCCATACTGCGAAACGACCCCGTAGCCCAGCGTGCCGAGCCCGGGGTCTATTCCTAAAGCGCGAATTCCGCCCTCTTCGTTATTCTTCAATCTCCGCCAGTATCTCTTCGGGAATGTCGAAATTCGAGTAGACGGCCTGAACGTCGTCGTGATCTTCGAAACGCTCGACCATCGCGAGAAGCTTCTGCGCGTCGGCCTTGTTGGTGATCGAGACGGTGTTCTTCGGGACCATCTGGATCTCCATCGTGTCGACGTTGTAGCCGTCGTTCTTCAGCGCTTCGCCGACCTGCGAAAGCACGGAGGGGTCGCAGGTGATTTCAAAGCCGCCGTCCTCGGCCTCGAGGTCGTCTGCGCCCGCGTCGATGACTCTGAGATAGCGCGTTCCTCGTCGATGCCTTCGCCCGTTACCTCGATGACGCCCTTGCGGTCGAAGTTCCACGCGACGCAGCCCATCTCTCCGATGGCGCCGCCCGTCTTCGTGAAGAGCGAGCGCATCTCCGGCGCGGTGCGGTTGCGGTTGTCGGTCATGACCTCGACCATTACGGCGACGCCGTTCGGCCCGTAGCCTTCGTAGAGGACGACCTCCATCTCTCCGCCGAGCTCGCCGGTGCCGCGCTTGATTCCGCGCTCGATATTGTCCACGGGGACGTTGCCCGCGCGGGCTCTGTCTATTGCGACTTTAAGGCGGAAGTTCGAGTTCGGGTCTCCGCCGCCGGCCTTCGCGGCCGCGATTACGTCCTTTATAAGCTTCTGGAAGGCGACGCCCTTCTTAGCGTCCTGCGCTGCTTTGCGGTGTTTGATACCCGCCCAATGTGAATGTCCTGACAAGAAAATCACCTCATAAATATATTTAAAATTTTTTGCTTACAGATTATCGGGCAGTTTTGCCATCGGCGGGAAAAGCCTCTTATGCGCCGAACGTTTGTTCGCGCGTTCGATTTTTTCCTTCGCCGTCTCCGACGCCTCGCCTGTCGCGATGTAGGCGTCGAGCTCTTTGTAGGTGAGCCCCATCTCGGCCTCGTCGGTCTGCCCCTTCCCAAAGAGCCGCAGTCGGCGGACGGTCTATTATCTCGCGCGGCACGCCGAGATATTCCGCGACGGCCCAGACCTCGCCCTTGAGCAGGTCCGCAAGCGGCAGAAGGTCTACGCCGGAGTCGCCGTACTTCGTGAAGTATCCCATCGTTATCTCGTCCTTGTTGCCTCCGCCGCAGACGAGCGCGCCCTGCTGCTGCGCTATCGAGTAGAGCGTAATCATGCGCAGGCGCGGCTTGATGTTCGCCGCCGCCAGTCCGTCGGGCTTCGCGCCTCCGGCCTCAAGCGCGGCGACCTCCGCGTCGTAAACGGCGGAAAGGTCGACCTTCGCCGCTTAACCTTTATGGCGTCCGCGAGCAGAGCCGCGTACTCCTCGTCGATCGGCATGCTGTGGCACGGCATCATGACGCCCGTCACGTTCTCCGGGCCGAGCGCCTTAGCGAGCAGCGCGGCGAGAAGCGCCGAGTCTATCCCACCGCTTATGCCGAGAACCGCGCGCTCCGCCTTCGCTTCCTTAAATCTTTCTCTTATCCAGTTTTCCAAATAATCTGCGATTTTTTCCGGGCTTCGGTACATCGACATAAACAAGACCTCTCTTTCAAAGCGCGTCCAACTTTTTCGCAAACTACATTTTAACACAAATGCTTTTACTGAAAAATAGCGCGCGTAAAAATTATGCGTCGCTTATCTCCGCGAGCGCAGGCGAAGCGACGTCCCGTGCCTCCGCATATTTCGCCGCGGCTGGTGTATAATACCGCCGGTGATGATGGATTATGAAGCTCGCTGAGAAATATAAATATACGCTCTGTCTCGTCTCGGTCGCGGCGTTTTGGAGCACGTCGTACGGACTTTCGAAAATCTGCCAGGAATACGCGAACGCCTATACGCTGCTGACGCTGCGCTTCCTCGGCGCTTTTCTCATAACCTTCCCTATTCTTTATAAGAGCATCACTCCGCTCAATAGACAGGAAATCAAATGCGCGGCGAAGCTCGGGACGCTGATGTTCGTCGCATGTCTCACGATGGTGCTCGGCGTCAAATCGACGACGGCGACGAACGCGGGCTTCATCGTCGGCATGTCCGTCGTTTTCGTGCCGGTCATTCTGCGGATCGTCTATAAGGTACGGATAAGCGTTCATACAATCATCGCGCTCGCGATGTCTATGGCGGGCATCTGCCTGCTGACGCTCGGCGGCGAGATGGGCTTTCACAGCGGCGACCTGCTCTGTCTCGTCTGCGCGGTCTGCTACGCTTCGTATATCGTCTTCACGGGAAGCTCTCTCTGCGGGCTGAACCCCGTCGCGGTCGGCGTCATGCAGTTCCTTTTCATGGGGCTCTACTCCGCCGCCGCCAGCTTGATAGCGGGAGGCTTTACGCTCCCGACTTCCTTCGTTTTCTGGAGCAGCATGGCCGTCATGGTTGTCTTGGGCACGGCTTACTGCTTCATCATGCAGGTGATTTCTCAGCAGCATGTCTCCGCTACGGCGGCGGGCATTACGCTTTCGCTCGAGCCGGTCTTTTCCGCGCTCTTCGCCTACGTCACGCTCGGCGAGCGGCTCGGCTTGGGCCAGTTCGCGGGCGCGGCGCTGATGCTCGGCGGCGTGCTTTGGATTTCGACGCGCGAGCACTGACGCACGCGCAAAATTTACGGAGCGGCACGAAAAAGCGGCGCGGGAGTGTGTCCCGCGCCGCTTTTTGAGCGTTTGGCTGTTTTTCCTAGAATACCGCGTAGTCCACGTCCTTCGGGTCTCCGATGAACATGTACCCCGGAGCGTGCGTTATCGCAAACGGCGGCTTGACGTTCATGACGACCGCCTGCGGGGTGACGCCGCATGCCCAGAAGACGGGCGTCTCGCCTTCGCGTATCTCGACGGGGTCGCCGAAGTCCGGCTTGTTTACGTCTTTGATGCCTATCGCGGCGGGGTCGCCGATGTGTACCGGCGAGCCGTGTACCGCGGGGAAGCGTCCCGTCGAGAGCACGGCCTTCGGCACCTGGTCGTGGCGCACGGGGCGCATGCTGACGACCATCGGGCCGGAGAGGCGTCCTGCGGGTTTGTTCTGTATGTTCGTGACGTACATCGGAACGTTGCGGTTCATGTCGATGTGGCGTATCGGGATTCCTGCCTCGAGCAGCGCGCCTTCGAAGCTGAAGGAGCAGCCGAGGAGGAAGGCGACGAGGTCGTCGCGCCAGTATTTCACTACGTCAGTCGGCTCGTCTATCAGCTCGCCGTCTTTCCAGACGCGGTACTTCGGAATGTCGGTGCGCACGTCGGAGCCGGGAGCGATGAGGCGCGCCTCCCAGTCGCCGGGCTCGGTCACGTCGAGTATCGGGCAGGGCTTCGGGTTGCGCTGCGCAAATACGAGGAAGTCATAGGCCCAGTCCTTCGGCAGGACTATCATGTTCGCCTGCACGTGGCAGTGGCAGAGCCCCGACGTCGGGTGCGTCCACTCGCCTTCGCGTATAATGCGGCGCATTTCTTTCGGGTGTGTCGCGCGGTACGGCGTTACGTCAAACGGGAGCGTCATCCCAGTACAACCTCCTTCAGATTAGTTACTTTAACTCTGGCCGCTTCGAGGGCGGCGCGGACAGCCTTCGCCATTTCGACGGCTTCGGGCGTGTCTCCGTGCATACATATCGAGTCGGGACGGAAATTGATGATCGTGCCGTCGACGGCTTCGACGGTGCCTTCCGTCACCATTCTGACGACGCGCTCCGCCGCCTTCGCCGGGTCGTGAATGACGGCGCCGGGCTGCGAGCGCGGGACGAGCGAGCCGTCGGGCATGTAGCCCCTGTCTGCGAACGCCTCCGCCGCGAACGGCACGCCGAGCTCTTTGGCGGCCTTCTCAAATTCCGAGTTCGCGAGTCCCATGAGGATTATTCCCTCGCCGGCGTCGCGGACGGCGCGCGCTATAGCCGCGGCGAGCGCCGGGTCTTTCGCGGCTTGGTTGTACATCGCGCCGTGCGGCTTTACGTGCTGGAGCGTCATTCCGTTCGCGCGGCAGAAAGCCTGCAAAGCGCCTATCTGGTACAGGCAGTCGGCGTACTCCTCGTCGGGAGTGCATTTCATGTTTCTGCGCCCGAATCCGACGAGGTCCGGATAGCCGGGGTGCGCGCCCGCCGCTACGCCCTTTTTCGCGCAGTTTTCGAGAGTTTTCTTCATTACGAGCGGGTCTCCCGCATGGAAGCCGCAGGCTACGTTCGCCGACGTCACGGCCTCCATTACCGCCGCGTCGTCTCCGAGCTTATAGGCCCCGAAGCTTTCGCCGATGTCGCTGTTCAGGTCTATCTTGTACATTATGAACCCCTCCCCTATTTTATTTCTTCGCAGGTTACGTCGTACTCTCTGCCGTCGATTGTGAGGCGGAGGCGCGTCGACGCGAGGCCTCCCGACGTCTGCGCCGCGCGCGGACGCGAGACGTAGGTGCAGCGCAGCTCGTTCACGCGGCGGACGGCGTCGGCGATTTTCATCTGCTCCGCCGTTCCGTCGTCCGGCGACGCTTTGATGAAGCGCACCGCCGAGCCCGGCATTTTCTGGACTAACGCCTCTATAGAGAGCGGCGTGAGGACGCCTATCTTTGTGTAGCCGCCAGTCGTCTGTCGGTCGGCGAGCATCACTATCGGCATGCCGTGCGACGGCACCTGCACCGCGCCGAGCGGGATTGCGTCGGAGACGATGTCCCCGCTTTTGCCGCTGTGCGCGATTTTGTCGCCTTCGAGGCGGCAGCCCATTCTGTCCGAATCGGAGGTTATCGTGTATTCTGACGAGAAGAGCGTCGATTTGCCCTCCTCCGTGAACATATCCTCCTGAAGCCCCGTCATCAGCGACAGCGGCGCGTCGGGCGGAAACGCGGGGTTGAGCTCTGGCGGCAGCGTAAAGCCGTCGAGTCTTTTCCAGAGCGGCGAAGGCTCGCCGATTTTTACGACGTCGCCGTTTTTCAGCGCGCGTCCATCGAAGCCGCCTATTTTTGCCCGCATGTATGTCGAGCGGCTGTTCATCACGAGCGGCACATCGACGCCGCCCGCGAAGCAGAGATTGCCGCGGCAGCCGCTCTTTGGCCCGGTGAAAGAAATCACGTCGCCGTCCTTCAGTTCGACGACGCGCCACGAGCCTACGGGCCGCCCGTTGACCGAGAAGCCGAGGTCGCCCCCCGCGAAAACCGCCGCTCCGCAGCCGCAGACCTCAAGCTCCGGGCCGAGCAGCGTCACTTCGAGCGCCGCCGCCCCCTCCGGGTTGCCGAGCATCGCGTTGCCGAGGCGCAGCGCCGGAAGGTCCATCGCCCCGGCGACGGGAACGCCGCTCGACTGGAAGCCCCAGCGCCCGAGGTCCTGCACCGAGGTAAGCATTCCGGCACGTCTGACTTTAAGCTCGGTCATTGCGCGTCAGCTCCTTTCAGAACGGGCTTGTACGTGCCCGCAGCGACTTCCGCTTCGATTTTTTTTATACTCCTCTTCCGAAACCGGCACGAAGCGCACCTCGTAGCCCGCCTCGATGAGCGTCGGGCGTTCCGCCTCCGGCGTGAAGAGGCGCAGCGGCGTGCGCCCGATGAGCTGCCATCCTCCGGGGCTGTCTATCGGATAGATGCCGGTCTGCTTTCCGGCGATGCCAACGCTGCCGCCCTTGATGACGGTGCGCGGATTTGCGAGGCGCGGCGTCGCTATGCTTTCGTCCATTCCGCCGAGGTAGGCGAAGCCGGGCAGGAAGCCTATCATGTAGCAGTGGCACGCCTTCGCGCTGTGGCGTTTGACGACTTCCTCTTCCGATATGCCCGCGTGCTCGGCGACGTTTGCGATGTCGGGGCCGTACTCGCCGCCGTAGCAGACGGGGATTTCTATCTCCGTCCCGGCCTCTCCGCCCTCCGCCGAAGGCGCGGGCGCGGACTTCGCCTCTTTAACGACGGCCTCGCGCGTCGTCTTAGTCGGGTCGAAGTAAATCGCGAGCGACCTGTAGGTGGGCAGGCACTCCATGAGCGGTACGCGCTTCTGCGACCTCATGTGCTTCGTCAGCGCCGTCACCGCGTCGTTCGCCGCACGGCTTATCTCGTCCGCAAACTCCACCACTACGCACGACTCCCCGGCCGCAAGATATTTCGGTTCGTCTATGTATATCGCCAAGGCAATCACCTCTCTGCGTGCAGAAATTTTATCTCTGCCGATATTTTATAACAGCGGCTAGCCGAACAGCTTCATTATTCCGGTGAAAGACTTCGCGCCCATCCAGGCCGTGAATGCGACCATGATCCATCCAAGAATCGTGAGGACCATCGGGTGCTTGTAGCCTTCGCCGATGATGCTCTTCCTATGCGCGGCGAGCAGAATCGCGCCGAGCGATATCGGGAGTATCAATCCGTTGACGGAGCCCGCGAAGATGAGCAGCGTGACGGGATTTCCCATCGTCGTGAAGATCGCCGTCGAGATGCAGATGAAGCCTATTATCCAGTAGCGGTGCTTCGCTTCGACGCGCGCGAAGAGCGTGCGCAGGAAGGATATTGAGGTGTACGAAGCTCCGACGACGGAGGTGACGGCGGCGCACCAGAGGATTACGCCGAATATTCTGTAGCCGAGCTCTCCGGCTCCGATGCGGAAGGCCGACGCCGGTGGGTTGCTGGGGTCGAGGACCGCGCCGCCGACCACGACGCCGAGGACGGCGAGGAAGAGCAGATAGCGCATGACGCCCGTGATGCAGACGGCGGAAATGGAGCCGTGCGAAATTTTGCCGAGGTTGTCGACGCCGGTGATGTTCGCGTCGATGATTCTGTGCGCGCCGGAGAAGGTGATGTAGCCGCCGACCGTTCCGCCGACGAGCGTCAGTATCGTGAGCCAGTCTATCTGCGACGGAATAATCGTCTCTTTAAGCGCGAGGCCGACGGGCGGCTGCGTCTTGACGACCATGAAGCCGACCATCGCAAGCATGATGATGCCGAGAACCTTCGTGAACATGTCCATCGCCTTGCCCGCCTCTTTGCTGATGAACAGCACGATGGCGCAGAGCGCGCTTATGATTGCGGCCGGAGCGAGCGGAAGTCCGCATATGACGTTAAGGCCCATCGCCGCGCCGCCGACGTTTCCGATGTTGAAAATGAGGCCGCCTATGGCGACGAGTATCGCAATAAAATAGCCGAGGCCCGGGAAGACTTCGTTGGCTACGTCCTGCGCGCGCTTCCCGGAGACGCCGAGGATGCGCCAGATGTTAAGCTGGACGATGATGTCGATGATGATGGAAACAACGATTGCGAAGGCGAAGGCCGCCTTCAGCTGGTCTGTGAAAACGGTCGTCTGTGTCAAAAATCCCGGCCCGATGGCGGAGGTCGCCATAAGGAAGGCCGCTCCGATAAGTACGCTGGCAGCAGATTCTTTCTTCTCGCTCATTTTTCTTACCTCCTATGGATGATGGAATTAAATCCTCATCTTTATATATGCAAAAAAGTTGCCGAAGAAATACGTCGAACGAGAAAATCAAAAAACGCGAAAAAGCGGCTGTCCGGCTGCTTTTGCTCAAAAAGGCGAAAAAGGCGTGCGGTTTATGCGGCGTGCGGAATCGCACGCGCCGCACGAAGTGCGAAGCCGCACGGCAGAAAAACGCGGCGGGAGGTCAAAGCCGGCAGATTTATATGTAATCGATAAATAAAGGAAATTAAGGGAAGAACGAAATCAGCGGACGCGCGGCGCTCTCAGCTTCGCGCTGTGGTAGGCGACGGTGCGCTCCGGCACGCCGAGCATCCGCCCTATCGCGCCGTTCGTCATGCCCTGGGCGCGGAGTTCCGCAACGCGGGCGCGCAGCTCCGCCACGCTCAAACCTCCGTTCGAGGCGGCGGGACGCGAAAAGAATACGCTCATCGGATAGCAGCGGCCCTTTATTTCGCAGTATGTGCCGCGCGCGCATCTGTGCAGCGTCGATGCGTGAAGAGAGAGCGCCGAGGCGGCTCCGGCGTAGGTCATGGGTCTGGGAGGGAGGCTCATGTCGATGATTTTTTCGCTCTGCGCGGCGACGATGTAGAGCGCGCACCTCATGACGGTGCGGCAGCGAAGGCCGAGAAGCTTCAGCGCGCGCCGCGCCGCGCTCCACTCGCCGCGCATCCACGGCTCGGACGGCGCTTCGCCGGAGGCGAGGCCGAATTCTCCGAAATGGCTTTCGACTACGGGCATGTTGTCCGTCAGAAGGCGCGGCGAAACCTTTCCGTCGTCGATTACGAATTCCACGTCGGCGACGATGTAATGCGTCCGCGCGAAATTTCTGCCGGGCGCTGGGTCGAGGCCGCGCAGCGTGCGCATCGCCGCGGCGACCTGTTCTTCGTCTAGGCCGCGCGCAGCGCCCCATTCGACCGTCTTTCCCGCAAGCAGCGCGCCGCGTCCATCCGTCAGCAGCGTCCACGCCGCGCTCCCCTCAAGCCTCGCGCGGCGCAGCTGTATGCTAAGCGACTCCGCGAGCCCCTGCGCGAAAAGCCCCGCCGGCTCCACGTAATTTTGCAGATTCTCGATAAAACTCCGCGTTTCGGCCAAGGTAAGGCCGGAATGCTCCGCCGCCTGCTCGAACGTGCAATTAAGAAATCCGTCCGCGCCGAGCATCGAGCTCCAAAAGGCGGCGGGGGCTCTGGCGCTCACCTCCGCGTAGCCCGGGCACGAGCATATCTGCGGATAAAGCGCCGAGTCGAGCGACGGGCGCTCCGGCAGATTTTCGTAGAAATCAGCCTCGCTCTCAATGCGCGCGGAAAAATTTCGCGGCGGAGCGAACGATATAAACATGTTGCCCTCCGCAAGCTCGCGGCATGCAGCCGTGAGCTCCGGCAGAGGCGTCAGCAGAAGATTCGCGCCGTGGAAAAGCCGCGGAGATACAGACGGCCTCGGCGCGTTATAAATGGAACGGAGAAGCTTCAGCTCATTCAAGGCCGTGCCTCTGCATCCTTCTTATCAGAGAGAAACGCGAAATTCCAAGCTCAGCGGCTGCCTGCGTCTTGTTCCCGCCGCATCTGGCGATCGCCTCCGCGATAAGCCGCCGCTCTGCCAAGTCGAGAGTCTCCCCGAGCGCCGCGCCCGCTCCGCGCGCTTCAGAGCCGCCGGCGCGCGGCTGCGCTCCGCATTCGAGCATCTCCGCGGGCAGGTCGGCGAGCCGCACGTAGGGATCGTCGGGGCTGCGCAGAATCAGAATCCGCTCAACGACGTTCCGCAGCTCGCGCACATTTCCGGGCCACGGGTAGCTCGTGAACACCTCGCGCACCTCTTCCGAGAGCTCCGGCGCGCTTTTGTTCATGCGCTGCGAGATGTTTTCAAGGAAATACGCCGCAAGCTCGACGACGTCGCCGCCCCTGTCGCGCAGCGGCGGAAGCTTGATCGGAAAGACCGAGATGCGGAAATAGAGGTCCTTGCGGAAGCTGCCGTCGCGCACCTTCTGCTCAAGGTCGAGGCATGTCGCGCATACCAGCTTGAGGTTTACCTTTTTTTCTTTCGTCCCGCCTATCGGGCGCACCGTCCGCTGGTCGATGAAACGGAAGAGCTTCGCCTGAAGCGAAAGCGGCAGGTCTCCTATTTCGTCGAGGAAGAGCGTCCCGCCTCCCGCCGCCTCGATAAGCCCCGCCTTGTCGGAATCCGCGCCGGTGTACGCGCCCTTCATATAGCCGAAGAGCTCCGCTTCGAGCAGCGCCTCAGGTATCGCGGAGCAGTTGACGGCGACGAACTCTCCCTTGCACTTCGACGCGCTGTGAAGCATCCGCGCCGCGACCTCCTTGCCCGTGCCGCTCTCTCCGGTCAGAAGCACCGTCGTGTCCTGATATGGGGCGACCTTTAGCAGCGCTTCCGTAATCTTCATCATCGCGGGCGACGAACCGAGCAGATTGCTGTCGCAGTAGGCGGGCGCTACGCGGTTCCGGAAGCGAATCGACTCGAAGGCGTGCTCCGCCATGTTCATAGCCGCGTCGAGCGGGAACGGCTTGTCGAGGTAGTTATAGGCCCCCTGCCGGATGGCCCTTACGATAAGGTTCGAGTCTCCGAAGGCCGTCATCATAATGACCTTGCAGCGCGGCGCCGCTTTCAGTATCACGGGCAGCGCGTCTATGCCGTCGCCGTCGGGCAGGCACTGATCCAAAAATATCAGCGACGGTATCGAGCTGTTCAGCGCGTCGTAAAGCTCCGCGACGCTTCCGAGGCATTCGACGCTGTGGCCCTTACGCTCGAAAGCGCGTTTCAATCCGTTCGCCAGGTTCGTTTCGTCGTCCACTATCCAAACGCTCATCCTTCAATCCTCCGTTCCGCAAGCTTCAAATATACTCTGAAAGTCGCGCCGCCTGCTTCGTTCTCAAGCGACAGCTCGCCGCCCAGGCTTTCCGTTATCCTCTGAACAATGCTGAGGCCGAGCCCCGTCCCCTCCTTCTTCGTAGTGAAGAAAGGGTCGAATATTCTGTGCTCGATGCCTGGCGGCACGCCGCCGCCCGTGTCCGATACCGTTATCACGCCGCGCTCCTCCCTTCCGTCAGCGCTCTGCGAAAGCCCGACGGATATGGAAAGCGCGCCGCCGCGTCCCGACGCCTGAATAGCGTTGATCGCAAGATTCATTACGACTTGGCGCAGCGCTTCGCCGTCCGCCATCACTTTCACGTCGGGCGCGCCGCATTTGAGGACGAGGCGGACACCGTGTTTCTGCGCCTGCGGGCCGATCATCGAACTCGCCCACGGGAGGATGTCGTCGAGCCTCGTCGGGCTTACGACCGCGGGGCGCGGCCTGACAAACGAAAGAAGCTGCACGACGATGTTGTTCAGCCTGTCCATCTCCTCGCCGAGCACTCTTATCTGCTCCTCCGCGTCGCGTATATCCTCGCCGCGGAAATCTCCCGCTCCGATTCTTTCAATCTCGTCGCGCAGCAGGTCGGTCTGTATCCTCATGCTCGCGAGCGGATTGCGTATCTCGTGCGACAGCCCCGACATCATCTCTCCGAGGGCCGCGAGCCTGTCCATCCTGCTGAGCTGGCGCTGCACCTCGCGCCAGCGCGCGAGCTGCGCAGACATGTCGTTGAAGCTGCCGATAAGCTCCGAAAATTCCGAAGGCGAAAAAAGCGACTGCGGCACGCGGACGGACTTCCCCGCCGCTATCTCCCGGCACATCCACGTTAGCCGCCGCAGCGGCCGCGTCAGAATGTAGGATAAAAAAACCGCTAGCTCGACCGCGACGATGAGGCCGAGTATCCCGACCAGGATGAGATAGCGTTCCTCCTCCACCATATCGGCATAAATCGCTTCATAATCTATGACGAAGCCGCAGACGCCGCCTCCGATTGCAAGCTGCATCTCCGCCGGCTCGCCCTCCATGCAGGGACGCCAGTACGGGCCGAGCTCCTCCTCCGCCTCCGCGACGGACGAATATTCGAACCGGTAAATGCTGAGCAAACGCTCCGCCCTTTCGGCCATGAACGCCGCCTCGTCGAGCTTCCGCGTATAGCTCTGGTGCAGCCGCGTCCCAAGGATGAGAGCCGCCGTCGAAAGCGCGACGAGCAGAAACATCCATTTCATAAAGCTTTCGAGGCTTACCGCCCTACGCATGACGGCCTCCGGCTGCGCGCCTTACCGCAAAGACAAGCCCTTCGGCGAGCATTACGTAAAGCATCGCGTATTCCGGCTCGACGCCGAAGATCATGACGAGGATTAGCTGAGCCGAGAGAGCGAACAGCAGCACATAAAACAAAATGTCGCGCGCCACAAGCTTCGGAGTAAAAAGCGGATAGAAATACAGAATAGCGACGAGCGTCCAGCTTATCGTCCCGAGCCTGATATATCCGGGAAGCCCGGCGTTGCCGAGCAAAAGCGCTACGGATGCGATGACCGTAATCGCTATGCGGTTTGCCAGAAGAAAGCGCTCGCCGCCGAACGGGCCGCCTTCGCCCTCGCGCTTCATCGGCAGCAAATCGTAGCAAAGCGAGCATGCGGCTAGAAGAAGCTGCGAATTGGCCGTGCTCACCGCAGAAGCTATGACGCAAATAAGCAGCAGCATCGCGGCAAACGGCGGAAGAAACTGCCCCAGCGTCGCAAAGCCGAGCGTCTCTTCAATATTCCCTATAAACGGATGCGCCGTCCTGCACGCCATAACGAAAAACGTAACGCAAAGATAGACCCAGCCGATTATGTAGGGCGACACGGAAATCAGGCGGAAGGCTTCCTTCTTGCTGCGGCAGGCGATTATCCGTATGGCATACTGAGGATTTCCGGCGACGCCCAGCCCCCACGCGAGCATAATCACAGTGCCGGAGAGCGCGTCTGAAAGAGAAAGACCCTCGGCGGCGAAGCGTCCGCCCTCCGACTTCAGCACGTCGGCCGCAGCGGAGAGGCTGAAACCGTCGGGTAGCGCAAACCACGCAGCGGCGCTGACCCCGGCCACGATAAGCAGCAGATTCAGCGTGTCGCTGCGCACAACCGACGGATAGCCGCCGAACGTAGTGTAAAGCACGAAAAGGTAAATCAGCGACGTCGAAGCGAAGCCTCTCGGGATTTCAAGCATATACGACACAATAATGCCAAAGGCGCGGAACTGTATGACGAGATATATAGTGTACAGCAGAACCATAGCCGCGGCGGCGAGCTTCCGCACGCGCGCGTCGCCGTAAGTTTTCTCAAGCCACTCCGGCAGCGAGACGACCCTCGCGCGGCGAAGCCGCCTGACGATGAACGGGAACAGCAGAAAGCCGAGCATCCAGCCGTTCACCGAAGCCCAGAAAGCTATATAGCCCTCTCTGTAGTACCACATGCTGAAGCCTACAAGCGAAAGCGGGCTTATCCACGTCGCGCAGAAAGTCCCGACCGTAGGCCAAAGCGGCACGCCGCGCCGTCCGATATAAAACGAACGCAGGCTCTCTCGCTGCGGGAACGACTGCCCCGTGAGCAGGATTATTGAAATCGTATAGACTGCGAACGCGGCGAGGTAATAGGCAAGAGGGGGCATCCTAACGCCGCCTCCTTGAAGAGACGAAATGCACGACGCACCCCGGCGCTATTATCAGTATAACGAACACCAACCAAATCACCGAGCTGATCCTCATCTCACCGCCGTCCCTTCGGCTGCACGCAAATTTTTAAGGCTGTCGTTTTACCGTTTTGCTATATTATATCATTTGCTCAAAACGGGAAAGCCGCGGCGGTCAGGCAAAACGGCGGCCTTGGCAAAACCGAAAGCGCCTGTAGTATAATCTAACCGTACAAGCTGAAAGTTGGAGGCGGCACGATGGCGAAACAGCAGCCCGAGGGCGTATATCTTTATATAAACGACAGCGGAGAGAGATTCATCACGATAGTCGACGCCTTCGGCATCGCGAATATGCTCCCGTGGATGCAGCCGGGCCAGACCGACAACATCATCGAAAAGAGCTGGAACCTGACCGGCGATTTTATCAGGCTGAAGATTTCGGACTGATTTTTTACACTCAAAGACACAAAACATCCGCGCAGCCTATAGCGACCGCGCGGATGTTTTTATATATGCGTATATGTCTTTGCGAAAAAACTAGAACGCTTCGACTTTGTCCGCGGCTATCTTTCCGAACCACTCGCCTACTTCTTCGGCGTCTTTTTCGTAGCCGGCGCGGCCCATGAGGCCGTAGGTGTATTTTTTGCCCTGTTCGACGCCGGGCTGGTCGAAGGGGTTGATGCCCATCATGCGGCCTGTGAGCGCGGTGAGGTATTCGTAGAAGAATACGAGCGCGCCGACGGTCTCTTCGTCGAGCTTTTCGAGCTCTATCCACATGAGCGGATGGCCGGATTTGACGATGGCGGCGGCGGTGCTTTTCGCTTCGAGGTTGAGCATCGCGCCTATGCCCTGGCCGTTGAGGTATTCGAGCGGCTTGAGCGCTTCGTGGTCGATGTTCGGGACGACGGCTTCGGGGCCGTGGTCTTTGAGGCTGATGAGGGTGAAGAATTTATCGTCGGGGCCTTCGGTGTAGAGCTGCACCTGCGAGTGCTGGTCGATTGAGCCAAGCGCGCGGACGGGCGTCGTGCCGAGTCCCTGCTTGCCGAGGCTTTCGGCCCAGAGCTGCGCATACCATTCCGCAAAGTAGGCCATTTTGCTGGAATAGGGCATGAGGACGGACATGGGGCGGTGTTCGTCAGCGTGGGTCATGTGCAGCGCGGCGAGGCGCATCGCTGGGTTTTTGGCGAAGTCCGTCTCTTTAGCGACGAGCTCGCGCATGGCGGCGGCTCCGCGGAGCAGCGCGGCGGCGTCTATGCCGAGCGCCGCGGCGGTGACGAGCCCCGCCGGGCAGAGCACGGAGTAGCGTCCGCCGACAGATGCGGGGAGCTCCATCACACGGCAGTCGGAGTCCTTCGCAAAGGCGCGGAAGATTCCCTTCTCGGGGTCGGTGATTACGAGGATGTCCTTGTCGCTCTGGCCCTTCTTGAGCATTTCGTCGCGGTACCAGAGGAACTGCGTCATCGTCTCGGCCGTCGAGCCGGACTTGCTGACGCCGACGAGGGCCACTCTGCCGCCCTTCACGCGCTCCCATATCGAGAGCGTCTTGTCCGGGTCTGGATTGTCGGCGAGGTAGAACTTCGGCTTCGCTTCGGTCTCGTTGTAGAATCCGTCGAGCAGCGCCTGATTGAGCATGAGGTTGCCGAGCGCGGAGCCTCCTATGCCGACCTGTATCACGCTGTCGTAGCCGCGCAGCCACTCTGCGGTCTCGGTCACTTGTGCGGTGGAACAATCCGGCAGAGCCATCCATCCGTGGCCCTCCGTGTCGAAGGACGTCTCGTTGATCCAGCGCTGGGCTTCGAGCGCCGCCTTTTCGTACTTGGCGCGCAGAGCGCACGAATCAAGGGCGCTCTTGCCGAACGCCGCGCCGAAGGAGAATGAAACTTTATTCATCTGTAATCACCGGCCTCTTTCCGTTTTATATATTTTTTCATAAAGCAAACAGACGGCGGCGCGTCAAGCGCCGCGCCGCCAATATTATACACTATTCTGATTTCTTCACGCGCTTTTCGCGCAGGGCCGTCAGGCTATTAGGCCGTTCGCCTTGAGCAGAGCTTCGAGCTCCGGCTCGTTGAAGCCGACGACGAATTTGTCGCCGATGAAGGTGACGGGGACGCCTATCTGCTTCGTTTTTTTGACGAGCTCCATCGCCAGCGCCCTGTCGGTCGTTATATCTACGTTGGTGTAGGCCACGCCGAGGCCAGTGAGGTATTCCTTTACGCGCACGCACCACGGGCATGAGGGCGTCGAATATACTTTGACTTCCATGAGTATCACTCCGTTCGCGGAAACTGAAATTTTTATCGTTTACCATTATACACGACGCGGCGCAGGCCGCCGCGCGGAATTTAAAAATCTCTGTCCGCACGAAAAATTTGCGGAAATTTTTATTGCCGGCGCGCGTATTTATGCCTTTGAACATTGCCAAAAACGCAGAATTGCGCTACATTTATATGCAGTTTGTGAAAATGGGGATAATCGTGAGTATTTTGCTCTTACACTCTTAAGGAGGTACGTCATGTTCAAAATAGTGTCAAAACAGAAGATTGCGCCTAAAGAGTTCGATATGTGGGTCGAAGCTCCGCGCATCGCCGGCCACGCGAAGGCGGGACAGTTCGTCGTCCTGCGCGTGAACGACATGGGCGAGAGAATCCCGCTCACCATCGCCGACCACGACGAAGAAAAGGGCCAGATCCGCCTCGTCTTCCAGGTCGTCGGCAAGACGACCGCGGCTCTGTCGCGCCTCGAGCCCGGCGAAGCCATTCTCGACATCTCCGGCCCGCTCGGCACGCCCAGCGAGGTCGAGAAGTACGGCACGGTGCTCATGGTCGGCGGCGGCGTCGGCATAGCGGCGCTCTACCCGATCATCAAGGCCCTCAAGCAGCAGGGCAACAAGGTCATCACGATTCTCGGCGGACGCACCTCGAGCCTCGTCGTCATGAAGGACGAGTGCGCGAAGTATTCCGACGAGCTCATCGTCACCACCGACGACGGCTCCGAGGGCATGAAGGGCGTCGTCACCGACGCGATGAAGATGGTCGTCGAGCGCGGCGAGAAGGTCGACCGCTGCTGGTGCATCGGCCCCTCCATCATGATGAAGTTCGGCACGAAGGCCGCGAAGGAGCTCGGCCTGCCGATTTGGGTCTCGCTCAACCCGCTCATGGTCGACGGCACGGGAATGTGCGGCTGCTGCCGTGTCACCGTCGACGGCAAAATATTCTTCGCCTGCGTCGACGGCCCCGAGTTCGACGGACACAAGGTCAACTGGGACGAGTTCATGAGCCGTATGCGCCAGTACAAGGACGAAGAGAAGATTTCGATGGACAAGTACATTGAAGAAGTAGGTGAAGAGACATGGCTGTAACATTCTCGAAGTGGAAGACCCCCATCAAGGAACAGGACCCCGAAGTCCGCAAGAGCAATTTCGGCGAAGTCTGCCTCGGCTACACGCTCGAAGAAGGCATGACCGAAGCTGGCCGCTGCCTCCAGTGCAAGACGAAGCCCTGCGTCGCCGGATGCCCCGTTAAAATAGACATCCCCGCCTTCATCAAGTGCATCAAAGAGGGCGACATGGCCGGCGCCGCCGCAGTCATGGATCAGTACACGAACCTCCCCGCCGTCTGCGGCCGCGTCTGCCCGCAGGAGTCGCAGTGCGAGGGCAAGTGCACCGTCGGTAAGATGAAGGACTTCGAGCCCGTCGCGATAGGCAAGCTCGAGCGTCTCGTCGCCGACTGGAAGTACGCGCAGGAGAACATGGAAGCGAAGCCCTACGAGGGCGAGAAGAAGGGCAAGGTAGCCGTCGTCGGCTCCGGCCCGTCGAGCCTCACCGTTGCTGGCGACCTCGCGAAGATGGGCTACGAAGTCAAGATATTCGAAGCCCTCCACGCCGCGGGCGGAGTCCTTATCTACGGTATCCCCGAGTTCCGTCTCCCGAAGAAAATAGTCAAGATGGAAATCGAAGCCATGCAGAAGCTCGGCGTCGACATCGAGACCAACGTCGTCGTTGGAAAGACGATCACGATGCAGGAGATAATGAAGGAATACGACGCCTGCTACATCGCGGTCGGAGCCGGCGCGCCGCACTTCCAGGGCGTCCCCGGAACGACGCTCAACGGCGTCTACTCCGCCTCCGAGTACCTCACGCGCATCAACCTCATGCACGGCTACGAGTTCCCGAAGTTCGACACGCCGGCTAAGAAGGCCCACAAGGTCGTCGTCATCGGCGGCGGCAATGTCGCTATGGACGCCGCCCGTTCCGCGAAGCGCCTCGGCGCCGAGGAAGTGACGGTCGTCTACCGCCGCTCGCTCGCGGAGCTCCCCGCGCGTATCGAAGAGTACCACCACGCCGTCGAAGAGGGCATCATCTTCAACTGGCTGACGAACCCGACCGAGTACGTCGACGACGGCAACGGTTCGCTCAAGGGCGTCAAGTGCATCAAGATGGAGCTCGGCGAGCCCGACGCTTCCGGACGCCGCCGCCCTGTCCCCGTCGAGGGCAGCGAGTTCTTCATCGAGGCCGACTGCGCCATCGAGGCTATAGGCCAGGGCGCTAACAAGGTCCTCCTCTCCACCTTCCCCGAGATGAAGCTCAACAAGCGCGGCTACATCGAGGCCGACCCCGTGACCGGCGCGACCTCCGTCCCCGGCGTATTCGCGGGCGGAGACATCGTAACAGGCGCCGCCACGGTCATCCTCGCGATGGGCGCGGGCAAAGAAGCCGCAGTCGCGATCGACAAGTACATCACCGAGAAGAAAGCCGCGAAGTAATCAACGAACGGCAGAACATACGAAAAATCCCCCGCTTCGCGCGGGGGATTTTTTCTTGCCTTTTGATTGTTCCCGCTTACATCGAAATGCCGAGCAGACGCTGCGCGCCCCAGCCTATCATGAAGGAGACGGCGGCGACGCCGAAGCTGATGAATATCATCTCGCGGAAGGCTGGTGCGAAGGGCTCCTTGCGCACCACGGAGACGTAGAAGGTGAAGAGGAATATGACGAAGGCCGCGGAGAGCAGGCAGCCGCCGAGTGCGAGCAGCGGAGAGGAAATCAGCGCGAAGGGCGCGAGCAGCATACAGACCGCGAACATATAGGCGAGGCCGGTGTAGACGGCGGCTTTCAGCGGCTGTTTTTCCGACGGGTCGTTCTTCTTCGACAGATACTCCGAAGCCGCCATCGAGAGCGTCGCGGCGCTTCCCGTTATGAAGCCCGCCATGCAGATGACGGCGGAGTCGCCGAGCGCGAAGGTGAAGCCCGCGAGCGCGCCCGTCAGCTCCACAAGCGCGTCGTTGATGCCGAGCACCATAGAGCTGATGTACTGGAGCCGCTCGTCGTCGATCATGGCGATGAGCGCCTGCTCGTGCTCCTCCTCCTGCTTGAATATCTCGAGCGCCACGGGCGCGGCCTCGGCGATTTTCGCGTACTCGGCCTGAGCCTTCTGCTCGCCCGTCTCCATCATGTTTATGACGAAGGTGAGGCCGAATATGACGCCGCATATCCTGTAGAGCGCGATTTTTAGCCGGTTCGGCTTCGGCATCTCGCCCGTGAAGCCGCTCCATATTTCGGCGTGCTTCTTCTCCTCCGCGGCGATGCGCGCGAGCGTCCTGCCGTTCTCGCCGGGCACGCGGCGCGCCATATAGCCGTATATCACATGCTCAGTTATTTCGCCGAGCTGCATCGCCTTTATCGCTGCGAGCGATTGTTCGTTCATGGTGTAAAATTCCTCCCGTTTCCTAGCCTATGCCGCCGAGCATTATGCCGAGCGCGAGCACAAGCAGGGCTATGCCGCAGTACAGGTATTTGCCGAGCGGCAGAATCCACGCCGGCACGAGGCCGCCCCTGCCGAGTCCGATCTGTTCACGCGCGAAGCGCGGCCCCATAATCCAGTAGAAGATGAAGGCCGCGATGAACGCGCCGACAGGACAGACGTAAATCGAGACGACGTCCATCCATTCGCCGATGACGTTCCCGTTTTCAAGGAAAACGCCGCAGAGCGCCGCCGCCGTTATGACTAGGCCGACAGATACCGGGCGCGAGAAGCCGAAGCGCTCCTGTATCATCTCTATAGGCGTCTCCAGCAGGTTCACGAGCGAGGTCGCGGCGGCGAAAAGTATCGCCGCGAAGAAAATTATCGCGAACATCATGCCGCCCGTCATCTCGCGGAAAATCATCGGCAGCGTTATGAACATGAGCGGCGGCCCGGAGGCCGGGTCGAGTCCGAACGCGAATACCGCCGGTATGACGACTATCGCCGCGAGCATGGCCGCGAGCGTGTCGAAGACCGCTATGTTCATCGAGCAGAAGAGCACGTTTTCCTTTTTATCAAGGTACGAGCCGTAGACTATCGTCCCGTTGCCAGCGAGCGAGAGCGAGAAGAAGGCCTGTCCGAGCGCGAAAATCCACGTCTCGGGGTTCAGCAGGTGCTTCGCGTCGGGAAGTATGAAAAGGTATTTGTAACCCTCGGACGCGCCCGGCATCATCGCGACACGCACCGCCATATATATGAACATGACGTAGAAGAGCGGCATCATGACCTTGCAGACGCGTTCGATGCTCTTCGATATTCCCGCCGTCGCCATCGCAAAGCCAGTCGCGAGCGCGAGCATGTGCCATCCGAAGCTGCCGAAATCTCCGCATATTGCGCCGAAGTACGCACCGACGTCCTCCGCCGCGAACATCGCGCCCGAAAGCGAGCCCCAGAGGTAGCGCAGCACCCAGCCCATGATTATCGCGTAGCCGGTCGCCATCGCGAAGGAACCGACGACGGGGATAAGGCCGATGTTTTTCAAAGGCTTGCCGCGCTCCGTGAGCGCCTTGCGGAATGTAGCGTAAGGGCCGCTGCGCCCCCAGCGCCCGAAGGCTATCTCGGAGACGACGCCCGTGCAGCCGAGCACGACGACGCAGATTATATAGGGTATTAGGTACGACGAGCCGCCGTATCTCGCGGCGCGGTACGGGAAGGCCCAGACGTTCGCCATTCCGACCGCCGAGCCGACGCATGCGATTATGAATCCCCAGCGGCTCCCCCACTGGTCGCGGCTCTCGAGGCCGCCGAAATTTTTATCTTTTCCCAAATGCACCAGTCCCTTCGCAGTTTACCGCGCCGTCGCGGCCCTTCTTATCCAGCCTAGATAGCCGTTCGCCGACTGTCCGATGAAGAACAGTTCTCTGTTTTTGACGTTTTCGGGCAGTTTTTCCAGCTTTTCCATCACAGGGTCGCGGCGCAAAAGCTCCGCGACGGCCTCCTCACGTCCGGCCTCCGGCGGAAGCTGCGACAAAATCTCAAGCCACAGCTCCATCTGTTTTTTCGCGCGTTCGAAAGCCGCGAGATAATCCGTCAGCCAGCCGGAGTGCGGGAAGCATACTATATCGACATCCTTCAGCGCAAGCAGCTTTTCAAGCGAAGCCATCGCCGTGTCGTAGTAGAACTTGTGCGGCGTCGCCGGGCGCGTGAAATAGCTGCCGTCGTCGAGGCGGAACCAGCAGCCCGCCGCCTCGCCCGCGAAGAGTATCCTGCGCCCGCCGAACTCGTAGATATATGAGCTGTGGTGCGGCGCGTGGCCCGGCGTGTCGCTGACGGTGAGGCCCGGAATTTCGCCGCCGTCGCCGAGCATATTCTCCGCAGGAACGGGCAGCGGCTCGCCGTAAACGTCGCAGAGGCTGCCGAGCGAGGTGCGGCTTCCCGCGATGAGCTTCGACGGGTCTACGAGATGCGGACGGCCCTTCGCGGGCGCGAGCAGCTTCGTATCCGGGTAACGCCGGATGAAATGCCCCGCGCCGCCCGCGTGGTCGAGATGTATGTGCGTGTAGATGAGATAGTCGATCCTGGGATTTCCGAGCTCTTCGAGCCGCGCGAACAGCTCCGGCACGGCGCTCGCCGGCCCCGTCTCGACGAGGATGTTCTGCGCGCGCGCCTCGTCCTTTATGAACCAGCCGTCGAGGAACGACTCAAAGCCGCCTCGCGGTATCGGCAGATTGATTTTATAAAATCCCGGGAAAAGCTCCGAACAAGCCATGATATTACGTCCCTTCAGTAAATTTCCGCCGCGCGCCGCCGTAGGGCGCGCAGAATAATTTTAGCGCGAAAGGCGATACGGTACTATAATATCCAAAGCGGAAAATAAAAATTTTCCGGCGACGTAAAGACAAAGGAGAGATAACACTGCCAAAGCTCACGTGGAAACCCGGCACGATGCTCTACCCGCTGCCGCCCGTCATGGTGTCGTGCGGCACGATGGAGAAATCTAACATCATCACAGTGGCGTGGACCGGGACTGTGAACAGCGAGCCGCCGATGACATACGTCTCCGTGCGCCCAGAGCGCCACTCCTACGCTATGATAAAAGAGAGCGGCGAGTTCGTCATAAACCTGACGACGGAGCGGCTCGTGCGCGCCGCCGACCTATGCGGCGTCAGGTCGGGCCGCGACCTGCAGAAATTCCGTTTCTGCCGCCTAACGCCCGCTCCGGCCTCGGCGGTCTCCGCTCCGCTCATCGCCGAAAGCCCGGTAAATATTGAATGCCGCGTGGAACAGCGGCTGGCGCTCGGAAGCCACGACATGTTCCTCGCGAAGGTGCTCGCCGTAGACGTCGACGAAGCTCTGCTCGACGCGAAGGGCGTGCTCCACCTGGAGCGCGCGGGCCTCGCCGCATACGTCTACGGGCGCTACCGCGCGCTGGGCCGCGAGCTTGGCAAATTCGGATTTTCCGTTCAGAAAAAACAGGAGGCGAAAAGATAAATGCTTAGATGCGCGATATGCCAGAAGCCGCTGCGCGAATGCTGCGACCTCTTCCACGAGGCGACCGACGAAAACGGCGAAACCGTCGTAATCTGCTACGAATGCGCCGAAGAACACAAGATTCCGTTCGAGGACGAGGGCGCGGAAGAGAATTAGATTCGCCGCCGCATAAAGCCGAAAAAAGTACGCGCGGGACGCTCTGTTGGGGGAAGCGTCCCGCGCGCGGTACAGTAGTAAGGGGTTTTTAGACGCTGTATAACAGCTCTCCGTAAGTCGGGTACGGCCAGTATTTTTCCCCGACAAACTTCTCAATTTCGTCGGCCGCCGCGCGCAGCGCGTCCATTATCGGAATGACGCTGTCTTTGTAGTAGACGGCTTTCTCAAGCTCTCCAGCTTCCGGCACGCGGCCGAGGGCTTCTTCGAGCTTTCCCAAATTCATATAGAGCGAGTCGGTGTAGCCGCGCAGGTGCTTGAGCATATTTATCTCCATCGCGCAGTCGACGTCAGGGCAGGCTTCCTTTATCGCGACAGCCGTTTCGCTGAGCCGCTTCAGGTAGGTGTACGAGGCCGGGATGATGTCCTTGCGCACCATCTCCGCCATCGTCAGCGCCTCAATGCGTATGACCTTGCAGTAATTTTCGAGGTGCACCTCGCAGCGCGAGCGCATTTCAACCTCGGTGAAAACCTTGTGCTTCGAGAAGAGCGCTATATTTTTCTCGTCGACGTAGTGCGGCATCGCCTCGGGCGTCGTGCGGTAGTTCGACAGCCCGCGCCGCTCCGCCTCCGCAATCCACGATTCGTCGTAGCCGTTGCCGTCGAAGAGTATGCGCTTGTGCTCGCGTATCGTCTTGCGGATCAGCTCGTTGAGCGCGGCGTTGAAGTCCTGCGCGCCCTCGAGCGCGTCCGCGAACTGCTCCAGCTCCTCCGCGACGACGGTGTTGAGCACGATGCAGGGACCAGCTATCGACTGGCTGGAGCCGAGCATACGGAATTCAAATTTGTTTCCGGTGAATGCGAATGGCGAGGTCCTGTTGCGGTCCGTCGCGTCCTTGCGGAAGACCGGCAGCATGTCGACGCCTATCCTCATGTGGCTCGCGGCGCGCCCGTTGTAGGGACGGCCCTCTTCTATCGCGCCGAGTATCTCGGTCAGCTCCGAGCCGATGAACATCGAGATGACGGCGGGCGGCGCTTCGTGGCCGCCGAGCCTGTGGTCGTTCGCCGCGGTCGCGACGGTCGCGCGCAGCATGTCCTGATATTCGTCTACTCCCTTTATGACGGCGCAGAGGAAGAGCAGGAACTGCGCGTTCTCGGACGGCGTTTTGCCCGGATCTAGGAGGTTCGTCCCTGTGTCGGTCGCTATCGACCAATTGACGTGCTTGCCGGAGCCGTTGACCTCGGCGAAGGGCTTTTCGTGCAGCAGGCAGACGAGGCCGTTGCGGTCGGCGACCTTCTTCATCATCTCCATCGTGAGCTGGTTGTGGTCGCAGCCGATGTTCGTGTCGCTGAATACCGGCGCGAGCTCGTGCTGTGACGGCGCGACTTCGTTGTGCTCCGTCTTCGCCATTATGCCGAGCTTCCAGAGCTCCTCGTCGAGCTCCGCCATGAACTTCGCGACGCGGGGCCTTATCGCGCCGAAGTAATGGTCGTCAAGCTCCTGTCCCTTCGGCGGCTTAGCTCCGAAGAGCGTGCGCCCCGTGTAGCGCAGGTCTTTGCGCTTTTTGTAGAGCTCTTTATCTATGAGGAAATATTCTTGCTCCGGGCCGACGGTCGTCGTGACATGCGCCGCGGAGTTGTTGCCGAAGAGGCGCAGAATGCGCAGCGCCTGCGCGTTGATGACCTCCATCGAGCGCAGCAGCGGCGTCTTCTTATCGAGCACTTCGCCGCCGTATGAGCAGAAGACGGTCGGGATGCAGAGCGTGTTTTCTTTTATAAACGCGTAGGAAGTCGGGTCCCAGGCCGTGTAGCCGCGCGCCTCGAAGGTCGCGCGCAGGCCGCCAGAGGGGAACGACGACGCGTCCGGCTCGCCCTTGATAAGCTCCTTGCCGGAGAACTCCATTATCACCGTGCCGTTGTCGATCGGCGAGATGAAGCTGTCGTGCTTCTCGGCGGTGATTCCCGTCATCGGCTGGAACCAGTGAGTGAAGTGCGTAGCGCCCTTCTCGACGGCCCAGTCCTTCATCGCGTTCGCGACGACGTTCGCGACGTCGCGCGGCACCGGCGTGCCCTCCCTGACGGAATTTTTCAGCGCGCGGTAGGTCTCCTTCGGAAGACGCTGCTTCATCGTCGCGTCGTTGAAAACCATCGAGCCGAAAATTTCTTCCACCTTTGCCATCAACATCACCTCGCGAATAGCTTTTTTCAATGCGCAGATAATATTACTCTATGCGCATGATGTCAATAATTAAGCATATATTTTTTGTAAATTTATTGCTTATAAAATCTAACATTCATCATAATAGCGATTTTGTATTTTTTAAGCGTCTCTGTAATGTAAAACGCGCGCGTAAAGGCTGCGGTGCAGGCATGAAAAAGCGGCCGCGCCTCAATGTGCGCGGCCGCCTTGCTCTTATGATTCTCTGTAAAATCCGTACTACTTCGTCTTCAGCGCGTTGATGACGTCCTGCGTGAGGTCCGTGCCGCCGTAGTAGACGAGCGCCTTGTTGACTACGATCGTGACGCCCTTTTTCTTCGCTACCTTCGCTATAGTCTCGTTGACTTCCTTGAGGATCGGCGTCATTATCTTCGCCTCTTCCTCGCGCATTTCGAGCTGAAGGTTCTGCACTATTTCGTTCTTTTTCTTCTCGTCGGTCTCTTTATCGAAAGCGGCCTTCGCGGCGTTTGACTTCTTGTTGCCGAGGTCGTTCAGCTGCTTGCGCGCCTGTTCGAATTTTGAATACTGCTGGAGCACCATCATATCGTCAACGTAGCCCACTACGTCCTCCGCCGCGTACGAAGCCGCGCCGGCCGCGAAGAGGGCGACTACCGCCAGCAGTAATGCCACAAATTTTTTCATTACGTTACCTCCTGTTGATTTCTTTGCTCTTGCTCATACGTTATGACGCACAGCAGAATTTTATAACCTATCGCCTTTATTGTCCATAGCTGCGCTCAGCGGCGGCAGGGCCCCAGCATTTACCTCTTAATCCCAAACAGCACGTTAAGCATAAGCTCTGGCGTCATAGCGGCCATAAACCTTATCCTTTTCTTGCTCACGCGTCCGTATCTGGCATTGTTGAGCAGGGACAGTGCGGTTTTTCTCAGAACGTTCATACACAGCGGCGAGTTGTCTTTTCTGGCTCTCGCCGCGTCTTCTCGAAATATTACGTCTAGCGACCAGTGCAGGTTGTTTTCTATCGCCCAATGGCTTCTTACCGCATTGCCAAATTCTTTTATGTCCGTCAGCGTCGTTATGAAGTATCTCGTATGTTCACACACGGCGTCTTTCTCATATACTGTGCTCTTTGCCTCGCCCACCGCCTTTAAGCCCTTCCATTCCTTACGCCCCTCCAGCCACGAGATGTCTGTCAGAAGTCTGTATTCTCGGCGTTCCATACGTCCGTGCCCTTTGTCGAGCGTTTCTTCGGATTCCATTTCATTTCGGAATGAGTCGAAGTACATCCTGACGTTTTTATGCAGTTCTGGCTGGTTGTCTTTAAGCGCCAATACATAGTCGGCTTTCTTCATGACTATCTTTTCCGCTATTTTCTTCTGACAGCCTGCCGCGTCTATCGTAACTATCTGGTCTTTTATATCCACAAGGTCGAGCAGCTCGGGTATAGCCGTTATTTCGTTTGTCTTTTCCGGTACGGCTATTTCTCCCAGTGTGATTTGGTTGTCCGTAACGAAGGCGCTGACGACATGGAAGGCTTTGTGTTCCGCATTGGCGCTTCCGCATATCGTCTTTCCGTCGACTGCGACGACGGAACGTTTTCTGTGCTCGACATCAAGCCAGTTTGCAAGACATTGCGACAATTCCTTAGGGTTTAAACGTTCAAAGACGCGGCGGAACGTGTCGCTGTCGGGGATGCCGTTAGGCAGTTCAAGAAACTGCTTCAGCCATTCTTCCCTTGTTCTGCCGAAATCCTCCATTTCGATAAAGTCGTCCCCGCCGCAAATTACAGTACACAGCCCGATGATGATAATATCCTCGAGCTTATGTCTGATGTTGCCGAAGTTGGTACGTCTTGGTTCCGTGATATGCGCAATTAAATCTTTTAATGTCTCTATTTTCATGCTTTAGTTGTAGCGCTTATTTGGAGAAAAGTAAATGCTGTAGCCCTGTCAGCGGCGGACGAGGCACTTTGGGCCGCTGCCTATCAGGTCGCGGCGGCCGGCGCGCATGAGCGCCTTTATGACGTATTCGCGGTTTTCAGGCATCCAGTACTGAAGCAGCGCGCGCTGCATCTTGCGCTCCTCCGCGCCCTTCGGCACGTAGACTTCCTCGAGCGTGAAGGGGTCTAGGCCGGTGTAGTAGATGCAGGTCGAGAGCGAGCCGGGCGTAGGCGTGAAGTCCTGCACCTGCTCCGGGCGCAGGCCGCTGTCGCGTATGAACTCCGCGAGCTCCACCGCCTCTTTGAGCGTCGAGCCGGGGTGAGCCGAGATGAAATAAGGCACGAGGAACTGTTTGAGGCCGAGCTTCTCGTTGACCTTAGCGTAGCGGCGCATGAATTCCTCCGTCGCCGCGCGGCCAGGCTTGCGCATGTATCTCAGCACGTTCGGGCTTATGTGCTCCGGCGCTATCTTGAGCTGTCCGCTGACATGCCAGCGACAGAGCTCTTCGAGGAAATCGTCATTCTTGTCCGCGAGTATGTAGTCGTAGCGGATTCCGGAGCGGATGAATACCTTCTTGATTTTCGGCAGGGCGCGTATTTTGCGCAGCAATTCTATGTAGCCCGTATGGTCCGCGCGGAGCTTGCGGCACGGCTCGGGATAGAGGCAGGATTTACCCTTGCACGAGCCGCGCTTTAGGGAGTCGGGGCATGACGGCTCGGTGAAATTCGCTGTCGGGCCGCCGACGTCGTTGATGTAGCCCTTGAAGCCCGGCTCTTTCGTCAAAAGCTCAGCCTCGCGCAGAATAGACTCGTCGCTCCTGCGCTGTATAATCCGTCCCTGATGCGAGGCGATGGCGCAGAATCCGCACTCGCCGAAGCAGCCGCGGTGCGTGACTATGCTGAAGCGGACCTCGTCGAAGGCTGGGACGCCGCCCTTCGCGTCGTAGTCCGGATGCCACGCGCGCGCGTACGGCAGCGCGTAGACCTCGTCCATCTCCGCCTGCGTCAGCGGACGCGCAGGGCGGTTCTGCACGACACGCCACGCGCCCTGGTCCTGTATCAGCCGCTTGCCGCGCAGCGCGTCCTGCTCAGCGTAGTAGGCGGCGAAAGCCTCGGCGAATTTTTTCTTGTCCGCGCAGACTTCGCCGAACGACGGCAGCGTCACGGCGTCGTTCGCGAGCGCGGCGTCGTGCGTCTTCCAGCAGGTTCCGGCCACGTCGCGCAGCGCCGAGACCGGCTCCCCCGCCGCGAGCCGCTCCGCTATCTCGAGCGACGCCAGCTCCCCCATGCCGAATACGAGCAGGTCGGCGCGGCTGTCCGCAAGTATCGAACGGCGCACTGAATCGCTCCAAAAGTCGTAATGCGCGAAGCGGCGCAGGCTCGCCTCGACGCCGCCGATTATCAGCGGAATGTCGCCCCACAGCTCGCGTATCCTGTTGCAGTAGACTATCGTCGCGCGGTCTGGGCGCTTCCCCGCCTCTCCGCCCGGCGTGTAGGCGTCAGAGCGGCGCTTCTTTTTCGACGCCGTGTAGTGGTTCAGCATCGAGTCCAAGTTTCCCGCCGCGAGCATGACGCAGAGCGACGGACGGCCGAGCTTCGCAAAATCCTCCATCCCGCGCCAGTCCGGCTGCGAAACGATGCCGACGCGGAAGCCGTGCGCCTCGAGCCAGCGCGCGATTATCGCGTGCCCGAAGCTCGGATGGTCGACGTACGCGTCGCCGGTTATTATCAGTATCTCTATTCCGTCCCATCCGCGCGCCCGCACATCCTCCGTGCTCACAGGCAGAAATGCGCCGCGCGAAGCGTTTTTCTTAACGTTCGTCTTCATATCCACGTCCCCGTAAATTGTTATCGCACGCTGACAGAAATATCAGCGATGCATTATAATTCTATCATTATGGGAAGCATGCGGGACGCGACGCCGGAATATATTACGGTAGACGGAATCAGATACGAGATAAGAAGAAACGCGAGAAGGAAGAACGTCGCGCTCGGCGTCGACAACGGCTCGTTCTTCATCGCCGCGCCGTTTCGGGCTTCGCGCGAAGCGCTCGCATCAGCCATAAAGCAAAGCGGCGAGGAGCTGCGAAAAAAGCTCATGCGTAGGCCGGCGGCGCAGGCTCGGGAACACAGATACGAAGAGGGCGAGCTCTTCTACTACCGCGGAGAAGAATACCCGCTGCGCTTCGTCCGGCGCGAAGGCGTATATCCGCTGAAGCTCGAGGACGGAGCCTTTCTTTCGTTCGATGGGCTCGACGCGGAAGAGATTCGCCACAACTTCGAAGTCTGGTACAGGCTGCGGCTGCGCGAGATAATACAGCGCGAGTTCCCCGCGTGGTGCAAAAGGATTGGAGCCGCGCCGCGCCGCGTCTCGCTGAAAAACGCGAAAACTCTGTGGGGAAGCTGCTCGTCGTCCGGCGGCGTCACGTTCAACATCCGTCTTGCGCTCGTCCCGCCGCCGCTCGCGGAGTATGTTATGATACACGAGCTCTGTCACATGGCGGAGATGAACCACTCGCCGAAATTCTGGGCTCAAGTCGCAAAATACTGCCCGGACTACGCAGAGAGAAGAAAAGAGTTAAAAACCGACGGCGGGAAATACAGGTGGTGAGGTGCGCGATGGAGACGGCTAAAAAATTTGAATATCCGGAGAACTTTATAAAATATCTCGGCACGAGCGGCGGACGCTTTTCGATGATACGGCAACTCAGAAGCACAGGCGGCCTCTGGTTCCGCTACGGCGGTGTGCAGGGCGTCATAGACCCCGGCCCCGGAAGCCTCGCGCACATCTGCGCGGCGCGTCCCGCGCTCGAAATCGCCTCCGCCGACGTAGTGATGCTCACGCACAAGCACATCGACCACAGCACCGACGTGAACGTAGTCATCGAGGGCATGACGCACGGCGGCTTCGACTCGCGCGGCATGCTCGTCGCCCCCGACGACGCGCTGCGCGGCAACGACCCCGTCGTACTCAAGTATTCGCAAAAGAGAATACCGAAAATCAAAATCCCCGAAGAGGGCGGGAAAATAGAGCTCGGCTGCGGCGTCGTGGTCGAGCCCGTTATACACCTGCACCACGGCGTAGACTGCTTCGGCTACATCTTCCGCAAAGAAGGTCTGCACGAATGGGGAATCATCAGCGACAGCCGTATGATGCCCTACTTCCGCTCGCGCTACTCCGCCTGCGCCTTCATCTCGATAAACGCGACCTTCCCGGACAGAAAGCCGCGGCTCGACCACATCTCAATCGCCGAAGCACGCGAGCTGCTCTCAAAAATCCATCCGAAGCTCGCCGTACTGACGCACCTCGGCGCAATGCTCACCTCCGGCGACGGCGCGCACTTCCTCGAAAACCTCGACCTGCCTGAGACGAAACTCCTCGCCGCGACCGACGGCATGACGATCGACCTAGATACGCTGAAGGTATACGAGGAGCGCGTGACGTCGCAAATTATAGAATATGCCGAGAGATAGCGGCGTTATGATAATGTCCATAAAATGTCAATTTACTCCATATTGACACAGGTTCATTCAGTACATTAAGATAGCAGACGCAAGATACAGACAGCACGGGAGGGCAATTTTGCCGTGGTAAGCCTCATTCAATCTCTGTTAACGCCTCCGGGAATATTTGTCGTAATACTTTTGATACTTTCTGTTTTAGCTCTTCGCCGTCCGCCTAAAAAATTATTAGCAGGATTGCTTTTACTCGTGGCGGCAGGGATTTACATACTCAGCTCGCCTGTCTTCGCCATTTTCTTAAGTAAATCTCTGGATTATAAATTCACACCACAGCTGCCGCCCAAAGGTGAAGAGGCAGTGTTGTTGGTTCTGGGAGGCGGGTCATCTTGGAATGAAAATGGGGAGCCTTTCCAGCCTTCTATTAGTACCATGGAAAGACTTTATGCTGCGCTGAAACTCGCAAAAGAGCACAGAGAATATTCGGCTATGATAGTATCCGGCGGAGATGTTTACGAACGCAGCCGCATCAGCGGTGCGGACGTTATGAAACAGGCATTGGACATAATGGGGTGTCCAGCCAAGATAATTCTCGAAGGCAAGTCTCGGACGACTGAAGAAAATCTGGAATACAGCGCGGAAATAATAAAACAGTTGGGAATAAAAAACGTAATATTAATCACCAATAATTTCCACATGGAAAGATCTATGGATTTAGCGGAAAAGTATATTCCTAAAGATATCTACGTCTACGCTTACCCGAGCAGTGGCAGCGATAAATCTCGCTTCATAGGCTTCAAGTCTACGATGCTCATCCCGAATATGAGAGCGCTGAATTTTGTCTGCTCGCGGCTGCATGAGCAAATCGGCATAATAGCGGCGAGATTATAATATAGGTCAGTTCTGTTATAATCTCGCCGTTATTCGAAGACAGTCCTATGTGTTATAAGCTGCTAATATGTCATTCGTATATTACAATCTGCTTGTCCAGTTCAGTGACTATTTTTAATTCCTGCAATGCGCTTTGATAAGTAGACGTCGGCACAGTTGCAGAATATGTATCAGTTTTATCTTGATTTCTGATCATATCGAATTCCTCATCGCCAAGCAAAAGCCATACAAAGCCGCTTTTCGGACCGCCGGACCAAGTTATTTTTGTCAGCATCTTGCCTTCTTCAACTTTTATATTTGAAGTATTTAATGTTTGACGCACAATCTGTTCGTCATTATTTGATAATACATCTGCAGGCGGCGGATTCAGATTCATTGATTTCATGCGCTTCATGTCAAAGTAGCCGTTGTTAAAGGTATATTCCGTCACTTCAAAAAGCACATAGTCCGGCTTGAAAATATTAAAGTAATAGGGGAAATTTATGACATTCTGATAATTATGCACAGCAACATATTCCCCGAAGCTGTTTCTCAAATATTTGTTTCCCTTGCCGTTCATGTAGCTTCCCTGAAAGACAAGTACCTTCGGACTGCCTTGGCTCAGACGCTCGTTATTCACAAAATAATTGAAACCTCTAAACCTTGGGTTACGTTCTACTTCATCTATGTATAGCTTTGTATAGTTCTCTTCCGAGAGGTTTTTAAAAGAAAACACCGGGACATACTCATGGATGGGGAACGTCGACACCGGCAATGATGTCTCCAGCCTCTTTGTGATATTAAACTCATCCATCCTGTTGACGTGGACTGTGCTGAGTTTGTCGTGCATCGCAGACAGCATATTATTAACGCCGTAAAAAGCCCCCAAATCATTCCAATGTCCAGCGTCGAATTTCTGATTGAACACAGCCTCGCCATTCTGCGTTTTCTGAATCAGCAGGCCTGTGTTGTCTACATAATTGACACCTCGCTTATCAAGCGCAGCAGAGAACGTTTTCACCCAACTGCTGTCATAATTAGCGCCGCGCGGTAGGTATTGCGTCAATACAGAGGTCTTCGCCGGGTCAAATGCGAATAAAAACGGGATATCTCGTTCTTCACAGTACGTCTGTATCTTCTTAACCATATCGGCAAAAGTCTCATGGAACTCTCCATATCGTACATTGGCGCCCATTTTGAAAAATACATAGCCATCCTTACCATAACAATACGTCGGATGCACCATCTTCCCGAACAACTTATCATTCAGCATGGTAAACGCCAATATCATTTTCTCTCGGAATCCAATACGGTCCTGTACGTAGCTTTCAATATTCCTTGTTAGATCTCCTTTAGGAGCGCCTTCACCAAATGGGAATTTTGCAAGAGCGCGATTGTCGATTTTGGAAATAGAATCCGGCTCTGTGTTCATCATAGTCACAGGCGTCAGGATCATCAATACAAAAACTATAATCGCAAAACTTTTTACTGCTCGCATAGCATAAGCTCCTTCTTAATATTGGAAGTATATGAACGGTGAATATGTTGAGTTGACCATGCACAATATAGAAACAGCAAAGAGAGCAAGCAGCATTATCTCGCGCACGATAAAATATGCCTGCGAATTTTCATATTTGCGCAGAAATTCCTGCACAGATCCGCGTCCTAGCACAGTCGCCCCTACAATGCCGATTACAACTAACACAAGCAAGCGGCAATCCAAGAAATACTCCCATGTGAAGTTGACGGACGGATATGTAATATGTCCAATGGCAATCAGCACCCAGTTCCAGAAATCCTTAATATGGTGGAACCTGAAAAGTTCCCAGCAGATCAGCGTGACGAACATCGAGAACAGCCATTTCAGCACATCAGGCGTTTTCTGATAGAAGCGTTTATTTTCTGCAACACGCTCAATAATAACCATAATGCCGTTGATGCTTCCCCACAATATATAAGTCCAGTTTGCCCCATGCCATATACCTGTCAGAGCAAAGACTATAGCCAAGTTCAGCAAAGTCCTGTTCTTACTTACGCGGCTGCCGCCAAGCGGAATATAGACATATTCCTTGAACCACGTCCCGAGAGAAATGTGCCATCTGCGCCAAAACTCGCTGATTGACCTGGAACGATACGGGAAGTTAAAGTTCTCCTTAAAATCGAAGCCGGTTATTTTCGCCAGTCCGATTGCGATATCAGAGTACCCGGCAAAATCGTAGTATATTTGGAGCATATAGAGCAGAGCGCTGAGCCAAGCGGTCGGGCAATCTATGCCGTAAGCACCGGAACGCTCTATTTCACTGATATAAAGCCCGAACATGTCGGCAAGAATCAGCTTCTTTGCAAAGCCTATGATTATTCTATTCACGCCGTCGACACAGTTGTCAATGCTGATTACTCGTTTAGGAAATTCTCCTACAAAATCGCGCCATAGCACGATAGGCCCGGACACAACTTTCGGGAAAAACGTTATATATAGTGCGCAGTCTATCAAGCTGCCAGGCTTTGCCTTGAGAGTGTGAACAGAACTCTGTAAGTTAGCAACCAGGCCACCCTGCTATGGTAGACTTGCCTAGGAGGGCGATTTATTATGGCACGAGTCAGCAAACAGCAGAGTTCTTCTTCAGATGAGCCTAAGAAAACCAGACGTCAGCACCGTTCCGAGATGAGCCCGGAAAAGCGCGAGTTCCTCCGCAATTTCGTCGGTATGTACGATATTAAGACGGCGGCGGATCTCCAGGATGCCGTCAAAGACCTTCTCGGAGACACCATCGAGGATATGCTCGAAGAGGAAATGAACGAGCACTTGGGCTACGAGAAGTATAAACATTCAGACAACCCCGACAGCCGTAACGGATACAAATCAAAGGAAATCATGAGCAGCGCTGGCAGCATCACTATAGACGTTCCTCAGGATCGAGACTCAGCCTTTGAACCAAATGTTGTGAAGAAGGGACAGAAGGATATCAACGCCATCGAGCAGAAGATAATCGCCATGTACGCACGAGGAATGACGACACGCAATATTTCCGACACTATCATGGATATATACGGCTTTGAGGTGTCAGAGGGATTCATTTCAGACGTTACTGATAAGCTTCTGCCTAAGATACAGGAATGGCAGTCACGTCCGCTCGAAGATGTATATCCGGTAGTCTTCATCGACGCCATCCACTATGCAGTGAGAGATGAAGTCGGAGTCCGCAGGAAGGCCGCGTATATTGTTCTCGGCATATCTGCGAGCGGACACAAAGACGTTCTTGGCATTTACATTGGAGGGAACGAGAGCGCCAAATACTGGTTGTCCGTACTTAATGAGCTCAAGAACCGAGGCGTCAAAGACATCCTCATTGTCTGCGCCGACGGCCTTACCGGTATCAAAGACGCCATAGAGGCGGCCTTCCCGCAGACCGAATATCAAAGATGCATTGTACATCAAGTCAGGAACACGCTGAAATATGTAAGCGACAAAGACCGCAAGGCGTTCGCGAACGACCTCCGCAGGATATACGGCGCACCCAGCGAAGAACTCGCCCTTGGCGAGCTTGACCGAGCCGCTGAGAAATGGCAGCAGAAATATCCTAACTCGATGAAATCGTGGTACAAGAACTGGGACGCCATATCTCCAATCTTCAAATTTTCGTCAGAGACAAGACGCGTCATATATACGACGAACGCCATAGAGAGCCTGAATTCCATATACCGGCGTCTGAACAGCCAGCGCAGTTCATTTCCCGGAGACCAGTCTTTACTCAAGGCGCTGTACCTCGCCACAATGGAAGCCACGAAGAAATGGAGGCTTCCAATACGCGACTGGGGGAAAATATACGGAGAACTGTCGATAATGTACGAGGGGAGGCTGCCTGAGTAGCCGTGACTTCATGCTAAAAAACGATACCGGTGTCAAATTGAGAAATTGACGCTTAGCGGCCTATACCCTATAGTAGAAACGTGACGGCGTCTGGCGAAAAGACGCCGCCACATCAAAATCAACTGCCACAGCAGCGGCAGTCTTGGATAACTTACAGAAAGAACTTCACAGGCTCTTTGCCTTTCCTGTAAAAACATCCGATAGGTATGAAATCGCGGAAAAAGTAATGAAAGATATCCCCAACGGCGCAAGAATCGTTTTATCTTTCATACCTAACCCGAAGAGCGCATTTAAATTGTCTATCGTAAAATTGAAATACTTATAATAGAAAAGTGCGGACAGTGTAAGCAACAGTCCTATGATATAAGCTACCTTTGTCTTATCAAAACGTAGGATGCGTCGTTGATTTCCATCTGGCCGACAGTCCGCAATTAACAAATATTGAACTTTAGTGCCCCTCCCCATCAAAAATGTCAGCAAATATACTATGGCAATGTAACCACACAGTTTATGAATATTATCAAAACAGGCCCAGCCATAAAACCCAAGGCTGAGCACAATTAAAATACAGTCGCTTATCCTGCATTTGCGCAAGACGGCGAACATGCTCAGCCTCTCCAGTTTATACGCTGCAAGATATATGAACATGCTTATCGGCAGAAAGATGAATAAGAAAATTGTTGTTGTGAATACCACAGTTTTTCTCTCCCCTTAATTAATTAATTCTTTCTTTAATTTACGTTTTACAACATTGCAAAGCTTTCACGGAATTTATTAATATGTTGATTTACGTCGTCCGTAACACAAAAGCATATATACATTGTTCATGTTATACACGAACTTATTACTATATAGCTCCATAATAATCGTCTAGATATGTCATGTTATTTTTCGTATTATTGTAAAAATATATTTAAATTCCCATGTGTTCATATAACACAATATAAATATAATATTTGTGACTATTCCGCAAATAATCAATTTTGCAGCCAATTCATATACACCCTTATATGTTATAAAGTTGCATAGTATATAAATAATGACGGCACACATAAGTGTAATGGTTGTATAAATAATATATTTTATGAAATATGTCTGCATAGAAGTACAAAAGCCATATTTATACACAATATATGGTTCGATCCAGAAACAAGTTGCCATAGTACTTATCACTGTTCCGGCCATAATACCGCAAACACCGAATTTTATTCCAAGCGTAATTGAGAAAAAAAGATTTATAATGATCTCAAATACAGGCTTGTACCTATCATACCAGAATAACCCCATCGCCTCCCTTGCCGTAAGGCATGGTTGGCGCATGCCAGATATATAGAACACAAGCACTATCCAAAAAACTGTTGTTTTAGGGAAAAGGTATTTTTCTCCCAACCATACGGTAATAAACGGATTCACTAAATTAAAGAAACAGATTGAACAAAAACCAAATATCCACGCACCTGCAAAATTCATGACATAAAAAACATCAAGCTTTTGTTGTGCGGTCCCCTGCGCATTAAGATTACCGAAACTTGCAGATACCGATTGAAAAATCTGACCTGTGATACTACTAAGAGCAGTTCTAATCAGCATATAGTTTGAGTATATTGCTACGGTACTTAGTCCTACAAGTTTTGAGATTAAAATATTATCAGTGGCAAATACCATAGCACCACCGATACGATGAAAAAACATAGCGCATACATTTTTCTTTATTTCTGCCTTTACATTTTTATTCAGTGGTAAAATGTCTTTTTCTTTTATATATGGGAACGTGCGTTCGGCTTTTTTTGAAAGTGAAAAATTTTCAAGTAGTGTGTTAACCGCTTGTAAAAGCAGATATAGAATAAAATTCTGCGTTATATATAAAATAAGTATTTGTTCTATATTCAGTAAAACCATAAATGCATAGTGGTATGCGATTACAATATATTGTTGCTGATTTGCTATAATAAGAGAGCGCTTATAGGTAAAAAAATATGAAATTGCAGTATTTATGACAAAAATCAGATATATAAGCCTGATATTAGGTATATCAGGCAATTCTTTAATAAATAGATCTAAAAAAGGAGCAAGAGAAGCTCCAGCCGCAAGGATGAATATCCCTACAGCGCAATAAACATTTTTATACAACCGCATTAAAGATTTGATTTCATCTATATTGCTATCTGCAATAGGCTTATATAGACTATATATAATAGCCGAGCCTATTCCTAACTCGGCCAAGGAAAGCATAGATAATATATTAGAAAACAAACCGTTGAGACCTAAATACTCAATTGGCAAGAATAAAACGAAAACCTTACGAGATATAATATTGATGATAATACCTAAGAATTGCCCAAATAAAGCAACTTTCATATTGCGAATAGTATTAGAGATACGTCCCATTCATAACCCCTTATTTTATAGCCAATTTGCTATAGAGATTTCTGATTATATTAATAGAAGCAATATAATTGATTAACGCTAAAGAGTATAAAAGCAAGCTAGCTTTTCCCAATTTAAGGATAAATATTAATATATTAGTATATATATTTAATTTAGTTGTAGGACGACTATAATAAATATATCTCTTAATTTTTTTATTTTTTAGTAAACATTGTATTAGTTTATATGAATTTTTCCTGTTATATTGCCTTGCCATTAGTCTGAGGCTAGGTATTAGTAACAAGGCTATATATTGATTAGAAAAATTCTCGAGTTCGAAAAAATCGGGCAAAGAAGTCTTAAAATATTCCTCTCTTATTTTGGAAACTCTTAAATGATCAAAAAATGATTTTTTGCTAATTACACTTGTCAGCGATTCTGTATTATAAAAATAGTTATAAACAACAGAATCTAACAACATAGCCTTATTAATTCTCTGATAATATCGGATATTAAATATACTATCCTCTGAATATGATATCGTTTTAGGGAAATATATATCGTTTTCTTTTATAATTTTATTGCTGTATAATTTACCACATGCACCTCCTAGAATGATATCGAAATGCATATCCCAACATAGTTGCGCTAGTTGTCCTGATGAGACACAACTTAAGTTGAATTTACGCTCGTACAGGCAGCATGTATTCGTAACACGCCGGTAAGATCCACAAACTAAGTCATATCCGCAGCGCATATTGGTATATAGAATTTCCAATGCATTAGGGTCAAGATAATCATCACCATCAACAAAAAGGACATATTCACCTTTCGAATTGTCTAGGCCAACATTTCTCGCAGCAGATACGCCTCGGTTCGATTGGTGAAATATCCTAACTCTTTTATCATATGTATAATTTTCACCTATCAGTACAGAATTATCACATGAACCGTCGTTGATTAGAATTAATTCAAAATCGTCAAAAGTCTGATGCAGAATACTTTCAATACAACGACTAAGGAATTGTTCCATATTATAGAATGGTACAATAACGCTAATTGCAGGGTGATTAATGATCGTCATTATATCTTTCTTCATTAGAATTTTTCCCTTTTGGGTTATTTAACAAACAGATTTTCAACATTATATATAAAACATTATATATAAATTAAATATGTTGTTTAAGACAAAATTCCTGCCAACGCCACGCATCAATACACATATCGGCAAGCGTTTTTCGGGATGACCAGCCTAATAATCTGGCAGCCTTCTTTACATCTGCGTAACATTCAGGTACATCACCAGCACGTCGCGGTGCAAAAATAAATGGTATTTTTATGCCAGTCGAGAGCTCAAAAGTTTTTATTACTTCGAGTACGCTATATCCCTTGCCTGTCCCTAAATTAAAGATTTCGGTATTGCCATGATTACGATGTCCCAATAAATACTCTAAGGCCGAAATATGTCCTTGAGCTAAATCCATTACATGAATATAATCACGCACACATGTACCGTCCCTAGTAGGATAATTATTGCCAAATACATGAAGGATATTGCGTATTCCAGCTGCTGTTTGTGTTATATATGGCATTAAATTATTGGGAACGCCATTAGGACGCTCTCCAATCAAACCACTTTCATGAGCCCCGATAGGATTAAAATACCTTAAAATTACGACTGACATGTTCGACGAAACATTCGCTGTATCCGTAAGGATATGTTCAATAAAATATTTAGACCAGCCATATGGGTTTATACAATGTCCAGTTGGTGCCGATTCTGGTATCGGTATAATCGGAGATTGCCCATAGACTGTTGCAGAAGAGCTGAATATCAGATGATTTACATGATACTCGTTCATTGTTTCAAGCAATGACAATGTAGAATCGATGTTATTCCGATAGTATTTAACAGGATGCTGTACGGATTCACCTATAGCTTTATAACCGGCGAAGTGGATGACAGCTTCTATCGGATTACATATAAAAATTTGCGCTAAGGCATCCTTATCAGTAACATCGATATTATATACTTGAAAAACTTTCCCTGTTATTTGGCCGATGAAGCGAATGACATCCGGCGTACTATTATAAAAATTATCTGCGATTACAACATCATAACCATTGTTCAGCAATAGCGTCGCTGTATGAGATCCTATATACCCGGCTCCGCCTGTAAGCAATATCATGACAACTTCACCCCATGGACATCTGATGCATTGTTTTTCCACAAATGTACAATTCCAGAAGATATTAACAGTGCATAACCAAAACATATAATAAAAGGACAAATGAACTGTAATTGTAGTACGAATAAAAACGGCTGCATTGCCTGCGCTCTTGGCATATACAGGATGCCGTCTATCGTTAATAATACAAGACTAAGTTTTATAAGATTATATTGTGAAAAATTAAAGGCACGTACGCAAAAAATCCCGAGTAATACACAATATATAATAATACCTATATATCCGTAATCTACAAATACTTCCAAAAAACCGGAAGACCCGCATCCATGCCCTTGTAAATAGGCATCGCCCAATAGCAGATAAGATAAGTGATGAGCCATACTGTTGCCCATTTCTCCACGCATTAAATTATTACCAACGCCTAGGCCGTTATTCCCCCACAGTATTTGTCCTATGACGCCATAATGTAAATAATCTATAAATCCGCCAAAAGTATACGATACGGTATTTTGAGGCAAGGATTCGTAAACTCCAAGTCCGGAGCAGAACCACGCAAACGATACTCCCTGCTTATAAAATAAATCAAGAATCACATTGAAAAAGCTATCAATACTATAAAAAACACCGTCACGCAGATAGTTATAGAGCCCTAAAAAGAAAAGTCCTAACGGCACAAAAATAATCAACAAAATTCTCTCTATTTTTCCGAACCACATTTTGCTGTGCCCATGCAAGTCGCGTAAAATATAATAAATTAAAGAAAACATCAAGGCGGCAACAAAGTCACTGCGAGCCCCAACTATAAGAGTCGGAATAGTAGACAAGACATAAAACGCCAATACAATAAACGCATATTTTTTAGAAGGTAATGTAGCTAGAAAGAAACACATGCAATATCGTGTGAAGGATGCTATAACATAAACGAAATACGGTAAGTGACTTCGATATAAAATATAATAATCTGTATAAGAATGCGTCTGTCTGAATTGAATTTGTTCATATCCTAGGATAAAAGAGAATACTAATGATATGCAATATATAACTAGCGATATAAATCTAACGCTGTAAACAAATTTATATGACTTACCAATATGCCATATATTATCGCGTACTTCATTAATGCCACCGATCACCGTGCCGCAAAATAGGAAAAACAACGCCACGCATAACAGTACCAGCCCAGTCCATACATCGGCCTTGGAACAATAACTATTCTTTACAACACTTACAAAATCATTGCCTATACAATAATCTATAACTGGCCGAAATAATAGAAAGATGCCGATAGTAATATTGAGAAACAAAAAAATGACGCGTTTATTGATGCTCCGTACTGCATATATCATATTATTGCTCCACATCATGACAGAACACAATAAAAGCAACAGATAATTTCCCAAAAGTAGCGAGATACAAAAAAACAGAGATGCCAATATTAGACATATATTTTGCATAATTACAGCCATTGCGCCATGCCACCTGATTCTTCTAATTTTATGTAGTCTTAACCAAGTTATATATTTTTTTCAGATAATTGTTCGATCAGCATTTTCCAACGATCCAGAATCATTGATTGACTGAATTTATCAATGCCGTCATAAGAATGCGACGACATATTTACACGAACATCCTCATGTGTTGCAAGGTACTTAATCTTCTGCGCCATGTTGTCTATGTCAAACGGCGTTATCAGATAACCGTTTACATTATTGGCAATAATTTCACTTGGACCTGTTATAACGTCAAAAGCAACAGACGGCAGTTTATATGCTTTTGCTTCAAGTAATACCAAAGGCAAGCCCTCCCTATATGAAGTAAGGACTATTAACGATGCACTGCCATATATTGTTTCTATATCATTAGAACAACCTTTTAATAATAATTGCTTGTCCAATCCAGACTCTTTTATATTCTTGCAGATGTCGTCATGTAATGGGCCGTCTCCATAAATATGCCATTCCCAATCAGGCAAAAATGGCAACGTTTTTTGAGCCACTTTAACTAATAAATCAAATCCTTTCTCTGGAGCTAAACGCCCAACTGTAATAATAACTTTAGATTGTCTATGATATTGTCGGCTGTTATCTATTAGATTATTATCAATCCAGTTATATATATAAGTAATTTTACTTTTCTTTATATGCAATAGATTGATATAAATATACATAGAATATTTTGTAAGTACTACTATTCTATCGGCCAACACAGCACTATAAAAACGAATCAACAATTCCTTTTTGTTGCTTTGCTTTGTAAAGCTCGAATGATCACAATATATGTACGTAGCCTTTGTTTTAAATTTCGTTAGAATAGATATACTTGCTGCATATTCTCCCATCATAAAAACAATATCAATTTCATGTTCATTGATATATTCTATGATTTGTTTATATACACTATAAAAACATTTTCGAAGCCTTTGAGATCTTCCAAATGGCAACAAGTAAGTGAAAGATGTACCTTTCGGCCATAAATATGGTGTATTATCTGTCTGATGTTGGATACTCATTATATATACATCATAGAATGGTGACAAAGATGATGCTAACTTATTTGTAACGCTTTGAGCCCCTCCTATGATTGACATATCCATATTAATAAAACATATCTTCATAATAGAATTCAAACCTAATCAATTCAGTCACGGCTCAATATTTTAATAGTACGCTCTAGTCCGTCTTTCATGCTATACATTGCCTTCCATCCTAAAGTTGCCAGTTTGTCCGTATCTAGAATTGCCGTTTGCGCCTTTGAATACCCTCTCGCTTCCATAACGTTAGGGATCTCGAACCGGACCTCCTTGCCGTTCTGCTGTGCAAGAAATGCAGCAATATCTTTTAAGCGCACGTGTGTATCAGGGCCAGCTACGTTATAGGCTTCACCATCTGCACCAATTAGCAATATATACATGAGGGCCGAACTCTGAGATAGCGCGTAACAATAAGAAAAGAGCTGTTCGCCTGTGCTTTTTAAAACAATATCTTCATGATTAATCGCTTTTTTTATAAATTGAGATAAGGCCTTGCTGTCCGTCATCCTCATTGTCGGCCCATATACGCGGCTTATTCTTGGAATAACGATGTTCATGCCATATGCAGCTCTATACGCTTGACATAATGCTTCCCCCGCGCGTTTGCCTTCTGGATAACCAGCGCGCAATGTATTGCAATCTATATAGCCGCAGTAATTTTCAGAAAAACTCTCAGTGTCGCCTCTATTCTCTCCGTATATCTCCACGGACGATAAAAACATGACTCTTCTGGCAGAAATTTTTCTGGCATATTCTAAAACATGATAGGTACCTATAATGTTCGTCATAATAGTACCGATTGGATCAGACGAATACGCCAGTGGGTGAGTATTGCTTGCACAATGAAGGATATAATCAAAACTAATATTTGCGTTTATTCCATTATTGACATCATTTACAAAAACATGAAAATTTTTTGATCCTATGTAATCCCGGAATCGCGTTATAGCTTGATTTTTATCTCGAACCATGATCCACAAGTCAATGCATGCATTACTGCGCTCGTTCAACGCCATGATGGTATCAGCTATAACCGTCCCAATCATACCTGTAGCTCCAATGATGCATACCTTTGCGCCATCAAGAGCGTTCCACTGAATATTAAGTTTTAAGATATTGTCTATATCCTCAGTATAAAGAGGATGCGTACTGAACATTGTTAGTCTCCTATTTCTGCATATTTTGGAATGCCTTGAATAATTCAAGGTCGTCTCTTGTCGTAATTTTGATATTCTTATCTGAGCCAATAGCGAAATATAAGGTTTCTCCAAGGTCAACCATCATTGTATTTGTATAAGACGAGCCATATATTCCTATTTTTTCGGAAAAAGCCTTTTCATAAGCCCAAAGTAGTTTTCCAAATCGATATGCCTGAGGTGTCGATACTCGGCGCAGCGTTTCTCGTGGAATATATTTATTGGTGCTGTATTCATCGCATTTTATAAATATTTGCTCGTTATATGGTAGAGAAGTGACGGCATTGCCATATTTTTGACAAGTTACTATCACATCTGACAATACCGCGTCGTCGACCATTGGACGTATGCCGTCATGTATAATTACAATATCATCATCTTTACAATAATTCTTAAGATTATAGACACCATTTCTGATTGATTCCTGTCCTGTATTACCGCCAGGAACAATCCAGCTAAGTTTTGCAATTCCGTACTGCTGAGCATACTTGCTAAGAAGATCTGTCCATCCGTCGAGGCATACAACCATTATCTTATCTATGCTAGGGTGTTTTTGAAACACTTCAAGTGTATATATTAAAATCGGCTTGCCATTGACGTTTATAAACTGTTTAGGAATTTCGTAGTTCATTCGAGCGCCAACACCGCCAGCTAAAATCAAAGCTACATTCATACTAAGAGCCTCTCTTTATAGTCAAATATTTGTGTTTGAACTTGGTGTACAAAAATAAATTCCCTTATAACGCTCATAGCCATGGACCAAATCCATGAAGACACAGTCGTGCTGCGCCCGTCGTTTTTCTTCTGGCGGAAGCTTCATATAATCCCCGAATGCAATGTGCAGATATTTGTCGTATCCAATTGGCACAGGAAGCGTTATATTCTCAAACGGCATATATTTTGCCTTATCAAATATAGTTTTAGGGTATTTATTCCTCATATAGTGCGGCCCAGCACATAATTCAGTTATACAATTACACTTTGATATAGAATATTTCGACATTTGTTTTTCTGCATATTTCCATATTTTGTATTTATATTTCTGAGATGGAACTATGCACAGCAACAGCGTCGCAATAAACCGCATTAAAGTACCGTGTGCTCGTGGAATCTGCTGTGTACAAAAAAGTGAGTAAACCATTGCCCAAAAATACTGCGATATGCGTGCAAAAGTCCCATCTGGGCATCCGTCAAGAGGAAATACGTCAAGAGCGACGCCATGAGGAATATCCAAATGCTGCTGATATGGTTTTACCTGTGTAGTGCTACAGTCACGAATAGTGATAAATTGATTGGCGTCAAAAAAATTTATGGATTGTTTACATATACGATATCGTGAATTATCTGCATATTTATTCCAGAGAGGATACAATTTCTCATAATCTTCTCTAGGAAGGAAAAAATCCAGATCGTCATCCCATGGGATAAATCCATGATGACGAACGGCTCCGATACAGCCGCCGCCAGCCAAATAGCAAAGTAGCCCATGCTCGTTACAGAATGAGACAAAGTACTGCGCCATAAACAGATTGATTTGTTGCAAGTTTTTAAGTTCGTTTGATGTATAATTTGCCATTATAAATGTTAGCCTTTTATAAAATTTATAGGATACTATGTAAGTTTACAACTGATTATTTTCATCCAAACTTCATTTAATTTATCTGTATCAAATAATTGCGCTGCCTTTAGAGACCGTATTTTGTATTCTGACAATTTTTCGCTAGATAAATTACAAAAATATTCAATTCCTTTTGCATAGTCATCAACAGAACCGGCTTTTACAACTATTCCACATCCGTATTTTGTGATTATTGGATATTTACCTTCATCTATATTGGCAATAACAGGATTGCCAGCCGCTAGATATTCAAATAATTTATTTGAGCTATTCCCATATTTTTGTGTAGATGATGGTTTTAAATTTAAAATATTAAGACTACTTTTTGAAAGGACATATGGAATATATTTTTTCTCTATATTTCCCTTAAATACAACATTAGAAATTTTTTCATCTTCACAACGTTTTTTTAATATTTCTCTATCGGGGCCATCTCCATAAATAATGAATCTTATTTTATCCATGTATCCATCTGCATTTAGACGTTTAGCGCAAGATACGATAGTCCCTATATCATTAGCTGTTCTTATGCTTCCACAATACATGACACGAAATTTGTCATCCTGAAGATCTGCGTCATCGATCTTAACCTTCATCATATTCTCATAAAATTCTTTTAAATTCACGCCTATATTAATATAATGAAATTTGTTGTGTGGTATTTGTTTATCCCAGCCTTTATCTACAATATAATCGTAAGCACCTTCCCACGTGAAAACTAGCTCATCAGAATGCATATAGAGCCATTTTTCATACATATACATCGCTAAGATAATAGGGTTTCTGGGAGAGAAATCTGCGTATTCTACTATTGATAATGGCCATAAATCAACTATGCTCGTAATGTATGGTACTTTCAGTTTTTTAGCTATTCTATAACCAGCAAGACATGCCAGTGGCTGTGGCATAGCGGCAATAATAATGTCTGGTTTTTTAAACTCATTATAGCTTTTCATCAAATTTAGATAAAAATCTATAAAACTTAGACATTCACCCTTCATGCTTTTATATGAGCGAGTATAGATATACACAAAAGGAACATCATCTACTATCTGCTCTTTGTATTTTCCTCTATCTGTAATAAAGTTAATATCTGTGTTATGGAGCGCACTTCCAGCAAATACTAAGGCATCATACCCATGCTCACGTAAATACTTTGCTAGGCTGTAATCAGGAATTCTTGGACAATAAGATGGACCTCCAGCAAAATAGCTAATAATCCACACCATAGGTTTTTTCATAGTACTTACCCATTCCTATATATCTAAGACAGCACATACCGTGTGCTGCGCAGTTTTTATATCGCCTAACAAACTAAAATTCTTTATATTTTTTAAGTTGAATTCCATTTTCTGGGGCAATACATGGTTGACATACACATCATCAGCCGATACCGCCTCAGCCAGCAGCTTCTCCTCGTCCTTGTACATGATGCTTGCCTCAGAAGTTATGCCGGCGGGTAGCAGCAGCGTCGCGTACATTTCATCGGTGTATCTTTCTACATATTTCGGCACTTCCGGTCGGGTGCCTACGAAGCTCATGTCGCCTGAGAGCACATTGAGCAGCTGCGCGGTCTCGTCCAGGCGGTACTTTCTGAGGAATCTGCCTATGCGCGTCACTCTGGCGTCGTTTTGGGTTGTTACCTGGCTGCCCAGCTTGTCCGCGTCTTTGACCATGGTTCTGAATTTATAGATTTTGAATATCTTTCCGTACTGCGTCACTCTTTCCTGACGGAAGAAGATTTCGCCTTTGCTGTCGAGTTTCACAGCTACAGCGATGATTAGCATGATGGGTGAGAGAAGCACGAGCAGAAGCGAGGCCATAGCTATGTCAAAGACGCGCTTCGCGGCGAGCGACTTTTTCTTTTTGCTCAATATATCGTAGTACGGGCGCACAGCTTCGGTTCTCATGAAGTCAGGCAGTTCCTCCCATTTTCTCAGCATCGTCTTACAGGCATTTCCTTACGCAGTCGGCCACGTAAGCAACATCATCGTCACTCAATTTTGTGTGGAGCGGCAAAGTGACTACGTTTTTGTACTGTTCGTATGCGTTCGGGTAGTCTTTTATGTCAAAGCCCAGTTTCCTGTACCCGGTGTGCATCGGCAGCGGTGTGTAGTGGACGTTGGTCGATACGCCAAGTTCCGCCATTTTTTCTATGAATTTGTTTCTTTCTTTCTCGCACTTGCCTAATAATCTTATCGGATAGAGATGGCCTGACGACGAGTATTCTGCGGTGTAGTGGCTGACGGTCTCAACCGGCATGTTCTTGAATGCGTTGTCCCAATACTCAATGATTTCTTTTCTTCTTTTGAGTATCCCGTCATATCTTTTTATCTGCGACAAGCCTATGGCTGCGTGTATATCGGTCATGTTGCATTTGTACCAGAGGCCGACGATGTCATATTCCCATGCCCCGGCTTTTGTTTTTGCCAATGCGTCTTTGTTTTGCCCGTGGAGGCTGAAGAGCATATATTGCTTATAGATTTCTTCATTGTCTATGCCGTTTATGTCCTTCCACGTTATCGCTCCGCCCTCTGCCGTAGTAAGGTTTTTGACGGCATGGAAGGAAAAGTTGGTAAAGTCCGCGATACCGCCTACTGGCATGCCTTTATATAAAGCACCGAATGAATGCGCTGCGTCCGCCATCACTATTACACGACCGATAGCCCACTGTATTTCGTTAGAGGATGGCTTGAAGAGCGCTTTTTTGCTTTCAGCTATTTTGAATATACGGTCGTAATCTGCCGGGATTCCGAAGAGATCGACAGGGATTACGACCTTAGTCTTGTCCGTGATGGCGCGCTCAAGCGCCTCGTAGTCCATAGAGTATTGACCTGGTTCGCAGTCAACCATGACTATTTTCGCACCGACGTGATTTACTACGCTTGCCGTGGCTGTATAGGTATACGCGGGAACTATAACTTCATCGCCCGGTCCTATTCCGAGGAGGCGGAGCGTCATTTCTGAGCATGCTGTGTTGGAGTTCAGACAAACGGCTTTTGACGTATTGCACCAGTCGGCGACATGACGTTCCAGCTCTTTAGTCCTGGGGCCTGTCGTTATCCAGCCTGATTTCAGCGTCTCTATGACTTCGTTGATTTCAGCTTCCGTTATATCCGGAGGGCTAAACGGTATCATTCGTGTCATCTTCTTACCTGCTCCCTACCGCGTTACGCCTATGCTATACAAGGGCATGTTCACAGATTTTACTTGTTAATAAATTTATAATTTATGATAACTCATCTAATAATAATTTTTAAGAGACGTCCGGCTTTTTGTCAGTTCTGCAAATCTTCTTTCATATATTATTTGTTTATGCTTACCATTGCATTAAGCAATAAATAACAGCCAATCTATCTCATTTGGCTTCTATATATTATGCCAAGGACTATATTCAAATGTCAATCTTGTTGTAAGAAAAATAGCATAATTTCATATAGATTTTTCATACATAAGTGACATGAGTAAGAGTCACGTCGAGCATACGCTCTCTGAATTTTTCATTGGATAAGATATACACAGTGTTGTACAGAAAAAGTTATGAATGCGTATTTTGTTATATGGCTGCCCATCCATAACCATCCATACAACAATTTCCCAATGATACCTCTATGTTTGAAGTCTCATTGGGAAATTATAATTTTTCTCGTTCTCTGCTTGCAGCAGCAACTGATTGACAAATCTATAATTGAGCTTCTAAAAACTTGATCAACCCTCTGCAGCCTGCCTCTATATCGCTCCACGCTTTGTCGAAGTCGCGCGTGTACCACGGGTCGGAGACAGACGCGCCGCGGCGTCCTGCGTAGTCGAGCATAAGGTGGATTTTGTCCTCGGCTTCCGCGCCGCAGATGCGCTTCATGTCGCGTATGTTGGCGGCGTCCATACCGATAAGCAGGTCATATTCCACGCCGTCGGCGCGCGTCAGCCGCCGCGCGGTTTTCCGCGCGCAGTCTATCCCATGCTCCGCAAGCTTGCGCCGCGCCTCCGGATAAACCGGATTACCTATCTCCTCCGCGCTCGTAGCAGCCGACGCGATTTCAAGTTTTCCCGCAAGCCCGGCCTTCTCCGCCATATCTTTCATGATAAACTCGGCCATCGGACTGCGGCATATATTCCCGTGACAGACAAATAATATCTTTTTCATCTGAGTTATTTGGCCGGCTGTGTTAGAACAGGAATAGCCTGACGATGATGACTATTGTGACGATTATGTTGACGCGGATGGAGTAGATTTCTTCTTCGCGCGCGCGTTTTGAGTCGAAGGGTTTTTCGTTCGGGGATTTGTCGGGGAAGCCGCCGCGCGGGAAGGGGATTAGCTGCGGCACGCGCTTTTTGAATTCGGCGTATTCCGCGCCGAACTTGTCTGCGAGGAATTCTTCTTCCGCAGGGATGATTATCATCGAGTAGAGCAGCATGAAGGCTATGACGAAGGCTATGACCCAACCCCAGCCGACCATGAGCGACCAGCCGAGCCCCATTATCGCGTTGCCGGCGTAGAGCGGGTTGCGCACCCATTTATATGGGCCCCACGTCACGAGCACGGGCGCGCCGATGACTTCGGTGCGGTATTTCGGGATGTAGCCCGCCGCCCAGAAGCGAAGGAGCTGGCCGCCGAGGACGAGCGCGAGACCTATCGTGAAACGCACTATCTCAAACTCGCCGGGGAATATCAATATACCCGCCGCAAAGACGCCCCAGAAGAGCCCTCTGCACTTAAACGCCGTTGAACTTACCTTTTTGCTTACTTTCATTCGCCGCATCCGCCTTTTTCTATTTTGTTGTTCTCGTCGGAAAGGACTTTATCCGCTCCGCCCCATCCGAGCATTCTTACCACTATGAAGGTGCCTATCGCGATCCCCGTGTATTCGGAGAGCAGCCGCCATGTGACTGCCATGACCCCCGCGACGCTCCACGGAACGAAGAGTCCGAAAACGGCCACCGCGCCTCCCTCGGCCGCGCCGCTCGCGCCGGGCGTCGGGATAAAGTATAGCATGAAGAGAAGCAGCGATTCAGCGAGAAGGCACTGGAGATAGTTGACCTTGAAGCCCGCCGCGAGTATGAGGCAGGGCATCACCGACATGTAGGTGACGAGGTGCGCCGCGGCGAGCAGCGCCGAGAGCGCGAACCAGCCCTTGCCTGTCGAGGTGAAGAGCTTGATGTTGTCGTTGTACGAGGTTATTTCATGGTTTATCCAGCGCGCGGCGCGCAGGAGGTATTTCGACTTGAGGAAGCCTATTTTGTTGACCCAGACGAGCACGGCGTTGACCCAGCGTTTTATCCAGCGCGGGCGCACTATGCTGACGACGAGCAGGAATGCGCAGCCGCCGATGAAGATCACGACGTAACAGGCGTACCAGCGCAGATATGAGTATTTTTGCAGAAGGTCGGGCTCGGCGATCATCGAGAAGGGGACGACCATCGCGAGGAGGAAGAGCACCTGCAGCGTGCGCACGAGCGTTATCGCGACGGACTTCCCCACCGATACGCCGTTCCTGTAGAGCAGGTAGACCTGGAAGGGGCCGCCGCCGCTCTGCATCGGCGTGATGGCGCTGCCGAAGTAGTTTATCCAGACGACGGAGAGCGTGCAGCGCAGCGACAATTTTTCGCCGGCGGCGCGCGCGAGCGTCATGAATTTGAAGGCGTCGAGGAACCACATGAGTACGACGAGCGCCGCCGCGCATGCGAGAAGCGACGGGTTCGCGTCGCCGAGCATCGCGAAGGTCGAAGCGTCTATACTGCAGAACAGCACGCCGACTATAGACAGTACGACGATTATGACAAATATCGAAAAGCTCTTTTTTACGCTCATTCTGTCCTCCCTAAGACAAAACGGAACGGCGAAGCAATGCCGCCGCGCACCTTACTATTTTAACATAGGCTCTGCGGAAGAGAGGGAATAAAAATCCTCCGATATCTGCGGCAGCCCCTCGCGCCACGCGAGCGCGGCGGCTTTCGTGCGGTCGGTGAGCTCGAGCTTTTTCAGAATGTGGCTGACGTGGTTCTTTATCGTTTTTTCGGAAAGAATCATTTTTTTCGATATTTCCTTATTCGTAAGGCCGAGCGCGAGCCAGTAGAGTACCTCGCGTTCGCGCGGCGTTATCTCGCCGAGCGGGTCGCTCAGCCGCTCCGCTCCGCTTCTGCCGCCGGCGGCGGCGAGGACTTTTTTGCTGACGTAGCGCTCGCCGCGCGCGAGCGAGCGCAGCGCGGAGACTAGCTCCTCTATATCCGACGAGCTCGACATGACGCCGATGCCCGCGTTTTCGCCCGCGAGAGACAGAAGGTCGCCGGTGGGCTCCTTCACTATGAGCAGCGCGCGCAGCTCTTTCCTGTCGCGCTTTCCCTCGCGCAGCATGTGTATGGTCTCCGCGTCCGGTATCTGCCGGTGGATGACGACGATTCCCTGGCCGCGCACGAACACCTCGCGCAGTCCCGCGGCGCCGCCGTCCGCCGCGCTTACTTCGAAATCCTCGACGCTGCGGAGCGCCGCGCGCAGCGCGTCGGTGAACAGAGAATCCGCGTCGGCGAGAATTATCTCAATTTTTTTCATTACGGCGCACCTCCGGCAAAATCTATGCTAGCATATCGTAATATGACATCTTCGAAGGGGAGCGATCCAGCTGAAGGATTTTGAGGAACATTACCCCATCTCAAAGAAAATATCCCGCTTCATAGGAGAAGCCATAAGGGATTATAGCATGATAAAAGCGGGAGACGGCGTCATGATAGGCCTTTCGGGCGGGAAAGACAGCCTGCTGCTCTCGCTCGCGCTCGCGTCGCTGCGCAAGCGCAGCCCGGTGAAGTTCGAGCTGCGCGCCTGCATGATAGACCAGTCAGGCGGCTCGATGGAGACCGGGGCCGTGCTCGGCTACATGGCGGAGCTCGGCATCCCGGTCACGACGATTACTCACCCGACATACCAGATAATGAAGGAGCGCGAGGAACGGTCGCCGTGCAGCCTTTGCGCGAACATGAGGCGTGGGATGCTCGCGAACGCGGCGCGCGCCGCGGGGTGCGGCGTGCTCGCGCTCGGCCATCATAAGGACGACGCGGCGGAGACGGTGCTGATGAATCTGTTTTACGGCGGGCGCTTCAAATGCTTCCACCCGCACCTCTACATGAGCCGCACGCAGATTCGCGTAATCCGCCCTATGATTTACGTCGAGGAGCGCAGCATACGCCTCGAAACGGAGCGGCTGGCCCTGCCGGTCACGAGCTCCTGCTGTCCCTTCGGCGGCGCGACGAAGCGCGACGAGGCGAAGGAGACGCTCGCGCGCCTGATGGCGGAGACGCCGGAGCTGAAGAGCAACATCATCCACGCGCTGAAAAATATGCGCGAGTCCGAGGGCTGGCCCGACGGGATGCTGAACGGGTAGCATTTGCGCGATGCGCGCGGGAATTACAAAAAGCGGGAGCCGTTAGTCTAGGACGGCCCCCGCTTTTATTTTACGTTTCCGGATTTATCTGCGGCTCTGCGAGACTATCGTGAAGCTTTCTTCATCCTCGCCGTCATCGTCGTCGTCCCCGCCGTCGCCCTCATCGCCGTCGCCGTCGGGCGATTCGGAGTCTTCACCATCGGCGGTTTTGACCTTTTCCTCTGATTTGGAGGACTGGACGGCGGCTATCAGCGCGGCGAGCTGTTCGTCGCTCATCTCTTCGCCGCCGGCGTTCGGCTTGATTTTGATGAAGGTGCGCTGCACGCCGTCGACGTAGTAGTTCGTGTCTGCGATGACCAGAGCGCCGGATTTGATGCGCTCTGCCTTGATTTCGCTGACGAAGCGGTCTTCGAGCAGGTCTGCGGGCGAGAAGGATTCTTTTGCGTCTTTCTTGCCGCGCTGCGCTCCAGCCTTGCCTGCCTTGTCCTTCCCGCCGTCTTTGCCCGCCGTCGCGTCAGAGGCGAGCTTGCCGCGGTTCTTGCCGGGTTCGGCCTTTTCGTCCTTGCCCTCAGTCGGGTCCTCCGGGCCGCCTATTTCGACTATCAGCTGGTTGTTGGCCTCCTTCGCGCTGAGCTCGCGAATGAGCTCCTTGAACGAGGTTATCGCGCGCGTTCCGGTCACTAGCGGCTCCTGCACCGGCTCTTCTATGCCGCCGCCGCGCGCCGTCACTTCGCAGAAGGCCATGGCGTTCTCCGGCACGGTCAGCTCGAAGGTCTTGACGACGGCGTCCTTGCGCCATGGGCGGAAGGTGACGTCTACGGTCAGCTTGTCTCCGGGGCTGTAGAGCTCCTTCTTGTCGCGGATTTCAATCTTCTCCACGTAGACTATGCGCGGCTCCTGCGTCAGCTCGACATTCACCGTCACGCCGTATGGGGCTATCTCGCGGAATTTGTTGTGCGCGATGACCTTGTTCATAGCCTCGACCTCTTTCTGGAGGGATTTGACTATGTCCTTCTCCGAGAAGAAGATGTCGCGGCGCGCCCACGCGGGCTTCATGTTGCCGCCGTCGACCGAATATGTGAGCATCGCGGTGCCCTGCCCCTTGTGCGACCATTCCGCGTCAATCAGGCCGACTATGCCAGTCGCGCCGAGTTCCGGGCCGATGAACGGGTCAGCGACGGTCTGGAAGCGCTTCGTCGCGCTGCGGCCCGTGTCGGCGTCCTTGAAGTTCACCGTGTAGCTGTAGGCCGCGGCGAGCCGTCCGAGATGTCCGCCTATCGCCTGCGGCCTGTCCTGCGTTATGACGCCCGCTATCGAGTCGATATAGCCTAGCTTGAAGGAGCTTGTGAGGCTCGGGATTATCTTGACGATTCCCGCTTCGGTCATCGCGTAGGAGACCGCGCCGCGGTTGAACATCGGATGCGCGAAGGCGACGAAGCGCCCGTCCTTCGAGAGAGCCGTCAGCGTGCCTATGCCGCCAGCGGAGAAATCGCCCCACGCGAGCGCCGCGCCTATCGCCGCGCCCGGCTCGGGCCTCCAGCCGAGGTTGACGGAGCTTCCGGCCTCCGCCTTCGTGCCGAAGGGGACGACCTCGACGCCGAACTGCTTTTCAAGACGCTTCGACATCCTATCGCTTATGCCGTCGACCATGAGCGGCATCATTTTCTTTTCAAGCTTACCTTCGGCGGGGAGCTTCGGCTCGCCCGCGGCTTCGGGCTTCTTGTCGTTCTTGGCTTTCTGGGCAGTTTTATCCTTTGCCGCGGGCTTCGGCTTTACGTCTGCGCTCAGCGGCTTTTCGAGCGGCACGGGCGGGATTTTGAAGTCCGGTATCTCGTCCTCCCAGTTCATCGCCTGCACCATCTCTTCTATCGGCGTCACCATGCCGAGGTTGCTGTCGGCGAAGGTCCACCCGTAGCCTATCGCGCCGATGAGCTTTCCGTCTATGTAGACGGGCGAGCCGCTCATGCCCGCCGCTATGCCGCCGTGGGCGCGCACATATTCGTCCTTGACCTCTATGACGATAAGGTTTTTCGGGCTCGTCTTGCGCGGCAGCACGCCTATGACGCTGATTTCAAAGGGCGTTATCTTCGTGCCGGAGAACACCGTCTTCGCGTATCCCGTCATTCCGGGCTTTATCTGCGAGAGCGGCATGACAGGCTCGGTCGGGACGAATTTTTGCGGCTTTTCGGCTGCGCAGGCGCCCGCGCAGAGCGCGAAAGCGAGGACGAGCGCCGCCGCTATGGCTGTAAATCTTTTCATCTTATGGAATCTCATCTCCGTTACTGTTTTTTGTCGCTTTTCAGGAAGCGCAGGTAGGCGATTATCAGCTCGTCGATGCTGCCGTCGAGGACGGCCTGGACGTTGCCTATCTCGCAGCCCGAGCGGTGGTCCTTCACGAGCTGGAAGGGCTGGAGCGTGTACGAACGTATCTGGCTGCCCCACGCTATCGACCTTTTTTCGCCCTGGATACTGTCGAGCTGCTCCTGCCGCTCGCGCATCATGCGCTCGAAGAGCTTGGAACGCAGGACCTGCATAGCCGTCGCGCGGTTCATGTGCTGCGAGCGCTCCGTCTGGCAGGATACTATTATCCCCGTCGGGATGTGCGTGATGCGCACCGCCGAGTCGGTCATGTTGACGTACTGGCCTCCCGCGCCGCTCGAGCGGAAGGTGTCCATCTTGAGGTCCTCGGGGCGTATCTCTATCTGCACGCTTTCGGGCAGGACGGGCACGACTTCGACCGAGGCGAAGCTCGTGTGGCGGCGCTTCGCGGAGTCGAAGGGCGATATGCGCACGAGACGGTGGACCCCCTGCTCGCCCTTGAGGTAGCCGTAGGCGTAGTCGCCGGATACGGAGAAGGTCACGCTCTTGATGCCGGCCTCCTGGTCGGGAAGCTCGTCTATGACCTTCACGGCGTAGCCGCGCGTCTCGGTCCAGCGCATGTACATGCGGCAGAGCATCTGCGCCCAGTCCTGCGAGTCGAGGCCGCCGGCCCCCGCGTGTATCGTCATTATCGCGTCCCCCGCGTCGTACTCGCCGTCGAGAAGGACGAAGGTCTGGTAATCTTCTATCGTTTTTGAAAGTTTTTCGGCGCGTGCGTAAAATTCTTCCTCCAGCTCGGCGTCGGCCTCCTCGGCCAGAATTTCCGCTATCGCCGATATCTCGTCAAGCTCGCCGCTCATTTCGGAGACCTTGTCGAGCTTGTTCTGAAGGCGCGAAAGCTCGCGCGTGACCTCCTGCGAGCCCTCTGAGCCCCAGAAGTCCGGCTTTTCCGTTATTTTGCGAAGTTCTTCGATTCTTGTCTCTGACGCGGGCAGGTCAAAGACTCTCACGCAGCTCATCGAACGATGAACGCAGGTTTGTAATGACGGTCGACGTTGGAAGCGAAACCATCGATTACCCCTCCCCAATATACAAATTAACCTTTATTATAACCTCACCGGCGCAAAATCGTATATAATCTAGTGGATTTTTAGACGAGGAGGAAACGCGCGATGGCGAAAACCGCAGGCGAGGAGACAAGCAGGACGAAGCTGTTTGAGCTGCTGATCGAGAACCCGGGCGAGGTCGTTTCAAGCTCGCGCGTGACGGAGCGCCTCTCCGCGTCGCGCCAGGCCGTATTCAAAGCCGCCTGCGCCCTGCGCGACGAGGGGCTGCCGGTCGAATCGCTGCCGCAGAAAGGCTACCGCCTCGGCGACATGGAGGCCGTGCAGGCGCTCGCGCCGACGGCAGTGGAGTATTTTCTTCGCGCGAATCCACTTTTCGGCAAATTCCTATATTTCCAAGAGGCAGACACAACGCAGAGCGTCATAAAAAGCCTCGCGCGGCAGGAGGCTCCGGCCGGGATAGTCGCGTGCGCCGAAACGCAGAGCGCGGGGCGCGGGCGGCGCGGCCGCAGCTGGGCCGGAACGCCGGGGAAGAACCTCACCTTTTCCGTCCTTCTGCGCCCGAAGCTCAAGCCAGGCGAGGTGCAGCTGCTGAACCTCGCGGCGGGGCTCGCGGTAAAGGAGACGCTGCGCTCGATGTACAACATACCGGCCGAGCTCAAATGGCCGAACGACATACTCTGCCGCGGGCGCAAACTCTGCGGCATACTCAGCGAGGCGGCCGGCGAGCCGGACAGGATATACTACGCCGCGACCGGCATCGGCCTGAACGTGAACATGGAGACGGACGACCTGCCGCCGGAGCTGCGCGAAGTCGCGACCTCGGCGTTGATTGAGAGCGGCAAGATACTGCCCCGCTGGCGCGTGCTCGTGACGCTGCTAGGCTCCTTCGCGCGATACGCGGAGCTGCTCGACACGAAGTCCGGCGGCGCGGAGCTGCTTTCGATATACAGGCGCGAGTGCGACACGCTCGGCAAAGAGGTAAAGGTCATACAGGACGACGAAACCTTCACGGGGCGCGCGAAGAGCGTGACCGCCGAGGGGGCGCTCGTCGTCGAGATAAATTCCGAAGAAAAAATATTCGCCGCGGCGGACGTGCAGCATCTGCGCGCGGTATAGGAGTGGTGAAAATGCGGCTGACGGAACGCGCGCGCACAAGCGGCTGAGCGGCGAAGATAGCTCCGGCGGAGCTTGACAAAATTCTGAGAGGGCTGCCGGTCCTCAAGACCGACAGGCTGCTCGCGTCGTGGAACCACGGAGAGGACGCGGCGCTGTGGAAGATAACCGAAGACAGAATAGGCATACTGACGATAGATTTTATAACGCCGGTCGTAGACGACCCGAGGCGCTTCGGCGAAATCGCCGCGGCGAACTCGCTGAGCGACGTCTACGCGATGGGCGGCGAGCCTCTGATCGCGCTCAACGTCGTATGCTTCCCGACCTCGTGCGAGCCCATCTCCGTCCTTCAGGAGATACTGGACGGCGGCGCGCACAAAATAATCGAGGCAAACGCGATGCTCGCGGGCGGACACAGCGTGCAGGACGAAGAGCCGAAGTACGGCCTCGTCGTATTCGGCGAGGTGGACGCCAAGGCTATGTGGACCGTAGGCACGGCGCGGGAGGGCGACTGCCTGCTGCTCACAAAGCCCGTCGGCACCGGCATCGCGGTGACGGCGATAAAGGCGGGGCTTTTCGCGCCCGAAAACGTGAAGGCTGCCGAGGAAAACATGGCGAAGCTGAACGCAGTGCCGCCGCTCTTCCCGAAGGAGCTGCGCGAAAAGGTCCACGCCTGCACCGACCTGACGGGCTTCGGCCTCGGCAGCCACGCGCTCGACCTCGCGTCGCCGCACACGTCGCTCGAAATAGACTGCGCGAAGGTGCCTCTGCTTCCCGGCATCGGCGAGATGGCGAACATGGGGCTCATCCCCGCGGGCTCTTACGAGAACAAAAAATACGTCGGCGGCAGGGTGATAAATCAGTCGCCGCTCGGACGCTTCGCGGAGGATATAGTCTTCGACCCGCAGACCTCCGGCGGGCTGCTCATAGCCGCGCCGCGCGAGGCCTGCGAAGAGATGCTCCCCATTCTGCGCGCAAACGGCTTCGAGCGTTCAGAGATAATCGGAAGGTTCGTCGCGGGCGACGAGAAGCTCTATTTGAAGTAAAAAAATCAGAAAGCACGAAAAAAGCGGGCCTTGTTGAAAGACCCGCTTTTATATCGCCTTCATAACGGCTTGCGTCTGATGCCTTAGAACGCTACCGCGACCGCGAGAATTACCGCCATCGGGACTGCGATCTTCGCGCAGAGAGCGGCGGCCTTGCTGAAATCTTTGCCGTAGAGCATGCCGCGCGTCATGCCGTTAACCTTCATGCCCTCGCCCGCGGTCTCCTGCGGATTTATTATCGTCTTTCTTACTTCATTCATTGCTGCGCACCTCTTTTTCAAAATCAGCGCCACTTATCGGGCGGCACATATTATTGCAGAGGACGCGCGCTTTCGCCACCCCTCCGTCAAAGCGGCGAAGCCGTTTCGCTTTAATCATTAATCCGAATAAAAAATCCCGCTTTAATTATTATGGCGTTCAAAACCCTTTCTGATATAATCAAATCGGAGATTTCCGAAAAGGCGGAGGATGAATGGACGACTACAGAATAACCCTCGACAATACGGACCGGCGGATACTCGCGATACTTCAGGAAAACGCGAGGACGGCCTTCACGGAGATAGGCCGCGCCGTCGGGCTCACCTCCCCCGCCGTCAAGGAGCGCGTCGTGCGCATGGAGCAGGCGGGGCTCATAAAATCCTACCGCGCCGACATCGACTATACGATGCTCGGACGCCAGCTCCGCGCGATGGTCATGCTCAAGGTCAAGAGCTACGACAGGCTGACAGAAAGGCACAACGTATCTATTGTCAGGAAGATAGACGGCGTCGTGCGCGCGTGGGACGTGACGGGCGACGTCGAGTGCATCGCCGACGTGGCGGTGCCGTCGATGAAGGAGCTCGACGCCGTCCTCGCGAAATTCTCCGCGCTCGGCTTCGCGACGACGACATACCTCGTGCTCGAGGACACGGGCGAGCTTCCGGCCTCCCCAGACGGCAGCGGCAAGTAGCAGGTTCATACAAAAATCCAGGACGGGAAAAATAAATCACGGGCGCGGAGTCACCACACGCCCGTTGATTATTTGTCGCCGCCGGTGCATGACGGCGAGAGTTTGAGGTGTTGCTCCGGGCGGCCGCGTTTCCCCTAAAACGCCTTCGCCCCGAGGCGGCTGTAAATATATCAAAAAAATTTTTTCGCCGCCACGCTGAGACGAAAGCGTCTCGCCCCGTTTTTCAACAAAATTAAATTAAATCGGCCGCGGCGCTTTAATTCTTTTTCCGCCTTCTCCGCGGCTGCCGCGCGCGCTCTGGTATAATCAGACGCGGTTATTTTTTCTGCGAAAGGCGGGCGGCGCGGTGCGCGAAAGGACTATACAGCTTGACGAGACGGATTGGCGCATAATAAGGGCTCTCAGGGAGAACGCAAGGGCGACCTTCACGGAGATAGGGCGCGCCGTCGGCCTGACCTCTCCAGCCGCGCGCGAGCGCGTGCGGCGCATGGAGGAGGCTGGGCTGATAGAGGGTTACCGTCCCGTGTTTAACTACTCCGTGATGGGCATCGGCATAAAGGCGATAATCCTGATGAAGTCGAAGAGCGACTCCCGCGTCGCCGAAAAGCATTACTTCCGCCTGCTCCCCGCCGTGCGCGAGCTGGAGGGCATCGTGCGCGCGTGGGACGTGACTGGCGACGTCGTATGCATAGCGGAGGCCGCCGTGCCCTCGATGAAGGAGCTGGACGAGCTTCTCGACAAGCTGCACCACCTCGAGCTTCACACGACGACCTACATAGTTTTCGAAGATACGGGCGAGCTTCCGGCCTTTCCGCCGGAGGCCGCAAAGTAACGCACGTAGACGTTACGGCGTAAAAAGCACAAAAAAGCGGCGGCTTTCCGTTTTGTCGGGAAGCCGCCGCGAAGTTTCTGAAACTCGCCTCAGCCGAGACGGTTCGCCCTCAGGCAGAAGAAGACGCTTATCGCGAGGAAGACGAGGTTCGCAACCCAGGCCGCAAGCAGCGGCGGGAGCGAGCCGCTCTCGCCGAGCGCGCGCCCGAAGGACATTATCACGTAGTAGACGAAGATTATTATGACGCTGAAGCCGAGGCCGACGCTCGAGCTGGAACGCTGCGGCCTGCTGCCGAGCGCCGCGCCGAGTATGCCGAAGATGAGGCAGGCCCACGGCACCGCGAGACGCAGATGGAAGGCCATCCAGAGGTCTCCCGCCTCCGCGCCTGTTTTGCCGCGTATCTCTATCGCGCGCAGCAGCTCCGGTATCGTCATTTCGTCCGGCTTTCTGTCGTTCGCTGAAATCTCGTCCGGGGCCATGTTGAGCATGAGCGCCTGGCGGTTGAACTTGAAGAGCAGGCCGACTTCCTTCGTCTCCTTTATCTCGTAGACCGCGCCGTCGGTGAGCCACCAGCTTCCGGAGATCCATTCGCCGGTCTTAGCCGCGATGACGCGCGCCAGGCGGCCGCCTTCGAATTCCTCGACGACGACGTTCTCCATCTGCTTAGTCTTGTTGTCCATCTTGTCGATGTAGATGACGCGCTCGACCGCGCCGCCGCCCTCTTCCTTGAGGAAGACCTTCGCCTTGAAGACCGGCGCGGACTCGTGGAGCACCTCGTACTTCATGACATTCGCCGCCGCGCGTTCGCTCATCGGGACGATGCTCTCGTTGATGACGAGGGCGCATATCGATATGACGAAGGCTGCCGCGACGACGGGGCGCACGATGCGCTGAAACGAGAGCCCCGCGGACTTGAGCGCGACTATCTCGGAGTTCGCGGAAAGCTTTCCGAAGCCGAGCAGCGCGGCGAGCAGACAGCTCATCGGTATAGTGAAGACGACGAGCCTCGGCATGTAATAGATGAAGAGTCTTATGACTATGCCTATAGAAACGCCCTGCTGTATTATGAGCTCCGCCATCTGGAAGAGCAGGCCGCCCGCGACGAGGATTATCGTAAAGGCGACGAGGCCGAAGAAAAACGGCGCTTTCAGCTCGTTCAGTATGAAACGGTCAAGAGCTCTTATCTTAAACGATGATATATTCAACAGATATTCTCTCCGTCGTTGATTCTGATTATCATGTCGGCGCACTCGCGGATCGCGCCGCGCCCTCCGGCGCTGCGCGTAACGTAGCGCGCGGCTTCGAGCACCTCGGGGCGCGCGTTGGCGACAGCTATGCCGAGGCCCGCCCAGCGTATGCAGTCGATGTCGGGCAGGTCGTCGCCGGCGTACGCGGTCTCCGCCGCGCTCGCTCCGAACTCAGCTGCGATTTTTTCAAGCTCAGGCAGCTTGTCCTTTATGCCGTTGACGCAGCGCGTAATCTTCAAATCCTCCGCGCGCCTCTGCGTCGGGGCCGAGAAGCGCCCGCTGATGAAGACGACCTTGACGCCCTTCCTCAGGAGCCGGGCTATCCCCTGCCCGTCCTGCACGTCGAAGCGCTTCATCTCGCCGCCCGCGCCGTCCATGTAGATGCCGCCGTCGGTCAGCGTGCCGTCGACGTCCATCGCGAACAGTTTTATCAAGCTATTCCTCCGCCTTGCGCTCCCAGTCGTGCGTCACGCGCGGCGTGAAGCCCCTCGTGCTCTCCGCGGCGAAGTCGAGTATCATCTTCGCCTCCGCGTCGCCGGGGTACTTCTCCGCGAGCTGCTTCAGCGCCTCTTTCATCGGAAGCGCCGAATTGTATATGAGCTTGTACATGTCGCGAATCTTGCGGCGCGTGGACGACTCGAAGCCGCGGCGGCGCAGGCCGACCTTGTTGATGTCGAATACGCGCAGCGGTATCCCCGCCGCGAGGCAGTAGGGCGGCACGTCCTGCGTTATGCGCGAAAGGCCGCCTATCATGCAGTAGGAGCCTATATGGGTGAACTGATGAAAGCCGGTCATGCCGCCTATTACGACGTAGTCGCCGACGACGACGTGGCCCGAGATGCCGGACTTGTTCGCTATCGTGCAGTCATGGCCGATGCGGACGTTGTGCGCGAGGTGGACGTTCTCCATGATGAAGCATCCGTCGCCGACCTGCGTCACGTTGCCCTCGCCCGCGGCGCGGTTCACCGTGACGAACTCGCGGCAGACGACCCTGTCGCCGAGGATGGCCCACGTCTCTTCGCCGCGGTAGCTGAGGTCCTGCGGCAACCCGCCGATAACCGCGTGTTCGTGAATCACGCAGCCGGCGCCCATCCTCGTGTAATCGCATACGCGCGAGAAGGCGCGCAGCTCGGAGCCGTCGCCTATCTCGACTTTAGGGTCGACTATGCAGTAGGGGCCTATCTTTACGTTTTCGCCGAGCTTCGCCTCTTTGGCGACTATCGCGGTAGGGTGTATTTGAACGCTCATTTCTTGTCTTCCGCCTCTAGCGTAAGGCCCGAAGCGATATGGAAGCCCATCTCCGCCTGCGCGACTATCTCGCCGTCGACCGTAGCCACAAACTCGAATTTGCCCATGCTGCCGCGGCGTCTCTTGAGCCTCGCGGTCGTGCGGAGCTGGTCGCCGGGCTTTACGGGCTTGCGGAATTTTGCGTTGTCTATGGAAGTCAAATAGACCAGCTTGCGCTCGCCCGTCTGGAATTCCTTCTGCATCTTCATGAGCACCGCGCCGACCTGCCCCATCGCCTCAAGGATGAGCACTCCCGGCATCACGGGCTCGTCGGGGAAATGTCCCTGGAAGAAAGGCTCGTTGAAGGTGACGTTCTTGTAGCCCGTCACCTCTTTCACCGTGTCGGTGTCGATGACCTCCTCGATCCTGTCAACAAGCAGAAAGGGGTATCTGTGCGGAAGCAGCCCCATTATCTCGTTGATGTTAATTTGCATGAAAAATCTTCCTCCCTGGCGGTGCCTCGGCAGCGCCTGAAAAATTTATAATGGAAAAATCGTCCGTATCCTTCTCGCGAGCTTGCCGTGAATACTGTGGCCTGCCGCTATCGCGACGTAATGCGCCGTCGGAATAGGTCCGGCGAGCGTCAGGTCGCCGAGCAGGTCTATCACCTTATGCGTGACGCACTCGAGCGGGAAACGCAGTGAAGCGTCCCCCACAAGTCCTTCGCCGTCGAATACAAGCGCGTTGTCGAGGCTTCCACCTTTTGCGAGGCCGTTCCGCCTAAGATAATCAAGCTCGGACGTGAGTCCGAACGTTCTTGCTTTAGAGATTATATTATAAAAAGTCTCGCGTGTGACATCGTAAGTGACATTTTGTGTGCCGACCGGAGTGCCGGAATAATCTATGACGTAGCTGACGCAGAGCTTTTCCGAGGGGACGGCGGCGAGGAAGCGCTTTCCGCCGTTCTCCTCGAGCGCTATCGGGGCGGAGAGCGCGCGGCGAGGCGTTTCGCCCGGCGCGTCGGCGAAGCCGGTTTCGTTTATCGCTTCCGCGAACGGAAAGGCGCTGCCGTCCATTATCGGCACTTCGCCGCCCTCGAGGACTATTTCGACGGCCTCGAGCTCCATGCCAACTATCGCCGCGAGCATGTGCTCGCCGGTCCTTACGGCGACGCGGTTCGGAAGCGAGAAGCCGGTAAGCCGCTGGTCCTCTTCGACTACCGCCTCGACGACGTTGGAGAGTTCGCCAGCTTTGTTGGCAAACCAGATGCCGGGCCGCTCCGACGGCATGAGGCGAACCGTCGTCTTCTCTCCGGAATGAAGGCCGACGCCCGATATTTTTATCTCGTTTTTAAGCGTTTTCATCTTCGAGCCTCTTTTCGAGCGCCGCCATGCGCTTGCCGAGCTCCTTCACGCTCGAAGCCATCTCCGGAAGCTGGCGGACCGCCGCCTGCAGACGAAGCTCTTTCCTGTGGTCCTGGGCCGGGAAGCCCGAGACTATTGAGCCGGCCGGAACGTCGGCCGTCACGCCGCCGCGCCCGCCGACCGTGCAGCCGTCGCCGACCGAAGCGTGGTTCGCCGTGCCGGACTGCGCGGCCATGATGACCCTGTTCCCTATATGGCTGCTGCCGGCTATGCCGGACTGCGCGACTATTATCGTGTAGGCGCCTATCTGGCAGTTGTGGCCTATCTTCACGTGGCTGTCAATCTTCGTGCACTTGCCTATGTAGGTCTCGCCGAAGGTCGCCCGGTCGACCGAGCTGAAAGCGCCGATCTCTACGCCGTCGTCAAGGCGCGCGATGCCTATCTGCGGAATCTTCACCATGCCCGCCTTCGGGTCCGGCAGGAAGCCGAAGCCGTCGCATCCGACCACGGCGTTCGCGTGAAGCACGCAGCCGTCGCCGAGCACGCTGTGGTGAAAGACTACCGCGCCGGGCTCTATTACGCAGTTTTTCCCGACAGTCACGCCGCAGTCGATAAACACGTTCTCCATAATGACTGTGCCGTCGCCGACCGAGGCTCCGGCCTTTATCACGCTTCCCGCGCCGACGGCGACGTTTTCTCCGAGCGTCGCGTCTTTATCGACGAGCGCGCGCTCCGAGACGGTACGCTCGCGCTCCGGCGCTTCGTCAAAGAATTTCAGCAGCGCGATGAGCCCGGCGCGCGGCTCGTCAAGCTCGACGCCGCTCTGCCCTTCCTTGACCCAGCCTTTTTTCGTAAAGAGCACGGGGCATCCTGCGGCGAACTTTTCAAGCTTTTTCTCCCAGAGCGGGGAAATCGCCCCATCCTTCGGCCTTCTCGGGTCGGATATGGAGGATATTTTAATTTCCGGGTCGCCGACCACGCTCCCGCCCGTGAGCTCCACGATTTGTGCAAGAGTTATGACTTTAGCCATGTCGTTCATTCCTCTCCGCGCGCTACAGGTTGCCTATCATTTTCAGGCTCCACCTGTCTTCGTCGCGCTCGTCGTATTCGACTTCAAAAGATATATATTCCGTGGCGCGCCAGCCGAGAGCGCCGTTAAAGACGCCGTCCTCGCGCAGGCGAATCCATGCGTACGGCTTGTGAAGCTCCGCGTCGAGCGACAGCTTTCCCCACCACATTTCGTCCTCGGTGTCCCATTCGCCGCCGAGCCAGAGATTACGCACCATAGGCCTCCAGCGCAGGCCGAAACGCCCGTCGATATCCCAATCGCGCAGCCCTAGTATTCCTTCCGCGTAGGCCTCCATATCCAAATCCCGGATAATTTCGACCTTGCGCCCAAGGTGGAGCCCAAGCTCCGCAGACTTATCGGAGGTGCCGGCGTAAATCGTCGCCCAGGCGGCGATTGTGTAGTTGCGGCTCTCTATCCTGACGTTCATGTTGGATATCTGCGAGGCCTGGAACGACGCCTCGGCGGACGAGTTCGAACGCCGCACCAGCATCTGGTCGTTGATATAGCCCTCTGTCCACCGCGCCAGGTCCGCCGAATGTTTGGACGCCCATTTGACCGGAAGTCCCACGAGCGGCGCGAGATGCCCCTGAAGGTCGTCGCGGAACTCTCCGTAGAGAAGCGTCGGGAGCGACGTCGACGTGAACGACGGGTTGACAGCGAGGATCATCGGCATCTGCGGGACAAACGAGACTGAAAGCACCGCCTCGGCGTCGCCGCGCGTGACGAGCATCTCCGGCGTCCAGCCGGGAAGCCGCTCCTCTGCGAGCGCGTTGATTTTTTCCTGCAGAGCCCTGTCGGACCACGAGAGGGACGCAAGCGGCACTCCCTGAAGAAGCACGGAAATTTCATCCGCAAGCCCAACCATGTCCTCCTGGAACCATTCAAGCGGCATATCGCGCAACGACGGCACGGACACGTCGACGCGCCAGAAAAGCTCCTCGCCCGCGGCGTCGAACTTCACAACCGCGGAGCCGCTCCCGCGCGACACAGCCGATATGCGGTAGCCCGAAAAGAGCCTCCGAGCCACCGTCTGCAGAATCTCCGCGCGATACGCCGGGCTGCCGGACTGCGGAATACTTTCCGCAACCGCGGTCAGCGTCTGAACGGCAAGCTCCTCCTGCCACTCCTTCAACCCTTCGGCCGTTATAGAAACGGCCCACGCCGGTCCGGAGGCAAGCAAAAATGTTGCGGCAATAAAAATTGCCGCAACTATACTCTTATATGACTTTTTTAGAGACTTAGAAGAGCTCTCCGAAGCCAAAAACAAATCTATCTTCATTACCACTTGCATAGTCGAGACGCAGGTTGCCGAGCGGAGTGTTGAGTCTTATCCCAACCCCGGGAGAGTCTCCCCAATCATCATCTCCGTAAATTTTCTCTTCACCTGTTCCTGGGTAAGTCCGTCCAGAATCCCATGCCCTACCTATATCGTAGAAAAATACTAGACTGAACATCTTCTGGACAGGGATGCGAAGCTCAACATTAGCGAGCACCATGTTGCGTCCGTGGTAGTAGTCGTCATCATAGCCACGTAGAGTTGTGTCTCCGCCGACCTCATAAAGCTCGTCGTACGGCACGTCTCCGCTCGAAGAACCAGCCACTACACGCGCAGCAAGAATGACAGGCTTGCCATCTACACCGTCAAGGAATGAGGTCTCGAATATATCTTTGAGGAAATTCCCGATCGGATAGTAGAAACGGCCTTCGAACCAGTATTTAACATAGTCATAGCTGACTCCCTCAACGTCTGCCTGTCCGACTTGAACGTTGATGGACTCAATATCACCTTTTTGGTAAGGCAGATACTCATCAAGATTGAAACGACGGAAAGTCGCTGTCGCAGAATAGTAGTCGCCTTCACCTAATTCTTCTTCTCTTATATCTCGTATAATCTCGTTCACGGAATTATAGTGTTGACGCCCCGGATAGTGGTCCCATATAGAACTATTCTCATCAAATCTGAGGTTATCATTTTTTGTATTATGCCAGTCTAACAGCAAATACCAGTTATACTGAGATTCCTCTGCAAATTTCTTACCAAACCCGACAAAGGCACCAAAGCGCTCTCTGTCATACTCAATATATTCCGTATCGTCTTCATAGTAGTAAATGTCGTCCCACGCGCGTTTATAAACTCCGACGCGCCATGCAAAAATCTTGCTGCTCATGTACGGCTGTTCGATTGTGAGCCAATACTCTTCACGGTCGCCCAGCTCAAAGCCAACGCTGAGCCTGTTGCCCGTTCCCCAAATATTTGAGTTCTCGTAGCTCATACCGCCGCCGAAGCCGCTCTGCGTTCCGTAGGCTACGTTGAAGCCGAGACGGCCCGTGCGTGCCTCTTCAACTGTGAGAACTAGGATGACTTCGTCCGGATTCTCGCCCGGCTCGAAGTTGACGTTCACGTCGCTGAAATATCCGAGCCCCTGCAGGCGGTTCAGCGTCAGGCGCAGCTCGTTCGAGTTGAATTTCTCGCCAACCTTGACCCTTATGTAGCGCTCTATGATTTTCGTCTTTGTGATTCTGTTGCCCTGAATGACTATCTCTGAGACCTTCGGCTCAAGTATTTCGACTGTAATGATGTCGCCGTCGATCTTTACGTCGCGGACGTTAGCCATTACGTAGCCGTCAGCCTGGTATTTTTCTTTGATTCTCTGGAGGTCGTTGCGGAAGAATGTGCGGTTGAAGATCATTCCCGGCTGCGTGAATACGATCTTGCTCAGCTCTTCGCTCGAGTAGACCGTGTTGCCTACGAAGCGTATCTCTCCGACCTTCGGGTTCTCCTGGACGAGGAAGGTTACGTTCACACCGCCTTCGACATCTGTGACTCTATAGTCGGTTGCGTTGAAGAAACCGAGTTCGAATATCGCTTCGGCGTCCTTGCGCAGCTTCTCGTCGTCTACGTGCTCGCCGACCTTCGTCGTTACGACGCTCATAATGTGCTCGGACGCCACTTCGCTGTTCCCTTCGAGGCCTATGTTCATTATGACAGGCCCTGCGAGCTCCGCCATAGACGGGGGCTCGGGAAGGGCTTCCTCATGCTGCGGCGTCTGCATGCCGCTCGGAGAAGAGAAGCCGCCGCTGAAAGCTCCCGAAGAGAAGCCGGACGGCATACTGTCTTGGGCATCCGGGCTCCCGTCAGCCGCATACCCCGTCTGCGAGGCCATCATAAGCGCGGCTAGAGAGAGCGCCAGCAATTTGGTTCGCTTCAACACAAAATACCACTCCTTGAAACAAAAAACTGAATCAGCTTCAAGCCTAATTTATTATCTTTATAGCAGGGGTGTCCCCTCTGAGGCTTTTTTCTCCAATCTGTATCAGCGTCAGCAGCTCTTCCGGCTTGATTCTGTCGGCGCGCGGCGCCGGAGCCTTTTCCGGAACGTCGGTAATCTGGCGCTCCACCATCCTCGCCGTCAGCTTGCGCTTTGCTGCGGGCGCTTCTTTCTCCGCCTTGCGAATCGCGACGTTGCTTTCCTTCAGATTAGCGCGAAGCATCTGCAGAAGCTCTTTTTCCTCCGCTGTGACGAGCGTGAATTCCTCGAATTTATTCTCCGCTCCAGTCGGAAGCGCGGCTATATTCTGCGGTTTTCCGCTTTCGACGGCTATCGGAAATGTGCAGAGACACACAATCGCCATCGCGATGCCGAAGGAGCGCGCGCCGAAGGAAGCGCACGTTCTGAAATTGAACGAACGCTTCGGCTCGACGGATTCCTCCGCCTTCTCCCACAGCTCGTCGCGGACCATGCGAAGCTCCGCCGACAGGCAGTCAGCCTCGGCGACCGCGGATTTCCACTTTTTATTTTCACAGGCCGCCGTCAGCCGGTCGAGCCATCTTTGAAGTCTTGCTGTTTTGTTAGTCATTTAAATCATCCCCGGCCGCTTCAGCGGCCTGCGTCTAGGCCTTGGATGCCGCCTGCGAGCCCTCGATGCCAAGCCATGTCTTCAGCTTCGACAGGGCCTTTCTGCGTATCCGGTAAACGTTGCTCACGTCGAGAGACTTCTCCGCCGCAACTTCGTTTGCGACGCGCCCTTCCATGACCAGCGCGTTGATTATATCCGACTCGCGTTCCGAAAGCTGCGAAAGCGCCTTTTCGAGGTCTATCGACCACTCGCTGCGGCTCGATGCGTCGCTGAACGCCGCGCCCTCTTCCTCGCGGCTCTCAAAGGCCGCGTCCTCGACCGGCGTCGGGGCCTTGGCCTCCACGCGCTGCAGGAAATTTATCATTCTGCCGTTGATTTTATAATAGGCGTACGTTGAGAAACAGATATTCCTGCCTGGGTCGAAGGAATCGACGGCGTTTATGAGCGCCAGCATTCCCTCCTGAATCAAATCCTGGTAGGTGTTGTAGGGAACCTTCAATTTCTTCGCGAGCCAATAGACCATCGGCCTGTTGGCGAGTATGAGCTGTTCTCTCGCTTCGTCGCTTCCGGCGGCGCACTCGGCCCAGAGCTTTGAGTCGTCCCGGCGCGCGCCGGCTTCGTATTCCGTAGTTTTTTTCATGCTATCCCGCCTTTTTGCCCACGCCCGCATAACTGCGGACGGACGAAGGTCTGCACAATTTTTTCTATTTTACCACACGCGGCGCGCATCTGCGCTATGCGAGCGGCAAATCTGCGATTTCATCCTCCGGGACGAGCATGTGCAGCGTATCGTTGAGGAACGACAGCGTGACCTTTCCGTTCTTATCCACGCTGACCGCCGATATAGAGCAGTTGTCGATGCGCATTTTCCAGAAGATGTTCGAGCGGGGGATGCCGAGCAGAGGCAGGAAAAGCGCGCGGAACATAGCGCCATGCCCTACGACGACTATACGCTCCTCGTGACGCGACACCAGCTCTTCCGCCGCGCGCGACGCGCGCTCGTAAACGGTGTCGGCTGACTCGCCGCCGGGGACGCTGACGTGAAGCTCGTTCCTGCGCCACTTATAGAAAAGCTCCTCGCCGCTGTGCGCTTTTATCTCCGGGACGGTGAGCCCCTCCCACTCGCCGAAGTTCACCTCCGAAAGCAGCGGATTCTTTTCTATCCGGAGCCCGGGATGATAGGCGGCGATACGTCCGGCCGTCTCGAAGGCTCTGTCGAGCGGGCTGCATATAACGGCGTCTATATCGAGCTTTGACAAACGAAGCCCCGCGCGATTCGCCTGCTCCATTCCTTCGGCGCAGAGCGGAACGTTCGTCGCTCCCTGATAACGGAACTGATTGTTCCACTCGGTTTTGCCGTGACGGACGAAGTATATCTTCCGCCCGCCGTCTGGCGCGCTCAGCCCCGGCGCCTCGTCTATGTCCTTTTTATAATCAACTGTCAATCCTTTGCGCCTCTTTTCAAAGTTTCACTTAATTTTATAATATCAACCGTTCATTAAGTTGACAATATCCGAGGCGCGCAGCGTGAAAAGTTTCATATTTATATTACGGAAGCGCTGCTGCACAAAAGCAATAAAAAAGCCCTCCGTAACGGAGAGCTATATATTCTATGAATGGAGCCAGCGTCCGGACTCGAACCGGAGACCTGCGCATTACGAGTGCGCTGCTCTACCAACTGAGCTACGCTGGCCTCTCTTTGGAGCGGACAACGGGATTCGAACCCGCGACCCTTAGCTTGGGAAGCTAATGCTCTACCAACTGAGCTATGTCCGCGATTCAACGCGGGATATAATATCACATCTTTTGAATTAGCGCCACTGTTTTTTTCAAATTTGGCGGCGAATTTTCGCGTTTTTTCTCCATTACGCGCGCGGGCCGCGGAAGCGCAGTATGCGCAGCGGGCTGCCTGGCCCGGCGCTGAAGGTCATGTCTCCGGCTCCGGCGGGGACGAAGAACTGCGCCGTTTTTTCGAGGCGGTATTCGCGTCCTCCCGCCGCGCAGCTTCCGCATCCTTCGAGTACGTAGAGGCCGCTGAACGACGGCAGGCCGGGGACGGTAAGGCTGCCTGAGACACGCAGCTCGTCGAGGCGGAACATCGGCGTGTTTTCGTATCCCACAAGCGTAGCCGATTCGCCTGCTTCGCCGGTCTTCACGTTCGACGGCTTGATGAAGTACTTCCGCATTATCTCTTCGCGGCTCGTCTCTTCGTAATGGAACACGTCGAACATTTTGTCAAAGCCGAGCCCCTGATGGCAGAGGAAGTCGTCGACGGCGAAGCCGCTCGGCGTCGTCCGCTCAACGAGAATGGTGAAGTCCGTCGGCTCCTGTATCTCTACGAGGAAGCATCCCGCGCCTATCGCGTGCGGCATTCCGCCTTCGATGAGTATCGTGTCGCCGGCTTTGACGTCGAAGCGCTCAAGCGAGTCGAGCATGCCGTCGAGGTCCTGCTTGTCGAAGAGCTCTTTCCAGCGCTCGCGCGTGACGCCGCGCTTGAAACCGAGGTAGATGCACGGCTTTTCGCCGTTTATTTCGCGCCCGCCGAGGATGTGCCAGCATTCCGTCTTGCCGTGCGGGCTTGAGAAGAGCGCTCGCGCCGTCGGGATGTCTGGGTGCGCCTGTATCGTAAGCCGTTCGGAGCTGTCGATGATTTTGACGAGTACGCCGAGGTCGCACTTCTCCCCCGCCGCGTGTCCCGCGCCGAGGTATTCCGCGGGATTCGCTTCAATCAGCTCTTTCAGCGCGGTCTGCGTTCCGTATATATGGCTGAGCCCCTCGTCCTTCACGTCCTCGCGCCCGACGTTTCTTGCGGCGACCACGGACATTATCCATTCCTCAGGAAAATGTCCATCCTCGCCGTTCGTTTTTCCGTGCAGCGCGTCTATCATGCGTCCGCCGAGGTAGGTTCTCCAGACTCTGGGGTTGTCCAGGCGGATGAGAGCTTCTTTGTCTTTCGCAATGTTTTCCACGTTCAACACCTCTCGCTACAGTTTAGCACATCGCCGCCGTGGACGAGAGTGCTGCGCGTCTTTCCGAGATACGAAAAGGGAGCGCCAGCGGCGGACGCTCCCTTGAATTTACTTTTGCGGCAAAAGCTGCGGCGTTAGAAGTTGCCGATGCTCGCGACCATGACGGCCTTGATTGTGTGCATACGGTTTTCGGCTTCGTCGAACTGGCGCGCGTGGCGGGACTCGAAGACGTCTTCGGTCACTTCGTTGCCCTTCACCGCGGGGAGGCAGTGGAGGAAGATGACGTCGTCGTTGCCGGTCGCTTCGATGAGTTCTCTGTTGACCTGGTAGGGCTGGAGCAGCGCCTTGCGCTCGGCGGCCTTCGCCTCTTCGCCCATCGACGCCCAGACGTCGGTGTATATCGCGTCGGCGCCCTTGACGGCGGCCTTCGGGTCGTCGGTGATGGTTATCGTCGCGCCGGACTCGCAGTCCTTCGCGATCTGCTCGCACTCGGCGACGAGCGCGGGATCGGGGAAGAGTTCCTTCGGCGAGCCGACTACGAAGTGCATGCCCATCTTCGCCGCGCCTATCATGAGGGAGTTCGCGACGTTGTTGCGTCCGTCTCCGACGTAGACGAGGCGGATGCCCTTGAGGCGTCCGAAGTTCTCGCGAATCGTGAGGAAGTCGGCGAGGACCTGCGTCGGATGATAGTCGTCGGTGAGGCCGTTCCAGACGGGGACGCCCGCGTACTTCGCGAGGTCTTCGACTACCTTCTGGCTGAATCCGCGGAACTCGATGCCGTCGAACATGCGGCCGAGGACGCGCGCCGTGTCGGCGACGTCTTCCTTATGGCCGAGCTGGATGTCGTTCTTGCCGAGGTACTCGGGATGTCCGCCTTCGTCGATCGCCGCGACGGTGAAGGCGCAGCGTGTGCGCGTCGATGGCTTTTCGAAGATGAGCGCGACGTTCTTGCGCTCAAGCAGGTTGCCCTTTATGCCGGCGCGCTTTTTATTCTTGAGGTCGGCGGCAAGGTCGAGGAGATATTCAATCTCCGCCGGCGTATGGTGCTTCAGAGAGATAAGGTGGCGGTTGCGAAGATTCACAGGCATTTGGATTGCTCCCTTCATGAGTTTTGTATTGGTTTGTGGTTCTTATTGCGCTTTTGATTTTCGGCGTTCAGCGGACGGGGCCGCGGTTCAGCGGCATCGACATGCAGCGAGGGCCGCCGCGTCCGCGCCCGAGCTCCGGCCCTTCGAGCTCGAGCACCTCTACGCCGTTGTCGCGTAGCAGCTTCGAGGCGTTCTTGTTGCGGTTGTAGGTGACTACCTTGCCCGGGGCCACGGCGAGCGTGTTGCAGCCGTCGTGCCACTGCTCGCGCGCCGTCTCGGCCTCGTCGCGCCCGTTCATGACTATGAGGCGCAGCTTCTCGACTTCGAGCGTTTCTGCGACGGCGCTGCGCCAGTCCTTTTTCTGCTCGAGCTTCATAAGTATTCCCTCGTCGGAATAATCTAGCTGCCACACCTTGAGCGACTCGAGTAGCGGCGGATAGATGCAGAAGGCGTCTTTATCGACCATCGTGAAGACTGTGTCTAGGTGCATGCAGTAGCGCCCGCGCGGTATCTCGAATGCGAATACGCGCTTTATCGATGTCTTCGCTGCGAGGTTGCGGCCTATGCGCTGCACCGTGGTCGGAGCGGTGCGCTGCGAGACGCCTATAGCGGCGGCCTTATCCGAGAGCACGAGTACGTCGCCGCCCTCGGCCTTCTGCGGCCATACCTCGTCCGGCGCGTCGCCGAAGAGTATGCGCATTCCAGAAAATCTCGGGTGGAAGCGCAGAATATATTTCCAGTAGAGAGGCTCTATCCTGCGCGCCTCGAAGGTCATCTGCCCGAGGATTATGCCGTCGGCGACGGTGATGGCCGGGTCGCGCTGAAAATAGAGGTTCGGTATCGGGTGAATGACGAAGCTGCTGCCGTTCGACACGGAGGCGACGAGGCTCAGCGAACGGTCGCAGACGCCGTTGACCTCTTCTTTCGTCCAGCCCTCTATAAGGTGGTCGGCGAGCTCCTGCGCCGCCATATCCATGAGCACGGGGCGGAATTCGTCGGATATGCGCCTGTCGAGGCATTCGAAGCGGAAGACGTCGTTGATCAGCTCTTCCCTGACCTCGGGACGCGCTATCGCCTCGGCGAGAGTCCTGTTGAAATAGAGGACCTCCGTGCCGTTGGCGCGCAGTATATCCGCAAAGTTGTCGTGCTCGCGCTGCGCCTGTTCGAGCCATAGAAGGTCGTCGAACAAAAGCTCGTCCATGTTGTCGATGGTGAGGCGGTCGATCTCGCGTCCGGGGCGGTGAAGCATGACCTGCTTGAGCTGTCCGGTCTCCGAGAATACACTAAACTCAGATTTTTGGTTCATTTTTACTCCTCTTTTAACTTCCGGCATCAGAACGCAAATCTGCGGCGCAAATTGTTACTTTGAGCGAAAAAACTGAATTATCAACGTTGCACACTTATCTTATATTTTTATCGAAGATAAGTCAACACACGAAGACGAAAAGATATTATGAACTTTTTATTTTTATTGGTTTAGAAGCTCCGCGAATTCCCGCGTGACGATTTCCTCAAATTCGTCCATCGAGCCTCGGCAGACGAAGGCGCCTTTTTTGAATACGATGAAGCCGTCCGGGCAGCCCGCCACGCCGAAGTCCGCGCCTGCGGCCTCCTTCGGGCCGTTGACCTCGCAGCCCATGACGGCGACCGTGACGCCGGGCGCGGCCGCTGGCGGCAGCAGCTTTTTCAGCCGCGCGACGAGCTCCGCGACCTCGACGCGGCGGCGGCCGCAGGTCGGGCAGCTCACGAGCTCCCAGCCGCGGCTGCGGAGGCCGAGCGCCGCAAGGATGTTGTAGCCCGTCTCTACCTCTTCCTCGCCCGGCGCGGTGAGGCTGACGCGCAGCGTGTCGCCCGCCCCCTGCGAGAGCATGAGCGCGATGCCCGCCGCGCCCTTGACGACGCCGGAGTTGCCGTTGCCGGCCTCCGTTATGCCGACGTGGAGCGGGAACGGGTATTTGTTCGCGAGCAGGAGGTTCGCGCGCACAGTCTCCGCAACCGACGAAGATTTTGCCGAGATGATGACGTTTGAAAAGTTTTTGTCGAGCAGCAGCCGCAGCTGTTCTTCGACAGCGAGGACGAGCGCCGCGCCGCGGTCGCCGCCGCAACGTTCGAGCTGCGCGTTGTTGAGCGAACCGCCGTTCGCGCCGATGCGTATGACGACGCCGTTCGCCTCCGCCGCCGCGACGACTTCGGCTAGCCCAGCCGCATGGCTCATGTTTCCCGGGTTGATGCGCACCGAGGGACAGCCCGCGTCGATTGCTGCAAGCGCGAGCCTGTGGTCGAAGTGTATGTCGGCCATGAGCGTCAACGGGGATTGCTTCACGAGCGCGGCGAAGGCAGGCGCGAGCGCGATGTCCGGCAGCGCGACGCGCGCGAGCTCGCAGCCCGCGGCGGCGAGCCGCTCCGTCTCACTCAGGCAGGCCGAGAGGTCTGTGAGCCGGCTTTTGAGCATGCTCTCGACCCTTACGGGAGCGCCCCCTCCAATCTTCAATCCGTTTATCGTTACCGAGCGAGCGCTTCCCATTTTTATCAGCCTCCGTCGCTGTATATGTTATAGGTTGGAAAGGAACAGTCTGAAAATATCCTTGCCCGTGACGAGCACAATCAGCGCTATGAGCACGATGAAGCCGCCGTAGTGGATTATCGTTTCGACCTTCTCGGGGACCTTGCGCCGCGTCACCATCTCGATGAGGACGAAGACTATGCGTCCTCCGTCGAGCGCCGGGAACGGCAGAAGGTTCAGCAAGCCGAGGTTGAGGTTGATGATGCCGAGGAAGCCTATGAAGGCCCAGAAGCCCGCTGTGAAGGCGTCGCCCGCCATCACTGCTATGCCGACCGGCCCCGTCACGTCGGCCGCTATGCGTCCCGTAACAGTAAGCCACAGGCTTTTGAGTATCGTTATGCTCATGCTCCACGAGTAGCTGAACGACGCGCCGAGCGCCTGGATGAGCGGATATTTCTTATAGACCGGCTGGACTCCGAGCAGACGCCCGTTGGCTTTTTCGGAGAAAGGAATATTTATCGAAAGCTTCTGTTCCCGACCGTCGCGCGAAATCACGATTTCAAAGTCGTCGCCTGCCTTGTCTTTGCTCCGGAGCGTTTTCTGTATGTCCACCCATTTTTCGAGCGGCTTGCCGTCGATGCTTTTGATTATGTCGCCGCTTTTCAGCCCCGCCGTGTAGGCCGGGGTGTTCTCCATGATGTTGCCGAGCTGCGGCACGCTCATGTCGTAAGCGCCGTGTCCCGCGAGGTAGAAGGCTGTGAGCAGCCACGCGAGCGCTATGTTCACGAACGCGCCCGCGCCCATTATCAGCATGCGCTCCCAGGGCTTCTTGTTCGCGAGCGAGCGGCTCGGGTCGAAGCCCGGCTCCTTCGGCTCGGAATCGTCGTCGGCGTCCTCGCCTTCGAGCTTCACGTAGCCGCCTATCGGGAATGCGCGGAACGAGTACTGAGTTTCGCCCTTTTTACGATGCCACAGCTCCGGCCCCATGCCGAAGGAAAATTCGTGCACGAGCACGCCGCGGAAGCGCGCGGCGAGGAAATGGCCGCCCTCGTGCGAGATGACGCATATGCCTATGACTATCAGGAAAGATATCAGACTTATCAACTATTTATGCCTCCGCTGAAATTTTTGCATTTTTCGTCCGCGGCGCGCCGCCCCTCTTCCACGAGCGCTACGGCCTCGTCAAGCGACGACGGAGCGCCGCCGCGGTATTCCTCTAGCACCGACGATATGAGGCGCGCAATGCCGGGATATGAAATTTCTCCGTTCAGGAAATGTTCGACGGCGCTCTCGTCCGCGCCGACGAGCAGCGCGGGGTATGCTCCGCCCATGTGTCCCGCCTCGCGCGCGAGCGCGAAGCAAGGGAAGCGGCTTTCGTCTATTTCGCTGAAATTCAAATCCCATGCGGACGGCTCTACGGGCGCGAAGCCCTTCGCCTCGAGCGGAAGCCTGCGCGGCCACGCTATCGCGGCGGCGGCGGGAAGCCGCATATCCGCCTGCGACAGAAGCAGCTTCGCCGTGCCGTCTATGAACTCGACCACGCCGTGTATCTGCGACTTCGGATGTACGAGCGCGCCGACCTTTTCCGCCGGAAGGCCGAAAAGCTGCATCGCCTCGATGCACTCGATGCCCTTGTTCATCAGAGTCGCGCTGTCTATCGTTATCTTCGGCCCCATCCTCCAAACGGGGTGGTTCAGCGCTTCGGCCGCCGTGACCTTCTCCATCTGTTCCGCCGTGCAGCTGCGGAACGGGCCGCCAGACGCCGTGAGCCATACGCGCGAGACCTCGGCGTTTTCCGTGTCGCGCAGGCACTGCCATACGGCGCTGTGCTCGCTGTCTATCGGGCGCAGCTGCCCGCGCCGCTTCACTAGCGGCATGACCCACGGGCCGCCGACCACTATGCTTTCTTTATTTGCGAGAGATACGTCTATTCCGCGTTCGAGCGCCGCCTGCAGCGCCTTTATCGCAGTGATGCCCGACGACGCGAAGACCGCGTGGTCCACATGCGCGTCGAGGACGATCTCCGTCAGCGCCGCCTCGCCGGTCATACAGACGAAGCCCTCCTCGCGCCACGCCGGGCCGTCCGGCTCGGTGAGGCAGAGGATCTTCGCGCCGTGCCTGCGTCCGAGCTCCGCGAGCTTCTTCGCGTCGCGCCGCGCGGCGAGCGCCGTTATTTCGAAAATCTCGGGGAAGCGCGCGCAGATGTCGAGGACAGCGCCGCCGACGCTGCCCGTCGCTCCCGTTATCGCAAGGCGTATCTTTTCAGCCACTTATCCCACCAGCTCGAAAATTACGAAGGCGAGCGTGCCGTTCACAAGTATGCTGTCGAACCTGTCGAGCATGCCGCCATGTCCCGGAATTATATTCCCCGTGTCCTTGACGCCGGCCTCGCGCTTGAGCACCGACTCACCAAGGTCGCCGAGCTGCCCCGCTACTCCGCAGAGAAGGCCGAGCAGCAGCAGCGGAAGCGGCGGGAAGGAGAATATCAGCGCGAGCAGGCCGCCGCACATAAGGCTCGCCGCGGCTCCGCCCGCGAAGCCCTCCCACGTCTTATGCGGGCTGACCTGGCTGCACAGCGGCGTCCTGCCGAAGTGGCTGCCGGTGAAGTACGCCGCGACGTCGCAGCACCATGTGCAGAAGAAGAGCGTGAGCAGGAACATCGCGCCGTGCTCGCGCATACGTATCAGCATCATGAAGGTCCACGGCAGAACGATGTAGACGATGCCGCCGACCGTAGCGCCGACGGAGGCGAGCGCGTCGCTCTCGCCGGAGACCTGGCGGCGCATGACCTCGAGGAACAGCGCGATGAAGGCGACGGCCGATATCGAGCAGAGTATCGCGGTCAGGTCCATGAGCCCCAGCGACGTGCCGAAGAGGATAAATACCGCGGCTCCCATAACGAGCAGCAGCGAGGAGTGTACGCGCGGCGACTGGAGCTTATAGAACTCCCAGAGCGAGAAGAGCGCCGCGGCCGAGGCGATGACGTCCCAGACGAAGCCTCCGAGTATGACGCCGCCCATTATGGCGAGCACGATAAAGACGCTGCTGAACGCCCGAAGCTGAATGTCGGGGCTCGAGTTCAAAAATTCCTTAAGCTTTTCCATAACGCCGCTCCCTTTCGTAATAATCTCCGACCGCGTCGAGAAGGTCCTGCTTGTCGAAATCGGGCCAGTATTTATCGGTGAAATAATATTCGCTGTACGCGCTCTGCCAGAGCCAGAAGTTCGAGAGGCGCAGCTCTCCGCTCGTGCGTATAATCAGGTCCGGATCCGGCACGTCGGGGAGATAGAGATACCTTTGAAGCGTCTCCTCCGTCACCGGCCCCGTCTCTCCCGCCGCGAGCATTTTGTTCACCGCGTCGAGAATTTCGCGCCGTCCGCCGTAGTTAACGCAGGTTATCAGCTGCGTGCCGCGGAATTCCTTCGTCTTCTCCGCGGTCTCGTCGAGTATCGCGACGATGTCCTCCGGCAGCGCCGTCAGCTCTCCCGCGAAGCGCAGCCGCACCTCTTCCTTGCAGAGCTCTTCAAGCTTCGAGCGCAGATAGTAGCGGAAGAGCCCCATGAGGCCGAGCACCTCGCCGCGCGGGCGCTTCCAGTTCTCGGTCGAGAATGCGTACAGCGAAAGGTAGGGAATGCCCAGCTCCTTCGCCGCGCGCACGGTGCGCTCGACGGCCTTGACTCCCGCGTGATGGCCCATCACGCGCGGCAGCCCGCGGGACTTCGCCCAGCGGCCGTTGCCGTCCATTATTATCGCTACGTGTTCGAGTTTCTTCGTCGTTTCCATCTCAGATTTATCCGAACTTAACGGAGTCCAGCGTGCCGGTGCGCTTCACTGCCTCCCACTGGCGCTTTACCTCCTGTATGTCTATCCAGGTCAGATGCTTCGGGCTGCCCTCCTTAGAGCTCGCGTTGCGCAGCAGGTAGCTCGGGTGGAACATCGGCATGACCGCCGCTCCGCGCCATTCGAACCAGCGGCCGCGCAGCTTCGTTATGCCCTCGGTCGTCTGAAGCATCCAGCGCGTCGGCGTGTTGCCGAGCAGTACGATCAGCATTGGGTTGATAAGCATTATCTGCGTCTGGAGATGCCGTCCGCACATCACGCTCTCCTCCGGGGTCGGCACGCGGTTTCCCGGCGGCCTGCACTTGACTATGTTCGTTATATAGACCTCTTTGCGGCTGATTCCCGCGGCATTCAGTATCTGCGTGAGAAGCTGGCCCGCGCGCCCGACGAAAGGCAGCCCCTGCTCGTCCTCGTCCGCGCCGGGCCCTTCGCCTATGAACATCAGCCTGCTGTCCGGGTCTCCGTCGCCGAAGACGACCTTGTGGCGCGTCTCAGCGAGCGGGCAGGCGGTACAGGCGAGGGTGCTTTTCCACGTCTCGTCCCAGAGCGTGCGCTTCACCGCGGCGCGCTCCTCCGGCGACAGCTTCAGAAGAACCTCTCTCTCTTCGCTCATACGACCACCTCCGCGATGACTACGTTGACGCTCTTCACGTCGAGGCCGGTGAAGTAGCGCAGGCTCGCCGCGATGCGCTCCTTGACGAGCGACGCTACGCCGATGAGGTTTTTGTCGCCCACCGTGACTGTGAGTTTGAGGTCGATCGAGAGCGTTTCTTCCTCGCCCGGCGAGGCCTTGACCTCGTTGACCTTCACGACCTGCGAGGTGCGCCCCGCTATGAACGAGGCGAGCTGCTCTATCGCCTCCGTCTCTATATGCACTTCGCCGTAAAAGCTGAACGGCGGGCGGACGATGGTCTTCTCGCCCTCGTGCTTGTCCTTCGACTTCCAGAATACGCGCAGCTGGCCGACGAGCTTGCCGGCAAAATTTTTGCGCACGAGCACGTGCGAGACGGGGATGACGTGCTGCCCCTTGCCGAAGCGCTCGCGCCGCGCCTTTACTATTTCTTCCGGCGTCGCCACATCCTCTATGTGGACTATCTGCTCCGGCGCGGGAAGGTCGAGCTTTCTAAGAATCTTCAGCGCCATGTTGTCCGAGGTCGCAATGACCATGACGGAGCAGGGCGCGACGGAACGGAAGTAGGAGACGACCTCGCGGCGGTGGTCGTCGAACTCGAAGAGCGCGCGGCGTATCGCGCTTATCTGGTTGCGCTCGGATTTCGCGCTCTTGCCGCAGACGATGCTGCCCTTGTGTATAACGAGGCCGTCGTCGATGATAAAGTCGGCGTTGACGAGCGAGGCTACGAGCTGCGCGCGCTGGCTCTTGCCGGTCCCGGCGGGGCCGACGAATGCAGATGTTTTTACTCCGTGGATGAAGGCGCCGCCCGCCATTTAATCCACCGCCGGCTCCGCTATTTCTATCTCCGCGCCGAGCGAGCGGAACTTCTCGACGAGCCCTTCGTATCCGCGCCAGACGTGCTCAAGGCCGCGCACGGTCGTCTTTCCCTCCGCCGCCAGGCCGAGCATGATGAGCGCGGCTCCGGCGCGCAGGTTCGACGAAAGCACATCCGCGCCCGTCAGCTTGCTCACGCCCGTGACGATGGCAACGTTGTCCTGGACTTCTATCTTCGCGCCCATCTTTCTGAATTCGTCTATGTGCAGCAGCCGCGAGTCGAATACGCTCTCGTGTATGACGCTGTTGCCGTTCGCGAGCGTCAGCAGCGCCATCATCTGCGGCTGCGTGTCGGTCGGGAAGCCCGGGTAGGGCAGGGTCTTGACCGTGACGCCCTGAAGCGGCCCCTTCCATTTGGCGGTTATCTCGCCGTTGAAGACGTCGATGTCCGCGCCAGCCTCTTCCATCTTGTTGAGGACCGATTCAAGAAATTCCGGCCCGATGCCGCGCACCGTGACGCAGCCCTTCGTTATGACTCCGGCCATGAGGTAGGTCGCCGCCTCTATGCGATCGGGGATTATCTCGCCGCTCGCCGAGTGCAGCTCGTTCATGCCGGTTATGCGGATTATCTCCGTGCCGTCGCCCTTTATCTGTACGCCCATGAGTCGCAGGATTTCCGCCAGGTTGGAAATCTCCGGCTCCTTCGCTGCGTTTTCTATAAAGGTCGTGCCTTCGGCGAGCGACGCCGCCATCATTAAATTCTCAGTCGCGCCGACAGACGGGAAGTCGAGCGTTATCGTCGCGCCCTTGAGACGTCCCGCCGTCGCTGTCACGGCCCCGCCCTTCAGCTCGATGTCCGCGCCCATCTTCGCAAGCCCTTTGAGATGGAAGTCAAGCGGGCGGCTTCCGAGGTCGCAGCCTCCGGGCAGCGGCATGACGGCGCGCCCGCATCTTGCCGTGAGCGGGCCGAGGACGAGCGACGACGCGCGCATTTTGCGCACGAGCTCGACCGGCGTCTCGCACTCTATTTCGTCCGGGACGTTTATCGTCATGCAGCCGTTTTCAAATTCCACCTCCGCGCCGAGATGGCACAGCAGGCGGCACATGGTCCTGATGTCGTAAAGGTCGGGCACGCATTCAAGCCTCAGGCTCTGCCCGCGCAGCAGTATCGCGGCGGCCATTACGGGGAGCGCCGCGTTTTTCGCGCCCTGTACGTTTATCGTGCCGGCGAGCGGCCTGCCGCCCGTCAGCGTCATTTCGTCAGCTAGTCTCTTCTCTCCGTGCGTCCCCATTTAATTAAGCAGACTCTCCTTCAAGGTTTCGGCGATCTTCAGCGACGCCGTGCCGTCGCCGAAGGGCTGCGCGGCGCAGCGGCGTTCTATCGCCGGTATCGCCTCCGCGTCTTCAAGCAGCTTCAGCGCGGCTTCTCTTATTCTGTCCCTGTCCACGCCGACGAGCACGCCGCTGCCGTGTTCCACGGCTTCGGGGCGTTCGGTCACTTCGCGCAGAATGAGGACCGGTTTCTTTATCGCGGAGGCCTCCTCCTGCACTCCGCCGCTGTCGCTCAGGATGAATTTCGAACTGTTCATGGCCCAGACGAAGTCCGGGTAGTCGAGCGGGTCGCAGAGTATGACCTTGCCGCGCCCGTCGAGGTGTTTATGTATAATCTCGCGCACGGCGGGATTTTTGTGCATCGGTACGACCATCCAGAGCTCGGGATGCGCGTCGAGTATGTCGGTGAGCGCGGAGCAGATTCCCTCGAGCGGCGCGCCCCACGACTCGCGCCTGTGCGCCGTTACGAGCACGAACGGCGCGCCGTCGGGCAGCGCCTTCAGCTCTTCGCAGTCCGGCTTCGTGCGCGCGGCGACGGTGTAGAAAAGCGCGTCGATGACGGTGTTGCCCGTGACGCTTATCGCGCTCTCCGCCATCCCCTCTCTTCTCAGGTTCTCGGCGGCGAGTTCGGTCGGCGCGAAGCCCCAGGCCGCGAACTTGTCGACGAGGACGCGGTTCATCTCCTCGGGGAAGGGCAGGCGCATGTTCCAGCTGCGCAGCCCCGCCTCGACGTGGCCGACGGGTATGCCGCGGTAGAAGGCCGCGAGCCCCGCCGCGAATGTCGTCGTCGTGTCTCCGTGTACGAGCACGGCGGAGGGCTTCGCCTCGTCGTAGTACTCCCCCGCGCCCGTGAGCACGGAGGCCGTGATGTAGTCTAGCGACTGGCGCTCCTTCATTATATGGAGATTTTTGTCGGCCGTTATCTTAAAGAAGTCGAGCACCTGGTCGAGCATCGCCGCGTGCTGCCCAGTCGCGAGCACGCGCACGTCGAAAGCGTCCTGCTTCTGCAAAGCGATGACGACGGGCGCCATTTTTATGGCCTCGGGACGGGTTCCAACCACGCAGACGATTTTTTTTCTATCCATAGGGAACCTCCGTTATTCTATAAAAAATTAAAGACCGGCAGCCCCAGCAACCGCATTCCGCAGCTCAGGAAGACGCCGTGAGCCGCGCCCAGAACGATGAGCACGGCGAACTTCGGCAGTCCCGCGTCCTGGAGCTTGTGATGCGCGTGTCCGCGGTCCGGCTCGAAGGGCGACTTATGCGTCAATATGCGCCGCGTCATCGCGACGAGCGTATCGACGACGGGGACGCCGCCTAAAAATAATAGCACAAAGGCGATATGAAAGAATCCGGTTTCAAAGATATTCGGGAAAATGCTCCACGCGAGCTGCGACGAACATATATAGCCGAGCAGCGTGCTTCCGCCGTCGCCGAGGAAGGTGCGCGGCTGCGGAAAGTTCCAGAGCAGCACGCCGAAGACGAGCCCCGCGAACGGCAGCCATACGCCGCCGCTTCCGACGATGAGCGCGCAGAGCGACGTAATCAAAGTTATCGTGAGGCACAGCCCGTCCATGCCGTCGATGAGGTTGTAGGCGTTCGTCGCGCCGGCAATCCAGAGTATCAACAGAGCGCGCTGCCACAGAGGCACGGGCAGAGGCCAGACGACCCAAGCAGCCGCCATCAGGTGGAAGATGAGGCGGACGAGCGGCGGCAGCGGGTGCATGTCGTCCATGTAGCCGACGATGAAAATCATCGTCGCGCCCGTCGCGATATACGGCACCTCGACGCCGGGGTTGCCCGTGAAGAGCGCCCAGAGCAGGTAGCCGCTCCACAGCACGAGCCCCGCGCCGCGCGGCATAACGCTGCGGTGCTTCTTCCTGCCTCCGGGGACGTCGAGCAGCCGGAACTTCTCGGCGAGCGCAATCGCCATCGGCGTGCCGACGAGCCCCCAGAGGAAGGTCATAAGCGTAAAAAGGTATACGGGAAACAAGAACGCCTCCGTTTTACTTTGTGCCGAAGAGCCTGTCGCCCGCGTCTCCGAGTCCCGGCACTATGTAGCCGTGGTCGTTGAGGTGGCTGTCGACGGCGGCGACGTAGATGTCGACGTCGGGGTGCTCTTCGTGGAACTTCGCGATGCCTTCGGGCGCGGCGAGCAGAGAGACGAGCGAGACGCGCTTTCCGCCGCGCGCCTTGATGTGGCTGACCGCAGCTGCGGCCGAGCCGCCAGTCGCGAGCATCGGGTCGACGACGAAGATGTCGCGCTCCGATATGTCGGCGGGGAGCTTGCAGTAGTAGTCTACCGGCTTCAGCGTCGCGGGGTCGCGGTAGAGGCCGATGTGACCGACCTTCGCGTTAGGCACGAGCTTGAGGATGCCCTCGACCATGCCGAGGCCCGCGCGCAGGACGGGAACTATCGCAAGCTTCTTGCCGGAGAGCGTGAAGACGTTCGTTTTAGCAACCGGCGTCTCTATCTCGATCTCCTCGAGCGGCAGGTGGCGCGTCACCTCGTAGACCATGAGGCCGGCGACTTCCTGCACGAGGTCGCGGAAGTCCTTCGACGAGGTCTCCTTGTTGCGCATGAGGCCGAGCTTGTGGCGCACAAGCGGATGGTCGATGACGACTGTGCGTCCGCCGGCGGGAGCCGACTCGATGGCGTTCGAGTTCGCGCTCTCGTAGGCGCTTATCTTCTCGAGCCTGTAGATGTGGCGGCCGCCCTCGAAGGGCTCGGCAAGCCACGCCTTGACCATGTCGGCGGCGACGTCGGAGCCGAGCACGCGCGCGCCGAGGACGAGCACGTTCGCGTCGTTGTGGCGGCGGCTCATGACAGCCGTGAAATGGTCGTGGCAGAGCGCCGCACGGACGCCCTTGACCTTGTTCGCGACGATGCTCATGCCGATGCCGGTGCCGCAGACGAGTATGCCGCGCTCCGCCTTGTGGCTCGCGACGGCCTCGGCGGCCATGAAGCCCCAGTCGGGGTAATCGACGCGGACCTCGCCCGACGCCGTGCCGCAGTCTATGACTTCGTGCCCCGCCTCTATAAGAGAGGCCTTGATTTCCTCTTTGAGTTTATAACCGGCGTGGTCAGCGCCCATCGATATTTTCATTTTTATTCCTCCGTCAGAAATTTTATTTTTTACTTTATTATTTCTTCCATTATCTCGCCAGCGAGCGTATACGGGTCGGCGCGGCGCTCGGAGAGGCTCTGCATCAGTTCGTCGCTCTTCCTCGCCTTCCACGACTTCTCCACTATCGCGGATATCTCTCCGCGCAGTATCGACTCGACCTCCATCTCGAGCTGCGACCAGCGGCGGCGGCGGCCCTCGGCGCTCTCGGCGAGGTACTTCGCGTGCTCCGTGATGATTTCCTTCACGCGGTCGACGCCGGTGTTCTTGTTGGACGAGACGAGCGCGACGGGCGGAACCCACTCGCGTTCGCTGAGCATCTTGAGCATGACCTGCACGTCGGCGGCCACCTTGTCGGCGCCTTCCTTGTCGGCCTTGTTGACGACGAAGACGTCGGCTATCTCCATGATGCCGGCCTTCATTATCTGCACGTCGTCGCCCATTCCCGGCGTGAGGATGAGGCAGACCGTGTCCGCTATCTTCACGATGTCGACCTCGGACTGGCCGACGCCGACCGTCTCTATGATGACCGCGTCGAAGCCGCAGGCGTCGAGTATGAGCGCGGCCTCGTGCGTTCCGCGGCTGACGCCGCCGAGATTTCCGCGCGAGCCCATGCTGCGGATGAAGACGCCCTCCTCGACCGCGTGGTCCTGCATGCGCAGGCGGTCGCCGAGAATAGCGCCGCCCGTGAAGGGGCTCGACGGGTCTATCGCTATTACGCCGACCTTTTTGCCCTCGGCCTTGAACTGCGAGATGAGCCTGTTGACGAAGGTGCTCTTGCCCGCGCCGGGGCTTCCCGTGATTCCGATGACGTGGGCCTTGCCGGTCCTCGGATATATCTTTTTCATAATTTCTTTGGACTCTGGAGATTCTGCCTCCACAAGACTGATAAGGCGGCCGATGGATCTCGGGTCGCCGTCGAAAGCGCGAGTTAGCAACTTATCCATGGTATCGAACGCTCCCTGTTTTTATTTTGTGAGGTGAAATCATTGCCTTCATTCATGACTGCGCTATTTGAAGAGTATGTCGACGCCGGCGAAGCTGTATATGCCGAGGCCGATCGACGCCGCGAAGGTGAAGCCGAGGACCATGCGCAGGTACGTCACCCACATCGCGCCGCCTGGCCATTTGCCGGAGCTGATGTTGACGACCATGCGCGCGAGGAAGAGCGAGACTCCGAAGAGGGCGAGCGCCACAAACGCCTGAAGGTTTACGGAAGGCACGTCTTTAAGAAAATCGAACAACGAGCTCACCCTTTCGCGGACGAGAAATAAACAAAAGAGAGAGGAAACGTCCCTCTCTCTTACATGATAACGCTTATTTTGCCGAATGTCATGCCTTTCGCGCTATATTGCGGAAAGAATGGATGCTGCGGGGCGCTTTTCCTCGTGTATCTGGCGCAGCGCTGCGACGCAGACCTCGAGCGCGCGCTTGCCGTCCTTGATGCCGACCATCGGCTGGCGTCCGTCGCGCACGCAGGAGACGAAATGCTGCAGCTCCATCTTGAGCGGCTCGGTCTTCGGGAAGACCGGGTGCTCCATGACCTCGACGATGTTGCCGCCGCTCTGGCGCACGCAGCGCTGCACCGTGATGTCCTGCGCCTCGTAGTTGACCGTGATGTAGCGCTCGGCCTCCGTTATCTCCATCTGGCGCTGGCGCTTTTCCGAGACGCGGCTAACGAGTATCTGCGCTATGGTGCCGTTCGCAAACTGAAGCTGCACGGAGGCGATGTCCTCGTGCGGCGTGCGTATGCAGCTGCCGACCGCCGATATCGAGACGAGGTCGGAATGCACCATCGAAAGGATGATGTCCACGTCGTGTATCATGAGGTCGAGGACGACGCCGACGTCGCTGATGCGCGGCGAGAAGGGGCCCATGCGGCGCGTCTGTATGAAATAAGGGTCTTTGATGAATTCGCGCGCGTGCTGCACCGCGCTGTTGAAGCGCTCGATGTGGCCGACCTGGAGTATCACGTCCTTCTCGACCGCGAGGTTCAGGAGCTTCTCCGCCTCGTCGACGCTCGTCGTCACGGGCTTCTCGACGAGCACGTGTATGCCGTGCTCCATCGCAAGCTTCGCCACTTCGTAATGCCCGACCGTCGGCACGACGATGCTGACGGCGTCCGGATGCGTTTCTTTTATGAGCTTTTCAAAGTCGCCGTAGGCGTTGACGCCGAGAGGCTCGGCTATAGACTGGGCGCGCTCCTCGTTGACGTCGGCGACGCCGACGAGCTGAGCTCCCAAGATCTCCGTATAAACCCTCGCGTGGTGCATTCCGAGATGCCCTACGCCCACGACTCCTACCCGTACTGTGTCCACAATGCTTCACTCCTCGGAACGCGGTTTGCTGCCTATATAATTATTTTCACATATTTTCGCGGTTTGTGGAGCGTCCCGCAAGTAAAAAATTCCTTTTTTCTTCGTCGCCCGCGCGGTACGAATAGAATATTTCGTTTTCGCAGCGCGTGCAGCCGCCGAAGTCGAATATATTTTCCTCCGGCACGCCGCTCGCCGAAAGCTGCCGCCGTATCTCGCCGCCGATGTCGAAGAATACGAGGCCGTCCTTCTCCTTCGCGCACTCGGGCGAAAATTTCGCGAGCGCCTCGCGCGTCACCGGGTCGTCGGCGCGGCGCGAGTAGCAGCACGCGCCGATTCGCGGCCCTATCCACGCCCAGATCTTCCCGCCTGCGCGCCCGCCGCCGAAACGCTCGAGCGCGGCAGCGGATATGTTCAGCAGCGTGCCTTTGAAGCCCGAGTGCAGAATCATCATCCACGGCTCGCCGCCTGCTCCGGCTATGACGACGGGCGTGCAGTCCGCGAAGCGCAGGCTCGCGAGCGCGCGGCAGCCCGCGCCGATGAAAACTCCGTCGGCCTCGCTCCTTGCCGGAAGCGCCTCGCGCTTCGACGCCTCTATAATATTTACGCCGTGGACCTGATGCGGCGCGGCGAGCGGGCGTCCGCCGTACTCGGCAGAGAGCGCGGCCCAGACGCGCGAGGGGTCGCCCTGCGCTTCGTCGTTAAGCGGGCCGCGCGCGTAGAGACGCGCGAAGAATTTTCCTTCAAGCTCGCGCGGCATGACGAATTCCAATTCCACGCCGCGCGCCGTGCGGCTCAGACGGAAGCCTTCGTATTCGTTACAGCTCATCGAGATGGGCCTTCACGTATCCCACGAGGAAGAGGCTGCCGCAGCAGACGACGGGCAGCCCTTTGCCAGACGCGGCGCGTATCGCGTCGAGCGGGTCGCCGTAGGTCCCCGCGACGGAAAGGCCGGCGCGCTCCGCAGTTTCTCTCATCCCCGCGGCGCTCAGCGAGCGTTCGAGCTCCGGCACCTCGGTGCAGTAGATTTCCGCGCCGAGCGGACGCAGCAGCGACAGCGCGCCGCTTATGTCCTTGTCCTTCATCATTGCGAGGACTATCGAAAGGCCGCCGTTCGGGAAAATTCCCGCCAGCGTCTCCGAAAGCCGCTTCATCGCGTGCGGGTTGTGCCCTCCGTCGACTATTACCAGCGGCGAGCGTCGCACTATCTCCATGCGCCCCTGCCACTGAGTCTCAGCAATCCCGCGCTTTATCGTATCTTCGCAGACGCGCGGGAAACGCTTCGAAAGTAGGCGCGACGCCGCGACGGCCATCGCGGCGTTGTCCGCCTGGAACGAGCCGACGAGCGGCGTGAAATATTCGCGCGAGCCGGCAGCGTCAGACAAAGTGAAGCGCGTACCGTCGAGCGAGTAGGCGCGCCCCGTTATCCTGTATTCGCCGCGGAAGATGTGCGGCTCCGCGCCGCAGCGCGCCGCGGCGTCGAGGAACTGCCCGTCGAGCCGTTCGTCACCGAAGAAGAGCGCGGGCGTTCCTTTGCGCATGACGGCGAATTTCTCCGCCGCTATCTTTTCGAGCGTGTCGCCGAGGAAGTCCGTGTGGTCCATGCCTATAGGCACGACGACGCTGAGCGCGACGTCCGTCAGGATGTTCGACGCGTCGAGCCGTCCGCCCATTCCCGCCTCGAATACTGCGGCGTCGGGCTGCCTGCGCGCGAGTATCATAATCGCGGCGGCCGTTATAAATTCAAAATATGTCGGATGGTTGTCCTTGAAGTAGTCCGTCCTGCGGACTATATCTTCGAGCTCGGAGGCGGCGTCGAGCCACTCCCGCGCCGCCGCGCGTTCGCCGTCTATCACGAGCCGCTCCGAGAAGTCTACGAGATGCGGGCTCGTATATAGCGCGGCCTTATAGCCCGACGCGCGCAGCACGGAATAAATTCCCGCCGCGGTCGAGCCTTTGCCGTTGGTCCCCACGATGTGGACGATGGGGAACTTCCCCTGCGGCGAGCCGGCTTCGCGCAGAAGGCGCGCAAGACGGGCGAGCCCGGGGCGTATGCCCGGGCTCGCGAGCTGAGCCAGCTTTGATTCGACAAGCTCAAAATTATTTTTTTCGTTCATCGCGTCTTATTCGGAGAGGCTGGCGAGGTTCGCCTTCATTCTCGCGGCCTTCGCTTCGTTGTCCGCGAGCGTGTTCTTCTCCTTTTCTATTACTTCCGCGGGCGCGCGCTCGACGAACTTCTCGTTCGCGAGCTTCGCCTTGCTCTTCTCGATGTCCTTTTCGAGCTTCGCGAGGTCGTTCCTGAGGCGCTGCATCTCCTTCTCGACATCGAGCAGCTCGCCGACCGGCAGGTATATCTGCGCGCCGTCGAGCACGGAGGCGAGGCTCTTCTCGGGCTTTCCGTCGCCTTCGCCCGCGAAGGTCACGGCTTCGACCTTCGTCAGGAGCTTCAGCTGCTTCTCGCATTCCTTGAGCAGCGCGAGCTTCACCGCGTCGTGGACGGCGAGCGTGACGCCGGGAATCGTCTGCTGCGGGGCGATGCGCGCCTCGGCTCTGAGGTTGCGGACCGCGCGTATCGTCTCCTGCACAAAGTTCATGTCGGCGATGACCTTGTCGTCTATCTCCGCGAGCCTCGGCTTCGGCCATCCGCTGCGCATGATGAAGTCGGTGCCGAACGGGAAGGCGTGCCACAGCTCTTCTGTCACGAACGGGATGATCGGGTGCATGAGCTTGAGGACGTCCTCGAACACCGCGAGCATGACGGCCTGCACCGTCTTTCTGCGCGCTTCGCCCTCTTCGCCGCGCAGCGCGGGCTTCGCAAGCTCGATGTACCAGTCGCAGAGCTCGCTCCACGTGAAGTCGTACATGAGGCGCGCCGCCTCGCCGAAGAAGTATCCGTCAAGCAGCCGCGTCATCTCAGCGGAGACCTGCGAGATGCGGTTGAGTATCCATTTGTCCTGGAGCTGAAGCTCGTTCTCGTCTATCCTCTGACCGGCCTCCGCGTCTTCGAGATTCATGAGCGCGAAGCGGCTCGCGTTCCAGAGCTTGTTCATGAAGAGGCGGTAGGTCGAAATTCTCTCCGTCGAGAGGAATATGTCGCGTCCCTGCACAGTGAGCGCCGCGAGCGTGAGGCGCAGCGCGTCCGCGCCGTAGTCCTTGACTATCGTGAGCGGGTCGATGACGTTGCCGCGCGACTTGCTCATCTTCTGTCCCTTTTCGTCGCGGACGAGCGCGTGGATGTAGACGTCGCGGAACGGAACTTCATGCTTCGCTTCGAGGCCGAACATTATCATGCGAGCAACCCAGAAGAAGATTATATCGAAGCCGGTCACGAGCACCGAGGTCGGATAGAACTTGCGCAGCGTCTCCGTATCGTCGGGCCAGCCCATCGTCGAGAAGGGCCAGAGTCCGCTTGAGAACCACGTGTCGAGCACGTCCTCGTCCTGATGCAGATGCGTGCTTCCGCACTTCGGGCATTTCTCCGGCGCGGTCTCCTCAACTATGACCTCGCCGCACTCCTCGCAGTACCACGCCGGGATGCGGTGGCCCCACCAGAGCTGGCGCGAGATGCACCAGTCGCGTATATTCTCCATCCACTGATAGTAGACGTTCGTCCACTGCTCTGGGATGAACTTTATCTTTCCGGCCTGCACCGATGCGACGCCGGCGTCCGCAAGCGTGCGCGTGCGGACGAACCACTGCTCTGAGAGGTACGGCTCAACGACGGTGTGGCAGCGGTAGCAGTGTCCGACGGAGTGGCGGAGGTCCTTGACGGAGAGCAGGGCGCCCTCTTTTTCAAGGTCGGCTGCGACGGCGTCGCGCGCGGCGAAGCGGTCCATTCCGGCGTACTTGCCGGCGTTCTCGTTCATTATGCCGCGTCCGTCGATGACCTGTATCTGTTCAAGGTTGTGGCGCTGGCCGACGAGGAAGTCGTTCGGGTCGTGCGCCGGCGTAATCTTGACGCAGCCGGAGCCGAACTCAGGGTCGACCATGTTGTCCTCGATGACCGGGATGACGCGGCCGACGAGCGGCACGACGACCTTCTTGCCGATGAGATGGCGGTTCTTTTCGTCGCGCGGGTGTATCGCTATCGCGCTGTCGCCGAGGATGGTCTCGGGACGCGTCGTCATAACGACGACCGCTCCGTCGGAGCCGTCCGCGAACTTATAGGCGACCTCGTAGAACTTGCCGTCCTCGTCCTCGTGCTCGACTTCGAGGTCGGAGAGCGCCGTCTGGCAGCGCGGGCACCAGTTTATAAGATATTTGCCGCGGTAGATGAGCCCCTTCTTGTAGAGCTGGACGAATATCTTGCGCACGGCGCGCGAGAGGCCCTCGTCCATAGTGAAGCGCTCGCGGCTCCAGTCGCACGACGCGCCGAGCTTCTTTAGCTGGTTGATTATCGTGCTCCCGTAGAGCTCCTTCCACTCCCAGACCTTTTTGACGAATTCCTCGCGTCCGAGGTCGTGGCGCGAGATTCCTTCCTTCGCGAGCGAACGCTCGACGACGTTCTGCGTCGCGATTCCGGCGTGGTCAGTGCCGGGGAGCCAGAGAACCTCGTAGCCCTGCATCCTCTTCGTGCGGCTCAGTATATCCTGGAGCGTGTTGTCCAAAGCGTGGCCGACGTGCAGCGAACCCGTGACGTTCGGCGGCGGAATGACTATCGAAAATGCCGGCCTCGGCGACGAAGCGTCGGCCTTGAAGAGCCCGTTCTCAACCCACTGGGAATACCATTTGTCCTCAATGGGCGCGGGGTCGTAACTCTTGCCCAACTGCGTTCTCTCGGAATCCATCCGTGTTCCTCCTCAACAGACGCGCCTGGTGGCCGCGTCATTTCTATTCACATTCCCGACAGCCGGCCGTTCCGGAACATCGGGATGCGTATGCGTAAGTTACTCCCGCGCGCGGCTTCGAGAGCGTCGAGCCGCTCCATCTCGCTCAGGATGTCCGTTATCCCTTCGCGCAGCTTCTCCATCTCCGCGTTGTTGATCCCCGAGGTGATGAAGGGCGGCAGCACGGAGTCAAGGCCTCCGCGCATTATCGTATTATACTGCCCCTTGCGGCGGCCCGGCGATATTTTGTCGCCTTTCGTGAAGACGACGAGCCGCGGCATATCCATGCGGTCGAGCCACGCGATCAGCTCTTCGTCGTTCGCGAGCGGCCCGTGGCGGAAATCTATCAGATGCACGACGTAGGATATATGACGGTCCGCGCTAAAGTATTCCTCTATAAATTTCCACCAGCTGCGTCGTTCGTCCATACCGCGCGCGGCGTAGCCGTAGCCCGGAAGGTCGACGAGCGAGAACTTGCGCTCGCCGCAGTCGACGTTGTAGAAGTTTATGCTGCGCGTCTTGCCCGGCTTCGAGCTGACCTTTGCTATCTTCCTGCCGAGCAGCGCGTTGATGAGCGTCGACTTCCCGACGTTCGAGCGGCCGACGAAAGCTATCTCCGGCCTCTCGGGCGGAGGAAGCTGGCCTTTGTTGAACGCCGTGCAGAAAAGCTCCGACTTCCAGTGCGCCATAGCGTTACTCGCCCGGCCTCAGCGCGAGCTCGAAAACCTTCGTGACGTTTGAGACGTAATGGAGCTTCATGCCCTTCAGCACCCACGGGCTCAGCTCCGCAGCGTCGGGTTTGTTGTCGTCGGGCAGTATTACGTCTCTGATGCCAAGGCGTTTCGCCGCAAGTATCTTCTCGCGGACGCCGCCTATCGGCAGTACGTTGCCGTGCAGCGTCATCTCGCCGGTCATCGCGTACTCGGTGTTTATCGAACGTCCCGTGAGCGACGAGCAGAGCGAGAGCGCGAGCGTGATTCCCGCCGACGGGCCGTCCTTCGGCACAGCGCCCGCGGGTACGTGTATCTGTATGTCCTTCTTGTTCCATTCGAAGTTCGCAAGGCCGTAGCGCTCTGCGTTGGAGCGCAGGTAGGCGAGCGCCGTGACCGCCGACTCCTGCATGATGTCGCCGAGGTTGCCCGTGTAGGCGACCTTGCCCGCGCCGTCCATGACGGCCGACTCTATCAGTATCACGTCGCCTCCGGCCTCGGTCCATGCGAGGCCGATGGCCGTGCCGACCGAGCCGCCCTTCGGTATCTTCGTCGCGTAGAGCTTAGGCGCGCCGAGGAGCAGGTGGAGCTTTTCCTTCGTTATTTGGCCTTTAATCTCTTCGCCCTCGCCGGCGAGCGATGCCGTCACCTTGCGCGCAGCCTTTGCGAGCTGCCGGTCAAGGCCGCGCACTCCGGCCTCCATCGTGTACGAAGAAATTATCTCCTTTATCGCCGCGTCCGTGACGGAGAACTCTTCGGACGAAAGGCCGTGCTCCTTCAGGATGCGCGGAATGAGGTGCTTCTTCGCGATTTTCAGCTTCTCCTCCATCACGTAGCCCGGGAGCGAAATTACCTCCATACGGTCGAGCAGCGGCCGCGGTATCGTCGCGGTCGAGTTGGCCGTTGTGATGAACATCACGCGGCTGAGGTCGAAGGGGACTTCGAGGAAGTTGTCGGTGAAGTTTTTATTCTGTTCGGGGTCGAGCACCTCGAGCAGCGCCGACGCGGGGTCGCCGCGGTAATCCGAGGCGAGCTTGTCGATCTCGTCCATGAGTATGAGCGGATTGTTCGTCCCGCACTGTTTGAGCTTGTGGATGATGCGTCCGGGAAGAGCGCCGACGTAGGTGCGGCGGTGTCCGCGTATCTCCGCCTCGTCGTGCATGCCTCCGAGCGAAATGTTGACGAACTTGCGCCCCATCGCGCGCGCGATGGATTTTCCGAGCGAGGTCTTGCCCACGCCGGGCGGACCGACGAAGCAGATGACCTGCGCGCGCATATCGTCGCCCGCACGTTTTTTGACGGCAAGAAATTCGAGTATGCGCTCCTTTACGTCTTCGAGTCCGTAGTGGTCTTCGTCGAGAACCTTGCGCGCGTTCGCAATGTCGAGGTTGTCCTCCGTCGAGACGTTCCACGGGAGCTCCGTCAGCGTCTCGATGTAGTTCCGCGCGACAGCGGCCTCGGGCGAAAGCGGCGGCAGCTTGCAGAAGCGGCCTATTTCCTTATTGACCTTCTGCAAAATATCCTCGGGCATCCCGCACTTGGCTGCGGCCTCCCTCAGCTCGTCGGCCTCCGAGGTCGGGCTTTCTTCGCCGAGCTCGTCGTTTATCACCTTTAGCTGCTCGCGCAGATAATAGTTGTGCTGGTCGCGGTCGATTTCGGAGCGGACCTTTTCTTCGAGGTCGCGCTCAAAGCCGAGCAGCTCGTTCTCGTTCACGAGCATCTTCATCAAAAGGTTGAGTCTGTCTTCGGCGTCGACCGTTTCGAGAATTTTCTGTTTGTCAGTGATGTCGAAGTTCCCGTGCGAGGCTATGATGTCACAGAGCACCTCTGGGTCGTCGATGTCGCGCACGGAGCGCGCTATCTCCTCCGGGAGCTTCGGGTCGAGGCGCACGTTCTCCTCAAATCCGCGCAGGACGGCACGCATCAGCGCGCGCAGCTCAGTCGAAACCGCCGGACGTTCGGAGTCCAAGATAACGACGGACGCGAGCATGAAGGAGTCGTTAGACGCCATTTTCTTGACCTCGGCGCGGCGTCCGCCCTCGACGACGACCTTGAGCGTGCCGTCCGGCAGGCGGACGTTCTGGAGCATCTTGCAGACCGTGCCGACCTTATAAAGCCCCTCAGGCTGGAGCGTGTCGCTGTACGGACGCTTTTCCGAGACGATGAAGAGCGTGCGGTCACGGTCGGCCGCCTCTTCTACGGCACGGATGGACTTCGGCCTGCTTATGAAAAGCGGCGATACTATGCCGGGGAATATGACGAGATCCCGAATCGGGATCACAGGATATACAAGCGTCTTATTCTGCTCCGTCATTGTTCGTCCCGTCCGTTTCAGCTACCGGCTGCGCGTTTCCTTCGACAGCCTCTTTCGTCACCGTCAGCTTAGCTACATGCGAATGCTTGCTCGGTATCTCGTACTGCAGATCGAGCATAAGCTTTTCGAGAATCGTGCGCAGGCCGCGCGCGCCCGTGTTGAGCTTGAGCGCTTTCTGCGCGATCGTCCTCGCAGCTTCGTCGGTGAATTCCAAATCTATTCCTTCAAGTTTGAAGAGTTTCTTATACTGCTTCAGAGGAGCGTTTTTCGGCTCTTTGAGTATCTGCACGAGAGCGTCTTCAGTAAGCGCTTCGAGAGCGACTAGCACGGGCAGACGTCCGATGAACTCCGGTATGAAACCGTAGGCGCGCAGGTCGTCCGGCTCAAGTTTCTTCAGCAGTTCCGTCGAGTTGTGCTTGTTGACGTTGGAGTTTATGTCTCCGCCGAAACCGAGCTGCTTTTCGTTCACGCGGTGCGAGATGATTTTTTCCAAGCCGTCGAATGCTCCGCCGCAGATGAATAGTATGTTGCTCGTGTCGATCGGTATCATCTCCTGGCTCGGGTGCTTGCGCCCGCCCTTCGGCGGAATGTTCGCAACCGTGCCCTCGATTATCTTGAGCAGCGCCTGCTGGACGCCTTCGCCGGAGACGTCACGCGTTATCGAGGTGGACTCGGATTTGCGCGCGATTTTGTCTATTTCGTCTATGTATATAATTCCGCGCTCCGCGGACTGAATGTCGAAATCGGCGGCCTGAAGCAGACGGAGCAGAATGTTCTCGACGTCTTCGCCGACGTAGCCCGCCTCCGTAAGCGTAGTCGCGTCGGTCATAGCGAACGGGACGTGCAGCATCTTCGCCAGCGTCTGAGCGAGCAGTGTCTTTCCGCTGCCCGTCGGGCCGACGAGCAGGACGTTGTTCTTCGGAAGCTCCACATCGTCGTCGTCCGAGGCCGGGTTCAGCAGTCTCTTGTAGTGGTTGTAGACCGCGACTGAAAGGACCTTCTTCGCCTGCGCCTGCCCTATGACGTACTGGTCGAGGAATTCCTTTATCTCGGCGGGCTTGGGCAGTTCTTCCATCGCCGGAAGCGAGACATAATCATATTTTTCGGCCTTCCTGCGTCCTTTTGCGGGAATATCCGGCTGCGGGCGGTCGCCCCTCAGCATTATGCTGCATATATGCACGCAGTCTGAGCAGATAAAAACGTTGGGAAGCTGGCCGGAAAAGAGCTTCGGCACTTCGTCCTGCGACTTTCCGCAGAACGAGCAATAATTCTTTTTTCTGTCTTTGAATATATTTCCGTTCTCGTACATGCGAACTGGCACCTCGCAATAAAACGAGGGGACCCCGTACGGAATCCCCCCGTCAGACTGTGTCCTAGCGTTTTTCGATTATCTTATCGACGATCCCGTACTGCTGAGCTTCTTCGGCTGACATATAGAAATCTCTGTCCGTGTCCGCCTCTATCTTCTCAAGCGGCCGGCCTGTATGCTTCGCGAGTATCTCGTTCAGCTTCGCCCTCGTCTTGAGAATTTCCTTGGCGTGTATCTCTATGTCCGAAGCCTGCCCCTGCATTCCGCCCATCGGCTGATGGATCATTATACGCGAGTTGGGAAGAGCTATGCGCTTGCCCTCGGCTCCCGCCGTGAGGAGCACCGCCCCCATGCTCGCGGCCATACCGATGCATATCGTCGAAACGTCGGGCTTGATATACTGCATTGTGTCGTATATCGCGAGCCCGGCCGTAACCGAACCTCCGGGACTGTTTATATAAATTGAGATGTCTTTGTCGGGGTCTTCGCTCTCCAGGAAGAGAAGCTGCGCCACGACCAAATTGGCCACCGTGTCGTCGATAGCCGTGCCCAGGAATATTATCCTGTCTTTCAGGAGACGGCTGTAGATATCGTAGGAACGTTCGCCTCTCCCTGACTGCTCAACTACTATAGGCACGTAATAGGACATTATAATATTCCTCCTTCTCTGCAAAGTTGCGTGCGGACGCTATTCCGCTTCCTTCTCCGCGGGAGCGTCCTTCTTCTCGGGGACGTCCACGCTCTTCACCGCCTTGGCGACGAAGTCTATCGTCTTGCGCGCGCGGAGTCTCTCGGCTATATCGTAGAGCCTGTTGCGGTCTCCGTAGATGTATTCCTGAAGCTTCTGCGGCTCGACGCCGGACATGAGCGCGAGCGAGTTGATCTCCTGCTTCAGCTCGTCGGGGGTCCAGTTGATGTCGTTCTCGTCGGCTATCGCCTCGAGGACGAGCGAGCGCTTCACTATCTTTCTTGCCGCGGAGTCGAGCTCGGCTTCGTAGGAATCCTTGTCCATGCCGCTCTTCGCGAAGAAGTCTTCCATGGTCATGTCGTTCTCGCGCTTGATGCGCTCGGCCTGCTGCTCTCTCATGGCGTCCTTCTGGCGCTCTATCATCTTCTCGGGGATCTCGACTTCGGAGAGCTCGACGGCCTTCTCTACCGCGGAGTCCTTGAGGCTCGACTCGCTCTGACGCTCTGCGGAGGTCTCGAGCTGCTTTCTGATGCTCGCCTTGAACTCATCGACGGTCTTATGCGCGTTGTGCGTAATCTCGGCGGCAAGCTCGTCGGTCAGCTCCGGCGTGTTCTTCTTCATTATGCCGAGGACCTCTATCTCGTAGCGGCTCTTTACGGCTTTCGCCTTCTTGGCCTCTTCGCCTTCGTTCGGAAGCTCTATCGAAGCTTTCTCGCCGGGGTTCTTTCCGATGAGGGCTTCGGCGACCTCGGGGCGGATCGTCTCTGAGCCGAGGAATATTTCGGTCTTCATGCCGTCCTGCTCTTTCTTCTCCTCGCCGTCCTCGTAGGTCACATAGGTATCGTACTTGACGGAGACGTAGTCGTCCTTCGCGAGCGGGCGCTCCTCATAGGTCGGGACTATCTCAGCGCGCGAGTCGAGGATGTTGGCTATTCTCTCGTCGACCATAGCGTCGGTCACTTCGTAGATGGTCTTCTCCGCCTCTATCTCGCCGAGCTCGGGAAGCGTGACTTCCGGAGTGACCTCGAAGGTGACGGTGAACTCGTAGGGCTCGTTCTCCTTAAGCGGCTCCGGCTTGAGGTCGGGGTCGGCGATGAGCTTGAGCTCGAACTCTTCGACCATGTTGTCTATCGCGTCGCCGAGCAGCTTCTCAAGGGTCTCGGCGCAGGCCGCGTCCTTCGGGAAGTAGAGCTCGAGCATTCTGCGGGGCACCTTGCCCTTGCGGAAGCCTTTGATGTTGGCTTTCTTCGATATATCCTTATATGTATTTTCTATCGCTTTGTTTACCTCTTCTGCCGTGAACTGGGCCTTGGCCTCCACAACATTTTTTTCCTGCGATAAAATCTCGGTCTTCAATTTATTTTCCCCTTTCCCAATATTACGACTGCCATAGCATAACCACCGCATTGTACCATAACAGCGCGCATTATACACTATGCGCCAGGAAAAATATTTTCCGGCGCATAAAAAATGCGAGGCTCGGTAAACCCCGCAAGAATTGCTTAATTCTGGTCGGGATGGTCGGATTCGAACCGACGACCCCCTGCTCCCAAAGCAGGTGCGCTAACCAGACTGCGCTACATCCCGAGACTATGAGATTATACCATGACTTTGCGGATATTAAAGAGGATGAAGCTTATTTTGTCCTCCGCGCGTCAATCCGCCGTTCCGCTCTTCACGTCGTCGAGCTGGGCGATGAGCGTCGCGGCGAAGAGGACGGCGCAGCCGGTCAGCTCGCGCGCCGAGAGCACCTCGCCGAAGACGAGGTAGCCGAAAATCGCCGCGAACACGGATTCGGTGCTCATTATGATGCATGTCGCCAGCGGCTGGACGTAGCGCTGCGCCGACATCTGGAAGGTGTAGGCTACGCATGTGCAGACGAGGCCCGCGTAGACGATGGGAGGCCACGAGGCCGCGACGGAGGCGAGGTCCGGGCGCTCGAATATCAGAGCGCCTGTCGTGGCGAGCAGCGCCACGGTGCCGAACTGCACCGCGGAGAGCTTCACGGGGTCGCTCTTTCTCGAGAATACCGAGCAGGCCATGATGTGCGCCGCCCAGAAGAAGGCGCTGAGGAAGATGAGAAGGTCGCCGCGCCCTACAGTGAAGCCGTCTTTTATCGAGAGCAGGTAGAGGCCGCCCATGCTCATGAAGATGGCGAAGACTGCGGTCTTTGACGGAATTTTGCCGGCGAAGATGCCGTACAGCGGGACGATGACGATGAAGGTGTCGGTGATGAAGGCCGCCTTCCCCGCCGTCGTTCCCTGCATTCCCGCAAGCTGGAGCACTGAGCCTGAGAAGAGCGCGAGGCCGCATATCGCGCCGTGGCGGAGTATTTTCATTCTTTCGGCGCGTTTTTCCTCCGGCGTGAGTTCGCCGCGCGCTTCATCAAAGCCGCTGCGTTTTCCCATCAGCGCGAGCATCAGCGAGAGCGCCGCGACGCTCACGACGTAGCGGCTCGCGCAGAAGGTCAGCGGCCCGATCTCCTGCATCCCGAGTATCTGGGCTATGTAGGACGTGCCCCATATTAGCGCGCAGGAGACCAGCATTGCGGTCGAAACGGCGCGTCTTTTTAGCATTGCGAAATCCTCCCGAGTCCTCAGAGCCGCGCCGGAGAGCGACAGGCCGTACGGCTCAGTTGTCTTCGACGAGCTTTATCTCTTTAGCGGAAAGATTATATAGTTTGTAGACGGCCCTGTCGAGCGACTTCTCCGCCTCCGCCGTCTCGGAGGAAATTTTTTTGTATTTCCCTGGCGGATTCTGCGAGTAGAGCGTTGAGAGCTTTCTGCCAGCGGCCTCTATCTCTTCCTTGAGCGCACGCTGAGATGCGTTTTCGAGGTTGACGCGGCGCACGGGAAGCGCCGAGAGCGCGGAGGTGCGCAGCTCGAAATATCCGTTGAGCAGCTCGGGCGAGCGCGCGCGGAAGACGTAGTCCATGAGCTTGGAGTTGAGCAGCGCGAGCAGGAACCAGTCGCAGCCCTCTATGACGCAGCATTTGTCGTTGACGTAGGCCGCGCCCTCTGAAGCCGCGGCGGAGAGGCGCTTCGTGATGACGGGCAGGATTATCTTGCCGCGCTCGAAAACGCCGTAGTATTTGCACGGGCGCAGCTCCCACCAGTAGTCGCCTTTGTCGCGGCGCTTCGCGGCCCTGCGCTCGAACGGAGCGAGGCGCGATGCGACGAGCGGGTGGGCGGCGGCGAACCAGCGGTCCGGCTCTTCAAGCTCACGGCGACGGTCGGTGTATCCCTTCGGCATAAAGATAAGCCGCTTCTTCGCCTCCGGCAGATAGTAGCGCTTCACCTCGCGCCCCGTGTAGAAGGGGACGAGCATGGAGGCCGAGGCCGGCTCCTTCGCCGCTATCTCCTCCGCCTCCGCCGCGTCGAGGACGAAGGCTTCGTTGAGGCCGGTCAGCACTCCGCGGTAGACGCCGCCGGCGCACGAGGCGAGCGGTATGCTTTTTTCGTAAATTTTTTCCTCAAGGCTTTTTTTATCGCCCTCGGTGAAGTTCCACGGCGCTTCGCCTAGCTCTTCCGCGCCGCGCACATACGGCTGCACCGAGGCGCGGCCGCGCGGCAGCCCGTTCCACGCGCCTTCGGCCTCTATGACGAGGACCGGCTCGTCGTGTACTGCTTCTTTATAAAACGAGAGCACGCAGAGCGGCATCGCGGAGCCTGTTATCTGCGGCGCGCTGCCGAGGTCCGCGACCATGCGCGGCGGGCGCAGCGCGAAGAAGCGGCGCAGCCCCTCTCCGTAGCGCGACTTCATCCATTTGTTGGAAACGAGCATGACGGCGCTTCCGCCCTGGGAGAGCATCGCGGCCGCCTTCTCCACGTAGTAGCAGTACAGGTCGGCGCCGAATTGCGACGAGGCGTAGCCGCCGAGCAGCGGCTTTATGGATGAGAAGTGCTCGCCGCGGACGTGCGGAGGCTTGGAGATTATCAGATCGAATTCCTCGCCGTCCATGACGCCGTCGACTAGGACGCTGCCCCACGCGAAATGTCCGTCCGCGGGGGCTGCGCCGTATTTCAGCATGAGCGCGGCGCGCAGCGCGTCGAGCGCCGCAGCGGAGCAGTCCGTGGCGCAAAGGCCGTTTGCGACAAATTCCGCCGCGAACCTCCCGGCGCTCCGTCCCGCGGCGCCGAGGTATTTGTTGAGCTTGACGCGCGCCTCGGCAAGCTTTTCGACGAAGGCGAGCGCTATCTTCCCGTCCGATGCCGCTACGTCGCAGAAGCGCATCGAGGCGAGCGCCTCGTCTATCTGCACCGCGTGCAGCCGCACGAGGCTGTCGTCGAAGAGTATCCTGTCGTCCGCGACGTAGCCGTCGAGCGCGGCTTCGCTGAGGCCGCAGCTTTTGTGGATGTACATCTTGAGCCCCTCGGCGCAGATGAAATCCATCAGCTCGCGCGGGACTTCGACGCTTTTGACGGGCGACGATACGGCGAGCGCGACGAGGCCGCGCCGCTCTCCCGCCGGCGGCACGCATGCGAGCACGCCGCCGCAGCCGTCCGACGCCGCGCAGGCCTCGACGAAGCGGACGACGCTTTCTCCCTTTTCCGGCGTCAGCTCCGCGCCGGGGCAGAGCTTCACGACGGCGACGTCTATTCTGCCGCCGCCCATGAGCGGCGTGTGGCTTCCGATTATTTTGTAAGACGAGACGAGGTTTTTGAATCCGCGCGGGATGTGGCGGCCGGAGCGTATCCGTCCGTCTCCGGCGGAGACGTTGGAAAAGACGGAATGCGCCAACGAGAGAAATTTTTCCGCGTCGAAGCCGGCTTCGCACGGCGCGCTGTACAACAGGGACGGAGTTCCCTTCGGCATATCAGACACCACCCGCTCGCAGTATTCGTGCCTTTAAGTATAAGGCATAGCGCGCTAAAAATATATCCCGTTTTGCGCGGCGTGCGAATTTATGAAAAAAGCCGGAGCGTGTGGCCCCGGCCTTCAATATTTTACAGAAGCAGCTCCGCGACCTGGACGGCGTTGAGCGCGGCTCCCTTTCTCAAATTGTCGCCGACGACCCACATCGCGAGCGCGTTGTCGAGCCCCGTGTCGCGGCGGATGCGTCCGACGCAGACGGCGTCAGTGCCCGCCACGTCGAGCGGCAGCGGATACTCCGCGGACTTCGGATCGTCGCGCACGACGACGCCGGGAGCCTTCGAGAGCACGGCGCGCGCCTCGTCGGGCGTGATTGGGCGCTCGAACTGCGCCGTCACGCTCTCGCCGTGGCAGCGGAATATCGGCACGCGCACCGTGATGCCGCTGACGCGCAGCTCCGGCAGGTGCATTATCTTGCGCGACTCGTTGACCATCTTCCACTCTTCCTCGGAGATTCCCTCGTCGTCGAAGGGGCCGATGTGCGGCAGCAGGTTGAAGGCTATGCCGTGCGGATAGACCTTTTCGTCGTAGCCTTCGCCCGCGAGCGCGGCCCTCGAGCCGTCGCGCAGAGATTCTATCGCGGCCTTGCCCGTGCCCGCCACCGACTGGTAGGTGCTGATGTTTATATATTTGAGCCCCGCCGCCTTGTGAAGCGGATAGAGCACGACGACGGCCTGTATCGTGGAGCAGTTCGGGTTCGCTATGATTCCCTTTTTCTCCGCGAGCTTTACGTCGCCGGGGTTGATTTCGGGCACTATCAGCGGCACTTCGGGGTCCATGCGCCATGCGGAGCTGTTGTCGACGACCGTCGCTCCGCTGGCGGCAGCGACGGGAGCCCAGCGTTTGGAGGTTTTCCCGCCCGCAGAGAAGAGCGCTATATCCACGTCCTTGAAGGAGTCTTCTTTTACGGCGCGCACGGTGACCTCTTCGCCGCGGAACGTTACCTTCTTCCCCTCGGAGCGCTCAGAGGCGAGCGGCACGAGCTCCGAGACGGGGAAATTGCGCTGCTCGAGCGTCAGCAGCATCTCGCGCCCGACGAGGCCCGTCGCGCCGAGGACGGCGACTCTCCTGCCGCTCATCAGAAGGCCACCTCGTCTATGAAGTGGTCGTGCAGCTCGCGCACCGCGTCCTCCGCGCGCGACGAGCCGACGACGCAGGTGATGGCGAGCGCGGTTGAGGCGATCATCTCTATATTTATGCCCGCCTCCGCGAGTATATTGAACATCTTAGACGGTATCTCTGGATGGTTGGCTATGCCAGCGCCGACTATCGAGACGCGCGCTATCTCAGTGTCGAAGGAGACGCCCTGCGCGTCCACCTCGCGGCACATTTCGCGGCAGACCTGGCTGGCGACTTCGAGGTTCGTCTTTTTGACGAGGAAGCCGATGTCGTTGACGCCTCCGCGCATGTTGTTCTGAATTATCATCTCCGCGCCGACGCCTTTTTCCGCGAGGTTCGCGAAAAGACGCGCCGCGACGCCGGGGATGTCGGGAACTCCCAGCAGCACGACCTTCGCCGCCTTCATGTCATGGACGACGGCCTTTATGATAAGTCCCTCCGTTACGGGATTGCTCATTACCCATGTGCCCTCCTCTTCTACAAAGCTTGAACCTACGTAAAGCGGCACGTCGTAGCGCGCCGCCATCTCGACGCTCCTGGCCTGAAGGACGTTCGCGCCCTGCACCGCCATTTCCATACATTCGTCGAAGCCTATCTGCTTCAGCTTGCGCGGATTTTTCACGACGCGCGGGTCGCCGGTCATGACGCCCGTCACGTCCTTCAGCAGGCGGCAGGACTGCGCGCCGAGCGAGGCCGCGAGCGCGACCGCCGAAAGGTCGGAGCCGCCGCGTCCGAGCGTTATCACGTCGCCGTTGTCCGTTATCGCCTGGAAGCCGGTGACGACGGCGACCTTGCCCTCGTTAAGCACCTTTTCGACGGCGTCCGGCTCTATCCTGTAAATGCGTCCCTCCATCGGGAAGCCCTTCGCGCGTATGCCCGCCTGCTGCGCCGTGAAGGACTGCGCAGGAAGGCCGAACTGCTTCAGCGCGAGCGCCAAGAGCGCGACGCTCTGCTGCTCGCCGGTCGCCAAGAGCTGGTCCATTTCGCGGCCGTCGGCCTCTGAGGCTACGTCGCTTGCGAGCGCGAGCAGGTCGTCCGTGGTGTTGCCCATCGCGGATACGACGACGGCGACGCGGTAGCCCTCCTCGCGCGTTTTCTTTACTATCTGCGCGACGTGCCTCATGCGCGCCGAGTCAGCGACGGAGGAGCCGCCGAATTTAAGGACTGTCAGCGGAAGTTTCTCCCATTCCATCTATCTGCACCTCCGGTATTCCTCAAGCATGTTGGGGAACTCCATATCCACGTCGACGCGCGCGCCCTGGGCGCTGCCGTCGAGGACGAAGAACTGCGAGCGCACGCCGTGCTCCGTGAAGGTGCGGCACATCGCCTCGGCGACGCGCTGCGTCGAGCCCTTGACTAGCGCGATGACGCTCGGCCCGGAGCCGCTTATCGCGACGCTTATGCACTCCGGCAGAGCCTCGACGCGCGAGAAGATGACCTCGCCTCCCGAGAAGAGCTTGCTCCTGTAGGGCTGGTGCAGCCTGTCGTCCATTCCCCATTTGAGATAGTCCCACTTGCCGGTCGCCCAGGCCGCCGTCAGCAGCGCGGCGCGCCCGACGTTGAAGACGGCGTCGCTGAAGGGGACCTCCTTCGGCAGCGCGTTGCGCGCGTCGGAAGTTTTCACGCGCTCGTCCGGCACCGCGACGACGCAGAGCACCTCGGGCGGAAGCGCGGGAAGTTTGACGTAGCGCAGCTCCTTGCCGTCCCAGCAGCTGACGACCATGCCGCCGAGGAAGCAGGGCGCGACGTTGTCGGGATGTCCCTCTATCACCGTCATCGCTCGCAGCAGCTCGTCGTCGTCCGCGTCATAGCCCGTGAGGTACTTCGCGATAAGCACGCCAGCGACGACCGCGCCCGCCGAGCTGCCGAGGCCGCGGCAGAGCGGTATTATGTTGTGGCACCAGAGCGCGAAGCCCGGCCCGGCGACGTTCCATCTTTTGCAGGTTTCCTCGTATGCCTTGACTACGAGGTTGGCCTTGGGCGAAGAAAGCTCGCGCGCGCCCTCGCCGAGCGCCTCGACCTTATATTCGCCCTCGGGCAGAAGCTCCGTGACCTTGAATATATTGTAGAGCGAGACCGCCATGCCTATCGTGTCGAAGCCAGAGCCGAGGTTGGCGCTCGTCGCCGGAACGCGGAGCGTTATCAGCGCGTTCACCCCTTCATCACCTCCATGAGCTCATCGAAGCTGTCCCCGATCTCCACGGGGCGTCCGACCTGCGACATGGCAGTGTCGGGGTCTTTGAGGCCGTTGCCCGTAAGTATCATGACGGCGGTGATTCCGCGCGGCAGGCGGCCTTCCTTCTTCAATTTGATAAGTCCGGCGAGCGGCGCGCACGAAGCGGGCTCCGCAAATACGCCGCCCTTTGACGAAAGTATGTACTGCGCCGCGAGTATTTCCTCGTCGGTGACGGAGTTGAACTCGCCCGACGACTGCGCGACGGCCTCCTTCGCGAGGTGCGCGCTGACGGGATTGCCGATGCGTATCGCGGTGGCTATCGTCTCCGGATTCGGGCAGGGCTGTCCCGTCACGAGCGGAGCCGCGCCCACAGCCTGGAAGCCCATCATGCGCGGCAGCTTGTCTATCTTTCCAAGCTCCTTATACTGCTTGTAGCCAGCCCAGTAGGCACTGATGTTGCCCGCGTTGCCGACGGGAATCGCGTGCCAGTCGGGCGCGCGGCCTAGAGCCTCGCAGATTTCCCACGCGCCGCTGCGCTGTCCCCAGAGCCTGTAGGGGTTGACGGAGTTCACGATTGCGAAGCCCTCGCGCTCCGCAGCCTCGCGCGCCATCTCTAGCGCGCGGTCGAAATTTCCGCGCACGGCGATGACCTTCGCTCCGTACATGAGAGCCTGCGCCAGCTTGCCGAGCGCGACCTTCCCCGCCGGAAGCAGGACGAAGCACGGAACCTGCGCTGCCGCGGCGTATGCTGCGGCCGAGGCCGAGGTGTTGCCCGTCGAGGCGCAGACGAGCGCCTTCGCGCCGTCCTCGAGCGCCTTCGCTACGGCCATGACCATTCCCCTGTCCTTGAACGAACCGGAGGGGTTGCAGCCCTCGAGCTTCGCCCAAAGCTCTATCTCAAGCATACGGCTGATGCCGTCGAGATGCACGAGCGGCGTAGAACCTTCGCCGAGCGTAATGCGCGGCGTCTTGTCGGTTACCGGAAGAAGCTCCGCGTACCTGTCGATAACTCCCATAAAAACTCCTCCATTCCAGCGGCTTTCGCCTGTCGTTACAAAAAAAGCCGCCCCTGCATCGTTTACAGAGGCGGCGTTGAATCCTTACCGCGGTTCCACTCTTATTCGGCCGCCATACCAACGGCCCTCGTCCGCGCTGTTTCGGGCGCTCCCGGACGTCTTATCCGCGCGTCACACGAGCGCGGCTTCGGCGCCAGCTCGGAGGTGGTATTCAAATCCGGCTCGACGAAGGCTTTTCAGCGTTTCAGCCCTCTCTCTGTGAAGAGTCCGAACTTTACTATCCCCGTCATCGCTGCGAGATTATCAAGTTCAATGTCAGAGTTTATACTACTCGCAATTATGATTGTCAAGTATCAATTGATATTTGATATTTTGTCTCCTTTCTGATAGAATTCTCTGGAATTAAGTTTTATGGTTTTTAGGTGGGATAATTCAAATGGCAAAATCTGCATCGGATAAAGTCGTAATGACGCGCGAGGGCTACGAAAAGCTCAAGGCCGAGCTCGTCTCCCTCCGCAGCGACGGACGCTCGGAAGTGGCGGCGAAGCTCGAAGAGGCGAGAGCCTTCGGAGACCTCAGCGAGAACGCCGAGTACCACGCGGCGAAGGAAGAGCAGGAAAAGCTCGAGAACCGCATCCTTCAGCTCGAATATCAGCTCAGCAAAGCGCAGATCGTCGAGGCGCACGACATAGACACGAGCGTCGTCAGCCTCGGCACGACCGTTACGCTCGAGGACCTCGACCTCAAGAAGACCTTTGTCTACACGCTCGTCGGCACCGAAGAGGCCGACATCAAAGAGAACCGCATCTCCGCGGCGAGCCCCGTCGGCAAGGCCGTCATGGGCAAGCGCGCAGACGAAGAGGTGATGGTGAGAACGCCGCGCGGCGTCCGCCACCTCAAGGTCACGAAGATTCAGCTCAAGTAACAGCGGCGGATATATGAAAAGCGGGACGCGAAAGCGCCCCGCTTTTTTCTGTCCTTTGCGCCCGCCGCGCGCTTAGCCGCGCTTTATGGAGAACGAGCGTCTGATTACAGCGGAGAGGAAATCTCCGAAAGATACGCCGCGCGCCTTCGCAGCCTTCGGCACGAGGCTCGTGGAGGTCATGCCGGGCGCGGTGTTGACTTCAAGCGCGTAGGCTTCGCCCTCCGGCGTTATTCTGAAATCGACGCGGCTGTATCCGCGGCAACCGAGCGCGCGATGCGCCGCGACGGCGTCCGCCGCGATGCGCGCGTTCACCTCCGGCGAGAAATCCGCCGGGCAGATATACTCCGTGCAGCCGTGCGTGTATTTGTTCTTGTAGTCGTAAAATCCGCTCTTCGGCTTGATATGCACCGCGGGCAGCGCTTCGACTGCTCCGTCCTCGCGTTCCCATACGGCGACGGTCGCCTCCTCGCCCGGTATGTACTGCTCGACGAGCGCCAAATCTTCGAGCTGCCAGACCGCTTCAAGCGCCTTGGCGTAATCGGCGGCGTCGGTAATGAACGAGAGGCCGACGGTGCTTCCGCCGCCGTTCGGCTTGACCGTAAGCTTGCCGTACTTTTTAAGATACTCCGCGGCGAGCGCTTCGTTCGCGCACTCGCGCGTCGCCGTGAAGCCGTCGGGGACCTTGACGCCCGCTTCAGCGAAGAGCGTCTTCGCGAGGCGCTTGTCCATGCCGAGCATCGAAGCCTCCGGGCCTGAGCCGGTGTACGGGATTTCGAGAGCTTCGAGCACGGTCTGTATCCTGCCGTTCTCGCCCCAGCCGCCGTGCAGCGCGATGAAGACGCCGCAGGCGTTGAAGCTTTCCCATAACCTCACGAACTCTTTGATTGATTTTATGTCGTAGAGCTGCGCTTCCCAGCCGCAGCCGTTCAGCGCTTCCGCGACGGCCGCGCCGGAGTTGAGCGAAACCTCGCGCTCCGGGCTCACGCCGCCGCACAGCACAACAATCTTGTCCATCGCTTCAAAGTCCTCCTTCAGGCTAATCGTCCTTCGAGCCTATCTCTAGCTTGCGGTCCGGGTATGCGTTGATGAAGAGCGTCAGCCCTATCTTATAGTCGTCCTCGGAGCGCTTGTCCTTGTACCAGAGCTCCCACGTCATGCAGTGCATGTTGTAGGTGAGCGAATAGAAGATGGACGAGAAGTCTTCTATCTCTATGTCGTAGTTAGCTCCGATGAAGACCGTCCATCTTTCCCACGGCGCGCCTATCGGCAGCGGGAACGAGACGGACTGGAAGAACGTCTCGCTGTTCGTATAGCGGTCCCACGCCATCGGGCTCTTGCCCTCTTCGACCCAGCGGCGGTAGTAGGAGCTTGCGAAGTTGAACGCGCCTATCTTGTAGCTGAAGCCGCCCCAGGCGTCGGTCGCCTTCTGGTTCCTGTCCTCGTTGTAGTAATCGAAGTATCTGTACCTCGCGCCGTAGAACGGCTTGAAGATGCCTATCGACCACTGCGGCCTGCCGCGGTACTGCGCGACGTAGGCGATACGCTCCGTCCACTCCTGGCGCGTAATGTTGTCGCCGTAGCGGCCCCATGCGGTGTAGAGGCGGAATTCGCCGCCGGTCAGCGGCTCGCTGAACCACGGGGACGATATCGAGAATTCCGGATCGCGCCAGACGTCGCGGTCTTCCGTTACGTCGGTCGCGACCTCAGTCGAGACGAGCTCGCGCTGCGCCCAGTAGAGCCGCGCCTTCCATCCGGCGTTCTCGTACTCCATTCCCCACGACGGACGCCACAGGGTGTCCTCGGTGTCGTCGTTGTAGAGACGCCGGATGTCGGCGAAGACGCTGAACTGGTCTGTGAAGCGGTAGCGGTAGTTGATGGTGGTCTCGAACTCTCCCTGCGTCCAGTACATCGCCTCAAGGTCGAGCTCCCCGTACTGTCCGAGGTCGAGCGGGCCGCGCAGCCCGAAGCCCGCTCCGAGGTCGGAGTCGTAGTTGAATATGGGCTGGATCCCCTCTTTCTTTCGGCTGGTCATGACGTAGTCGAAGGGATAGGGAATTACGAGAGAGTCGCCGATGTAGAAGCGCGGGCGCTTGAGCACCGTCTTCTTGCCGGGGAATATGACGGCGCGCTTCGTGACGAACTTATAGTGCGGCTTGGTGAAGTCGCAGGTGGTCGAGGTGACGCCCATCCATTCGGCGACGTTCTGAGATTTCGGGCTGTTTTTCCTGCGCCGCGGCGCGTGTATTATGCCGAGCTCGGCGGCGTCGCTGTCGGGCATGAACCTGACTCTTCCGCCGCGCATGTGCATCGGCCCGGACTCGCCGGAGACCTGCGTGAAGATTCCGCGCCGCGTCTCGACGTTGTATTTCAGGTGCTTGCCTATATATTTCTCAATGCCGGAGTAGACGACGACGTTCTCGCGATAGTCGGAGTATGCGTCGACGACGTGCGACTTCGTGTCATATTCGACGTAGGGGGCGAACATGCGCACGTCCTTGTTGCGGACGCGAACGTTGCCCTCGGCTATGGCGATGCCCGTGTATTCGTCGAAGCTGATTTCGTCGGCGTCGAGGAATACTTCGTTCGGAACTTTAGCCGTCTGCTGAGCGGAGTCGCCGGACGCAGACTGCGCCGTTTCAGCCGTCTCCACCTTAGGCGTCACAGCCGGCGCTTCGTCTAACGCAGGCGGCTCCGGCTCACCGTAGGGCATGGGCTCGACGCCCGCGTCCCACGGCATAAATATGCCGTCGTCCTGCTCCGACGCAAGTGCCTGCGGCGCTGCGGGGAAAGCTGCGGCAACAGATATAAGCAAAAAGCATACGGCCAGGCGCAGCGCGGCGCCGGAATGCGCGCGGCCGATTTTTAATTTGTCCAAGTCACTGTGCCCCCGTTCGTTATATAGCAGTCTCCGCTGCGCGTGTCGTAGACGCCAGCGTCCCCGCTTATCACCATATTCTCAGAGCTCAGCGTTACGCCCTTCGAGAAGTTCCAGCGCTCCGTATCGGCGTCGTATTCGACGAAGCCGGACTGCATGTCGTATGTCTTGCCCTTCTCCGTCATCGTTCCGTCTCCGTTGGTCAGGGTTATGTCGTTGTTCTCGCGCGTGAAGGTGCTTCCGTCGGCGTAGATGTGCGTGTTGCGCCCGTTGGGGTCTTTAATCGTTATGTCGACAGAGGTCCCGTATATAACGCCTTCCTTGTGCTCGGCTCGCGGCGAAATTATTATCCACGTCTTGCCGTTCACGACGCGCTCTATCTCTATGTCCTCCACGATGATGTCGGGCAGCGGCACGTTTTTCATAGCGCCGAGATGGAGGTCCCGCCACAAGTAAAAAGCCCCGACGGCGACCGCAAGGATCACCGCCAGGACGATGGCTTCACGTTTCGTTAATTTTTTTATACGCACGGACTGCCTCAGTACTGATTAGGGTCCGAGCGCGTGCCCTGCGGAGCGAGCCCGCCCGGCTGGGTGAGCGGCGCTATCTGCGAGGGGATCTGATAGGCGGTTATCGGCGTCGCTTCGGAGGTCTGCGCGTAGAAGAGCGTTCCTTCCTTCAGCTGCTTGTCGTTGCCGCGGATCAGGAAGCCGCCCGCGAGTCCGACGGGGCCGAGAAGAACCGCGCCCGCGAGGCTCGCGCCGGCCGCGCCTATCATCGCGCTGTCCGCCTCCATCGCCTTCTTAGCCGCGTCGCCGATGTTAACCGGCACAACGTACGGCCCGAGCACCTCGACGCCGTCTATCTCCATCTCTATTACCGAGGAGCGTCCGAAGCTGCGCGGCGGCTTCACAGTCGTGATGTGAGCGAAGACGCGGCTGCCCTTCGGCGCGACGAGCATGTCGCCTACCATAATCTGCTCGTTCAGCGCGAGGATGATTATATCGCCTACCTTGACGTTTCTGACGGTGAGCGTGTCGCGGAGTATTCCTTTAACTATGGTCTCCTTCGGCAGCTCGAACTGCGTCGCCATGATGCCCTCTGGGAGCAGCTTCATAAGCAGGCGCTCGAGGCGCGAGACGAGCGGTCCGGGCTGGTTGGCTCCTTCGAGTATCGCCTCCATGGCGTCGATGCGTCTCGTAAGCGGCCAGGTCGGATGTATCTCCTGGCTTACACCCCATTCAGCGACGGAGAGCTTGAAGAGAACCGACGGCTGCGTGTCCGTTCCTCTTTCAAGGAAGTCTATCAGCGCCGTCTGGCGCTCGGTGAGGCTTCCCGGAAGCTCGCGCCCGAAGATTGTCCTCTCTACGTCGTTGAGCCTGTTGAGGAGGCCGCCCTCGCGCTTGCTTCCGTAGATGATGGTCTCTATCCTTTCGAGCATTTCAAATGCCGGGGCGGATTTGTCCGGCTTGATTATCGTGTTGGCCGTCCCGGTAGAGATGACGGCGGGGCCGGGCGTTTTGACCTCGGCCGTTTCGGTCTGCGCCGACTCCGCGGCGGGCGCGTTTGCGGGCTCGGGAGCCGCATCGTCCGCGAACGAATAGGCCGGGAAGGTCAGGGAGAACGCCGCTATCAGCGCGGCGATTTTCTGCGTGGTTTTCTTCATGCTTTTTTTGCCTCCTTCTGCTTTTTGATGTCGAGAGCAGCCGCTATGAAATCCTTGAAAAGCGGATGCGGACGCACGGGGCGCGAGAGGAATTCCGGATGGAACTGGACGCCCACCATCCACGGGTGGTTGTCGTTCTCCATGATCTCGACCTGTCCGCCCATCGGGCAGACGCCCGCGACGCGCATTCCGGCGGCCTCAAACTCCTTTATATATTCGTTGTTGAACTCGAAGCGGTGGCGGTGGCGCTCCTCGATATGCGTCGTGCCGTAAATCTTCTCGGCCTTCGTACCGGGCTTTATCTCGCACGGATAGGTGCCGAGGCGCGACGTGCCGCCGATGCCCGCGACGTTTTTCTGTTCTTCCATAAGGTGGATGACGGGGTGCGTCGTGCTTTCGTCCATCTCGAGGCTGTTCGCGTCGGCGAAGCCGAGGACGCTGCGAGCGAACTCTATGACTGCGACCTGCATTCCGAGGCAGAGGCCGAGGTACGGCACGCCGTTCTCGCGCGCGTATCTCGCGGCGACTATCTTGCCTTCGACGCCGCGCTGTCCGAAGCCGCCGGGAACAAGTATTGCGTCAGCCTTTCCGAGTATCTCGGCAACGTTCCCGGTCTCCAGGTCTTCCGCTTCGACGGGGAAGATGTTGACCTTGACGCCGTTCGCTATGCCGGCGTGCAGGACGGCCTCGTTGACGCTGAGGTAGGCGTCCTTTATTTCGGTGTACTTCCCGACGAGAGCGACGGTGAGCGCCTCCTTGCGCGTGTCGTACTTATGCAGGAATTCTTTCCAGTCCTTCATGTCGGGCGAGCCCTTCGTCGGCAGGCCGAGCTTCTTGAGGACGAGGTGGTCGAATTTCTGCGAGTGCAGTACCATCGGTATTCTGTATATCGTGTCGGAGTCGACGGCTTCGAATACGGAATCCGAAGGGACGCTGCAGAAGAGCCCTATCTTCTCGCGAAGCTCCGGGCCGACCGTGTACTGCGAGCGGCAGACTATCACGTCGGGCTGGATGCCTATCCTGCGCAGCTCGTTGACGCTGTGCTGTGTCGGCTTCGTCTTGAGCTCTCCAGACGCCGCAATGTATGGGACGAGCGTGACGTGGCAGTAAAGAATGTTGGAACGCCCGACGCGGCTCGCGAACTGGCGAATCGCTTCGAGATAGGGCAGACCTTCGATGTCTCCGACCGTTCCGCCTATCTCGGCGATGACGATGTCTTTGTCCTTGCCGACGCGCTCTATTCTGTCCTGAATTTCGTTCGTGATGTGCGGTATGACCTGCACCGTCGCGCCGTTGTAGCCGCCGGCGCGTTCACGCTGTATGACGGCGGAATATACCTTTCCCGTCGTGCAGCTGTTTTCTCCCTTGATCGTTTCGTCTATGAAACGTTCGTAGTGGCCGAGGTCGAGGTCCGTCTCAGCCCCGTCCCACGTTACGAATACTTCTCCATGCTGAAAAGGGCTCATTGCTCCTGCGTCTACGTTGATATAAGGGTCCATCTTGATGATGCTTACCTTATACCCGCGGCGTTTCAGAAGAACGCCGAGCGACGCGGCTGTAATTCCCTTGCCGAGAGATGACACAACTCCTCCGGTGACGAAAATATACTTAGTCATTGATTGCAAACGCCCCTTCTGGCATATCTTATTTATCTAAGGTACTGCAGCGGGTTTCTCGGTTTCCCGCCGACGCGCACCTCAAAGTGCAGATGGTTCCCCGTCGACCTTCCCGTGCTTCCGACGAGGGCTATAGTCTGGCCGCGTGAAATTTTCGCGCCCTTTCTTACAAGAAGTTTGCTGCAGTGTCCGTAGAGCGTCGTGAGCCCCTTGGAGTGCGAGAGGACTATCGTGCGCCCGTAGCCGCCCATCCAGCCGGAATGCACGACCGTGCCGTTGGCCGGCGCCTTTATCGCCGTGCCGCGCGGAGCCGCGATGTCAAGGCCGGAGTGGAACACGCGCCGTTTTCCGAACGGGCTCTTTCTCCAGCCGAAGTTGCTCGATATGCGCCCCATCGTCGGCCAGCGGAAGCTGCGCGAGCCGCCCGTTATCTTGACCGAAGCGCGGCGGACGCCTCCGCGTCCCTTCGACGCTATGCGGACCTCGGTGTCGGCGATGAGCTTGCCGCCGGGCAGGAATATTTCCTCGCCGAGGATGAGCTTGTCGCTCTTCATAGCGTTTGCGAGCTTCACCGCGTCGGAGGACGAGCCGTACTTGTCGGCGAGCTTGCCTAGCGTGTCGTTCTTTGCGACCTTGACGAATACGCCGTCCTGGTTAGGCACGCGGAGCTTCATGCCGAGCTTGAGCCTGTGTATGCTGCCGCCCAGCACCTGCTGGTTGCATCCGACGAGCGTGTCGACGTCGAGGTCGAACTTGCCGGAGATTCCCCAGAGCGTGTCGCCTTCTTTAACGACGTACTCGTGAACCTCGAGCAGCTTGCCCTTCTTCGCGAAGGCTAGCTCTTCCTTCTGGAGGTTGCGCACGAACAGCAGCGTCGCGACTACGTCGTCGTGGCTGTCCGGCACGTAGAGCACCTCGGAGGGGTTGGGCTTCTCGCCCTTCCGCAGTCCGTTGGCCTGACGCAGGTCTTCTTCGGATATATTGAATTCTTCCGATATGGATTTCAGCGTTTCGCCCGGTTCGAGGACGACTTCAGTCCAATGTATGTCCTTGTCGAGCGCGGTCTTGTCTTCTTCCGATATCCTTCCGTCGTTTTTCGAGAGGATGCCGTAGAGCTTCAGCTCCTCGTCGGTGAGCGTCGGTATGCTCGGCAGCGGCCCTATCGCGAGAGGGACGAGCTCGGAGCCCTCGTCCGCGGCTTCGCCTCCGCCAGTTCCGGCGGTGTTGAGGAAGTCGGAGACGTCGACCGTGAAGAAGCCCTTGTTGTCCTCGGGGTTCTCCGCCGAAACCTCCCCGCCCAGCCCTATCCAGTACATACCGGAACGCTCGGCCGCGACGGCCGCGCAGACGACCGCGCCTCCGACGGCGAGCATCAGGAAGACGATGAGATATATCTTTTTCCTCAATCCGGCTTTATACATATTGGACTTATCCTTCATCAGTCCACCTCTTATGAGCTGTGCCGCGTGTCAGAACGCAGAAAATTTTAACCGACCTTTATTGTAGCAAGAAAATCGCGGTTCGTGGGGGTATTTCTTAATTTATCGAGGATGAGATTCAGCACCTCTGCTTCGTCCATGTTCGCGATCTTGCGGCGCAGCGCCCAGATGCGCTGGAGGTCGGCCTCCGGCACCATGAGCTCTTCCTTGCGCGTTCCGGACTTCGTGATGTCGAGCGCGGGGAATATCCTCTGCTCCGCTATCTTGCGCGAGAGATGGACTTCCATGTTGCCCGTTCCCTTGAACTCTTCATATATTACGTCGTCCATGCGGCTGCCGGTCTCGACGAGCGACGTGCCGATTATCGTAAGGCTTCCGCCGTTTTCTATGTTGCGCGCCGCGCCGAAGAATTTCTTCGGGAAGTAGAGCGCCGCGGGGTCCATACCGCCGGAGAGCGTGCGTCCGGAGGGCGGGACGACGAGGTTTGAGGCACGCGCGAGGCGCGTGATGGAGTCGAGCAGCAGCACGACGTCCTTCGAGACTTCGACGAGGCGCTTCGCCTTTTCGAGCGCGAGGCCCGCGACGCGGAGATGCTCTTCCGCGGGGCGGTCGAAGGTCGAGGCGATGATTTCTCCGTCGACGGAACGAGCCATGTCGGTGACTTCCTCGGGACGCTCGTCTATGAGCAGCACCATGAGGATGACCTCGGGATGGTTGGTCGTTATCGAGTGGGCGAGGCTCTTGAGCAGCGTCGTCTTTCCTGCCTTCGGCGGCGAGACGATGAGCGCGCGCTGACCCTTGCCTATCGGCGCGAATATGTCGACGATGCGCGTCGCTATCTGGCGGCGGTCAGTCTCAAGCTGCAATTTTTCGTTCGGGAATATCGGCGTCAGGGCTTCGAAGTGCGGACGCCTGCGCGCCTCCTCGGGGTCGGTGAAGTTCACGTTTTCGACGCGGAGCAGCGCTTCGTAGTGTTCCTGGTCCTTCGGCGGGCGGATGATGCCCCAGACGACGTCGCCGTTGCGCAGGCCGAAGCGTCTTATCTGCGAGGCCGAGACGTAGATGTCGTTGCTGCTCGGCAGAAGCCCCGACGGACGAAGGAATCCGTAGCCCTCGGGCATGCACTCGAGTGTTCCGCCGTTGTAGCGGTAGCCGAGCGCCTCCGCCTGCGTTTTGAGTATGTCGTTGATGAGGTCGTCTTTTCTTCTCGTGGTTATCGAGGTGACGCCGGTGTCCTTCGCGATCTTTCTGAGCTCCGCGAGGGTCTCTCCGGCGAGCTGGCTGAATCCGAGCTTGGGATGCTGGTGGCGTATCTGCCCGCGTTCGTTGCGCTGTATTTCGGGCTGCGGGGCCTCGGCCTCCGCCGGCTGTTCCGACGGTTCTTCAGAAGCCGGCGCTTCGTCGTATTCCGCTTCCGGCTCCTGCGCGGCGCCGTATTCTGCGGCGGGCTCTTGTGGTTCTTCCGGCTGCGCGGCTGCCGCCGGTTCTTCGGCCTTCGGCTCTTCGGGACGGGCTTCTCCGCCCTCTTCCGCGCCGAAGATGGTTTCCTGGCGAGGCTCATCTGCCTCCTTTACGCGGCGTCCGCGCTTCGCGGGCTTCTGTTCCTCGGCCTCCGCCGCCTCGGGCGCGGCCGCGGCCTCAGCCTCTTCCTTTTTCTTTCTTCCGCGGCGCGGCTTCGTCTCTTCTTCACCCTCCGCCGCGACCGGCTTTCTTGCGTAGCTTCTTTTCTTTTTGACCTGCGTCTCTTCGCCGTCCGCAGCCTCCGCGGGCGCGGCCTGCGCTTCAGCCACCGTCTCTTCGACGGCTTGGCTCTTCGTCCTTGTTCTTCGCTTTACGCTGGTCGATTCGTCGTCTGATTCTGCTTTCTTTCTTGGCAAGTCGATAGCCTCCAATTATGTTGTGTCTTTTTTATTTCTTTCTGATGATCTCAAAGTCCAGGCTGCTCAGCACCTTGGTCGCGCTTGAAATGGTAACGCGGTATTTCCCCGCGGGAAGGGGCGTTCCCTCCTCCTGAAGCAGATAGAAGGCTCTCATTCCGTCCTTCGTCATCAGCTTCAGCGATTCGGAAAGCACCTTTTCGTCTTCGTAGTACCATGAAATTTCCAGGTGGTTCCCCTCGGGGGCCGAGGAATATTGGAACCACAGACATACCTGGCGCACGCCGTATTGAATCGTCTGTCTTACCTTGTGCGGGAGCCGGTTGCTGTCGAGTTCGATACATACGACCGCTTTGTCAATGGAGAAAGAGCTGCCGAGGAGACCTGTTCTAAGACTAATAACGCTCAATATTACAAGGACTACGACCGCCGCTCCGAGCAATAGAAGGGGCCGACGTCCAGAACTCTTTCCGTGATCTCGTTCCATCTGTGCCACCAGTCTCTAAAAAGTTATTCTAGCATGAGTTTATGGGAAAATATATAGACGGCGGTGCATTTTTCGGTGAAATTTTTCAATTTCCGGCGGCGCGCAGAGCGGCGTATTTTTTGCTCAGCGCGTCGAGCTCGGTGATTTTCTTTTCAAGCGCCGCGGCGCAGAAGCCGTCGACCGACGTTTCGCATTTTCCGCTGATTCCGTCCGCCGCGCCGGCGCGCGCCGCGGCCTCGAGCATTTTCGTCTCTTCGCCGGGCTCTATGCCGCGCCGGACGCCCCAGACGAACGAGAGCGCCTCTGCGAGCGCGTAGGCGCCCCAGTTGCTCACATCCGCGGTCAGCGCGAACTCCGCGCGCACGACGGAGAGGCACGCCGCGTAGCCGGGCAGCAGAGCGCAGAGTTCGGCGTAGAAATTTCCCATCCCTGCCTCGTTGCCGCCGTCGCCTATGCCTATAGTATGAATTCCCAGGCCCGCCGCCTCGTCCGCGAGCGCGTCGAGAGGCGCGGTCCATTCGCTTATGTCCTGTTTTTTGAAATTGTAGTAACGCCCGTCGGCTGCGCGTCCGAGACGCTCGACGAATATGATTCCGTCAGGCGCGCGCTCCTTCAGCGACGCGGGCGCGATTCGCGCGGTGTTTTCCGCGCAGCCCGCCGCTTTCGCGCATTCCGCAATGACTTCGATGCAGCGCGCGTCGGTCCAGATTTCGCACTCGCGCCCCTCGCGCTGGAAGGCCCGCGCGAGTATCGCAGCGCCGCCGGGGCCGTCAGTCTCCGGCGCGCCCGCGGCGGGGACGTAAAACCCCGACACGACCGCCAATTTACGGAGCGGCGCGAAAGCCGACGCTGCGCGCATAAGCTCGCGCGGGCTGCTCAGCTTCGACGCGCCGCGCCCTGCTTCGTCGCGCGCGACGAGAGCCGTCAGCTCCTTCGCAAAGCTTTCAAACAAGGCTTCGTTCACGGCTGAGTCCTCCTTTACGCGCGCGGCGTCCATATTTTCCCGGCGCTAAATGCTGAGTGTATCCATTATGCGGAGCATGTCCTGGTCGAGCGGCCTGCGCTCCTCCCATGCCCTCTGGAGCGGCGAGGCCAGTATCTCGCCCTTGACGCGCCCGACCATCACGCCGCTCTGTCCTGCGAGCAGGCATTCCACCGCGGCGTAGCCGAGGCGCGAGGCTAGCACCGCGTCGAAGCTCGACGGCGCGCCGCCGCGCTGGATGTGCCCGAGGACGACTATGCGCGGGTCGTAGTCGCAGCGCCCCTTCAGCTTGTCGGCGAGCTCGTGCGCCGGCATGACGCCCTCCGCGAGCACGATTATCGAATGGGTTTTGCCGTGTTCCTTCGCGTAATGTATCTTCTTTATTATCGCTTCTATATCTGCGGGAATCTCCGGCACAAGCACGAACTCAGCGCCGCAGGCCACCGCCGTTTCGAGCGCGAGGAAGCCCGCGTGGCGGCCCATGACCTCGACGATGAACATACGGTCGTGGCTAGACGCCGTGTCGCGCAGCTTGCTGATGCACTCGAGCGCCGTATTGCAGGCGGTGTCGAAGCCTATCGTGCAGTCCGTCCCCGCCATGTCGTTATCTATCGTCCCCGGCACGCCGACGACCTGGACGCCGCGCTTGTGAAGCTCGAGCGCGCCGTGGAAAGATCCGTCGCCGCCTATGACGACGAGCGCGTCTATGTCGTTCTCCTTCAGCTTAGAAACACCCGCGTTGACCCCCTCGGGACGCATGAACTCCGGACATCTCGCGGTGCGCAGTATCGTGCCGCCGTGCATGAGTATGCCTCCGACGGTGCTGCGCGTCATCGGCACGAAGTCGCCGTCGAGCAGCCCTTCGTAGCCGCGCCTGATTCCGATAACCTCAAGCCCGTGATATAAAGCCGTGCGCGTAACCGCGCGTATCGAAGCGTTCATCCCCGGCGAGTCGCCGCCGCTCGTCAAAACACCGACCCTGCGAAGCATAGTTTATTCCTCCTTGACGCCGCTTTATTATTTTATACAGTGACATTATAGCAGATATTACAAGAGCGATTCCGCATCCTCCGGCCACGCCGCCGGCGCTTCTCCGCCGCCGAGCCGCCGCGTCCACAGCGCGACGGCCGCGGGACGCGCGCCAGCCCTTCTCAGCGCAGCGAGAGCCGCGCGCACCGTCGCGCCCGTCGTGTAAACGTCGTCGACCAGCACGACGCGCCGCCCTCGCAGAGAATCCGAGACGGCGAAGGCGTCGGGCGAAATCCCCGCGCGCTCCGCGGAGCTCCTCCGCGTCTGCGGCTCGCGGCGCACTGCCCAGCTCACGGCGCGCGCCTCTACCGGAAGCCCCCAGCGCGAGGCGAGGCCGCGCGCGATGAGCTCCGTCTGATTGTATGCGCGGCGGCTGCCGACGTGCAGAGGCAGCGGCACGACGCAGTCTGCCTCGGGACGCGCGAAGGCCGCCGCCATGCGCTCGCCCATAGCGAAGCCTAGCGCGCGCACGTTGCGATACTTGAGCGCGAGTATAAAATCGCGCGTCGCGCCGTCGTGAACCGCGGCGGCGAAGCACGGGACGCTGTCGGCGCAGCAGGGCTTTCCGTAAGGGCCGCCGCACTCAGCGCAGAACGGCGGAAGCGGCGACGCCGCGGCCTCATCGAGACACTCTTCGCAGAACGGCACAGCGAGCCGTCCACAGGCGGGACAGCCGCTCGGAAAGAAAATATGAAGAAATTCGTCGAAAATATGCGGGAAAGGCAAAATCAAGTCAAAAGGGCGGCCCGAAGACCGCCCCGAAAAATTTCCGTTTACGCGAAACGCTTGGCCGCGTTCTTAAGAGTCTCGGCCTTGTCCGTGCGCTCCCACGCCGGCATCGGGTCGAGGTCGATGCGTCCCATGTGGCCGTAGGCCGCGAGGCGCTTGTACTGCGGCTTGCGCAGCTCGAGGTCGCGGATTATCGCCGCGGGGCGGAAGTCGAAGTTCTCGCGAAGCAGCTCCGTGATCTCCTCGTCCTTTATCTTGCCCGTGCCAAAGGTCTCGACCATTATCGAGACGGGCTTCGCGACGCCGATGGCATAGGCCACCTGAATCTGGCAGGCGTCGGCGAGACCCGCCGCGACGACGTTCTTCGCCGCGTAGCGCGCCATGTACGCGCCGGAGCGGTCGACCTTCGTCGGGTCCTTGCCCGAGAACGCGCCGCCGCCGTGCGGCACCGCGCCGCCGTAGGTGTCGACGATAATCTTGCGCCCAGTGAGGCCGCTGTCGGCCTGCGGGCCTCCGAGGACGAAACGCCCAGTCGGGTTCACGAGGATGCGCGGCTTCGCCGTGATAAGCTCCGCCGGAATGACGGGCTTGATGACGTGCTCTATAATATCGGCCTCGATCTGCTTCTGGTCGATGGCCGGATGATGCTGCGTGCTGATGACGACCGTATCGACGCGGACGGGCCTGCCGTTCTCGTACTCGACGGTCACCTGGCTCTTTCCGTCGGGACGCAGATACGGCAGAGTCTTGTTCTTGCGGACCTCGGCGAGGCGGCGCGAAAGCTTATGCGCGAGCGATATGGGCAGCGGCATCAGCTCCTCGGTCTCGTTGCAGGCGTAGCCGACCATAAGCCCCTGGTCGCCCGCTCCGATGGCGTCGATTTCGTCGTCAGAAAGCTCCTTCGCTTCCTTCGCCTTGTCCACGCCGAGAGCTATGTCGCACGACTGCTCGTCTATCGTCGTGAGCACCGCGCAGGTGTCGCCGTCGAAGCCGTACTTCGCGCGCGTGTAGCCGATTTCCTTGACCGTCTTGCGCGCGATCTTCGGGATGTCGACGTAGCAGCTCGTGCTTATCTCTCCCGCGACCATGACGAGGCCGGTCGTCACAAGCGTCTCGCACGCGACGCGGCCCATCGGGTCCGCTTCGAGAATAGCGTCGAGGACGGCGTCGGATATTTGGTCTGCGAGTTTGTCAGGGTGCCCTTCCGTCACCGATTCCGACGAAATAAGATACCTTTCTTTGCTCATAAACAAAAACCTCCGTGTAGTTTTGTGATACCCTGGTTATTGTAGCATCAGTGCTGTGATTTTTATATACGTGCGCGGCAAAAAGTCTGAGGGAAAAGCGAGCCGAAACATATGTGATATTTTCAGCACCCCATCGATGCAAAGAAAGCCATGCAGCAGCGAACGTGTGCACAATCTAAAAAATATCGACGCAGAAATGTACCTTTCCAGAAAAACCGTTGCAATAACCAGAGTTTTCGGCTTATGAAAATCATCGATAGCTTACGGCATTCTTTACGCGGCAGGCTCTCAGCGCCACCCAAAGTGCTCCTTTCATATATGTGACAGCGAATGAAGCAGACCGACAACGTGTTCTACATCCGCGAGGCACTCGCGTTGTGCGAAGCCCCCAACAATCCCTGGCATGCGCAGACAGCATCTTTAGTACATGAACGAAGCTACCCAACAGGCTGAAATTGGTGTATTCGTGGCTCGTTAGTCACCGTTGACCGAACGGGTACTGTCTCGAGCCGTTGCTAAACGTCGCCACGTGTCTTGAACTTACGTACACCGTATGCGGAGAGCGCTTCTTCGAGCCTGGATCTCAAGGCCCAGCGTTCACCAGCATGTAGATGTGCAAGCGCTATTACGGCACAGGAATAGTCCGCACCGTTTTCTACGAATCGACGCTCGTCCCTAGCAAAAATTTGACCATAAACAGGGGGCAGTACCTCTGAGACAGACTCTGGTGTGATTTCTAATGGAAGACGACCATCTCCAACGAGACAGACGGTAGAACAAACGTACCTTTTAAGGAGCTGATGCCCAAAAAGCTCGACATCGTATTCTACTTTTACGGCCTGCGGTCAAGGAGAACATCATCTACAGAACAAGATCAGCAGAGCTGTAGGAAACATGGCCTTCGCATACTTCAACGCGACTTACTATCTTGAGAACGCGCTAGCGCATGTGAAAGCCGAAAAAGCATAAAGCGCATCAAGAAATTTCTGCGTCAAGACATGTCCCCGCATTCGGCAGCACGAAGCTCTTCGAAACGGCGCGCGCCAAGACTGCGCGGAATATCACTCGCCAAAGCCTGTAAAATGACGCTCGCGAAACGGCCCAAATGGGTCCCAGTAATGCCTGGCTCGCCTCCGGCGGAGATGCGACGATGGCAGAAAGTATCTGCGACTCGTTCCACGCGCTACAAAACGAGTGGTAGACTTGGCCTTTCCTACCCAAAGTTCGACTACAGCACATCCATGCTGTTAACTGGAGAGTGCCAGCGTATGTAGTTCGTACGCGCCATACACAACAGGACGACGGACAACATGCTCCATGTGCTCAACGAACCGTCGATCGGCCTGTATCAGCTCAACGTAGAAATTTTGTTGGAAGTTTCCCCAAACCTGATAGACAGTGGTGCAACCGTCATAGTCATATAACACAACCTCAACGTGATACACAACGCTGACTACATAATGGACATGGGCCACGGCGACGGCACGCAGGGCGGCACGATAGTTGCGCACAGCGCACAGGAAGAAATCTACCGATGCAAGAAAAGCATAACGGAATATCTTTTAAAGCGGTACATGGAATTATACAAAATGCCGTATAAACATGAGCCATGTTTGTACTTGGAACAGATGTTTTTGCGAACATAGATTGACACTAGCACGACATCATACAGAAACAGAGCAAGCCGACGCACCAGTCATGATGATTGGTGCATCGGTGTCTTACTAAACTTATACTCTCAATATTTAGAAAAACTTTGAAAAAATAATTTCAAGATCCTCTTCACTAGTTGGCATCGCTTCAAGAACATGGTTGTCAATCGCGTCTAACATAATTTGTTCCTTTTCCTTTAAGCGGTTGTACACAGCTTCGCCTAAAGACCACAGGCCGTCATCTGTTTTATAGGATATTTGCTGATAATAGTACTGTGTGTATTGACCATCTGGCAGTCCCAAGCGATGAATACGATCTTTTGACTGCAAAAGATGTACCAAATTGTAGCTGTACTCATAGTAAATTGCATCATGACAAACGCTATGTAGCGACACAGACTCAGCCAATGTGTGAGGGTTAGTTATTAGCACTTGAATTTTTCCGCTTTTGAAATCAGACAGGATTTGTTGACGCTCTTCCAGTTGTACTTCACCGTAAATACAGCGTGTCTGAATGCCAATTTTTTCCAATTCATCAGAGAGCAAGTGAATAGAGTTAACGAACATACACCAAATAATGATCGTTTTCCCCTGTCCTGCAAGGGAATTGGCAAGTTCAATACAACTCTTGAACTTTGTTGTTTTGCCACAAGATTCAATCAGTGTTTCTACTTCTTCACTATAATCGGCATAGTCAATTTCAGAAGCCTCCACAGAATCATCCAGCAAATAAGCAAAGTCTGCCAGATCCAGCTTTTCCAAGAGCATCTTCGGATTGCTCTCCATTTGAAGAATTCGCACAAACAAAGCTAACTTGTTTCTATACCGCATTTGCAGAATTTTCAAAAGTCTATCTTCTTCCTCTGTCGCCTCAGAAACACACAGAATATCGCTGTTTGCTTTGGGTACGCCCAGCTGATCCTTTGTAGTTCTGCAGAAGAATGGCTGGAGTTTATCATTGATTGCAGCAACATCACGTACACCGGGGTTGCAAAGCATAGAAACGGAGAAATCAAAAAATTCATCGTATTCGTCGGGGAATAGGATATGCAGCAAGTTATAAATGTCTGTGTAGGAATTCGGAATGGGCGTTCCTGTCATTGCGACAACATACTTAGCTTTACGAGACAACCGCAGCGCGTTTTCAGCATATTCGCCGTTGATGCGCTTCACCTTGTGGACTTCATCAAAAACGAGGAGCGTATGTTCGTCCAATATCTGCACCAAAGAATTCAACACGCTGCCCACAGATTCATAATTCACGAGAATTAGGTTGCACGGTCCTGAGCGATAAAGGAGTGCATTGTTTCGTTGTTGTGCATTTATATAAACAGGAGCGTGGATGTTCAGGACTCGAAGCGGTTCAATGCTATCGAAGCAGATAGTAAATTCATCCATCCATGAGCCGAAAGCGTTCTTCGGACAAATGACAATAATTCTCTTTACAAGGTTATTGTGCCGGAGATAAGCGTACATTCCCAGAACAGACGCTGTCTTGCCGGAGCCTGGAACAGAAAAGTTTGCAGACTTTTGCATGAAGCACATGAAGAAAGAATCCCACATCTGCTGATCCCGAAGCTTCCTTGCCATCTCGCTATCCACGACCGAACGGTAGCTTTCAAATTGTTCTTGGAGTTTGGAATGATGTTCTTTCAACTCTACCCCCAGTCGAGAACGTGTATCAATGTAAAGATCGCGGCTCTTTATATACTCACAAAGAGAGTCCTTCACGACAAGCAAAACTTTACGTTTGCTCGCTTCCTTCTGGCACAATTTAATAATTTTTTTGTAATCCACATAGGTCAGCGTTGGTTTGAAACGCACGAATCCTAGAAGAACTTCGTGTACATACCTATGCAGATATATCCTGAAAAAAGCACTGTTTTTCAGGGTATCCGTTGTTTCTGCTGGCACGCGGAGCAGCAACCCCCCGTCATAGTCCAGTTCCCACATTACAGATTCTCCCGAATCTCAGCAATGATCTGTTCCAGTCTATCGAGTTGACAAGCAAGCCTCTTCAGCTCACTGTCGTTCATCTTTTTCAGAATGTTGGTATCCATCCCCTCAAGGAAGGTAGTCGCCTTTTCAGCCAACTGAATGGGCCTATTTTTGGTTTCGTTCTTCTTCACCTTAGTCAGAGTCTTTTCCATGGAGCGTTCCAGCTCTTGAACAACTTCGTCGTTCTCTCTGACAATACCACGAATGTCCGCTGTTGTTACCTTGCCTTGTTTGGGGAGCGTATCAATCACTTTAGCAGCAAGCTCTTTTTGTTCCTCAAAAAATTCTTCCTGATATTCGGAACCGACAATACTTTTCATGCCACGAATAAAACGAGTCATATCACCGGCAGGCTGCATCAAGATGTTGTCAAAGGCTGCTATCTTCAGATCCTCGATTTCATCCTCTTTACTGCACCTTCTTATTAATTTTTGCAATTCTTCCATTGGATAATAAAGCTGTAAATCGCGAGCGATATAGAACTCTTCTGGAGCATTAATGAATTCCAGGAATTCAACCATCAGCTTTGCGACATCGACGCGTTTTCTAACCTCGGCTTCAGATTCATTAGTACTTCTGGCGTATTCTGCCACGGAAAGTAATTTTGTTGAGATGATGTCATTATAGATACCTACCAGTCGGTCAACGGGGTTGTATTCCACCTTGCCTTCTTCGCCGTGCTGAAGATACAATTCCAACATTTTAATCTGCTTTGCGCTGTTTTCAATATTACGGTCAAGGATAACCGTTTCAAAATAATTGAATCGATCTTTCTTCGTTGCCAGTCTCCGCAAGCAGGTGAAACGACGATTGCCGTCCACTATTCTGCCGTCAGCCAGAACGACACCAGGTTCACGCTGATCAACCATTTCGATATTGTTCTGAGTTCTATGAATTGCATCCGCATTGCTTTCGACAATAAACTGCTCGATAATTTGGTTGTATTTCTCCCTGTCAGATACATCGGGCGCTTTCCCATTATGCTGTGCTTTGTACTGACTAATCCATGTAGCAATACGGTCATTCTGGTCGTTATAAAAAAGCCAATCCAGACGAACCTTGTACACCTTGTAGATATCTGTCAGCCCATCTACTGTCAGTCTGCGGGTCTGAGTTGTTTCTTGAACAGCTTTTGCTTCAATGCCATCTTTTAATAAATTCATAATCAAATCTCCTCAAAATAAGTATCGTAGTCAATGTAAACAGCTTCCATAATGGTATCATAGTAAAGCTCTGTGCCGCCAATGATGGTAATTAATTTGTCTTTGGGAAGTTTAATACCGTAATGGTTTTTGAGTATATCCATCAAATCATAGAAATCAATTTTCTGGTATTTTCCCAGAAGCCAAACAAGCATGTCCCCTAAGTTTGCACCTGTTTTTCCACACAGAAATAGACGAGTGCCTCCGATATTTTGATAAGAAAATTTTTGTCTATCTTCGAGCAATATTGAAGAATAGAACCAATCATCAAACCCAAGTTTGTCCAATTCATGCACAAAACCTTCTTGCTGCAAAGAAAGAACCGTAAAATATTCGCCTTTTTCATAATGGTGAGCGACGTCACTACAGTAGGCTTTTAGATGTCCTTTAGTAATACCGGCCTCTTCTAACCTGCGAATGTTGATGTATTGCGAAGGGGAAAATTCTATCATTTCATATATGCTGCGCAGTCGACCTAGTTCATTGAAAAACTGTGCAATACTCCTAATTGATTCATCATAGTTGTTTATATCCACGATATCGTGAGTCAATATTGAACGAAAGTAGTCTGCTGCGCCTGCAAATGTGTTTTTTACAATATAGCCAGAATATCCTGAGTAAACATGAAACCCTAAAGTTTTCATTGTATATGGGTTGATTAATGAATCATCTGAGTTAGGGAATTCCCGCTTATACAGCTTTTTTACGTCAGAAATAGTGTAGAAATCACGATCTAAAATAGACTTCATTCGATCAAATTGAATAGAAGGCAGAGCAGCATAATCAATAGAATATGCTCCATTAAAATAATAGTTATTTATCGGCTTCAAATAATTGCCTATTGCAGATTGTCTTTTTACACCATATTTTTCTTCATATCGAGCAACTAAATCATTTTTACTGATTGGTGCATATTGAAGAAGCAACGATATTACTTGATCGGAAACATTAGCCTTCCCAATCTTAATAGTAGGCATTCTTCCAAACTTAACATCACTCTTTTCGGCAGGCCAAATCTTTTTCAGAAGATTATGCAATTCATATTCATCATGAATATCGTACTGACGCATTAAATCAGGATAATCTTTGAACAGCCTCAACGTTGAAAACACAGTATCTTCAAACTTCTCCAAATCAATCGTTGAGAGTAACTCCTCAAAATCGCGTTCTGGAATATTGTAATATCTGAAGCTTTCTCGCTGATGCCACAAAACAAAATCGCACTCGCTTAACTTATTTTGGTAAGAATCATTAGATTCAATGGTAAAGGCAGTATTTTCACCTAATCCAAACGTCTCTAGCCATTCTTTGTACTTGTCTAAGAAAACTTTATACTCTGTCAATTCTTTACAGTATGTTTTGACAAAGTGCTTGACTAAATTCGGACGAGTTTTCTTAAAACAAACGCCATCAGTGTAAATATAGTACCTATAGATTGCCCGCTCTGCTTTTTTCCTAAATTTGGGGTCAATGGTGGTATCAGTTAGAATTTCATCTAAAGGTTTTCTCTGTCCCCGACTGGTAGCACAGATCATTTCCAGATAATAATAGGTCTCTGCTTGCTCATCAAAAGCAAGCGTAAAATCCTCAAGAGAGAAGTCATAATGATCATAAATATATATATACTTATCTTCTCTCAAATAAGGTTTTCCCCTTAATGCACTCCGCTCAAGCTGGCGAACCCATTCTCGCGTAATACCATAATACTCTCCAATCTCTTGGAGCGTCTTGCCGCCCAACCGTCCTTGAAGCACTTCTCGCTGCCGCTCATCTTGTATCTGTGCAGCATATTGGATGATAGAGAGGTATTGACGATAGATCATAGCTTCGTCTATTTCAATAACGGAAAAAGATTCAAGTTCATGCAATATTTTTCCCAATATCGTCGTATTGCTTAAATGTTTGGGCAAACATTCTTCCAACGATGCCATAGAAATCCTGTCATCGTTATCTTCAATCATTTTTAAAATTACTGCTTTTACTGTGCCGCGCACAAAAATACTGTCATAGAGATGATCAATTAACGTTTCACACATTGCTTCTGGAAACTGTGCTTTAACAGCTAGTATTTCGTTCAGCCATATGCTTTTCGTTTCACCATAAGCACAGTACATTTCGACTGCAAGATCATTGTAGTATCCATCAGTTTCAATTTGTGCAATACAAGTTTTACTCTGAACAGTAATTTTCTTAATATAAGCAATTACATCCTCTGCAGTGCTTTTTCCCATTCCTCGCAGCGTCGTCAATTTGCCACAAGTGATGTTAGCTAATTGAGAAGCAAATTCATATCCGTTGATAGTCAAACGATTTTTTGCTCTGTCAGGCAAAGGAAGATCCACTATACGGACATCATGGACAACAATACCAGCCTCAATAACAAAGACTGCAACAACGTCTTCTTTGTTTACTTGTAAAGTAGCTAAATCAGCAGAACTATCGCCAGCGTCATCCAACACAAATTCGCCAGTTCCTTCTCTCAATTTATAAATACAGGATTGAAGCTCTTCGACGCTTTTTTTACCCATTCTAGGGATTTCAATAAATTCATCGCTTGGATATTTTAGCAATTCACCAATCGTATGAATACCAGCTTTTCGTAAACAGTTTAATGAGCGAATAGATAGCGGTAACACAGAAATATCGTTTTGTCTGGTAATGTAGGACAAAGTGGCTTCCACGCCTTTCTGTCAGTTTGAGTTTTTGCGCGTCAGGATGCATCACCATATCGCTCCGCGACCTTTAGAACTGAAAAAATTTTATCACTACAGTTCCTATCAGACTAATATAACCGAATATTAGTTATGATACTCCAACCGGCAAATGAAATCAATAAAAGATATCCAAATTATCAGAACTAAATTATAGGTTTGTTAAACACCTGTTACATCAAACCTAAAGAACAAACCATGACTTTCCTGGGAGACTTCCAACCAAAATGACGGCCATTGCAGTGGCAGCTCACTGTCAATTTATCGTATTATCAGCGCGACCGTCTCCACGTGCCCCGTCTGCGGGAACATGTCGAATGGCGTCGCATCACAGAGTTTGTAGCCGCCGGCGGCGAGGCGCTTTGCGTCGCGGGCCAAGGTCGCTGGGTTGCAGGAGACGTAGACGACGCGCTCGGGGGATATTTTCAGTATCGCGTCGATGACTTTTTCATCGCAGCCTGTGCGCGGCGGGTCGAGGACTACGGTGTCGAAGCGGCGCGAGGCCAGCTCTTCGGCTATGTCTTCGGCCTGCGCGGTGCGCGGCTCGACGTTGTCCATGCCGTTGCGCGCGAGGTTTTGTTTTATGTATTTCGCGGCGGGGAGCCAGCTTTCGACCGCGGCGACGCGGCGGGCGCGCGCGGCGAGGAAGGCGGTGAGGCTGCCGACGCCGGAGTAGAGTTCGAGCACTTCGCGCGCGCCGCCCTCCGAGGCGAGGGCCGCGGCGCGGCGGTAGAGCGCGAGCGCCTGTTCCGAATTTACCTGGAAGAAGGACGAGGCTTCAAAGGTGAATGAATATTCGCCGAGTTTTTCCGTTATTACCGGCTTTCCGCAAATCGTGACTGTCTCGCCGCCCCATATAAAGTTTCCGGGGTTTGCGTTGACGTTCCAGACGATGCCGGCGAGGCCTTTTATTCCTGCGGCGGCGCGCGATAGGAGCGCGCGTTCTTTGTCCGACGGGAGGCGCGTCGCTATGACGGCGATGAGTTTTTCTCCCGTGAAGCGCGCCTGGCGCATTACGATGTGGCGCACGAGGCCCGCGGGGCGTCCTCCGTTTTCGCGCGCGCCGCGGAAGCCGGCGGCACGCAGCGCCGCCGTTATTTTTTGCAGTCCTTCGTCTATTTCGGGAAGGAGCACGGAGCAGCCGCGGTACGGCACTATTTCGTGGCTGCGCGTTTTGTAGAAGCCAGCCGCGAAGTTTTCGCCGCGCGCGGACTGCACGGGGAGCGAGGCTTTGTTTCTGTATCCCCATACGGAGGGCGACGGCACGCATGCGGCGACTGGCGGCTCCGCAAATCCGCCTATGCGGCGCAGCGCGTCCTCGACTGTGCGGCGTTTCATCGCGAGCTGTTCTTCATAGGAAATGTGCTGGAGTTGGCAGCCGCCGCAGCGTCCGAAGAGCGGGCAACGCGGCTTTGCGCGCGCCGGAGCGTCGCCGCCGCGGCTCAGAACCTTCGCGACGCCGTAATTTTTCTTTTTCGTCACTAGGCGCACTTCGGCGCTTTCGCCGGGGAGCGCTCCCGGCACAAAGAGGACGAATCCCTCGTCTCCGACGCGGACGACGCCCTCGCCTTCGTTGTTGAGTCCCGTTATCGTTACGTTAAGTATATCTCCCTGTCTCATGTGTGATACTATACCATTGATATGGCGCGCGGCGCTATAAATTCCGTCCGCGCGGCGGATTTTGAGGGGCGTGGTGGACGACGGTGCTTCGGGCCGGAAGGCGGCGTTTTTATATATTTTTTGCTCTTATGCTCTACGCGGCGGACGCGGCGGTCAAGTGCTTCGCGCTCGCGTCGGGGCGCGCGCTGTCGTTCAACGAGGGCGTTTCGTTCGGCCTGTTCCGCGAGTGCGGAGCGGAGGCTTCGACGCTGATGAACGCCGCCGTCCTTGCCGTTATGCTTTTCGCTTTCGCGCGCGCTCTGCGCAGAGATAACGGCGCGGGGCTTTGCGCGCCGCTCGCGCTGCTTGCCGCGGGCGCGGCGGGAAATTTTACGGACAGGCTCGTCTACGGCCGCGTCGTCGACTGGCTGCCGTTGCCATGTCCGTTTTTCGGGACGCTGTGGATTAACGCCGCCGACCTGTGGCTCATCGCGGGCGCGGGGATTTTGGTCTTTCGGCTGTTTTTCCCGCGCGGCGGACGAGATTGAAATTTTGGGAGGGATGATGTAATGCCGCTTGAAATTGTACGCAGCGATATAACGAAGATGAAGGTGGATGCGATTGTGAACGCCGCCAACAGCTCTCTGCTCGGAGGCGGCGGAGTGGACGGCTGCATACACCGGGCGGCGGGGCCGCGGCTGCTCGACGAGTGCCGCCTGCTAGGCGGCTGCGATACCGGAGATGCTAAGGTCACGGGCGCGTACAATCTGCCCTGCAAATATGTAATCCACACGGTCGGCCCGGTGTGGCGCGGCGGCGGACGCGGCGAGCGCGAGAAGCTCGTTTCGTGTTACCGCAGGTCTCTCGAGCTCGCGAAGGAGCGCGGCTGTGAGACGGTCGCCTTTCCGCTGATTTCGTCGGGCGTTTACCGCTATCCGAAGGAGCAGGCGCTTCAAGTCGCCGTGGAGACAATAAGCGCTTTTCTGCGGGATAACGACATGAAGGTTTACATCGCGCTTTTCGATGCGGATGCGTGCCGTACCGCAAAAGAACTGTTCTGCGATTTGTGTACTGGCTGCTGAACGAATTCCGTTCTGCGAGCCGCGTTTTCTCGGCTGGACTGTATCGCTTCGCCGAAGCGCAGCCGGTGCGATTTATTTTTGCCGTTCAGTCTAACCGGCGGAAACGCAAATCACGTCACTAGATGACGCGGGTGCAACATCCAAAAATAAAATTTGTAAATCGCGCATACGAAAAAGCGGCGGGGAAAATCCCCGCCGCTTTTATGTTTCGCTGTCTTTACGGCGCGCCGTTACTTTCTGGCGGCTACCGCTTCGGACATCATCTTGTAGCCTTCGTCGAAGGCCTTTTCGTTGAGCTCCTCGGTTCCCTTCGGGACTCTCGCGAGGATGGCGTCCTTGACGGCCTGCGGCTTCACGAGGCCCTTGTCTTCGAGGACCTTCGCGGCGGTGCCGAGCGCGACCATGTTGACGACTATCTCACGGCCGAGCTTCTCGCGCGCGGTGCGCACGATCGGCAGAAGGTAGATGTCGGCGTCGAGCTTCGGCGGGTCGGTGACGAAGAAGTCGTCGAGGATGACCGTAGCGCCGGGAGCCGTGTCGTGGCTGTAGGTGTCGCACGCCTTCTGCGTGAGGATTACCTGAAGGTTCGGATGGGCCGCCTTCGGGTAGTCTATTTCGCCGCGGTCGTAGACGACTTCCGACTTGGAAGCGCCGCCGCGGGCTTCCGGCCCGTAGGCCTGGCTCTGCACCGAGTTGAGGCCTTCCGTACGGAGAGCGGCTGCCTCACCAAGGATCACCGCGGCGAGGATGACTCCCTGTCCGCCGGATCCAGCAACGCGAATTTCAAAACGATCGCCCATGATCCGAACCTCCTATGCCTTTCCCTGCGCGCGCGCAATGACGTCGTTGTAACGGTCAGTGTACTCGCGGGCGGTCTCTATGTTGACGAACTCGCCGACGACGATCTTGTCCTTGAGCTCCTCGGGCGACATCTTGTCGGCCTGGGCCTTGAGGACGGTGTGCTCCTTGAGGTACTTGATGTTGTCGGTCGGGCGGCTGCGCTTGTTCTTGCGTCCGAACTGCGTATGGCAGTAGGTGACGATTTCGACGACCGCGAAGCCCTTCTTCTGGTGCTCGATGGCCTTCTTGAGTATCTGCTCGCACTGCATCGGGTTGGCGACGGTGGCGCGCGCTACGAAGGTCGCTCCGGCGCCCTCCGCGAGCTTGCAGATGTCGAAGACGGGGTCGATCGCGCCGTAGGGGGCGGTGGCGGCGAAGGCGCCTTCAGGCGTCGTCGGGGAGGCCTGGCCTCCGGTCATGCCGTAGATGTTGTTGTTCATGACTACGGCGGTGATGCCTATGTTGCGGCGGCAGGCGTGGATGAAGTGGTTGCCTCCGATGGCGGTTCCGTCTCCGTCGCCCATGACGTTGACTATCGTGAGCTCGGGATTCGCCATCTTAACGCCGGTCGCAAAGGCGAGCGAACGTCCGTGCGCGGTGTGAAGCGTGCAGGCGTCTATATATCCGGGCATACGGCTCGAGCAGCCGATACCGGACGAAATGCATATCTGCTCCTTGGGTATCTGGAGGTCGGCGAGGGCGCGGAGTATAGCGTGCATGATGATTCCGTGTCCGCAGCCGGGGCACCAGATATGGGGCATGAACTTGGAACGCAGAAGTTTCTTAACGTCTTCGCGTGGCATCGTTACGCCACCTCCTTGATGAAGGACATAATTTCCGCAGGCTTGTAGAGTTCGCCGTTGATGAGGCTCTTGCCGTGGACTTCGCAGTTGCCCTTGACGGCGCGCTCGACTTCGTGGACGAGCTGTCCGGCGTTGAGTTCGGGGACGATGATGTGCTTGACTCTCTTCGAGAAAGCGGCGATCTCTTTGTCCGGGAACGGCCAGATGGTGATGGGACGGAAGTGTCCGACCTTGACGCCCTGCTCGCGGAGCTCGCGGATGGCGCGGAGCGACGAGCGGGAGACGGAGCCGTAGGAGACTACGACTATCTCGGCGTCTTCCATGAAGTCTTCTCTGTAGGAAACTATTTCGTCACGGTAGCGGTCGACCTTGCGGATGATGCGGTTCGCCTTGAGGTCGATGTCGGGCGCGTCGTTCGTCGGGAAGCCCCACTCGTTGGTGGTGAGTCCCGTGACGTGCCAGCGGTAGCCGTCGCCGAAGGCCGGCATCGGAGGAACGTCGTCCTCGTCCGGGCGGTACGGAATGAAGTCGTCCGGAGCGACGGTCGGCTTCTTGCGGTTGACTATTTTGTAAGTTCCCGGTTCGGGGATGGTTATCTTCTCGCGCATATGTCCGATGACTTCGTCGGCCATGACGAGCACGGGCTGGCGGAAGCGCTCCGCCATGTTGAACGCCTCTATCGTGAGGGTGTAGCACTCGGGGATGGAGCACGGGGCGTAGGCTATCGTGGCGTGGTCGCCGTGCGTTCCCCATTTGGCCTGCATTACGTCGGCCTGGGAGACCTTCGTCGGAAGTCCGGTCGAGGGGCCGCCGCGCTGTACGTCGGCGACGACGAGCGGGATTTCCGCGATGTAGCCGTAGCCGAGAAGCTCCTGCTTGAGCGAGATTCCGGGGCCGGAGCTCGCGGTCATCGCCTTTTTGCCGGCGATCGACGCGCCGAGGGCCGAGGCGATGCCTCCGATTTCGTCTTCCATCTGGACGAACTTGCCGCCCAGCTTAGGAAGCTCTTCGGACATGACTTCCATGATTTCCGTCGACGGGGTGATCGGGTAGCCTCCGAAATATCTGCATCCGGCGGCGATAGCGCCCATAGCTATGGCTTTGTTGCCCTGCCAGAATTCGTTCTGAGCCATTACTGCTCACGCTCCTTCACAGTGATTGCCAGGTCCGGGCAGATATTTTCGCACTGACGGCAGCCGATGCAGTCGTCCTGACGGACGCCTTCGCACTTAACCCTATCGTTAAGCTCGAGAACCTTCTTGGGGCATATAGAGACGCAGAGGCCGCATCCTTTGCACCATTTTTCAACTACCTCGATGCTGAACTTCTTCGCCAAAAGACCCACCTTCCTTCCACACATCTAATCAGTTTTGTCTGTCAACCAGAAACGATATATGATTGGCATAACTGCGCTAATTATGCCAAAACTTTTGCATATATTCAAGGTGTAGCGTGATTTCTCTATTTTCTGACACTTTGTGAGTATTGAAAATATTTTATAAACTTGCAGGCCCGATGTCCGGCGCACGCAGATACGTCCCGCGTATCGTCTCCGGCGAGACCGCAAGCGCGGCGCGTTCACTTCCCATCAGCGCGCATGCTCCGCCCGAGGCGCTCTCGCGCGGCACGAGGCGGCAGCCGCACCCCGCAAGCGCCGGATATTGCCCCAGGTCGGGAGAGACTACGGCGGCGGATGGATATGCGGCGAGTTTTTCCGCAAGTTCAGAGACGCGGATGAAGCATGGCTCTATGAGTTCGTTCAGCGCGCCGCCGCGCGATTCGTAGAGCGCCGCGTAGCAGTGCGACGCGCGCGCGCGGAAGACGGGCGCGAGGAGCTCATATTCGTCCCTCATGTCCCAGACGAAGAGCTCGAGCGACGAAAGCGGCACGGCCTTCACGCCGAGAGCGCGCGCGAGCGCCGCGCCGTAGGCTATCCCGGCCCTGATGCCCGTGTAGTAGCCCGGCCCCGTGCCGAGCGCGACCAAAGATATGTCTCCGAGCGCGGCGCCCGCCGACGCGAGCGTCTCCTCCGTTATCAACGGAAGCAGCTCGGACTGGCGGCGCGCCGGCTCCCTGTTCGTTTCGGCGAGTATCGCGCCGCCCTCCGCGACGCCGACATTCGTCCAGCGTCCCGCACAGTTTATTCCAAGTACAGCCATTATTTATCCTCTCCGGGAAATAATTTTGCTTTTATTGCGGCGAGCAGCCCCGTATCGCGCTTTCCGAAGGCTTCAAAGACGAGCGTCCGCGCCTCCGCGTCGCCGGGGACTGGCAGCAATTCGACCTCGAGCCGTTCCTCGGGGCGCTCGCGCCATCTTTCAGCCCACTCCACCGCCGCGGCGAAGCCGTCGTTGAGATACTCCTCTATGCCGAGCGACTCTATTTCATCCTCGTCCTCGAGGCGGTATAGGTCTGCGTGAAGAAACGGCACCTCCGCGTCGTATTCGTTCATTATCACGAAGGTCGGGCTCTTGACCCTGTCGTACCCCAACGCGCGGCCTATCCCCTGCGTGAAGCGCGTCTTGCCCATGCCCAAATCGCCTTTCAGCAGTATCAGCAGGCCGGGATATAGCGATTCGCCGAGCGCGCGTCCCGCGGCGAATGTGTCGTCGGGGCTCTCGCTGATTATCGAAAATGAATTAGCGCAGGAGCTGAGGAATTTCATCCGCAATCTCCCTCGCCAGCGTGCCGCGCACGCCGTTTTTCTTTTCCAGCCGCTCCCCCGCCGCGCCGTGCGCGAGCGCCCCGACAGTCGCCGCGTCCATAACGGAAAGGCCGGAGGCCATAAGCGCGCCAGCGACGCCGCTCAGCACGTCGCCCGAGCCCGGGACGGCGAGCGCCGGAGACCCCGCGGCTATCATGCGGAGCTCGCCGGACGACGAGGTTATCAGCGTATTGCGCCCCTTCAGCAGCGCATGGCCCGCCTTTTTCGTCAGCGCGCGCACGGACTTTTCGCGAGACGCGCCGACTTCCGCGGCGCTGACGCCGAGTATTCGCGCGGCCTCGCCGCCGTGCGGGGTCAGCAGGACGTCGCCGCGTTCTTCAAGCCTGTCAAAATCGCGCGCGAAGAAATATAGCATATCCGCGTCTATAAGCAGAGACGCGCGCCAGTTGTTCCAAAACCACGAGAAAAGCTCGCCCGCCCCCTCGCCGCGCCCCACGCCGGGACCAATCGCCGCCGCGCCGCATCTCGGCATCCATTCGGCTATCATCGCCTCGGCCTCTTCCGCGACGACCGCGCCGCCGCGCGCAGGCAGGGGCAGGATGACGGCCTCCGGCAGCGCCGCGGAAATCTCCGACGCCATGAATTCCGGCACGGCGAGGTAGACGAGCCCCGCCCCCGCGCGCAGAGCGCCGAGCGCCGCAAGCAAAGGCGCGCCGCGGTATGCAGCGCTGCCCGCGCATATAAGCAGCGAGCCGCGTTCGGTCTTGTGTATCGAGCGCGAAAGCGGCAGGAGCATATTTTTTATATCTTCTTCACAATATAAAGAAAGCGCCGGGGTTTGCGGAAGAACCTTTGAAGCGGGGACGCCGATGTCTGCGGTTATTATCCTGCCGCAGGCTTCGAGCGCCGGAGAAAAGGCCATGCCCTTCTTCGGGGCGAGGAACGTCACCGTCGCGGCGGCGCGGACGCACGGCTCGTAACAGGCCCCGCCCTCCGGGTCTATTCCGGACGGTATGTCGAGCGCCAGGATATTTTCGCATCCGGCGGAGAGTTTTATTAGACGCCCCGCTTCGCCGCGCGGTGCGCCGGTCGTGCCGGTGCCGAGAAGCGCGTCGAGAACGACCGCCGCGCCGCCGAGCAGCTCTTTCACCTCGCGGTCGTCGAGCGACGGGGAGTCCGCTATGCGCAGCTCAGCTCCCTCAAGCTCGCGGATTATCCGCAGATTCACCGCGGCGTCGTTTTTGTATCTGCCGTCCTCCGCCGTTTTCAGCACCGTCACGCAATGCTCGCGCAGCATGAGATGACGTGCCGCCGCGAAGCCGTCGCCGCCGTTGTTGCCGTGGCCCGCGAGTATGACGAACGGTCCGTCCACGCGCGCCATAGCCTCGGCCGCGTCCGCAGCCGCGCGCGCGGCGTTCTCCATCAGCACGACGGACGGAACCTTATAGCGCTCCGCGGCTGTTCCGTCCGCCGCGCGCACGTCGGACGGCATATAGAAATTTTTCATTTTTTGTTACCCCTCCAGAACGACCATCGCGACGGCCATGCCGGCCTCGTGCGATATGCTCAGAAAAACTTTCTTTATTCCCTCGTCTTCGAGGCGTTTTTTGAACGCTTCTGAAAAGTCAAAGCGCGGCCCGCGCTCCGTCCGCACGACCTCGCAGGAGTCGAGCCCCATAGCGCCGAGCCCCCAGCCTCCGGCCTTCGCGAGGGCCTCCTTGGCTGCAAAGGCGGCGGCGTAATGGGCCGCGGGGTCTCCGCGTCCCTCGGCGTACTCGATTTCGACCTTCGAGAAGACGCGGACGGCGAAGCCCTCGCGCGCGACGGCCTTCTTCATCCGGCCTATGTCGCACAAATCGACGCCGATGCCTAGGACCATGACGCTAGCCTATCGCTTTTCTGACGGCCTGCGCCTGCCACGGCTCCAGCCGCTTCTGCGCCTTCTTGAACTGCGAGCGCAGCTTCGTCTTCCACTTCGAGCCGTATATCTGCGGCGCAATCTTCACCGCTTTTGTAACGAGCTTTGAATAATAGTTGCGGTCGGTCGCCCATTTGCCGTGGCGCCCCTTGTAGAGCCCCGCGAAATAGAGCCAGACGTTGTCCTTCTGCTTCGCGGACTGCGGATAATCTTCCCTTATCTTCTTTGCGTAGTCTTTGAGGAACGCTTTCGTGCTTGAATATTTTCTGAAAGCGGAAACGCGCTTCACGTTGCGATTGCCGACGTGCTCGACGCTCGATTTATTATAGACGGGCTTGCGCGCCGCGCGCCACGCCTTGTCCGCCTTTATGCCCGCGCCGTTGCGCGCCTTCACCCAGAGCTCGCTCGTCCAGTTCGCCGTCTCGTGCGCGCTCTGAACGGTGGCGGCGAAGGGATTCTGACATTTATATTTTTTCGCGTAACGGTAAAACTCGCGCGCAGACATCGCGCTCGCCTGGCTCGCGAAGCAGAAAATAACCAGAAGCACGGCCGCGAAGCACACAGCAGCGCCGCGCGGCCTTGCGCGCCCGGTTGCTCTCAAAAATTTATCAAAGGCGGAATTTGAATAGAATCGTCCCATCTTTCAGGCTCCTTTTCATACAGACATGGCCCGCGCCGGCTTCGGCGCAGTCTACGTAAAAATGATATAGCAAGAGCAAACGCGAGACAAGACGACAAATTCGGCGCGAGGCGTCGTTTGTTTTTTGATTGGGAATTTATTAGGTTAAAGGTAAAAGGATAAAAAAATGGTGGATCGTACAGGAATCGAACCTGTAACCCCCTGATTAAGAGTCAGATGCTCTGCCAGTTGAGCTAACGATCCACACAAAAGAAGCTAGTCAATTTTAAAAAATGGTGGATCGTACAGGAATCGAACCTGTAACCCCCTGATTAAGAGTCAGATGCTCTGCCAGTTGAGCTAACGATCCATCAAAAAAGTGGGGTGAGTGACGAGAATCGAACTCGCAACCGCCGGAACCACAATCCGGAACTCTAACCAATTGAGCTACACTCACCATAACCGCCTGTGCCCTGTGCTATGAAAGTGGCGCGCCTGAAGGGACTCGAACCCCCGGCCCACTGCTTAGAAGGCAGTTGCTCTATCCAACTGAGCTACAGGCGCAACTTCACTGCCTCTGCCAAAGCACGCGAATTATTATATCCGAAAAAGCGTTTCTGTCAACATAAAATTCGCGGCCTTTTTAATTTGGTGCGGGAAAGGGGACTTGAACCCCTACGTCATGGACACAAGATCCTAAGTCTTGCGCGTCTGCCAATTCCGCCATTCCCGCACGCTTCACGGCTAGAAGAATTCTACATTGCATTCCACTTTTAGGCAAGGAGAAAATGCCGCCGTTCTCTCAGCGTGCCGGACGCGGTTTTCTCCGCCGGCGCGTTGCGTTCCGCTAATAGTTATCGTTGACTTACCGTTTTTCTGCAATGTAGAATGAAATTTGCGGTTGAAATTCCGCGTAGTTTCTTAGGAGGGGAAAATATGCTTCTGAAGGACGCCCTCATCGGCCAGACATGCGTCGTCGAAAAGATGAATCTGCCCTTCCAGCTTGAGCGCAGGCTCGAAGCGCTCGGCATGACGAACGAGACATCTGTCTCCGTCCTGAACAGGAAGGGCGACGGCATTTTAATCATAAAGCTCCGCGGGACGCGCTTCGCGCTCGGGAGCAACATTACCAGGAATATAGAAGTGAGACTCGCGCAATGAGCGAACAAATGACTATAGGGTTCATCGGGAACCCGAACTGCGGAAAGACGACTCTGTTCAACGCCTACACCGGGGCGAACCTAAAGGTGGCGAACTGGCCCGGAGTCACTGTAGAAAAGGTGGAGGGCGCGATAAAGGATCACGACGTCGACATCCGCCTTGTGGACCTGCCGGGGACGTACAGCCTCACCTCGTACACAATGGAGGAGACCGTTTCGCGCCAGTTCATAATGAGCGGCGAGGTGGACGTCGTCATCAACGTCGTGGACGCTTCGGCGCTGGAACGTAGCCTCTACCTCACGCTCCAGCTTCTGGAGCTCGGACGGCCGGTAGTGCTCGCGCTCAACATGATGGACATCGTAGAAAAACGCGGGATGGAGATAGACCTTCACCGCCTGCCGGAGATGCTCGGCATTCCGGTCATTCCCGTTTCGGCCCGCAAGCGCCGCGGCCTCGACGTACTTCTCCACGCGGCGATACACCACAAGGACCACGCGACGACGGACAGGCTCATCCATATCCATAAGTACACATCCCAGCACGCCCACGACCACCACTCGGAATTTGCGATGGTCTATTCCGACGCCATCGAGGATAAGATAGACCTGCTCATCCCGGAGCTCAAGAAACGCTATCCGGACCTGATCAACTACCGCTGGCATGCGTTGAAGCTGCTCGAAGGCGACAAGGAGATATGCGCGAAATATCCCGTAGAGCTGCCCGAGGTGCTCGACAGGAGCTACGAGTCGGACATCATCAATCAGAAGTACGACTTCATAAGCGAGATAATAAAAGAGGTCATGCTCCACAAAGAGCGCCAGGATATGCTCACGGAGAACGCCGACAGAGTTCTTACAAGCACGTTGTGGAGCATTCCGATATTCCTCGGCATCATGGCGGTCATCTTCTTCCTCACCTTCACGGTCGGAGACTGGATAAAGGGATATTTCGAGGCCGCCATCGACTGGATATCCGGCATCGCGGGCAGCCTGCTCGCCGCGACGGGCTCGGGCGAGGTCGTCACCTCGCTCGTCATCGACGGCATAATCGCGGGGGTCGGCAGCATCGTCACCTTCCTGCCGAACATTTTGATAATGTTCCTATGCCTTGCGTTGCTCGAGGACAGCGGCTACATGGCGCGTGTCGCCTACATCATGGAGGGCGTCATGAGCAGGCTCGGCCTCTCAGGAAAGGCGTTCATCCCGATGCTGCTCGGCTTCGGATGCACCGTGCCCGCGATAATGGCCTCGCGCGCGCTTGAAAACGAGCGCGACCGCTACAAGGTCATGCTCGTCACGCCGTTCATGAGCTGCAACGCGCGGCTTACCATCTATATACTCTTCTCCGAAATGTTCTTCGGCGACAACGCAATGGCTGCGGCCTACTCGATGTACCTCATCGGCATCGCGGTCGCGATAGCCGTCTCCGCAATCATCCACCTGCTCGACAGAAAGAAAAACGTCAACTATCTGCTCATCGAGCTGCCGGAGTACAAGACGCCCGACTCGCGCACAGTCGCGATATACGTCTGGGAAAAGGTGAAGGACTACCTCGGCAAGGCGGGGACGACGATATTCGTCGCGACGCTGATTATATGGGCGCTGCTCAATTTCGGTCCGGGCGGATATTCCGCGGACATGTCTAAAAGCTTCGGCGCAATCATAGGCAAGCTGCTCGTGCCCTTCTTCGAGCCGATCGGCCTCGGCTTCTGGCAGATAGACGTGGCGCTCATAGCCGGCATATCGGCGAAGGAGGTCGTCGTATCGAGCTGTGCCGTCCTCTTCGGCATAGTCAACGCCAGCTCGCCGGAGGGGATGTTCTCCTTCGCCCGCGAGCTCCAGGCCATAGGCTTCACGCAGTTCAACGCCTTCTGCCTGATGGTATTCTGCCTGCTCTACATCCCCTGCGCCGCAACGCTGAGCACCATACGCAAGGAATCGAACAGCTGGAGCTGGATGTGCTTCGCAGCCTTCTTCCAGCTCGCCGTAGCATGGCTCGTGACGTTCGCGGTGTACCAAATCGGCGCGATGATTTTGTAACGCGCGTCAGAACGGAAGCGGACGTAAAAGCTAAGCACTTGCGGAAAACCTCAAAAGCCGAGCTTCGGCTCCGATGACGGCATTCACAAATTGCCACGCCGCCGCTCTTGAAAAATCACGGCTTTGCCGATATAATATCTAACTGTTGCGGCGGGCGATTAACTCAGCGGTAGAGTGTCACCTTCACACGGTGGAAGTCGTTGGTTCGAACCCAATATCGCCCACCATTGGAAATACAGGACTTTCGGGATTTTCCGAAAGTCCTTTTTCTTTTTCGTCTACCGCTCGTCTACCTAACCGTATCAGAACCGTATAACCGCATACGTCACCCCAACCCCGCAGACAGCCTCGTCTCTGAACGGGTCATATCCACCGAAGAAGCCAATCGACCACGGCGAGCTAAGGCGCTCGTTGCGCTGCGCGAGCTTCTCGACTTCGCTCTGCCACGCTTTACGCTCATCCGTTACGGCGGTCTCCAGCGTTTCGAACTCAGCCGCTACCCGCTCGAGGCTCGCGTTCTGCGCGGCAAGGTACTCGCGCAACGCGCTCAGCTCCGCCGCCTGCGTTTCTATAAGCTCGACCGTGTCGCGCCCGTCGCGGACCGGCACGACATAGGCCGGCGCGGTCAGCTTATATCCCGCCGGTCGGAGTTCGACTTTCCCGGTATCGCCCCAGGATGCCGTTCCAGCGATCAGCGATACAAGCATCATCAACGCCAGCAACATCGCGCATGACGTTATTCTTCGCATTCTTCACCACCTCCGGCAATCTGTTCTTTCTCTGCTGCGCCTCTGTTATGGATTCGCCTATCTTTCGGGACGCGTCGTCGGTTACAGTCGCCTCCATGACTGGCACGTCGATGTGTTCCGCGTTCCTTGCATTGAGCCACACTGCCGTCACACAGCCGGCGGCGAATATGAGGACACCCACGGCAAGCCACAGCCATTTATGCTCGTTAAATATCTCTTTCAGGCTCACACTCATAGCATCCTCCTCGCGGCCGCTTCACGGCCTCGTACCCTGACTTCCCAGCTGCGGCCGCGAAGACGACGCCGCCGAAGTATATGCCGAGTTCCTTCGCGTTCGCCGGGATATCCTTGGACAGCAGCCACGCACCGACGAAGACGAGCATATTCACGCCCCACGTCAGTATCGCAAGCGGCTTCGTCCACGGCAAAGTGTTGAGGAAGCCGAAGAGCCTGCTAATTTTTCCGTCCTTCATCGTCTTTCATCCTCCCAACTTCGAGCCTCTGGTCGACAATCCTGTCTATCCACCCGCCGCCCTTGTGTACCGCTACGGCCACCATCGCGGCTATGCCGTAAGAGCCGAGGTCAAGTTCGCGGCCTATGCACGTCACGACGAAGGCTAAGAACATGTCGGAAATCATTCCGACTATCAGTTTCGTCAGCTTAAAGCGCTCTTTGCCGAGGTGCTTTTGCAAGAAGTCGACAAAAGAGGTAACGAGCCCCACCATAAGAAACGGGAATAGCAGCGTGAACACCCTGCGGCAGCTCTCGAAGAAGTCGCTTATCTCCTGCTGGCTCATGGTTTGCCTATTACCTCCATTATTCCGGCGGCTATAGCTTCCGCAGCGCGCTCCTGCCATTCATCGGAGACGAGCTTCGCGCGGTCGTTGTCGTTTGAGATAAAGGCAAGCTCGACGAGCACCGCGGGCATGTCGGTCTCACGCAGCACCGCGAGGTCTTTGGACTTGATGCCGCGACCACGGAGGCCGGAGGCCGGAAGCAGCCGGTCGTATATCGCGTGTGCCGCGCGCGTGGAGTCTGCGCCGCGGGAGGTGTGGACATAAACCTCCATGCCGTTGGCCGACGAGTTGGGCGCGCTGTTGCAGTGGATTGAGACAAACAAGTCGACCTCTGCGGCGTTGGCTATCCGAGCGCGTTTTGAGAGGCTGACATACACATCTGTGAAGCGCGTGTAGATAAGTTCGTAATCCGCGAGTAGGGTGCCAATTTTGAAGACTGTGTATAACGCGATGTCCTTCTCGCGGACGCCGCCTGCGCAGGCTCCTGGGTCTTTGCCTCCGTGGCCTGCATCGATGCAGATTGTTTTCATATCTGCGCCTCCTTTATATAGGTTATATTTCTCCTATTTGAGTTATAATATTTCCGGAAAGGATGTGATTGCTGTGATGGTAAACACAGACAACCTTATCTCAATAACCGAAGCGAATCAGAATTTTTCAAAGGTCACAAGGATGGTCGAGGAAAAAGGCGCGGCGGTCATTCTCAAGAACAACGTGCCGCGCTATATCGTCGTAGAGTTCAGCCGCGCAGAGGAGATGCAGGAGGCTTCGGACGAGGACGTCATGAGCATATCGAAGCGCCTTATAGAACAGAACCGCGAGGCGTATAAGGTGCTCGCACAGTGAGGACACTAAGCAAGCGCCAGATACTGATTCTGCACGAGCACCTTATCGCAGAGACGGGCGGACAGCCCGGGCTTCGAGACGAAGGGCTTCTCGAATCTGCCCTCGCCGCACCCTTCGCGGCGTTCGGCTCCGAAGAGCTGTATCCTACGCTCGTACAGAAAGCCGCGCGCCTCGGATACGGCCTCGTCCGAAATCACGCCTTTGTGGATGGCAACAAAAGGATAGCCGCGCACGCGATGCTCACCTTCCTCGCCCTCAACGGCGTCGAGCCGCGCTACACGCAGCAGGAGCTGTCAGACATATTCCTGAAGCTTGCAGCAGGAGAGGCGGAATACGAAGACCTGCTTGCCTGGATAAACGAACATGACTCAGACTCATAGATAAGCAAAAGAGCCCGACGCACTGCCGGGCTCTCCGCTGCTCATAATGTCGTTTTAGGTTAAAGAACTTCGTCGCCGCAGGGTTCTCCTGTGTCCCATTCCTCAAAAACATATTCCTCTTCGCACTCAGCAATACGTTCCTTAAGGCTCTTATGCTTACAGGCGTCCATCGTCATTCACCTCTCGCCTCCATTCTACGCCGTCTCCGTCACCTCCGTCCACTGCCAGAGGCCCGCGGTGTCCGGCGGCCAGACGCAGGCGGGCATCGTGAGATTGGCTTTGTAGAGCTTACCGTTGTAGCTGTAATACTTGCCTTCCTCCACGTCCATGCCGCCTATGTATGGTATGGGGTCGTCCTGCGTGCCCGTGGGTGTTTCACCTGTTTCTGGGTCTGCCGAGAGCGGGCGGTAGACTGCGAGTAGCCCTTCGCCGTTCGGCGGCTGGTGGGCCTCCGCCGTCACGCCGTCCGCCGCGACTACTTCGTAGACTACGCATTCGTGCTGGATTCTGCGGCCCTGCGGGTATGTCTCGCCCGCCGTCCAGACTGGGAAGAGTTCGGCTTTGGCGAGAAGGGAGAACTCCGCGGCGGTGAAGCTCGCGGTCTGTACGAGTGCCGCGCGGGACTTGGCTTCGAGGACGGCGTCGGCTTCGCGCTGGGCCTGCGCTTTGAGCTGTTCCTGCTTCTGCGCCTCGCGCATTTCCGGCGTTATCATTTTCGACCAGTCGATCAGCTGCGTAAGCTCCGTCATTCTTCCACCACCTCCGGTTCAATGGCCTGGTCTTCCGCACCGAGCTCATCAACCGTGACAACCTGGCCGGATTCGTCGACATAAATAGGTTGGGGAAAACGCTGCTCTTCCGTCGCGTTGTGCGGTATAGGATATAATAGCGTCAGTTCGATGACGTTTCCGCTGCGTGTCACGTCAGATACGATAAACTCCGTAGCGAATGCGTCCCGTGGCAAAGTCGCGCCGTCGACAAGCGGAGAAAGGTCGAAGGTTTGACCGTTTATCGTTATCGAGGAGCCGCTGACAGAGACGGATATGCTGTCTTCCCGCACCTGCGGGCTTAGGTTTATCTTGAACATTTCATCACTCCTTACACATAAGTTACACAGCCACGCGCCATGCAGTAGGTGCGCGCCTGCGTGGTTGTTGTTTGTATTTTTTGAAGCTGTTACACACTAGTTACACATAGACGCGTCCGCTTGCTCTGCGTCCCCGTTCGCTGCGCATTGTTGGTGCGCTGAGCGCGGGAGCTATTATAGAGCAAGGTAAAAATGCAAACGGTGAATATGTGAGATTCGCCAACGGGCTACAGATATGTCGTTTTTCTTCGGGGCGTCTCGGAGCTAGCTACACAGCAAGTGTAACCGTTACATTTCCTGCTGTATTTTCAGAGCCCCCCGTTATATTACCAGCAATAACGATAAATGCCGAAAATATTGATTCAAGTTTGGCTACGTCAACAATTTATGCCGTGAAAAACGCTACGACAACTACCACGTCTTGCATGATTGCTGCTCAAACATTGGTTGGGGGTAAACTTTACAACGGAGAGGCGAAACTTATCGCTATCGGCCGCTGGAAGGCGTGAGGGCTATTTCCATTTGCCGATGGCTACCACTTGTATCGTGATTGCTACTACGTTAAATGTCCCGCCAGTTCTGACACCTTCACCAAGGTTCTCACGATAATGAGAAGCGCCTGTGTTATATAAAATTGGGGCGCCATTGGAAAAGACTAAGCCGACTATTGAATATGTCTGATGGTCGGCATCGTCATTTAGAGCCGTAGCATTGACGATTATTTTATGATATGTTCCGACAAAAGCTGCAGGTGGCGTATACTGGCCGGCGTCCCAAATCGATTGATCCGGTGTTCTATTCATCCCCGTCAACGCAATAGTGCTCATGCAGATTTGCAGCCCATTCGCGAATCTAATCCAGTCTCCATTACTATTGGAGCCCTGCTCAATAATCGCTCCGTCGGCCAGTGCACCAACAATGCGCAGCCTGTCTGCCGGGACTTTATTCTCCGAGTCGAGCAGCAGCGTCCGGAGCACTTCCTCGAGCCCCGCCGCGGTGCGTTTGCTGAAAGTCATTACATCACTCATCTATCGTTACCCTCCTTACAACTAAGTCATCGATGATTGTGTCGGCAATTACCGTTTCGTCCGTCTCTCCGTCTACATACAACCTCACTCCTGCCTCCCGCGGGTGCACGTGGTCGCCTCTGGCGTACTGTGCACTCGTCCCTGCGCTGCCTACGTCGGCGGCGGGGAGCGGGGCGGCGGTCGAGGGCGTCATGCTCGCGGCGCTGCTTGCCGCTTGAGAGGCGGATTCTGCCGCGGCGTCCGCGCTGTCCGAGGCTGCGTCTGCGTAGCCGGAGGCGTTCGTCGCCGCGGTCTCGGCTTGTCCTTTGGCTGTCTCGGCGGCGGTTTTCGCGCTTTCGGCGGCGGTCTTGGCCGCTACGGCGTCGTCCTTCGCGTCCGCTGCGTCCGTCGCACTGTTCGCCGCGGCTGTCGCGGAGTCCGCGGCGTTCGTCTCCGAGGTCTCGGCGTTCGTGGCGGCGGTTTCAGCAGCCGTTTTAGCTGCCTCCGCGTCCTGTTTGGCTGATACAGCGTCGTCTTTGGCGTCCGAGGCCGACGCAGCCGACGAAGACGCGCTCTCCTTCGCGCTTTCAGCCGCCGACGCGCTCGACGCGGCTGCCTCGGCGGATGCGGCCGCTGCGTCCTTATATTCCTCAATTTTCCCGAGGTTGTCCGAGACATAGCCCTCAGTATCATCGGCGACGTCGCGGATCTGCTGCGCGAGCATCACCATGTTGTCCGCAGTCCGTTCCATATTCTCCGGCGTGAAGTTGCCCTGCGCCGTGTAGTCGTCGAGCTGCGTAAAAGGCAGAATCCTCTCCACACGGACGCTGTTCCCCACCGCAAACGGCTCGCCCGTCGCCGGAGCCGTCACATAGCCGCCGGAGACAGTAATGTTCTTCACTTCGCTTTCATCTCCGCCGGCGCTTATGAGAAACACCTTCACCGTCCCGCCGTCGATATAGTTGAACTCGACCGGCCACTTCCGCGTCTCTCCGTCGCAGGCATAGGTAAACCGCCTGGTCTCGCAAGATACCGTCACGACATCATCTCCCTTCCATATAAACAAGCGCCCCGTGCGGAGCGCTTGTTTCCTTATTCATCCTTCGGCTTGAAGCCGCTCCCGAGCACCAGATAGGCCCACGGTATGGCCTCGTCCTCGTCGTACCACGCCCAGAAGGCCTTCGCCGCCTGAATCATCTTGCGGTTCGGCACGCCGTAGCGGTACCCCGCCACCGTCGCCGCACCTTCCGCAATGTCGCCCCATTCGATATCCTCTCCGCTGAGCGCGTTGCCGCCCTGCTTATAGGCTATCTTCACAAGCCGCGCCACGCTGTCGAGAGCGCCCTGCGCCGGCGTAAGCTGCACGCCGTATTTGAAGCCGCCGCTTACGACGTTGCTTATCTCCCTCGCTATCGGCACTGTCGTGAACGGCGACAGCGCCACCCTCGCAGTCGTCCACTTCGCCCAGCTCCACATGCGGCTCTCGTCGTCTTCCGGCTCCGGCCCGCCGCCGCGAAGCAGCGCTTCCGCAACGCTCTGCGCTACAAGGATATAGAAGGCATAGCTCGCGAGGTCCTTCACGCGGTTTATCCCGTGCTCGTACTTCACGCGCATGATCGCCTCGTTCTGCATCTGGTACATGACGCGGAACCACGAATAGAACATCGTCGTCAGCTGCCCTATAGGCCCGGAGCGCTCGAAGGTCGAGAGGTCCGCTATCGTCGAGGCACTCTGCGTCTGACGTATGACCGAATCCGCGTAGGCGACCGCCTTCGCCTCGTCGCCGTAGCGCTTGAGCCCTATCTTGTAGCACTGCACCCAGCCCGGCACATTGCACATATTCTGGAACAGCGGATAGACGGATAGGAAGAAATCCGCGGCGCGCGAAATGCCGTGGTCGTTAGTCGTCCAGTTCTGCCGCAGCTTGCGCACCTCGGAATTGCCATCGTCCATCTGCTCGCGCATAAAGGCCGACTTCTCGCGCGCGAAGGCGTATGTCCTCGTATTCGGATTCAGCCCCTCGGCGATAGCCAAAGCCGTATTGACGAAGCCTATCCTGTGCGCGAGCGCGAAATAGCCCAGCGGCTGCATAAGCGCGCCGCCTATATTGCCGCCCAGCGCGAACATCGCCGTCTTGCTCTTGATTCCGTTTACTATCCTACCGCCGGAATCTGAGCCGGAGGCCACGCCGTTGTTCTTCGTGTTCGCCGCGATGTCGTTCAGCCATTTTCCGAAATTTCTGTATCCTCTGTCGCCGTAGACCGTCGTTATGACGCTTTTTATGGTATCGCGCCGCAGAATTTTCCATGCGTCGCGGATAACCGGGGCCATCTCGTAGTCGTGTATGACGTTCGCGACATGGTTGTCCAGCACAGAGAACGAAAGCAGCGGCGGCCGCCCCAGCACGTTTTCCGCTCTCGCCTTGCGATGGCCGCTCTTCGTATGCTTATCTAGGAAATTGCATGGCGCTGAGGCCATGATCTCCTGCCGCTCGTTCTGCGCCGCCGCCGTCTCCGAATAGCGCAGGTCCGTCACGATGGGATAATACCCGCCGCGGTAAGTGCCGTACTCCGTGACGACCGGCTTCGCCTCGACCTTCTCGATAGTCGTCCCCGTCATAAGCTCATGTACCTTCTTTATCTTCGGCCACATAGTATCGAGCAGGTCCCAGACGCCCTGGACATATTCCCAGTCCTTCCGCGACATCTTCGCCTTTATCTTCTCGATATCCGCGTCCGTCCAGCCCCAGCCGTCCTTCAGGCGCGCGAGGTTGTCCGCGTTGCCCATGTTGAGCGCCGCGCAGATGATATTCTCCTGCGTGAAAAGGCTCATCTTCTTTGTGGGGACGTGGAACACCTTGCCCGTCTCCCGGTCGGTGACGCGCTTGCACTCGCATACGCCGATATCCTTCGGCTTCATGTCAGCCTTGAAATCCGTGCCGTAGACGCGCAGCTTGAGATTCCGGAACTCGCCGAACATTCGGTTCAGCTCCGCATACTCGCGGCTCACAGCCTCGCGCACAGGGCGGAAGAAATAATCCTGCATCGGCCCGTCGTCCTCGAAGCCGTCCAACCCGCGGCACATAGCCTCGATAGTATTCAAATCGAGCAGCACGTCCGCGACGACGTTCGGATCCTTCCGCGCCACCGCGACGTGCGTATCGCCGTCGACCTTATCCTTGCCGAAATACTCCTGCGCGCGCTCGACCACCTTCTCCTCGATTCCGGCAAGCTCGATATTCTTCTGACGCGCAATAGTCTTCTTCTCGTCGCGTCCCGCCTGCATGATATTCTGGACGGCCTTGAAAGCGCTCTCAAGCTGATGCACGAAAAGCCCCTCGTACTTCATCTGAGTGATGCTCTGCGCTATCCAGTCGGGCATAAGCAGAGGCACGCCCGCTTCCGCCTGCTCCTTTATGAAATCTGAAAGAGACTTCGCCTCCTGAAGAATATCCTTCGGCGTAAGCGCCTCGACCTCTTTTTTAGTCCGTTTGGTGAAGTCGAACCTCGTCAGCAGCATATCCAGCTGATACAGAAACCTCGGGTCCATGCCAAAGGTCTGCTTCTGCTTGCGCTTCGCGTATCTGGCCATGCGCGAGCGGATATACTCGACGTTGCGCCGCGCGCGGTACATAGCGCGTATCATCTCGTGGGCGTAGAGTTCTTTCCTCCGAGCTTCACGGAAAGCCTCCTCGTCGAAATTCCGCAGGGCTTTGTCCGCCGCCGCTCGCGAATCCTTCTCAACGCGCACCCAGCCTGTGACGTTGTAAAGCTCTTGGATTTTCATACCGGTGACTCTGTTCCGCGCGTTCAACTTGGCGATATCAAGCGTGTTGCGTCTGTGTTCATTATTTAGGATGTGCGTTTTGAAGCCGCTCAGATAACGTTTCAGAGCGCGCTGCGTCCATTCACGATTTTTCTGCTCGATGAACGAAGCCTTGCGCCGCTCGTCCATCCTCTTATATTTCTCTTCAAGTTTCGCAACACGCCTCTGGTAACTGCCGCGTATCTCCTTACGCAGCGCGACAGTCTTTTGGTGATCCTCATGTGTCTTAGCTTTAAGCCGTTCGGCAGCGGCTTTATATCGGGCCTTCTCCTTGCCGGTTTTCTCTTCCGCCTTGGCCTCTATCCTTTTTATCCTCTCCGCGTTGCGTGCGGCGCGGCGCTCCTGCCCCGCGACGTGCTTTTTATAACGTTCGCGGTATTCGTCCATCACCTCGCGCCGCCCCTCTTCGCGCGCAAGGTCGAGCGGTGACTCCGGCACAGCCTCGGACATCAATAGATTGAAAAGCCCTGCCTCGCCGCCGACGTGAATCCCCATGCCGTCGAGCTCCTGCGCTATGTCGTCGAGGCCGCGCCCCTCCTTTGAGAAAAACGACGGCCCGTAGCGTTTGAGCAAGGCCTGCGCGTCCTCCTGCCCAATCTCGCGCGCGACGTATGAGTACCGAGGCCGCCCGTGCGCGCGCATCCACTTGACTACGTTCGTCCGAGACGCGGGGTCTTCGTTTTCAACACGCGCAGCCTCGTCGGCCTCGAATATCGCGCGAAACTCGGCTTCAGCCTCCTCCTCGCGCGCAGCAAGCTCGAGAGCCTCGTCGAAGCTCGCTTCCGTCTCCGCTGCGAGCCGCTCGCCGTGCTCCTCGTTGTCGTAAAGCGCAGCCTCAGCCGCCGCGTCCATAGCCGCCGGAGACGAAAGAGTGTCCGTAAACTCGCGCGCGACGATCCCGCGCACGCGCGCGTCCACCTCTTCTTTTATAGACCGCCGTCCGGCAATCGCGTCTATCATCTCCTTCGCGCTGTTGAAGTTAAGGCTGCGCGCCGCGGTCTCAAGGTCCGTCATGCCGTCCGCGGCAAGGCTGCCCTCCGGCATCGCGGAAAGCACCGTCTCGCTGAACATATCCATCACGGCCTCGGGATTGAGCCTCAGCTCCGGCTCTTGCTCCATCATTGCGAGAGCCTTGTACCCGGGTTCTGCTAGAACGGCCCGGAGCACCTGCGGGCGTATCTCCTCGGCGCGCTCCGCCATCTCGCGCCGCCGCTCCGGCGTATCCTCGGAGAATAGTATGCCCAGCACATTTTCCTTAGCATCCTCGTATGGGTCGTAAGAGATATCGTATTCCGGCTCCGGCTCGCGAGTAGGGGCGAAAGCCGCGTTCGCCTCGTCCGTTTCTCGCTCCTCTGCGTCCGCCGCCTCGCGCCGCGCCGCGATGAGAGCGTCGGTCTCGCGTTCCGCGCGCAGCTGCTCCACAGCCTCGTCAGTCGCGACCATGCGGCCGAACACGCCGCGCACCTCGTCGGACAGCTCCACGTCGAGCTCCGTCAGCGCCCTGTAAATCTCGCAAAGCCACTTCTTGAAACGCCGGAAAACGGCAAGCAGCTCGCGCGACGGCACCGGCGCTTTGCCTTCCATAAGATAGCGCTCAAAGCCGCGCGCGAAATACTCCTGCGCCGCGCGGTCGTAGGCCGCTCCGGCGACGCTCTTCCGCTCCATGCCCGAGGCGAGCCACGCGCGGAATCCCTCGGCGGAAAGCCCGCCGCGTTCGCCGTCCGGGACGAACTGCGCCGCCTGGCGCGCGATGTCCTCCGCGTTCTCCTCCCACCAGCGAGAGACAACTTTCAAATCCCTGTTCCACTCCGCCTCGGGCCCGTCCCACGTTGCTTTATTCTGCACAGTGTCCAGCGAAGCGAGATTCCGCAGATGCCAGAAATACAGATGCGCGAACTCATGCACGAAGGTAGAGCGGTCCGCGTCCTTCCCGAGCCGGATAGTGACGGGCGCGCCCTCGTACTGAGGGAAAGTGATGGAGCCGCGCGAGCCTGCGCCGCTTATCTGATAAAGCTGCAAATTGCCGCCGTCTCCGTCTTGTCCTATAATATTGTCAGAAGCTCCTTCTGCAGCTCGGCTAGTACCCGCCGCGGAGGCAAGACCGATGTTACCGGAAGGGGATTCTTCGTTGAAAGCTCCTTCCGAAGCTCGGCTGACAGCCGCCGCGGAGGCAGCCCCGATGGTACCGGAGGGAGCTTCTTCGTCCGCTCTGTTCAGCCTGCTTATATCGTAATGCCACATCCCGTCGGTATGCTTTTCAAGAGAAAGCCGCACATTGTAAAGCCTTGGAATGCTGTCGCCGGAACGCCTTATATAAACGGTGTTATCTAAGTAGCAGTATGCAAGAATATCCGCCTCGCCGCTCTTCCTCTTTTCCGCCATTACAGGAAAACTCGACGCCGCCGTCGTTATTTTCTACGAGTTTTCCGCTCTCAATCAGTTCCCTCAGATAAGGGACGAGATACAGCTTTTCTTTGTCGTTCCTTCTGATAAAAGTACTCTCAACGCCGCCTCTTCTCGAAAAACGCACCTCGCCCAAAACCGGATGAACGGCGGGCGGATTTTTCTGATTGCCTTCTGCGTCCAGCGTCTGGAGATTTTCGCGATACCATTCAGAGCTTTCTTTCTCAGCGCCTTCATCTCGTCTTTTTTAGAAACGTCAATGCGCCTAGCAGTGTAGTATCAACGAGAACAGGATTGTTATTCACAGGCGCGGCCTGATAATATGTCTCGGCGATATTCACATCCGCGTCGTCGAAAATGACGTAGTTATACTGCCCTCGCCCAAGTACCTGCTGTTCCCGTCGAGGTATTTTATTCCGGGAATACCTGCATCTTTAAGTAGCAGACTTGCCTCTCTGTCCGAACCGAGAAGGTCGCTCAATTCCTCGTAAAAGCTTCTGCCATTTCCGCCCCATAATTTAACCAGTGCATCATGCGGCATATCATGCACTGAGAAACGGTCTTTATTCTCTTCGAGCCCATGCGAGTCTGTTTTCTGACGCTTCGTTCTTCCCGTTTTTATAATATTGCCGCGTCGAATTTACGGCTTCCTCAAGCGATGAACCATAAAAGACTTCGTTCTTTATTCGGAGTATCACATGCGCGCCGTCGCCGCCGTACATCTCCTTAAGACCACTGCATCGCTGTCCGCTAAGCTATGGCCGTCAAGCAGCAAATCCTTCGGAAGCCCAACGCCTTTGTTTTCGAGCGCCGCGAAGACCTTATCGGCCTGCTCTGTGGGAACATCTTTATCCCAGAGCAGATAATCCCCGTCGTCAGGAATATCGACTTGATACAACGCGCCGGGATGTATTTTGTAATGCGCGAAAGTTTTATCAAACCATTCTATCGCTTCTGGGGACAGCCTTTTTGTTTCGCTTCGTTTATCGTTTTGACAGGATTACCGTGGTATCGAAAACGTGTCTAGTATCTCCATACAATCACGGTATAGCTGAGCTTTTTCTTTGTCAGAAGTTACCCGCTCCTCTAAATAATTCCACCATTCCTCTATATTGCGGCCATCGTACTTTATTTCAAATATATCTTCGTATTTCGGTCTTGTGAGGTTGTCGCGATACCACTCGCTGACCTTCTTGTTTCCCGCAAAGTACAGCCCCCAGCCGAACGCCTGCGCGCCCTCGCCCTCGCCAATATGTTCCGTGCTGAACCTGTCGAAGCGGAAGGGCGAGCCGTGCCACGCGGTTTGTTGGAACGTCAGCCCGGTAACCTTCCCTGCGTCGTCTTTCTCTATGACGAGCGGGAACATTCGCTCCATATCTTCGGCAAGCAAAGTTTTGCTGCCCCTCGCCTCTTCGTTTAACGCGGAATTGTACATACGCGCAAGGCGGTGATACGCCCTGCTCCTTATATAAGAGTCGGCCGCCGCAGTCTCGGCGTCTATCCCTTCCGCCTCCATCTGCATACGGCCCGCTTCAAATACGCGATTGGCCGACGCCTCCTCTTCCTGCGCAGCCTCCATAGCCGGAGCCATGCGGAAGAAGTCCTCTCGCCGTATCTCTTGGATGCTCTTGTCCGCCGCTTCGGCCTCCGTCAGCGTCATGCCGTCGCGAGCGAAACGTATATCCTTCGCGAGAGCGTCGTAAATCGCCCCGGTTTTGGATTCCTCGGCGGACTCCACTGCGTCGAAGAGCTTTGCGGCCGCGAGCTCCATCTCGTAGCCGGTCTGCATCGACTCGTTGTATTCGTCCTCCGTGACGCCGAGATAATCCTGCGCCCAGCTTGAAGCGTTCGCGTACTCCTCCGAACCGGGCAGAAGCCCCTGCTGGAAAAGCGTCTCCACCTTCTCCGCGCCGATATATGCGCGGCTGAGGTCCGCGCCGGCAAGAACCGCCTCGCGGTGCTCGCGGCTCATGGAGGGGAAACGTTTCAAAATCTTCGACGCGCCTATACGCTCCTTGAAATTGTCCATCTTCATATTGAACAGCTTCGTCTGCGCAGCCTCGAACTCCCTGCGCGTCAGCTCGCCGTTGAAACGCCCCGCGGCAAGCCCCGCGACCGGGCCGGCAGCCGAGATAAGCGCGAAGGAATACAAGGACGACACGAAAGTCTCCGTCAGCTCTGCCGTAACGTCGCCGAGCCTGCGCGCGTTATAGCCGTCGAGCAGCGCGTGCTTCTGCATCTCGTCGATCGTTATCGGCACAAGCTCCTGAAAGACCTCCGTCATAGACTCAGAAAAGACGTTGCTCCCCCCAGTAGCGCGCCGCCTGCCCGTACTTTCCGAGGCTAGGAAGCGCGGAAAGCCTCGAGGCGATATTCCTCGAAACTGAGGCCATAGTCTGCGGCGGAACCACGCGCCGCGCTACGCCGGTAAATGGACGGCCCGCGACAGTCCACTCCGTAAGCTCAAGAGCGCCGTTCACGGCCCCGACCGCAAGACTGCCGAGCCCCGCGGCGAAATCCGAAATATACTCGCCGTCAGCCCCTTTCATCATGCGCCGGTCGATAAGGTCGAGCCCCATCTCCGTCTTAGCCGCCTGAGTAAAAACGCCCGCCTTCGTGCCGAGCATCCAGCCGAAAGCAGCTCCCGCCAAAATAGCCCCGCCTACTGGAGTAAGCATAGAGCCGCCGACAGCAGCCGCGCCCAACGAACCGGCATAAGCGCCGAGCCCTGCTCCGGCGGTCGACATAATACCAGTAGTCCATGCGCCGCCCGCCTGCTGACCTATAAACTTCCCAGTCTCGTATAGCATGCCGGAAAGCCAGCCCTCCGGCTTCCTGCGGTCGAGCGCGAGAACCCGCTTCTCAAGCTCCACCCACTTAGCCTCGTCGGCGGGAGTGCCGAACGAATTGGAAAGAAACTGATTATATGCCTCAGTCGCTATAGCGCTCATCTCGTAGCCGGAAGACATACCTCTGCTGAACGAAGTATCCGCCGCCCAACGGTCAAGCTCCGTCAGCGTCTCAGAAACCATCTGAGCTACGGGTTTGTCGCGCAGGCGCGCAAGCTCCTCCGCAGAGATGTTGATGTCGAAATCCCTGCCTATAGCCCGCGGATTCATAACCGGTAGAGAAGCTATCATCCCGGGGCGGTCCTTCACGTCAAGCGCAGGCACGGACAGCCTCGGCGCAATTCGTTCGCTTCGCAGATAGGCGAGTTTGTCCTTATAATTCAGCCGCAGATACGAAAGGCTGTGCGTCACGTCCTCGATGTCAGCCAGCGCCTGAACGTCGTCATAGGCCGAAGCCATAACGCCGTCGCCCGTCATAAACGAAGCCGTCACGGGAGAAGCGTCCGCGAGCCGCTTCCAGTCCGGCGTCCCCTTCTCAAGCAGCGCGAGGCGCTTCTTCGCCTCGTCCGCGTACTTCTCGCTGCGCTCCTGCACCCACAGCGGCACGCCCACGCGCTCGGCGTTCCATATGCGCGCCGCCGACTCCTCGGGATTCTCCGTGACGTAACGCTCGTAACTGCGCTCAAGCTCGTCCACCAGCGGATTGACCGAAGAAAGCCCCAGCGCGTGAGCCTCGTCCGCCGAAAGCGCTGGCCCAACCATAACGCCGCTCCCCGTCCTGCTCCTCACCTCGTCGTAAACTCCCATAACGCACCTCCGGCAACAAAAAAGCCGCCCCGTAAAGAGCGGCATCTATTTATTACAATGCAATACAATGTATTCGTTTTATGCTATAATTCCGTTAAAGGATGTGATAACAATGACGCTTGCAACCATGTCAATAAGAGTAGAAGAAGAAACTAAACGAGAAGTCGAGGCCTTCTGCGCCGACGTAGGCATGAACCCGTCGACCGCAGTAAACCTTTTCTTCAAAGCCATGCTGCGAGAAAACCGCCTGCCGTTTGAGATAACGCGCGACCCCTTTTACTCTGAAACAAACATGAAACACCTGCGCCGCGGCATAGCGCAGCTCAACGCCGGCAAAGGCAAAGAACACGAGCTGATAGAAGACTAACCCCATGAAAAAAACATGGTGCGACGAAGCCTGGGACGATTACCTATACTGGCAGACCCAGGACAAAAAGACGCTGAAACGGATCAACACACTCATCAGAGACATCGAGCGCAGCCCTTTTGAGGGTATAGGCAAGCCCGAAGCCCTCAAAGGCGAACTGAGCGGATTCTGGAGCCGCCGCATAGACGAAACCAACCGCCTCGTCTACCGCATCGCTGAAAATGCGCTCGAAATACTCCAGTGCCGCGGTCACTACGAATAACAAATACTCATACTCTGTTAGAATAAGCTATAAGCCGGAGGACGGAACGGGCAGCCGTCGCCGCTCGCAATACGCGAGGTAGGAGATGCGGGAGCGCCGCCCCGCCCGGCTTATCCTATATCTTTCCTATCTTCTCCATATCTCAGCCTCGTCAGGCACCGGAGCCGAAATCGTCCCCATAGGTATGCCATCGAATCCCTGCGGCGAAACTTCCACAGGGCCGTCTATATCGACGCCGCTCCCGTCGGGGAAGAACAACTCGTGATACTGCCCGTCGGCGTCCTTGATATACCAGCTTCCGCCCACCTGTTCAGCTCCCGGCGGGATATAGCCGCGTCTGACGCGCCGCTCCACCGTGTTGCCGAGCCAGTTCTTCGTCGTACCGACGACCTCAGGCGCAAGTATCGTATCCATAAGCCCAATAGCCAGGTCTGGCGTTATCGGTCCTTTTTTATTCGGGTCGTTCTTCATAGCGTCGAAATAGTTTGTATAGATGCGCATCCATCTGCCCTGTTCGCCCGGGTCTTTTATCTTGGCCTCTTCCAGCTTTTTCTTAAAAATACCTGAATAGTTGATGTCCATCTTAACCTCTACGTCGGACGCGCCTTTGTTCAGCTCGTTGTAATATTTCCTGAACTCTTTTAATATGTCGCTTCCGACCCGCGCGCCGTATTTGTCCTTGAAATCGTTTATCGTTGGGCAGATCTCTAGAATCTTCCCGTTCTTCCTAAGTTCGTCGACCTCAAGAACGGCGTCCCAGTCTATGCGGAAGCCCTTGCCGCCAGGCGCGAAGTCTCCGATTCGGAAATGCTCGTCGCGCTCGCGCTCCAACGCGCGCCGCGCGCCGTTTGAAGTCCAGTCAACGGCTGAAATTGCGTCGTTCACAGCCTTCAGCGAAGCGCCCGCGTCCATCATGCCAAGGATGTCGTCCGCGGACTTCTCCTCGCGGAACTTCCTGTCGCTCCATTGCTCCCGCCAATACGACTCCGCCGCCGAAATACGCTTCTCTTCTTCGTCTCCGCTGTAATTGTCCCGAATATACGCCCTCGCGTCCGCAAGGCCGTCGAAGCCGTACTCCTCGAAAAGCAGCGGCGTATCCTGCTGAAGATGCGCCTCAAGCGCCGCGTTCCGCACGTCTGTCTCCAGCTTCACGCGCGCCTCGGGCAGAATTTCGCCCTTCACCTGCTCGAAATACTTCTCCGCGGTTATCGGGTCCGTCTGCATCCGGTTCGTGATTATGCCGGCGTGGAAGTCGCTGCGCAGCCCTTCGACTGCGATTCTCTGGCTCTCCTCGTCCGCGCCGCGCATGTAGAACAGCACGGCGTCGCGCGCGCGTTCAAAATTCGCGTTGAAATTCGTAGGCGTCGGGTCCTCCGCGACTGAGGCGATGGCGCTCTGCACGGTCTGCTGCGTCGTCTGCTTCGCGTATTTGCCCATCTCCTGCGCCTCGTAGACGCTCGCCTTCTCCTCTGCGGAGAGGCGGCTTCCGGCGACGGACTTCAAAAAAGCCTGCTTCTGCTGCGGTGTGCGGAGATTCTGCGCGCAGCGCTCGGTCACGACCTCGAGATACTTCGACGTGTCGTCGTAAAGCCCCTTCGCGTTGGCGAGCTGCCGCGTCGCCTTCATACCCTTCTCGGGGTCGTTGAAATACTGGTTGACATACTCGTGCCACTCGTTGGCGGCTTCCATAACCTCGGCGGCGTCGTGGTCCTCCTGCATTTTCACGAACCGCGCGCCCATAGCCGTGAGGATCTGCGCGGAAGAATCCAATGCAAGCCGCTCGGCCCGCGCGGACATATCGGCCACGCGCGCCGTCTCGCGCCCGCCCATTTCGTTCAGCTTCGCGCCGGCCGCCATAAGCTCCGCCGCCTGACGGCCGCGCTGCACTCCGGCCATGCTCATATCGCGCTGAGCGCGCGCCGCGGTCCCGTCCGGCAGTCCGCTGCGCAGCACGGCCTCCTGGCTCGCAAGGCTCATATCTGTTCCGGCGCGGACCGGCTGAAGCGCCCCGCTTCCCGCGCTTTTTCTGTAACTCTGCACCTTCGGCATAACGACGCCCCCTTAAATGCCGCCGTAAGTCTTGACCTTCGGGACGAAAGAGCCGAGCTTATACTCGTTCTTCTTCCACCAGTCCGAAGTCCCCGCGGAATACGAAATATCGCCCCATCCGTCCTCCGTCAGCATCGAATACCTGAAATCCGCGACGCCGCCCGCGTCCTTATTCCCGGAGGGCTTCACGGCGAGCATGCCGGCCGCTTCGCCCACGGAGGCGAGAAGCCCGGCATATCCAGCAGTCCGCGCAGCGCCCGAAGCAACGGAACCGAGCTGCCTGTAAGCGCCGGCGGATATCTGGCCGGACTGCAATGCGAGCTCCGCGAACCTGTTATACATATCGGCTCCGGCCTGCCCGCTTGAATAAGCCAGGTCGCCCATCTTGCGCATGTTGTCCGCGGCGAGGTCGGAAACCTCCGCGGCGTTTCGCAGATTCTCCGCCGCGATGCGGTAATTCTCGCTCTCGAGCTGCTCCGCCTCTGCGCGCATCCACATATTCTTCTGCTGCTGAAGCAGGCTGTACCTGTTCTTCTGCGCCGAAAGCCGTATCGAGGCGCTGTCGCTCTCAATCCCCTCGTCGGTCTGGCGCAGGATGTCGAGCGCGTTCCCGCTCTGCACGTCCGTGCCGCCCGCCGCTATGGCCGCGCGCTGCGTCCCGCGGAAAAGACGGCCCTCCTCGCGAAGCTTGCTCTCCGCCTCCGCGCCCTGCCGCACCGCGTCGAGAGCCGAAGCGCCGAGCGACGCCGCGCTGCGAAGGGTGTTCGCCTTATTCAGGAGAGACAGCGCCGCCTGCATATCGTACATGGAGGCGCTCCCGCGCTTCCCCATGCCCTCAAGCTCATAATTCACGGCGGCAGACTCGTACTCCGCCTGTTGAGCCTCCGCCTGCAAAATCATGTTTATGGCCCCGACCTTATACTGGCTTGAAAGCGCCGAAGCCTCTATCATCGCGTTCGTCGCGGCGGCTCCGTACTGGGCTTCCGCCGCGCCGCCGGCGGCACCGGAGGAAAGGAATCCGCCCACGCCCTGCGCGAGCGTCCCTATCGCCCCAAGCCCGCCGCTGCTCGCAAGAAAATCGCCCATCACATCCGCCTCCATTCCATACGCACAAGCGTCTCGCCCATATACTCTGCGCTCTCCGCTGGAAAGAAATCATGCCGCGCGAACAGCTTGAAAAGCTCCGTCATCCAACCTCCGGCCCAGCAGGTTAAATAGTCGTATCCTGCCTTTATCTCCCGAAAGAACACCGGCGCGGCGCGGCCGACTATCTCGAGCTTATACCCGCTCGCCTCAGGTCTGGACAGAGCCCAAGGAAGGCCGCACCTTCCCGCGAGCAGCCCCAGACGGCGCGAAACGCATGACGTGCGCTCAATCGGCGCGACGCCGCACAAAATAAGCGCCGTGCCGTCGTCTGAAAAAAAGGCGAAAGCCTTCTCGGAGCGCTCTATAGACAGCCGTATGCGCTCTTCTACAGACCCGCCGTCAAAAAAGGCCATCTCGCGCAGCTCGCGCTCACGGACATAAGGCGCGAGCTCTGAAGCGTCTGCCATGACGGCCGAGACCAGCCGCCCCCGTCCTTCGTAAAAAATGCGCCTATCCACCTTGTTTCACCTCCGCCATGACGGCCAGCACATTCATAGGAAGCGGATCGCGCTGCCGTATGCAGACTCGTCCGTTGGAATTCCAGTCAAACGGCAGGATGATCTCTTCTATCCCGCTCCAAAGCGGCAGGCATGCACCAGTCTGCGTTCCTTTATGCTCTGCAAAACGGTCCATGCGTTCGAAATTAGGACCGAACTCGCCTCCGCGCGAATCAAGCAGACGCACCTTGACCGCCGAGACCTTCTTCATAGTCCCCTGATAAGCCCCGCCGGAATTGGGGACTTCCACATCCAGCGTTTCAAGCTCGCTCGAATAAGCAAGCCCGACTGTGATCTTCGACGCCGAAGCGACCTTGCTCAGCTTCAGCTGCCCGTTTACGACAGTCTGCTCCGGCTCCACGTTGCCGTCGGCGAGCACAGAGACCGTCATGCCGTCGAGATGCGACAGCCCCGAGACTCCCGAGACCGGCTCGCCCTCGTAGGTCAGCCCGCAGTCCACATAGAACGAATCCTCGGCCTCTCCCTCCATCTTCGGAGAAAGCCGCTCTATAAAACGCTTGCCGTTCCGCAGCACGGAGAAATATACGTCCGTCTGCCCGTCGCCGCCGACGCAGCAGAGCGATTCGAATTTTCCCTGCGTCTCGTGCTGGTGCCATCCCGTAACATCCTGCTCCTTCAGATAAGTACATCCGAGCAGCACGCCGTCGTCGCAGATGCACCACAAAATGGAATCCGGCCATAATTGCCAGCCAAGGTCAATAACTTTTCGCTCTTTCAGCAAATGCCTCGAAAGCAGCGAAAGGATGCTCGCGGCATAGGCGTCGCTCTCCCATGCGTAACTCAGGTCGCGGATTTCCCTGTTTGTGCTTTGAACGAAGAAAACATGGTCGGCGAGCACCTCGGGAATAACGTTCGCCGCGCCGTAATAGCTCTGCGGCCGCGCGTCGAAATTCACCGGCGTGACGTTGCCGTCCGAGGACGATATCCTGTACTCAGTACCCGAAGTAAGCACAATAAGCACGTCCAGCGGCACCATCGCGAGAATCTCGGACATCTTGCGCGACACGAGCGTCCTGTTTATGCCGTCGTCGTCCTGTATGGGTTCGGAAATTCCGAACTGGTCGTAGCTTCCCGTCTTGCTCGCCCATATAGTCTGCGGCTGCTTCTTGCTCCCCGCCATATAAAGCCGGTCCTGGAAAAACGCGCCGCAGCGCGGAAAGCCGTAATCTCCGCCCCACGCGGGCTCGGCCCACAAAGCCGTCGCGACGTTCCACTCGCCGACAGCCTCGACCTCCTCGCCCGTCGCGACAGTCGCGGAAGTCACCGCGGATATGCGCACCGAACCTATCTTCGTATGCGCGAGGTTGTGAAGCTGTATAGTCATCTCCGAAGGCGTCTTCGTCGTCTCGCCGTTCGTCGTCGACTCCTTCATGTTCGTGCGGACGGTATACTCGACCTTATACTGCGCGAAATCCAAATCCTCGTTGCCGGAAATCGCGAGGTCCCTGTCCTTGTCTACCGAGAACTTGCGTATCGCCTGCCAGTCCCCGTCAGGGTACTTCCTGTAAATCGTCACGCTGCCGCTCCACCAGTCCGAGACGGTAGGCCCCTGGCCGGTAGTTATAACCTCCCAGTCGCCCCATATCGACATAGGGCCGAGCGTGCCCGAGACCTCCGTCTCCGAGGCCACCTCGTCCGTCTCGCTCTTCTCGGAAACGCGCTGACGTATGCGGAACTCGCGCCCGACGTGGCGCGAGGTGAAAAGCTCTCCGCTCGCCGTCAGCGTCACCGTCTCGCCGTCGTCTCCGACAGACGGCGTTATCGTTATCTCCGACGTATTCTCGTCCATATACGGCCCGCCCGAGGTGACGAAATCCGCTATCTCCCAGTCGGCATGTCCGTAGCGCACGAGCTTCTGCGGCTGGTGCGACGGATGAAAAAGGAAAACCGTGTCGGCGGACTGCACCCACGTTATCTCGCGCAGCTCGTCCTCGGCGTAAGGCGATTCAATCTCGTATATCTCTCCGTCCTCATCCGCGATCACTCCGTCGTGCGTCCAGAAGCGGATATAACAGTCTCCGAACTCCATCGCGTAAGTCTGGTTCGAAGCGTTCTTGTATTCAAAAGGGATAAGCCTGCACTTCTTAGCAGGATACTTCACGTCTCCGAGATAAATCGTCCCGGGACGGCGCGAAATGCCGCCGTAGACGTGACAGGTGAAATTCTTGAGCTTCGCCGCGGAAGACTGATACCTCTGCAAATCAACGCGCCCGTAAAGCTCCGGCGTAATCTCGCCGGTGACGAAAGAGCCCTGATAAAGATTCATATTTCCCGAGCCTCAAGCCACGAAGAGCCGCCGTCCATAGGCATATCCGGTTCGTTCGCGCATTCGCAGAGCGCGCGCCCCAGCGCCTGCAGATACATCCCGTTGCAGTTCGACGCGACGCCGTTGTCCTTCGCAAGCGCAAGCGCTATCCTCATCGACAAAGCCCAAGAAACAGTCTCGCAGAAGACCGCTGGCCACACCGACACGTCCTCGACGTCGGCGCGGCAATCGGCGAAAAGCGGCCCAGGCACATCCGCGAACAGCCGTCTCTTGCCCTCCCCGCATACCCTCACGTCATAGCGCAGCTTTCTGCCTGGGAACTCCTTCGAGTAAACGCAGTTGATATAAAGCGCCTCCGTCGGATACGCGTAGAGGAAAACTGGCTCGTCCTCGTATTCCTCGCCCTTCGGCAGCGGCACGAGCCGCACGTGCCTCCGGTTGAAGCTCCACGGATAAGCCGAAAGCAGATACTTCCTGACATGCTCGTAATAGCTCGCGCATATCCGCGCCGTCTGCGATTCGTCGCTGAAAGAGACGATGGGGGCCGCGCCGATATTCCCCAGCGCCATATTGCAGATGTTTATGTCCGACGTCATGAAAACCACCGCCTCAGGAAAAGATAAAGGCGGGCGAAAAGCCCGCCGTCGCCTATATGCCTACGTCCTTCGTCAGGAAGGCCGTCACGGTCGCCGCCGTAAGCGTCCCCGTGTACTTCACGCGCAGATACTTCTTCGCCCCGCGCGGCACGCGCCCCTTGAAAACGGTTCCGTCCGCGCTGCGCGCCGCCGCGGTGACGGACATCAGCGTCTCCGCGGAAGAAAAAGCCTCCGCGGAATCCGTCTCAAGGTCAAAGCCGAGCGTCCCGCTAACGTCCGCCGCGTTCACCACAAGCCACAGCGCGACATAGGCGTCGCCCGCCGCGCCCTGGTCCACGACGTTCGAAGAAGGCCCCGCCGCAGAAAGAGACTGCCCCTCGCTGAAAATAAGCTCTTTATCCAGTATCATCTCAAAACCTCCTATGCCACGACCGCTTCCGTGTCGAGTATCGCGTCGCATACTCGAATCGGTATATTGCGGAAATTCGTTATAGCCTCGCCGTCGACCTCCTTGAAGGTGAAGAAGACGTTGCTCTTGTTCTGTGCCTGGAGGTCGAGGTAAGTCGCCACGGTCTCGTTGCAGTAAATGACCTTGCGGCCGCCGTACCTCTTAAGCCTGTGATAGGCCTTCGTCAGAAGCTCGAAAAGCTTCGGCTCGCTCTCAGTTCCGAGCTTCGAGGTGTCGATGTTGCAGATACGGACGTTCCGGCGCCAGTCGCGCACCGTAAGGCCGCAGTCCCAGGTGTAATGGCTGCGGTACCCCTGGTAGCGCCCGCCGTCCGCGTCGAAGAGCGTCACCTCGCCGAGGTCCTGATGCTGGAATCCCGCCTTGCTGCCCTTCGGGAAAATGCCGTGCGTCGCCATCTGGTCCCAGGTGATAAACCAGACCGACGTTTCCTTATTCGCCGTCGTGCCGCCCGCGGAAAGCACGTTCTCGGAGCTGTCCGCGCCGGAAAGAGCCGAATAGCGCGGCGCAAGGCCGACGAACTTCGCCGGCGCAACAATGTCGTCGCCGTAGAAGAGCGTCGAGGCCATCTCCTGCTGCATAGCCTCCAGGAAGCCCTTGTCCTCGCCGAGACGCCACTCCGCGCTGTTGCCGTTGAGGTCCGCGAGCTTCTTGTCGACCTCTGCGTAGGCCTCGAGCATCGCGCAGGTATCCGTAACCTGCTTCGTCTTGCTCTTGCTCGGCTGAACGCCGTAGTTGAGCATCCTCCACGCCACGGACGGCAGCCCTACGCGCACAGTCGTAAGATGCCCAGTCGGAAGGTTGCCCTCCATCCAGAGCATGTCCTGAAGGATAGGGTTGTCCTGGGACATAAGCTCTACAATCTTCATAATCTTGCCGTTCGGGTCGGACCTCCTCGCAAAATCGAGAAGCGTCGCAATGCTTCCAATAGTCGCCATATGCATTCCTCCTTGTTTGAAATAACTAATTCATCTCGGGATATATAGCCTTAGCCGCGCTCACGGGAGCCGCGCCCTCGTTTCGTCCGTGTACGAAAGAAGCCTCGCCCAGCGCCTTCCCCGCCCTGTAAAGCAGCCGCAGGATTGCGGGGTTAGAAGAAAGCGGCGTCTCCATAATCACGTCGTAAGCCTCAGGAACATCGAGCTTTGCGAATACGCTTCTGGCAATTTTCATATTCTCCTTGAACGCCGTACCGCCAAGCTCCGGGTCGGCCTTGACTGTGGCTTCCCACTTATCCGTTATGGCCCTCTGCTCTTCGTCGTAGCGCTTCACCGCGGCGTCGAAGCCCTCGCGCGCGATGCGGTTCTGAAGGTCTACGAGCTTCTGCGCCTTAGCCTTGCTCAGGCCGAATTCGCGCGCAAGCGTCTTGAAATCCGCGAGCGCCGCGTCGTTCGGCGTAACGCCCTCCATAAAGTTGAAATCGCCGTAATCCTCGGGAGGCCCGTCCTCCTTTCCGGGCTCCTCGACGGCTTTCTCTCCTTCGCCGGACGGCTGAGACGGCTCGCCGCCTAAGAGCCCTCTGCTTCCTGTACCATTTCCGCCCTCCTCCTTTCCTTCGGTACTCTCGGGCGCAAGCGCGGGCTCAGCGCCCGCCGCGCCGTTATCGTTTTGCTGAATCGTCTCCGACGGCTGCGCTTCCGCCGGCGTCTCCAGTACTGTGTTCTCCGCTTTCATTTCTTCCATAGACGACTGCCTCCATTTCCATTCGTTTTTCGTTCTGTTCCTTAATTATTCCGCCGAGAAAGCTTCCGGCGTTCCCGAAGAGCGACAGCAGCGCGCCGGAGCTTCCGGGCTTCGCCGTTTCGAGAAGCTCGAGCACCCAAAGCCCGACCGAGCGCCGCCCCTCATTGAACGCCATGCGCGCGGCGTCGCTTTCAAGATTGCGCTCGAATACGCCGCACTCGGCTATGAGACGGCATAAAAAAGCGCGCCCGTCCTCGTTCTCGGACAGCCGCGCAAAAGCTTCGTTATCCTTTGTAACCCATTGGCGCTGCACCTCGAGCGCCGTCTTGTGCTCAATCAAAGGCTCATCCTCCCATACCGGTGATATCGCCCAGCAGATTGCCGGGGCCTATCGACGTTTCGCTCATCGTCTTAAGCGCGCCCGGCGCGATCTGCGCCATCTGGAGCGCCTCCTCGCGCTGCTGCGCCTCGTTCTGCGCTCTCGCCCTCGCTTGCCGTATCTGCTCAGTCTCTTCCTCCGTGTTGATGCACTCGGAGGGTACGTCGAGATAATTCGCGTAAAGCCTCGCCATCTTGTCACCGTTGATGATGTCGAGTATCTCCGGCTTCGCAGAGGCGACGCCGCTGAAGAACTGCAGGAATCTGTCGATGCTAGTAGTCTTCTTCGCCTTCAGCGCGAGCATCAGCGGCGAGGTGTACTCTATGCTCAGCTCACGCCCGACAAGCTGCTCAGGCGGTTCGGGCAGCCGCCCCGCGCGCGCCTCGATGGCATAGACGCGGTTGATGGACGGACGAAGCACCTCGCGGTCGAGCCTTTGAAGCACCGGCCCTATCATCGAGGACTTTTCCGCGATTATCTCCTGTATCTCCGTGGCGGTTTTCTGCGGATTCTGGTCCGCGCGGTCGAGGATAGCCATAAACAGCTGCGTGAAGAACGCGCGCTTGATGCGCTCCTCAACGAGCATAATGCCCTCCATAGTGCCGCGCACGTCGAGTCCCGCAGCAAGCACCGGCTTGATAGGCGCGTCCGCTCCCGTCGGGTCGTAATATATCTTCGAGCCCGGAAGCAGGCTCACCTTGTCCGCAATGGTCGAGGGAATCTGAATAGGCGGCTGAAGCAGAAGCTGCCGAGCCGTCGTCATGTCCTTCTCCATAGCCTGGAGCTGCGCGGAGTTGCCGAAGGCCATCTCCCCGGGGCCGTAGCCGTAAACGTCCTGCCCTATCTGGTACCATCTTCCGCCGATGAACGGGAATTCGTTGTACCCGCCGACGGCGAGCGGCTTTTCGCTCTCGTCGAGCCAGTAGAACGAAAGATAGGCGAAGCCCTTAAGCCCGCGCTCGCCCTCGATGCGGCCGTCGTTCGGCGCGATAAGGTGATGCACCTTGAACTTCACGCGCTGGTCCGTCTCGAAAGCGCGGCGCGCCGTCTCCGGCAGCCGCTCCTTGCCGAACTGCTCGGCCATCTGCGCCGGCGTAAGCTCTACGGTGCGGAAGAACTCGTTCAGCTGCCGCCTGTAGTCCATTCCGATGCAGTATTCGCCTATCTCGAGCGGCACGCATATAAAAGGCTGCTTCGTGTCCTCGAGAAGCAGAAAGCCGCCGGTCCCGAACGGCCCGAGGTTGTTGTACGTACCTGCGTATGCGTCGTATATGCCGCACGAAAGCATATCCGCGGACATAATCTCCTCGCAATCCATACAGTATTTGCGGACGGCGTAGTCCTCGTTAATCGCGGGGTCCGCGTCCGTAAGGTGAAACCACTGGTTGTTCGGCGAGGTAAGCCCGGACTGGAGCCCTGCGGAAAGCACCTGCACGGCGAAGAGCGGCGTGTCGTTGTAGAGCGAGCCCCATTTCCTGCGCCCCTGCCTGTCCGTGTCGTGGAAGTAGCCGAAGATGGGCGCGACGACCTCCTGAATCCTCCGCCATCTCGGCAGCCAGTCCTCGCGCTCGGCTATGAGGTTGGCCTTCCTTTTGTTCAGCTCGGTAACGGTAGATTCGCGTCTCACGTCATTCCGAGCCTCCTACATGCCGAGCAGCTGCTTGCGCACGACGTTCGGATTGCCCAAGTTGCCGCCCTCGGTCGCCTGCGTGTCGCCGTAGCCGACTCGGCGCTTCTTCTGCGCCTTGTTGCCGTAGATGACCTCGGCCGCCTCGGCGAGAGAAGTACGCTGCACGTTCCCCGCTGAGCGGTTCGGCTGATTCGCCGCCTCGCGCGCTGCCGCCTCCTGCGCGAGCTGCTGCTGTCTTGCGAGCTCTTCGGCCTGACGTTTCGCCTCTTCCTCGGCCGCCTTCTTCTGTTCCTCGAGCGCCTGGCGCTGCGCCTCGAGCTCAGCCTCCATGCGTTCGGTCTCCGTATCCGTGTCGACCCAGGACTTGACCGCGCTGTCGTAGCTGTCGAAGCCGAAATATTCCCGGTAGTCTCCGACAGACTGCTCGTCCGTCCTTGAAAAAGAATTGATAAGCCCCTGCTTCGTACTCGCGCTGAGTTTACCGTTGGAATTGAGCTCGTTCATCGCCTGCTTGGCATAGAGAGCGCCTTGCCCGATTGCATAGTCCTCGTACACATTGCTCTGCTTACCCATGAGATTCCAGATGTTTCGGATAGTCCCGTTGACCGGATTCGTATACACCGGAAGCACATACGTATTCAGAAACTGCTCCACATACTTGTCGCTGTACTTGTCCGCCATATTCTACCCTCCTAAAAGCTGTTTCTTCTTCGTAGCGGCGCTCGAGCTCGAAAGAAGCCCGCCCGTCGTGTCGGTGCTCCTGTAGCCCTGCGCGGCGCGCCTCTTGCGTTCCAGCTCCGTCATGGCGTTCACCTCGGCCGTGAGGTTCTCCTCGTATGTCGGCGTCTGCGAGGCCTGGCTGTTGAGCTGCTCCTGCTGGAGCTCGTAAGTCCTCTGGCTCATCTGCTGCTGAGCTTCGAGCGAAGCCTGCTGCTGTTTGAGCTGCGCCTCCTGGAACTGCTTCTGGTATTCCGCCTGCTGTTTGGACATCTCGAGCTGACGGGCCTGATACTCCTCCTGAAGGCGGTTCTGTTCGGCCTGGATTGCGGCCTGGCGTTCAGCCTGCTGCTGTTGGATGCGCGCAGCCTCCTCCTGCGCCTTCTTGCTCTGGTATGAGCCGTATATAGTCGCGCCCGCGCCTATGACTGCCCCGATGAGCGTTCCTACCGCTCCCATTTATGTATCCCCTCCTTTCATCCTCCGAGACCCAGAGGATCATATGCGTCGTAGTCCGGCTGCCGTCCTGCGCTCCGCATGACCGGATTTCGTTCTTTTTTCCGCACCTCCGCGCCGAACGTCACAGCCAGAGCGTCGGCCAGGTCCGGGCTCGCGAGCCCGCGCTTCTTCATATCCTGCTTGCGCTCGAGCTGAATCTGACCGCGGCTGTTCGTGCTGTACTCCGGCCCAACGAGGTCGTCTCTGAGGTCCGAATCGTCGGGAATCGCGCCGCCCTCGGCGAACCACTTGCGCATCTTGTACCAGACCTCCGCGCGCCTGTTGTGGCAGTTGTCGAGCAGCGCCTTCTCGCCGGCGTAAAAAGCGATGGGCGAGCGGTTCATAAGCCGCAGGCTCGACATCACGCCCTCGCCCACGCCCGTGGCGTCGACGATGACCGCGTCGGCCCTGTATTCGTCCTCGAACATCGCGACACGCGCGGCAAGCTCTTCGGGTTTCACGCCGCGCTTCTGATAGAGAATCTTCGACATAAGCCCCTGGCGCAGGAATACGACGCTCCTGTCCCCGCCGAACATAGCCACGTCAACGCCTATGACGACGGGAGCGAAGTCGAACATCTCCTCGCGCAGGTGACGGCCCATAGCGGCCTCGACGATATCCCCGGGCATGAACTGCATCTCCGAGGCGTGTGGAAACTCGCCCAGCACGCGCACGCGGTACATATCGCTGTCCTCGCCGTACTCCTCCGCTATTTCCTTCGCGTAAGCGGGCGAGACGCGCGGCGAATCCAGACACGAAAACTGAAAGCGCGTCCAGAGGTCGCGGTTCTTGTGGTGCGAGTTGTAGAAATACCCCGTAAGCCTCGTCGGGTTCGCCGCCATAAGGATACGCGCACCCTCGGTGGAGAGCGCGCCGCGCGCTACTTCAAAGACGACCTCTGGAATACCTGAGGCCTCGTCGATAAGGAATATCATGTGCTCCGCGTGAAAGCCCTGAAGCGCCTCCGGGTTTTCCTTGCGTCCGGTTCTTGCCGCGATAAAGCCCGGCGTGCCGTCCATCGTTATCTTGTCGCCTTTTATCTTTACGGCGGAGCGCCAAGGCTCAAGCATCTGCGAGCGCCACTTCTCGACCTCGGGCCAGATGATGTCAGAAAGCTGGTGAGCCGTCGGGGCCGTAGCGGGAATTTTAACGTCCCAGAAACATGTAATCCCCCACAGCCCTATCCAGGCGAAAAGGCACGACTTCCCCGTCCCGTGGCCGGAACGTATGGAGACGCGCGCCCCCGGCGAAGCCATAGCCTCAAGCACGCCGCGCTGCTGTTCCGTAGGCACCGCCCCGATACACTCGACGACGAAATCATAAGGCGAAGCCCGCCAGCGTTCGACAAGCCCGACAAGCTGCTCCATATCGCTATCCATCGCCTGGGACTCCTTCATGTACTGCGGCCGGCCGCCGCCGCGCCTCCGCCTGCTGAAGGATAAGCGAAGGCGAGACGTTCACGCTCACGGAGGTGTCGGCTTCCTTGAATCCTGCAATCTCGGCCAGCAGCTTAATGGCCGCGATGCGGTCGTACATCTCTATCTCCATTCCGAACTTACCCTGCTTCACTGATTTAAGCGCCCCCGCTTCGTCGTCTGTAAGGGCATGCGTCGGAGTGATGAGCATATCCCCAAAGTCGAGCAGCGTCTGGCCGCCGTGGCACGCGGCAAGTTCCTTAAGAACCGCCTCGCGATTGGGGTCGTCCTTATCCGGAGAGATATTCACGAAATCCGTCAGCCTTGCCGTAGCCATGCCGACGAGTTCCTCAATGCAGACGTCCTTGAGCATATCGCGGTCCCAACCGCTCGCTGCGAGTCGTTCTTTTTTGAGCTCAGCAATACGCGCCCGTATCTTGACGTTTCTTGACAATCTAGACGCATGCTCGCCTGCCGACTTTCTGTTCTCGGAATAACCGGCCCTTATGGCCGCCTCCGTTCCGTTGCCACGGCACTCAAAGACATACGCCTGGCAGAATCTCTCCTGTCTGTCGTTCAGTTCGACGGCCACATTTACCACCTCCATACGGCAAAAAATAGGCATGAAAAAAGCCGCCCCCTCAAACGAGGAAAAGCGGCTCTATCTTCTTGTCCTCCGCCCCTGCGGGCGGTTCGTTTATCTGCGGCTTTCGCCAGCATAAAAATTATAGCAAAAAAAGCTGTCAATTTACTGACAACAATTCAGACACAATTTGACCTTTGACTTTTTGACCAATACGCCGCCGGGGACACTAGAGGAATGACATACGCTTTACTTAGGCCGTGCAAAAGTTCATTTCAGCGCGCCCATGCGCCAGTCCTCAAGCAGCGGCTGCACCTCAAGAACAGGGCGGTAAAGGCGGTTCAGAGCGTGGCTGATATGCCTGTAGACGCTCCTCTCGCTGAACATAAGTTCCACCGCAACGTCGGCGACCTCCATCTTCTGCCAATACCGCAGCGCCAAAATGCGCCGTTCATCGGCCGGAAGCTTGCAGTAAGGCTCGTAAATGCCGAGCATAAGAGCCGAAAGCCTGCGAAGCACCGAGTCGTCGTATCGGTCGAGATACCTGTCCGCCGCGCATGACGCGCTTCCGCCGTCCACGCGCTCGCCGTAAAGACAGCCGCCGGCGAGCGCCCTCGCGTCCAGCATAAGCCTGTACCCGTCATAATCCCGCTTGATAGCCGGAAAATCCTTCACCGCCCCCTCGGCGATCCTGTGCCTGTACGACGCCACCGTCATTCCTCCTCTGTGTTATCCTTCGTCTCCAATATCAGCCTATAAGATGCAGACACTTGCGGTCGCTTTTCCTAACGTCCGCGAAAACGTCCGCAAACGAAAAAACCTGTCTATACCTATATTTATATATACTTTGCGGACACTGCGGACACTTTAGAGCTCATAAATTAGAAAAATCATACGAGAGAAAAATTCCTAAATTTATACCGAAAAAAAGCGTCCAAGTGTCCGTAAAGGGTACACTAATCCCGTCATATCAACGGCTTTCTTTTTGCGGACACTTCTGCGGACACTTTCAGAGTGTCCGCGCCGTACCTTCAAAAACCTTGCTATGACTGAATTCTTAAATGCGGACGTTTATCGGTAGAGATATGGAATGTCCGCGCCGCCTTTCTCTTTCTTGGGAGGAAGGAGCCACATGCGGGCACGGTCATGCCCACTGCGCTTACTCGTTGTTCCCGTGAGCTTGCGAAGCACACGCGCCGCCTTCATAGCGTCGCCAGGACGCGGCACGCCGACAAAACCGGCTTGTATAAGCGCATCGGTGGCCGTCATTTCACGCCAGAAGCCTCGGTCAAGTTCCCAATTCAATCCTTCCGTAAGAAGGTCCTCTATCGGGTTCGGCGCCTCGAACTGCCAGTTCTGACGCGCAAGCTCCGCCTCTTCTTCCTTCGTAAGCCACCACTGCCCGAGCGGGTCTTCCGTGCCGCGCAGATAATAATCCTCGTAGACCTCGGCCCATATCTGCTGCATGTCGCGGCGGTCAATCATATCCATGCGCTCCACCGGAATGCACCACCATCTGGAGTTCCCCGTGTCGTCTATGAGAATCTCGCGCTGGTTCACCGTAGCGCCGAAGACCGTCCGACGCTGGAACTCGCTCATGCGCCGCCCCCACGGCATACGAAGCACGTCCGTGCTGCGCGTCAGGAAGTTCTTCAGCGCAGACATATCCGACCGCTTGAAAGTCCCCTCCAGCTCGCCCAGCTCCGTAATCCAGAAGGAAATAGCGCGCTTCAGGCTGTCCTTGTCGTTCGGGTCGAGCCCTATGCCCTCGTTGAAAAACTCGTCGCGCCCCGCGAGATTGCGGAACCACGTCGTCTTCCCTATCCCCTGGCCGCCGATAAGCACCAGCACGCCGCGGTAGTGAAACCCGCGCGGATGAAAGGCAGCCGCCGCCGCGGAGACAAGCCACTTGCGCATGAGCAATTCCTTAAAAGCGCGGGGAAAGCCCTTCTCCTCTACGACGGAATCGTAAACGTTTCCGATACGATGTATCCCGTCCCACGGCTCGGAGAGAATCCATTCGCGCACAGGATTGATAACGTTCCGCGCCGCCACCTCAGAAAGAAACGGGTCAACGTTGCTCGAAGGAAAGCCCCACTGCGCGCAGAGCGAAAGAATATGCCCCAGCGTCGCGTTCTTCACGTCGTCGCCGCAGTACTCGCGCCCGGGCACGCCGATGATGCCCTCCTTCTTTATCTCGTCATATTTTACACTGATACCCGCGTAAGCGAGCAGCGCTTCGAGATTTGCAATAGTCCCCTTCGGCCGCCCCGTAGTCTCGCTTATATGCACAAACTGAGGAAAAGAATGCCGCTCTATGTATTCCGAGCGCGCCTTGAAACGTTCCAGCTTGCCCAGCATAGCGGCGCGCGTCTTCTTCAGCCCGTACTTCGCGGCGTAGTCGTTCCAGTCGGACAGCTTCTCGCCTTCCTCAAAATCAGGGAAGACGAACGGAATCCCTGTCTCCTCGAATATCTTGAATGCGGCCGCGCCTCCGGAGTTGCCCATTCTCTTATAACGGTCGTTGTCCGCCGCGACGACAAACTCCGTCTGTCCCCATTTCTCGCGCACGTTGTCTATAACAGGGCGCAGGTTACCGCAATCAGCTGCGACAATCACGTCGTCTCCCAGAGCATCCGCAATGGTGCTACCGGTAGCCCAGCCCTCGCAAACCCAACAACGCGCTGAAATCACAGACGGCAGTCCGCCGCTCTTCGAACATTCGTTCGTGGAAAGGGCCTTTTTACCCCCTTCGGCAAGCTCACGCTTCCCCGAAAGAAAACAGAAATTCCCCATCTTGGGAGCGTCCTTCTCAAAACGCTTGGAACCGTCGCCGGAAATAGTCTGTACCGTAGCGATGCTTCCGTCAGGGAAATAATAAGGGATTACAAGCAAATCCCCAAGCTGTCTCGCGCCGTGCGCGCCTGAAAGCCCCTTTTTCAGAATATATTTGTGAAGCGGATTAGCCTCAGAAGCCGTCTCCCACTTCACCCGCGCGACGTTTATAGCCTTTTCGCGCGCTATGGCCTTCTCTTTGTCACTCTCTTCCTTGCGCGCGGCGCACTCTTCGACATACCGGCGGCGCTCTTCATCCGTCCAGCCGGAAGCAGCTCCGTTGCGGAAAAACCAAGTCGTATAAGGAACGCCGTGAGAGGCCTTATAGCTCTTGAAATACCCGGCGGGCGACTCGTCCATATAGACGCAGTACTCGCCGGACTTCTCTCGGCCCTTGTCGCCGCGCACCCTATAACGATGCTTGCGCCCATCCAGGCGTAAAGTATCATTATCCGCCGGAGGAATCCCAGCCTCCGCCATCGCATCGAGAAAAGCGCGCTCCACGTCGTAATAATTGAAATCCGCTATCTTGCCTCACCTCGCCTTCAAACAAAAACGAAGCCTACTCAGAAACGTACTTCCTCGGCCGCCCGCGCTTACGCTTCGCGCCCGTTTCCGGAAGAGCCTTCACGCCAGTCTCCGCTTCATAACGCTTGTCTATCTCGGTAAAAAAGGCAGCCAGAGCCTTAACCGAAATACGGACGTCGACGCTTCCTCGGATAGAATTCTTGATAACCTCCCAGGAATGCCCCGCGAGCCGCGCCGCGCGAATCTCCGTATAAAGATTCTTCACGAGCTCATACTTCACAGCGGCGCACCCGCCGCACCTGGCCGGAGACCGCGCCAGCTCAGTCAGCCCCATCCGCGCCCTGCCTATACCGGGCATATCAAAGTCAGCCATCTAGCGCGCCTCCTTAAGCCCCTTCTTAGCGGCAAAGGCGTCGAGCGCAGCCTGCGCCGCGTCGCGGTCTTTATACCTGCCCAAGTCCTTGTTCCTGACGGAGCGGTAAGACGATATCGCCTGCGTGTCGAAGCTTACGACGCCGTAAGTACGGTCGCTCAGAAATTGCCATACGCACAGAACCCTTCCGCGATATTCGTATTTTCGCTTTTCAAGTTCAGCCATCTCTATCGCTTCTCCACCCTCGGCCCCCAGCAGCCGCGCGCGAACTTCGGACACTTCATACACCCCAGAGGTTCAAGCGGAACACGCTCCGGCCTCTCGCGCCCGACGTAACAGTCGCGGTCGGAGCAGCAGCACACCGCGAAATACGCGGGGTCTATCCGCATAAGCCGCGCAGCGACAGCCTCGACCCGTTCGCGCACGCTCGGCAGCCTAAGCCCCTCAAGCATGAAATTATCCCCGAACACCGTCATAACGCGCCCTCCTCCTTCAGTATAAACTCACGTACTGTCCCGGCCTCCGGCTCCATAGCCGCCATGCGCGCCATCCGCTTCGCATAATCGCGATACCCGCGCAGCCTATCCTCGAGCACGGCAATCTTCTTCTCATACTTTTCGCGCATCTTCTCGAGTGAAGTGGCCGAATCCTCGCGCGACGAGGCTTCCTCGCGCAGACGCGCAATCTCCGCGTTCGCGCACTTCAGCCGCTCGCGGAAATCCTCAGCCTCGATACGCCAGCGCTCCAAAGCAGCGGAAAGCTCCGCCGCCTCATTCGCGTTCTCCGAAACGGCGGCCACCCCGTCGCGGAAAGCCTTATACTCACGCCGCAGATTCTCGCAGGCCTTGGAAGCCCCCTCGAGCATAGCCTTATAATTGTCGCGCTCCTTAGTAACGGCGCGCAGCTCGCGCGAAAGGCGAATAACCTCGCCGCCCTTATCTGAAAAATCCCGCATCTCGTTCACGAACGCCGCGAACTTCTCATTCTGCTCCGGCGAAAGAAAATCGAAATTACACTCAAAAGCCATAACCGAAAACCTCACTTCCCCAGCTTAACCGGCGCATACCGCACATGCATCGCGCGACACATCCCCTTGGCATACGGGCTCTCCTCATACAAATCGCAGAACCGGCACCGCAGCGCGACCTTCGCGATATCGCGCAGCACAGACATCTGCGTCCTGTTATCGCGCTCGCCGAAAACATGCTTCCGCTCAAGCCGGTCGCACGAAGCAACCATACGGCAGACAGTACTCACCGCGCGCCGCCCCCTTCCGACACAGCGCGCAGCCGCCGCTCCATAGGCGTAAGGCTCTGCACGCACTCCCGCTTTGTAGAATCGCGCCACGCCTCCAAGTCCTCCAGCGTGTAATACACGAGGCTCCCCTTCTTGTGATACGGCGGCCCCACGGTCTTGCTCTTCGGCATCCTGCTCCTGCAAAGAAACCCCTTCGACACCTTAAGAAAAGCCGCCGCCTCCGCCGTAGACATATTCCTCGGGTCCACCCCGTCCGCGAGCATCTCGATACGCTTCGCATCAAGCAGCCGGCCGAGCTTCTCGTCGATAGCCGCAAGCCGCGCCAGAAGCGCCTCCGGATCGACCGCCATCATAGGAGAAAACAACTCCGAACCCGCCATAACCTCGACCTCCAATCAAACCCCGTGATAAAATAACGGGACACTGTTTTTACAAGCTGTTGCTCCTCCCTATGCGGTACGGCCAATACCGCATAGGGAAACAGCTCTATTCCTCGCTTTCTTCTCAAACACACAAACGCCCGGCACCTCGACAATCGGATACCGGGCGTTTGAATAAACTTACAACAGAACTAACGCGCTACAAATTCCTCAAATTATTGATAGCCTTGACCTTAGTAATAACAAAATCCTTATCGTCCCACTGACCTGACCTCGGGTCAAGCACCTGCTTCACCCTCATATCCACAGTCAGGATGTCCTTACTCCTGAAATCAAGCTCTCCCCCACGCACTTTATTGATAAAATCATCATCGGCAAACTCTGCCGTAATCGTCCGCTTCCCATACTGGAAACGCCAGACGCCGCGAAATTCGAAATTGACGCCGACAAGAAGCAGCTTCGCGTCCTCCACAGTCGAAACGCGTGATTCCTCAGCCAAATAACCGTTCTGCGAAGCCGCCCTCCCAAGCTGCGCCTTATCAAGTGAAACAATATCCCGCATTGCGCCCGCGACAACCTCCTGCACGCGCAGCCCGTCGATACATCCGTCGGAAAGTACGGCGGAAGCTCCGCCGCTGAGAAATGAGTCAGCCGCCTTATCGCTCATATATACATTCAGAACTTTGGGTGAAATGATTATATTGTTATCGCCGTGGATGACGTTCACCGTTCCGTCGTCGTTCGCAGTGACAGAATCGGCCTTGCTGCTCCCAAGCATCATCTTAAGCTCAATATACTGCTTGAACATCTCAAGCACATTGTCGATAGAATCGACGAAATTATTGGCGACGACAGTTCCAAGCACGCCCTGTCCTATCTCGAAAAGCCTCAGCCAGACCTCAAAACTGCCGGAACGAAAAGCCTCCGCCCTGATACTCAGCACGGCGTCCTCACGCTCGTTGTCGCAGAAAAAATTCAAAAGCGCGCAGAAATGCCCCAAGCCGCTCGAAAGCGCCACAACGTCGACGTCGTGTCTATCGCCCGCGAGCTCGTACTTGAATACGATTTTCCTCTCCTCAGCCAACCCGACCATTCCTCTGTACAAAAGATGACGTAAAAGACGCTGATTATGATTATAACAATAAAACAGACTGTACAACAGGAAATCAACTCCCTAAACGCCCGGTATTCGATTGTCAAGGTGCATCGTACACTCAAGTCATTCCGGCCTTGAGCCGGAATCCAGCGGCGTTGTCCCGCCTCACTCCGTCCGCGTAAACTTCCGCATCACGCTCCGGCGGAACGGATCGCCGCCCGCGTCGTCTGAAACGGCACCATTCCCGCCGTCCCCATCCAGGGACCGAAGCGCCGCGATAGCAGCCCCCTTCGCCTTGTCGAAAAGTTCGGAAATATCCGCCTCGCTCGCGTCCGCACGACTAGTGCCGCAGAACTCCACGTGCGGCCTCCCCGCTACGAAAGCGAGCTGCACCCTCACCTCGTTTTGAACTCCCGCAGATTGCAAATTAGTCATAATCCTCGCTCCTTCCTCACGTATAACAATCTCCAGCCTCAAAGCCGGAGGCTCTGCGCCTGCCTCTCCCCGGACTCCCGCGGAACACGTTTCCTCGCCACCTTCCGGGGAATCTGAGGGTTTTCGACATCGTTACCCATAAGCTCATCAGCTGTACAATTAAAAATCTTGCACATTGCCAATATGTCATTCCAGTGCGGAATACGGGCTCCACTTGTCCATCTGTAAATAGTATTGGCTTCAACGCCGAGCCGCTCAGCCAAATCAGCCTGTTTGATGCCGATTTTTTCACAATATTCTTTGATGCGAATTGACACGATAACACCTCCTTACCTCTGAAAATTTCATGTCATACCGTTGCGGCAATTATTATAAAATGACAAAACGGTATTGTCAAATCATAATTGGCAATTCATAATAAATTGCCGCTGTGGTATTGTATAGTTATGAATATAATCGGAGAAAGAATCAAAGAGAGAATCAAAGAGAGAGCTATCACGCAAAAAGAAGTCGCGCAAATGTTAGACGTCGAGCCAAATACTTTCACACGCTGGGCTAACGGCAATAGAACGCCGGACATAGAGACTCTAAAAAAAATTGCGCGGATTCTGAACACGACGGTAGCTTACCTCATAGGAGAAACTGACGCAGAAGTGACGGAACCCACCGTACCGTCATACAGTGCATACATACCAGATGACCTGCACGGCGAAGAAGCGCTTTCCTACGGCACGGTGAAGCTACGTGAATCCATCAGACGCGCATACCCTATGCTCTGCCAGCAAGACCGCTTAATCATAAAAACGGCGCTTCAAGCCGCCCTAGCCGATATAAACGACATAGAACTAAGAGAAAAGAACTCTACGATAACAGAACAACCGGCAAAGACGGCGTAATCTATATATTCGCTAAAAGGAGATAAATGCACATGGCTTTTTTCAACCTTTTCAGCAACCCCAACAAAGACTTAATTGATGCTCTCACTCATGGAGACATGGCGCTCATGGACAAAGCTCTGGCGCGCGGAGCAAATGCTGGAGCCAAAGATAAATATGGAATGACCCCAATTGAAATAGCAGCTTACAACGGTTACACGCCAGACGTATTCGAGAAACTCATCGCTCATGGCGCAAACGTCAATGTTCAGGACGGAGAAGTGCAGCTATCACCATTGATGATTTCAGCCGCAGTCAGCCCGTATCGCGAAGTTATAAACGTCCTGTGTGAAAACTATGCTGAGATTGAGGCGAAAGACATCCAGAACAACACCGCTCTTATGTGGGCTATTAGCCTTGCTAGCTTTTCATTAAGAAAAAATTTTCCACATCATTGCCCTGTCTATGAAATCGTTGAAGAACTTATCGAATGGAACGCAGATGTAAATGCTGTAAACAAATATGGGGATTCAGTATTTGATAAAATTGATAGACTACATCAAGACGACTCTCCCGGTAAAAATCAGTGGGAAATAGATAGAGTCTACAATCTTTTGCTCTCTCATGGAGCAAAAATGCCGTTGACATTCGAATCATTTATAGGACATCAGCTGCATGACACCAAAATAGACGTTGATTTTTCCAAAGCCTTAATCACGATGACGCTTAACACACGGAAACTGTCAGGTCAATTAAAAGAACAAAATATTGCAAACGACACTAGCCAACTAGCAATTAAAGATTTACCAAAACATCAGCAAAAAATTATTAAAGACGCACTTGTATATCTAAGAGTCGTCGAACGAGAGAATCCAGGCCCTGGTGCGTTTGATTTTTTATCTACATTCCATAAATTATTGATACAGCGTCCAGAGTCAATGTACCAGCATATCAATTCATGCGGACGCGGCCCAGAAGTGTATTTGGCAGCTCTAATCACATCAAACATACATGAAGAGATAGCATCTGGTAAATATCATTACTACGAAGGTTCATTGCGTCCTGAAGGGCGGATATTACGCCAAATGTTTATCTCTGAAATAACAAAGCTCAAAAACAGTAATTTTATTAGTACTCAAGAGATGGCAAACAAAATCACGGAATTGAACAAAGCCATCAATGACGTGACCATTGCGCGGCGTTCGTCGAAAAGATAATTTTTACAAAAGTAGCCTCAGAACATCGAAGTCCACGAGCACGAAGAGATAGGCGACCACCCAATGATCAAGTGCAACATAAACAGACTGAGCGGCGAGAAAATCTACCACCTCCCGTTCGACAAGGGCTGCGACAAAACCGTCATAGACCCCGCCCACGGCGAATTCTACGCCGCCACCATCCTCCAAGCCGAATCCGCCGGCTTCCGAAGGACGCACAAGTGGACGGGAAACTGACAGGTAAAGGAGATAAAGGAGGAGAAACAAGATGAAACTCATACTCACGGCGCTGTTATCCGTCTTCATCCTTACCGCCGCGGCGCAGGCCTCCGCCCCCTACGTGGCCTCGGTCCTCCGCACGCCCTTCCACCGCGTCACCTGCCGCTGGGCCGCAAAAATCGCCCCCGAAAACGCCGTCTACTACGAAACCCGAGCCCAAGCCCTAGCCGACGGCCACCGCCCCTGCAAAGTCTGCAAACCATAAACTCAATATATAGAAAGGTGTATGAAATGACGGAATATCTCATCAAAAATATTTTTGACAAGTGTCAGTATAGACATTTCTTCGAGCCATGTGATAATACCGAGCAATGTAAATATAACGAGTTTTGTTCAAACGATTGTGGACAATGTCTCCGCCACATCCATTTCCAACACAAAGCACCTGAGATATTTAAAGGCAGAAATTATGATTGCGCCCGCATGGCTGATTATTATGTTTTGCAATTTGGCCTACGTTATGCCAGTGAAATGTTATATGCTCTTGAAAACGTATTGGGCGATCAAGAATCTGAGATATCCGTACTCTCTCTTGGTTGTGCCCCATGTACGGATTTGTTTGCTTTTGATTACTTATTGCATAAAAAGCGGATTGCTTCGTTACAATACTACGGAACGGACTTAAACTATAATGATGTCTGGTCAAGAATCCATCGTGATATTTGCAACTATGCCCACGATAATACATATGACACTGTTTTTAATTATGATGATGCGTATGATATTTTTACTTATTTAGAGAATTTTCAAATTAAACCTAACGTTATCGTATTCCAGTATGTATTCTCAGATATGGCAAAGCGTTCAGAGCCTAAAACAATTTTTGACTACGCTGATAAAATTGCAGAATACATAATAAATGAGATGCCGTCCTCTGTTATAATAATGAATGATATTAATCTCACAAACGACTGTGGCGGTGGATTAGATTATTTTGATTATCTAGTAAAGCAATTGCCACACAAAATACGCCTCTCAGACACAAAAAAATACTTTGCTAACGACTATAATGATAGCGTAGGAAAAGGAACTTACGGATATGGGGAAAAGTACCACACGAATAAATTACATTTTTCTGAAATAATACCGCTAGATACAATACGAAAATTTTCCCCTAAAAAATATTGTGCAAGCGCCCAGAGAATAATCGTTACTGGACGTAGGTGAGGAGAAAATGATACTCAGTGCAAGCAGAAGAACAGATATACCGACGTACTATTCTGAGTGGTTCTTCAACAGAATACGCGACGGGTATGCCCTTGTGAGAAATCCGATGAACTATCATCAGTTGAGCAAAATAAAAATTACTCCTGATGTAGTTGACGGTATTGTCTTCTGGACGAAGAACCCGATACCAATGCTTCCGCGCCTCGGCGAGCTTTCGGAGTACACCTATTATTTCCAGTTTACGCTGAACTCATACGCGGACGATATAGAGCCGTCCATCCCGTTAAAATCAAAATACATCATTCCAGCCTTTCAGAAGCTGTCCGATATGATTGGCCCCGAGCGTGTAATATGGAGGTATGACCCGATACTGCTCAACACAAAATATTCCATCGGCTACCATCTGAAATATTTTGCAAATCTTGCCAAGCGGCTGCACCCGTACACAAAGAAATGCACGTTCAGCTTCATAGATTTTTATCGGAATACGCAGAATAACGTCAAAGGGCTTGAGCTTATTACGCTGACTGAGGAGCACAAGCTTGCCATTGCAAAGGGACTTTCTGAAATCGCACATTCTTACGGCCTTTCAATCGACACCTGCGCTGAGGACATTGACCTCGACCAGTTCGGTATAACGCACGCTCGATGCGTTGACGACCGTTTGCTCGGGAAACTTTTAGGGCGCACTTTGAAGGTCGAGAAAGATAAGAACCAGAGATTCAGCTGCGGATGTGTCGCCAGCGTTGACATCGGCATGTATAACACGTGCCGTAACGGCTGCAAATACTGTTACGCAAATTACAGCCCCAAGTCCGTAGCGACCAACTCGCACAAACATTCGCCAACGTCTCCGGTTATATGCGGCGAGATTACGGACGAAGATACAATCACAGAAAGGCCCGTAAAATCCTGCGCTGTATGCAGTCAGCAGAAAATATTCGAGGCAGAATAACGTTCCTAAATTTTGCCATAAATGATAAAAAGGGGGCCTACAGCCCCTTTCCTACAATACCGATTTGGTTTAGAGTATGTGTGTATGTTAGGAAATTTCTCATTTCCACCGTTTAGGCAACCTTAAGCGCCCACTTGAGGTTGCCGCTTTTATTTTTGCTGCATGATCACGCTGGATATTCGCCGTGGTATGAGAGACGCCAAAATCTTCCGAAATCTGAATAATCCCCATACCGTCCAACAAATATATCGGAGCTAACAACTCTCCGGCAAAATTATTCGCCTGCCACTCTGAATCTTCATAATACTCATGGCTGCCATCCTTGGCAAAAGCAGCTGTCCCCTGCTGCAAACACTGCAAAACCATAGAAGACATGAAAAAAAATCACTGTACGAATTATTGGGACAATAATCTGGTATAGTGGGTAAGACTAATTACATCTTTTCCTGTAAATAATAGGTTTATTATATTCTCTACCTTCTTTTTGTTGTTTGATTTTTTGTAGCTGGATTTTTGTGTACATTATATGATGAGCGTATGATACAGCTTCCCAACATGTTCTAATAGACAAACTTAAAACCGCATATAATAAAAACGAAACACCGATATAGATGTGCCTGACACAATTATTTTCATTGTTGCCTAACGTCTCAAAAATGCCGATGCCGGCAAGTCCCCACAAAATAATAGAAACTAACATGACAAATATTACTGTTTGTAATATGAAAAAATACTCCTGAATCCCTCCCTTGTGCTTTTCGAGAAAAGGAATTACATCTTTAGAGGTTAGCACTTCTTGTGCAGGTCCAGCCCAAGAGGCGCAGACCCCCACTAAGATACCAGTAAGAGGAAACAATATCGTTGTAGCCGCCTCTTTTAATGAAGTAGGAACGCAACAGGCAAGAACAGTACCAATAAAGACATCAATAAAAGAATGTCTATCTATCAAACGCCTATAACCTGGTTTATACCCATACCCTACCAAAAACCAATATTTAAAATTTAATCCATTGCTAATACCTGATTTTTTCATATAACTCCTTCATCTTATATAAGGCTTCTTTACGGCCATTTTTATCGCGTATATCACCTGTCTGCATAACAGCAAGATTATTTTTTAGTTTTCGAGTGTGTGGTTTTTGACCGGGTCGTACTAAAGCACGTGCAGAAGCTTTTGCACCACTTGCCGCAGCACCTTTTACAATACGGATAATGACTTTCTTGTTCAGCCCACGTTTTTTGTTTGATAACTCTATTCTGTTATAATCTGGAGAAGCACCCAACGCATCCGCTATTTTAGACAGCGGTTTCTCAAAATCTTCTGTTGTATCAAAAAGATTAGATGGCGTAAAGGTCATTCCAAAAGAAATCACCTTATAGACTCGTTCTATCCAATTAATAAAAGAAATTGGATCTTCAATAAGCCCAACCTCAAAAATAATTCCCTTTTCCTTTGCAAATTCACATGAATTCAATAATTCTTGAAGCCTTTTCGGAAAAGCATCAGGCTGACACAAATCTGAGTTGGGAATAAACATCAACAATTCCATTTTCCAATCGAGCAAAACACTTGTATTGGGATTTATTTGAGCAGCTTCGTCTTGATAATCACCGCTAACCTTATCTTTCATTCCTAAGACAGTGTTCTTCGTTCTTCCTAACCGGAAATAAATCGCATTTTCGTCTACTTCTTCGATATTTGCAATCTCCCACTCGACGTTTCGTTTCAAAATTGCTCTTGGTTTAGACTCAACAGTTTGCTTCAATAGTTCTTGAACAGACAAATCATCTAACTCAAAAAGCTTTGCTTGTTTATCTTTAAATACTTTCACCCTGCATAGATATGCTTCTTGGTATTCGGACATATAAATAATCTCCTATAAAAAAGATATTATCTACCATTATAACGTTAAACATACAACTTTAAATAGTCTAATTTTATATGCCCATCTTAGTGTATCAAATGCACTCCACCGCCGCCCGCAGTCCCTGCGGCGCGAGATGCGCGTACCTTAGCGTCGTCTTTATATTCTTATGTCCCAGCAGCTCGCGCACCGTGTTCAGCGGGATGCCGGCAATGACGAGCTGCGAGGCGAAAGTATGCCGCAGGTCGTGCCAGCGGAGATGCCCGAGCCCGGAATCCGCAAGCAGCCTGTACCACGCCTTGTTCACGTTATAGAACATCCCGCCCATCGGCGCTGGGAAAACAAGCGAGACAGGCCCCGCCTCCGGCATCTCGTCGTGCCACTTCCTCAGAGTATCGAGTGCCGCGCTGTTCAGCGGCAGCGTCTGCGCCGTCTCCGACTTCGTGCCGCCCGCCTCGATATACATAGTGCCATGAACAAGGTCGATATTACGCCACATCAGCGTCACCAGCGTTCCCCAGCGCACGCCGGTATTCAGCGACACCAGAACCATAGGCTCAAGCGGATCAGCGAAAGCGCCGCCCAGCGGCTCAGCATATATGCACGGCTGTGCTCCTGCGCGCACCGCCTCGTCGCGCGCCCTCAGAGCCTCTTTAAGCACAGCAATCTCCTCTTTCGAGAGGAAACGCCAGCTCTTCTTTGAATCCGTCTCCTTCAGATGGTCGAGCTCCTCCAGCGGGTTCGCTGAAATCAGCTTACGCTTCACCGCCCAGTTGAGCATAGCCGTCAGGTACGTAGCGGCGCGGTTCAGCGTCGCCGCTTTCAGCTTCCGCGTCTCGCGCATCTCGCGCCGCCACAGCTCCATATCCCCAACCGTAAGGCTCGCCGCCGAACGCTCGTCGAAGCGCGAAAAATAACGTTTCAGCCCCTTCACGGTCTCCCCACCGCTCTTGCGGTTCTCTATCACCCACGGCGCGTAATACTTCTCGCGCAAAAGTCCGCAGGTAAGCTCCGGCTCCGGGACGGCGAGCGGGTCCTTCCCTTTCGCGAGAATCCCGAGAAAAGCATGCGCCTCGCGCCGCGCGTCCGAAAGCGAAATATAAGCGGCGCGGCCGATAAACCACCAGCGCCGCCTGCCGTCGAACTTGTAATCCAGATACCACGACTTCCGCCCCGAAGGCTCGACGCGCAGCGTAAGCCCCTGGACGGCGCTGTCCCGATAATCCGTCCTCTTTTCAGGAATGGGAATAGAGGCTATCATTGTCTGAGTAAGCTTAACCTTCACGCCCGCGCCTCCCTGTTTTTCGTCTACCGTTCGTCTACCATTTTTCTTAAAAAATTATATCACGGCAAGAAAAGCAGGAAGACACACAACGCTATAAATTCAGTGATAATCAAGGAAACCGCGATTTTTCAAATTCAGCTAATCCCTTGATTTATACCCCCAAAGACCTTCACACGGTGGAAGTCGTTGGTTCGAACCCAATATCGCCCACCATTGGAAATACAGGACTTTCGGGTTTTTCCGAAAGTCCTTTTTCTTTGTCTTTTTACATACAAACGTTTACAGTCATAGGGCCTACGTCAAATGCGTAATGTGACTACGCAGCAGGCCGTGCTGGATAGGAGCCACATACAGCGATATACAACGTTCTTGCAGAACCGTATAGCCTAAAGACTAAACTATGGTGGCCTACATGCACGACAGCGTAGTCTCAGCGACCGACGATACATGTCCTCCTGTGGCTTGGAAAAATGTCCTTGCGGTAAAAAGAGCTCTTTTTACCGCAGAGGATATAGAAGTCTTTGTATCGCAGTCCCTGCACCTGCAGCTGCAGGCCCTGTAACCGCCGAATCCTTTTTTTAAACGAACCGAACAAGACAGGAAACAACTACGCGCTGCGCTGTAATATACACTATAAAGAGTTATCTGCAAGTAGCGGCCTTTGATGCACAGATTTGCAGCCCAGCACAGTGTACTGCAACGACGCCGTAAAGCTATCCCTACAGCCTAGGAATCAGCGAGCATTGGGCAATTCGTACTTAAGCTCTACAGTTGGGACCTCTGAAAAGAAAAGAATTCAGAACTGATGTCCCCATAGCACAGATCAAAATCAGCGGCGCAGAACATCCCTACGCCGCCGCGAATTCTACGAAATTCCGCTGAAAATCAGAAAAGCGGCTCAGGCAACGTGCGGCAGGTCGGTCCCTCCTCGCGTATCGTCCATGAGGCCAGCTTCGTGCCGTACATGACGGCGTCGCCGAGCGGGATGCCGCGTATCATAGCTTCAACCGTGCCGGAAAAATACGCGTCGCCCGCTCCGCTTGTGTCGCGCACCTCGGTCGGCAGCGACGGGCAGAAGCCTCCGTTCCGCTCCGCACCGTCGTAAAAAACCGAGCCCGCCCCGCCGAGCGTCACAACCATAGACTTCAGCCTTTCCGCGTCGACGTAGTTCACAAGCGTCTCCAGCACACGTTCCGGCTCGCCGGCCGGGACTGGCGCGCCGAAAAGCCGTCCGGCTTCCATCTCGTTGCATATATAGCACTCGAGCTCGCGCAGGAAATGCCTGTTGCGCAGGACGACCTCCATATTGCCGGTGATTCCGTAAACTTTCTTCGAATACTTGCGCGCGAGGCGAAGCACTTCGCCCGAGATGAAGTCGTTGAGGTCGATCTCAAGGATGACGCTTTCCGCGCCGTGTATGATCTCTTCGCCTTCCTCTCTGATAATCGCCTCCATGATAGAAAGGTCCGGCATCTGAGAAATCGACGACGCGAGCTCGCCGCGCTCGTCCATCACCGCGAGCCATATTCCCATGCCCGACGCCTCCGCGCGGCGCACGCGGCTGACGTCGACGCCCTCCGCGGAGAGACGTGCAAGAACTTCTTCGCCGAGGCCGCCGGCGTCCACCGATGAAACAAAAACAGGCAAGGAGCCTGCGAGCGCGAGGTTTTCAGCGACATTGCGTCCGACGCCTCCGTGAATGAAACGCACGCTCCCTACATTGCGCCCAAGCGGGTCGTAGCGGTTTGCAGCGAAGCCCTTACAATCCATAAAAACAGTCCCGAATACAACAGTGCCGGAATGCATGTAACACGCTCCCTTAATAGAACATTGGCACTATCTTAGCATGAAACGCGGAAGCAGCGCAGAAACGCGTGAAAAAGAGCATCAAACGGCGCACAGAGAAAAAATAAAAAATCTCGGAAAAATCGCCTTGTCGCAGTTGACATTTTAAGAAAAAACCCTATAATATCTCTCGTTGTCGCTGATGCGGTACGGGCAAGCAACAATGTCGCGGGCGGATAGCTCAGCGGGAGAGCACCTGCCTTACACGCAGGGGGTCGTAGGTTCGAAACCTATTCCGCCCACCAAAAGCGCAACAAGAGTGGAGCTGTAGCTCAATTGGTTAGAGCGCCGGCCTGTCACGCCGGAGGTCGCGGGTTCAAGTCCCGTCAGCTCCGCCACTCTATGGCGGGATAGCTCAGTAGGTAGAGCAACGGACTGAAAATCCGTGTGTCCCCAGTTCAATTCTGGGTCCCGCCACCATCTATTAAAAGACGCGGAAGTAGCTCAGGGGTAGAGCACAACCTTGCCAAGGTTGGGGTCGCGGGTTCGAATCCCGTCTTCCGCTCCATTTTAAGAAACTTGACATTGAGTCATAGGCGTGGAGCTGTAGCTCAATTGGTTAGAGCGCCGGCCTGTCACGCCGGAGGTCGCGGGTTCAAGTCCCGTCAGCTCCGCCACTTTTTAAGGCGGAAATCAGCACAAAGCTGATAAAAAATGATATAATAAAGAAGTAAGCGGAAGTAGCTCAGGGGTAGAGCACAACCTTGCCAAGGTTGGGGTCGCGGGTTCGAATCCCGTCTTCCGCTCCATTTTTTTGCCTTTCTAGCAACCTCGTTTATACAATTAAATATTTACATGTTCCATACTGATAATGCGGGAATGCGGATTTGACGTCCTGAGTTTCATTGTTCAATCTGCCTATGATACCGTGATGTCTATATATTTCGAATCCTTTTCTTTCGTGGAGGCTTCGCGGGGTTCTGCCTGTTCCAGTCTTCATACTGCCCTGTTAGGCCGCCTCTGTGCGCCGCTAAAACGCATGCGGACGTCCTTATAATAGATCAGATGAGCTTCCGCTCATAGCGCTATTAGCATTACTAATTCCAGACATAGTATGGAGTGATTTTTATATATAACTTGACTAACATAAGCACAGGGCAAATATGCAAAATATGCAGCCGCGTGAATTTTATGCACAGCCTGCTCCAAGAATCTTTTGCTTGGAGGGGCCATAAGACGTTTGAGGCAGAGTAAAGTACCCTATACGCTTCGTTTCTGCCGCTAACGATTCATGCCGGAGATGCCAGCCGCAAGCTTTGCTGGCATGACATAGTTTTTATTGTGTAGTTAAGCGACTGTAATATAGACAAACACCGCGCCCCGTCGTATGACGACGGGGCGCGGTGTTGATTTAGTTACGCTGTGCGTAGTTTGTTATTTGATTACTCCCATTGCGGCGAGGGCTGCGGAAAGTCTCGCTACGGGGACGCGGAACGGCGAGCAGCTGACGTAGTTGAAGTTCAGCGAGTTGCAGAACGCAATGCTCGACGGGTTTCCGCCGTGTTCGCCGCAGATTCCGATCTGGATTCCGGGGCGGGTCTTGCGGCCCTTTTCGGCGGCTATCGTCATGAGTCCGCCTACGCCGTCGCGGTCAAGCTGCGCGAATGGGTTCTGCTCGAAGACGCCCATTTCGACGTACTGTCCGAGGAACTTGCCTTCCGCGTCGTCGCGCGAGTAGCCGAAGGTGGTCTGCGTGAGGTCGTTGGTTCCGCAGCTGAAGAACTGTGCGTACTCGGCGAGCTGGTCGGCGACCATCGCGGCGCGCGGGAGCTCTATCATGGTTCCGACCATGTATTCGAGCTCTACGCCGTGCTCGGCGAGCTTCTGCTTCGCGACTTCGTCCACGAGGTCGCGCATGGCCTTCATCTCGAACTTGGTTCCGACGAGCGGGATCATGATGTCGGGGATGACCTTGACGCCCTTCTTCGTGAGCTTGCACGCCGCGTCGAAGATGGCGCGTACCTGCATCTCGTAGATTTCAGGATAGATCATGCCGAGGCGGCATCCGCGGAAGCCGAGCATCGGGTTCTGCTCGTGGAGTTCGCGGGCGCGGGCGATGGTCGCCTGTATCTTCTGAGCCTCGGCGCTGTTCGGGTCGAGGGTCTCGAGGGCCTTCGTGAGCTCCGGTATCTTCGGAAGGAACTCATGGAGCGGCGGGTCGAGGAGACGGATGGTGACGGGCAGCCCTTCCATGGCCTCGAAGATTCCGTAGAAGTCGGATTCCTGCATGACCTGGAGTTTGTCGAGCTGTACGATTCTCTCTTCCTTCGTCGAGGCGACTACCATCTCCTGCATGACGGGCAGACGGTCGGCGTCCATGAACATGTGCTCGGTGCGGCAGAGGCCGATGCCCTTCGCTCCGAAGGCGCGGGCGCGGCGGGCGTCTTCCGGCGTGTCGGCGTTGGCCCAGACCTGGAGCTTCGCGATCTTGTCGGCATCGTCGAGGAGCTCGCGGAAGTTGTCGTCGAACTGCGGGTCGATGAGTTCCATCTTGCCGACTATGACGTCGCCGTTGCTTCCGTCGAGGGTGAGGTATTCGTCTTTCTTGACGGTCACGTCGCCGACGGTGAAGGTTTCGGCGGCGAGGTCGATCTTTACGGTTTCGGCTCCGGAGACGCAGGGCTTGCCGAGTCCGCGGGCGACGACGGCCGCGTGGCTCGTCATTCCGCCGTGGCTCGTAAGGACGCCCTGGGCCGCGAAGAGTCCGTGGATGTCGTCCGGGGTGGTCTCGGGACGGACGAGGATGATTTTCTCGCCCTTTCCGCCGCGCTCGGCCGCTTCGTCGGCGTCGAATACGACTTTACCGACGGCCGCGCCCGGAGAGGCGGGAAGTCCCTTGACAAGGACGTTGCGCTTGGCTTTCGGGTCAAGCTGCGGATGGAGCAGCTGCTCGACCTGCTCGGGGGCGACGCGCGAAACGGCGGTCTCGGCGTCGATGAGGCCCTCGTGGAGCATATCCATGGCGATTCTGACGGCAGCGGCGGCAGTGCGCTTTCCGTTTCTCGTCTGGAGTATGTAGAGCTTGCCCTTCTCTACCGTGAACTCGATGTCCTGGGCGTCGCGGTAGTGGTTCTCAAGGAGCTTCGCTATATCGCAGAACTGCTTGTAGACTTCCGGCATGGTCTCGCCGAGCGAGGCGATGGGCATAGGCGTGCGGATACCCGCGACGACGTCTTCGCCCTGCGCGTTGATGAGATATTCGCCGAAGAGCTTGTTTTCGCCGGTCGAGGGGCTTCTCGTGAAGCAGACGCCGGTGCCGCAGTCGTCGCCGAGGTTGCCGAATACCATCGTTACGACGTTGACCGCCGTGCCGTAGTCCTCGGGGATGTTGTTGATCTTGCGGTAGGTGATGGCGCGCGGCGTGTTCCAGCTGCGGAAGACGGCGTCGATGGCGAGGCGGAGCTGCTTCCACGGGTCGGTCGGGAAGGTGTGTCCGGCGTCGGCGACTATCTGCTTGTAGTCTTCGACGAGCTTCTTGAGCTCTTCGGCCGGGATTTTGTAGTCTTCCTTGACTCCCGCGGCGTCTCTCGCCTGCTCGAGGCGCTTTTCAAATTTGTCGAGATCCACGCCGAGAACGACGTCCGAGAACATCTGGATGAAGCGGCGGTAGCTGTCGTAGGCGAATCTCTCGTTTCCGGACGATTTCGCGAGGGCCTTCACAGTGTCGTCGTTGAGGCCGAGGTTCAGTATGGTGTCCATCATGCCGGGCATCGAGACGGGGGCTCCTGAACGGACGGATACGAGAAGCGGGTTCTCGGAGGAACCGAAGTTCTTTCCGGTGAGCTTCTCTACGCGGCCGATGGCGGCTTCCACATCGCTCCAGATTCCGGCTATGAAGTCGTTTTCTTTCCAGTACTGATGGCACGCCTCAGTGGTAATTATGAAGCCCGGCGGCACCGGAAGCCCGATCTTCCACATCTGCGCGAGGTTCGCGCCTTTGCCGCCAAGGAGCAGGCGCATGTCCGCGCTGCCTTCGCTGAAATCGTAGATGTACTTAGTTGACGACATCAAGTTACCTCCCAATGTATCGTTTGATTTAACGGCTCCGGCCGTTATTGACTACAGTATAATTTATATCACAGACGGCTCTTATTTCAAGATGCTGAAATCGCCTATCTGCATGAAGAACGTCTGGCAGGCGCTGAGGAGCGCTATGCGGTTCGCGCGGATTTCGGGGTCCTTGTCCATGACGAGGACGTCGTTGAAGAACTGCGCGATGACCGGCGCGAGCTCCGCCATTATCGCGGCGAGCGTCTCCCAGTCGCACTTTTCCACCGCTTCGTGCGCCTTGCCGGTGAGCTTTTCGAGCTCCTCGTAGAGGCTGCGCTCGGCGTCCGCGACGAATTTCGACGGGTCTACCTTGCCGGGCTCGCCCTCCGCCTTCGCGAGGAGGTTCTTTACGCGGACGGCGGCTGTGACGAGCTCTGCGAACCACGGCTCGCCGGCGGCCTTCGTGAGGACTTCGGCGAGGCGGTAGAGCTGGAGCGGGCGCGACGGCGCGGTCTGCACGGCGAGCGCTACGGCTTCGTGGCTGAAGCCCTTCTCGCGGAGCTGTACCTGCTGGCGCTGCGCGATGAAGGCCTTGAGCTTCTCGAGGCGCTCCTGCGGCATCTCAAGCAGTTCCGCCGCCATGCCGAGGGCTTCGTCGAGGTCGATGTCGAGCGAGAGGCCCCAAATGAGCTCGTTGATGGTTCTCGCGGCGCGGCGCAGTCCGTAGGGGTCCTGCGACGAGGTCGGCTCCATGCCTATCTTGTAGATGGCGGAGAGGGTGTCGAGGCGTTCGCCGATGCCGAGAAGGGCTCCGCCCATCTGAGAGGGCAGTTCGTCGCCGGCGTAGCGCGGCAGATACTGCTCGTAGATAGCGAGCGCGACTTCCTCGGGCTCTCCGGCCTTGCGCGCGTATTCGCGGCCCATGATGCCCTGTACGTCGGAGAACTCGTAGACCATGTTGGTGACGAGGTCGGCCTTTGCGAGGTCGCAGGCGCGCGAGAGCTTCGCCATGTCGACGTCGGCCTTGAGCGTCTCGGCGAGCCAGAGCGTGAGCTTCTTTATTCTCTGCACCTTGTCGTAGACGGTGCCGAGCTTTTCCTGATAGGTTACGTTCTTGAGCTCCTCGGCGTGGGCGTCGAGGGACTTTTTCTGGTCCTCTTTCCAGAAGAAGGCGGCGTCGTAGAGGCGCGCGCGCAGAACGCGCTCGTTGCCTTCGCGGACGACGCTCATGTCCTTCGCGCGGTTGTTGCTGACGCCGATGAAGTTCGGCATAAGCTTGCCGTCCGCGCCGTGGACCGGGAAGTAGCGCTGGTTCTTCGCCATCGAGAGGATGAGCACCTCGGCGGGGATGTCGAGGAATTCCTTCTCAAAGCTTCCGTAGAAGGGTATCGGGTACTCGTTGAGGTGTACGTTCTCTTCGAGCAGCTCGGGGTCTACCGTGACCTTCGCGCCGAGTTCTTTTTCTATCTCGGCGACTCCGGCGAGGATCATGGCCTTGCGCTCCTCGGGGTCGGTGATGACGCAGTTCTCGCGCATCGCGGCGTCGTAGGAGGCGGTGTCCTTGATTTCGACGGCTTCCTTGCCCATGAAGCGGTGCCCGCGCGAGGTCGTGCCGCTCTTGACTCCGCCGAAGGCTACTTCGAGCGGCTTGTCTCCGTAGAGCGCGACTAGCCAGCGGACGGGACGCGCGAAGCGGACCGTCTTCTCCGCCCAGTACATGCTCTTCGGGAAGGAGAGGCGGTGCATGATTTTCTCAAGGAGCTGCGGAAGCACGTCGGCTGAGGGCTGTCCCTCGGTGCGCTTCTCAGCGACGACGTATTCAGCGTTTCCGATCGTTTCGACCTTCAGTGCCGAGACATCGATTCCGCGGCTGCGCGCGAAGCCCTGCGCGGCTTTCGTCGGATTTCCGTCGGCGTCGAATGCCTGAGCTTTGAGCGGTCCTTTGGAGACTTCGACTGCATCGTCCTGACGTTCGGCGACGTCCTTGACCTTGAGGACGAGGCGGCGCGGCGTGCACTCAGATTTTATCTCTCCGTGGGCGATATGAGCGCCGTCGAGCTCTTCCGCGGCGTACTGCGCGAGGTCGGCGAGCGCCTTGGGCATAAACCTCGCGGGGATTTCTTCGGTTCCTATTTCAAACAGAAGGTCGGTCATTACTGCGCGCCTCCTTTTATAAATTTGTCGAATTTATGCATCAGCGGGTAGCCCATCTCTTCGCGCTGCTTGAGATACGCTTTACAGCAGGCGCTTGCAATCGTGCGGACGCGGCTGATGTAGCTCGTGCGCTCCGTGACGCTTATCGCGTTGCGCGCGTCGAGCAGGTTGAACGAATGCGAGCACTTGAGCACGTAGTCGTAGGCGGGAAGCACAAGCCCCGTCTCGAGCACTCTTCTCGACTCAGCTTCATACTTGTTGAAAAGCTCGAAAAGCATGTCGGTGTCGGCGACCTCGAAGTTGTATGTCGAATGCTCGACCTCGCCTTTGTGATGCACGTCGCCGTAGGTGACGTTGTCGACCCACTGAAGGTCATAGACGTTGTTGACCTTCTGGACGAACATCGTGATTCTTTCAAGCCCGTAGGTCAGCTCTGCGGGGACGACGTCCATATCGACGGCTCCCATCTGCTGGAAGTACGTGAACTGGGTTATCTCCATTCCGTCGAGCCAGACCTCCCAGCCAAGCCCCCAGGCTCCGGTGGTCGGGTTTTCCCAGTCGTCCTCGACGAAGCGGATGTCATGCTCGGCCGGGTCAATGCCAAGGTATTTAAGGCTCTCGATGTACAGCTCCTGGATGTTGTCCGGAGCCGGCTGGATGATGACCTGATACTGGTAATAGTGCTGAAGGCGGTTCGGGTTCTCGCCGTAACGCCCGTCGGTCGGCCTTCTCGACGGTTCGACGTATGCGACGCGCCATGGTTCCGGACCGAGGACTCTCAGAGTCGTGGCCGGATTCATAGTACCAGCGCCTACCTCCAAATCGTACGGCTGCTGTATTACGCAGCCCTGAGAAGCCCAAAAATGTTCCAGGCGCATAATTAGATCCTGAAAGTTCACCTTCTCTTACCTCCCTTATGGTAGACAAATAATTACTGACTCATTTTACAGCAAGTTTCTAAAATATGACGACAATTTTTTTATATTTGTCGCAAAAATTTCTTCGAAGCCGCAGTTTGCGCTCCATTCCACAAACTTATCATGCGAAAGGGCCGCAGCGGCGCGCATAATAGTCAGCTCACGCTCCGAAAGCGGCAGACCTTTCGCCTGCGCGGCGCAGCGTCCGCAGAGTATCCCTTCGTCGGTAAAGACGCCGCCGCGCGTGAGTCTTTCGCCGCAGCCGGCGCAGTATTCGAGCGACGGGGCCATGCCCATCGAGGCGAGCAGACGCCACTTGTAGCGGAATTCCACGGCGGCGGGCATAGCTCCAGCGCTGAGCTGGAGCATCGCGCTCCAAAGCGTGCGCAGCAGGCCGTCGTTTTCGCAGCCCTGCGGAGTTTCGCCTGCGGTGAGCTTATATATGCGCGCGGCGCAGCGCAGCGCGGAGGGCGACCTACGCAGCGCCAGAAAATCTTCTTTCACGTCGACGGACTGTACATATAGCCGAGACGGGCTTTGATAGAGCGAGAATGCTCCCCACACCATCGGCTCCGCGCCGCCTCCGAATCGGTTTTTCCCGCCGGCCGAAGGCGCTCCGGCCCAGCGGGGACCGAAGCCGCGCAGGAATAACAGAAGGGACCGCCCTCCCCTAGAAGCTTCTTTCCTGAGGAGCACGGTCCCGCTCGCCTGATAGTATCCCTGACGGAGCTGTCCGGCGATCACGCGCCGTACCCAAGCCGCCGCAGCTCTTCAGGAGATTTGCGCCACCCGGGACGCACCTTCACCCAGAGCTGGAGGAACACCTTATAGCCGAACTTCTCTTCAAGCTCGGCGCGCGCCTCGCTGCCTATCAGTTTGAGCATGCCACCGTTCTTTCCTATTATGATGCCTTTCTGCCCCGGGCGGTCGACGACCACGGTGGCGCGTATCGTGCAGACCTTGAGCTCGGGATATTCGTCGGGGCTTTTGAACTCGTCTATGACGACGGCGACGCCGTGCGGCACCTCTTCGTCTGTGTGGCGGAATATTTTCTCGCGTATGACCTCGGACGCCAAGAAGCGTTCCGTCGAGTCCATCAGCATGTCTTCGGGATAAATCGCGGGCTGCGCGGGGAGCACGGAGCTTATCGCCGACGCAAGCTCCTTCAGACCGCGCTTCTCCGCCGCCGAGACGGGGACGACCGCGGCCGGCGTTATCTGCTTCGCGTAAACCTCCGCGCTTTTCATGTAATCCGCGGCGTTTCCGAGCTTGTCGGTCTTGTTCACCGCGAGGACTATCGGCAGCTTCACGCCCGCGAGCGCCGCTAAAATCACGCGGTCCTTCTCGCTCACGGCCCTGTCCTGCGCCTCGACGACGTAGCATATTGCGTCGACCTGCATGAGGGCCTCTTCGGCCTCTTTCATCATGAAGTCGCCGAGCGCGTGCTTCGGCGTGTGTATGCCGGGCGTGTCGACGAATATAATCTGTTCGTTGTCCGTCGTGTATATGCAGCGGACGGCGTTGCGTGTCGTCTGCGGCTTCGGCGAGACGGCCGCGACCTTTTCGCCGAGCAGCGCGTTTATTATAGAGGACTTGCCGACGTTGGGCCGTCCGAGAAGCGCGACGAATCCGCTTTTGTAATGTTCAGAGCTCATTCTGTTTCACCGTCTTTCAGCGAAAATCCGGAGGGGAGCAGCTCGTCGAGCGCGATTATGCGGAAGCCGCGCGCGTCCTTGATAACCACCGGCATCGCGCCGTTGAACTCCGCGAGGAACTGGCGGCACGAGCCGCAGGGCGGGCAGAATACGCCGTCCGGCCCGGCGACGGCGGCCGCCGTCGGGCGCGTCAGCCCCATCGCCACGGCGGTGGTCATAGCGTTGCGCTCCGCGCATATCGACAGGCTGTAGCTCGCGTTCTCGACGTTGCAGCCGGAGACGACGCTCCCGTCCTCGAACAGCAGCGCCGCGCCGACGGAAAAGCCCGAGTAGGGCGCGTAGGCCCTGGCCCGCGCCTTTTCGGCCTCGGCCATCAGCATCTCCGCGGTCTCTGCCGGGAGAGCGGCGCTCTCCTTCTTCTCGCTCATGTTATTCTCCGAAAAATTCCTTGACCATGCGCTCCTGCCGCGCCCACATATCGGCGCGCTCGTCCTCTTCGGCGTGGTCGAAGCCGATGAGGTGCAGGAAGCCGTGGCATATGACGAGGACCGTTTCGCTCTCGACGCTCTTGCCGTTCTCCGCGGCGTTCTTCGCGACCGCCTCGGGGCATACGACTATGTCGCCGAGCGGAAGGCTCTCCCAGTCCGCCGGCGGCTCGAAAGCGCCCTCTTCGTTCTCCCACATTGCGAAGGAGAGCACGTCGGTCGGCCCCTCCGTCTCGCGGTATTCTTTGTTGATTTCGGCCATCTGGGCCTCTCCGGCGAAGGTCAGCGATATCTCGCACTCCTGCGCCGCCTCGGGCAGAGGCTTCTCCGCTTCGATATAGTCGGATATGACCTTCTCAATGCGTTCGGCCATTCCGGCGTTCCAGAGGTTCTCAGCCCCGCCGCGCAGATCACCGCAGTGTATCGTCGTTTTCATTTTTTTCGTCCTCCTTCGCCGTTTCGGAGCCGCCGCGCTTGCGCCGCGCCTCTTTTATTATCTCGTTGATGTCCTTGACCTCGCGCGAATGATAGGTCGAACGGAATACGTTGAGGAAGGCCTCCTCGATGTTCGCTATCTCGCGCAGCGTGAAGTCCGCGTCGTTCATCTGCCCCGCGTCCACCTTGCTCTGTATGACCTGCCTGATAAAGGCGGACAGCTCGTCGTCGCTCTCGAAGGGCTTGTTGCGCGCCTTTATCGCAGCCTCAACGGAGTCGGCGAGCATCACGAGCGCCGTCTCGCGCGTCTGCGGGCGCGGCCCAGGATAGCGGAAGTCCTCTTCCTTCACGTCCTCGCCGAGCGCCTTGGCCTTTTCGTAGAAATATTTCTGAATCGTCGTGCCGTGGTGCTCGCGTATGAAGGGGCGCAGCGCCTTCGGAAGGTTCGTCTGCGCCGCGATGTCGAGGCCGTCCTTCACGTGCGAGATGAGCACCTTCGCGGAGAGCTCGGGCGGCAGGCTGTCGTGGATGTTCTTGCCCGGGCGCTGGTTCTCGACGAAATACTGCGGGTTCTTAAGCTTGCCGATGTCGTGATAGTACGCGCCGGCCTTTACGTAGAGGCCGTTCATGTGCAGCTTGTCCGCCGCGGCTTCGGCGAGCGTGCCGACCATCAGCACGTGGTTGTAGGTGCCGGGGGCTTCCATCTGCAGGCGTTTGATGAGCGGCTGCGACGGGTGGCTCAGCTCAAGCAGGCGCAGCGGCGAGATTACGTCGAAGATGTTCTCCCACAGCGGGAGCAGCGCGACGACGATCGTCGCCCAGACGGCGCTGAAGAGCACCGTGCCGAAGGCTATGTTGCGGTCGAAGTACAGGTCGAGCCCCCAGTAAACGCAGACCGATACGACGCCGAGCGCTATTCCTAGCAGGAAGAGGTTGCGCCATATCGTGATGCGGTGGTTCGGCGGGTTCAGGAACATTATGCGCCCTATGCCGCCCGAGAAGCCCGCGAGTATGCAGCCGAGGCATACGACGCCGGGGTTCGTCCCGTAGCCTATGATGACGCTTATCAGGCCGCCGCCGAATATCACGTGGAAGGACAGCGAGACCGGCATCGTGAGACAGAGCCAGCCCGTGAGGCCGAGCACAGCCATCGAGTAGCCGCCGAGGCGCGCGAAGACGACCTCGAGCGTCCAGACGACGGAGAGGACGACCGCGATGTATATCCACTCGCGCATCGAGAGCTTCTCCTTGAGGCCGGAGGATATCCAGACGGGCCAGAAGCTCCATACGACTATCACGCCGAGCACGAATATCAGATGCCGCCACGGGAAGTCCGCGTCCGGATAGCCCTGCGAGGCAAGCAGCCGCGCCGTCGACGGCGTGACGACCTCGCCTTTCTGGACGAGCACGGAGCCGGGGCGTATCTCTTTGATTACGGCGGGAATCTGCGCAGCCACGTCGTCCTTGAGCTTCATCAGCATCTCGCTGTCGGACTGGAGCGACGGGTTCATGATTACGTCGAGCATCTGGAAGGCGACGTTGCGCTCCGACTGCGTCAGAGCCGTCTGCTTGAGGTACTTCCATATCAGCGAGGTCTGCTGCTCGCGGTCGGCCGATTCGTTGAGCACCTTCGGCCCTATCGACGCGACGGCCTCGCTTATCGCTTTCTGCGACGCGGCGCTCTGCTTGTTGTAGATGTTCAGCAGCGGCGCGTTGAAGAGCTCCGTCAGACGCCCGTCCTTCAGAAGCTCGATGCGGCGCGACACCTCGGAGGCTATCTTCTCGTCCTGCACCATGACGGCGATTATGCGCGAGGTCGCGCGCTGGCGCAGCTCGAGCGTCGCCGCCTTGTCCTCGTAGCGCGCCGACGTGAGCGCGAAGTAAGTCTTCTGCGCCGGGAGCCCTATCTGGTAGTTCTCCTTGCGTTCGAAGAGGTACCAGTTGAAGCCGACGAGCAGCGCCGCGACGCAGAGCAGTATGGCGCGGAATATGATGTACTGCCGGTTCTCCGGCCTGTATGAGAACCTGCCGAGGACTTCCTTAAAGCTGTCCAGCAGCAGGCTGCTTTTCTTCTCTTCTCCGTCTGTCATAGTCTTCGTACGCCCTCACTATTCTCTGCACTATTTCGTGACGCACGACGTCCCCGTCGCTGAGGTTGATGAAGGCGACTCCGGGGATGTCTTTCAGAATATCGCGCACGACTTTGAGCCCGGACTCCTTCGAGCCGGGCAGGTCGACCTGCGTTATGTCGCCCGTGACGACGGCCTTCGAGCCGAAGCCAAGGCGCGTCAGGAACATCTTCATCTGTTCGGGCGTCGTGTTCTGAGCTTCGTCGAGGATGATGAAGCTGTCGTTGAGCGTGCGCCCGCGCATGTAGGCGAGCGGCGCGAGCTCGATAACGCCCTTCTCGAAGTAGCGGTCGAACTTCTCCGCGGGGAGAAGCTCGTAAAAAGCGTCGTAGAGCGGGCGGAGGTAGGGCGCGACCTTCTCGTTCATGTCGCCCGGAAGATAGCCGAGCCGTTCTCCGGCTTCGACGACCGGGCGCACGAGTATTATGCGGCTCACCTTCGCCGACTTGAGGTATGCGACGGCTTGCGCCGCGGCGAGGTAGGTCTTGCCCGTGCCCGCGGGGCCGATGCCGAAGGTTATGTCGTTCTCGCGTATCGCGCGGACGTAGTCCTTCTGTCCGTTCGTGTAGGGGCGTATCGCCTTGCCCCTGTTGCTTATGCAGACGACGTCGTTGTAGAGCGAGCGCAGGTTGACCGTCTCGCCGCGTTCTATGCTGTGCAGCCCGTAGCGGATCTCTGCGCTGTTGAACTTGTGTCCCGACAGCGAGAGCTCCGCGTACTGAACCAGCAGGTTTTCGATTTTTTTGACCAGCTGCCCGTCGCCCCCCTTTATCGAGAGGGAGCTGCCGCGCGCGTAGACCTTTACGGGAAAGATCTGCTCGACGAGGCGCAGTATTTCGTCATGTTCGGCGAGCAGCCGGACTACGGAGGCGTCCGTCGACGACAGGAGCGTCTCCGGTTCCCGGCTTGTTTCTTTCATTATTTCCGTGGAGCCTACGCCCTTTCTACGGCCTTGACCTCGGGCACCTCGGCGATAATCGCCTGTTCGACGGTCATGCGGAGCGTCTCGAGCGCGAAGGGGCAGGTGCCGCATGCGCCCTGCATGGCGACGTAGAGCGTCCCCGTCGGCTCGTCGTATTTCACGAACGAGCAGTCGCCGCCGTGCATCTGAAGCGCGGGCGAAACCTTGTTGGCGAGTACGTCTTTGATTTTCTCTTCTGTGGTCATTGCAATTCCTCCAGTGGTTTTATTGATTTTTCGCTTTCTGCCAGAATTCTTCAAGTTCGTCGAGCGTGAAGTCCTTCCACGGACGGCCCGACTCTTCCACGGACTTCTCCACTTTTCTGAAGCGCGCCGCGAATTTCTCGCAGGCGCGGTGGAGCGTTATCTCCGGGTCCGCGCCGAGGTGGCGCGAAAGGTTCACCGAAGCGAAGAGCAGGTCGCCGAGCTCTTCTTCGATTTTCGCCTTGTTGCCCGACGCGGCGGCTTCCTTGAGCTCCGCAACTTCCTCCTCGACCTTCGCCATCACCGGCGCGCAGTCGCCCTTGGGCCAGTCGAAGCCGGGCTTCGCGGCGCGCTCCTGTATGCGGTATGCGCGCAGCAGCGCGGGCATTCCGCGCGGGATTCCCGCCATGTAGGACGAGTCTTCTTCTTTCTTCTTGCGCTCCGCGGATTTTATCTGCTCCCAGTTTTTCAGCACGTCGTCGGAATTATCGACGTGTACCTCGCCGAAGACGTGCGGGTGGCGGCGTATCAGCTTGTTTGTGAGTCCGTCGAGAACCTCGCATACGGTGAAGTCGCCGCGCTCCTCGGCCATGCACGAGACGAAGACGACCTGAAGCATGAGGTCGCCGCACTCCTCGCACATGTTCGGAACGTTGCCGTCCTCTATCGCCTGTATCAGCTCGTAGCCTTCCTCGACTATGTAGCGCCGCAGCGACATGTAGGTCTGCTCCCTGTCCCACGGGCAGCCGTCGGGCTCGCGGAGCTTTTTCATAACGTTAACCAGCTTCACAAATTTTTCCGCCATCGCGGTTTCGTTCTGCGTCACGCACATTCCCCCAATTCCGCTATATTTTATCATTTATTGCGCGGCTGCGTCCCTGCGGCACAGCATTTGCGCCATTTCGCGCATCCCGGCGAAGCCGCCCGGGCCGATGAGGCCGTCGGCGCGCTTGCGCCAGCGCTGCGGAAGCGCGAGCTTCTCCCAATTTTCGTCCGGCGTGCAGAATACTATCAGCTCGTAGCGGCCCGCGAGGACCTTCGTGATTCCGTACCTGTATGCCGCGTTACGAACCGCAGCCGCGTCGAAGAGGAACTCCACCTCGGGCGGCAGCTTGCCGAAACGGTCGGCGGTCTCCTCGCGCAGCGCGCGAACCTCGCCGTCGGACTCGGCCTTGAGCATTCTGCGGTAGAGCGTGACGCGCAGGTTCTCCTGCGGAAGGTAGCTCGCCGGTATCGAGACGGGGAAGCCGACCTCGAGCTCTATCTGCGGCCTGTAGGTTCCCTTTATCTTCGCAATCTCCTCCGCGAGCAGATCGCAGTAGCGCTGGTAGCCGATTTTCGTGGAGTTGCCGTGCTGAGAGATTCCGACGAGGTCTCCGCCGCCGCGTATCTGCAGGTCTCGCTGCGCGAGCTGATAGCCCGCGCCTAGTTCGTCGAGCTCCGCTATAGCTTCGAGGCGCTCGCTCGACTCGACGGAGATATGCACGTCGTTCGGATAGAAGAGGAAGGCGTAGGCCTGGTCCTCGCGCCGTCCGACGCGCCCGCGCAGCTGGTACATCTGCGCGAGGCCGAGCTCCTGCGCATCGTCGACGATGAGCGTGTTCGCGGCGGGTATGTCGAGGCCGCTTTCGACTATCGTCGTGCAGACGAGGATGTCCGTCACGCCCGCAGCGAACTCGGACATTATCTTTTCGAGCGCGGCTTCTGGCGTTTTGCTGTGCGCGACGGTTATCTTCAGCTTCGGGAAGAGGCGCTTTAGCATCACGGCGCGCTCCTCTATGTCGCTTATTCTGTTGTGTACGAAGAATATCTGACCGCCGCGGTTCTTCTCGCGGAGCACGGCGTTTTTCAGAAGCTCCTCGGAGAAGGGGCGGACGACGGTGATGACGGGAAGCCGGCGCTGCGGCGGCGTCTGGAGCACGGACATGTCGCGCAGGCCGCTCATAGAGAGCGAGAGCGAGCGCGGTATCGGCGTCGCCGAGAGCATGAGCATGTCGACGCCGGGAAACGCTTTCTTCATGTGGTCCTTGTGCATGACGCCGAAGCGGTGTTCCTCGTCGACTATCACGAGGCCGAGGTCCTTGAACTTTACGTCGTCAGCAAGCAGCCTGTGTGTCCCGATGATTATGTCTACCTTGCCGTCGGCTAGGTCAGCCAGTATCTTCCTCTGGCGCGCGGGCGTGACGAAGCGCGAGACTGTCTCGACGCGTACGCCGGTTTCGGCAAAGCGCGCGGAGAAGGATTCAAAGTGCTGCTGCGCGAGCAGCGTCGTCGGCACCATTATGGCGGTCTGCTTGCCCGCGAAGGCCGCCTTGCCCGCCGCGCGTATCGCGACCTCGGTTTTTCCGAAGCCTACGTCGCCGACGACGAGGCGGTCCATCGGCACGGGCCGCTCCATGTCATCCTCGACCTCTTCGATGGCGCGGAGCTGGTCCGCCGTCTCTTTGTACGGGAAGCTTTCCTCAAGCTCGCGCATCATCTCGCGGTTCTCCGGGAAAGCGAAGCCCTTGCTGACCTCGCGCTCCGCGTAAATTTTTATCAGCTCCGCGGCGACGCGCTCCGCCATCTCGCGCGCCTTCGCCGCCGATTTTTTCCAGAGCGAGCCCTTGAGCCTGTCCGCCGCCGGCTCCTGCCCGGGCAATGGCGACCACGGCGAAATCTTGTGGAACTGCATGACAGGGATGAGCAGGCGGCGTTCCTCGGCGAACTGCAGCACTAGGTACTCCTGCTCGCCGTCGGAGGTCTTCACCTGCTCAGCGCCTAAGTAGCGCGCGACGCCGTAATCGTCGTGAACGACCCACTGCCCGGGCATGAGCCCCGCGCCCCAGTCGGCGGGCGCGTGGTTCTCGATGCGGCGGCGCGCGACTGTGATGCCGGATAATTCAAGGTCGGTGATTACAGCCGTGCGCGACTCGGAATCTATGAAGCCCTCGCTGAGCACGCCGCGCTTCTGCTCGAAGCCGTTGACGGCGGCCCATTGCAGATTGCGCTCCGTCTCGGAAAAAACCTTTATCTTATATCCGTCGTTTATCAGCGAAAGGCAGTAGCTCTCAACCTCGCGCAGCTTGCCGCGGAAGTTCGGAAACTGCGAAACGCTCATGCGCGCGGCGCAGTTTTTCACGTCCGGCAGGATGCGGAGCCGCCGGTAGGCCGCGAGCGCGGCGCATATCTTTTCCCAGCGCTCCCACGGCACGGCGTCCTTCCTGTCGCGGTCGAGGTTGTTCCAGAGCCATACGGAGTTCTCCGCCGTCATGTCGAGGCCGTGCGGGTCGAAGAAGAGCACGCGCATATCCTTCGGGAAGTAGTTTTCGAGCACGTTGTCGCTCTTGGCGACTAGGCTCTGTATCGAGCATTTTTTTATATTTTTGAGGCTTTTCTGCGTGTCGGGGACGTAGTAGCGTATATCCTCGACCTCGTCGTCGAAGAACTCGACGCGGATCGGATACATGTCGGAGGGGCTGAATATATCGACGATGCTGCCGCGCACGGCGAACTGCCCCGGCGTCCAGACGAGGTCGCCGCGTTCGTAGCCCTTCTGCGCGAGCCAGTCTGCGAGGCGGTCGCGCCCCGCCTCCTTCCCCACCTCGAGCTCGCGGAAATCGCCTCCGGTCGAAAAAGGAGACATGAGCGAGGCCGGGGTCGCGGCGAGGACGCCGCCGCGGTACTTGAAATCTTCGAGCACGTCGCCGCGCGCCATCTTCTGCGCGTCGCCGCGCGTTTCGTCCTCGGACATAGGCAGCTCGGGCAGCACCTTGACGCGCCCGAGCACTCCGAGCTCGTCCGCGTCGGCGGCGAAGTCGCGCACCTGGCGCGCGTCGGGAAGGAGCGCGAGTAGAGGGAAGTCTATATCGCGGCAGACCCAAGGGCGCATCGCGCCCTTCGACGCGAGGTGGACGCCCTTGTTTCTGTACCAGAGGCCGTCGTCGAGAACGGCGAGCGAGCTTCCTGCGTAAAGAGACTTATTCTCCGGCATTTAGTCTGAAACCGTTGGCCTTCGTCATCGCGGCGTCGATTCCCTCAGTGAGCCAGAGGTTCAGCGCCTCCCACGCGGCGTCCTCGATTTTGCCCCATTCGCGGCGCTGGTCCTGGGGTATCTTTGCGAGCACCCAGTCGGCGAGGTCCATCTTCACGTCGGGAGAGCCGACGCCGATGCGCAGGCGCGGCACGTCGAGCGTGCCGAGCGCGCCGAGGACCGATTTCAGTCCGTTCTGGCCGCCCGCGGAGCCGCTCTTGCGCATACGGATGCGCCCGAACGGCAGCGCCACGTCGTCGGAGACCACGAGTATGTCCGAAGGCTCGAGATTCTGGTAGCGCGCGGCCTCGCCGACGGAAAGCCCGCTGAGGTTCATGTACGTGTGCGGCTCGAGAAAGCCGACGCGCTCGCCGCAGCATATCGCGGGCCCCCAGTACGCGCCGCGGAACTTTATCTGCGGTTCGCCGAGGCCGAGACGCGCGACGAAGGAGTCGACAATTATCCAGCCGGAGTTATGTCTCGTCCATACGTATTGATAGCCCGGATTGCCCAGGCCGACTATCAGTTTCATATATGACAGGTCTTTCTATAAATTGTCGGATTTTCCGCGAATCCGCAAAAAAACCGCGGCCCGGCCTCCGCCCCTCGAAGCGAGGGCGCGCGCCGGAATTTCCGCGCGGGGGAAGAAATCTCCCCCGCGGCGCAAACTTCCGCCGCGCAGGACGGGCGCAGCCGGGCCGCAGAAAACGGTCGAACGGAAGAGGTCTGGGTTATTCTTCCTTCGCGGCCTTCCCCTTCGCCACGACTTCGACTTCGGTGTTCTCCTCGGTCTCAGCCGGAGCCGCCTCAGCCTCTTCCTTCGGCTGCTCGACGTGGAGGACGAGCAGGTCGGCGTCGGTGACGGCGGTTACGCCCTCGGGAAGGGCGAGGTCTTTGACGAATACTTCGGAGCCGACCTCAAGGGCCTGGGCGTCGAATACGATTTCCTCGGGGATGTCGCTCGGCTGGACCTCGACGAGGATGGCGCGCTCGCCGTAGACGAGGACTCCGCCGTCGTCCTTGATGCCCTTGCAGAGCTCTTCGTTGATGACGCGGATAGGAACCTCGACCTTGATCATGTGTCCCTTGAGGACCTGATAGAAGTCGATGTGGATTACGCGGCGGGTGAGCGGGTGGCGCTGTACGTCGCGGATAAGGGCGGTCGCGCTGCCGCCGTCGGCGAAGTCGAGCTCGATGAGCGTCGTCTCTCTGTGGGCGCTGTTCGCCACGGGCGCTACGGCTCTCGCGGAGATGACGCCGGCGAGTCCGTTCTTATATTCGGGACCGTAAAGGACGACGGGAAGCTGATCCTTGGAGCGGAGCTTGCGGCAGGTGCCTTTGCCCGTCCCCTCTCTCTTCGCGAATTCGAGTTTTACAGTCTGATGCTTTGATGCCATGGTGTTTCCTCCTCAATGGTTTTAAAACTTTTATGAAAGATTTCTTCCGTTGATTAACGGAACAAAATGCTTACCGAATGCTCGGAGTGGATTCTTCTCAGCGCTTCCGCGAAGAGCGGCGCGATGGGGAGCTGGCGGATCTTGTCGATCTTCTTGTGCTCCTTGAGCGGAATCGTGTCGGTGAGGACGACTTCCTTGATGACGGAGTCGCGCAGCCTGTCGATGGCGGGGCCGGAGAGGACGCCGTGCGTCGCGCAGGCGTAGACTTCCTTCGCGCCTCTCTCTTTGAGGGCCTCGGCGGCCTTGACTATCGTTCCCGCCGTGTCGATGATGTCGTCGACGAGGACGCAGGTCTTGCCTTCGATGTTTCCTATTATCTCCATGACCTCGCACTGGTTAGCAACTTCATGCGAGCGGCGCTTGTCGACGATGGCGAGGTCGGCGTTGTTCATCTGTCCCGCGAATTTGCGCGCGCGGACGACGCCGCCGATGTCCGGCGAAACGACGGTGACGAGCCCCTGCTCCATCTCTGCCGAGAGCGTCCTGCGGAAGTAGGAGGCAAGAAGCGGAATGCCGGTGAGGTGGTCGACGGGGATGTCGAAGAAGCCCTGTATCTGTCCGGCGTGAAGGTCGGCGGAAATCACGCGGTCGGCTCCGGCCTTCTCAAGAAGATTCGCGACGAGCTTCGCCGTGATAGGCTCGCGCGAGCGCGTCTTTCTGTCCTGGCGCGCGTAGCCGAAATAGGGCATGACGAGGTTAACGTGGTAGGCCGACGCCCTCTTGAGCGCGTCGACGATTATCAGAAGTTCGAAAAGGTGCTCGTTGGCCGGCTCGCAGGTCGGCTGAACGACATATACGTCCGCACCGCGCACGCTTTCTTCTATGGAAACGCCGATCTCTCCGTCCGAGAAACGGAAAAGCTTCGACGCCGAAAGCGGCACGCCGAGATTCATGCAGATGTTCTCCGCAAACTGTGGGTCGGCGCTGCCAGAAAATATTTTTACTTCTCTCAATCCTGCGGACATATCGATTATCCTCCTTAAGAAATTAAGAACAAAGCTCCGCGCCCTTCGGCTACGAAACCTTACCTTCCGTCAACTTTTTTCTGCGCCTTTCGCTCCAGCCTTCTATATTAGACTGTCTCGCTCGGCCGACGCCGAGGGCGCCGTCCGGTATACGGTTCGTGATAACCGATCCCGCAGCCGTCGAGACTTCGTCACCGACTTCAACCGGCGCGACGAACATGGTGTCGCTGCCGATGAGACAGTTGCTGCCGATCTTGGTTCTGTTCTTCTTGACGCCGTCGTAGTTGCAGGTTATGGTACCGGCGCCTATGTTAGTGTTCTCGCCAATCACGGTATCGCCGATGTACGAGAGATGCGGCACCTTTGAATCTTTGCCGACGACGCTCTTTTTTATCTCCACGAAACGCCCCATGTGCGCGTTTTCAAGCAGTTCGCCGTGTTCGCGCATGAAGGAGAACGGCCCGGCTGAGGCGCGCGGCCCTATGGTCGAGTCGTTGAGGCGCACCGAGCCTTTCAGATTCGCGTTTTCACGGACGACGGAATTGCGCAGAACGGAGAAGCTTCCGATGAAAGCGCCGTCCTCTACGACTGTCTCACCCCAAAGCTGAACTGATGGGTGTATCGTAACGTCGCGTCCGACCTTTACCTTCGGCCCTATCCACACGCTCGACGGGTCCATGCAGTGAAGGCCGTTGTCTCTCATAAGAGAGAATACGATCCTGTCGCGCATTATGCGCGACGCGTTCGCGAGCTGTATCTGGTCGTTGATGCCGAGGAACTGTTCCGAGTCTCCGGCGAGTACCGCCTCGACCTTGCCGCCGCGCGCGGCGATGAGCGCAAGCGCGTCGGGCAGATAATATTCGCCTTGAGCGTTTTTGCAGGACAAATCGTCGATGACGGAGGCGAGCGCCTCCGTACGGAATATGTACATGCCGCTGTTGACCTCGCGCACGGCGCGTTCTGATTCGGTCGCGTCTTTGTGCTCAACCACGCGGACCTTATCGCCGTCGCGTATCACGCGCCCGTATCCCGTCGGGTCGTCCAGCACAAAGCTTAGGAAGCTGCAGTCGCTGCCGCCTAAAATGTGCCGTTCAGCCAAATATTTGAGAGTCTCGGAGGTTATCAGCGGCGCGTCGCCTGCGAGCACTATCACGTTCTCGTAGGCGCTCCACCATTCCTGGGCCAGCTTCGCTGCGTGACCTGTGCCACGCTGTTCGCGCTGCCAGATTATAGAAGAGTCGGGGAAGTTTTCTTTGACCCAGTGCTCGACCGCTTCGCCTTCATAGCCGACCACTACGGCCGTATGTTCGAACCCGGCGTCGAGAGAGGCCCTCAGGGGATAATAAAGAATCGGTTCTTCCAACATAAGATGAAGGACCTTGGGAGTTTTGCTGCGCATTCGCGTGCCTTTGCCCGCGGCCAGCAGGAGCACCCCGCACGATTTTTCAGGCTGATTCACGATTCCTGCCCCTTTCAGAAACGCCCCAGATATTGCGGCTTCAAAAAAATGGCTGGGGTGGATGGACTCGAACCATCGATGGCGGAGTCAAAGTCCGCTGCCTTAGGCCGCTTGGCTACACCCCATTATGTGCAACGGTCATTATAACGTTAAATCGAGTAAATCCGCAAGTCTGAAAATCATTTTTCCCCGACCGCGCGCGGAATAGCGCCCGCGCAGTCCGCATCTCCTCAGTTTTTAAAAAAAATACATTTTTATCTCCGCGAGTTGACACAAACGCCGCGCCGTGATTTATAATAATTAAAATCATTTAAAGTCTTATTGGGGGAGTTTATCTATGTGGACTGTAGATGACGGGATAGCGGTACTTAGGGAGAGAGGCGCGAAGATAACGGCCCAGCGCATCGCCATCCTTCAGAAGCTTGAGGGGCGCAAGGACCATCCTTCGGCCGAGACGCTTTACAGGGAGCTTTCTTCGGAGTACGCGACGATGTCCGTCGCGACGCTTTACAGCACGGCCCAGCTTCTCGCCGAGGCCGGCCTTATCAAAATCCTCAGCATAGACGACAAGAGAGTCTATTTTGACCCAACGACGGAGACGCACGGACATTTCCTCTGCCGTAAGTGCGGCAAGCTCTTCGACATCCCGGTCAACGAGGACGAGATTTTCAGGTCGGCGTCGACAGTGCGCGACAATATCGCCCAGATTGAACACACGGAGATATTCTTCTACGGCCTGTGCTCCGACTGCCTGAAGATATAGCTCCATCGGCATGGGCTCAATAGCAGCCTTTTGCATCGGGGTCCTTCTCTTGTACTGGCCTTACCTCTGGTGTTGGTACAGAAGGGAAGACCCCGAACTTTATGGCCTCCGGTGGAGCGCGGACAGGCGTGCCGTCGCCGAGACGCTCGCCGTGACCGCCGCGGTGCTCGCAGTGCTGACTGTCGTCGCGCTCGCGTGGCCGTGGGAGGAGCTGCCGAGGCGGCGCGGGCTGCGCGCCGTGCTCGAACTCGCGGCTTCGGGGCTCGCGGCGGCGGTCATCGAGGAGACCTTCTTCCGCGGATGGCTCCAGCCGGTGTTCGCGAGGAGACTCGGCCCATACGCGGCGATCGTCGCCGTGAATCTGATATTCGCGCCGGTGCATCTCTTCGCCGCGCCCTACTGGATTTCGCTCTGCACGTTCTTCCCCGGGCTCGTCATGGGCTGGCTCAAGTACAGGCACGACAGCCTGCTGCCTCCGGCGCTCTTCCATTTTCTCGGAAACGTCTGGGCGATATGGTTCTTCCCTTCGCCCGTGGGATTTTAAAAATTTCATTATCTTATAAAAGAAGGCGGTTGCATTGAATCTGCGAAAACTGAAAAAATCGTTCGGCTTCGCGTTCGCGGCGCTTCTCGCCTGCGCGGCGCTTTTCTGCGCGGACGCCGCGGAGGCCGAAGCGAAGAAAATTTTTGAAATCGACATACCGATGCAGAAGGGCGCGGAAGTCACTGTGACGGCGGCGAACGGCAAAACCTTCTCCGTCGCGTCTGTCGCTGCCCTCCCGACCAAAACGCGTTACCCGAGCTACACTGCAAGCGCGTGGGGCGAGCCCGGCTCCGTCTGCGCCTCCGCGGTCAACGCGGTGCACATGCTCGTCTCCGTCGAAAAGGGCAGGGGGCGCACACTCAGCATCATCCCGAAGGAGACGATTGCGCCCGCGGCGGGCCCCGGCGCTTCGATAGTGCTCGACGCCAAAGCCGGCGAAAGCGTCTTCGGCGCGTGGGCTCCCGCTGTCGGCTCGCGCGTTTCCGTGCGCGGCACGGACGGCTCGACCGCGCCGCTCGCGGCGGACAACCTGCCAAAAGCGGGCGACACTCTTGTGATCGAGGTATTCGAGGACCCGTCGCTGCCCTACATGGTCGATATAGAGAACCGCCCCGGCGGCAGGGTCGTCGCCTGGTATTCGGACGGCTATAAAATTTTGGGACGCGTCCTCGTGGCGCTCGGAGGCACGGGACGTTTCGAGGGGACGCTCTTCCAGCGCGTCGGCGCGATACGCGCGAACCACAGCGGCGTCATCGACGTGAGCACGACGCCGCGCGGAACGACCGGCGGATTTCAGATAGTGCCGTGGGACCACGCGCTCGCCTCGAAGGAGATGCAGGGCGTATGGTCCATGACGCAGTGGCTCGTCGTCGGCCCCGCGGACGGGAAATCGAAGCTCGGCGGCACTCCGCCGCTCTTCAAGCACGGACTCGTCTCCGGCCCCGCGGGCGGCGAACAGCTGTGGGATATGTGGTCCTCTTACGGGCGCAGGTCGATGGTCCTCGCGCGCTACGGGAACGGCGGCTGGGAACGGCTGCACAAATCCGCGGGCAGGAACGACAATTCACTGCGCGGCATCACGGAGCTGCGAATCTACTATCCGTTTACCGAAGAGATACAGAGCGGAATGTAGGAAGCGTATTTCAGAGAAAGGTCATAAATCTACGCCGTGCGGGACAAATTCGCCCCCGCGGCATTTTTTCGGCAAAGACAAAAAAGACGGCGCGCCTCGATGGCTTCGCCGTCTTTTATAGTTTTATAGTCGTTAAACTTTTGAAGCGAAACAACAGCTTATTTTGTCATTCCGCGCTTGACGCGGAATCCAGCGACGTTAAATACCGTGGCGTACGTGATTTAGAGCCGCTGGATGCCGGGTCAAGCCCGGCATGACGATATGGCTGTCTTTATTTATAAGTTTAATTACTATACACACAGCGCCCAAACATCGCGGCGCTCCGTTATTTTTTACGCGCCATGCGCCGCTTTGAAATCCTCCACTGCTTTGAGCACTATCTCGCGCAGCTTTTCGTCCTCGAGAGCCTTGACGACGGTCGCCTCAATCCAGCCCTCTTTTACGCCGCAGTCGAGTCGCTGGCCCTTGTATATCGTCGCGTAGACCGGCTCTTCCTCGAGCAGCGAGGCTATCGCGTCGGTGAGCTGGTACTCGCCGCCCGCGCCGCGCTTGAGGTTCTTCAGATGCTTGAAGATTTTCGGCGAGAGCAGGTAGCGGCCCATGATTGCGAGGCGCGACGGGGCTTCCTCGCGCTTCGGCTTTTCGACAAGGCCGCGGACGCGGTAGACGCCGGGCTCTATCTCCTCGGCGTCGACTATGCCGTAGCGCGAAACGTCCTCGGGCGCGACCTCTTCGAGGCAGAGCACGGAGCCGTCGTATTTTTCGCGGACGGCCTCAAGCTGCGACAGCGCCGTAGGCTCGGCGATCATTACGTCGTCGGGCAGCAGCAGGCCGAAATATTCGTCGCGGCAGAATTCCTCTGCGCAGAGCACCGCGTGGCCGAGGCCGAGCGGCTTCGCCTGGTAGGCGTAATGGAAATCCGCGAGCCTGTATATCGAATCGACGGCGTCGGCGAGCTCCGCCTTGCCGCGCTCGCGCAGCAGCGCCGTGAGCTCGAACGACGGCTCGAAGTAGCGGCAGATGCTCTCCTTGCCCTGCCCCGTCACGAACACGACGCGCGAGCAACCGGAGGCTACCGCCTCGTCTACGCCGTGGTGGATGAGCGGGCGGTCGATGAGCGGCATCATCTCCTTTGGGATGTCCTTCGTCGCCGGGAGGAAGCGCGTCCCTAGGCCCGCGACTGGAAATACCGCCGTCCTTATCTTTTTATATTCCGCTGCCGCGCTCACTGTGCGTTCACAACCTTTCCTATCGCCTCTTCCATTATGTCCGCGGCGCGGTTCATGAGCTCCGCGTCGCGCGATTCCGCAAATATCCTGATGAGCGGCTCCGTGCCAGAGGGACGCAGAAGCATGCGGCCCTTGCCCGCGAGCAGCCGTTCCGCCTCCTTCGCCGCGGCGTCGACGAGCGGGCTCGACATTACGGCGTTCTTGTCCTTGACCTTCATGTTGCGCAGCACCTGCGGATAGCGGTCGAAGCGGTCGACGAGCGTCGAAACGTCCTCGCCGAGCTCGCCGACGGCCTTTAGGAACAGAATTCCGGAGCAGAGGCCGTCGCCGGTGTTCGCGTAGTCGAGCGCTATGATGTGGCCCGACTGCTCGCCGCCGATGCGCGCGCCCTCGCGCTTCATCGTGTCGAGGACGTAGCGGTCGCCTACGGGGCAGCGGAATACCTTTATGCCCTCCTGCGCGAGCAGGTCCTCGAGCACCATGTTGGACATGACGGTGGCGACGACGCCCGCGCCGAGCTCTCCGCGCGAGGCGAGCCAGCGGCCGATGACCCAGAGCATTATGTCGCCGTCGAGGACGCGTCCTCTGCCGTCGCACATCAGTACGCGGTCCGTGTCGCCGTCGTAGGCGATGCCGAGCGCCGCGCCGGTCTCGCACACCTTCGCCGCGAGCGTCTCTATGTGCGTGACGCCGACGTTTTTGTTGATGTTCGTGCCGTCGGGGTCGTTCGCCATGAAGGTGACGCCGCCGCTCCATTCTGAGAAGAGCGGGCCGACGTAGGACGAGGCCGCGCCGTTCGCCGCATCTATGACTATCGGGTACGAGCGGTCTTTGATGTCGCGGAAGAGCTTTCCAAGCCCCTCGACGTACCCCGCGCGGTATTCGGAGCCGTCGCGCACCGTGCCGATACGTTCGGGCGCGGCGCGGCGGCGGCGTTCGTCGTCGAGGAATATTTCCTCGATGCCGGCTTCGTCGTCGTCGGTGAGCTTGAAGCCGTCGCCGTCGAGAAACTTTATCCCGTTGTACTCCGCCGGGTTGTGCGAAGCGCTGACGACCGCGCCGCCGCTGAACGGCCCGCGCAGGGCCGCGCTGCTGACGCCGGGCGTCGGTATGACGCCGAGGTCTACCGCGTCGCCGCCGGACGAAGCTATGCCGGCCATGAGCGCGGACTGGAGCATTTCGCCGGAGAGTCTGGTGTCGCGCCCGACCGCTATTTTGGGGCGCTCGACGCCGTTTTCCATGAGGAATACGGCGTATGCGGAGCCGAGGCGCATCGCGGCGTCGGGCGTCATCATGCCCTGGTTCGCGATGTCGCGCACTCCGTCGGTACCAAAGAACTGCCTTTTCTTTCCTTTCGCTTCGTTCAAAAGGGCCACCTCGCAGAGCAAAATTTATATTCTATCCGTTGTTTATTCTATTCCACAGAAGTCACAGAGACCTGCTCCGGCTCCGTCCTGACGACCTGGAATCCCGGCCTCAGGCCGCGCACGAGCACCGGGAGCTCGGAGTGCTGCGAAACTATGTTCGATACGTCGACGTAGAGCTCGCAGGGCGGATGCTGTCCTTCGAGCGCCTCGACCGCCGTCTCCGGCCCCTCTATCGTGAGGCTGACGGAGGGCGGCGAGAAGCGCCATTCCTTCGACGCCGTGTTCCCCGCTATCATCAGCGGGACGTTCTGGAAGGTCTTCACGCTCATTTTCTTGGAGAGATGTATCTCGACGCGAGCGCGGTCCGTCCCCGTTATCTCAACGCCCGGCGGGAGTTGCGTCGGCTCCATCGGTATCATGAGCTGTATGTCCTGCTCGAGCCCCGTTATGTCGACCGGCGCGAGCACGAGAGAGTCGATGCTGCGGACGGCGGCGGCGCTGCCGCGTATCGAGACGCTGTCCGGGATGACCTTCACGGACTCGACCTGTAGCCCCGCGTGCGGCTCGCCTGTGACGGAGACCTTGACCGGTATGCGCTCGCCGACGATTTCGTCCTCAAACGTGACTGCGACTTCGGCCTCCTGCGGCGAGACGGAGACGCGCCTGTGACGCGGCGCCGGTTCCTCGGAGGACGATGAATCCTTTATCATAACCGGGACCTTGACCTTGCCGCTCTCCATAAGATGGTCGAGGTTTACGCGCACCTCGAGTCCCTGAACGGAGAGCACGTCGGTCTCCGGCCCGCTGACGACCGCGTGGTCCGGGCTGACTACTATCGACGAGACGACCTTGCCGTCGGGCGCTTCGCCTGTCGTCTCCGCCGTTATCTCGACTCGGCGCTCGACGTTGCGGTATATCTCGACTTCTACGAGCGCGGGCTGCCAGCTGCGGACGCGCGCGAAGGTCGGGGCCTCGAAGCGCACGGGCAGGGTGTAGCGTCCCGTCCTGAGATTCGCAAGGTCCACCTCGGACACTATGTCTGAGGGCTCAATGCCGGAGAGCTCGTTGATTTTACCCTCGAGCTTTATTTCGACCTCTTTGACCGGCGCGTTGACCGAGTACCCCGCGCCGAGGTTCCTGTATTCTATTTCGTCGCGCATCGTGCGCGCTGACTCCGCGTTGTTGTCGAGCGCGACGAGCGACCAAAGCAGCAGCGAGATGCAGAGCGAGACGCCGCCCAAAAACATCTTCGACTGGAGGAAGTTGCCGCCCTTGTAGTTGAATTTCGCGCCGAGCTTCGCCGCGGACTCGCGCAGCCACAGCAGCTTCGCTATGATGAGCCTTTTCGTATCCTTAGACATTCTTATCGCCTCCGGCCCACTGCTGCTGGAGCTCGTCGCGCAGACGGTCCATGAAATTCGTCTCCTTCGCCTCGTGGCTGAAGTAGTGGCTGCACATCTTGCGCACCTGCGCCTCGTTGAGCGGGCGCGAGAAATGGCCCGAGACTGCGGCCTTTATCTCGCCGCGCTCCTCGGAGACGACTATTGCTATCGAGTCGGACATCTCCGTGACGCCAAGCGCCGCGCGGTGGCGCGTGCCGTACCAGCGCGAGATGTCGGTCTTCTCCGTAAGCGGCAGATAGCAGCCCGCCGCGACTATCTCGCGCTGGTCGATGACGACCGCGCCGTCGTGCAGCGGCGTGCCGGGCCAGAATATCGAAATCAGCAGCTCTTCGGTTATGTCCGCGTTGAGCAAAACGGCGGTGCGCCACACGTCCTTGAGGCTCGTGTCGCGCTGGAGCACGACGAGCGCGCCGATGCGCTGCGACTGGCAGTAGAGCAGGGCCTTCGTGAGCTGCTCCGCGCGCTGGTCTATCTCCTGCGTGCTGCTGCCGACCTTCCATAGATGGCCCTTGCCGAGCTCTTCGAGCATACGGCGCAGCTCCGGCTGGAACAGTATCGGTATGATGATGATGAGGGCGCCGATCATGCGGCCCATGATGTTTGAGAGGCTGCGAAGGTCGAGCAGGTTCGCCGCCGCGCCGATAAGGCCGATTATCAGAAGGCCGCGGATAAGCTGCATCGCCCGCGTGCCGACGAGCAGAAGCAGGATTCTGTATATGAGGAAAGCGACTATGAGTATGTCCAGGAAGTCCTGCCAGCGCAGGTTGAAGAAAGCCAACGGCGCACCCCTCTCGCGAGTATCTTTCAGCTATTATAGCGCAAGAGCGGCGCGAAGCGGAACAAAAAAGAAGGCGCGGCGGCGCGCGGCGCTACTGTCCGCGCACCTTCCGCAGAAATGAGAGGTTGCCTTCGTCTCCGACGCCCTCCTTCGGCGTCTCGAGTATCGTCGGCGTCTCTTCGAAGCGTTCGTCGTTCATCAGCAGCGCGAAGGGATGAAGCCCGATCTCGCCCTCGCCGAGATGCGCGTGGCGGTCGAGGTGCGTCCCCCTCGCGGCCTTGCTGTCGTTGAGGTGCCAGCAGCGCACGCGCGAAAGGCCGACGTGCTTGTCCGCCGCCGCGACGAGCCGCTCGTATGCGTCCGACGAGCGCAGGTCGTAACCCGCGGCGAAGACGTGGCAGGTGTCTATGCAGAGGCCGATGCGCGGGTGCCAGTTTGCTTTGTCGAGAATCTCCGTGAAGTGCGCGAAGTCCCCGCCGACGCAGGTGCCCTGCCCCGCCATCGTTTCGAGCAGTATGCGCGTCTTGTATTCCTGCGTCGCGTCGAAGAGGCGCAGCAGCGTCTCCGCGATGTTCGCCGTCGCGGCGTCAATGCCCGCGTCCATCGCGAAGCCCGGGTGCAGCACTATGTCGTCGATGTTCAGGTGGCGGCAGCGCTCGACCTCCTCGCGCAGCGCGGCGGCGCTTTTCGCGCGCACCGCCGCGTCGGGCGAGGCTATGTTGATGAGGTACGAGGCGTGCGAGACGACTGCCTTTACGTTCGAGCGCTGCCACGCGCGGTAAAAGCCCTCCGCCTCCTGCAGAGAGACCGGGCGCGCCTGCCACTGCCGCTGGCTGCGCGTGAATATCTGCATCGACTCACAGCCGAGCGCGTCCGCGCGTTCGAACGCCTTGTCGAGCCCGCCCGCGACGGACATGTGCGCGCCGATCAGCGCCATCAGTCGGCTTTTCCGGCGTAGACGACGCCGTGGACCCCGTCTATCGTGAGGGTCATTCCGTCTTCTATCTTGTCCATGATGCCCGCCGCGTCCGTGATGCAAGGGATGCCGCGGTCAAGCGATATGACGCCCGCGTGCGAGGTGAGGCCGCCCTCCTCGGTGACGACCGCCGCGGCCTTCTCTAAGGCCGGGACGTATTCCTTCTCGCTCTTTTTTATGACGAGTATCTTGTCTTCGGAAATTTTCTTCAAGGCCTCCTGAGGAGACGAAGCCTTGCATGCGACGCCCGTGACGCGGCGGCGCACAAGCGAGAGGCCGCGCGCTATGACGTTCGCTATGCGGATGACGTTTATCATGTTCGTGCTGCCGGGCTCGCCGAGCGGCATTCCGGACATTATGACGACGTTGTCGCCGTTCGCGACGAGCGACTCGCGCTTTATCAGCGAGATGGCGTTTTTCAGAGATTCCTCGAGCTGGTGCGTAATCGGGCAGATGCACGGCATTACGCCCCATACGAGCGAGAGCTGCCGCCACGTCGAGAGCGACGGCGTCATTGCTATTATCGGGCAGGTCGGGCGGTATTTGCTGACCATGCGCGCCGTCATGCCGCTCGAGGTGAGAGGCACTATCGCCGCGGCCGCAACCTCCTTCGCCACGTCGCGCGCCGCGTGGCTCACGGCGTCCGCCGTCTCGCAGACCGCGGGGAGCGAGCGCGGCTTGCGGCACCAGAGCGCGACGTCCTGCTCCGTCCGCACTATTATCCTGTTCATCGTCTCGACGGACTCGACGGGATATTTTCCGCCCGCGGTCTCGCCAGAGAGCATGACTGCGTCCGCGCCGTCGATGACGGCGTTCGCGACGTCGCTCGACTCCGCGCGCGTCGGGCGCGGGTTGCGTATCATCGAGTCGAGCATCTGCGTCGCCACTATGACGGGCTTGCCCTGCATACGGCAGCGCTCGATTATCTCCTTCTGTATCATCGGCACGTCCTCGGTGCGCATCTCCACTCCGAGGTCGCCGCGCGCGACCATCATGCCGTCGACAACCTCGAGTATCGCGTCGAGGTTGTCGACGGACTGGCGCGTCTCCATCTTCGCGATTATCTTCGCCGACGCGCCCGCGGCTTCGAGGACGCGGCGCACCTCTATGATGTCCTCCTTGCTGCGCACGAAGGAGACCGCGACGTAGTCGACGTTGTTCTCCGCGCCCCATTTGAGGTCGGCTATATCCTTCTCCGTCAGCGTGGGCACCGACAGGTCGGCTCCGGGGACGTTGACGCCCTTGTGCTCGCCTAGCTCGCCGCCGACTATGACGCGGCACTTTATCTCCTCGGGCGAGGTCTTGACGACCTCGAGATGTATCGCGCCGTCGTCTATGAATATGTTCTGGCCCTTCTTGACCTCGTTCGCGAGCTTCGGGTAGTCGATGTAGACTCCGTGCTCGTCCCCCTCTTTTTTCTCGAAGAAGAGCGTGAATTCGCCGTCGGACTTCACCGTAACCTTGCCGTGACCCGGCAGCTCTCCTGTGCGTATCTCCGGCCCCTTCGTGTCGAGCAGCACGGCAATCGGCGTCTGGAGCTCCTGCTCGACCGCGCGGACGTTCTTGAGCGTCCGCAGATGCGATTCGTAGTCGCCGTGGCTGAAGTTGAGCCGCGCGACGTTCATTCCCGCCTTCGCGAGCGCGAAGAGCTTGTCGTAGTCCCAGCAGGCCGGGCCGATGGTGCATACTATCTTTACGTTGCGTTTGATTCTTTCCATACCTTTACTATACCTCTGTGCTTTCTCCTATTTCTCCTGTTTTCCGCTTTCAATCTCGCCGTATGCGGTCAGCACCTTTGCGTGGCCGCGTATCTTCATCGCGGAGATGTGCTCCGTGAACTGGGCGATCCACACTTCGCCCTCCTCGAGCTTCTCCGTGTGAAGAAATCTGTTCTCCGCGCCGCGCGTGACTCCGGTCACGGTGACGCCGCTTTCAAGCGCCTTGATGGCGATGTAGTCTCCGGCTCCTCCGTTTTCGCCGCTGTTCGTCATTGTTCTCCCTCTTTCCTAAAGGCAGCTCACAAGCCCGTTCGAGTAGTCTTCGAGCTCTTTTCTGAGCTCGTCCGTAACGTCTACCTTTATGTTCCTTATCAGCGAGACGGAAGTCTCCGCCGAACCGTGCAGCTTGATTATCAGCTCGCACCTGCCCGGGTGCGCGCGCAGTATCGAGAAGAGCCCGTCGTAGAATTTGTCGCCGAGGCCGTCGCTTTCGACTGTTATCACGGCGCGCCGCTCGAGCTTCTCTTTGTACTCTTCCTCGGAATATATGTCGTCGACCATCAGCGAGACGCCGCGGTCGTCCTTCGGCTGCCCCTTCACGAAATAGAGCGCGCCCTTCTGTAGCGTGTGCTTGTAGAGCGGCCAGCGCTTGCCGAATATGAGCATGTCGACCGTGCCTCTGTTGTCCTCGATGACCGCGGTGCCGAACGGGTTGCCGGCCTTGCTGAATTTCTCCGTGAAGTTGGTCAGCAGCCCAGCGGTGACGGCGGGCTGGTGCGAGCGCCAGTTCGGCAGGTCGCCGACGGGACAGGTGATGTACGGCTCTACCGACGGCTCGTACTGGTCGAACGGGTGGCCCGATATGTAGAGCCCCATGCTCTCCTTCTCGAGGTCGAGCTTCTGCCGCTCGCTGAAATCGGGAACCTCCTCCATCTCGGGCGTGAAGAAGTCCTCCTCGTCGTCGCCGAAGAGCGAGGCCTGGTTTGTGTTCTGCGCTTTGCGCGCGGCGAGCTCCGTGAGCTGGGGCAACGCGTTGAGCAGCTTCGCGCGGTTCGGGTCGAGGCTGTCGAAGGCTCCGGACTTTATGAGGTTTTCGACAACGCCGCGGTTCACCTGCCGCGTGTCTATGCGCGACAGGAAGTCCCACAGCGACGCGAACTTTCCGCCCTTCGTCCTGTTCTCTATGATGTTCGCGACGGCCGCGTCTCCGACCTTGCCGATTGCCGAGAGCCCGAGCCTGATGACCTCGCCGATGACGGTGAAATCCTCCTTCGATTCGTTGATGTCTGGCGGCAGTACGTCGTATCCCGCGTCGCGCACGGCGCGGATGTACTGCCCGAGCACCTCCATCTTCGAGCCGATAAGGCTCGAGAGGTACGAGGCGAGGTACTCGGCTCCGTAGTTGGCCTTGAGCCACGCGGTCCAGTAGGCGATGAGGCCGTAGGCGGCGCTGTGCGATTTGTTGAAGCCGTAGCCCGCGAACTTCTCTATGATGTCGAAGATGTCGCCCGCCTGCTTCGCGTCGACGCCGTTGCTCACGGCCCCGTCGACGAATTTGGCGCGCTCCTTCTCCATTACCTCTTTTTTCTTCTTTCCCATCGCGCGGCGCAGAAGGTCCGCTTCGCCGAGCGTGTAGCCCGCGAGCTCGCGCGCGCTCTGCATGACCTGCTCCTGGTAGAGGATGACTCCGTAGGTGTCCTTCATGTAAGGCTCGAGCCGCGGGTGGAGATAGTGGACCTTTTCCTCGCCGTGCTTGCACTTGACGTAGGTGTCTACCATTCCGCTTTCGAGCGGCCCTGGGCGGTAGAGCGCGACGAGCGCGATCATGTCCTCGAAGCAGTCGGGGCGAAGCCGCCGCACGAGCGCCGTCATGCCAGATGATTCGAGCTGGAATACGCCGAGCGTGTCACCCCGCTGGAGCATGTCGTAGGTCTTCGCGTCGTCTATAGGTATTTCGTTGAGGTCGATGTGCCCTTTGCCGTTGCTTTCGATGTTCTTGACGGCTCCGTCGAGGACGGATAGCGTGCGAAGGCCGAGGAAGTCCATCTTGACGAGGCCTAGCTTCTCGACGTATTCCATCGAGTACTGCGTCGCTATCTGGTTCTCGCCGAATTTGCGCACGGGCACCATGTCGTTGGTCGGCTTCGGCGTTATGACGACGCCCGCCGCGTGCTGCGAGCAGTGGCGCGCGAGGCCTTCTATATGTATCGCCGTGTCGATGAGCTTCTTTATCTCGGGCTTCGAGTCGTAGGCGGCTTTGAGGTCGGGCACGCCTGCGAGCGCGCTCTTGATGTCCTTGATGTCAGAGGTCGGCATCGCCGGGATGAGCTTCGTTATCGCGTTGACCTCAGGTATCGATATGCCGAGCGCGCGGCCGACGTCCTTTATCGCGCCGCGGCTCTTCATGCGTCCGAAGGTGACTATCTGCGAGACCTTGTCCGAGCCGTACTTCTCCACTATGTAGGCGATGAGCTCGTCGCGGCCTTTGTCGGATACGTCGGTGTCGATATCCGGCATGCTTATGCGTTCCGGGTTCAGGAAACGTTCAAAGAGCAGATTGTAGCGTATCGGGTCGAGGTCGGTGATGCCGAGCGAGTAGGCGACGAGCGAGCCCGCGGCGGAGCCGCGTCCCGGCCCTATCGGGATGTGCTTCGATTTCGCCGCGACTATGATGTCTGAGACTATGCAGAAATATCCCGGGAAGTCCATCTGCTCTATTATGTCGAGCTCGTATTCGAGACGTTCGAGATAGTTCTGCGGCGGATTTTCGGTCTTGAGCCTGCGGCGCAGCCCTTCGGCGGCCATCCTGCGCAGGTGCGTCGTGAGCGTCTCGCCCTCGGGGAGCGGGAATTCCGGCAGATAGTAGTGACCCATCTTGAGCTTTACGCTGCACCGGTCGGCGATGCGCTGCGTGTTGATCAGCGACTCCGGCAGGTCGTTTCCGAAAATCGCCCACATCTCCTCCGGCGAGCGGAAGTAGTAGTCGTTCCCCTGAAAGCGGTAGCGCCTTTCGTCCGAAACGAGGCTGCCCGTCTGCACGCAGAGAAGTATGTCGTGCCACTCCGCGTCGCTCTGCTTCATGTAATGGGAGTCGTTCGTCGCGATGAGTGGAAGGTCGAGCTTCTTCGACATTTCGACGAGCGTCTTGTTGACGAGCGCCTGCTCCGGTATGCTGTTCGACTGCACCTCGAGGAAGAAATTGCCCTTCCCCATTATGTCGCTGTACATGCCGGCGCGCCGCTCCGCGCCCTCTATGTCGCCGCTCATGATGAGCTGCGGTATCTCGCCGCCGAGGCAGGCCGACGAGCATATCAGCCCCTTGCTGTAGCGCGCGAGAAGGTCATGGTCTATGCGCGGCTTGTAGTAAAAGCCGTCGGTGTTCGCGATTGAGACGAGCTTCGTGAGGTTGTAGTAGCCCTCTTCGTTTTCGGCGAGCAGTATAAGATGGTTCTGGCCCTTGCCTTCGCGGCAGGTGTGTCCGTTCGGGTCGACGTAGACCTCGCAGCCTAGTATCGGCTTGACTCCGGCGGCGTTGCAGGCGTTGTAGAACTCAACGCAGCCGAACATGACGCCGTGGTCTGTTATCGCGACGGAGTCCATCCCCATCTCCTGCGCCGCGGCGGCGAGCGCGGAGCATTTGTTGGCTCCGTCGAGAAGGCTGTATTCCGTATGTACGTGAAGATGTACGAATGGTTTATCAGACATTATTTATTCATTTCCTTCCGGCGTTTCTTCGTCGCTCATGTCCGCGCTTCTGACGTAGAGCAGCTCCGCTCCGGCCTTGCGCAGTATCGCCGAGAGCGGGGCGCCCGCGGAGGGCTGCGCCGGGCGCGCCTCTTCGCGGGGCTGCGGCTTGGGCTCCGGCTGCGCGGCGGGGGGAACCTGTTCCGGCTCCGCGCGCACGGCCTCCGTCAGCTGCGCCTCGGCCGCGCCCTCGATGTTCCACAGCTTCGCTGCGGCGGCGCACAGCTCCTTCCTGTTGTGCGCGCCGGAGAGGAAGTTCCTCGCCGGCATCTCGCGCTCGAATTCTATCTCTATTCCCTTATCTCCGCGGACAAGCGCAGCGTCGAGCAGCGCGGCGGAGACCGCGAGCCTGTCGCTCTCGGGCAGAAGCGACGCAAGCTTCATAAAAAGCTCCGCGCCTCCAGCCGGGCGGCAGCTTGCATCCTCGTTGACCCGAGGCTTGGGCTGCGCAGCGCTTTGAGGACGCTCCGCGCGCGTTTCCGCGGCGGCGGGCTTTTCCGGCTGCGGAGCGGCTGGCGCGTTTTCAGCGCGAGGCTGCGGCGCGGCGTAGGCTTCCGGCTCCGGCGCCCGGCTTACCGCCGCGGCTGCGGGCGAGGCGGCGCGGCTCTGCGCGACGCTCCGCGCCTGCTCGCCGCGAACCTCTCCGTTGATTATGCTCTGCAGCTCCATGAATACGACTCCGCTGAATATGTCGCCCTTCATGCCATAGTGCGCGCGCGGCAGCAGGCCGTTGCATAGCTCGCATGCGGCCTTGAGCTTCGCCGCGTCCCAGTGCGCCGCCTCCGAGGCGAGGTAATCGCGCTCGGCCGAGGAGGTTTCGAGCGCTTCCAGCGCCTTTTCGCCCCACAGCGAGTAGAGCCATAAATCGCGGAAGAGCACGAAAAGCGACTCGCAGAGCCGTTCCGACGATATGCCGCGCGCCATTATGGAATGGAGCGCTGAGGCGGCCTCCTGCGGGGCGGCGCGCATCTGCGTCACCCATTTTTCGAGCTCCGTGCGGCTACTGCCGCCGGTCAGCTCTTTTACGCTGTCGAGCGAAAGCCGTCCGCGTCCCAGCGCCACGGCCTGCTCCGTCAGAGAGAGCGCGTCGCGCAGCGCGCCGTCGGCCTGCCGCGCGAGCTCCCAGACGGCCTCGTCCTCCGCCTCGATGTTCTCCTGCGCGCAGACATATTTCAGCCTGTCGACGGTGTCCGCTATCGTTATTCTGTGGAACGGGATGTGCTGGCAGCGCGAGCGTATCGTGACGGGGACCTTGTGCGGCTCCGTCGTCGCGAGAAGGAATACGACGTTCGACGGCGGCTCCTCCAGCGTTTTGAGCAGCGCGTTGAAGGCCTGCTCGGTGAGCATATGGACTTCGTCTATGATGTAGACCTTGTAGGCCGCGGAGAGCGGCTTCAGGTTGACGTGGCTCTTGAGGTCGCGTATCTCGCCGATGCCGCGGTTCGACGCGCCGTCTATCTCTATTACGTCAAGGTGTTCGCCCGCCGCTATTGCGCGGCAGTTTTCGCAGACGCCGCACGGCTCACAGTCGTCCTTGCGATTCAGACAGTCGAGCGATTTCGCGACGAGGCGCGCCGCCGAGGTCTTGCCGCAGCCGCGCGGCCCCGAGAAGAGGTAGGCGTGGCCGAGTGAGCCCTCCCGCAGGGATTCCATGAGAACTCCGACCGCCGCGCTCTGCCCGACCATGTCGGAGAAGGTCTGCGGCCTGTAACGGCGGTACAAAGATATATACATATAACTCCTCCTCAAAGCCACGCCGCGCCGCTCGACGCGGACAGGCGGCCTTTATTCATAATAATCGGTGAGAATGCCTCCGCGGCGCGCAAGGTTGACCGCCTCCATGACGCGGTCGCGCAGCGCCGGAAGCTCCGGCATTCCGGGAAGCAGCTCGTCCTCGCGCAGAATCGTCTCGCGTCCGATGACGAGGCTGCGTTCGCCGCCGAGCTCGCTCACGCGGATGTCGTAGGGCAGAAGCTCAAGCTCGAGCGTCTCGTCCAGCCGTTTCGCCGTTTTGTCGAGAAGCGCGCGCGCTTCGCCGCCGGCAGGCGCGGAAAGGAACTCCGTCTCGTCTATGCGCAGCACGACCCTGCCGCCCTCTTCGTCGACCTTGACGCGAAGCTTCTTCACTACGTCCTTGCGCTGTATGTCTATGCCTTTTTCGCGGAGATATTTGAGCGCCGCGTCGACGCGCTCGTCAGCCTCGGGGTGGGTCTGGAATATGCCGAGCTCGTACTGCGCGCGCTTAAGGCGCTCGACGTTCATGCGCTCCATCATCGTGAGCATCGCCGCCGGGTTGTAGCCAGCGCGGTAAAGTATGTCGATACCCATCGCGTCGGCCTCTTTTTCCAAATCTATGCTGTAAGTGTTCATCATCGCCGTCTGGATGCCGCCGGCCATCGCCGCTATTCCCGCGCCGCCCTCTCCGGCCTGCGTTGCGGCTATGAGCCCGGCGAGCGTCAGCAGGTTCAGCCTGTTGTTGCGCCGCGCCTGCACGATGCCGTGCGCGCGGTCTGCGTGGACGAATTCATGGCAGAGCACCGCGGCTATCTCGTCCTCGCTTTTGAGGAAATCGAGCATCCCCGTCGTGATGTAGGTCATGCCGCCGGGCAGCGAGAAGGCGTTCGGCTGCTCCATCTCGAGTATGCGCACCTCGTATTCGAGCTCGCGCTGCATGTGCGGGATGAGGCGCGCGGCTATCATCGAGAGCTTCGCCTCGACCGACGGGTTGAGGACGCGCGGCACGTGCTTCTCTATTTCGGCCGCGCTCTTGCGGCCCAGCTTTATTTCGCGTTTTATGGTCTTATCGCTCGGCTCCGGCGACGCGGCAGCGTATGCCGCTCCGGCCGCCGCGAGAAGCGCGAGCGCGATTATCAAAGAAAAAAATTTTTTCGCCATCCGGTCACGCTCCCTGCTTTGCGATTCATTCCGCGGCGCGCGTGCTCGCCGCGAATCTTCCGCATTCATATTATACAACACAAAAAAACGGCGGCGGGAGAGCGCCGCATGGACGCCTCCCGCCGCTTGCAGGTCTTATTGGTTTACGGCTCGCGCTTACGCTACGAAGTTCTTGACGTCGTCAATCGACGCGGGCTTCGCGGAGCGGGCCATCGTGCCCTTCTTCATCTCGATGATCGCGGGGAGTTCGGCGATGCCGAGCTTCTCGACCATCTTGCCGTTTCTGTAGCCGTCGATGAAGGCGATCTTCTTGCCGCTCTCCTTCGCGAACTTCTCGGCCTCGACCTGGAGCTTGACCTGATCCTGGTCAATGCTCGAGGTGATGAGCGCGACTACCTCTTCGGGCTCGATGAGGACCGAGTTGAGGTGGAGCTGCTCGGAAATGTAGGCGTAGGCGGACATAGCGGCGACAGCGCCGTCGCCAGCCGCGGTGACGACCTGGCGGAGGAACTTGTCGCGGACGTCGCCGGCCGCGAAGATACCCTCGACGGAGGTCTCCATCTTCTCGTTGGTGACGATCCAGCCGCCCTTGGACTGCTTCACAAGCTCGTTCTCCTTGAGGTAGGAGACGTTCGGCTCGGTGCCGACGAAGACGAAGCATCCAGCGACGGGGAGGTCGGAGATTTCGCCGGTCTTGACGTTCTTAAGGACGAGCTTCTCGACTACGCCCTCGCCCTCGATCGACTCGACGACGGAGTTCCATACGGGGACGATCTTCGGGTTGGCGAGCGCCTGGTCGATGGCGTGGCGGTCGGCTCTCCACTCGTCGCGGCGGTGTACGATGTAAACCTTGTCCGCGAAGCGCGTGAGGTATCCGGCCTCTTCGACGGCAACGTTGCCGCCGCCGACGACCGCGACGACCTCGCCCTCAAAGAAGGCGGCGTCGCAGACGGCGCAGTAGCTGACTCCGGCGCCGGTGAACTCGGCTTCGCCGGGGCATCCGAGCTTGCGGAAGCTCGCGCCGGTGGCGATGATGATGGCCTCGGCCTCTATCTCGCCCTTGTCGGTAACGACGATCTTGTGTCCGTTGCGGATTTCAATGTTCTGCACGGTGCAGCTTCTGAACTCAGCCTTGAAGTGCTCGGCGTGCTTGCGGAAGGTCTCTCCGAGCTCCGAACCGGTCGAGTGAATCGTTCCGGGCCAGTTCTCGATTTCGTCGGTGATGTTGATCTGTCCGCCCGCGGCGCCCTTCTCAAGAATGAGCGTGTCGAGGTCGGCGCGGCGTCCGTAGACCGCGGCCGCAAGTCCGGCAGGGCCGGCGCCGAGTATTACAAGTTCTCTCTTTTCCATAGCGAAAACATCCTCTCTTATTTTTAATCTTGCTTTGCGCGTACTGCTTACGAATTTCTTCACATATACTATATTATATAAAATTTTATCGTTTGCGCCATATTACATGGCGAATTATTCCGTTGTAATCCGATATTTTATTCACGAGAACAAACTCGCGCGAAGCCATATCGACAAGAGAACAAATCTGCTCCGCGCCCGCGGTCTCCGCCATGAGCAGCCCGCCGGGCTTGAGTATGCGCGGGAACGCCGCGAAAAATTTCGCGTAGAGCTCCGTGCCGCATTCGCCGCCATCGAGCGCCATGCGCGGCTCGTAGTCGCGCACCTCGCGCATGAGCCCGTCGAGCTCGCGGCGCGGTATGTAGGGCGGGTTCGTCACGATGAAGTCGAGCGAGCCGTCCTCGACGGGCGCGAGCGACGGCTCAGCGTTGCGCAGGAGCTCGAAGCGTTCCTCGAGGCCGTGGAGCTTTCTGTTGATCGCGGCCCATTTTAGCGCGCTGCGGCTTTTGTCGACGCCGAGCGCTGAGAGCGCCGGGTTCTCCAAGAGCAGCGCGGCGGCAATGCAGCCGCTGCCCGTACACCAGTCGGCGAAGCGCGCCGCCGTCCCGCGCGGGAATAGGCGAAGTGCCTCTTCGACGAGCAGCTCCGTCTCCGGGCGCGGAATCAGGACGCCGCGGCCGACCTTGAATATGTATCCGTAAAATTCGGCTTCGTGAAGAACGTAGGAAAGCGGCGCGCCGGAGGCGCGGCGGGCCGTCATGGACTCGGCGCGCGCAAGCTTGTCATGCGGCACTTCGTCGTCCTTCCATAAAAGCGCGGCGCGCGGAAGACCGAGCGCCGACGCCAGAATCAAATCTGCGGAATATTCGGGGCGCGCCGCGCCGGAGCTTACGAGAAGGCTCCGCGCGCGGCGGCGCAGCTCCTGCAGGCGCACCGTTACACCGAGAGCGCTTTGAGCTTTTCTGCCTGGTCGGCCTCCGTCAGCATGCGGATGAGCTCGTAGAGGTCGCCGTCGAGTATCTGGTCGAGCTTGTAGAGCGTCAGGTTGATGCGGTGGTCGGTGAGGCGGTTCTGCGGGAAGTTGTAGGTGCGGATGCGCTCAGCACGGTCGCCGGTGCCGACCTGTCCCTTGCGCTCCGCCGCGAGCTCGGCGTTCTGGCGCTGGAGCTCGGCGTCGTAGAGCTTCGTGCGAAGGAACTGCATCGCCTTCGCGCGGTTCTTTATCTGCGAGCGCTCGTCCTGGCAGGTAACGACTATGCCGGTCGGAAGGTGCGTGATGCGCACGGCCGAGTCGGTCATGTTGACGTGCTGTCCGCCCGCGCCGCTCGAACGGTAGGTGTCTATCTTGAGGTCCTCGGGACGTATTTCGACGTCGACTTCCGCGGCCTCGGGCAGAACCGCGACAGTCGCGGTAGAGGTGTGGATGCGTCCGCTCGCCTCGGTCTCGGGCACGCGCTGCACGCGGTGGACTCCGCTTTCAAACTTGAGCATACTGAAGGCCGCCGTCCCGTCGACGCGGAAGATGACTTCCTTGAAGCCGCCGATGCCCGTTTCGCTCATCGATATTATCTCAGTCTTCCAGCGCTGGCGTTCCGCGAAGCGCGTGTACATGCGGAAGAGGTCCGCGGAGAAGAGCGCGGCCTCGTCTCCGCCAGCGCCGCCGCGGATTTCTATGATGACGCTTTTTTCGTCGTTCATATCCTTCGGGAGAAGCAGGATGCGTATCTCGCGCTCGAGCTCCGGCACGCGGGCCTCAAGTTCGGCAAGCTCGTCCTTCGCGAGCTCGCGCATCTCCTCGTCGTCGCCTTCCGCCATCTCCTTCGCCTCGGCGATGCCGTTAAGCACCTTCTCGTACTCGGAGAAGGCGTCGACTATCGGCGTCAGCTCGACGTGCTTTTTGCCGAGCTGCTGCATCTCGTGCGGGTCGTTGACGATTTCCGGGTCGGCCATCTTCTTTTCGAGTTCCCTGTAGCTGGCCTCAATCTCTTTTAGCTTATCTATCAGTTCCATCTTCAGCACCACCTGCCGTAGAAATATCCTTTGAAGGGTCGAGGGCCACGCCGAGCGCCGCTATAGCGACTTCGAGCTGGTCGGGCGATGGCTCCCTCGTCGTTATATATTGGAGCAGAAGGGCCGGCTTTATGCTCCATACGCCCCATGTGTCGGAATTTGAGGCGGCCCTTATAAATTCGTACGATACGCCTATCACGAGCGGGAGCAGCACGACGCGGCTACCAACGCGCCAGAGCACGCCGCCGCCGTCGATTGCGGAGAATACTATTATGCTGACCAGGATGACGATTATCAGGAACGACGTGCCGCAGCGGCGGTGTATCCGCGAATATGCGGCGGCGTTCTCGGGGGTCAGCTCAGCACCGCTCTCGTAGGCGTTGATAGTCTTGTGCTCCGCGCCGTGGTACTCAAAGACGCGGGCTATATCCTTCCACAGCGAGATGAGCGCGACGTAGGCGACGAAGATGACGCCGCGTATCACGCCCTCCGCTATGTTTTTTTCAAAGTGAGTAAAGCCGAAGCGCTCCGTCAGAAATTCCGAAGCGAACATCGGAAGCGCGACGAAGATGGCGACGACTCCGAGCAGCGCCGCGGCGACGGAAAGAGCCGTCTCAAACGGCGTTATCTTCTCCTCTTCGCCGAGGCTTATGTCGGCGGACATCGAGAGCGCGCGCATACCGACGCGCATCATCTCGACCATCGTCGCAAAGCCGCGCACGACGGGATATTTCCATATCCCTTTTTTGAGCCATTCGGAGCCGAGCCACGATTTGAGGAATATCTTCCCGCCGGGCTCGCGGACGGCAAGCCCCCAGTGCTCCGGCCCCTTCATGAGGACGCCTTCAATAACCGCCTGCCCGCCGACCGGTATTCTTTTCGGCGCGGCTTCGGCGAAGGCGGAAATTATGAGATGAAAGGCGCGGCCCGCAAAGGTCATTCGGAGAGCAACTGCTCCATGTCTTTGTAGGGATTTCCGCACGGGTGCGCTTCCGCGCATTTTCCCTCCGTCACGCACGACGGCCCGGCGATGTCGAAAAGCTGCGGCGCGGCGGCCCTCGCCTCGCGCAGCATCCCGCGCGCGGTCTCGCGTATCTCCCACTGCGCCCTGCGGCAAAGCCTCAGAGCGAAGAAGTGGTGCAGCTCGCGCGCGTTCATCGTTACGACGAGGCGCGTCTCGAAGCCGTGCGGCAGGATGAAGCGCGCGTCCTCGCGCGGCACGCCGAGATCTACGAGCTTCCGGTAGGTCTCGAACGCGGCCTCGGCCTGTTTTTCAAAGACGGCTTTCGCCTCCGCGTTCTCCGCGACCGACGGCGGCACTATGCAGCAGTTGCCTTTCATTTCAACGTAACGCTGGCTCTGCTGCGAATAGCTTGCGACCCTGTGGCGCACTAGCTGGTGCGTGGCGACGCGGCTCAGCCCCTCTATAGCGAAGGTGAACGAAGCGTGCTCGAACGGCGAAAAATGTCCCGCCTTTCTCAGCATCGCGAGGAACGACGCCGTTTTCCCCTCGTCGAGGCCGTCCAGTATTTCCGCGGCTCCCGAGGGGCTGTAGCATATCTTCGCCGCGGCCGCTACGACCTTGTCGGCGTCCGGCGTGGACGCAATCAGCTTCACATATACGGACATCGCTTCACCTTCTCCTTTGTCTTACCGGGCTGAAAAGATAAGAAAAGAGGGGAGTCCGCAAAGCGCGCTCCCCCCTTTTCGATAAAAAAGCTATTCGGCGGTCTCTTTGGCGCTCTTCTGGCCGTAGTTCACGCCGGCATACTTCTGACGGAACTTCTCAAGGCGTCCGGCTTCGATCACGCGGCCCTTTTTGCCGGTGTAGAAGGGGTGGCAAGCGCTGCAGACGGAAACTCTCATGTCGCCCACCGTCGACCTTGTTTCAAATGTATTGCCGCAGGCGCAGGTCACCTTGCAGACTTCGTATTTCGGATGAATACCCTTTTTCAACTGTCGCACCTCCAGATGTACTAAGTACGTCTAACATACAGCAACGTATTATATTCCACTTTCCCCGCGCGCGCAAGACGGGAACATGCGTTTTGCCGAAGCGTCCCGCGCGGGGTTCCGTTCTATATTATATATCCTTCAGCGAATTTCCGCTCTTAGGCTCGGCCTTGAGAGGTACGCTCAAAATGTCCACGCTCTCCATCGTTTTAACGAGAAGCTCGCGCACGGCCTCAGCGTCTTTGCGCGCGCACTCGCAGACTATCGAGTCGTGGACCTGGAGCACTATGCGCGCGCCCGGGAATTTTTCCGCGAGCGCCGCGTCGAGGCGGAAGAGCGCTATCTTCGCGATGTCCGCGGCGGTGCTCTGTATCGGCGTGTTGACGGCGACGCGGTTTATCGCGCCCGCGCCGCGCCCCTCCGTCGTCGAGACCTCGGCGAGCGGGCGTATGCGTCCGAAGAGCGAGCGCGTGTAGCCGCGCTCCTTCGCCTCGTTCGCGCTTTCAGTGATGTAATTTTTCACGCTCGGCAGAACGCTGAAGTACCTGTCCACAATCTGCTGCGCGGCGGGGCGCGGCACGCCGAGGCGCTGCGCGAGGCCGAAGGCGCTCATTCCGTAGAGCAGGCCGAAGTTGACGACCTTCGCAAAGCGCCGCTGCTCCGCCGTTATCTGTTCCGCGGGCAGGCCGAACACCCATGACGCCGTTTCGAGATGAATGTCGCTGCCGTCGTGGAAGGCGCGGATGAGCTTCTCTTCCTCCGTCAGCTCGGCGAGGACGCGCAGCTCTATCTGCGAGTAGTCCGCGGCGACGAACACGCCGTCCTCCGTGCGCGGCGTGAAGCACGAACGGAAGCGGTCGGCCCATTCGCCGAAGACCGGCATGTTCTGCACGTTCGGGTCGCGGCTCGCCAGCCTTCCGGTCCCGGTCGCGAGGTGGTCGAAGGTCGAATGGACGACTCCGCCGCCGTCGCGTGAATATTTTATGAATGGCTGCACGAAGGCCGAGAATATCTTCGATTCCTCCCTGTGCTTTATCAGCATCTTCGGCACGACGCAGAGCGGCTCCGGCAGCTTCGCGAGCTCTTCGAGCACCTCGATGCTCGTCGAGTACGAGCCGCCGCCCTTCGTCGTCTTTATCGGCGGCAGCATCAGTTTGCCGAAGAGCAGGTCTCCCACCTGCTTCGGAGACGCGAGGTTTATGTTCTCGCCGGTGTATTCCTTTATGTCGGCCTCGCCTTTCGCGATGCTCTGCGCCAGCTCCGCGCCGAGCGCCTCGAGTTTCCCGGCGTCCGTGTGCATCCCGAGCGTGTGCATCCCGGCGAGCGCGGGAGCGAGCGGCATGTCTATCTCGTCCATGACCTTCGCGAGGCCGTATTTATCAATTCCGTGCGCAAGCGTGTCCCTGTACCTGAAAAGGCGCAGCGCGAGGCCGCTCCCAGCCTTTACCGGCTCGCCGAAGCTTCTCTCCATTCCCGCCACGCCGCCGCGGTCCGGGTGGAGCAGGTAGTGCGCCGTCTCCACGTCGTATATCCGCTCGCGCTCCGGCAGCGGGAAGTCGGGATAGTCGCTCATGATTTCGCGGTAGCCGCAGAGCAGCAGCCTGCCGCGCTTCGCCCATTCGCGGAACAGCGCGCGTTCTTCGTCGCCGCGTCCGTCGAACGATGCTACTCTGCCGTCGGCCGCCGCGGCGAAGAACCTCGGCGCTCCGTCTATGACGGCTGGCGAAAGCGCTATCTCCTCCGCCTCGAGCAGCTTTTCCAGCTCCGTCTCCTCGCCGGACGGCTCGGATACCTCGGCCGCGGCTGCGGCCATAGCTGCAGTCTCCGTTTCGTCTACGAAGCGCGCGTAAATTTTTTTTAGCCCGAGCCGCGCGCAAAGCGCGAACAGCTCGCTCATATCCGGCTCCTTCGGCGTCAGATCCTTCTCCGGCGCTGGCTCCGTCTCCTGCGGCACGACGAGGACGCGGCTCATGAAGGCCGCCTCGCGTCCCGCCTCGAGCTTGCCGCGCCGCGCCTTCGGGACGCTTTCGAGGTTTTCGTAAATATCCTCAAGTCGTCCGAATTTGCCGACGAGGTCGAGCGCCGTCTTTTCCCCTATGCCCGGCACGCCGGGAATGTTGTCGACGGAGTCCCCTAGCAGCGCGAGGTAGTCCGCCATAAACGGCGGCTCGAAGCCGTACTTTTCGCGGAAGTTCACGCCGTCGTAGAGCGTGAAATCCGTCACGCCGCGCGACGGGCGGATGACGGAGATTCCGTCGCCTATCGCCTGGAACAGGTCCTTGTCCGCCGAGAGTATCTTCACGTCCCAGCCCGACGCCGCGCAGGCCTTCGCGGTCGACACGATGTAGTCGTCGGCCTCGACGCCGTCGCGCGAAAAGACGGGGAAGCCCATAGCGCGGCAGAGCTCTATGATAAGCGGCATCTGCACGCGGAAAGCTTCGGGCGTCGGCTTGCGCGTCTGCTTGTACTCCGTGAAGAGCTCGTGCCTCCGCGTCGGCCCCTTCGGGTCGAAGAATATGCCGAGCCCCTCGACGGGCCATTCGTCCAGAACCTTGAGCATCATGTTGAAAAATCCGAGCACGGCGTTCGTCGGCGTGCCGTCCGCCGCGGAAAGCTCCGGCGGCAGAGCGTAGAAGCCCCTGAATGCGAGGCCGTGGCCGTCTATGAGAAGCAGATCTTTTTTCATTTGACACATCCTTACTATATTTAGGATATAATTGCTAATTGCGGCGCACGTTATGCGCCCGCCCGGCGCTTGGGTTTATAATACTCCAAAGTCCGCTTTTAAGGAAATTTTCAGCGCGCGGCGCCGCATACGAAGAGCAAATAAAAATCTGGAGGAATACACAATGACCGACAAACCAAGAGTAAGATTCGCGCCGAGCCCCACGGGATCGCTGCACATCGGCGGCGCGCACACGGCCCTCTTCAACTGGCTGTACGCGCGCAGGAACGGAGGCTCGTTCATACTCCGCATAGAAGACACGGACATGGAGCGCTCGACGAAGGAATACGAGCAGAGCATCCTCGACGGCATGCGCTGGATGGGGCTCGACTGGGACGAAGGTCCCGACAAGGGCGGCGACTTCGGCCCCTACCGCCAGTCGGAGCGTATGCACCTCTATAAGAAATATATGCAGCAGCTTCTCGACGAGGGCAAGGCCTACGAGAAGGACGGCGCAGTATTCTTCAAGGTCGTCCCCGGCAAAGAGCTGAAATTCCGCGACGAGGTCTACGGCAACCTCGACTTCAAGAGCGAGAACGCCTCCGTCAACCAAGACGGCACAATAAAGGACATCGTCATAATGAAGCGCGACGGCATGCCCACCTACAACTACGCCGTCGTCATCGACGACTACACGATGGGCATCAACATGGTCATCCGCGGCGAGGACCACATCATCAACACGCCGAAGCAGCTCCTCATCTACGACGCGCTCGGCTTCGAAGCGCCGGGCTTCGCGCACCTTCCGATGATTCTCGGCAAGGACAAGAAAAAACTCTCGAAGCGCCAGGGCGCGACGAGCGTCTTTGAATACAACGACATGGGCTACCTGCCCGACGGCGTCTTCAACTTCCTCGCGCTCCTCGGCTGGTCGCCGAAGAACGGACAGGAGATCTTCTCGCGAGAGGAGGCCGTCGAGATGTTCGACATCTCCGCCGTCACGCGCAAGGCCGCCGTCCTCGACATGGACAAGCTCAACCACATCAACCAGGAGCAGATGAAGATAATGGACCCGATGAAGCTCCTCGCCGTCATCCGTCCTTTCTGGGTCGAGATGGGCTTCGACCTCTCGGGCCTCAGCGACGAGTACCTCGCCTCCTCGCTCCACACAATGGGCGGACGCGGGCAGACGACGAAGCAGCTCGCCGAATACAGCGACTACTTCGTGACCTTCGACGTCGTCAAGGAACGCTACGACGCCTCCGAGATAAAGGACGAGACGCGCGCCGTCGTCAAGAAATTCTACAACGCGCTGCTCACGGACTGCGCCGAGTGGAAGGCGGACAAGATGGAAGAATTCACGAAAGAGTGGATAGCCGCCAACGACAGCTCGATGAAGGTAGTCTGCATGCCTCTGCGCTGGGCGCTCACGGGGCGCAAGGTCAGCCCCGGCGTATTCGAGGTCGCGGAGCAGCTCGGACGCGGCGAGTGCCGCCGCAGGCTCGAATACTACAATTTAGTCTAGCGGACGCCGCGAAGGGAGCCGGCATAAAGCCATGACGGACAAGACAACGCGCGAATCATTCGGAAGCCGCATCGGCTTCGTCATCGCCGCGGCCGGCTCCGCAGTCGGCCTCGGCAACCTCTGGAAATTCCCCTACCTCGCGGGGATGAACGGCGGCGCGGCCTTCCTCTTCATCTACATCGTCATCATCCTCTGCATAGGCGTGACGGCGATGATGTGCGAAGTCGTCGTAGGGCGCATGGGCGGCCTCAACGCCGCGGACTCCTTCGAAAAGCTCGGAGGCAGACGCTGGAAGCCCGTCGGCTGGTCCGGCATCGCCTGCGCCTTCATCATCCTCTCGTACTACGCTGTCATAGGCGGCTGGATAATCCGCTACATGATCCACTCCTTCACGGGGCTCATCGAGCTCGCCGCGCAGGGCAAAAGCGCCGAGGTCTTCAGCGTATTCGTCTCAAACAGCGGCGAGGTCGTATTCTATCAGGCGCTCTTCATGGTCATCACCGCGGCGCTCGTCCTGCTCGGAGTCAAAAACGGCATAGAGAAGAGCTGCAAAATAATGATGCCGATGCTCTTCATAGCGATGCTAGTCCTCATCGTCCGCGCGGTAACTCTGCCGGGCGCGATGAAGGGAATCGAGTTCTACCTCTATCCGGACTTCTCCAAAGTAACGGCGCAGACCGTGCTCGCCGCGCTCGGACAGGGCTTCTTCTCGCTCTCGCTCGGCGCGGGCGCGATACTCATCTACGGCAGCTACCTGCCGAAGACGGCGAATATCATAAAATCCGTGCGGCAGATATGCCTCATCGACACGTCAGTGGCGTTCCTCGCGGGGCTCATGGTGTTCCCCGCCGTATTCGCCTTCAACGCGCCGCCCGAAGCGGGCCCCGGACTCACCTTCATCACGCTGCCGGGGCTCTTCGCGCAGATGCCCGGCGGAATGATATTCTCCGCGATATTCTTCCTGCTCTTCTTCCTCGCGGCGCTCACCTCGTCGATATCGCTGCTCGAAGCGCCGACCGGATACCTCATAGACCACGGCGTCAAGCGCACGCACGCGACGCTCATCATGGCCCTGCTGATATTCCTCGTCGGCCTGCCCTCCGCCATATCGCTTGCGGGCGGCCTGAAAATCGGCAGCCGCGACTTCATCGACGCCGCCGGATACCTAACCGACAGCATCATGATGCCGCTCGCCTCGATGCTCTGCTGCATCTTCGCGGGCTGGAGCCTCAAAGACGAGAAGCTGAAAGCCGAGCTCACCAACAACGGCACGATAAACTTCCCCACCTACGGCCTCTGGAAAATCATGATGAAGGTCATAGCCCCCGCCGCAATACTCTGCATCTTCGCGACCGGGCTGAAATGGTAGAGACGGACGCACGAAGTCAATAAGCAAAAACCTCAAAGGCCAGCTGAACCGCAGCCGGCCTTTATCGTTATCGGCGGATAGCCAAATATAGAGCGTTGAGTATATAATGAGTACAGGCAACAAAAAAGGGTTCTCGGAAAATCCGAAAACCCTTGGTATTTCTGGTGGAGCTGAGGCGATTTGAACGCCCGACCCCTTCCGTGCGAGCGGGATAAATGGTGAAAATCTATGCAACAAGATGAAACCCATTACAACGCTTTTTTCTGTAATATCAACATTTTTCAAAATTAGTCAATTTCTTTTTGTTGCATAATTTTTCCCTTTGTTTTATAACTATCTGCATACGCTCAGCATACGCGTTTTTGAAAGGAGTATAAAAATGCCTGAACGCTTCACCAACTCTTTTGTATCACAGTTACAAATTAAGGATAAGCGCTACATTGTCTTTGATTCGATCGTGCAAGGGTTATTCGTCTCAGTGCTACCTTCTGGCCGTAAGACCTTTAATATACAATACACATGTGAAAGTTCAGACGGAACATCAAAACGCAATAGCATGAAAATTGGAGATGCCTCTGTTCTTTCCGTTACACAAGCGAGGGAAAAGGCAAAAGACCTGTTAGCGCAGGCTACTTTAGGCGCGAATATAGATAAAAGGGCGCGCCGTAAGGAAAATCCATTACTATCTGACATCGTTGAAGAATATAAAAAGGTATGGGCTCCTCTGCATTCCGGAAGACAACAAGCATTAGAAAGGATGACGGTCAATTTCAGCGAGTTTATGGACTTGCCGATATCGGAGCTAAGACTTATCGATATTGAGACTTGGCGTGTAAATCTCTTAGAGAAAAACAAGGCGAGCGATGAGCTTCAGCATGAGACAGACATATCCTCTGTCCCGCAGCAGCGCACGAATACGAACGACGCCAGACAGTTGATAAGGCATACACAAAAGGCAATAAAACGTAATACCATCAATCGTTACATGAGTCAGTTGCAAGCAATGCTGAATTGGGCGGCAGAAAGGGAAATCATCCCAAGCAACCCAATAGCAGGATTAAAAAAATTACGCGAAACAGATTCTCTTGAGGTTACAAGATATCTCTCGGATGATGAGAGGCAACGCCTTTATGACGCGCTGGATGCTAGAGAGGAAGAATTGCGCGCCGCAAGACGACGCTCACGTATGCACCAAAACCGACGTTATTTGCCTGACTTGGATAAAGTTTACTTTGCAGACCATTTGAAACCGATGGTATTGACAGCTATTAATACTGGCATACGCCGCAATGCATTATTTTCTCTTCGTTGGGAGGATATAGATTTAGGCACAAGGAGCATTCTTCTTAAAGCAAAAAATGCGAAAAGCCAAAAAAGCCTTATCATACCAATAAACGACGTTGTGTTTAACACGCTCAGCCATTGGAAACAGCAGACACAGCCCAGCACGCCGCATGGCCTCGTGTTTCCGAATCCAGAGACAGGTAAAAAGTTCGACACACTCAAAAAAGCATGGGCCGAGCTGTTGATAAAAGCAGATATAAAAAATTTTCGGTGGCATGATATGCGCCATGACTTCGCATCTAGGCTGGTTATGAATGGTATAGACCTGAATACCGTTCGCGAACTGCTGGGACATTCGAACCTAACCATGACGATGAGGTATGCGCACTTAGCTCCGGAACGTAAGAAAGCGGCTGTGAACTCTCTACGATGAGGACACTCTTTGAGACTGAGGTGTATAAAATAAATATTCACGCAAATTTTAAGAGACGTCCCTGTGAGGTGCAGGGACAAGTAAAAGGCGCTGATATTTAGATTTCCACTACGGTAGTTTATTCAAAGGCTTTGTTTCATATTTATCCCTATACACATGTATGTGTAGCTATAATATGCTAAGATAATACGTAAGATAATAAGTAAGTCGAGGACTGAGGAGCCGATCATGGAAAAGCACAAGCCTCCATACAGAATAACGGACGTGATGCTGACCATGACAGCCTCTATTTCAGAGAAGCTTGGACGAATAAGCGTGCTGCATAACTTGGAATCTCAGCCGCACCTCAGGAAGAACAACAGAATCCGTTCCATCCATTCGTCGCTGAAGATCGAGGCGAACTCTCTGTCTCTGGGACAGGTACGCGAGGTTATTGCTGGGCGCAACGTTATCGGAGATAGAAAAGAAATTCAGGAAGTGAAGAACGCCTATGCCGCGTATGGAATGTTGAACGAAATCAATCCATACAGAATAGCCGACCTTCTTAGACTGCACGAGGTGATGACGCAGTACACAGTAGATGAATCCGGTACTTTCCGTAAAGGAGAGGAAGGCGTGTTCAACGGGGATCGCTGCATCTTCATGGCCCCTCCCGCGCGGCTCGTCCCTCAGCTCGTGGAAAATCTGTTCGGATGGATGAACGAGGCGCGTAAGACAGTACACCCGCTGATATTGTCATCTATATTCCACTATGAATTCGTCTTCATCCACCCATTCACGGACGGAAACGGCAGAATGGCAAGATTATGGCACACAGCTATCCTCGCACAATGGAAGCCTGTCTTTGCGTACATTCCGCTGGAGAATCAAATCGAGAAATTTCAGAAAGATTACTACCGCGCTATTGCGGAATGTCACAAAGCCGGGAATTCTGATTTATTCATTGAGTTTATGCTGGAACAGACAGACCGCCTCTTAGACGAAATCTCCGTAACGGCGGGCGAAGATGAGATAACCTCTGAATACGTGAAGAAACTCCTCTCCGTCATGGAGTACGGCGTGCCTTATACCGCCTCTGCAATAATGGAGAAGCTGAATCTCAAATCCAAAGAGACCTTTCGCAAACACTACATAAACCCGGCCATAGCCCTTGGCATGGTCGAGATGACCGTACCGGACAGGCCGACTAGCCGGAATCAGAGATACGTCAAGAAGTTGCTGACACATGAACAATAAACGCATATCGCACAGAAACGCACGGTTCGTGCGTTTAATACTAACAACAGTGCGTTATTAACGAAGGCTGCAATTTTGTGTTTCCCGGCAGAGCAGCATTTTCAAGATCAAAATATTCTTTGTGTCAGTAATCCACCTTGTTGGCGCACAGAATAATGCCTACCTGCCGGTTGTCCATATTGCTGGTCGATTCCAACCGCAGTAATGAACATACATCCTCGATGGATAAACTTAAAACTATTGTCGTATTATGAAAATCTCCATAACATCCGCCAAAGTCGCAGCTATGAATTCTGCTCTATGCTATATATTTGGGCGGATCTGCTTTAAAGCTATGTAAGAAATATAAATGTCCAGGATTCACCCCATCATCTTTTATCATTTATGTAATTATAACTTAGCGATTCTTGTAAGTTATGCAGGCATATCAGGCTAGCCAAAATTTAACCCGGCTAAATTTTTCACACGAATAATCATGCTATATGTTTTATAAAATATGCTATTTGCTTATAATGTGATTCAAAGCATTTCATACTCTGCCCACGTCAGCACGGGCTTTTGCCGGGAGGATTCATCATGAGGGTAAAGCGCACAGAACAGCAGGCTTACGAAGAAAGGGAAGAGCGTCTCAAGAGGCGGCTTGCGAAGATACCGTATACCGATATGCTGGACACCGTTCAGGCCGCCATTTACATCAATATGTCGAAAAGCTGGCTTGAAAAAGGGCGTATGAATAAGCGCGAAAAACTAGACGCACACAGGAAGTACTGTCCAACGCCCAAGTACATAACACTTCCCAACGGATATATAAGATACATGAAGTCAGACCTTGAAGAGTGGAAACGCATATACGGCAAACGGATGGATTGTGAGTTATGACGCTGCTTCATAGGCTTGAGAATGGGGATTATAAGGACGGACCGTTTTGTCGTTGCAGTAATCCTGTCAATGTCGATTTCTATGAGACGATTCGTTGTTACATTGGTGAAATAAGAGGAGCTAGAGACCGCGGCTACGGATGGGGGCAAATAAGTGCGGCTCTGCGCGACGAGCTTGCTGATAACGGCAGATGGCGTCCTGAGTGGACTTATCTCGACTTGGCAGAATATTTCAGCCTTCTCGTAAAAAATACATGTGACTGCGCTGCGTCTTGCCGCAGGCACAGACGGCGATAAACAGCTAATTTTCAACTGGGCCGATTTTTGTCATGGCAAAAACCAACATAGTCAATTTTCAGCTGGGTTTATTTCAGGCCATGTTAAAACTTAGCTGAGGCAGAAATTACCAAGGGAAAGGTGGACGGCTGTTGTGGACAGCTTCGTGAATAAGTCGGTGTATAACTGGATTCGTCGCATATTACCCAGCTTAATTTTAGCTTTAGCAGGGCTAATTTTTGACCCCGAACTTGTATTTAATAACTTGTATTATAAAAACCTAACGCGCGCGCGAGGGACGCCCAGTAATGGGCTGTGGACAACTCTCGAAATATATAAATTTTAGCACTGCTAAATTTTGTCCGTGTTCGTTTTTAGCTCAGCTTGCAATCAACCGAGTTAATATTTGCCACACCGACGTTACGCAGAACCAAAATTGTGGATAGGAAGTACGGATAAAGAATTGGACTGGATACAAAACTTCAGAAAACAAGAGATTAAGACAAGACTGGTTATCTGAGTTTCGGTGCAATATGTATTCGCAAAAATCAAAATTGAGAAAGATTCTGCCGTAACATTCAACGAATTGCCGCTTGATTGCTTTGCAACCAGCACATGTGTCCCATACTCTTGAAAAGCTGTGCTCTCAGCTTGTGAAAGCCTATTCTAATGGAAAGCCAGAACGCACGGTAATAAGTGAATTTGGGTTACTGGAACTGGACAACGCAAGGTTGGATTATGCCGTTTTGCGCAACGATATGAAATACCTAACACTATACCCAAAGGTAGATATTTACATGAATGAAGTGCTGCGATAGTGTATGGTATATAGTAGTCGGTTTTTTCTGTCCTGAATAATATATCTAATAATAGATTGTTGATTTTCAATATATTTTTTATATTTTTACTTGATTCTAATAATATAATTGTTATACGACAACTATATTGCTATAATTTATCTGGGCGGTGAAGAATATGGATGATATTATTCTCGAAACGCAGGATCTGACTTGGCTGAGCTGGAGCCTTACGCGCACATCGTCCGGGACTGCCGGCACGTTTCTTAAATCTTATTCAGCCGAGGACGGCCGGAAAATCTACTATAAACTGTCGGACTGCGACATGAGCGCCGGCATCGTCGGGCACGAATGCATCAACGAGCTGATTGCGGACAGGCTGCTGACGCTGCTCGAAATTCCGCACCTTAGATACAAACTGATACACGCAGACATACGTGTGGGAGACAAAATCTTTAACACTTGGCTGACCGCTTCGCTGGATTTCAAACGTCCTGGTGAGGATAAGATCCCGCTGGAAACGTATTACAGGAACAACGCCTATCAGGGTGAGGCTGTATTAGATTTTTGTGTACGTATGGGCTGGTGCAGGAATATATGGGAAATGCTGGTATGCGACTTTCTTATTTTAAACAGAGACCGTCATGGAGCCAATATAGAGGTTCTGCGCAACCGCAGAAATGGGAGAATACGGCTCGCCCCGCTTTTCGACAATGGGCTATCGCTTGTATTCAGTTGTAAAGACAGGGAAACGCTGGATAAATTCGACGCACTTGCGGATAAGCGCGTACAGTCGTTTATCGGAGGAAATTCGGCGATACGTAATCTTGGACTCATACCTCCAGAAGAGATGCTTGAATTACCGGAATATAGCAAACTGAGCAGGGAAGAATTATTTGCCGGTCTGGACGGCGCGATCGACAAAGCCTGGCTCGATAAGATATGGGATATGATATCAGGGAGGTGGAAGATGTATGAAGATATTCGCAGTCAAAGACGAAGCGGGAATCTGTAAGACTCCGCTCATGTGGCTCATATACTCTCCGGCCGGCAAGATGTTCTTCATAGAGCTGCCGGACGAAGTTGACCCGCTGAATATCCCCATGCCTCTGGACAGTTTGTACAAAAGGGGGATACGCACCGTAGGTTCTGAAGAAAGCATGCAATGGGTCAGGCTCAGAATAGTCCCGCCGGATAGACAGAATATCGCGCAGATATTGGCTGACCTTAAGCTGCAAGCGTACGATGAATTCAAGTTGTTGGAATATACAAAAGGCCGATGCTCGCACGACGACTATTACATCGCACATACCTCAGAGTCGAAGCTTCCGGCGAACCTCCGAAAACGGCTGGCAAAACGCGTCCGCGACATCATGCCGATGGACGACTGCCGCCTTGCCGTGTTCTTCCAAAATGGAGAGACGAAAGTATGCGACCTGCATTGGATTCTTGCAAAGCCGGAGTTCCGTTCTATTGCCAGAGGCAGCGTCTTCAGCGCCTTGTCCGTTCTGCACGACGGTTACGGCATCGGTTGGGGAACTGGGGAAACAGAGATATTGTACGGAGATTTATATTCTTCGGGAATAAGCATACCACTGTCTTACGAAGACGTCGTAGGATTCATACGCGACAGGATTCTCGATACAGCAGGCGCGGCGAAGCTATTGGCATGCAGCCCTCAAAACGTCAACGCACTGCGCAAACGCGGCAAACTTAATCCAATCGTGGAAAAGGACAAGTACAGTCTATACCTAAGGTCTGACATAGAGCAAATACGACCGTCATAGTAATGTCATATTGCCATCTGTAATTACAGTACGCTGTCCTATAGAAAATACTAAGGATTATGACTATTATCGAACAAGGCGGATGTCTCATGATGTTGCTTAAGTTTATACTGGCTGCAAATACTTTTATGGAATGGAATGGGTTCTAGCGAAGTTTTTTGCTCAGTTGAATTTCCGATTCGGCACAAACTGTAGAAAGATAGTGCTGTAGCGAAAAGTTTTGCAGGCGGGCGTTATTCTTTTTTGCGTTTTTCTTTTTCTTCTGCAACGTTGAAGGGATAGAGTGTGTAATAGGTGCGTATCCCGTCTTCTTTACGGCGAGAGACATACCCATACTCAATAAGCCGGTTTATTGATGCCTTAATTGAAGAAATGGGAAAGCCGAATCTGCGGTTTATCTCTGAGTATGAAGGCCAACACACCCCTGTTTTATAATTCTGATACAGACACAGAACTGCAAAGAGCTTGAAATCGCTGTAGCTTAGCCTTGGATCGAGTATAACTGTTCCAGCGATACGAGCCTGTCTCCCCGAGTAATCAGCACGTGCCATCTCTTCCTCGAAGGTGAATTCATGCTTGACGTGTCTGCGCCGTTTTTTCTGAATATCGGACGGTTCGTTCTCAGAAGCATCAATAGAATAAGGCTTCGTCTCATTTTCTGTTGTGTTATCGTCAACCTGCACTAGAAATCTAAGTGCAGGCGAATCCTTAAAGCTCTTTCTCATCTGCCAGTACCTCGTCGGCAAAAGCTTTATAGTCGAGAGCAGCTGTCGAATACGGTTTATAGCTTATAACGTCGGTACGGTTGATTTGCGCCTCCTTTACGGCGATACACTCTGAAATAGCGGTGTTAAATATTTTGGTTTCAAAGCTTTCCGCTATCTTGTGTAGTAGAGCTTTTATCTCACGGCCTAATACTGTGCGACGATTGTATCTGACAAGAAGAATCCCGCTTATCTTCAGCGTTGGATTACAGTATTCCTTTACCGCAGTTATTGTCTCAGAGAGCATATCAAGCCCTTGTATAGAAAATAAATCCGCCTGACATGGAATTATAACCTCGTCGGCAGCTGTGTAGGCGTTGATGCTTGCCAGGCCAAGAGCAGGAGGCGTATCTATGAGGATGAAATCGTAGCCGTTTTTTACTTTCCGCAGAGCTTTGGCAAGGCGTACCTGATTGCCAGCCTTGTTTCCTAAATCTATCTCAATAGCCGAAAGCATATTTGACGCGGGGATAAGGTCTATCCGTTCCGAAACTCTGCATATGCACTGTTCTGCCCCCTTTTTATTGAGAAGTATATCGTATGAAGATGCAGAGACCGATGACGGATCAAAATAGCAGCTCGTTAGGTTACACTGCTGATCCAAATCAACAATCAGCACCCTTTGCCTAAGAGCGGCCAATGCGGCTGCCAGCGTTTGAATTGTAGACGTTTTGCCGACGCCCCCCTTTTGATTGCCTGCTGCAATAATTCTTGCGTCCATGTCTAATTTCCCAAACGGTTAACAAAATATCTGCAATGCACGATTAACACCGCTAATCTTCAGAAATAAGATCTTTGACGGCAAGCCCCGTCTTCTTACTGATTTTATCCAGCATCTTAAGGCTGGGATTTTTTACGCCGCGCAGCAGCTCTGAATAGAACATCTCGGATATGCCTATTTTTCTTGCCGCTTGTGCGCCGGAAATATCCTTACGCCTCTGCCATTCCGCCAGCAAATGACGATTAAATCCCAACGACTCCACCTCCAAGTTTTTTATAAATATTATAAGCATAGGGCTTACTTAGTCAATATAAATAGGATATAATATAAGCTAACAGCTTCTTGTTTGTGCGAGCTGAAATTCATATAGTAAGGACATGAGAAAGACGTTTGCGGAACTACTGAGAAAATACAGGGGAGACAGGACGCAGGGGGAAATGGCGGCTTTTTTCGATATCACGCCGATGTATTACAGCGAGCTTGAGCGCGGAAAGAAAAAGCCGTCGATGAACCTGTTCCTGCAAATCGTCCAAAAAGCCGACGTCGACGCTTCATTCTGGCTTCCGATGCTCCAAGACTATTCCGAGGGTGAAGAACACGAGAGAAACTTACCGCAAAAGATACCGGCAAGCTCTGTCCCAAAAGATTTGAGCCGATATTCTGTACCTGAGATTATAGTGCTGATTTCAGAGCTTCGGGTTTATCTTACAAACTTGAACCACAATATGCTAGCCGAACCAGACAGGCGTTTGCTATCCGATTCCCTAGCCGCCTGTCAGCGAACTATGTCTGAGGATGATAACGAATTCGGGAGAGCGATTGGCTGATACTTAGCAGTCAAATCCAGCTCCCCCGTAAAACGGCATATTAAATATCCATTATTCGTTCATCTAAAAGGAACTGTTCTATCCCGACATAAAGAATTCCGTTATCGTCGTGCCACGGGAGAATATCGTCTCTTACAACTACGATTTTTCTAAAAGAGTCAGGTACTCTCATCAGAGAGTTTATCTCCTGTTTTCTCTTTTCCTCGCTGTCTATTAAGAAGGCCGACTGGATATAATACCGCCGGCTTCCATTATTTGCTACAAAATCTACCTCCAGCTGCGTCCGTACTTTTTTACCTTTTTCATCCAGGTGGTTGTACTCTACAACTCCGACATCGACGTCGAACTCCCTTGCTGCCAGCTCGTTGAATATCACGTTTTCCATAATATGATTTTCTTCCTGCTGCCTAAAGTTCAAGCGCGCGTTGCGCAGACCGACGTCCGTGAAGTAGTATTTCATCAAACTGTTTATGTAACGCTTGCCCTTTATGTCATAGCGCTGAGCCTTTCTCATAATAAAGGCGTCGATAAAGAAATCAAGATACTTGCTTATGGTATTCGAGCTGATCTGCGTGTGCTTTACGCTTTTGAAGGTATTCGACAACTTCGTCGGGTTGGTTAACGAGCCGACTGAAGACGAGACGACATTGAGCAGGTCTTCTAATACGGATTGATCGTTTGCTATTCTGTTATGCTCCAGCACGTCCGTCACATAAGTTTTAGCAAAGAGGTCCTTCAAGTATTTGCTCTTTTCCTCGTGGCTCTTTTGGGAGAGAATCAACGGCATTCCGCCGTAAGTGTAATATTCCCTCCATGCGTGTCGTTTATCCCCTTCAAACGCGGAATAGAACTCGCCGTATGTAAGAGGACTGACACGTATCTCGTCTCCCCGTCCCCGAAATTCAGTCATTATGTCCGACGAAAGCATACGAGAATTGCTTCCGGTGACATATATATCTGCGTTCCGTATTTTCATAAGTCCAAGTAGGACATCTACGAAACCGATCCTAGCGGACTTGTCGTTGATATATGGATTAGGGATGCTTACGGTCATCTGTATCTCGTCGATAAATATGTAATACCTTTGAGACGAGTCTTTTACCTTGCTTCTTATATAAGCGTCCAGCTCCATCGGGTTACGATAGCGTGCGTTCATCGCCTCGTCCAAAGCAAGCTCGATAATATGTACGTCGTCTATCCCGACGGAATTCAGATATTCGTGATATAGGTTAAAAAGCAGAAACGACTTGCCGCAGCGCCGGATGCCGGTGATGATTTTTATCAGCCCGTTATCCTTTTTCGCAATCAGCTTCTGTAAGTATCTGTCCCTTTTAATTATCATAAGACATACCTCGAAAAATTTTTGCGGTTATCCGCATTTTCTCTTCGAGATAAGTATATGGCAGCCGATGTACAGAGTCAACGATAGCACGAAAAATTTTTGCGGATAGACGCAATTTTTATTTGTAAAATATACCCCGACAAACAAGAATCCGTTAATCAGCAAACGGCTTCTGAAAAATTACATGGCTCCCAAAAGTACGGTAGACTTAACGATAAAGTATTATATCATTTCAATCAGGCAAGCTAGCGGCATAGATTTCCAGAGGTACATGTCGGCTTATAATGGTATAAAACATACAGAATCCATATTTTTACCCTTTCTCCTCCTCATCATGGCTGACATTATCTTCCCCGCTGCCTTTTATTTTCCGTCTTCGCACACCGCTTGCCGAGCTTGTCTCCTCATAATATTTCCGCAGGTCGTTAGGCCGATAATTCATCGTTTTATCAGAGGCATTCCTTATCACCGCCGCAATATCGGCGAAATCCCAGCCTTTTGCGAGCAGAGTCCGTATAGTCCCTCTAAGCTGCTCTACCGCTTCTTTACGGCTGAATTTCTCCTTTTGCGGTTTCTCCATCGTGCCGAGCGAATCCTTCACCTTTTCTATCTGTTCCCTTGCAATCATCTTCGTCATACAGTTACCTCCGTATCGACTTTTGTTCTGTATCATGTATAGTAATATCTATTCTTTTGCTTGACAATGGCCGAATATAAAATTATATTACATGACATAAACTAGACACACAGAAATACAACAAATATGCGGATGTGTGTCTGAAGACTCGGACAAGCCGGGAAGTGGGTTACAAAACTACTTCCGTAGTTTTGTAACCACTTCCTGCGAACACTCGGCGCTGCGCTTCTCGTGTATCGGGCTTGGCGCTGCGCGCAGCAGCGGAGGGGATCAGTCGTGAGAAGAAAAACAGACACAGAGCGGCTCAGCGAGATTATCAACATAAGGTGTACTCCGTCTATGAAACGCGCTCTTGAAGAAGCCGCCTGCCTCTCCAACCTTACTGTCAGGGAAATCATACGCAGAAAGCTGCGAGGCATCAGAATACCGAACCGAGACTACGCCGTATTCATCGCCGAGCTGCGCGCGCTGCGGCGCGAGGCGGCACGTCAGGGCGGGCTTATAAAACACCTGTACAACGTAAATCCTGTCTCGCCGGAAGAAAGCGCCGCCGCTCTCAACAAGCAGACGGATACTTTATTCAGAATCAGCCTCTTCATCGAACGCCTCGAGAAGGAAATGGAAAGGGGCGAGAAAAAATGATCGCTGTCGTCGGAGAGCGCAGAAATGACGGGAATAGCAGCTTCCGTGACCTAATCAGTTACATAGCGGCGTCGGATAATGCAGAGAAAACGCTTTACACAAACAGCCGAGGCTTCGACTTCAAGATAAACAACGCCGCGGAAATAGCAAAAGAGATGGAGTATACGGCGGCTCTCAATAAACGAGTAAAAGACGCGGTGTTTCATGGAATACTTTCTTTCCGCGAAGGAGAAGAGCCGAGCGCGGAACAGATAGACGAGGCGGTAAACATCTACCTTGCAGAGATGGGACTGGAGGACTGCCAGTGTTTCTACGGCGCTCACCGCAACACACAGAATCTACATATCCACCTATGCGTGAACCGCGTAGACCCCGTTTCGCTGAAAGCAATAGACCCGGCAGGCGGACTCTGGAAGAAGGCGGACGAGAGAGCCGCCCGCAGGATAGAGCTGGCCCAGGGATGGGAGATAGAAAGAAGCGGAGTTTTCTACGAGGTCGTCGACGGAGAGATATACGAACGCACTTCCAAACGCCGGATTACATCGCTTAGCGGTAAAGCTAAAGACTTTGAGAACGCGGCCTCGACAAAAAGCGCAGAGCGCGTAGCGCGTGAAAGATGCGCGGCGATACTCTTCGGCGCACAGTCGTGGCAAGAAGTCCACGAGTCGCTTGCAGAAAATGGGTGCCGTATCGAACGGAAAGGTTCGGGCGCGGTGCTTTTCGTCGGAGATATCCCGGTAAAGCTCTCGCGCGTGAGTCAGAGCCTTTCTATGAAGAAAATGGAATCAAGGCTCGGAGCGTTCGAGGCGGCAAGCCGCAAAGCCTCGGCGCAGCGTGAAAATGAATCAAACCGGTCATGTACCGAGCCTATGACCGAAGAGACTGCGAACAGGAAATACCTGGAGGAACGCAGCGCCTTCTACAAAGCGAGACAAGGCGCGCGCCGCGCGCTCAATTCCCTCTTCGATAAAGAACAGAAAGAACTGCGCGAAAAACACAGACGGGAACGCAAAGAGCTATTCGAATCGCGTGCTTCGTGGCGAGGAGCCGGAGCGGAACTGAACGCACTGCGAAGCGTCCTAGCGTGGCGTCAGATGACGGAACGCGAAGAATGGGCGAAAAGCAAGCAAATCAGAAGAAAAGAACTCAGAAAACAACAGAAGCAGACATTCCCTTCTTATAAAGAATGGCTCGCGGCCAACGAAGACGAACGGAGCGCGATGCGCTGGCGTTACCGGTCGAGCGCCGCAGGAACAATTTCAGGAGAAGGAGAAGCGAAAGACTACTGCCGCGTGCCAATCAAGTACCGGACATGCATAAAAGAACGCTGGGACGGCGGCCTGAGCGCTCTCTTATATTACAACGGCAGCAAAGACGAGGCAGAACAGGCTCAGTTTGCAGACCTTGGAAAGCGGATCGACGTAATGAACTGGAGAAACGAAGAGACGCTGAAAGACGCGCTTAAACTCGCCGCGCAAAAATGGGGCGGAGGACTTACTGTCAACGGAAGCGACTGCTATAAGGCTCTTTGCGTCAGAGTCGCCGTTGAAAACGGAATAGCGTTATCCAACCCTGAATTACAGGAGATGATCCGCATAGAAAAAGAAGAACAGGCAAAACGCAGCACCAATGACCGCCATATATGGGGAGCGAGAATGAGAGGCTTAGGAGCCGCGTTCAAAGCATACGACGAGGCCATAGGCGCGGAGAGATACCGCGTCACTGCGATGTACGAAGGAAACGACGGCAAACGCCGCGCATTCATTCTCGACAAAGAACCGGGCATGGAGTCGGTAGGATTTACGAAAGAAGAAATCGAGGAGAGGATGTCCGAAATAGACGTACTGGATCGTAAAGGCAGGAATCTCTATTACACGCCTATCAGCGGCGACATGCACCACATACTTGTAGACGACCTTACAAAAGAGAAGCTAGAACTGCTTCTCAAGGACGGTTATTCTCCAGCCGTCATACTGGAAAGCAGCCCAGGCAACTACCAGGCGGTACTGAACGTCCCCAAACTTCACTGCGGGTTCGACAGAGAGACTGCGAACAGGCTGATGCGCGAACTCAACGAAAAGTACGGCGACCCGAAGATAAGGGCGGCGGTGCACCCGCACAGGATTCCGGGAACGCACAACAACAAAGCAAAACACAGAAGGCCAGACGGGACGTTTCCTGAAGTAAAACTCATATCGGCAAGAAAACAGATATGCGCCAAAGCGCTGGAACACAGCCGCTCGCTGGCGCAAGCGATAGAAAAGGAAATAAAAGAAGCCGAGGCAGCCAAAAGAAATGCGATGTACAAGCCTAGAGAAAACGACAGGCGTTCCCTTTCACCATACGAGGCTTATATGTGCCACGCCGAGGACCTCATCGCACATTACGGGTCTATAAGCGACTGGAGCAGCTTAGACGCCATGATTGCAGTACGGATGTACGTCACGGGCTATTCGGAAGCGGAAAGGGCGGACGCAATCGCTCAAGGCGCGAAAGACATCCGTCCGCTGTCGGAGAAAGGCAAGCACCATTGGCCAAGCTACGGCGCGAGGACGGCGAAGTACCCAGAAACGCCGGCGGGACAGTCCGAGGCCAGAAAGATAGAACACAAGAGGAACGCATGGCTGTCGCTGGAACGGCGATACGACGGAGGCAGAAAGCAGACTGAAGAAAGCGCATCCCGTATGCACCGCTGATATTCAGCCAAACTACGACATGAAAGAGAGACGCTGAACATGGCCTACCAACACAGCGAAAAACTGGCGAAAGTACAAGAGCTGCTCGCGCGCACGATAGACGGCGTGTCTTCGTCGCCCGAGCGGTGGAGCGGATTTCTGTCTACAGCCGGAGCGAAATTCTACAAATACAACTTCGCAGACCAGGCGCTTATATTCGCCCAGAGGCCGGATGCTACGGCGTGTGCATCGTTTTCGCTGTGGAACAGGCTGGAACGTTACGTAAAGCGAGGAAGTACCGGCATAGCCTTGCTTGAAGAGGACGGCGGAACGCAGAAGCTGCGGTATGTCTTCGACGTCTCCGATACCGGAGGCCGCAGCGCCTTCCCGCGGCTCTGGTTGTGCGGAGAGGAATTCCGTGAAACTGCGGCAAAAGCAATATCGGAAGCCTACGGGAGCGACGCGAAAGACATCGGACGGCTTGTCGGAACGGCTGCCCTCTCGCTGGCCTACGATTACCTCAACGACGCAGGAGTGGATTCAAACGAGCTTCTCTCCCTCGCCGCAAACAGCGCTAGCATCGCGGTCCTTTCAAGGATGGGATTGACGGAGGAAGCTCTGCCCGACGTGCGGGTTATAGAAACCATCGAATATGACGATATCATACTTCTCGGAAACGCTTCCAACTACGCCGCGGGAGAGATACTGCGCACAGTAGAACGGGCGATTTTGAACGAACACAGAGAAAGGAGAAAACTCAATGCAGCAAGAAACGAAGACAGAAAACGGGATAACCTACGTGAAACGGAGAGATTACTGGATACCGGAGCTGGAAATACCGGAACAGAAGGCGGCGGGACGCTTCGGAAGAATGAGGCTGAAGTTCATACGCGAGAACAGGAAAGCTCTTTACGACGGTCTGATATGCCGCTGCGAGCTGAACTCGTATCTGAGCCGGATCGACGAGGAAGCGGAAGAAATGGTGAGCCGTCTGGAGAAAGAGCTTCTAGAGAAGAACCCCGCGCCGGACAAGGCAAAGGATCAGATGGGCTGGACGGCGCACATGAACATGATACGGGAACAAGCGACGGAGTTGACTACGGCAGAGCTGATTTACAACTAGAAGATGAACCGGAACTTGAGCTTTCGCCGGAACCTCTTCCGGCGAAAGCCAGAACTCGCGGTGAGAGTGTTAGGCAGCTGTCGCTCTTCCCAACCGAGGAAGAACAGATTGAAGAAATAGAATCCCGGCAGTCGGACATATCCAGGATAAAGACTTCAGGAGGCAAGAAGCTTACGCCGAATGAGATACTGGATATCCGGCATATCCTGCTTGCCGACGAGACGCTTTTATCGCAAAAATACCTGGTATACAAGAATTTGACGCGCGAGCCGAACGCTGCTGTCGTGTCGAACTGGCTGCGCGACATACATAAAAACACTGTGCCGTCGTGGATTACTCTACCTGACGGCGACGGACAGAAAAAAGCGTTTACCACATACGACATCAAGGGAATAAGGATCGCAATACAAGACGCAACTTCGCGAAGCAGCGAGATAAAGATATCGTGGACGCAGGCCCGCGTTGTATTGCTTGACCTTATACATGAAAGAAAATTCATCAGCGAAGAAGAACTGTCTGTGAGGGCTGGGCATCCCGTCTCTTCACTTCCACAGATTCCACAAAAAGATATAGACAGAATAATAATGCCGCCTTCCAGTTCGGAATACAGCAAAAACGTTGTATACGAAATAGTCTCGGAAAATAAGGGCGGAGACCTTACATACGACTCGATATTCGTAAAAAACAGCTATACGCCCCACGCTGCGCTGCAATATCATTTCCGCGACGGAACAGTTGGGCGCGTCGAAGCGGGCGACGACGGCGTTTACATAGAAAAACCGGGACACGCGCCGTTATTTGTCTCCGTGCGGCAAGCGTATGAGCGGATAGCTGAATTTGTCGCAGACGGTACATATTACGAAAAATATTACGAAGACAACCGGCTGCTCACTCATGAAGCGGCAGACGCCATACTCTGTATAGGCCCGGCTTCTGCGTGGGGCAAAAAAGAAATCTGCGACATACTAAATTCGGAATTGGATAGCGAGACGAAGCTGTCTGCCCTCAAAAACTGCTATCCCGTAGGCGCGCAGGATACGCTGCTGTCACGCGATAACACGCACGAAGCTGTCTGTATATATTACGACGAAGACGGGATGAGAATACATGTCTACGACATGGAAAACGTCAGCGAAAGAGGCGTCAGAAACGTCGAATATGCTTTTCTCAGTTGGGAAGAGGCCAAAGAACATATAGAAAAGCTCATAGCCGAAGACAAGTATCTGTCTGGTACAGGGCCCGACTTCGTTCACAACGAGACTCTTGTTGTGAACGAAGAGGAAATACGTGCGTTTCTGCGCGGAGGCACCGGGTTCCCGGGAGCGAAAAACCGCATCGCGGGAGCCTACGTTTCCGGCGGGCGCGAGGCGATGGAAAAGGCGCTTTTTACGGAATACGAGGGTGCACGATACGGCTTTGATACGCGCGACGACGGCGGCGCAAGGATATACAACTCCATCAACATCAACAAAGTTGACGGAATGCGCTATGAAAAGACAAAAAACGGTGCATGGAACGCCCCTTCTGCTCAAAGGCTAACGCTTATAGACGGCGGCAGAATCAGCGATATTCTTGAAGACCTTATACAACGCGGAACGTATCTCGACGAAAAAGACCGCAGCCTGGCGGAAGACGTCGTTGCAGGCGGAAGACAAATCACTGAAGCCGATGTCGCCGAGATATGCCGTGCGGATCATATTTCCACCAGAGAAAAAATCTTTAACGCATTTCAAAAGACTCCGACTTCATCCGAAAGACAGAAGGCTTTGAAGGCGATATACGGGCAAAGCGGGCATACGTTCGTTTATCCCTCTGGCCTATGGGGATTTGTCAGTTACGACGGCAGAAACGTCAGCGTAGAAAAAGCCGATGTAAAAGCCTCATTTTCATATGCAGAAGTCGCAAAAGTAATAGCTGGAGAAATAGAAAAAGGAACATATATAACACGAGAAGAACGCGAAGCTGTACAAGAGCGCTACGTCGAGAGCGAGGAACCCGATGTTCCGGCGCGCAATGAAAATAATCCGGAAACTCCGCATATTCCGCTGGACTACCGGATAACGGACGAGAATATCGGCGTCGGAACGCCGAAAGAACGGTACGCAAACAACATCGCCGCAATCAAGCTGCTGAAAGGACTTGAAGCGTCCGGGCGCGCGGCCTCAGCCGAAGAGCAGGAAACCCTCGCGAAGTACGTAGGCTGGGGCGGATTATCCGGCGTGTTCGACGATCGTGATTCCGGCTGGGACACAGAGTATCACGAGCTTCTGGGACTGCTTTCAGAGGATGAATACCGTTCGGCACGCGCCTCCACGCTCACGTCGTACTATACGCCTCCTGTCGTGACGAAGGCCCTGTACTCGACACTCGAACGCATGGGATTCACCGGAGGCAACGTATTGGAGCCGGCTATGGGGATAGGCCATTTCTTTGGGACGATGCCGGATAACATGCGTAAAAATTCAAGGCTTTACGGCGTCGAACTGGATTCACTCACCGGCAGAATCGCCAAGCAGCTTTACCAGAGCGCAGCCGTAAGTCTCTGCGGATATGAAGATACCGACTACCCTGACAATTTCTTTGACGCCGCGATCGGCAACGTGCCTTTCGGGCAGTACAAAGTCGCCGATAAAAGATATGCCAAGCTTAACTACAGCATCCATGATTACTTCTTCGCAAAAACGCTGGACAAGGTGCGTCCGGGAGGCGTCGTCGCCTTTATCACGTCGCGCTACACGATGGACAAGGAAAACCCGTCAGTACGGAGATATATCGCACAACGGGCGGAACTGCTCGGCGCGGTGAGGCTGCCCGACACCGTATTTAAGCGCGCGGCTGGAACGGATGCAGTTTCGGATATCCTTATCTTCCAGAAGAGGGAGCGCCTTATGGACGTCGAACCGGAATGGATATTCACTGGCAAGACGGACGACGGCATTCCTATAAATGAATACTATCTCAAGCATCCGGAAATGATATGCGGGAAGATAGAACTGGCTAGCTCCGCATACGGTCCCGTGCCGACGTGCAGCGCAAGAGAAGATGGGTCGCTTGATGAACTGCTCAATTCTGCGCTGTCTCATATAGAAGGACGAGTAATGGAAGGCTCTATCGTACTCGACGAGGACGAAGAAAGGGCGCTTGAAACGATACCGGCCGATCCGAACGTCAGGAATTTCAGCTATACAATCGTAGGCGGCGAAGTATACTACCGCGAAAACGCCGTTATGTATAAACCAGAAAAGGCCGTAGGGACGAGGGCTGAACGAATAAAGGGGCTCGTCGCGCTGCGCGACTGTACGCGCGAGCTTATAGACTACCAGCTTTACGGATACTCCGACGAGGATATAGAGGCCAAGCAGCGCGAGCTGCGGCAGATATACGACGGTTATACGCGTAAATACGGAATCATAAACAGCCGCGGCAACGCACAGGCTTTCGAGGCCGACTCCGGTTATTTCCTTTTATGTTCTCTTGAAGTACTGGACTCCGAAGGCAATCTTAAGGGGCTGGCCGACATGTTCACGAAGAGGACCATCGGATTCAAGGCGGTGCCGGATAAGGTAGATACGGCGGTCGAGGCTTTGGCTGTCTCAATATCGGAGAGAGCCTGCGTCGACGTCCCTTATATGAGCGGCCTTACAGGAAAGAGCGAAGATGAAATAGTCGCGGATTTGCGCGGCGTCATATTCAAAAATCCCGCGAAGTCGGCGCAAGGCGAGGGCGTTTACGAGAACAGCGACGAGTATCTCTCGGGCGACGTGGTGCAGAAACTTGCCTTCGCGCGCATGGCGGAAGAGGCTAGTCCAGGCAAATATTCCGACAACATTGCCGCGCTTGAAAAGGTCCAGCCCGAAAAACTCACCGCCGCCGACATCGACGTGCGTCTCGGCAGCACATGGGTGGACGCAAAGTACGTGCGGGATTTCATCGTGGAACTGCTTGAACCACGCGCGTATTTTGTGGAGAGGGAGCTTAAGGTCTCCTATTCCAAATATACAGCAGAATGGCGTATAGACGGTAAAAACCGAGACGCAGGCAACGTAATGGCGACGCAGACATACGGCACTGCGCGAGCAAACGCCTACAGGCTTATAGAGGACGCGCTCAACGGACGGACGACTACAGTCTACGATACGGAGACACTGCCCGACGGCAAGGAGACGCGCGAGGTAAACAAGCAAGAGACGGCTATCGCGCAGCAGAAACAGCAGACTATAAAAGATAAGTTCAAAGACTGGATTTTCGGCGACATGGCGCGGCGCGAGGTGCTTGTCGAAAAATACAACAGCATCTTCAACACGACGAGGCCGAGAGAATACGACGGCTCGCATATCACATTTTCCGGCATGAACCCGGAGATACGGCTGACGAAGCACCAGCGGGACGCGATAGCGAGGATACTTTACGGCCCTAACACGCTGCTCGCCCACGTCGTCGGAGCCGGGAAGACATTTGAGATGGTTGCCTCCGCGATGGAAAGCAAGCGGCTCGGCCTGTGCCGCAAGAGCATGATAGTCGTTCCGAACCATCTCACTGAACAGACGGCATCTGAGTTTATGAAGTTATACCCCGCCGCGAATATACTCGTGACGACGAAGCGCGACTTTGAGACGAAAAACCGCAAGACCTTCTGCGCGAGGATCGCGACGGGGGAATATGACGCTGTAATTATAGGTTTCTCGCAGTTTGAAAAAATCCCGGTGAGCGAAGAGCGTCAGGAACGGTACATCCAGCAGCAGATAGACGACATCGTTTTCGGCATAGATGATATGAAACAAAGCGACGCGCCGCGTTACTCGGTGAAGCGTCTCGAAAAAATGAAAATCTCTCTCGAAGCAAAGCTCAAAAGTCTGCACGATCGTATGGACGCGAGAAAAGACGACGTCATTACTTTTGAGGAGCTTGGGGTGGACAGGCTTTATATAGACGAAGCGCACAACTTCAAAAATCTTATGGTTTACACCAAGATGCAGAACGTAGCCGGGATATCCACGAGCGACGCTCAGAAGAGCAACGACTTATATCTCAAGTGCCGTTATATAGACGAGATAACGGGCGGGACTGGGATAATATTCGCGACCGGCACGCCGGTCAGCAACAGTATGGTAGAGCTTTACACGATGCAGCGCTATCTCCAGCTTAATGAGCTCGAGAAACACGGGCTTACGCATTTTGACGCTTGGGCCTCCACTTTCGGGGAAACGATCACATCTATAGAGCTTTCACCGGAGGGCAACGGCTATCGTGCGCGGACGCGTTTCTCTAAATTTTTCAACCTTCCGGAATTGATGGCCATGTTCCGCGAAGTGGCAGATATAAAGACCGCCGATCTTCTGAATCTGCCGGTGCCGGAGGCGCACTTCGAAAACGTGGCCGTCCCACCCACCGGCGAGCAGTTGAAAATGATAGAAAAGCTCGCGGAACGGGCCGAAGACGTCAGGAACAAGCGCGTCGAGCCGTGGCAGGACAACATGCTTAAAATCACCTCAGACGGCAGGAAGATAGGCCTCGACCAGAGGCTCATGGACAGCGGACTCGACGACGACCCTGACAGCAAGGTCAACGCCTGCGTCCGCAACGTTCTTCGGATATGGGAAGAGACGAAAGAGCAGAAGTCCACGCAGCTCATATTCTGCGACTTTTCCACGCCGTCCAGGGAATTCAATTTATACGACGATATCAAAGCCAAGCTGATAAAGGCCGGAGTGCCCGAGAACGAAATAGCTTTTATCCACGACGCGAATACAGAGGTAAAAAAGGCGGCTCTGTTTTCAAAGGTGCGCGCGGGCAGCGTCCGCGTCCTTATGGGAAGCACGCAGAAGATGGGAGCCGGGACTAACGTGCAGGAGCGGCTCGTAGCCTCGCACGATTTAGATTGCCCGTGGCGGCCCGCGGATCTCGAACAGCGCGCGGGACGCATAATCCGTCAGGGAAACCGCAATAAAGAGGTCTATATCTACAGGTACGTCACTGAGCGTACGTTCGATGCATACTTGTATCAAACAATCGAAAACAAACAGAAATTCATCGCACAGATAATGACGAGCAAGAATCCTCTGCGCAGCTGCGGGGACGTGGACGAGTCGGTTCTGCAATACGCCGAGGTCAAAGCGCTTTGTGCCGGAGACCCGAGGATAAAAGAAAAAATGGATTTGGACGTTCAGGTGGGACGGCTTCGGATGCTTAAGTCGGCCTATCAAAACAATAGGTATGACCTTGAGCACAAGGTCGCCGTAGCTATTCCCAAAGAGCTCGCTGAGTGCAGGGACGTCGTTGAGAAGCTCAAGGGAGACGCCGAGCATCTGACACATAATACGCACGACGATAACGAAGAGAAATTCTCGCCTATGAGCTCGACTCTTTTCAACAAGGTATGCACGACGAGAAAGTCAGCGGGCGAAACCATCCTTATGGCGAAAGAACTTGCCAAGCAGGACGAGCCCATTCATATCGGAGAATATAGAGGTTTTGCTATGTACCTCACTTACCGCACTTTCGGCGGCGAATATGTCCTTACGCTTCACCGCGAAGGCGGCCTGCAGCACCACGTCACGCTCGGCAGCGACGCGGTCGGCTGCGTTACCCGCGTAAACAACGCGCTGAACGAAATACCGAAAACGCTCGAAGTCGAGCAAATGCGGCTTGAAGAACTGAACCGCAAGCTCGAAGGATATTCCAAGGAGTTGGGTAAGCCGTTTGCATACGAGGCTGAGCTTGAGGAAAAATCCAAACGACTGAACGAGCTTGATACGCTTCTCAACCTCGACGGTGCGAGATGCGGAAAACACGAGGATATCGCGATTCCGCAGCCTGTGGCTGAAGAGGCTTCTGACGACGCGTTTTTATCCAACGACTTTCCATGCCGCATAGAGCTGGACGGCGAGGTCTTTGGCTCAGCGTCGCAGGCGTATCTCTATTTCATGTGCAAAGAACAGGACGACCGCGAAAAGGTGCTCGCAGCCGCGTCTCCTTCGGAGGCACAGGCCGCTGTCGTAGGCGCGCCGGTGCGCGACGGGTGGTATTTTTCGGGGAGCCTGGACGCGATGAAAGACGTCGTAGAAGCAAAATTTACGCAGAATCCTGAGCTTGCGGCGAAACTCGCCGCATCGGACGACAGCGCGCTCACGTACAAAAACGGAGGACAGGGCAAATTCTGGAGCGTCGACGCGAACACCGGGGAGGGAGAGAACCATCTTGGCAAGATACTGATGCTGGTCAAGGAACACATCGCTGGTTTAAGGAATCTTAACGGCAAAGCGGCAGCCCGCGCGCTGGAAGAGTCCGCAAAACACACACTGCCGCTCACAGCGGACGAGCGCGTCATGTCAACAGCCGTTTCGGTGAGATGCAGGTAACGAAAATGAAATATATTTTTGTATAGAAGGAGATACTGATATGGCAGACAACCGCGAAAAAGAACAGTACGAGCGCAAGACGGAAGACCTGCTTAGCGGGAGCGCTTTCGTCCACAGGTCATACGACAGAGGGAAAACGATAGTCGGGACGATTTCTGGCGAGGTGAAGAAGACCACGATAACGAAGAAAGATGACGGAACGCAAATCTACACGGCGGTATTTGACCTGAAGCCGCTGCAGGCGAAAGTCCCGGCGATTTCCGTCGATATACGCAGCATGGAGCCAATAGACATGAGTCCGTTCGAACACGGCGCGCTGCTCGCCGTCACGGGACAGAGATTTCTCGTCACGCCGCGCGATAAAGACGGACACACTGCTGGAGAGCGCAGGCCGGTCCTCTTTGCCAGGTCGGTACACAGCGCCGTACTCGGCGAAAACAACAGGCCCGAGATAATAGAGACTGTGATCCTAGCAGATAAGATGACGAAGACGGAATTTTACAGAGCGGCGAACGAGCTGCTTACAGGCTATGTTTTCAACAGCAGATATTCTGTTTTTAACGAGCGAATAAGCTACATGACAGACCGCGGCGAAGCTGGACTGTACGGCTACGTCAGCCGCTTTTCCGTATCTTCGCCCAAATACGTCGAAGGGAAGAGGGCTGTAGGCAAGGATGGCAGAGCCGAATACGAATACACGAAAGTCGATATGGTAACGAAAGAACCGATAGACGTTCAATCTTTTATTTCGACTAAAGAGCACCCGCAGCGCCTGAGCCTGAAAGGCGCTTACAGGCTGTTCGATTACAAAGACGCAAACGGGAAGTGGCACAACAACATCGTGACGTTCGAACCGGTGATTTTATCGAAATATATCAAGAAAGAAGCAGAGCTGAAAGAACAGAATGAACAGCAGGTGCAATCCAAGGCAATACGCAGATAGCCTGTTTAATTGCCTATTGGACGCAGCGCGCAGGGCAAAGGTTGCAGCCATTCAAGCAGAATTTATTCACGCTATGTGGCGTTTGGTTTGATAATGTGTTGATTGGATGTAATAATGTGATGATCGATGTGGCGATTGAAGATAAAAAGCGACGATTCATATGACGATTGCCAGATAGAAAGCAACCTATAATTAGAAAAATTAATGACGGATTCTGCAAATCCATATTGACGCTACTTGATGATACAGTTTCGTTTCAGCAGGATATTGACTGCCTTTGCCGACATAAAACAAGCTGCAACTGCTGTGATTCTGATAGACAATCTAACATAATCTACGGCAACATCTGTGGAGTCGCGATGCCGATGGGACTATACAGCGCGTGACTAACGCGATGCGCGATTCCAGCAGAATGTTCATCTTTATCAGAGGCGTGAAAAAAGAGACAGCGTTGTTGCCGCTTTGTGCCCAGCCACCTAAGATAGGTCCAGGCTTAAACAGCCTATAAACACAGGATTTATAGGCGTTTGCCAGCATATGTCTACGTTTGAAAATAAATACATCTTAAAATGTCGCCGGTGTCTACTTTTGAAAAACAAAAATTCATAAAAATGCTGCGTATGCCCACTTTTGGAGATCCAATCCCAAGAATAATATTTCCCGTGTCCACTGCTATTGACAAGTACAAAGAGTCGAAAAAATATAAATTTTGCGTGATTTATGATATATAAAAATATAAATTTTGCATAATTGGGCTTTGTTAAAAACTTATATTTTGTATATACTGTTGCTGCAAAGGGGTGATAAGCTTATGTATAAGAGAAAAATCTACGATCGGTTATTACAGTGAAAAAACGGGGCTCAAGGTAAAACGGCACTGCTGATCGAGGGAGCCAGGCGCGTTGGTAAATCTACCGTAGTGGAAGAGTTCGGTAAAAAAGAATATGTAAGTTATATAATGGTCGATTTCTCAACGGCATCCCAGACGGTAAAAGATTTGTTCAATGATTTATCTGACCTCAACTATTTGTTCCTTCAGCTTCTTTATCGGACAGATCTTACAGAGCGGAAGTCCCTGATTGTTTTTGACGAAGTACAGCTGTGCCCTCCGGCGAGGTAGGCAATCAAAGCTTTGGTCACAGACGGTCGCTACGACTATATTGAAACAAGGTCGTTCATCTCAATAAAGAAAAATGTAAAAAACATACTTATCCTCAGCAAAGAGGACAAAATCAATATGTATCCTATGGATTACGAAGAATTCCTCTGGGCTCTGGGCGACTGCGCTACAGCTCCCCTTCTGCGCGACTTAACCGACCGACGTAAGTCAGTTGGGGAACAGCTGAATCGCAGGCTTATGCACGACTTCAGATTATATATGCTCGTCAGCGGAATGCCGCAAGCTGTCAACGAATATATCGAAAACAACAACTTCAGGAAAGTCGGTATGGTAAAGCGGGTATCTTATGAACGGTCAGAGCACAGCGCCTTTCCGCACGACCAGGCGCTTCAGAAAGCGCTTTATCTTGCAGGGCAACAGCATTTACTTTATAGCCTAAAATTTGAACGGCTGGACCCGAAAGAGCTCTCACAATGCCTTTCATACTGGCTTGAAGTTGAACACGCAAAACGTGCAGTAGTCGCGGTCGACGGTAAGACGATATGCGGCAGCGCTAACGAGGAGCACAAAGCCTATCACGCCGTCTGTGCCTTCGTCCATGAGAATCAAATCACATTAGGCGAAATAGCTGTGCCCGGCAAAACGAACGAAACAACGGCGATACCGGAGCTGCTAGACCTTGTAGATATAAAAGGGCAGATAATCACAATAGACGCGGCGGGCTACCAGAAGAAGATAGCAGATAAAAATAGTAGGTAAAAAAGCAGACTATGTACTTGTCTTAAAAGACAACCAGCCGGAACGGCACGAAAACGTCAGGCTGTACTTTGACACGTTCGGAAACGAGCTAGAAGCGGAGCGGCGCCTGAACAATGGCCACGGACGCACGGAACGCCGCAAATACAGGCTGCTGACAGACATATCGTGACTGAAAACACGCAGGAAATGGAAAGGGCTCAAAGCCCCGTATGCGAAGCAAAAAGCGTGATATATGAGAAGGGGCAACGCGTGAGCATACGAGGCACTTCATAACGACGCTGCCCGGCGTGAAAGAGTTCGCCCACGCGATAAGAAGCCATTGGTCGACCGAGAACAACCTCCACTGGTTGTTAGACGTGATATTCAGGGAAGACGCGGAGAGAGCCAGAAAAGACAACTTGCCGCTGAACATGAACGTCCTGAAAAAGGCAGCGCTGCCACTGCTCAACAAGGCCAGATACGGACGTGTCAGCAAGAGAATAATAAGGTTTAGGGCTGAGATAGCTCCTCAGATCATGCTCAACGTCTTGTTTGATTTGAAAAAGTAAATGCTGTCGCCATGAGCAGCATCACATCCTATCTTGACAACAACATGCGTATTACTGAAATAATATATTTAAATTCCAATGTGTTTCTATAACATCCTATAAATATTAAATTAGGCATAACTCCACATACAACCAGCTTCCCGAAAAACGCCTTAATTCCATAATCAGGTATAATATTACAGATTAAGGTTGTTATTATAGCGGCAAGAAAAGTAGCTGTGAAATACATACTATATTTTACAAAATATTCACTCATAGGACAATGAAAGCCATATTTGTAAAGCACATATGGCTCTATCCAGAAACATGTTGTTAAAGTGCTTATTACTGTTCCGGCTAGAATCCCGTTGACTCCCCAAATTTGTCCTAATATGACAGATACGATGAGATTGATGAGAACCTCCAGCACAGGCTTGTATCTGTCGTACCAGAACAAGCCCATAACATCACGGACAGTAAGACATGCCTGCCGCATTCCTGTAAGATAGAATGACGTTACGAATAAAAAAACTGTTGTAATGGGGAAGAGGTATTCATCACCTAGCCATAAAGATATAAATGGATTTACGAGGACAAAAAAACAAATAGAGCAAAAGCCAAATATCCAAGCTCCAGCAAAATTTATTATTTGGAATACTTCTATTTTCTTCTCATCGCTTGCCAGCGCATTGAGATTACCAAAGCTGGCAGATACGGATTGAAACACAATGCTAGTAATTGTATTCACTCCCACACGGATAAGCATATAGTTTGAATAGATGCCCACTGCAGTCAATCCAACAAGCTTTGAAATCAGTATATTGTCTGTGCTGAATACAACTACGCTACCTATTTTATGGAATATCATGGCAAAAACATTCTTTTTAATTTCGTTTTTTACATCCAGCGAGAGTGGTTGTATCACTTTATCTCTTAAATATGCATATAGAGAATCTGCTTTCCGAGACAAGAGAACATTTTCTGCAAAAGTGCTTGCCGTCTGAATCAGCAAAAATAATATAAAGTCACGTGTCAACCATAGCACAAACATCTGAGCTACATTCATACAAAAATATAATGAATAATGATACATTGTTACAACATACCATTTTTGATTCGCAATTATAATAGAGCGCTTATAAGTGAAAAAATAAGAAATTGCCGAATTGACGACATATATAAAATATATCTGCCTGATGTTAGGAATATTTGGTAATTCTCTTATAAACAGGTGCAGAAACGGTGTGAGCGCACTGCCGGCAATAAGTATAAAGACACCGACGGCAGTATATATTTGTTTATAAAGCCGCATAAGCGACTTTATTTCTTCTGTGTTTTCTTGTGCGATTGGTTTATAAAGACTGTAAACAATCGCACTCCCGACGCCAAGCTCTGCTAGCGCAAGCATAGAGAGAATGTTTGAAAACAAACCGTTGAGTCCAAGATATTCGGCGGAAAGACACATAACAAATACTTTACGTGAGACAAAGCCGATCAATATTCCAAGAATTTGTCCGACTGTGGCAAATTTCATATTTCTGAGTGTGTTTGATGTTCTATTCAACTAGTACAACAACAGCTTTCTATTAAAATTAACATTTGAATATGTATATTAAAAATCATGTTTCTGAGGTTCACGAGCTACTCACTTCAAATGACAAAATGACAATAGCAAACAAACCTTAAATAGTATATTTAAATGGATAGAGAATTATAAAGCGATATAAAAGGTTACACCTTCTAAATCCTTGAATTCCCTATTTAGGTCGTTTGCCAGCATTTTCATGTCAAATTTATTTTAAGGGTATTGCATTTTTTATGGCCTTTCGTACTGTAGAAAACATATTTATCAAACAAAATGCTAAAAATATAAATAATATCGAATTACATTTTAATATATGCACATAAATTTTATCAATTAGCGACATACCCGGTAATGATTCCCCCAAGCGAATGCAATTACTAACAAATTCCATCATTAGACTGCTTTTTATAAATTGGATTTGTTTAAACACACTCTTTTCGTTACACATTGCAGAGCGTAATAACATACCAATAACAGGCAACATGCGGCTTGCAAAGTTCTGTTTATCAAAAATTTTTACAAATTTTTCAAAATATTCTTCTCTGCATTTAAAAGCTAATATCTGATCCTTTGCACGTTTATAAGTTATTTTTGTGCATAATGAATTTGGAGTCTGTCGATAATTATATATTGTATCTGATAATAATCTCGCATTGTTTACGTGTGAATAATATAAAATGTTAAATATATTATCTTCCGATAAAGTTATCTTTTCTGGAAAATTAATATTATAACGATTGATAATATCACGGCGATATAATTTTCCCCATACACCACCTAAAAGTGTCATATTTGTTTCATAAGAAACATATGCAAGATCATAAGGCGAATGTAGTATACGTGATGGCCAAATATAAGGTACACGTTCTCCACTTATGTAAAGTCGGTTATAAGACGCACATGTTAAATCGTATTGCCCTTTTAGCATTTCAGAATGTAATATTTCTAATGCTCTGTTTTCCAAAAAATCATCACTGTCTACAAACGTAACATATTGTCCTTTTGCCTCACGTAGTCCAATATTTCTAGCGATAGACACCCCGCCGTTCTCAGAACAAATAAGTCTTACCCTCTCATCTTTTTGAACATATGATTTGCTGATTATCACAGATGAATCGGATGAACCATCATCAATAATTATAAGTTCAAAATCAACAAACGTTTGCTCTAGTATTGAATCAATACATTTATGCAAGAACGTTTCCACGTTATATACTGGCACAATAACACTAATTACGGGCGCATTTTTTTTTGCATATACAGCACACATCACATATACCTATTGTAAATCCAATCGTTGTGCAAAATTGAAGCAATGCTAAGTGGCCCATTATCATATTTGCTACATTTTCTAGTTACCGTTAATTCATTAGTAAAATTTATTAACCTATTTGCTGCACATTCCGCGTTCCATAATCCTAATATCGTATTATATGAGTTTATACCTAATGTCACTAGAGACTTATATTCCAATATTGTTTTTATTTTAAAATATAAATCCAAAATGTTTCCATTTTCATATATGATGCCGTTCTTGCCATCTTGAATGAGATACGGTACAGCTCCAATTGCATGACTGGCTACTACGGCACACCCGCTGTTCATAGCTTCGTTCAGCACAGCCCCCCATCCTTCGTTAAAGTCAGAGGTGAAAAGAAAAATTTCAGATCGCTCCATATATGAGCGAACGGAATCAGGGGACATAGAGCCAAGCATCTGCACGTGCTTTTGCAGTCCATATGATTCTATGAGCGTTTTTATTTCATTTTCTAAAATTCCAGTTCCTATCATGTTAAGGGTAAAATCATACCCGTCCGTTTTTAATTTTCTGGCAATCTCTACAGCAGCTTCAGGGTGCTTACAATCAATCATCCGCCCTACCCAAAGCAAGGACATTGATTCTTTTTTGCTAATCAAAGCCTCAATGTCGTCATATTTCCGAGCTTCTGGAAAATATCCCCATTTGTACAAGCGATTTTCATAATTGCCGAATCGTGCGCAGTCATAAGGAGTGTATGCGCTGGCGCACAGCATATAAATCGGATATTTCTGAAATCTGCCGTGATGCAGCCAGCTCCCGATATACGCTCTTAAATAATTCCTGTAGCTTAGGCCTTTTTTATAGAAGCGTTCTGAATACTTCAGAGTGAGCTTATGATTTTTCAGTCTCTTTACAATAAAGCTGTCAGACGCCGAGCCTATAATTACGACATCATAAGTGTTCGCAATTTCATAGGCGCGCTTTCTCGCGCTGTCTGTAAGATATGACTTCAGTTCAAACAAGTAAGAGGCATTGGACTGCCATCCCAAATTAATACGCTCCTGCTCCATCGGCATCGTAGATATAAAACAAAAATCATCACCAAGTATGTTATTCATGGCCTTACAGAACGGTATCTGATGATGAGATAAATAATTTGAGATAAAAGCAACCTTCAAATTTACTCTCCCCTATCGCTAGATATATTCTGATACACTATCGAAGTAATCTTGACATTATCCTCTGTATTGTTTGTTTTTAACGCCTTTAATTTCGCATTATATCCTAACTGGCAAGCTAATTTTGTGTCGCTAAAGATATTGAGAACATAAAACGCCAGCATATACGGCGCATCATACTGATATATAAAGCCTTCTTTACCATGTTCCAGTAAATTTTTAACGCCCCCCACATCTGAAGAAACAACAGGCATTCCAAGTATCATCGCTTCGCAAACAGAGTTAGGGGAATTTTCGATGCTCGACGCGGACACAAACACGTTAGAGCGCAAATATCTTGCGCACATTTGTTCTTCATCGAGCGGTCCGCAAAAGGTGATATTTTGTTCGAGATTATACTTCTTGATTAATTTCTTTATGTATTTACCGTATGCAGTGAGTTTTAATCTATTTTTGAGGCTTCCAGTGCTGCAAGTAACATCCGAACCGGCAACGTACAAATGTGCCTGCGGATATTGCCTTAGAATCAAGGGGAGCGCTTCAAGGACGAAATGCAGCCCTTTTATCGGATAAGCAGCCTGACTGACAAAGATTGAGAATCTCTCACATTTTTCAAAATTCCACTCATGCTTATAAAAACTTTTTCTTAATATCTCATTGCAAAAATGATAGTTAATATCAGGATTTATTTGAGTAACACACGCTTTATCCCAGTCAGTCCTACCAATGACATGCTTGACTTTGCGCAAAGCTTCTATTTCATATTTTCCGCGTTTTTCAAAGGCTTTTTTCTGCTGCGCAATAGAATCGTGAAAAACTAGATGGCGAGGGGTCATAAAATCGTAGACGACATTCCACGGGAGTGAAGCGTAGTAATGCTGTGCATATATTGAGACAAGTCCTTGGATATTGATAACAACCCTATCGAGCTGTCCTAATTTCTTGCAGGCATTAACCATTGATAGAACATAGGGATATTCCGTACCCCATATATGAATAACGTTTGGACAGCTTTGCAAGAGGATTTGTTCAAAATGCTTCTCTGTTTTTGCGTTAAAGCTATATATATCTTTTCTTGAGCATGGAAACAGGCAATACTCATATCGCTCCGTTTTTTCTATCACTAAACTGTCGATCCAATTGCACGGCATACATACCTCAATCTGGACATTACAGACTGAGTCTAGTATTCCTTCCAACATTCCAGTCAGCCATCCGCCGATAGGCGTCGGCTCTTTGCCGAACTGCTTCATAACGTCAGGCAAAATTATGTTGCAAAGCCACAGAACTTTCATACTTTTCTCCAAACCATCCTGTTAACGATACTCGTATAGCTTTGAATGATCTTCACGACTTTTGTAGATACGTTCTCATCCGTGTAGTCCGGCACCTGTGCTCCCAAGTCATGGTTTTCCTGCATCTGCACCGCGGCCTCTACAGCCTGAAGGACGCTTTCTTCAGTGATGGAGCCTATGATGAAGTTCCCTTTGTCTATGGCTTCCGGCCTTTCGGTGCTGGTCCTTATGCATACGGCGGGGAAGCTCCTGAAATACGAGGCCTCTTCCGGCAGCGTGCCGCTGTCGGAGACCACGCAGTAGGCGTTCATCTGTAGATGGTTGTAGTCGCTGAAGCCGAAGGGCTTCATGCTTCTTACGTTTTTGTGGAATTTGAAGTTCCTCTGTTCTATGAACTTCTTACTCCTCGGGTGCGTGCTGTAGATTACCGGCATGTCGTATTTCTCCGCCATGGCGTTTACCGCGTTCATTAGTGAGAAGAAGTTTTTCTCTATGTCTATGTTTTCTTCCCTATGAGCAGAGAGAAGAATGTACTTCTTGGGCTCAAGGCCGAGTTCTTCGAGTACTTTGCTTTTGTTTATTTTGTCTATGTTCGCCGTGAGGACTTCGGCCATAGGCGAGCCTGTGACGTATGTCCTTTCTTTCGGCCTGCCTTCGGCGTTGAGGTAGCGTCTGGCGTGTTCGCTGTAGCAGAGGTTCACGTCGGCTATGTGGTCCACTATTCTTCTATTCATCTCTTCCGGCAGGTTTTCGTCAAAGCATCTGTTGCCGGCTTCCATGTGAAAGATCGGTATCTTGTGCCTCTTTGCGGATATGGCGGAGAGCGCGGAGTTGGTGTCTCCGAGTATGAGCAGCGCGTCAGGCTTTATTTCTCCCATAAGTTTGTATGACTTGGCTATTATGTTGCCTATGGTTTCGCCTAAGTCTTCTCCTACCGAGTCAAGGTAGTAGTCGGGGGCGCGGAGGTTCAAGTCCTCAAAGAATATCTGGTTGAGGGTGTAGTCCCAGTTCTGTCCTGTATGGACCAGTATGTGGTCGAAGTATTTGTCGCATTTTTTTATGACTTCGGAGAGACGTATTATTTCCGGCCTCGTCCCTAGTATGGTCATAAGTTTCAGTTTTTTTATGTCTTTCATCTTTTTCTATCCCTTATTCTTATTCTCTTTACTTTGCTTTATATGTTTTACCTATACTTCTTCGTAGTAGGTGTCCGGGGTATTCGGATCAAAGGGTTCGTTTGCCCACATTACGGTCACGAGCTCCGTCCCTCCCGTGTTGGTTATGCTGTGGGTGTAGCCAGGCGGGATGTCTACGGCTTCTATTTTGTCTCCGCTTACGTCGTAGGATATAACTTCCGCAGAACCTATCTTTCTGAACGATATTCTCGCTTTGCCGCTTACCACTATGAATTTCTCATTTTTTGTACTGTGCCAGTGGTTGCCTTTGGTTATGCCGGGTTTTGAGATGTTTACCGATACCTGGCCTCTTTCCTGCGATTTGAGCATTTCTGTGAAGCTGCCTCTGGTGTCACAGTGCATGGTGAGCCCGTAGCTGAATTTGTCTTCGGGCAGATATGAAAGATATGTCGCGTAGAGTTTTTTCGCAAACGGATCTTTCATGTCCGGGATGTATAGGTCTTTTCTGCTCTCTTTGAAGGTGTAGAGTATGTTTACTATGTCGAGCAGTTTGACTTGGTACTGTTCCGGTACAGAGCAATACGTATAGCCGTCTTTTGTGCTTATATGCGCTTCTCCGCTAAGCGCGTTTACGAGTTCTTTGACAAGGTCGTCTATGTAGACCAATGTCAGTGTCGGGTTAGATTCGTTTACCTGTATAGGCAAATTCCTCGCTATGTTGTGGCAGAAGGTGGCTACCGCGCTGTTGTAGTTCGGACGGCACCATTTGCCGAATACGTTGGGGAAGCGGTAGACGTAGACTTTCACGCCGTTGTCTTTGCCGTACTGGAATATGAGTTCTTCTCCGGCTTTTTTGCTTCTGCCGTACGGGTTGTCGAGCTCGGCCTGTATGGAGGAGGAGAGCATTACGGGAGCTTTGTTCTCGTGCTTTTTGAGGCTGTCGAGCAGTACCGATGTGAAGCCGAAGTTGCCGGACATGAAGTCTTCCAGATTTTCGGGCCTGTTTACTCCGGCGAGATGATATACGAATTCGCAGCTTGAGGCGTATTCGTCAAGCTGTTCTTCGGTATTGTCTATGTCATAGGCTAGGATTTCGTGTCCCTGTCGTTTTAGTTCTTCTGTTAGGTTTTTGCCTATGAAGCCTCTTGCTCCGGTTACGAGTATTTTCATTTTCCGCTTCCTCCTTCCTGTTTGTCTTTATCTATTCGCCAATTTTGTTTCTTTTGCCTTTGTTTTTATGTTCTTCCCATGCGGCTAGCTCTTCTTTTATGTATTTGAGCGAGAGAAGCTTTTGCTTTACGGCTTCGACGTCCAGGAGTTCCGTGTTGTCCGAGTTGAATTCTTTTATGGCTGTCTCTTTCGGCCTGCCTTTGTCGAAGTATTTCTCATAGTTCAAGTCGCGTTTGTCGCAGGGGACGCGGAAGAAGTCGCCCATGTCTTCGGCGTGGGCGCATTCCTCTTTGGTGAGTAATGTTTCGTACATTTTTTCGCCGTGTCGGATGCCGATTATTTTTGTTTCGGCCTGCGGATCAAAGAGTTCTTTTACGGCTTCGGCAAGCACTGATATGGTACAGGCAGGAGCTTTCTGTACCATGATGTCTCCGTTTTCAGCGTGTTCGAATGCAAATACTACGAGCTCAACGGCTTCTTCAAGGCTCATGATGAAGCGCGTCATGGCGGGCTCGGTTATGGTCAGGGGCTTGCCCGCTTTTATCTGTTCGACGAAGCGCGGGATGACGGATCCACGAGAGGCCATTACGTTGCCGTAGCGAGTGCAGCAGATCGTGGTCTTTACAGGGTCTACAGTACGCGATTTTGCTATGACAACTTTTTCCATCATGGCTTTGGACGTACCCATGGCGTTGATGGGGTATGCAGCCTTGTCTGTCGATAGGCAGATTATTTTTTTGACGCCGTATTCTATAGCAGCGGACAGCACGTTGTCCGTGCCTATGATGTTGGTCTTGGCGGCTTCGAGCGGGAAGAACTCGCACGACGGCACCTGCTTCAGGGCGGCTGCATGGAATATGTAGTCCACGCCGTGCATGGCGTTTTTGACGCTGTTTATGTCCCTGACGTCGCCGATGTAGAATTTTATCTTCGGGTCGTTGCCGTATTCGGTGCGCATGTCGTCCTGTTTCTTCTCGTCGCGTGAGAAGATACGGATTTCACGTACGTCCGTGTCGAGGAAACGGTCTAGGACCGCGTGGCCGAAGGAACCCGTGCCGCCGGTGATGAGTAACATGCTATTTGTAAACATTATTTATATTCTCCTATTCAATAGTCGCCTTGCCAAGCAAATAGCATCAAATAAACATTTCGTATGGATATACATGCAATATATCCTCTCCGTGATATGCGTTCCAAAAATAGTAAACAAAGAAAAACACCAGCATTACTATATGTGCCATATTCAGCATAAATTTATACCGGCGCTTTCCTTGCGTTATAACCATCGGTATCAATAGTGGGATATATATCAGATAATAATAGCCTAAACGCATCGCAATCGCATTAATAGGCGCAAAAGCTTGGATAAATAAATTAATGAGCAAAAAGTTACGGAACCCTAATAATTCATGTGAGACTCGCTTCTCATTAACAAACACAAAAGAAAAAATTGTAAAAAGAAAGAATAAAAGCAACATAGCATAAGCGCCTGTTTCTTCTATAGCAGTATAACGTGAAGCGTATTTAGAGCCTAAAAACGGTACAATCGTTAGAAATATTTCTTTTGCAAAGAGAACTAAGCAAATGAATATCACTAAGATAAAAGGCAGAGATTTTGAGGTAACGCTTTTATGATAGGCTGGGTACATTGCTAACAGAATAAGTGCAGATATATGAAACAAACAGGCACAAATGACAGCACAGATGAACTTTATAGGGCGCCTAGCTTTTACAAAACTAAACGCAATTCCCCCGATCGCAATAGCAATGGCCTGTCTTAATCCAGAAAACAATAACACAAACGTCGGCATATTTACAAATAGGATGATTGTCAAAAAAGGCAGCTTTGACTCACTTATGTATAAAAAAGCGATTGGCAGTACCGCCAAGCAAGCAGTTACAGCCAAAAAGAAATGAAAGTTATAATACACGAAAGATGTAATTTTATTGAAAATCACGTATCCCCACTCTATATCCCTAACGTAGAAAGGATTTAAAATATCCAGCCATGACGTCTTTGCAATATAGTCGAAATAATACTCATAGGCAGGCAAATCGCATCCGACATTAGTGTTACGTAACATTAATATAACAATCAATATTAAAAAAAATGTAAACAATACGATTTTTTGGCCTCGTCTTGATTTATCTATTATTGCCAATGACAATTTCTCAAACGTAGGTAGGATTAGCATTAAATAGTAGGCTAACATATCTATTTACCCTGTTATCGTGTGCTTATATTGTTAAATACTTTATGATATATTTTCCTAAGCAACGGCCTTATACATCCATATGCAGACATTCCATAAATCGACATTATTTGACGACATGAAAAAAGTCGCTTGCAGTTAGCCGCACATAGGCATTTTTCTACTATCTCTTTATTTTGGTATTTTGCATTATTCATCGCGTAATAGTAAAGAAAGTTATCTTGCGTACTTTTTATCTTTAGTAATTCATGTACCAAGAAGTCGCTCATCCGACAACAGTCCCGGTGAAAAATATCCTGTCCTCTCTGCGTAAGCTGCGCATTATGAACACGCGACAATACCCCAATATACGAGGTATAAACTATTCCATATTCATTCAGAAAGAGCTTTGCCCACATCAACGCATCTTGATTGAATCTAAGATCCTCATCGAACCATCCTGTAGAATCGAAAGCCGCCCTCGGTATAAGAAAAGCACACCCGTTATATGTACCTTCAACGAATAAAAGCTTTAAAGCTTCCTGCCATGTATTTAGCTGCACTTCGGATAAACTCGTATGTAAATGCCTATAGGCCAAAGCTTTTGAATCCTTATCTATTAATTGACTGCCGCAATATGCGACTACTTTCTTATTCGTATAAGCTGCCAGCAATTCTATTTCTTTCTGAATTTTTTCAGAGGTATATTTATCATCGTGCGAGAGCCACGAAAAATAATCTCCCCGCATTTGTTTCAAGCCTAAATTAAGCGCAGAAGAAACTCCGCCGTTGTCTTTCTTGTAATAGCGAACACGATCTTCGTAACTTAGCGCAATGGACTCAGTTGCACCGTTGTCAGAAGACCCGTCGTTTACCACTATTATTTCGATATTTTTGTATGTCTGATCAAGAGCACTGTCTATAGCTTCTCTTAAAAAATTACTGCCGTTATATACCGGTATGATTATGGAGACCAATGGTAAATATTCCATTATTTGCTATCTCCTGTAAGTGTTTCAATTTTTTCTGTCGTTATGTATATTTCTTCCATTGCTGAAAGGCTTCGATGGAGGTCAAATTGTTTTACAATCTCTATGTTACCTAAAGCACACTGTTTCCGGAACTTGATATTGTCAAGCATCGTTCGCATAGCTACAGCCATTGCATCGATATCCAATGAATTAAACAAAATGCCATTTTCATTGTCATTAATTAAGTCGATGTTACCACGAATATTTGAGCACACAACTGGAAGTCCGCATGCCATCGCCTCCATCAGCGCGACTGGAAGCCCTTCCTGCAAAGATGGGAATACAAAAATATCGGCAGCTTTACAAATCTCTGTTACGTCAGTTCGGAATCCAAGTAAAAAGACTCTGTCTGAAACACCAAGATTATCGGCAAGTTTTTTTAGATATGATTCCAATGTTCCTTTTCCACAAATCGCATAGACTACATTTCTATACTTCATTTCCGCCAAAGCACGAATCACAACTTCGTGGTTCTTTCGCCTAGATAGTTCTCCGACAGACAAGAGCATAATGGCATCTTTAGGAATCCCAAGCTCCGCACGTTTTTTGTTTCTATCAACTTTTACGCTTTTGATTTTTTCTATATCTATGCCGACGCCTGGAACATATTCCGTCCGTTTCGCGTGCATTTTGTTTCTGGCTATGGCGTAGTCTTCCTTATTGATCGTTATCAGCACGTCAGTATAACGCGACAGATATTTTTCTATCGGGTAGTACACGAACCAGTTCAGCAACGGCGCGCCTTTGTAGAAATGAAATCCGTGGGCTGTGTATATGACTTTCGTATATGTCTTGTGTCCGGCGAGTCTTCCGCATACTCCGCCTATCGGAGAATGGCAGTGTATGAATTTGTACCGGTTGGCTTTCATAAGTCTTAGTACCTGGCGATAAGCCTTTAGGTTTTGCAATATATGTCTGACGCTTCTTGCAAAGTCTATCTGATAATAGTCCACGCCCATTGCTGTGAGTTTGTTTTTCAGTTTATCAATTTTCGCGTCAGAGCAGGTGCTGCCTTCTAAGAAGTTGCAGGCAACATCCACCTTATACCCCATGTCTATCAACAATTTGATGTTAGGGATGTTGAACTGGTCTATCATCGAAGCGACGGATGCGAGCATCAATACTTTGTCACGCATGGTCTGCAAGCATCCTTTTCAGCCCGTCATTAAAACCGACGGTTATATACTTATTGCATTGAGACAGGCTTCTATCATATATTTTGGAGCCGAATGCTTTGTTGAATGTCGCATTTTTGCTGAACTGATTGATGACAAACTTAGGGCACGGAAGTAGCAGCGTCCCGTGTCCGGCCAGCTTTCTGGCTTTGACTATCACGTCTTTCGTTGAGACGTATTCCTCGTTCTGCGGGAAGAATACGCCGCCTTTGTTTTCGTCTATTACCTGCCTCACGCACTCGCAGAAGTTGTCTATGTAGATCATGCTGCGGCGGTTGTCTATGTTTGGGAATATGAAGGCATACTTCGCGAGCTTGAGCAGTTTCGGGAAGTTGCCTTTGCAGCCGGGGCCGTAGATCACCGGCGGGCGCATTATGGAGACGATGAAGCTATCATCCGCCAGCTTCTGAATGGCGATGTCGGCCTGGAGTTTGCTGTCTCCGTAGAAGTCAGAAGGTGCAGGCTTGGTATCTTTTGTTATTATTTTTTCTTTGCCTACAGGTTCGTCTGCCCCGTAGATTATCATGGAGCTCATGAATACGAACTGTTTTGCTCCGTCAGCCTTGGCTTTCTGTGCTGTTTCTATGGCTAAGTCTCTGTTTATTCTGTAATACAGGTCTTTCTTAGACGGGTCAGCGGATACGTGCGCTATCCCCGCGACGTGGAATACGGCGTCATATCCTTTGAAGGATTTCTCTCTCCACGTTCCGTCTATCATGTCTATAGTGTCGGCATGGTATTTGTCCGGCCATTGGCTGAGCCATTTTTCGAAGGAGGTGCCTACGTAGCTGCCGGCTCCGGTGATTAGGATGTTTTTCATTACTTGGCTTCCTCTTTCGCTTGTTTTTCGAGCGTTCCGGTGCCGCCTTCTACTACCCCTTCTTTTTTGAGCACGCAGGCTATCGTACCGAAGAAACATTTGCAGTCGAAGGCGAAGCTCATATTGCGGACGTATTCGCCGTCGTAGGCGGCTTTAACGGATATGGGGAGCTCGTCACGCCCGTTTATCTGCGCCCAGCCGGTGAGCCCCGGCAGGACATCGTTTGCCCCGTATTTGTCACGTTCGGCTATTAAGTCGTACTGGTTCCACAGCGCGGGACGGGGGCCGATGACAGACATTTTATTTGTTAAGATACATAATATCTGCGGAAGTTCGTCTAGTGAAAGTTTACGAAGCAATCTACCACTTTTTGTTATCCATCTATCAGGATCGTTCAGCATATGTGTCGGTATGTTTGCAGGAGTATCAGTATACATAGTTCTGAATTTCGGCATCATGAATATAGACTTATGTATTCCGACACGCTTCTGCCAGAATAGCACAGGACCTTTTGAATCCAGCTTTACTATGACGGCGATTACGGCCATAGGGATAGCCAGTACAGCAAGACCGCAGAATGACAATATTATATCTAAAAGTCGTTTGATGTAACGTCTGTACATAAGGATTACCTCGCCCGGCGTACCACATTCAGCGCGTTGAGCCGCGTTATTTGCTCACTTGTTAGTTTTCCCTGTCTTAACAGACTGCGCTGTCTCACAAGCCATTGACGCAGGCTATGACTCGGCGGATATTCTGTATTTATCAATGCTTTGTCATTTATCTGTTTCATTTTTTCAAGCATTATCGCAGCGGCTTGGCATTTTTCTTCCCATGCCTTTTCAGCAGAAGTGCGCCAGTCCATATCTAAAGATTCAAGTTCGTGAATCTGTTCTTTTGTCAGCATCTTTACGATGTTGCTGTTTTCACCGCGGTAGACTCGCCTGCATTCGTATAACCACTTGCCGAGCCATATTCCATCCGTTGTCACATATTGTGATGAAACATTTAAGTCGCCGTGCTCTTGATGATATTCTCTACACGCCGATATGCGCCTGAACCAAGAGTCTTCCTGCTCCCATTTGAAACCGAGCGCGTCAAGTTTCGCTTTGCGCTCAGATGTCAGCTTTACGGAAAGACGCCTAGTTTTATCGTTTATCTGTACGTGTCCTTTAAGCCATTTGCCCAGAGGAAAGCCGTCTTCAGTGACGTACATAGTCGGTACCTCAAGGTTGCCGTGTTCCGTGTAGTATGCCTTTGCTTTGCCGTAACCGTATTCCCAGCGCTGGGTATAGGCGTCCTGCCAGTTCATGCCTATAGCGTCTAAACGTGCTATCTGTTCGTTGGTGAGCATTGCTCCGCCTTTGAGCCTTCCGTCTCTGGCTTTGCGTATTCTTCTGATCCACGCGCCTACACGAAGTCCCTCAGCGGTTGTGTAGTTCGCTGGAATGTCGAGGTTCCTGTGTTTTTCGTAGTATTCTACGCAGGCTTGGTAGTTCTTTTCCCACTGAAAGTCTATTTTGTCCCAAATCATGCCGAGCTTGTTGAGCATGGATATGCGTTCGTCTGTGAGATAGTAGCCTCTTCTGCGGTTGTTTTTCGCGGTGCGGAGGTTGGATATCCACGCGCCAAGTTCTACTCCGTCTTCCGTAACGTAGTTCGCTTTTATGTCTATGTTGCCGTTATCGTAACGGTATTTACAGAGTGCGTTATAATACTTATCCCACGCTCTGTCGTATTTGCTCTGCCAGTCCATTCCTATGGCTTCAAGTTTTTTTATTCTCTCTTCCGTGAGTATGCCGTGTATCTTCCCAGCGCGTACAAGCTTCTGTGTATTAAGCCACGAGCCTAGTGTGTAGCCTTCGGGGGTTACGTAGCGTCTTTCTATGTCGAGGTTATGGTGTTTTTCGTAGTAGGCTTTTGCCAGCTTATACATGGAGTCCCATGAGGCGGATAACGTCTCTTCGAGTTCGCAGAAGAGCTGTTTGCTGTCTCTTGTCTCGTCCGTTATGGTGAAGGTCTCGTTTATTATTTTGTCTTCCTGTCCCGTGCCTCTGTAATAGTTTATGGCTGTGTTCATCTCTTCCTGTACGGCGGAGATGGAGTACAGGTTTTCTATGTTGTTTACTATGTCTACTATTACAGGCACACTGTTCTTATCTTTACAGCTTTTACCGGAGGATAAAGCTCTGCCGATCTGTTGTTTGTAGACGATAGGAGATACCGTCGGACGCAGAAGTATTACGCCAGCTACCCCGTCTACGTGGATGCCTTCGTTGAGCATGTCTATGCAGAGAAGGAGTTTTAGGTGTTCTGAATCGTCTTGCCGGAAAGAATCAAACGCTTTCGATGATTCTGCGTCTTCGGAGTAGGCTTTGTAGATTATTGGATTGCTGTCTACACCTTTGAACCATTCGTGTATGTGCGTCTCTGTTTCACGCAAGTGTTCGACGTTCGAGCAGAAAATTATGTATTTACCGTGTCTGTCTTTGATGTGTTTGGTAAATACCATATCCAAGCCTTCTGCGTTTTCTAAGGAACGGCGTAAGGCGTCGAGTTTTTTCTGGGCTTCGTCACGAGTGGCTTTCGTCTTAGCTCTGCGAATACGGGACTGGTATTTTTCTATGTCCTTAGAGCAGGAGTAGATGGACAAAACGTATTCTGGAGGCGTTAGTATGCCTCTGACTACGGCTTCGCCTAAGGTCATTTCGGAGGCTACGTTGCCGTCGAAGAGTTCGTCGGCCATGTCACGGCGGTTGTCTAAGTAACGGATGTTGGTGGCGCTGAGACCGAGAACAGGTACATCTGGATACGCGGCGAATAATCTCTCCACGCCCTTACCCCACATCTCGGCTCCTACACGGTGGAATTCGTCGAGGATTATGTACGACGGCTTGAGCTCATCGATTGCTTCCATATCCAACTGCATGAGCTTGGCGTAGGTGCGGAATTCTATGTTGTGTGGCTCATAGCCGCAGACGGATTTAATGTTCTCGAGCTGCGTGCGGAATATATATTCGCTTGGCGAGAGCCAGAGTATACGCGACGAAGGATTGTCCTCCGCTAGCTTGAAGGCTATGAAGGACTTGCCTGTGCCGGTAGGGTGTACGACGGCTGCTTTGCCGCGCTCGGCGAGCATAGAGACTGCCTTGCCGTATGCGGTTTGATTGTGTTCGAACAAATCTATCATCGCAGCCTCACCTCCGTCGTCTCTCATCTCTCAGCCTCGCGGTGGCTCGTAACGTGTACTTTTCTCGCCAGAGTGAGATTGACTTTTGTGGTAGGTGTTGTAATAATATGGAGAAGCCAAACGAAAATTTTGGCTGTTGTTTAATGTATTTAGGAACGTTTTATAAAGCGATGTTGAGTGGCGAGAAAGGTACACCTTTTTCGCCACTTTCTCTTAGTGACAACTAAATGTAGTCATGCTGACAACAATAAGCGTTACACTTATTTTTTACTTATTGTTTATTGTAAGATTATAAAATATCTTTAGATTGCAATTTCGTCGTACAGCAATGTGACGACTAGGAACGTACCGAGGCGGTCTATTATCTGTCGCAGACTTTAGTTATTACTTGCCGAAGCCACGGGCAAATCAAACAGCAAGGTCCATGCCACAACGGCCTGATGCCGTATCTTCGTTATGCTTCCGCCGCCCCACCAGAGATTTGCGGAAGCCGCTATCATGTCTGGGGAGGCCAGCGCTATCGAATAAAGAACCGGCCACGCTATGAACTGTTCATAGCAGAGCAGACACAGAACGCTCAGTCCGTTTTTCAGGCGTATTATCCCGTTGTCGAAAAGGTGCGACTTGGCTGTGCCGCGCCCTCCGAAGGGAACCCACATCGAGACGGGGACAGGAACTCTCTGGCGGTAAGAAAAGCCGCCGTCGTCTCCTAGGAATATGAGCGCGTTGTCGTAACGCAGAACAGCGTCGTAGATTTCAGCCCCGACGACGACCGTCTGCCCTTTCAGCGCCAGATACCGTCCTACCGGCTCCCACAATTCTTCCGACGCTCCGAACCACGCGCCCGTTATCGTCTCCGGCAATAATATATACCGGACGCCAGGCGGAGCGCTCACGACCTTCTCCGTTATTGCGGCGGCGCGAAGCAGAGACTGACGGTGCAGATTCCCATTGCGGCTCAATTTCCCGAAATGTGTATCGACAGCCATCCAGCCCTGCGGCAGCTTCGTTTCGCTTTCCGCAAAGCCGGCGAAAAGGGCGGCGCATACGAAGACAAACGCGGCGGCGGCAGCGCCCGTCCTTTTCCGTGCCGCACGCAGCCGCGCGAGCAGAAACGGCAGCAACAAGCCGAACGCCGCTATACCGAGCCATCCGCTCCCCGGAAGAAGGATGCCCGCGGCATAAAGCGGACTCGCCCAGCCTATGATCCCCACAGGCGGCACAGTGACGCAGACAAGAGCGAACAAATAACGCGCGGCACAGATATGAGGCTTTTTACCGCCGTAATAAAGAGCCGCCCACGGAGCGGCGAGGCACAGGCTTGAGAGAGTCCACATAACAATTCCGGCGGAGATTCCCGCTCCCTCGCCGAAGAATATCGCAGCCCCTAAAGGAACGCCGCGCGAGGCCGCCGCGTAGTACGAGAAGGCGAACAGGAAGGCCTGCAAACGCCCTCGCGCCATAATCCATCCCACAGGGAAAAGCGCGGTGAAGGCCAGTGCGGAAGGGGAATCGTGTCCCAAGGCTAGGAAGCCTACGACTGCTCCGAAAAGTGCGAAAGCCGCGTCTTTTGTATATCTGCCCGTAAGGGAGATTCTAAGGTTCATCATAATCACCGGCACCACACAGGCCGCGCCACGGCTATTACGGAACAGAGCGGCGCGGGGCCGAAATATCTTGAATCATAGCCGTAAATATGCTCGGAGCTCAGGTAAACGCAATCCTTCGGAACTGCATATGGATATTCAGGATGGGGGAGCGTTATTCCGTTTTTGCCGCTGAGAAAGATCTTTGAATTAGACAGAGGCGTCCCGTTTATATAGACTCGCTCGTTAGCGGCGTTGTAATCAACGGTGTCGCCTTCGACCGCTGCGACGCGCTTCAAAAGATATTCGCTTTTAACAAGCCTTCCGTCCAAAGGCAAGTCGCCTCGCTTGACTATGACGGCCTCGCCTTTAAGCGGCGCTCCTAAATGTATTTCATAAGCTTTCCATATTCCGCGGGCCATACTGTCGGTCAAGTTTATATAAAGTCCGGTGAAACGCATTGCTGCGTAAGGAATAAAACTAACAGACACAGCCAGCGCCGCGATTAAGGCAAGACGGTAAAATAAGCTTTTATCACGCGCCACGGCGTTATTCTCCATATTCATCGCTGAACTCTTCCTCCGCCTCTGAATCGTCGGAGGAAGACGGAGGCATCGCATCTTCCATTTCATTGTGTTGTTTTTTCTCCCAGTTCTCTACAATCTCGGCCTCGCGCGGGAAACGCTCGCGCGCAATCTTCGCTATGCGCTCAAAGACGTGCTCTTCAAAGTTGACAAGACTGCCCTCGACGGAGGACAGAGCTTCGGCTACCTCCTCCTCGTTCTTAAAACGCCCGCCGTGGTACCGCTTAGCCCTCATGTCCTCCAAATCGCTTTGCAGATACCGGCGTTCGACGGAGAGCCGTTCATACTCCATATCGCAGAAAGAAGCCATAAAGGCCGGAGCCTTCAGCCGTTTCTCTTCATCTTTGAGCGTTTTCTTCGCCGTTTGGTACTCATCTTCGATTGCCTTATTTATAAGCTTCTCGCGCTCGGCGAGGTATTCTTCGGAAAGGTGCGGATGCGTCGGTACGTCTGCAATGTTGTCTTTTATTACGGTTTCCATGAAATCCTTCTTTTCCTCCTTCAGCTTCGAGAATGGCGGACGAATCTGCGACCGTAGGTGGAGTACGTTGCCCTCGGGGAAGAAATACGGAGTCTGCCGTCCGTAAATGGGAGCCGTTCCGGCGGCGAAAAGGAAAAGGTCGCCGGACTCTATCCATTTCCCGTCGCGTATCAGAGCACCGGGAAGGCGCTTCGCTTCGTCCGCAGTCACGAGATCCCTTACGTGCTGTGAGAACGATATGCTTTCGTTGTTTCTTGCGAAGGCGAACCTGTTGCCGGAGATATTCGACGAGCCTACGGTTATCGTCGTCTTGCCGGCCTTTTCGCTTATCTGTTTCGCAGTCTCCTCGTCGTTCGGGGCATAGAGGACATGATAATGGCAGTTCGTCGATATAGTTTCATGCTGTCCGTATATGTCGTACAGCTGACGGTAAGACTGGCAGACGATGAAGGCCTTGAGGCCGTATCCTCCCATCTGCGCCATAGCGGACTCGAGCACCTCCAGTTTCTTGAGCTGCGGGAACTCGTCGAGCATGAGCAGCAGCTTGTGCTTGTGGCCCGAAGAGACGCCGTGCTTCGTCTCGACCATCTGCCGAGTGAGCCCTAGGACTATCTGCGTGACGAGCAGACGCAGCAGCGGCCTCACGCGCACTATATCCGAAGGCGGTACGACGAGATAGAGCGAGACGGGCTTTTCGGCGTTAACGAGGTCGTCGACGCGCACCGTGCTCTCCGCAATGTTGCGGTTTATCACCTTGTCGTAAAAGAGATTGAGCTGCGCTGAGGCCGACGATATGACGCTGCCGCGCTCTTCGTCGGGACGGTTTTTTTATATCGTTCGCACAGCGGTAAACGACCGGATGGCACCAGCCGGTTATCGGATCTTCCTTGTCCAAATGGCGGTATCTCTGCATCTTCGTGAGCGCGGCCTTCGACTCGTCCTCTATTATGCTGTTTAAGACGTTCTCAAAAGTCGGCTCGTCCTTCTCGCGCCGCGCGCGGTAAAGCTCGTGAGTAATCGCGCCCGTTACAAGCGTCTTTGCGGATTCCTTCCAGTGGTCGCCCTCTTCCTTGCTGTCCGGATCCATGATTATGGAAACGATATTCTGCACGTCCGCCGTTTCTCTGTCGGTGCCTATGTGTATCTCTTTGAGCGGGTTATATGTGCAGGCGCTCTCCGGATCCGTGAAGTCGAGGCGGTAGCACGGCCCGACGGCCTTGCTGCGCCAGCCGGAGGTCAGAAGCCAGTTCTCGCCTTTTATATCGAGCACTATCGCCGATTCCGTCCAAGTCAGAAGTGTCGGGACTATGACGCCGACGCCTTTGCCCGAGCGCGTCGGCGCGACGATGATGGCGTGCTTCGGTCCTGCGTCGCGCATATAGATGATCCTGCCGTTTTCGTCGACCCAGCCCCCGAGGACGACGCCGGGATTAACCTTTTTACTTCCGCCTCTGTGCCATAGTTCCCTACAGCGGTTGCGCAGCTTTCCCCAAGCATCGTCAGGCGGTATGAGCCCCGCGCGTATTATCTCCTGTTTCGTGGCCCAATGCGCCGACCCCAGCAGTTCGTCTATGCGTCCTCTGTTCTTCGTAAATATCCCGCCGAGCACAAAACGGGATACGACTACGTAGAGCGCGAAAGACAGGAGCAAGGCGAGCGTCACGCCGAATATCTCGTCTGGCGAGAAACCGTAGCTTCGTACGAGAGATATATGCGTCTTCCACCCCCAGTACAGCCGCTCGAGTCCGCGCGGCTCGGCAGCGAAATACCGGCCCCAGAAATGCGAAAGACCGAGAGACGAAGCTGCGGCGTAGCATAAAGCGAACAGCGCCTTCACAGCTCCGACGGCAGGAGGCGGGAGCGTTCGCTTCTTTGGATACGAAAATTCGCCGGACTCTACCCACGTGCGAGAACGCTTCATAGCCGTTACCGCGTCCAGGCTTCGAAGAACGGAATGTCCTTGTTCACCACGACGTTAAACCTCGTACCGGGACGGACCAAGACGGTAGGCTTTACGTTAAGCGCCTTGTCGAAATACTTGTTGCCTATCTCGCCAAGTTCGTCGGCGACGGACTCTCCAGCGTCTCGGATATTGTCGTCGGTCTCCGGTATGTAGACCGTCTGCCCGCCTACCGAGATATACGTCCCGTCGGAGCTGTTGTTGTCCGCTATAAGTTCGGGTATTATCCCGAATGCAGTCGTAAGCACGGCGGCCGTCATCATGCGCCCGTAATGTCCGTAGAATTTGTCGCGCAGCCCTCCGTATCCCTGCTTGTCGGTTCCCGCCATGCCGCCGAGGTCGATGGTGCTTCCGTCGGGATATATGAGGCGGCTCCATTTCACCTGTATGCGCTTCTGCGCGAAATCCACGTTTGAATCGTAAATGCCGAAGAGGCGCGAACCCTGCGGGATGAGGCATACGCGCGGATCTGACCAATCGTAGACGTTTGCAGTCACCATAGCGGTAACGTTTCCTGGAAGGTCGCTGTTTATGCCTGAGACGAGCGATGCCTGTATCACGGTGCCGGATGGCAGGACATAAGGAGAGATGCCCTTCTGCCTTGTAGCGTTCAAATATCCGCCCTCAGCCGGAGACTCGAAAAAACGCTCCGCGCGGCTGCGCATATCGGCCTGCACACCCTGTGTCTGCAATCTCTCAAGAAGAGAAAGGGGCTGGTAGGGCGCGCGGCTTCCGTTCCCTTCGCTTGCTGGGAGCGCGGCTGAAGCTTTTACTGTCCATTCCCCCTCAGCAACAGGACGCGCTAGGAACGCCTCGCGCTGGCGTTCCACCCACTCGCGCCGCATGGCGCGTTCTTCCTTCAGATATTCTTCTTTTGTGTCGCTCTCCTGCTGCGCTGTATAATCCGGGTTCTCAATTTCTTCCGGTATATGGAGTTCCGGTTCTTCCGCTTCAGCCGATTGAACAGTCGGCGGTTCCTCCGAATTGTCTTTGAAATGTGCGTTCAGAGCCTCTCTTTGGCGGCTCTCTATCTGCGCGTTCGCGGAAGCGAGCGCCGAATATAGTTCGTCCGGCGCTCCTTGCCGCCGTTTTTCTGTTCTTCTTCTCCGTTCGTAGAGAAAATCGCGTATACGATGAACGCCGCCGCCAAAATAGCTGAAAACGCAGCACGCTTGCCGTATGGCCGGTTCTTCTTCGGCGACGCGCCGGCGTAATCGGGCGCTTCGGTTCCGTAGACCTTATCTTCGTTCTTCTCCATGAGCCTCTATTTCCCCACTTCGGCGCGCTCAGCGCCGCTTCTCCGTTCGTTGAGATAATCCTCGAAGGTGTACCCGTCCTTGTTTTTCCCTTCCGCCGCAGCGCCTGCTGCGTTTCCGCCCATTGCGGAATCTATCGAGTTCATAAGCGAGAGCGGGAACGGGTATTTCCTGCCGGACTGTGAAGGCTGAACCGCCGCTTTCTTAAGCTCTGTTTTCCGATCCTCTCTCTTCAGGTCCGCCGTCCGACGCGGCTTTCTTTCTGTCTTTCTGAACGCGCGAAATCACGGCGCTTTTCGCGCCTTTGCCGCTGCCCGAAGTCAGTATCCCTTTTTCCACGACATAATCTATTACGTAGGTGTTCCCCATAAGCCTGTAGTTGACTATCTCTTTCGACTTTCCCCGCAGCAGCATGAAGACGGGAGCTTCTGTCGAAGCGAGGGCTTCTGGAAATACTATGTAAGTCTTATGCCCGTCGTTGTAGATGCGAGTAGGAAGCCACGGAATATTTTTGTTCTTCGCCGTTACCTCGTAGCCGGCGTCTACCGTCCCGCCTGTTTCCGGCCTTTTGTGCGGCGGGGTGAAGCCTTCGTCTTCACCGCGCGCAAGCACCCGCGCAAGGAATTTATTCCACTCCGTATCGTCGGAGTCATATGGATACGAGAAGGCTATGTGCGGAATGTGCCGCCCGGCGCTGCTCACAAGTTCCATGTGGTAGGTCCGCCTGTCTGTATGGACGACGAGGTTGGTGCTTATGTCCGGCATCGAGGGTTTTATCATTATATGGAATGTCAGTGTGTCGCCCTTGCCGGAGGTTGACGGCATTATCTGCCAGTTCACCCCGTCCCCTATAAACGGAGGATTCGTTATGACCTCTCCGCGTTCGAGCTCGACGTCGGTTATGCGCAGCGGCTTGCAGAGTATCCGCGGCACGGTTGTGCCGAAGGCGTAGACGATGGTACCGCCGCGTCCCATCTGCGGCGGAGGCGAACTTTTCCCTGACGAGTAATTCCGGTGCAGCTCATATGCCGCCTTGTCTATCTCCCTCGGCGGTACGGATTCTTTTACCGTTCCGTATATCTCCTCAAATACGACCTCGTCAGCCGCCTTTTCCGCGCAGAGCGCCGGAGACTGAACGAAGAGCATCGCTGCTACTGTGAATATCGCGGCACATCTTTTCATCTGTATCTTCCTTTCATTTAACTGTAATTCGGAGTCATCGAATACTCGACGATGTAGATACCGAGCGGGTTGCGTATTACGGAGCGCATTTCTTTCACCGGCGACATGCCTACTGTGAAAAGTCCGCTCCACTCGGAGCTTTCCTGCGGAGTCCCGTTCTGGCTTACCGTTTCGCGCCACTGGGCGCGCCAGGTGTCTTTCGAAATCGGCAGGACGCTCAGGACTTCTACCGTCTTTGTCCGCAGCGCAGCCGTTTCCTTGAACGGATCGTTGTCTTTATAAAACGCGTTCGTCGCGGCGAGCGCCTGCGAGCCCTCCGGGATGGAGGCGTAAACCCAGCGCATATAGTTCTTCTGCGCGCCGGAGTCGGATACTACCGTGCGCAGCCTTTCCACGAACGTCCCCACCCTCGCTATGATTATCCGTTCGTCTATCTGTGGCAGTACTTCCGCAGGCTTCACCGCTATCTCGTATCCATGTTCGTCCACCTGGACTATGTACGGGACGACGCGGTTCTGCGAGGCGACAGCGGCAAATCCAGCAGCCAGCGCGATATTTGCGGCGAGCAGTCCGAAGGCTATGAGCCGCCACGCGTCAGCCGTCTTCTTCATGTTTCGGAAAATGTCTTTCGTGTGTTCTTTTGCTTTTAGGATATTCATGACTTATCTCCATCTTCGGTCTTTTCCTGAGCGTTTTCGTTCGATGGAGGCGACACCCTGCCGCCGGACGGCGCTCCTGTTATGTTGTTGTACGAAGGCTGCGCCGGACCGTCCGGAGCTTTGGGACTACCGTTGCCGCGCAGCGTCTTCATCCCAGCGCTCCTGACGAGCTGCTGCAAACCTCCCTGGCTTCCGGCGTAGCCGCCGAGCGCCGCCCCTTTCAAGACAGAGGCGACTCCGCCTGCGCCGCCTCCGGCGGCGGAATTGCGGAAGCCGCCGAGCGCCGCTCCTCCCGCTATTCCGGCACCTGCCGCAGCCGCGCCAGCTATCATTGCAGCCGCTCCGGCGACGCCTGGAAGCGAAGCGCCGCCCATGCCGCCTGACGCGCCGCTTACGACGCCGGAAACATAGCCGGGAAGCGTTTTGAGGCAGCCTGCGAATATGATTGCAGCGGCTGTGAGCGAGAAGGTGACGGCGAATACATTGTCGTCCGTTATCCCGTTGTCGCTCCAGTCGGCGATCGTCCGGAATATGTCGCCCCCGACGCTTGCTAAGACGTACATAACAAAAAGCTCCATACCCGCGATGAAAGCGGAGCGCAGCGCGTTTATAGCAATGTCTTTCGTATACTGGTTTCCGCCGAAGCCTAGGAAGAATACCGTAACCGAGGTAGTGAGATATATGCGGCACAACGTTATCACAATGGAGAGCGAGGCTAGCGCGAAGGACAGCAGTATGACTATCGTGCAGAGACCGCCTATGATTATCGCTCCTAGCGAAGTTACTGGGGAAAATAGCGAACAGTGCTCGTTTATCTGCTTCCAAAGTATCGCGGCGACCTCGACGCCCATAGACAATATGTCGTTGAAGTTCGTCACTCCTGTGAGACTGACTCCCATGCTCTCTATACCGTCCACTATGACTCTCAGAATGTTGTCTCCCCCTGTCAGCGGCGTCGGTACGAGCAGCAGATAGAAGAAAGCTATGTGCAGCGACTGACGCGCCACGCAGGCGACGACTGACTGGAACGTCCCGGAACCGCCGAGCATTTCCATTCCTACGGCCCAGCTTATCTGGATGAGCGCAAGGAAATAGAAAAGAAGCTTTGCTCCGCCTATGAGCCTCGCCTCTATGCCGCTGTCCGTAACCGCACTTTCAAATGAATTTATGACGGCCTGCACCGGCTCAAGGGGCGCTGCAAGCGACGGAGCCTGAAGCGCGGCCAGGCAGATGATCGCAGCTAAAGCTAAACGACGGTACATGATTATTCGCCCCGCCTCTTGTACTCGAGGCCGACGCCTCCGAGCGTTGTCTTCTGATCCCGGTAGAAACGCTCTCCCGCCTCAATCTCTTCTATCCGGCGCTGGCGCTCTTCAAGCATGAGTATCGAGAGCGTGCTCACGTCTGTGCGAGATTTGACGAGCTGTTCTATCGTCATGAGTCCTATTTCATTTTGTATCTGCTGAGCCTGCATCGGAGTTTCCGCACTGTAATTGCGCTCGTACATCTTCTGAAGGCTGCTTATGTCGTCTTCCTGCTGCTTCGCTGTTTCTGTGACTGCGTTCGCAGCTGACTGCGCCGTGGCTTTCGAGGAATCTCGACGTTCTTCCGCCGTTGTGCCGGAGGTCTCGGATTTTTCAAATGCGTCGGAAAGCGCGCGTCCGAAGTTTACCCCGTCGCGGTAGAGGCCGGTCGCAGCGTTTACAGCGCGGGATAAGCTTTCGAACTGTCCTTCAGTGAGAGTGGTTATCCTGTCCGTCAGCCGCATCCCCTGGCGCACAAGTTCTTCTACCTGACGCACCTGATAGCTTATTTGCTTTACCTGGTTCGCCACCTGTTCGTATTCCTGCCCCAGGATATTGACAAGCTCCGTGTTATTGGCAAGCTGCGTCATCTCAGTGGCCCCGCCCATAGGTCCGCCGCCTCCTGCAAACGAAGGGAATGGAAGCATAGAGAGGAATATAGAAAGGATCAGAATCCGGCGCTTCATATTCTCGACTCCCTTGCGAGCTTTCGCCAATATCCGGCCCAGTCTTCCGAGCCTTTTTCTTCGAGCCAGTAGGGCGGCCACTCTTTGCCGTGTCCGGCTATAAGCTCGTCTATACGCTTGAGTTCGTCGGGACCGGACGACGCAAGAAAGGCCAGCGCCACGTCGCCTAGGTCTAGGCGGAACATACGCCGTCCGTTGGGAGAGATGTAGAAATAGTCTCTCTTGGGCGTAGAATTTGCGACTGCCGAAATCTCAGCGCTGTTTAGATGAAGCTGACGCACGTATATGTCGCGCATAGCGTCGCTTTTAGCGGCGGGGTTCGGGAGCAGTATCTTGGTCGGACAGCTGTCGAAGACGCTCGAGGCTATTTCAGAGCGCGCGATGTCTTCAAGGCTCTGAGTCGCGAGTATCACTGCGGCGTTCGCTTTTCTGAGCACCTTCAGCCACTCGCGTAGCTTTTCGGCAAAAAGCGGCGTGGAGAGCGCAACCCACGCTTCATCGACTATTATGAGAGTCGGCCTTCCATCGGCCCTCCGCTCTATTTCGTGGAACAGGTGCAGAAGTGCCGGTGTATAGACTTTCTCTCCGCGCTGCATAAGCTCGCCTATCTCAAACGCCGTAACCTTAGAATAGGTTATCCCGCTCTCGGTACCGTCGAGATACTGCCCGTAGACGCCGCCGTGCGTGTATATTTCAAGCGCGTCTTTTACGTGCTCGTCCTGTATGTCTATGTGCAGAGCAGTCAGGGAACGTTCGCTCGCGTCGCGCGTCGCCGACTGCATGACGCGGAGCGCGCCGGCTACGATCCTGCGGCGTTCCGGCGTCATTTCTCCGCCGTTCAGCGCAACGAGAGTCTCTATAAACTCCATGGCCCATGTGACATCCGACTGCGCGGAGAGCGAGGCAAGCGGACAAAGCGGCGGGGAATCGTCTCCTCCCAAGTTGTAAAAGACCGAGCCGTTCATCGCCGATATGAGCGGGAACATGCTGCGTCCCTTGTCGAATACGAATATCTGCGAGCCGGGATAACGGTCGAACTGCGCGGCGATCGCGGCGAGCAGCGTAGACTTTCCGGCCCCCGTAGGGCCGAGTATGAGAGTGTGGCCGACGTCTCCGACGTGCAGATGGAGCCTGAATGGGTTGTCGCCGTAGGCGACGGCCTGCATGAGCGCCGGCGAGCGTTCCGGGTAGAAGCGGCACGGGTTATATTTCAGCCCCGCCCACATCGAACTCAGAGATACGAAATGGCAGATGTTCAGAGAGTGGACGAGGTGCTTCCTGACGTTTTCATAGCCGTGTCCCGGTAGGCTGCCGATGAAAGCTTCTACAGCGTTGCGCCTTTCTATACGGACGCTGAAAAATATCTCTTCTATAGCGCGTTTGAAGGCAGCGGCGGTTTCGTCAAGCTCTTTCTCGGAAAATGCGCGTAGGATCACGACTCCAGTGTAGTGCCCAAAGGATACTAGCCCTTCGTTCAGGAGCTGGAGCGCGTCGTTCGCGTCGTTGGACTGGCGCTGCGCGTCTTTGTCTATCTTCGTTGTAGGTTTGCCCGAGATTTGCGCAAGAAGCGGTATCGTCTTCAGAGCCCACTTGCTGTGTATCTTCGAGATATAGGAATGCGCCGCGCGGAAATCCATAGGGATAAAGCGTGTGGACCATCTGTATTCGCACCTCATGCGCCCAAGCACGTCGAGCACGGAGGGCTCCGACTGCTGCGGGAAACCGTCTATGGAAAGAACGGCGACATATTCGTCGTCTAAGATAAGAGGATCTCCTACTGTCATGTCGCGGGCAAAGAGCGCAGACAGGTTCAACGGCGTTTCCGGCATACACATCGAACGGCGGCCCGTGACGCATAGATTGAGCATGCTCAAAAGTTTTTCGCCGTGCAGCGGCTCTATTCGGAATATTGCGGAGAGCGAGTTCATGAAGTCGCCGAAGTCGTTCTCGAAGGACTCGAGCCAAGCATCGACGGCGAAGTCCCGTTCTGCGCCGGTTCCGGTGAAGAACGCAGCTGCTTTTCTCAAAAGCGTCGATTTCTCCATGACTGGAGGTTCCCACGTAAGAAAGATATAATTTTCCGTCTCGTAGTGACTTCCGAAGTTTTTGAATTGCAGCTCACGTTCTGTATCTATTATCTTCGTGACGAGCTCGGAAAACTCGCCCTTTGGATAAGCCGTCGTCCGTACACGCACCGTCTCGAAGTGCAGCATATAGCCGCCTCCGAGATGTTTCAGAGCGTTGTTCGCTACGGCGGCGACGGACTGTTTTTCCTCCGCCGGAACTGCGTCCAGGTCGGCCCCTATATAACGGAAGCCAGAAAGCAGACAGCCGTCTTTCATGAGCACGACATTATCCGATATGAGCGCTTCGTAGCGTATAAGCGATTCAAACGATTCGGCGCGCATTCTCTCACCATCTTTTATATTCCGGCAGATCTTCCCAGATACGCCCGCAGGCAGGATAAAAACGTCTGTAGCGCACGCTGCGGTTGAAAACCTGTCTCATGTAAGGATCTTTTTTCGCCATGCGCAGCAGTATGTTCTGCCCGATAAACCATACGGCTGCGGCGTATGCCACGTTCGCGTAATTCATCTCCATTATCCCGGACGGGCCGCCGAGGACGAGCGCGAGAGCCACTAAAGCAAAGTAGAGCTCGCGGTCGCAGCCCATGAAAAGCTGCGGACGCACGAGGCTCTGATGGATTACCGTCCTTTCCATAGCGCCTAGAAGATGAGGCTGCCGCTTACGCCGAGCTTGTCGAGCCAGCTCTTCGCGAAGCAGAAAACGCTTATCCCGAGAAACAGCCAGCTGAGCCTGCTTCCCCATGAGGCGAAGTCTATCCCCTGCATGGCGAGGCCTCCGATGCCGACGACTAGGCATATTATGGCCAGGTTCCTAGCGATCGGGCCGCTTAATGACTCCGCTATCTTTTCAAGTATCGTTTCCCCTTCCCATCCGATGGCGGTACCTGCTAAAGAAGGCGAGGCTGCTATAACAAGCAGCACTACTGCGCAGAAGAATACGAATAAAACGCTGCGGTATGAGATGTTGTCGTTTACCATATATATTTCAATCCTTTCTCTTTTCTACGACGGAGGTCTGGTATGCGCCGTCGATGTCTAGGCCGGATACTTCAAGCACTTCCGATACGACCGGACCTATCCGCCTGTCTTTCTGCACGTGGACGACGAGGTTCACGGCATCTGCAATTAGGCTCCTGATAAATGGGAGCGTCATGCCGGAGATGTTCGACTCGAGAATGAGCGTTTCAAGGCGTGAGAGCGCGGACGTGGCGGAATTTGCGTGTATCGTGCATATTCCGCCTGGATGTCCGGTGTTCCACGCCTTGAGCAGCTCCATCGCCTCAGCGCCGCGCGTCTCGCCGAGGATTATCCTGTCAGGACGCATCCGCAGGTTCGCGGCGAGCAGAGCGCTTGCGCAGGCGTTGTCCGTTATGCGTTCGAAGACTGCGTTTCTGTTGACGATTTGGAGTTCCGGAGTGTCCTCCATTACGGCTATTCGGTCGTCCGGGCAGAGCCTCCCTATCTCTGCAAGCAGAGCGGACGAAAGAGTCGTCTTGCCTGAACCGGTGCCGCCGGATACGATTATGTTCCGCCGTTCCGATACGGCTTTTTGCAGGAGCCGGTATATCCGCTCCGCCATTCTCTCCGGTACGTAGTCGAGCAGATCGAGCACGACTTTTCTGCCGCACCTTATTGAAAACACGGGAGCCGTCGTAACCGGTTCTATCATCGCCTGAAAGCGCTGTCCGCCCGGGAGGTTCGCCGAGAGCAGCGGCTTTTTCTCATTGACCGTCGTGTGCTTGTATGCCGCTACCGAGCCTATGATGAGCATGGCTCTTTCTCTCGCCATCACGACGCCGGTTCTCGACATTCCTTCCCCCATACGATCTATCCAAACCGTCCCATCTTGGTTGAGCATGATTTCCGTGACGCTTTCGTCGTCAAGGAACGCAGTTATCTCCGCCCCTAGTTCTCGCGCTATCTTTTCCCCTGCGCTCTTCATCCACATATCGTCGCGCATAACGTTTTTCCTCCGTCGATTTTCGTAAAGGCATAAAAAAACGGCGCGCCTCCGGCAGCGTGCCGTTATTTAAAACAGAAAAGCAGAATACGCGCCCTATGCCTAACGGCTGCGCATCCTCTTTACAGCAAATGGAGCGAAGGCGATTATGGCGAGTCCAGCGAATCCTGCGTTGCATCCGCCTGAACCTCCGCTATTCCCTCCGGACGGAGAAGTCGGCACGCCGTCCGACGCTGACGAAGCTTCAAAGTCGTAGGTAACGACGGAGTTTTCTGTTGCAAGCTCCATCGTTGACGCAGGACGTCCTGTGTATATGACTTCGGGAACGGTTGTGGATTCTACCGTCGCTATAACAGTGTCTTTCGTTATGACTTCGCCTTCAGCATTTGTGTTGCCTATTGCAAATGTAGCCCTGTCTGTTCCGACTTTGCTTCCTATCTCAGTCCAGCCTGCGGGAGTGTTTACCGTAAGTCCGTCTTCGTTCGCGGTGCAGGAGACGGATAGCTGGAGCATTGTAATAGGCTTTGTATCTTCCGTAAGGCTTATGTTGTATTTGCCCTCTTCTTCAGACGGAGTGACGTTGATTATGGAGTATTTCGGCGCGCTGTATGAGCGTCCGTTTATCACATTCGCTGATGATGCCGCCGATGCGACGCTTTTGACGGACGCCAATGACGTGGTTCTCATAAGCGCGTTCGCAGACTGAGCGGCGGCAGGATTTACTCCGCCTGGGTTGAGCATGTCGAAGCCTTCTTTGAGATAGCGCGGCGTTGATGTGCCTTGAATTACGTTGTTGAAGGCGAATACGTCGAGCTGGTCTACAGCGTCGTCGTTGTTGATGTCTCCGGTCTTGTTGACGCCCTCAACGTACTGCGGAGGCCAGTTGATAAGCTGACTTAAGAGTGTAAAGTCAGTGCCGTCGATAAGATTGTCGCTGTTGAGGTCGCCTTCGACGAGCTTGAAGACTGTAGAGGTAAAGTCGGAGGTAAGCTCGTCCGCCCCTTCGACGCCGGAGATGAGGCTGGAGGCGCGTTTGAAGCCGACTCTGTATATCTTGCCAGCTATGCGCTCCATGCGGATCTGTACTTCGCCTTCAGCGGTGGAGGTCACGCCGGGGTATGATACATAGTTTGAGTCGTCCGCCTGCCAGTAGAGGGCGGAGAGAGTAGTCGCGTGCGATCCGTCCTTCGGATATTCAAGCTCAATCTTCGCCTTTATATCGCGTTTAGTCTGATCGCCCTCGCCGCCGGAGGTTTCGCTGTCCGAGTTGATGTGTACCGTTTCAGTCTCGTCAGAATCGGGATTGTCATAGCCGGTCTGGTATATGACTGTATTGTCTTCGTCTGCCGGAATCGTTATTTCGCAGTCTACGCCAGTTTCGTCTGAACCTTCGCTGTTGCGGATTGCTTTAAAGGTCAGAGTGATGAACTGCGTCTCTGAATCTATGGGAATGGAGACCGGCGTCACCTGCGTGTCAGGCGAAGCCTTGTCCAGAGTCATGTGGAACTCGCCGCCTACGACGTAGTAATCCGTGATAGATAGGCCGCTTGAAGAGATTGCGGATGCAAGCTGCGGCGCGTTGACCATTTCGAGGTCGTCGGCGGGGAAAGTGAGTTTGAACATCGCGCCGGTGAGCTTATATTCTCCCGCGTCGGCGGAGTAATCCACTCCTGGTGCTGCGGCTGACTTTATTGTCACTGTAGCGTTGAATATGTCGCCGCGCGATACGCTTTCCGGCACGGTAAGCGTATACACAGGCACCGCGGTCGCGGCGAACGCTGTTTGTGCGGCGAAAATTGTTAGTGAAACAATGAGCAGTGCGAGTCTTTTGATTCTGTACATTTTGTTTACCTCTTTTCTTTGTTTTTTTGACCTGCAAGGTAAAATCCGGGAATTAAAGCGATAAGCGCCAGTGCTCCGTATCCTGCCGCGTTACATCCGCCGCCACCTCCTCCATGCTGCACAACATCGCCTGAAGTTGGTTCTTCAGGGATTTCTGGAGCTTTGAGAGTCGTGTATATGGACATGAGGCCGATAACGTGGCCGTTCGTGTGTCCGTCTATGTCGTATGGGCTCCCGTCTCCTATGAAATAAACGAGCCTGTACATGTGGTACGGATCTATAACGCCGGAGACCATGCGGTTCCAGCGGTCCATGAGGATAAATGTGCCGCTGCGAATTTCACCGAGGTTAGATACGTATGAGAACCGCGTCGGAGTATGGTCAGCCTTATAGACGTAGAACAGGATGTCTTCAGGCTTCTCGACCTTGAGATAACCGCCTTCCATTTCGAAGCCTCCGGCTAATACCGTTCCATTGTCTATATCAGCCGTGACGACCGGCAGACCGAGTATGTCGGAAGAGAGTACCGTCGTGTCTCCTGCGGCAAGCAGCTCGGCTGTGCCGACTACGTAGTCCATGCCGTCAACAGTGAGGTCTTCCGGTTCGGTGTAGACCATCTCTCCGGCTACTCTTTCAAGCGCAGCATAGCGGTCGTCGCTTGTGGCATCGCTTGTTACGAGCGTAGCCTCCGGCTTGACGCAGATAAGCGTTAAATCTTCCGGAGTTCCGGTCGTCGGGAGTATGGGCTTAATGGGGCGAATAGGCCGCCACTTTGAATCTTCATTGCCGTAGCCGGCTGAGGTTATTGTGACCGTACAGGTTACTGTGAATCCGCCGTCGGCTGTCGTTCCGGTTATCGTGGCACTACCGGCGGCAATGGCCGTAACAAGGCCGCCGGCGCTTACTTCTGCGACCTCTGGATTGCTTGAATTCCACGTTATAGCTTTGTTGGTGGCGTTTTCCGGTTCGAATGTGACGACAAGCTGGTGCGCCTCGTTTTCTTCAAGCGTCAAAGATTCCGATGATATAGAAACGCCTGTCACCGGTATTTCTTTCTCCTGCACCGTAACAGTGCATGTCGCGGTGTGGCCGCCCTGTACCGTCGTCGCCGTAATGACGGACGAGCCTTCAGCGACCGCCGTTACGAGTCCGTTGCCGTCTACCGTCGCGGCAGACGTGTCGGACGAAGACCATGTAACCGATTTATTCGTCGCGTCCGCCGGAAACGGCGAAGCCGTAAGCTGCAATGTGTCTCCTGTCGCAAGCCCGCGCTCCGTCACGTCGAGCGAAACACCGAACAGCAGCTTATCGTAGCCTTGCGGAGTTGCGACTTCCATTGCGGTATGCGCCTGGCCGTCGTATGCGATTTCAAGCGGTGTCGACGTATTGATCGTCGCTATCTTTCCGGCGGGGAAGACCTCGCCGCCGCTTGTAAGATTGCCCATTGCCCATGTTGTGCGCTCCGAAGTGATGGACTTCGCGCCGCCGAGTATCATCCAGCTGTCGCTTGGCATTGTCACGTCGAAGTCTTCCGTTACTGTGCCGTTGATTGCGATCTGGAAGGTCGTGATGCTCGGCGTATCTTCGTTGAGCACGAGGTCGTAGACGCCTGAGCCCTTGTCGATTAGCTCGAGCATTGGCTTGTCAGGCGTCGCGGAGTATGCGGCGACGAAGGTCACGATAACGGCGAGCGCGGTGAAAAGAGCCGCGAACAAAATTTTTCTCACTTATTATTCCCCCTTGTGAACGATTTGAATGAACGGAATACGACTAACGGAACAACGACAAATAATCCTGCGGTTGCGACTCCTGCATTGCAGCCTGACGACCCGCCGCTTGAGACTGCGCTGTCGGTGTCTGCGGCGTTTTTGCCGGATTCCATAGAAACAGCTTCTACGCCCTCTTCCGCAGCAAGCAGCATAGTCGTGTCGTTTGCACCATATTTCACGCAGGGCGTATCCGACGCGGCGACTGTGACGAAAGGTTCCCCGGACGGTATCGTATCGCCTCCCTCTTTATCCGTTCCTATAGCCATAACCGTTCTGCCGTCCTCGATATGTGATCCCAGAAGCTTGAACCCGTCAGGAGCGGAATATGACGCGTCTGATATATTTCCTTCCAAGGACAGCTGGAACATATTGATCGAATCCGACGGTTCGCTTAGAGAAACTTCGTAACGCCCGTCTTCCGCCCTGTTTATTGCAATAATGCTTTTAGCCGGAGCGGCGGCGCTCTTTTTCGGCGATTCTCCATCATGGAAGTCATGTATCGCGTAGCCGCAGGACATAAAACGCTGCGCGCCGGTATGCGTTATTGGGCTGTTGAAAAGCAGGAGGTCGAGGTCGTCTACTGCGCCGTCGTAGTTCATGTCTCCAACGAGGCCGTATTGCGTTTCCCCGCCGCCGTATAACTTGCGCTGAACGAGCAGCGCCCAATCTGCGCCGTCTATTACGTTGTCCGAGTTGAAATCGCCTTCGACCATATAAAGTGGTGTGCTGGAAACGTCTTCCGTATCCGGTTCAACCGTCATGCCTGATATAAGCGTGTTGAGAAGGGAGACTCCGAGACGGCAGCCAGACGGAGACGATGGAATGGAGGCGTCCATTTCTCCGTTTCCGCCTATCATAGTTCCTGGGTATTCAATGGCGTTGCCGGCGGACTTAAAATGCACCGTGCCGAATGCAGGATATTCTCCGCTTTCGGTAACGAGTTTCAGCCTGACGAGATTCATAGTGTTAGTAACTACAAGAAGTGTCGTGGCTGTAAATCTGCCGTCTTCTGTCGTTGCGGTAATTTCTGCTCCGCCTGGCGAGATAGGAGTAACAATTCCCGTCGCCTCGTCTATCCATGCGACGGCGGCATCTGACGACTGCCACGTTACTGTCTTGTTTGTGGCGTCCGGCGGAGTGAGTGTGTAGCCGAGCCTTGTTTCGTTCCCGACTCCGACGCTCGATGATGTGTCGTTGAATTGGATTCCAGTAACCGGCACGTTTACGACGACGCTGCACTTAGCTGAGTAGCTTCCGTCTTCCGTTGTAGCTGTAACGACTGCCGTTCCGCCGCCTACGGCTGTGACGGTTCCATCCTGTGATACTTCGGCGATTGCATCGTCGGTCGAACTCCATACGACTTTTTTATTCGTCGCGTCTGGCGGAGTCACCGTTGCGGTAAGCTGCTGAGTCTCACCTTTATTCAGCTCAATACTGGATGACGAAATAGATATTCCAGATACCGGCGTTTTCACCGTCACTTTACAGGTGTCCGTATAGCCGCCTGAAGAGGTTTTCGCTGTTATTACAGCAGTCCCGTCCGATACTGCGGTCACCAAGCCGGATGAATTGACTGAAGCGACACCTGGATTATCCGACGTCCACGTCACAGATTTGTTGGTAGCGGAGGACGGCGCAACTACAGCGGAAAGCTGCTTCGTTTCGCCTTTATTAAGGACCGCCGATTCAGGCGTGACGGTTACGCCGCTTGCGGGCGTCGTTACTGTGACGGTGCAGGTTCTGCTTATACTCGGCTTGTCCGCAGATTTGACGGTTATTATAGTTGTCCCGTTAGCCACCCCTGTGACCTTTCCACTGGAGGACACCGTGGCCACGTTTGCATTGCTGCTGCTCCACACAACGCTTTTGTTCTGGGCGTCTGCCGGAGAGACAGTTGCGCTGAGATTCGCCGAACTGCCAGGCGCCAGAGAGAGCGAGGAACGTGAGATAGAAATGCCTGTTACCTGCACGGCGTATGAGACAGCGACTAGCCCGTCGCCTGCATAGGAAGTGTAGTTTGTGCTTTCCGATTGAGAATGATAGACTGCAGCCCCGCTGCCGCAAGCCGTTGCATATGATGAACTCACGGCAAACGCTCCGTTGACCCAGTTGAACTGGAGCCCAGGTTTCCATGAAGCGCCGCCTCCAGCCGTTATATGCCCCCCCGATGCGTTTTGGACATAGGTACGTCCCCCTGCCGTACCGTCGACGCCAGATCCTGCGTTGTTAATAACGCCGCTGATCCGCACGGCTCCGCCGACTCCGCCGCCGCTTCCTCCCGAAGCGCCGGCCGCCGATGTTGTTGCGCCTTTGCCGCCCGCGGCAGTGCCATACTGTTGTCCGTTGTAAATTACATAGCTTGCACCGCCGTTTTCGCCCCATGAGCCCGCTTTGCCGACGACGATTGTAAGTGTTTTATTGCTCCCAATATTTATTACAGTGTTCTGTACGACAGCCCCGCCTCCGCCGCCGTAAACAGCTTTAGTTGAAAGATAGCCTGAATGGCTCGGGCCGCCGCCGGCTCCGACGCAGGTGACTTTTACTTTGTCGACATACGACGGCAAAGTAAGTGTATACTGACTGTCGCTTACACGCAGGCTTTTATAGGTCCCAGCCTTGACGCCGTAAGTGGCGGCAGGATCATGGACGATGTTAACGGGTTCGGCGGCGAGCGCCATATACGCTGGCATGCAGCATGTGCATATGGCTGCAATGAGAGCAGCGTATGCCCTTCGCGCAATCATAAGCACATCCTGTACAGCCTCAATTCGTAACTGAAGTAACGCGCAAATCCGCTTTTTGTACATAGGCTGAGAATTATTTTCTTGCATCTGCCTCGCTCCTTCTCATAGTGTTTAGCTATTTTCTTTACACAGACGTTGCAATGCTTTACGTCAATCTGCTATAATCTGCAACAGAAAGAAAGATATTGCTTAACATTAGCAGAAAATCAAGAGCTATGTTAAGTATTTACTTTTCATAATATGTTTTTATGCTTTGCTTTGTCAAGGCCTTTTATATACTATATATAAAATTGTGCTGTGTATCGTAATGAACGGTTTAAGCAGCAAGCGGATTTTAAAATATGGGGGGATATGTATGACTATTCAAGACATACTTGCCGGAGAATCTAAATATATCGAATTCAAGGAAAGCCTCCCTGAAAAAAGCATAAAGTACATGAAGACCGTGGTCGCCTTTGCCAACGGAATCGGAGGCAGGATCATTTTCGGCATCGCTGACGAGACACACGAAGTAGTAGGCATTGCCAATGACGTGGTCTTCAAAATGATGGATACCATAGCCAACGCTATATCGGATAGCTGCGAACCAGCTATTATTCCTGATATCACATTGCAAACGATAGAGGAGAAAACAATAATTTGTGTAGAAATCAGCGAAGGCAGGCAACGTCCATATTATATTAAAGCTCTTGGAAAAGAAAAGGGCGTCTATGTACGTATTGGAGCAACCACCCGCCAGGCGGATGAATCAATTGTGCGCGAACTTTCTTTTGAAGGGAACAACGTATGTTTCGATAAAATGCCTTGCAGGGGGCTGCAAATATCAGAATCTGACATCCAAAGATTATGCAAGTCTATGAAAGGTGAAGCGCAAAAGAACGCGCGCAGCGACGAGTTCAGGGAAAGCATCAAAAGCGTAGGCATCCAACAGCTGCTGTCGTGGGGCGTGCTTATAGAACAAAATGGAAACCTTTACCCAACTAACGCTTACGCTATCCTTACCGGCTGCGATATATTGCCTACAGCAATACAGTGCGCACTTTTTAAAGGGACGACCAAAGCTATTTTTGTTGACAGGCGCGAATATAATGGGCCTATTTGGGAACAGATAGAACAAGCATATCTATTCGTGTTGAGAAACATCCATTTAGGCGCGACGTTAAAAGGGATTTACCGGCAGGACATATATGAAATCCCTCCAGACGCCATACGTGAGCTTATCATCAACGCTGTCGTTCATCGCAGCTATTTAGATCACGGAAATATTCAGATTGCAATCTATGACGACCGTCTTGAAGTTCTTTCGCCAGGCAAACTGCCTATGGGACAAACATTGGAACGTATGAAACAAGGCTATTCAAGAATCAGGAATGAAGCTCTTGCTTCTGCTTTCTCCTATATGAACTTAATCGAACATTGGGGAAGCGGCATTCCGCGTATCATTGAAATAATCAATACGGCAGGGCTTCGCCCCCCAGAATTTATCGGCGGAGATATAGACTTAAAGGTCAACATATATAGGGATCAAAGCGCAAGGGCGGCAGATAATACAGCCGCTCATGAACCCAATGACCTCATAAATGACCCCGTAGATCCCAATCGAGATCCCAATAATACCGGTGACCACAATCCACATAATTACAAGAACCATAGGGGCAAAGATGACAGAGAGGGACGGTTGTTAGAGATTATCAGAAGTAATCCAAGTATTACACAAAAAGATATTGCCCGGCTTTTGTCTGTCTCTGCGGTCACGGTGAAGCGCACCTTAGCTGAAATGCAAAAACGCGGCGTTGTGGCCCGGGTAGGTTCTAACCGCAGCGGGAAGTGGCTTGTCAAAAACAACATGTAGTTTTCGACATAACACATATAGATAATTTCCGGAAAGGGCGGCGATTGAAATAAACACGAGAAAAAGACGGCTTATAGAATTGAATTGGGCTTTGATAGAGCGGCAAATGAAGAAAAAGCATTTCACCCAGATTTCACTGGCGAAGGAGATGGGAATCTCGCGCGCAACGATTTCCGGGTGGAAGAGCAATTTATATACGCCGACCGACGAACGGCTTGAAGAACTGTGCCGTATTCTTGATATCGACGATTCTGAGATATTTATGCAGCCGGCAAGCGCAGCGCCGAAATCAAACATAGACGCACGTACCGAATTGCTTGCGGCCATGCTCGCCTTGTCCAAACTGGAAGACACTATCGCCGCAGACACCGGATATGTATTTTTCAGCCCGGAGGAAGCCGAAGCATTGTCCTTAAAGGCAGGAGAACTGAGAAGGCTCGTGTTCAAAGTCTACTCGAATAAGGAGGCAGCGGAAAAATAAAAACCGCATGGAATAACAGTTACTGATGAATTTCTTGATTTTCTCCATATAATCCATTATTGTGGGATTATGAGGTGAGGATATGATAAAAACGACTGTGATGCTTGTGGAAAGCCTGTGAGGTTACTCTAAGCCGCTGTCAAATATTTCAAGGATGGCGGCGAGCGGCGCGATTGCTCCAACTATAAAGGGTCTATATGAGACAAACAGGAAAACTACAGCATATCTGCTTGCATACAGTATTTGTGGCCCGTCTTACATATAGTTTGAATATGCCTTATCTTTTACGGCTTGATTCCGGAGGCTGTGAGAATCGTTATTTGCGCGACGTTTGAGAAGAAAAAATAAAAGTTTTTAATACCCTATTCGGGAAATTTGTACATCGCGACGTCCTGTCTATGGCGTTTCCGTTTGGGGTATGGGGCATGAAAGAGGGTGATTACTTCTGCATACGTTAGGAGATTCCAAGATCTATAAACATGGTGCTAATGCTGAACTTTAGCTGGCTATTGGTTCATTATGGGAGCATGAAGATACCATTGCATGGATCAACAAGTATAAAATTTTCTGCGTCAAAGCGAGAGAAAGAGATTGCAAGAAAATCAAAAATCGGAGGCAAAATTAGAGATAACTGACATAAAAAGTTCACTCAGTTAAGGAGAGGGAAGATGGTAAAAAATTTGGAAATTCGACTCTGCATACGCTCAGCATACGGCACTAAAAAAGGGCTTCCGGTAAAGTCCCGAAAACCCTTGATATTACTGGTGGAGCTGAGGCGATTTGAACGCCCGACCCCTTCCGTGCGAGGGAAGTGCTCTCCCGCTGAGCTACAGCCCCATTGTGCGAGAAAAATGGAGCGGAAAACGGGACTCGAACCCGCGACCTACGGCTTGGAAGGCCATCGCTCTACCAACTGAGCTATTTCCGCCCGCAACGCAGAGTATATTATCACCCATGCGCAGAATCGTCAAGCAAAAATTTTCGCCGTTTCAAACATTTTTTGCCGGAGCCGACGCGCATACGGTCCGGTGGGTGTTTGTATGGCGTTTGCGTCGCGTCGCCGTCATTCTCTCCGGTTTAACCGCCGGCCGCCCTTACTAGGCGGTCTTTCAGCGCTAGGCCGATGCCGCGTTCTTCGGGGATTTCGGCGTAGATTGCGGAGACGCCGCTTTTTTCGAGCGCGCGCATCGCGCGGAAGAGCTCACGCGCGTATTCCGCGTCGTCGCGGAATTTTATTTTTTTCGCCGGATTTCCGGCGGGCTCGGAGACGCCCATCCACGCCCAGTTCTCGGCGTCCGCAGGGATTTCGTCCGGCGCGGCGAGTATAAGCGGGACGTTCGGCGCGTAGTGACGGTAGCGCGTGCCTGGCGAGCGTTTGATTATCGTCTGGTCCTGCGGCAGGAGGACTTCTTCTCCGAGCTCGGCCTCTATATTCTCTTTGGCGAGGCCGCCGGGGCGCAGGAGGACGGCGTGTTCGCCGGTCATGTCTATGACGGTCGATTCCACGCCGAAGCGCGTCTCTCCGCCGTCTATTACGAGCGGGATTTTATCGCCGACGTCGCGGCGCACGGTCTCGGCGTCGGTCGGGCTGGGGCGTCCGCTGATGTTCGCGCTCGGCGCGGCTATCGGAAGGTTGGAGAATTTTATGAGCGCGAGCGCGATCGCTGCGTCGGGCATGCGCACAGCCGCAGTCGGCAGGCCGCCGCGCGTGCGCGACGGGATTACCTCCCTCGCGGGAAGGACTATCGAAAGCGGGCCGGGCCAGAATTTTTCCATGAGCATGCGCGCGCGCCAGTTGAGCTCGACGAGCCCCTCCGTCATCTCTATCGACGATACGTGCAGGATGAGCGGGTTGTCCGACGGGCGGCCCTTGGTCTCGTATATGCGGCGCACGGCCTCCGCGTCGAGCGCGTTCGCACCGAGACCGTAAACCGTTTCGGTCGGGAAGGCGACGAGGCCGCCGGACTTTATGATTTCCGCGCCGCGCCTCACGATTTTGAGCTGCTCGGGCGCGAGCGCCGATATCTTATTTTCCACGCGCGCATCGACGTTCGAGGCCGCGGCTTCGATTCCCCTCCCTGACACTGTTTTTACCTCTCCGCCGTCAGTCATTGAGATACGCGCCTTCCATGAAGTTTTCCATAAAATTGCGCCGGAAGGCCGGGAAGCGGCCTTCGATTATCGCGCGGCGTGCCTCCTTGACGAGGTTGACGAGGAAGTAAAGGTTGTGCCAGCTGCAGAGCCGCGCCGAGAGTATCTCGCCCGCCATGTAGAGGTGGCGCAGGTAGGCGCGCGTGAAGTTTCGGCAGACGTAGCAGCCGCACTGCGGGTCTACGGGCGTGAAGTCGCGCGCGAAGGCGAGGTTCTTTATATTCATTTTGCCGAAGCGCGTCAGGAGCTGCCCGTTGCGCCCGTTGCGCGTCGGCAGCACGCAGTCGAACATGTCTATGCCGCGCGCTATGCCCTCGACCAAATTCGTCGGGAAGCCGACCCCCATAAGGTAGCGCGGTTTGTTCTGCGGCATATGCGGCGCGAGCGCGTCGAGTATGCGGTACATCTCGGCGTGGCTTTCGCCGACCGAGAGGCCTCCGATGCCGTAGCCGGGGAAATTTATCTCTTCGAGCCGCTCTATGCACTCGATGCGCTGTTCTTCGTAGAGCGCGCCCTGCACTATGCCGAAGAGCGCCTGGTCCGGACGGCTGTGAAAGTCATGGCAGCGGCGCGCCCAGCGTATCGTGCGCTCCATCGCCTCGCGCGAATACTCGGGCGTGGTGGGCAGCGAAACGCATTCGTCGAATGCCATCGCTATGTCGCTTCCGAGCTTCTGCTGTATCGTCATGGAATCTTCGGGGCGCATAAAATGGCGGCTTCCGTCTATGTGCGAGCGGAACTCCACGCCGTCGTCGCCTATCTTGTTGAGCTTAGCGAGCGAGAATACCTGAAAGCCGCCGCTGTCGGTCAGTATCGGGCGCTTCCAGTTCATGAAGCGGTGCAGGCCGCCCGCCTCATCGACTAAATCTTCGCCCGGGCGCATGTGCAGGTGGTAGGTGTTGCCGAGTATTATCTGCGCGCCGAGGCCTTCGAGCTCGTCGGGCGTCATAGCCTTGACGGTCGCCTGTGTGCCGACGGGCATGAATACCGGCGTTTCGATAACGCCGTGCGGCGTGACGAACTCCCCGGCCCGCGCGCCGGTCTCGGGGCACCGGGCTATAAGTCTATACTCGAACATTGCGCGCCTCCAGTCTGAACACTCTTTCGACGTTCTCCTTCACGGCCGCCGCGAACTCCTCCATCGGGACGCCCTTCAGCATCGAGACGTATTCGTAAACCTCGCGGACGTGGAACGGCTCGTTGGTCTTTCCGCGGAAGCCCTGCGGCGCAAGGTAAGGCGAGTCGGTCTCGCAGAGAATCCTGTCGAGCGGCACGGCCATCGCGGCCTCGCGCAGCGCGGTGTTCTTCGGATAGGTCACCGGCCCCGCGAACGAAATGTAGAACCCCAGCTCAAGCGCCGCCTCAGCGTCGCGCATGGAGCCGGAGAAGCAATGTATGACACCGCCTATCTTATCCGCGCCGTGCTCGCGCAGTATCGCGATCAGTTCGCCGTTCGCGTCGCCTTCGCTTCTCTCCTTCGCGTCGCGCACGTGGATGACGACCGGCTTTTTTATCTCCTTTGCAAGTTCAAGCTGTTCGTGAAGGACGCGGCGCTGCGTGTCGCGCGGCGAGATGTCGTAGAAATAATCAAGCCCTATCTCCCCCACGGCGACGGCGCGCGGCTCAAGCGCCAGCTCGCGGATTTCGTCCAGGTACGACGGCGACGCCGCCGCGGCCTCGTGCGGGTGTACGCCTGCAAGCGCGTAAATCTCCGGCCCCGCAGTCTGCGCGCGCGCAAGCTCCGCAGCCTCGCGGCTCGTCGCGGCGTCGGCCGACGCGAATATCATGCGCTTCACCTCCGCGCCCGCGGCGCGCTCAAAGACGCCGCCGAGGCCGTCGGGGTAATACTCTTTATTCAGATGACAATGGCTGTCTATCAAAAACATCGCAAAAATTCCCTTTCGCCGCAAAATTTACATCAGCCGTAACATTATACATCATCGGCGGAACGCCCGCCGCCGATGCGATGTTTTTACCGAAGCGTTACGCTTTTCGCGCGCTTCGCGTTACCTTGCCTTATTACAATGATTTTGAACAAACGACGCCGCGCCGCGGCTCTGGGAGGATGCGCATGAAAAAGGTATATGTGCTGGATACCAACGTAATGATACAGTCTCCGCTCGCCCTGCTCTCGTTCGAGGACAACGACATCGTCCTTCCGATAGTGTGCCTCGAAGAGCTCGACAGGCTCAAGGGCGACGACGGCGAGCGCGGCGCGAACGCGCGCGAGTGCATCCGTTTTCTCGAAAAGCTGCGCGTCTCGGGCAACCTTCTCGAAGGCGCACCCCTGCCGGGCGGAGGCACGCTGCGCGTCGAGGCGAACTGCACCGGAGTAGAGCTGCCGGAGGGGCTGCCCGAGTCCAAGAGCGACAACAGAATTTTGAAAATCTGCCGCGCGCTCGCGGACAGGGGCGGGCGCGTCGTACTCGTCAGCAAGGATATAATAGTCCGCCTCAAGGCGCAGATGATGGGGCTCGCCGCCGAGGACTTCACGACGGAGCAGTCGCCGAAGCTCGCGGAGCAGTACACGGGGCGCGCCTCCGTCTACACCGCAGACGAGAACATGCAGGGCTTCAAGAAGAAGGGCCTCCCGCCCGAGGCGGTCTACATTCTGCGCGGAGGCGAGCGCGAGCCGTTCTTCCCCGTCGCGAACCAGTTCGTCATAATACGCTCCGAGCTTTCGGAGAAGAAGACGCTGCTCGGGCGCTTCAACGGAGAGAAAATCGTCGCGCTCGACAGCTTAAAAAAAGAGCCCTTCGGCGTGAAGCCGAAGAACGTCGGCCAGCGCTTCATGCAGGAGGCTCTGATGCAGAGCGCCGCGGCAGCGCCGCTCGTCATAATAAAAGGCCCGGCGGGAACGGCGAAGACCTTCTACTCGCTCGCGGTCGGCCTTGAAAAAATAGTGAACGCGCAGGAGCGCGAATACCGCCGCATACTCGTGACAAGGCCGAACGTGCAGTTCGACGCGGACATAGGCTTCCTGCCCGGCAGCGAGCAGGAGAAGATAGCGCCTTTCCTGCGCCCGGTCATAGACAACCTCGAAGCGCTCGTCGACCGTGACGAGAACGAGCGCTACAGAGACGAGTTCGAGCTTTCGGGGAAAATAGACGAGCTGTTCGAGCGCGGCTACATTTCGACCGAGGCGCTCAATTTCGTGCGCGGGCGCACGATTACAAAAACCTACCTGATTATAGACGAGGCGCAGAACCTAACGCCGAAGCAGGCGAAGGGCGTCATCACGCGCGCGGGGCGCGGCACAAAGCTGATTCTGCTCGGCGACCCGGAGCAGATAGACCACCCGTTCCTCGACGAGCGGACGAACGGCCTATCCTACGCGAGCGAAAAGATGAAGGGAAGCCCGCTATGCTTCCAGCTCACTATGGAGCCGGGCGAGTGCGAGCGCTCGCCGCTCGCGTCGGACGCCGCGGCGCGGATGTAATTACAGCCCGAGGCTTTCGAGGAAGGCCGTCACGCAGCGCGACGGCGTTTTCGAGTAAAGCAGGCCGTAAGGCACGCGGTAGTCCCATTCCGCGGGAATCGTGACGAGCGACGGATGGACGCCCGCCCACGCGTCGAGCGTCAGCAGGATGCAGCCAGAGCGTTCGCTTTTATTAAACACTCCCGCGTCGTAAAAATAGGGCGCGTCCACAATTTCAATCTCAGGATATTTTTCTTCGAGCATATCGCGCAGGCCGTCGAGCGCCTCCGCGTCGCCGCGACGGCACATCATCAGCCGCTCGCCGCGCAGATCCTCGGGCCTCAGCGACTTTGCTCCGGCCAGCCTGTGCCCAGACGGAACCGCAAAGCAGACCGCGTACTCGCCGAGCGCGCGGACGTTGCAGAGGCCGCGCCAGAGCCGCGAGCCGCACGGGCCGACTATTATGTCTATCGAGCGCCCGAGGTTCGAGAGCGTCGCCAGAATTCCGCCGGAGTCGTCGTCGAACGGGACGATGCGCACATCCACGCCCTCCGGCCCGCCGCCGCGCCGCCCCATGAGGTCGACGAGGACGCCCGCGGGATTCAGCAGCGACGTGCCTATCCGCACCGCGCCGCGCCCCTCCGCGGCGTCCCTCGCGCGCGACGCCGCCTCCTCGAGCTCCGCGGCAATGCGCTTCGCGTCGCGGTAGAACGACTCCCCCGCCGCCGTCAGCGCGACGCCGCGGCTCGTGCGCTCGAAGAGCTGCGCGCCGACCTCCGTTTCGAGCGCGTTTATCTGATTCATCACGGAAGCCGGGGTCAGCAGCATACTCTCCGCCGCCTTCGCAAAGCTCCCGCGCTCCGCCGCAGTTATGAAAGCAGTCAGCAGCTTGTCCCGCACCGCAAAATCCTCCAAGCGTTTAATAAATCTAAACGCCGTTATAACATTTCCGCCAATTCCGCGTCAAGCGCCGCAGCTGTAAAATTATAATAACAGGCGGACGAAGGGCCGCTTTCATAGAAAAATACGCGCGGCGCGGAGCCGCGATGACACAGGGGGAAGGACGAGAATGGCATACCTCGGAGAAGAAATCAAAAAACTGGGCTTCGGCCTCATGCGCCTGCCCAAGAACGGCGACGTCATAGACGTCGAGCAGACCAAGACGATGGTCGATAAATTCATGGCGGCGGGCTTCACATACTTCGACACCGCGTGGGCATACCCTGGCAGCGAAGAGGCGATCCGCGCCGCGCTCGTCGAACGCTATCCGCGCGAAAGCTACCGGCTCGCTACGAAGAACGCCGCGTGGATTGAGTGCAAAACGCGCGAAGAGGCTGTCAACCAGTTCAACACGTCGCTCGAACGCACAGGCGCGGGATACTTCGACTTCTACCTGCTCCACAACCTCGGCGAACACCGCACGAAATTCTTCGACGACTTCGACATGTGGAGCTTCGTTAAGGAAAAGAAGGCCGAAGGGCTCATCAAGCACGCCGGTTTCTCCTTCCACTCGACGCCCGAAGAGCTCGAAGAAATCCTCGACGCGCACCCCGAGATGGAATTCGTCCAGCTCCAGATAAACTACGCCGACTGTGATAACCCCGCTGTGCAGTCGCGCCGCTGCTACGAAGTCGCGCGCGCCCACGCCAAGCCGGTAATCATAATGGAGCCGGTCAAGGGCGGGATGCTCGCGACGCCGCCCGAGAAGGTGCGCGAAGTCTTTGAAAAGGCCGCGCCGGAGGCCTCCGTCGCATCGTGGGCCGTGCGCTTCGCGGCGAGCCTCGACGGCGTGATAACCGTGCTCTCCGACATGAGCAGCGTCGAACAGATGGACGACAACCTATCTTACATGAAGGACTTCAAGCCGCTCGACGCTCAGGAACAGGCCGTAATCGAAGCCGCGCGCGCCGAACTTGCGAAATATCCCGTCATTCCATGCACGACCTGCAACTACTGCGCGAAGGTCTGCCCGCAGAACGTCGGCATATCGGGGACCTTCACGGCGATGAACTGCCTCATCCTCTACGGCAACAAGGAAGCGGCGAAGGTTCAGGAAGACTGGCTCACGGAAGGCCACGGCAAAAAACGCGCCGCCGACTGCATAAAATGCGGCCGCTGCGAAGAAGCCTGTCCGCAGCACATAAAAATCCGCGCCGAACTCGAACGCGCGTCGAAAGCGTAGGAAACCTATGCGCGCGCCGACAGCCAAACACAACGGCGAACTAAAGCAAATGCAGCGTAACCTAGAACACTAGATTAGAACAGCACCTCCCGACTTGAACATGTATAAGCACTCACCGACAAAAACTATACAACCATTGTTCCAAATGGCCCTGTATTCCAACAGAGTCACTTAGAACTGGCCTGTATGAACTCATCACCCTAATAGTGTAATATGTAGCCATCAATGACCTTTTTGCTTAATCATGTTTATCAGTGCAAGTTTGTCTAAGTTACGGGGCTCGATTTATAATCAGAGGTCTTGATTTACACTAAAAAGCGCGGGCTTTGCGCCCGCGCTCCATACGTTTGGGTTTTTCTGTTATTTGAGGTTTAGAGGAAGTACGCCTGGTTGTTCTGAGCGCCGTATTTGATGCTGCTGATTTCGTCGAGCTTCTGGACGTTGTGGACGGCGTTGATGTAGCGCAGCGTGCCGCTCTTCGCGCGCATGACGAGGGAGCTCGTCTCGATGCCGTCGCCCGTGTAGCGGACGCCGCGGAGCCAGTCGCCGTCGGTGACGCCGGTGGCCGCGAAGAAGACGTTTTCGCTCTTGACGAGGTCGTTGAGGTGGAGGACCTTGTTGACGTCCATGCCTTTTTCTTTGCATTTCTCACGGTCTTCGTCGTTGCGCGGCCAGAGCTTGCACTGCATGTTGCCGCCGATGCACTTGATGGCGCAGGCGGTGATGATGGCTTCCGGCGAGCCGCCGACTCCCATGAGGAGGTCGATTCCGGAATTCGGTTTGCAGGTGGAGAGTGCTCCCGCTACGTCTCCGTCGGGGATGAGGCGGATACGGGCGTGGATGGAGCGGATCTCTTTGATGAGCTCTTCATGGCGCGGCCTGTCGAGGACGACTACCGTGACGTCTTCGACGGATTTGCGCAGCGCGCGCGCGACGGCGCGGATGTTGTCGGTCGGGCTGGCTTCGATGTTGATAGCGTGAGCCGCGTAAGGACCGGTCGCTATCTTGTCCATGTAGAAGATATGCTGCGGGTTGTACATCGTTCCGCGCTCTGCGAAGGCGACGACGCTGACTGCGTTCGGCAGACCGTAGGCGGTGAGGCGCGTTCCGTCGATCGGGTCTACGGCGATGTCGACCTGCGGTTCTGCGCCGCGGCCGAGTTTCTCTCCGTTGAAGAGCATCGGCGCTTCGTCTTTTTCGCCCTCTCCGATGACGATGACGCCGTCCATCTCGACGGTGTTGAGCATGAAGCGCATAGCGTTGACGGCGGCTCCGTCGACGCCGTTTTTGTCGCCGCGGCCCATCCAGCGTCCCGCGGCCATAGCGGCGGCCTCGGTGGCTCTTACCATTTCAAGCGCTAGGTTTCTGTCAGGTGACATAACAAAAATCCCCCCGTATTATTTTGTGTTGGAAGCCCCCGCGCCGCAAAGCTCCGGGAAGCGGCCGAAGACCTCATCGATATGCTTTAGATAATACCCCAAATCAAACAAAGATTCCAGTTCCTGCGCGGACATATTGGTGATTCTCTCGTCGGATTTCAGCAATTCGAGCAGAGGGATTTTCTCGTTCCAGCAGCGCATGGCGTTGCTCTGCGCGATGGCGTAGGCGTCCTCGCGGCTGATTCCCTCGTGCTCTACGAGCTCGATGAGGACGCGGCCCGAGAAGAGCAGGCCTTTCGTGATATCCATGTTCTCGCGCATTTTCTGCGTGTCGACGGCCATGCCGGAGACTATCTGTATCATTTTCTTCGTCATGTAGTGGAGCAGGTGGAAGGCGTCGGGCCACATTACGCGCTCGACGGAGGAGTGGCTTATGTCGCGCTCGTGCCAGAGGGCGATGTTCTCAAGCGCGGGGACCGCGTAGCCGCGGAGCAGGCGCGACATTCCGCAGACGCGCTCGCAGAGTATCGGGTTTTTCTTGTGCGGCATCGCGGAGGAGCCTTTCTGTCCCTTCTTGAAGGGTTCTAGCGCTTCGAGCACTTCGGTGCGCTGAAGGTGGCGGATTTCAAGCGCGAGACGTTCGAGCGAGCCGCCCGCTATCGCCATGTCGGTTATTACGCGCGCGTGGCGGTCACGCTGGACTACCTGCGTAGCTACGGGGTCTATCGTGAGGCCGAGAAGCTCGCATACGCGCGCTTCGATTTCGGCGGGCAGTTGGCGTATGTGCCGACGGCGCCGGAGAGTTTGCCGACCATCATCTCTTTCTTCGTCTGTTTCAGGCGCGCTATGTCGCGTCCTATCTCGGAGTAGTGGTTGAGCAGCTTGAGGCCGAATGTCGTCGGCTCGGCGTGGACGCCGTGGGTGCGGCCCGCGCATGGCGTCATTTTATATTCGACGGCTTTTTCTCCGACGAGTTTGTGCAGCTTCTCGAGCTCCGCGATGACGACGTCGAGGCTTTCGCCGAGCATGAGCGACGAGGCGGTGTCTATAACGTCGCTGCTGGTCAGTCCGAGGTGGACGAAGCGGCCCGACTCGCCTATCGTCTCGGCGACGCTCGAGACGAAGGCAATCACGTCGTGCTGCGTGACTTCCTCTATCTCGTGAATGCGCTCGACGGAGAAGCCGGCTTTTTCGACGATGTTCTTATAGTCCTCGTCGGGGACGACGCCCTCCTCGTGCCACGCGCGCGTGGCGGCGAGCTCGACGTCGAGCCAGCGGCCGAAGCGGTTCTGGTCGGTCCATATTTTCTTTATTTCGGGTGTCTCGTAGCGCGGTATCATGTTGTGACCTCCTGATTTATATTTTTAAATTTCTCTTACTTCTCGCTTCCAGTCCTCCCGCACGAGCTCGAGCCACGCGTCGTAGGCGCCGCTTTTGAAGTCGGGGAAGGTATAAAAAAAGCTCTCCCAGCGTCCTTTTCTCCGGCAGAGCGTAACTTCGCAGAATATCCCGTCGCGCAGGTAGACGCGGTGCGCCTGCCCCTTCGTCGATGCGAGCAGCAGCCGCGCGCCGTCTATCGTGCCTGGGTCTATGTTGACGCGGCGGCCCGCTCCGCCGCCGCTTTCGCGCTCCATCGCGCAGCTTTCGAGCTTCCACGACGGCAGGTCCGACATTTTATAGAGCCCGGGGTACGATACGAATACGCGGTCGAGCTCGGGCGCTATCTCTTCGTAGTAGTTCGTCCACACGAAGGGGACGCGAGCGCCGACGCGCTGCGGCTCGCCCCATTTTCCGGCGAGCATGGAGAGAGTGCGGCGGAGCGTATCTTCGTCGCCGCGCGGCACGAGCAACGCCGCTATTTTTTTTACGAGCGGGTCGCGCGGGTGGCGGCCTTCGCAGTCGTGCAGGAGGACGCCGCTATTCGTCATGCTTTATGTCGAGCAGCGTCTCGACGAAGGCGCGCGGCTCGAAGAGCTGAAGGTCGTCGATGCCCTCGCCGAGGCCGACGTAGCGTATCGGCATCTTGAGCCGCTCCGCTATCGCTATGACTATGCCGCCCTTCGAGGTGTTGTCGAATTTCGTCAGCACGACGCCCGTTATCGGCATCGCCTTGCCGAAGGTCTCGGCCTGCATGAAGCCGTTCTGCCCCGTAACGGCGTCGAGGACTATGAGGACCTCGGATGGGCCTTCCGGTATCTCGCGCTTGATGACGCGCGTGACCTTCGAGAGCTCTTCCATGAGGTTGGATTTCGTGTGGAGGCGGCCCGCGGTGTCGACGAGTATCACGTCCGCGTCCGCTGACTTGGCGGCGAGCAGCGAGTCGTAGACGACGGCCGCGGGGTCGCTGTCCTGCTTCTGCGCTATGACGCGCACTCCGGCGCGCTCGCCCCACGCCTTAAGCTGCTCTATCGCGGCGGCGCGGAAGGTGTCGGCCGCGGCCATGATGACCTTTTTCCCCTCGGCCTTGAACTGCGAGGCGAGCTTGCCGCAGGTGGTCGTCTTTCCGCTGCCGTTGACGCCAATCATGATGACAACGGACGGTTTGCGCTCCACGTCGAGCGGGCGGCCCATGCCCGGGACGGCTTCGAGGCGCGCTATGAGCAGCTCGGCAAAGGCGTTTTTCAGCTCGCGCTTGTTGCTTATCCTCTTGTCTATCATCACGCGGCGGAGCTCCGTTATAAGCTCCTCCGTCGTCTCTATGCCTACGTCGCCGAGTATGAGCTGCTCCTCAAGCTCGTCCCAGAACCCCTCGTCCACGGGGTCGTCCGAGAAGAGGTTGGAGACGCTCTGCGTCCATTTGTTCCCGGCGTTTTTCAGCTTTTCGGCAAAACTTTTGAAAAAGCTCAATTTATGTGCCTCCTTCTGTAAAATCGCGCCGTTCCGCGGCGCGCGCTATTCGGCGCTCTTTTTCGCGCCGGAGGGCCGCCTGCGGCGCGGCGAATGGCGTCTCGGCCTGTCGCCGCCGCGTTTTTCTTTTTCGGGCTGTTCCGGCTCGGAGCCGAAGCGCGGGGCCGCGTCCGGCGCTTCCGTTTCCTCGCCTTCGGGACGGCGCTCCGGGCGCGGCGCGTGCTTTTTCCTGCGTTTATTGCGGCGGCGTTCGTCGCGCGGCTCCTTCTGCGCCTCTTCGCCGGAGGGCGCGGCGGCGCGCTCGCGGCGCGGCTCGGGAGCCTTTTCCTTTTCCGCCGTCACGCGGAAGCTCTGTATCTCCATGTGGAAGGCGTCCTGTACGGAGAAGAGCGGCTCTTCCTCGGGTTCGACCTCGGGGACGACCCATTCGCCGCCGGAGGCGACCGTCTCTCGGAATTCCTCGAACTGCTCCTTCGGTATCTTGACCTCGCCCTTGCCTGCGATGAGGCAGCGGAGGCTCTGCGTTGGCAGGTCGATGCCCGCTACGATGACGCTGCCGTTCGGCGTCTTTATCTTGGAACCTGGGTGCGGGAAGCCCTCCCACGCCTCGTGGTAGACCTCGTACTCGAAGCACATGCAGCACATGAGCCTGCCGCAGATCCCCGATATCTTCGAGGGGTTGAGCGCGAGATTCTGCTCCTTCACCATTTTTATGCAGATCGGCGCGAACTGGTTGAGCCAGTAGCTGCAGCAGCAGGGCCGCCCGCAGGGGCCGACGCCGCGGATTATCTTCGCCTCGTCGCGAACGCCGACCTGACGCAGCTCGATGCGCGTCTTGAACTCGCGCGCGAGGTCGCGCACGTAGGCGCGGAAGTCGACGCGCTGGTCGGACGAGAAGTAAAAGAAAAGCTTGCGCTTCGCGCGCAGGAACTCGACGTCGATGAGCTTCATGTCGAGGTTGTGCGGCTTCAGCAGCCGCTTCGCGCTCACGAGTATCGACTTCTCCTCCTCGCGGTATTCGGCCTCTCTGTCGCAGTCCTCCTCCGAGGCGAAGTCCACGAAGGTCAGGTCAGTGACGACGGGCTCCGAGTTCTTCATCACGCCGTCGCCGTGCTCCGACGAGTGCTTCAGCAGGCGGTATTCGGCCTCCTGCTCCGGGCTCACCTCGCCGACGACGAGCGCGAGCTCCTCGCCGCGCGTGGACTCGACGACGAGCTTTTCACATTTTTTTATATCCCCGTCGTACTCGACGAGGCCGAGATAACGCGGCTTACCATAGACCGCCAAGTATTTTCTCATAAGGAACGCCCTCCTTGAGCACCGCGAAGGCAGCGTCCTGTATCATCGATACGGAAAGCCGCCTCTGCTCCATTATGCGAATCAGAGTGTCGAGCTCCGACGCGCGCATATAATCCCCTCTGCCGGCGAAGTCGCGCGCCCAGCCCTGCATTTCGAGAAAGAGTATCTCGGGGCTCGGCTTTCTGCCCGCGTCCATCCAGCGCGCCCATTCGCGGGCGTCGCGCGGGGCCGGGGCGGGCTTCGTCATTTCCTCCGGCAGATCTATGTGTACCGACCAGATGCGGCTCTTTATCGTCGGTATCAGATTATTTTCTTCCGATATAAAAAGGATGCAGCCGTGGACCGGCGGCTCCTCCGTTATTTTGAGCAGGCTGTTCGACGCCTCGGCCGCGAGCTTGTCCGCGCTCCAGACGACCGCGAGCCTGCGCTTCGCAGAAAGCGGGTGCAGTGCCAGCTCGCCCTGGAGCCTGCGGCACTCCTCTATCGTCGGCGCGGCGTTCGCTCCGCCCGCGCTTATCATGTCCGGATGCGCGCCCTCCGTCCAGAGGCCGTCGTCGCCGAGGACGAGCCGCCCGTACATCTCGGCGAACGCGCCGTGCATGACCGACGGCAGGGATACGCCGACCGACTGCGGGAGCCGCCCCGCTTCGGCAGCGAGCGCCAGCTCGCGCCAGCCCTGCGATTCTTCTATAAGCGCGACGGTCTCCGCGTTCACAGCGAAAGCCCCTTGTCCGCGAGGCCGCGCTTCATCTCCGCGAAAATCTCCTCCGCCGTCCATTCGCCGCACTTCACAACGAGCCAGCGCTCTTCGTCAGCCGCGGCGAGCGCACGGTAGCCATCTGCTATCCTGCGCATGAAGGCGAGCCCCTCGCTCTCGAACGCGTCCGGCCTGCCGCGCTTCGCAACGCGCGAGAGCGCGAGCTCGGGCGCGATGTCGAAGAGCACCGTCACGTCCGGGGCCGGAAAACCGGCGAGCTCCGCAGCTCCGCGAAGCGGCTCGAACGGCATCCCGCGCCCCCAAACCTGATAGGCGAGCGTGGAATCGTGGTAGCGTTCGCAGACGACGTGCTTCCCCGCCTCAAGCGCGGGCGTTATGACGCGCGCGGCGTGCTCCGCGCGGTCGAGAAGAAAAAGGAAAAGTTCGCTCCAGGGATGCTTCAGAGAGCCGCCGAGAACCATCGAGCGCAGCTCAGCGCCGCCCTCCCAGCCGCCGGGCTCCCTCGTCTGCACGACCGCGCCGCGCGCCGAGAGCGCCTCGCAGAGCAGCCGCGCCTGGGTGGATTTGCCGCACCCGTCTATCCCTTCCAAGGTAATAAACATCACATCCCCGCCTTTACAACAGATAATCATAGCATATCTTGCGGTACAATATAACCCGAAGCACACAAACGGACGGAGGAACGCGAAAATGTACGAACTTATCCAGGCCGGCGAAAAAAGCTGGTATATAAAGAGCCCCGCGAACATCGGCGTCTACCGGATGAACGACGAAGAGGTCTGCCTCATCGACTCGGGCAACGATAAGGACGCCGGGCGCAAAATTTTAAAGATAATCACGGAGCGCGGCTGGCGCGTGAGCTGCATCGTCAACACGCACTCGAACGCCGACCACACCGGCGGCAACCAGTTCATACAGGGGCGCACCGGCTGCCGCGTGCTCTCGACCGACGTCGAAAACGCAGTCTCGCGCCATCCGATGCTCGAGCCAACGATGCTCTACGGCGGCTATCCATACGCGAAGCTGCGCAATAAATTCCTCATGGCGAAGCCGACGGAAAAAACCTGCGCCGTGGAGGACGGACTGCCCGCGGGCCTCTCGGCCATAAAGCTGCCGGGCCACTACTTCGACATGATAGGGATAATGACCGACGACGGCGTCTGCTTCCTCGCCGACTCGATATTCCGCCGCGAGATAATCGAAAAATATCACATCGTCTTCATCTACGACGTTGCGAAGTTCCTCGAGACGCTCGACATGATAGAGACGCTCGAGGCGAAGCTCTTCGTCCCCGCGCACGCCGACGCCGCGGAGGATGTGCATGAGCTCGCCGCCGCGAACCGCTCGAAGGTGCTCGAAATCGCGGAGCTTCTCGTCGGGCTCTGCCGCGAGCCGAAAACCTTCGAAAAAATCCTCAAGGCCGTCTTCGACCATTACGCGCTGACGATGGACGACAATCAGCACGTCCTCGTCGGAAGCACGATAAAGTCATACCTCTCGTACCTTTACGACGACGGCAGGGTGAAGGCGGAATTTATAGACAACGAGATGCTCTGGAGCGCCGCGCAGTAACGCGCGCCCGCCGATGATAATCAGCGCGAGCCGCCGCACGGACATACCGGCGCGTTACGCGGAGTGGTTCCTGCGCCGCGTGCGCGAGGGATACGCCGTCGCGCGCAATCCGATGAATCCGCGGCAGCAGCGGCGCGTAAGCCTGCGCCCGGAGGACGTGGACGCGATCGTCTTCTGGACGAAGAACCCCGCGCCGCTCATGCCGCGCCTCGCGGAGCTCGCGGACTATTCATATTATTTCCAGTTCACCGTCACGCCATACGGCTCGGACATCGAGCCTGGCGTGCCGGACAAAGAGAAAGAAATAATTCCGGCCTTCCGCCGCCTCGCCGGGACGATAGGCTCCGAGCGCGTGATATGGAGATGCGACCCGCTGCTCGTCGGCGAGCGTTACGACGTCGACTTCCATTTGAGGAGCTTTGAGAAATTTGCGCTAGCCCTCGAGGGCTTCACGCGACGCTGCGTATTCAGCTACCTCGACATATACCGCGGCATGAGCCGTGCAGCGAGGGAGCTCGGCTTCCGCGCGCCGGACGAGCGTGAAAAGCTCGCGCTCGCCCGCGAGCTTGCGCCGATGGCGCATGCGCACGGCATGACGCTCGAAAGCTGCGCAGAGGATATAAACCTCGAACAGTTCGGAATTTTACACACAAGCTGCATAGACGCCGCGCTGATAGAAAAAATCACGGGCCGCCCCGTCCTCCGGACAAAAGACAAAAACCAGCGCCCGCACTGCCGCTGCGCGCCGGCCACAGACATCGGCGCCTACGACACCTGCCCGAACGGCTGCAAATACTGCTACGCGACGCACAGCGCAAAGAAAACCGCCGCAAACGCAGCGAACCACGACGGCGGCGCGCCCTATCTGTAAGCACAGCGCCCGTATTTTTGCCGAAAGAGACTTATTACATTATAATAGCGGGCGAACGATGAAAGTCACCGTAAGCGGCAAAGACGGATCCGCGGGCCGGAGAGTTCACGAAGAAAAAGGCCCGCGGCATAATACATACAGGAAGAGGCGACAGACATGACGCAGTACGACGCGCGCAACATCTCCATGATGATGGACCTCTACGAGATGACGATGGCGCACGGGTATTTCAAGGAAGACCAGGAGGGCGACTTCGCCACATTCGACGTATTCTACAGAAGGAACCCCGACGGCGGGGGCTTCGCGATATTCGCCGGGCTCGAACAGGTGCTCGAATATCTCGAGAACCTCCACTTCGACGAACGCGACATAGAATACCTGCGCTCGCTCAAAATATACGACGAAGACTTCCTGCGCTGGCTCTCCGGTTACCGCTTCCGCGGCGACGTCATCGCGATGCCCGAAGGCAGCATCATGTACCCCGACGAACCAATCCTAACCGTCAACGCGCCGCTCATCGACGCGCAGCTCGTAGAGACCGCGATACTGACGCAGATAAACCACCAGTCGCTCGTCGCGACAAAAACCCAGCGCATCGTGCAGGCCGCGCAGGGACGCGGCGTCGCGGACTTCGGCGCGCGCCGCGCGCACAACATCGACGCCGCCGTCTACGGCGCACGCGCGGCCTACATCGGCGGCGCGGACAGCACCGCGACCGTCCTCGCGGGACAGATGTTCGGCATCCCCGTCAGCGGCACGATGGCCCACAGCTGGGTCATGTACCACGACGACGAATACACGGCATTCCGCCGCTTCGCCGAGCTCTACCCCGACAACGCCGTCCTGCTCGTCGACACATACAACGTCCTCGACTCCGGCGTGCCCAACGCGATAAAGGCCGCGAACGACGTCCTCATACCGATGGGCAAGCGGCTCAAAGGCATCCGCATAGACTCCGGCGACCTCGCCTACCTTTCGAAGGCGGCGCGCCAGCTGCTCGACGAAGCCGGCCTCACCGACTGCAAAATCGTCGCCTCCAACAGCCTCGACGAATTCACGATACGCTCCATACTCGACCAGGGCGGCTGCATAGACTCCTTCGGCGTAGGCGAGCGCCTCATAACGGCAAAAAGCGACCCCGTCTTCGGCGCAGTCTACAAGCTCGTCGCCGTCCACGAGGGGCAGGCCTGCCGCCCCACCATCAAAATATCCGAGACCTTTGAAAAAATCACGAACCCGGGACGCAAACAGCTCTGGCGCGTCTACGACTCCGACGGATGGGCCATCGCCGACCTCATCACAAAGGAGGACGAATCGCCCGACTTCAGCGGAGCCTACGCCTTCGTCGACCCGCAGAAGCCGTGGAAACGCCACGTATTCTCCGACCACACAATCCGCGGCCTGCGCGAGCTCGTCATGAAAGGCGGCAAAAGAGTGCGCCGCTCGCCCTCGCTCCAAGAAATACGCGCCTTCGTAAAACGCCAGCTTGCCACAGAAGTCTGGCCCGAAGAACAGCGCTTCGAAAACCCCCACCACCACTACCTAGACATGAGCCCCGCCTACTACAAAATGAAAATGGCGCTGCTCAAAGAGGCGCAGCAGCAGGGGTAAGACTCCATTTATGTAAATAAAATGTCATATATCGGGAAACGCATACATAAGGCGCTTCCCGATGTTTTGCCGCACGCACCCTAGAAGTCTGCCATACGAGTACATAATAATTATGATAAACCAACATATTATTCAACACGAATTGGTATAGCGGCATGTCTATTCTGGCAAGTGCCCTACTCCGATGCTATTGCCTAAACTATCAGTGCATATGGCCCAATCGCTAGGCTAATGTATGAGAAACATCTGGCATCTAGTCTACCTTGGTCTAAGTTTCGCAATTACTCCGCCGATCAATTCCTTGATGCTGCCGCAAGAAGCGCTAAGGGCCTTATCGCTCGGAAGAAACATGTCTGCGCTCAATTCCTTCCGCTTTCTATATCCTCCGCTTGGATAAGCATAGATTTTAACACCATCAGGCATATAACGATGCGCAAAATCCATAGCACGTGCCATGTGAGAATTGCTGGTAACAATCACGACATGCTTGACGCCAAGCTCTTTGACTAACTCAGCGCTGTATTTTAAATTTTCATCAGTGTTACGGGATTTGTCTTCAAGGATGATTTTTGCCCGGCATCCCATTGTTTCAGCAGCGTCCCTCATCACTTCTGCTACAGATATCGAATGACGCTCATAAGTATCGCCGCCTGACATGATCAAAAACTTACACGACCGGCGTTCTTTTGACAATTTTACCGCAGCGTAAAGCCGCTCCATCGTAGATATAGAAGGCTGAAAAGGACGGCCGTTTTCGTCGGTTGACCACCCACCGGCAAGGACAACAACAGCCGTTGGTACGTTTTTAGGAGGTAATTGACGTCGATATGCATGTTCGATTATATTATGAATACTTATTGCAAAAATAGGAATACTTATAATATACATCAGAAGCGCTATCAAGCACAGCGCACATACAAAGAGTTTATGTATTTTCTGGCACATAGCCCAAACAGCAAGCAACAATATGATAAAAATAAATATCCCTGGGGGAAGAATAAAGGAGTAGATCATATGGTGCACAACCCTTTATACTTTTCGTTTTAAGATTTTTACACAAAAATTGACAGTATCTACAATTTGATTTTTATATACTATAATTACGATACAATACATACATGCATATAATAAATATTTCAAGCCTCCTGTCAGGCTTAGATTAATGTAAGACAACAATAACAATACAATAATGGCGACTGACATCTGCACAAATGAATCGACGGCCCTATAATATTTATTAGCCATATAAGAAGCTATATATAGTCCAAATATAGAAGACAGAGCAGAACTTAAAGCCGCTCCTACTAACGTATACTTATAAATCAATGCCAAACAAAGTACATAATTTAAGGCTAATACACAAGCAGATACCAATAATTCATAATATGTTTTTTGTGCTAAACGTATACCGATTCTAGTTGTTTCAGCAATTGTATATACAACAGGGACAATGATAAGAATAGGGAAAATACGTTTACTGGCACGAAAATCCGTCCCAACAAGTATATATAAAATATCTTGCCCAACAACAGCTGTCATAGCAAATAAAGTAATAACAAGCACAATGTATTTATGTACTGTTTGTATGGTCTTTTGTTCCGTTTTATAGTTTGCAAAAACAAAAGCCGGCCAATATGCGTTAAAGCCTGACTGTACCAGTGCGAGGACGCTTGCCATCGTCACCGCATTTGTATAAATTCCTATAGCGTCGAATCCTACATGGCTGCGCAGTACAAATTGCGGCAAATACATATTTGCCATCGACAAGAAGAAAGTCGGAACTAACGGGACGGCATATTTCGTCAATCTTATTAACAGCACATACGTAATATTATAAACACCGAAGAAAAGACCTCTGGGAATAAAATAAATCAACGCTGCGATACATAATAAAATATTTGAAGCTACTAATATTGTCGTTGCTGTTTCATATGTGGCATCCCATACTGCGGCAAAAATATAAATACATCGTGTAACAACAGCAGTAGATATCGCCTGCAGCGAATAAAGGAAAATATTCTGGCGCATTCTGGAAATTAGGGTCGTATATTGAATTATCACTTTAGGTATCAATAATAGTATCAGAGAAATAACGCACCAAAGGGAAAACTGGCCAGATACTGACATGGATATCTTTTTATAAAATAAGAGAGAAAAAACAGAAATCACAACTAGCGCACACATCGAGATAAACATACATTGCCCCGCGAAAGTTTCAATTTTGTTTCCCTCTTCGCTATCGTTACAAAAACGAACAAATGCTTGCTCATACCCCATATTACAAAACACCATAAGAATGTTGGCATAAGCGATGTACATATTTATTTTGCCCATCTCTGTCGTTGAAAAAAATCTAGTTGATAGCGGTATTGAAATCAAGCTCAGAATAGCCCCTACATACGTAGCTGTTGAGTATCCTAATATATTTTTAAGGAAAGTTTTTGATGAAATCATATTATCTTGCCATCATTGCATACTTTTATGAAGTACTAAATTTGTAAAAGCCAGAATTAATGCGAAAAACAGCCAAATATATTCTTTTGTCATGTTAGAACTGGCAGAAATACATCCAATTGAGTATGCTATTAAAAAAGACGCAAACGAAAGAGCATAATATCTTTCTTGTATATTATAGCTAACCGTTTTGTAAATCATAACATTATCAACAATTAATTTGATATACATAATTATATAAAGTATAAATATAATTACTCCATAATCTACAAGGATTTCCATCCACCAATTGTGCATATTAATAATGCCATACGTTGTGTGATAACCATCTGAACAGCTATTTATTTCCATATAATAATTAGTATTACCACTCCCAACACCTAACAAGAAAGATTCTTTCAGAAATATAAGGCCATTCAATATGAGATTTTTACGCACACTTATAGAATCCCCATTGTCACATGTACCAATTAATTCTAATATGAAATTAATAATTTGCCGATATAATGTTGGATAGATTAGACTAAAACTACCTAATAAAATAAATATCAGCAACACTTTTATACTTTTAGAAAATTTATTTTTTTTCACAAATATAAGAAATGTAATGCCTAGAATAAGAGCTATTAGATTGGCTCTAGATGAAGCCATATAAATTAAGCAGGACATGCTAAGTGCATTCAACAGAACCAATGTTTTTATAACCCAAGATCTACATATATAAATAAAACTAATAGAAATAAAAAAACCAATTAACATACCCGTTGCGAAATTATTTGTATTTCCTAACGCTGAGGCAGGATATTGGTTTATTGAATATATAGCAGACATATTACTTGAAATAAAGTAATATTTACCTGATATAATTTCAAACCATCCAATTAATGAATGTAATGTAAGGACAAAATACATTAACTTTAAAGAAATACCAATATATTTAGTTGTTATTAACAATTTATTACATATAATAATACAAGCAACCCCAATGAATAATGAATATTCAGCAATTATCCACCATTTATATGATTTGACCCAAAGAAACGACGCAAGACCATAAATAAACCATACAATGAAAAAATAATAATATAAAAAGTTATTAAGATTATTATAATTATATGTGTGATTTAAGGAACAGCAAGATTTTTGGGGTTCACGACGACAACAACACAACATCACAACTATTGGCAGCAGCACACTAATGATTCTAAATATTGTTACGTTTATCCCCTTTATGTTTATCGCCCATATATTTGCGCCGCAAAGAGATAATACAATTAAAAGATAGATGTAGCCTCTAGCGAAAGTCTTCATACTTTCATGATACCTTTTTAAACACTTCATGCATTATGCAATAACAATTCTCCCAATGGTAGAGAGACTTTACACGTTGTATTCCATTTTGACCGTATATTTTTCGCTTCTTATCGCATCGAATCAGTTGAAGTATAGCTTCTGCCGCAGCTTTGGGATCATGTTTAGGAACAACAATGCCTGTCACACCATTTTCAACAACTTCCGGTAATCCTCCGGCATCAGATACTATGACAGGCAGGCCACACGCTGAGGCTTCAAGTATCGCAACGCCAAAACTTTCATTTTCGCTTAAGGCTACATAGATATCAAAAGAATGTAATACTTCTGGTACTTTATTATGTGGGATTTTTCCCAGGAACTCACATTTATCTGCTATTCCAAGACTTGCCGCGAGGTTCACAAGTTCTGTGCCCTGCAGGCCATCCCCGGCAATTACCAGCTTTAAGCTTTTGTCAACGAGCTTATTAGCTACAATGGCAAAAGCCTTTATCAGTGTATTTATGCCATATTGCGGCGCAAGCGTTTTTACTGTGCCGATTACATGCACTTCTTCCGCAAAATTCTTTTTTGGAGTAAATTTGGTAGTATCAATACCAAATGGAGTCACAAAAATTTTTTTAGAAGACCTCAACAAACTTTCAGTCTGTTTTTTCATGACTTCGCTTGTAGAACAAATAATGTCTGCTGCGTCTAAATTTTTCTGTATTATTGACATCTTGATATGTGATTCATAGGGAAAATCATAGACATCGCTTCCCCATACGGATAGTACGAGCGGATGATAACCAGAAAGTCTCGCCAATGTCCCATATCCGCTGGCATAATGAGCATTCAGCACATCCGGCTTAATACGTTTTAAAATTGACTTTATTGCCCAAACATTTAAGTAATATCCCAACGGTGCTTTTAATGGCAACATGTGAGCACACACGCCTTGGTGCAACTGATCAACGGACAAATTATGCATACTTATGACATGAACTTCATGTCCGTGTTCTGCAAAGACATTAGCCCAACGTATTGTATGTATGGAACTTAATGGCGCTAAAAAGGCTATCTTCATGGCAGGATGGTAGAATAGTTATTTAGCGTAGCTTTTCATTATTATTTCCACAGTCTTCCTAGCTCTCTCCCCGTGCACATCGGCTCACACTTGCCGTCAAGCACGTCCAACACGTGCCTGTAATACGGCAGGTGTCCATGCCCATAGACGGATTTCGGCGCTTCGTTGGCGTTTTTGACTTCTTCGTCCATCGGGTCTTGGTCTGCGAATTCCCAGTGTTCTATCTGGTTTAAGGCAAAGCCGCCTACTCTTACCGTGCCTTTGTCGCCGAGGATGGTCAGGCTGCCTTCGAGGTTTTTCGGGTAGGTAAGAACTGTGGCGTTTATGCTGCCTATGGCTCCGGTTTTGAATTTGATGGCTACAGATATGGTGTCTTCGGCTTCCATTTTTATTTTCTGTGTGGAGTAGAGCGCTTTTACGTCTTCAACTTCTCCGCCGAACCACTGTACGAGGTCTACGTAGTGGCTTGCCTGGTTCGAGAGGCAGCCGCCGTCTAGTTCGTATGTGCCGCGCCACTTCGCCATGTCGTAGTAGTCCTGCGGACGAGTCCAGAGGACGTTTGCTAGTATCATGTAGCTTTTACCGAAGCGGCCTTGTTCGTAGGCACGGCGCAGAAGCTGGATGCTGGGGTTGAAGCGGTTCTGCTTTACCACCATGTATTTTACTCCGGCTTTGTCCGCAGCTTCTATCGCTTTATCGCAGGCTTCAAGTGAGCAGCCCTGCGGTTTTTCGGAGAGGATGTTTTTGCCTGCTTCAGCCGCTTCTATCGCCTGATAAGGATGAAGGCCTGACGGCGTGCAGAGCGTTACGAGGTCGGCGTCGGTCTCTTTGAGCATTTGCGAGTAATCCGTGTATGCGCGGCATTCTCCGCCGACTTTCATCGCCGCTTCTATGGCGCGTTCTGGGATTATGTCGCAGCAAGCTACGAGTTCCGCAAGTCCTTCAGATTTGAGCTGGTTTATCGCTTCTATATGGTTTTTGCTTATTCTGCCGCATCCGGCTAGGGCTATTTTGTGCATTGCGTTTACCTCCATCTCTCAACTTTTTATTTATAAGGTCTCTTTTATCCAGCAACTACGATTCTTATCTTCCAAGGATGATTGTTTGTATGCCTGTTGACTCCAAAACTCTTTAACGACTTTATTCTTCGGAGTCTCTATATACTCACCTATGATTTCTCGGATCCCTTCTTCTTTGAGGCTTTGTTCTATATGTTTGAGGAAATCCGTCTCCACGTTCCTCCCCATAACCCTGCAGCTCATAAGGAACGTGTCTATGACCGCTCTGTGTTCTGGTTCAAGTCTTACTATCGCCAGTATGACTTTGCCGTAGCTGCCGAATTTGTCTTCCAGTTCGCCTATCCATAGCTTGTAGTTTTTGTCTTCTTTCATCCTGCGGATGTCGCTTTCGGTGTAGCGTCTGGTCGTCAGGTTGAACTGGTTCGTCTTCTGCGTGAGCTGCGCCGCGCGCGGGATGTCTTCTTCTGTTATCTCGCGTATGGTGAGTTTCATTTCGAGCGATTTGAGATAATCTTCCAGTGACGGAGCTTCTTTTTTGAGTTCCGAACGTTTGTGTTCTATCTGGTATTGCTCCGTCTTCTGCGTATCTTCTTTCGTTAGTTTTAACGTGGGGAAATATTTCTTCCCTATCTCTATCGCAAACTTTTCAAGGTTTGCAGTATCTTTGGGAAATTCAGGAACGATTACCTGTGGAAGTGCCGTTTTTACGGCTTCTCTTTCAATCGGATTGTCGTCTATGAATACGAAGGAGTCTAGACCGATGTTAAGTTCTTTGGCCAGTTCGCCTATGTTGACGGGCTTAGGCTCCCAGTTGGCTTTTATGGCTACGAAGTCTTTTTCGCGCAGTATCATGTCTGGATGGTTGTTTATGCCGTCCAACGCGTCTTCGATGTTGTTTTTGGAGACTACTGCGAGTATCGCGCCTTCTTCTTTTATTTCTTTTATTCTTTTCTGGAAGTCGCGGTAACGAGAGCCTTCTTTGGTTGTGGAAAGCTCTATGCCGCCTATCCCGTCTTCCCCAATAACTCCACCCCATAGGGTGTTGTCGAGGTCGAGCACGATGCATTTGGCTCTGCGGCCTTTGATAGAGTTCAGAGCATAGGATATTTCTTCGGCTATAGCTTTTTCTCCGGTCATGGAGTACGGAATGCTTCCCAAGTACCACATGCGGTAGCTGTAAAACTTATCGCGTCCTACGTTTGCAGTGAGTTCTTTAATATCCAGCACAGGAGTGCCGTTTTCTTCTAGCACGTTGAGCCAGTAGGATTCAGCTTTATGTTCTATCCGTGCCGATATATATGGCTGTATCTTCTTATTAGGAATATCGAGAGAAGATACAAATATGGGAATGTCTTTATGGGACGAAGCGAATCCGATGATTACGGATAAAGCCTCGTCAAGAGTCGCTTGGGCTGACTCCCAGTTCGCAGGAAATGCGTCACCCATGAGCTGCGTGCCATCTAGGATGAGGAATACGCAGTCAGGCGTGCCGCCGCCGAATGAGGCGGACAGTAACTCCTGCGCCCATGTGTTGTAGCCGGAGGAGGTGTAGGTTTCTTCTCCGGTGGCTTTTGTTATGGCCTGGGCTAGGGAATCTATCGTTATGTTTGAAAGCAGCGCTATCATTTTCGTTACCCTCTTATCATATGCCCGCCGTCTATGACGTAGGACTGACCTGTCGCCCATCTGCTTTCGTCGGAGAGGAGCCAGACTATGAGAGACGCAGCGTTTTCCGGTTTGCCCAGACCGAGCGGATAGGATTTATCTATTGACGCGCGCTGCTCCTCCGTCATCCTGTCGAGGAATTCTTTGGACATATCCGTCTCTATTATTCCAGGCACTATCGCGTTGAGGCGTATTTTTCTCTGTACAAGTTCCAACGCGGCGGTATGCAGAAAACCTTCGAGTGCTCCTTTTGTAGCGGCGTATAAAGATTTTCCCGTTGCTCCTTCATGAGCTGAGAGCGATGAAATGAGCACGAAAGACGCTCCATCTTCGCTTATCATCTTCTTTTTCGAGAAGCAGCGTATGAGTTCTATCGGCGCAAAGGTATTAAGCGTGAAGAGCTCTTTTACCTTGTCAGGCTTGTTCATTGATATGGGCATGGTAAGCTGCGCCCCTGCCGTATATACGAGGCCGGAGATTGGGCCTGACTCGTGATTGACTTTGTCGGCAAACGCCTGTACCGCATCGATGTCAGAGAAGTCGCAGGAATATATATCGACGCCGTCATAGCCGCTGAATTTTTCTTTCATGGCTTCTTCGTTTCTCGCCGCGGCTATGACTTTGTATCCTCTCTCAAGCAACATTTTCGCAGTCGCGAAGCCTATGCCTTTCGATGCTCCGGCTACGAGGATTTTTTTATCTTTGTCAGCATTCATATTCGACCACTCCAGGGCAACAGCACGGGCCGAGTTCCATAGATACTGAGGCGAGTGAGAGTCCCGCTCCGAAACCGGACGCCAGTACTTTCAGGTTTTCCGTCTGTATTCTTTCGTGAAGCTCTGAAGCTAAAGTCACGGGGATCGTCGCCGAGCTCGAGTTGCCGTATTTCTGTATGGTCGTCGGCACTTTGTCCATAGGGAATTTCATTTTCTTGGCTACCTGACGGATCATGAAGAGGTTCGCCTGATGGAGAGCGAGTATGTCGTAGCATTCCGGCTCCGTCTGCGTCTCCTGCATAAGGAAGTCGAGGCATTTGGGGACGGAACGCACGACGAAGTTGAATACTTCCATGCCGTCCATTTTCATGTCTATGCCGCGGCGGATTCCTCCGTCGGTGTATTCCCTGTATTCGACGCTGTGTTCGTTTGCCCTGTTCCTGTATCCGCCTTCGGGGATGATGAGGGCGTTGCGTTTGCTTCCGTCTGTTTCAAAGGCGAACGTCCATTCTGTATTCTTTTCGCATGGCTCTATGATCGTCGCGGTCCCGGCGTCTCCGAAGAGAACGGCCGTAGCTTTGTCTTTCGTGGAAACAAAGTGGCTGTGAGTATCCCCGTCTAATAACAGAACCGGCTTAGAAAGCGATTGAGCGGTCAGCGCGGCAGCCCATAGACCATATATGTAGCCGGAGCAGGCTAAGTTTATATCAAACGCAGATACGGACAATGGCAGCTTAAGACGCTGCTGGGCATACGTCGAGTTATTGGGCAGCAGACAATCAGGCGTCTGGGTGACGCAGATTGCCCCTCCGAAGTCGTCGTAGCTTACGCCGCACTCGTCACGCAGATATTCAGCAGCCCTAATGCATAGATCAAGGCTTGTTATCTTGCCTTCCGGCGATGTGCGCCGTTCCGCTACACCTGTAGTTTTTATTACCCCGTCTATATCATCTCCATAGAGCTCACACGCGGCCTCCCTATTGGAAACGATATGGGACGGCACGCATGCGGCAAGTCCGGAGATTTTTATGTTATGAGCTTTTGCCAGAGCGAAGTCCGGCATTTTATTCCACCTCGGCGAAAGCGATGATGTCGCTTACAGACTTAATCTTTGCGATTTTTTCCAGAGGTATGGAGACGCCTTCCTCGTCAAGCGTCATGATTATCTGGAGGATTTTTAATGAGCTTACGTCGTCGAGCGAAGATAAACTGTCGACGGTACGGTCCAGTACATCTGATACTGTCGCTATGATTTTGTCTTCTATATCTTTATTCACGTTAGTCATGGTTGCTTGCATCCTTTCCGTCAGCGGGTTCTATTACAAGTTCGATAAGCCCCAGATTTTTCGAATATAGGAATACAACGTCTTTGCCGCCGAAGAGCGGCGCCGGAGCGGGTTTGTGCAGCACGGCGAAGCCCTTCGACGCAAATTCTTTCCTGCAGTCACCAAAGTCACGTTTTACTTCTGCGGTGAAGCAGATGTGATAGGGCGTCGGGCCATTCTTTTTCAGAATTTCTGAGACAGGTGAGTCCTCCGACATCGGCGAGACAAGTTCTATTGTATTGCCGCACGAGTCAGACATGAGCGTCAGCTTCACCTTTCTCGCATCATCTGTACAGACGTCGCCTACAGTTTTAAAGCCAAGCGCGGATAAATCCTGCATAGCCTTATCAACAGATTCAACGGCCCAGCCTATATGAGCTAAAGACAAATTGCCTGTCATGACGTTCCTTTCAGCGACTGTCTCTAGCTACTTATTCGTAGCTGCCTTATACAGATCTCCGATGGTGTTCATCTCAAGGAAATCATCCACAGAGACTTTCACGCCGCATCTGTCCTGCATAAAGATGAGGATACTGAACCCGGTGAGAGATGACCAGTAGTCGGCTGATTCACGGAAATCTGAGTCTAAGGTAAGCGTCGTTGGATCTGCTTCTATTATTTCGGCTATTTCTTCGACGAATTGCTTAACATCCATATGTAAGACCTCTTCTATATGATAATTTTATAATTTAGCGAGTTGATCCTTCGCATCTGCGATCAAATGCTTCTCATGTTCTATGGCGAAGTTTCCAGATACAGAAGTATTAGGCTTAACGTTTCGGATAACAACAGCCCCAATATTTACTCTTGCATTATTGCCAACCGTTACTCTGTTAGAAACGACACTCTGAGGACCAATCCATACATTGGTCCCAATATTGGTAGAACCCGCAATATCTACGCCACCAGCAATAACAGTTCGTGTATTAATATGTGCTCTGTGGGCAATATGTGTAAGTTCATCGATTTTACATTCGTCACCAATTATTGTGTCACGTCCCATAAATCCTTTATCCACAATGACCGAGGCATGTATTTCAACATATTTACCAATTCTTACCCAACCATCATGTATAGCAATTCTTTTTATCCCATGCATATCGTCAAATACGTGGAAACCATCCTCGCCAATGACACAATTTGCGCCGATTACCGTGTTGTCTCCGATTTCCACACCAGACAAAATTGTCGAATGCGGCCCGATTTCAACGTTTTCGCCTAAGATGACGCCATTTGGTGCAAGAAATGCCGTCGGGTGAATGCGAGTCGTTTTTGCAATCTGGTTAGATGGATAAGATAAAAACTCACGGCAGTAATAATTATGCAGCTCAAAAAGCGCTGCTTTAGGATTATCTACTTCTATTATCTCTTTGCCATTTGCGAGCAGATTACTATCTTTTTCTCTAACAAATACAGCAACGATATTTTGATTTTTGTTAATATCTTTGGCGAACTTAGGATTATCCAAAAAACTTATTGTGCATGGACGTACTGCGTCAGACATACCAGTATATTTTATGTCTGAATTGACTTCATATCCAAAAAGTTTAACAATACTCTCTTTTAAGCTCATCATTTCGCACCTATTTATAACCTTGTATAGTTGGGGAAAGCTAATACTTCCTCACCTAAGGCCGTAACAACAGCATTCTTAGTGTCAAACAACACTTTCGCGTTGTCTAAGACCATCTGATAATCTACGTTGTGTTTATGCCATGTTGTGATGACTACAGCGTCGCATGAGGCAACTGTTTCAGGAGTAAGTTCTGTAGATTCGACTGTCTGCCCTTTCCATTTCGTGGTTTTGCAGTATGGGTCGTGGTAGACGACTTTGGCGTCTTTCTTTTCGAGTTCTTCCCAGACTTTTAAAGCGGGTGATTCTCTAAGGTCGTCTATATCACCTTTGTACGCTACGCCAAGAAGCATTATTTTGCTGTTTTTGAGCGGCTTTTCTTCTTCGTTTAGTATATCCATGAGACGCTCTACGACGTAGTCCGGCATGTTGTCGTTGATTTCGCCGGAGAGTTCTATCAATCTTGTGTGGTAGTCGTATTCCCTAGCTTTGTATGTAAGGTAGAACGGATCGAGCGGGATGCAGTGGCCGCCTACGCCAGGGCCGGGATAGAACGGCACGTAGCCGAACGGTTTGGTAGACGCAGCAGCGATTACTTCCCAGATGTTTATTCCCATTTTGTTGTAGACTATCGCCATTTCGTTAGCGAGGGCGCAGTTGACTATGCGGAAGGTGTTTTCGAGGATTTTGGTCGCTTCCGCCTCTTTGGGCGAGGATACTGTAAATACGTCCGCGCCAAGGACTATGCTGTACATAGTCTTCGCTATCTCTGTACATTCGAGCGTGCAGCCGCCTACTACTTTCGGTGTATTGTGGGTTTTGTATTTTGCGTTGCCAGGGTCCACTCGCTCGGGGCTGAAGGCGAGGTGGAAGTCTTTGCCTACTTTTAAGCCGCTGCGCTCAAGTATTGGCTTGACGACTTCTTCGGTCGTGCCGGGATATGTCGTGGATTCGAGGACTACGAGCATGTCTTTGTGGACACGCTTTGAAATTTCGTTTGCCGAGTTGATTATGTAGGAGAGATCCGGCTGTTTGAATTTATCGAGAGGCGTCGGCACGCAGATGGTTACGACGTCGCATTCGGCAATACGGTCATAGTCCGATGTCGCTGAAAGATGGCCTGACACAACGAGTTCTTTCAGTTCCTGCGCCACTATGTCTCCTATGTAGTTCTCTCCGCGGTTTACCATGTCTACTTTGGACTGCTGGATGTCGAAGCCTAAGACTTTGTATCCAGCTTTTGCTTTTTCTACAGCTAATGGGAGGCCTACGTAGCCAAGACCAATTACACCGATATGTGCTGTTCTGGACCTAATTTTTTCTAATAGCTGCATCTGGTTGTCTCTCCTTGCATTAATGGCTTTAATTTTTCAAGCAAGCGTTTAGATAATTGTGTCCAATCATAATGAAGTGCAGCATAAGCCCTAGCATTATTTGCTTTTTTTTGTAGATCTTCAGGCGAGCATGCAATAATGCTTTTTAGGATTGCTTCTAAATCATTTATGTCTGTTCCTATGAATCCAGCGCCTGATTCAATTACTGGATTTTGCGCGACGTTGCCAATCATCATAATTGGTCGTCCAATCGCAAAGTAATCTGCCATTTTATTAAGAGAAGTTCCATAACGATAAATGGGTGATGGCAAAACAATTACTAACAACATATCAAATTGTGTTAAGACATCAACAATATTATTTTTAGGCACAGCACTCTGAAAGATAACTGGCAAGTAATATTTCTTACAATAAGTAATTAATTCAGGCTTTTTAATACCATTACCAATAAATGTAAAATTAAAGTGCTTTAATACATCCTTATGCACTTCATTCAAGTTCTTTAAAAATAACTCTATACCATTTGCCAGACCTAAAGTCCCAGTATATCCTATGCGGATAACTGCATTATTCCCAATCCTATCATCACCACTAGTTTGTACCTTAGTGATATCGGAACCGTTCGTTATCCAAATAAACTTACTTGCATCTATTTGATAATTATCAATATAATAATTTTGCATCAATGGGGCTGTTGTAATGATAAGCTCCGATGCTTTCGCCATAGTTCTATCTAGATATCCAAACGCTAAAGCAACTGGATTATATTTCGATATTTTTCCAATCTCTACCAAAGTCAGAGGCCATAAGTCGCGTACTTCATATATAAAAGGCACGTTGTAACGCTGCGAAAGTTTATATCCTGCGTACGCCGCAAGAGGATGTACCGTTGAGCCAATAATCATATCAGGTCTATCAATAATATTAGGAATACATGTGCCCAAATATTTTTGAGCATTTTTGTAAAAACTCCACATATTTTTTAGCCTGCCCAACGAGGCATTGCCTTCATAATATGGTGTAGGCAATGATAAGAAATCCACCCCATCATAACACCGCAGTACTGGAGCAGAGAGTTCCGATCCCCATCTTGCGCCTTCCTCAAAATGCGGAGTCAAATGGTCAAAACTACCGTTGATAATAGTTACTTTATAATCTCCAAGATTCATTATCTCTTTCGCTAAAGAATAGTGCCTTGTACCGCCTGGCACTATCGGAGGAACTGCATGATGATTTATCCACCAAATATGTTTCATTATAAAAATAACCTTTCAGAAATCGATCTATTCAACATAAACTCAATAATTCAAGAATTAATAATTTTTGAATAACATATAACATTGTCATATAGCATAGATTCTTGTTATTTATTTTCTTCTTTATAAAAACCGCTTACGACAGACAAATTACCTGTCATGACATTCCTTTCAGCGATTGGCGCTAGCTACTTAGTCGCAGCAGCCTTCTTATAAAGATCTCCGATGGTGCTCATCTCAAGGAAATCATCCACAGAGACTTTCACGCCGCATCTGTCCTGCATAAAGATGAGGATGCTGAACCCGGTGAGAGATGACCAGTAGTCGGCTGATTCACGGAAATCTGAGTCTAAGGTAAGCGTCGTTGGATCCGCTTCTATTATTTCGGCTATTTCTTCGATGAATTGCTTAACATCCATGTTAAAGAATATCCTCTCTTTGTTACATCGTATAAATCATGCGATACACTTACGTAGTTACTTTCTTTTAAGAACTTTCGCCGGGTTGCCCATTGCAATTCCGCCATCATCAACATCTCTGCAAACGACAGAACCAGCAGCAATAGTTACATCTTTGCCAATGTTTTTCCCTTGCATAATGAAACTATGAGCTCCGATAAACGTTTCTTGCCCTACTTTCACAAATCCAGAAACTGCACATTGAGGCATAATAGAACATGCTCTTTCTATCACAGCATCGTGTCCTATAAGCGTACCCATATTAATGAATACGGCATCGCCGATAGTTGCCTTTGTAGAGATATTGCAAAAATCTGTAACGACAACGCCCTTACCTAATTTTGCATCTGGACTGACAATCGCGTACCTAGACAAGATATTGGGAAAAGATAAGTTGTTACAACATTCTAATTGGATCAACCGTTTATTTTTCTGGTGTGTATCTGCAAATCCGAAAACAACAGCCAAACCAGCCGTTTTTAGGTATTCAGGAGAAAACACCGGAACACCTTCAACCACGTCTGGCCTATCGCTACAATCAACGATAAAGCCAACAACCTTCCATTCGTCAGCATAGTCGCGGCGTATCAGCGACAGAATTTCTCTTCCGAGTCCTCCAGCCCCATATATAACTAGGTCCTTGGTATCAGCCATGTTATTTATTACAACCACCATTTCCCATGAACCTCGGCATAGTGGCATCGCCTTCTGCGCTTATTCCTTCGTGCTTCAGCACTCTGCTTACCGTCATCATTACTATCTTTATGTCCAGCAAGAACGACCAGTTGTCTACGTACCAGATATCGTTCTTGAATCTTTCTTCCCATGTCGTCGCGTTCCTGCCGTGTATCTGCGCCCAGCCGGTTATGCCTTGTTTGACTTCAAGCCTTCTTTTCTGCTCTTCGTTGTATAGAGGCACGTAGTCGAGAAGCAGAGGCCTCGGCCCTACTATGCTCATGTCTCCAAACAGCACGTTTATAAGCTGCGGCAGTTCGTCGATGCTGGAGGAACGGATTTTTTGGCCTATAGGCGTTATGCGCTCTGCATCCGGCAACAGGTTGCCGTTCTCATCTCTCGTGTCGGTCATGGTTCTGAATTTGTAGAGTTTGAACGGTTTGCCTCCTTTGCCGGCTCTTTGTCTGTTGTAGAAAACCGGACTGCCCATTTCTTTGTTTATCCTGTTCGCCGTCCAGAGAAGCACGGGGGAGAATATTATTAAGCCAGCAGTCGCTCCGCATATGTCGAACGCTCTTTTGAGCAGTTTCTGGATAGGCTTGTCTTTGCTCATTGTTCTGCTTTCTGCTGTAGCTCTTTCCCTATTCCTCTTTATCTTGCTATCGCTTCTTTTACCGTTTCAATCACATACTCCTGCTCCTCATCGGTCATAGCCGATGCCGAGGGCAGACAGATGCCTGTGTTGAAAAGTTTGTCCGACACGCTTGCGTCGTCTCCTTCGCCGTGCGGGAAGTATTTAGCGTTTCTTTCCATGAAATACGGCTGGAGGTGCATCGGCTTCCATACAGGGCGGCTTTCTATGTTCATGTCGTTTAAGTAGTTGATTACGTCCATGAATGTTTTGCCGGTTGTTTCTTTGTCTACGGTTATCGCCGTGAGCCATTGGATGGAACGGCATTTCGGCGTTTCGGGCATGAGTTTTATGCCCGGAATTTTTTCGAGTTCCTGTTTGTATTTCCTGTATATGGATCTTCTTCTGTCTATGCGTTCTTCAAGGTGGAGCATCTGGCCTCTGCCTATGGCGGCGAGTATGTTGCTCATTCTGTAGTTGTAGCCTATTTCAGTGTGTTCATACCACGGCGCTTTGTCTCTGGCCTGGGTGGACCAGAATCTGGCTTTGTCTATGTATTGTTCGTCATCGGATATGAGCATTCCGCCGCCGGAGGTGGTTATTATTTTGTTGCCGTTGTAGGAATATACCCCGACTTTGCCGAAGGAGCCGCATTTTTTGCCGTCGTATATGGCGCCCAGAGCTTCAGCCGAGTCTTCCAGTATGGGTACGTTGTATTTATCGCATATGGCGCATATTTCGTCCATTTTGGGCGGCTGTCCGTAGAGTTCGGCTACTATTACGCATTTCGGCATTTTGCCTGTTTTTACCGCGTCGTTGAATGCTTTCTGAAGAGCGACCGGAGACATATTCCAAGTCTCTTCATCGGAGTCTATGAATACAGGCACGGCGTTCTGGTAGATTGCAGGCGCTACTGAAGCTATAAACGTGAGTGCGGAACAGAAGACTGTGTCTCCGGCTTGTACGTCAAGCAGACGAAGCCCGAGGTGGATGGCTGCGCTTCCGCTTGAGAGCGCAAGAGCTGATTTTACACCGGCGTACGCGGCTGTCTCTTTTTCAAAGGCGTCGACTTGCGGGCCGAGGGGCGCTATCCAGTTTGATTCAAATGCGTCTTTTACAAGCCTTAGCTCGTCTCCGCTCATGTGCGGGTAGGATAGTAGAATTCGCTTATCCGTTTTTTTCATCTTTTCTGCATCTCCAGTTATGCTATGCTCGCCCAACGTCTATAACACCTTCGAGATAGGTGTACTCGTCACATTCAGCGCGTGGAGTTTGTTTATCTGCTCGTTTGTGAGCTTTCCTTGGCGCAGGAGGCTTTTCTGCCTGCTTATCCACTGACGCAGGCTGTGGCTCGGCGGGTATTCCGCTTTTACGTATGTTTTGTTTTCGGCACGTTTCATTTTTTCAAGCATTTCCGCGGCGGCTTTGTATTTTTCTTCCCATGCCTGTTCCGCGGGCGTGCGCCAGTCCATGCCTAGGGTGTTGAGTTCATGTATCTGTTCGTCGGTCAGGCTCTTTTGCCTCTGGTTGGGCTCGCCTTTGTAGGCTCTGCGGCATTCGTAGAGCCATTTGCCGAGCCAGATGCCGTCTGGCGTCACGTATTGCTGCGAGACGTTGAGGGTCGCCGTGTTCGGCTTTGTATTCTTTGCAGGCGGCTATGCGTTTGGCCCATGAGTCTTCCGCGTCCCATTTGAAGCCGAGGGCGTCGAGCTTTGCTTTGCGCTCCGCGGTTACTTTTATAGAAAGCCGTCCCGTTTTGTCGTTATCTGTACGTGGCCTTTGAGCCATTTGCCGAGCGGGAAGCCGTCTTCGGTCACGTATGTCGCCGGCACGTCTATGTTGCTGTGCTGTGCGTAGTATTCTTTGGCTTTGGCGTAGCCGTATTCCCATCTTTGAGTGAATGAGTCCTGCCAGTCCATGCCGATGGCGTCGAGGCGCCGAATCTGATCTTGCGTAAGCGGCTGCGCGCCTTTGAGTCGTCCGTCTCTCGCTTTGCGCATTCTGCGTATCCACGCGCCTATACGGAGGCCGTCTTTCGTCGCGTAATGCGCGGGGATGTCGAGGCTGCGGTGTTCTTTGTAATATTCGACGCAGGCATGGTAATTTTTCTCCCACTGGTAGTCGAGCTTGTCCCATATCATGCCGAGCTTGTCTAGCATGGCTATGCGCTCGTCGGTGAGGTAATAGCCTCTGCGGCGGCTGTTTTTTGCCGTGCGGAGGTTGGATATCCATGCGCCGAGTTCTATGCCGTCGGGCGTGACGTAGTTGGCTTTTATGTCGATGTTGCCGAACTCGTATTTGTATTTGCAGAGGGCGTTGTAGTACTTGTCCCATGCGAGGTCGTATTTGCCGCGCCAGTCCATGCCTATGGCGTCGAGTTTTCTTATTCTCTCTTCGGTGAGTATCCCGCAAATTTTGCCGGAGCGGACGCGTCTCTGGGTGTTGAGCCATGAGCCGAGGGCGTAGCCTTCGGGCGTCATGTAGCGTCTTTCTATTTCAAGGTTGTGATGCTTGTCGTAGTAGTCTTTTGCCAGCAGGTACATCGAATCCCATGAGGCGGACAAGGTCTCTTCGAGTTCGCAGAAGAGCTGTTTGCTGTCTCTGGTTTCGTCGGTTATGGTGAATGTCTCGTTGACTATTCTGTCCGGCTGGCCTATGCCGCGGTAGTAGTTTATGGCGTCGGTCATTTCCTGTTGGATCGCCGCAACGCTGTAGAGGTTTTCTATGTTGTTTACCACATCTATGATGACGGAGTTTTTCTTGCTGCCTGCGGCTAACGCTCTGCCTATCTGCTGTTTGTAGATGATGGGGCGATACGGTGGGACGCAGGAGAATTACTCCGGATACTCCGTCTATGTGTACTCCTTCGTTGAGCATGTCTATGCAGAGAAGGAGTTTCAGGTGAGACGATGAGTCGCTGCGGAAAGCATCGAAGGCTTTGGACGATTCCGCGTCTTCGGAGTAGCCTTGTATATGTTGGGATTGCCGTCTATTCCGGAGAACCACTCGTGTATATGCGTCTCGGTCTCGCGCAGGTGCTCGACGTTCGCGCAGAAGACTATGTATTTGCCTTCGCTGTCTTTTATGTGCTTCCGGAACATTACGTCTAAGCCCTCGGCGTTTTCCAGTGAACGGCGGAGGGCGTCGAGTTTTTTCTGTGCTTCGTCGCGCATGGCTTTTGTTTTTGCCTTGCGGATGCGCGTCTGGTATTTTTCTATATCTTTGGAGCAGGAGTAGATAGACAGGACGTATTCGGGAGGCGTTAGGATGCCTCTGACTACGGCTTCGCCTAAGGTCATTTCGGAGGCAATGTTGCCGTCGAAGAGTTCGTCGGCCATGTCGCGGTGGTTGTCGAGATAACGGATATTTGTGGCGCTAAGCCCGAGCACGGGAGTTTGAGGATAGACGGAATAAAAGTCTATCTACACCTTTGCCCCACATCTCGGCTCCCGCAGCGGTGGAATTCGTCGAGGATTATGTAGTTGGGCGCATACTCCTTTATTTGTCTCTTCGTCTGCCAGCATGAGTTTTGCGTAGGTCAGGAACGAGATGTTTGAGAACTCGACGTTACAGGCTCTTTTCAGGTTTTCCATCTGTGTGCGGAAAATGTATTCGCTCGGCGACAGCCACAAGACACGGGGATGACGGGTTATCCTCCGCGAGCTTGAATGCGATGAAGGATTTGCCCGTTCCGGTGGGGTGGACGACGGCGGCTTTGCCGCGCGCGGCGAGCATTAAGCAGACTTTTTCGTATACAGTTTGGTTGTGTTCGAATAGGTCTATCACTGCCTGCCGCCTCCTTCGTATCTCGTCTTGTTTATCCTGCGCGGCGAAGAACCTATACTTTCTTCGCCGCTTCGAGATTGACATTTGGGCGGAGGCTTGGCACAATATATGGAAGCTGAAACGACGGTTTTAGCTGTCGTTTTAATGTGTATGATGAAAGTTTTTGAAGATATGAGAGAGCGGTGAAGAAAGTATGCTTTTTTCGCCGCTTTTTGCGTTCTGTCCTGAAATCTTATCCCTGCGAAAAACCAACGGCGAAGGTTTTCCAGATGCTTTCCCAAATTAAAGGCAAAATAAAAACGGCTCAAAGCGTGAATGCTCCGAGCCGTTGGTCTTTCATGGCGGAGGCGTGTAGGAATCGAACCTACCAGAGAAGCTATTAACCCCTCTCACCGGATTTGAAGTCCGGGCCCAGCACCAGCTGAAACGCACCTCCGTGAGATGACTAGTACAGTTTATCAGAAATGGCGGCGGTTCGCAAGGAACGGCGGCGTTTTGGGCGCGGGGCTGCGTTTGCGCCGCGGCGGACTGCGGCGTTCCAACGCGCGGGCGTTTTTCGCACGCTCCGTATTGCGCGCGCCGCGGCTTTGCCTTTTGTCTTTTCGGATATTTAGGGGCTGCGCCGCGCCGCTTTGGTCGTCCGCCGCGTTTTGTGTTTTTTCACGCGGCTTCGGTCCAGCGTTTTGAATGTGCCGCGGTCTACATGAAGCCGACGGGCGGCTCCGCGCGCTGAGATTTCGCCGTTTTCCCAGGCTGTTTTCAGCATTTCGAAGTCTTCTGGGCGCTCTTTCGGCCTTCTGCCGAAGCGCACGCCGCGCGCCTGTGCCGCGGCTATGCCCTCGGCCTGGCGCTGACGGATGAAGGCGCGCTCGGTTTCAGCGACGTAGCTGAGGAGCTGGAGCACGATGTCGGCGATTACGACGCCTGTGAGGTCGCGGCTTTGGCGCGTGTCGAGCAGAGGCATGTCGAGGACTACTATTTCGGCCTGTTTTTTCTTCGTGATGAGCCGCCACTGCTCGAGTATCTCGGTGTAGTTGCGTCCGAGGCGGTCTATGCTTTTGACGACGAGGGTATCGCCGCGGCGGAGTTTTTGTATGAGCCGCCTGTAGCCGCCGCGCTCGAAGTCTTTGCCCGACTGCCGGTCGAGGTAGATGTTTTCCTCCGGGACGCCGTATTCCAGCATCGCGGCGCGCTACTCTGAGATAGCGCGTTCTCTCGACGAGACGCGGATGTAGGCGTATTGTCTGCACATTTTGGTTTCCTCCCGTGAGATAGAAATGAGTTCTTCTATTATGTCGGGAGTGCGCGGCGCGGCGGCCCGGCGCGCGCGCACGAAAAAGCGGCGCGCTTCGGGGTTTTCCGCCGCGCGCCGCCGTCTTTTCAAATTCAGGCTAGTATATGTATTCCGCGATGAGCTTCGGCTTTTCCGCCGTTTCCGAGACTTTCCAGCAGCCGTCGATGTATTTGAGCGCCTCCGCAAGCTTCGCCTCGTCGTTGTAATGCAGCTCCATCACCGTATCGCCTTTGCGCACGGGCGTCGCCTGTCTTGGCTTTGAGCCGTATCGCGGCGGCGTGGTCGATTTTGTCGTCGAGCTTCATTCTGCCGCCGCCGAGGGCGCGCAGCGCTTCGCCCACAGGGCGCGCGCGGAGCTCGGAGAGGACACCGTCCGCGTCGCTTTTTATTTCGAAGATTTTTTTCGCGCGCAGGCAGTATTTCAAGCGGCCTGCGCAGGACCTCCGCGTCGCCGCCCTGCGCGGCTATCACTTCGCCGAATTTGGCAAGCGCGCGTCCGTCGTCGAGCGCTTTTTTTCGCAAGCGCCGCGCCTTCCTCGCGGTCTTTCGCGATTCCGGCGACTTCGAGCATGAGGCCGCAGAGCGCGACGCAGAGCTCGCGCGTGTCGGCGGGGCCGCGTCCGCTGAGCACCTCTATAGCTTCGTAGACCTCGGCGGCGTTGCCTACCCATTCGCCGAGCGGCTCTTCCATGCTAGTTATCGCGGCGACGCTTTTGCGTCCGAATTTTTTCGAGAGTGCGACAAGCTCGCGGGCAAGCTCGCGGCGCCTTGTCCTCGGTTTCCATGAATCGCGCCGCTGCCGCATTTCACGTCGAAGACGAAGCCGGAGGCTCCGCCGACGAGCTTTTTTGCTGACGATGCTCGCCGCTATGAGCTGCACCATCGAGACAGTCGCAGTCACGTCGCGCAGCGCGTAGAATTTTCCTTCGGCGGGCGCGAGCAGGCGCGAGTGGCCCGATATGGCGCAGCCGATTTTTTTCATCTGGGATATAAATTCGTCCGGCTCAAGGTGCATACGCATTCCGGGAATTGATTCGAGCTTGTCGACCGTGCCGCCCGTGAAGCCGAGGCCTGGGCCGGAGAGCTTCGAGACGTGCGCGCCGCAGGCCGCCGCGAGCGGCAGCAGGACGAGCGTCGTTTTGTCGCCGACGCCGCCTGTGCTGTGTTTGTCTACGACGCGCATCTCGGGCGGGTAGGAGTAGGTCTCGCCCGGATTTCGCGAGCGCGTCCGTGTAATGCGTCAGCTCGCCGCCGTCGAGGCCGCGGAAGTAGACGGCCATGAGCCACGCCGCAGTCTGGTAGGGCCGGCACGCTCCCGTCCATTACGCCGCGGATGAGCTCGTCGAACTCGGCCTTCGTGTGGCGGCCCTCCGTCGCGTTTTTTCTCGATAAAATCTATCATGTTGAAGCTCATAGTTCCGCCTCCGCGAGGAAACGTTCCACAAGCCGCGACAGGCCGCCGCCGCTGCGTTCCATCACTTCGAGGACCTCCGTGTGGGTGAGCTTCTCCTGCGTGATGCCGGCGGCGTAGTTCGCGGCGCAGGAGATGCCGAGGACGCGGACGCCCATGTGGTTCGCGACGAGCACCTCGGGCACTGTGGACATGCCGACCATGTCCGCGCCCATGATGCGCGCCAATGCGCACCTCGGCGGGCGTCTCGAAGGACGGGCCGCTGAAGGCTATGTAGACACCTTTTTTGAGCTCGATGTTTTCTTCGCGCGCCGCGCGTTCGAGCGTCTCTATGAATTTTTTATCGTATGCCTCCGTCATGTCCGGGAAGCGGACGCCCCCACTTGTCGTTGTTGACGCCGGCGAGCGGATTGACGCCCATAAAGTTTATGTGGTCCGTTATCGCGGCTATCGTGCCGGGGCGGAAGTCGGTGTTGACGCGCCCCGAGGCGTTCGTCGCGACGAGCGCCCTGACGCCGAGACAGGCGAGGACGCGCATCGGGAAGGTGACCTCCTGCATGTTGTAGCCCTCGTAGTAATGCACGCGCCCCTGCATCGCGGCGACGGTCTTGCCGCCGAGGCGTCCGAGCACGAGACGGCCCGCGTGGCCCGGCGCGGTGGAACGCGGCCAGTAGGGTATGTCTTCGTAGGGGATTATCTCCGGTTCCTCTATGCTCTCCGCGGCGCGGCCGAGGCCAGAGCCGAGTATGACGGCGGCCTCCGGCCTGACGGAGGTTTTCTTTTCGATATATTTGAGCGCTTCTTCGACTTTGTCCCAGTAGTACATCGCGTTTCCTCCTTTACTTTGCGCGCGGGTGGTATTGGTCGTAGTAGTCGCGCAGGCTTAAATCAAGATGAGTGTATTTTTTCGGTGGTCATTATCGAGCTGTGTCCGAGCAGCTCCTGCAGCGTCCTCTGGTCCATGCCGTTGCGGATGAGGACTGTCGCGAAGGTGTGTCGCAGCACGTGCGGGTGAAGCCGCTTCGCGGGCACTCCGGCGGCCTCGCCGCGCTTGTGCAGGATAACCCATAGCGTCTCGCGGTGGAGCTGCTTGCCGTTGCGCGATAAAAACAGCCATTCGGCCTTGTTTTTGTCGAGCTGAGGGCGATATTCCGCTATATATTCCTCGACGGCGCGGCGCGGCGCGCCCATGTAGGGGACGGCGCGCTCCTTGTCGCCCTTGCCTCGCGCGTATAAAATCCCGCTGCCGGGGTCGAGGTCGCGCAGCCGCAGGCCGCAGAGCTCCGAGGCGCGCATTCCGGCCCCGTATGCGAGTTCTATGTAGGCGCGGTCGCGTTTGCCGAGCGCCGTGCCGTCCTCACAGGCGTTGTTTATTCTCTGGATTCGTTTTCGTTGAGTATTTCGGGAAGTTTTTTCCTCGCGAGACGGAAGCGGGGAGAGGCGCGGCACCTTGTCCGTCTGCCCGTCGTACTGGAGGAATTTCGCGAAGGAGCGCAGGACCGCGCCGAGTCGCTGGACCGGAGCTTTTTTTTGCGCCCCTCTATCTGCGCTTCGAGCAGGAAGCGCGAGACGGCGTCCGCCTGCACGTCGAGCGGGTCGCGCGAATTCCGGCGGCACCACGCCGTCCATATAGACAGGTCGGAGAGATAGGCGCGCCTCGTGTTCTCGCTGCAGGCGCGCTCGAGCTTTATGTAGTCGCCGAATCTTTCGGCGGTACGTTCCAGGGTCGTCCGCGGCGGCGCGGATCATATCTGCGCCTTCCGCGCGAGGAGCCAGTAGTAGGCGGCGAGGGTCTTGCCGTCCTTGACGCCGCCCTCCGCGACGAGCGACGCAAGCTCGGCGGGCGAGAATTTGCGCACCTTTATGTATTCGTCGTCGTCCTCGGGCAGTTTGGAATCGGAGAGCTCCGTCGCGTAAAACATCGTTATCTTCTCGGTCGTGAAGCCGGGCGACGAGTAGAGCTCGGCGATCCTCTCCATGCGCCCCGGCCTGCGCCCGATCTCCTCCTGGAGCTCGCGCGCCGCAGTCTCCTCGGCGACTCGCCCTCTTCGACGAGGCCAGCGGGGATTTCGTATATCTCTCTTCGTCCACCGCGTGGCGGTACTGCTTAACGAGGAATATCCCGCCATCGGCGTCCTCGGCGAGCATCGCGACGGCCGGGCTGTGCAGCACGACTTCGCGCAGCTTTTCTGCGCCCGACGGGAATTTCACCGTGTCGACGCGCACGTCGATTATATGCCCCTTGTAGGGGAATTCGCTCTTTAATATGTTGCGGAGTGGATTTTTAGCTTCCGTCATGGCGTCTCTCCTATTCGAGGCTTTCGCCCTCGTTCACGCGCAGGCCGCGCGCCCAGTCCTCCGCGCGCTGGAGCTTCTTGCCCTCGGGCTGTACCTCGGCGAGGCGCAGAAGCCCTTCGCCGCATGCGACGCACGGTACTCCCGCCGCGCACCGCGTACGTCCCGGGCACTCCGGAGCCGGAGACGGCTTCGGCCCTGTATATGCGCAGCCGCTTGCCGCGCACCGTGCAGAACACACCGGGCGCCGCGCCGATGCCGCGTATTTTGTCCCGCGATTTCGGCGGCGGGGCGCGTCCAGTCTATCTTTCCTTCTGCTTTGTCTATCTTCGGCGCGTAGGTCGCGCCATCCTCGTTCTGCGCCGTGAAGCGCCATTCGTCCGGCGGCACGTCGCAGAGGTAATGCAGCAGCGTTTCCGCGCCGAGCTTCGCCGCCTTCTCCGCGAGCGAGGCGAAGTCGTCCTCGGGCGCGATTTCAAGCTCCGGCTGCGCGAGTATCGGGCCGGAGTCCATCCCCGCGTCGAGGCGGAATATGGAGACCGCGGTGTTCGCGCGCCCGTCCATCAGCGCGCGCTGGAGCGGCGCGGAGCCGCGGTACTCGGGCAGCTTCGAGGGGTGGATGTTTAGGGCAGCCGTACTTCGCCGCGCTGAGCACCGGCTCCTTGATTATATGTCCGAAGTCTATGACGAGCAGGACGTCCGGCGCGTTGGCCTTTATCCATTCGACGCGCTCCGCGTCGGCGGAAAGGCGCTCCGTCGTGTAGGATGGAAGGCCGAGCTTCTGCGCGAGCTCCCAGACGGGCGTGCTGCGCAGCGCGAGGCCGCGTCCCCGCTCCGCGCGGCGCGTTCGTCAGCACCCATTCGGGGCGCAGCCGCCCGGATATTAGCTCGAGGCAGCGCGCGGCGAAATGTCCGGAGCCGAGGAAGGCCGCCGTAAGCTTCGTCATTTCTCCTCCGCAGCGCGGCGCGCGATCTTTACTCTGAGATAGCGCGTAGAGACGCGGTCGATGAGCAGCCGTCCCTTGAGATGGTCTATCTCGTGGGAGAATACGCGCGCGATGAATCCTTCGAGCTCGCGCGTAATTTCTTCGCCGTTCTCGTCCTTGTAGGTCACGGTCATTTTCTCGGGCGAGACGACCTTTTCATAGATGCCGGGGAAGCTGAGACAGCCTTCCTCGCCCGTCACCTCCCCTTCCTCGGAGAGTATCACGGGGTTCACGAGCACGTATTTGTCGTCCTTGTAGTCGATGACGATGACCTTCTTCGAGACGCCTACCTGCGGGGCCGCGAGGCCGATGCCGTCGTTCGCGTACATCGTCTCCCACATGTCGGCCACGAGCGCCTTGAGCTCGTCGCCGAACACAGTCACCTCCTCCGTCTCCTCGCGGAGAACGGGGTTGGGATAAACGCATATAGTCCTAAGGGCCATAAATTGACCTCCCGTCGCTTTTTTTAAGATATTCTAACGTAAAAAACGCCCGCGCTCAAGGGAACGAGCGCGGGCGCGGGTTTACGGCGTTGTGCCTGCGTTAGGCGTCTTCTTTCTCGCGGTTCTTGAGGAAGTCGCCGAGCGTGAAGTTCATCTCTTCCTGCGGGAGCTGGCTGTTGGGGTTCTCCTGTCTCCTGCGGTCACCGTCGGGACGGCGGCGGCGCGGACGCTCGTCGCGGCGCGGCTGGTCGTCCTGCTGGAAGCGCTCGCGCGGCTGCTCGTCGCGCGGGGCGCGCTTCGCGGGCTCCTCGTGAGCGGGGCGGAGGCTCAGGCGGATGCGGCGCTCGGTCGGGTTGACTTCGAGCACGCGGGCCGTGACTTCCTGTCCCTCGGTGAGCACGTCTCTCGGGTTCTCGACTCTCTGGCTCGAAAGCTGCGAGATGTGGATGAGTCCCTCGACGCCCTCTTCAAGCTCGACGAACGCGCCGAAGTCGGCGATTCTGACGACCTTCACGGGAACCTCGGCGTCCTTCTGGTACTTCTCGGCGGCGTTCTTCCACGGATCGTGGAGCTGCTTGTAGCCGAGGCTGATGCGCTTGCGGTCCTTGTCTACGTCTATGATGGAAACTTCGACCTTCTGGCCCTTCTTGAGCACTTCTTTCGGGTGCTTGATGCGGGTCCAGCTGAGGTCGCCGATGTGGATGAGTCCTTCCACGCCGGGCTCTATTTCAACAAAAGCTCCGAAGTCGGTCAGGTTGGTGACGGTGCCTTCCGTCGTCTTTCCAGGCGTCCAGCGCTCGGCGACGGTGTTCCACGGATCGTCGAGGGTCTGGCGGATCGAGAGGGAAACGCGGTTGTTCTCCGTGTCGATGCCGATGACCTTGACCTTCACATGGTCGCCCTTGGCCACGATGTCTTTGGCCTTGGCGTTGCGCTGCCACGCGAGCTCGCTGATGTGGACGAGCCCTTCCATGGCACCGAGGTTGACGAAAACGCCGAAGGAAGTGATGCTGCTGACGTCGCCCTCAAGGACGTCGCCCTCATGGACCTGCTCGTAGAAGGCCTGGCGAGTCTTTGAGAGTTCTTCTTCGATGAGGCTGCGGCGCGAGAATACGAGGCGGCGCTTTCTGCGGTCCTTCTCGATGAGCTTGACGGGGAATTCCTGTCCGACGAGGTTGCCCGGGTTGACTCCGCGGCCTTCCTGCGTGAGGTGCGAGATGGGAATGAAGCCCTCGATGCCGCAGCAGTTTACGATGAGGCCGCCCTTTACCTTGCGGAGGCCCTTGACGTTGATCGTCTCGTTGTTCTCCGCCTCTTCCTCGAGCTTATTCCAGCGCTCGTCGAATTCGCAGCGCCAGCGCGAGAGGCCGAGCTGCGCGTCCTCGCCCTGATTGATGTTCGTTATCTGGACGCGGACCTTATCGCCGTTCTGCGGCTCGGGAGTCTCCTCCACGAGCACGCGGTGGGTCCACTCCTTGCGCGGGAGGAATCCCTCGCACTTGTAGCCCACGTCTACGAGCCAGCCGTCCTCCTGTGTATCGACGATTGTCCCCTCGACGACCTTGCCGCGGTGGAAATCGCCCATCACATCGTACTGCTGCATCATTTCTTCCATTGTTTCTTCTTTTCCTGCGTTTCGATTACGTCTTCGTTGTGAAGCTCGTCAACCATACCCAACATCCTCCTGCTTACATCTTCTCTAATTTTTGAATAAGTTCTTTTATCAGCCAGTCAGGCGTGCTTCCGCCCGCGGCTATTCCTACGCTGCTCTTATTTTCCAGCCACCTCCCGTCCAGCTCGCCCGCGTGCTCGATCCAGAGCGACGGCACTCCCGAAAGGGAGGCTATCTCGGCGAGCTTGCGAGTGTTCGCGCTGTTTTTGCCTCCGAGGACTATTATTCCGTCCGCTTCCCGCGCGAGGCGGCAGACGGACTGCTGGCGAGCCAGCGTAGCCCGGCAAATGGTATTATAAACCTTCAGCTCGGGAGATACCGGCACGAAAGCGCCCACGAGCGCGGAGAACGTCTCGACGCGCTGCGTCGTCTGGCTCAGCAGGCCGCAGCGCCTGCCTTTCAGCCCCGGCGGTATTTCGTCCGCTGACGCGAGGACGTGTACCTCCCCCGACGCATATCCCATAATTCCCTGAACTTCAGGATGCGCCGCATTACCTAATATTATCACGATATAGCCTTCTTGTGACAGCGATTTTGCCTTTTCCTGCGCCGTTTTTACAAAAGGACATGTGCCGTCGACCATTTTCGAGCTTTTGCGCCGCAGCGCGTCGAGCACCTCGGGGCGGACGCCGTGCGCGCGCACGAACGAAACCGCGCCGTCAGGCACGTCTTCGGGCTTGTCGACGACGACGAGCCCCATCTCCGTGAGCCGCGCTATCTCCTGCGGGTTGTGTATCGGGCTGCCGAGCGCGTAGACGGCTGGCGATTTTCGCAGCTCTTCCTCGAGCGTCGTTATAGCGCGCTTGACGCCGAAGCAGAGGCCGGTCGGGTCGGCCGTTATGACCTTCATTGCGCGCGCTCCCCGTTCAGGTGCGCGAGGCAGAGCGGCACGGCGCGGCGCAGCGCCTCGGCCTTCGAGATTTCGTCGAAGTCGAACCACACGGCGGGCTCGAAGTGCTTGAACCACGTCGTCTGGCGGCGCGAGAAGGCCTTCGTCGAGCGTATGTCGCCCTCTATCGCCTCAAGGAAGGTGCAGCGCCCCGCGAGGTAGTCCACGAGCTCGCGGTAGCCGAAGCCCTGCAGCGCCGGCAGCGACGGCGAGTAGCCGTTGTTGAGCAGCCACTCGACCTCTTCTGGATAGCCGCTCGCGAACTGTTCCTTGACGCGGCGCTCGATATTCTGATATAGGTTCGCGCGCAGCCGCGTGAGGCCGATGTAGAAGATGTCGTACGGCGACTCCATCTTCTGCTGCTCCTTGTACCACCAGCTCGCGTTGCGCCCCGTTATCCTGAAAATCTCGAGCGCGCGCATCGTGCGCACGGGGTCGTTCGGGTGTATCCTCGCGCCGGCCTCTGGGTCTATTTCCAAAAGCTCGTCGTGAAGCGCAGCGAGGCCGCGCTCCTCTATCTCCGCGGCGAGCTGCGCGCGCACGGCCTCGTCCTTCGGCAAATCCTCCGAAAGCGCGCCCGAGAGCGCGCGGTAATAAAAGGGCGTGCCGCCGATGAGCAGAGGCACGCGCCCGCGCGCGATGATGCGCCGCGCCGCGCCGTCCGCGTCCTGCGCGAAGTCGGCGGCGGAATAAATTTCGTCCGGGTCAGCAATGTCTATCAGGTGATGAATGATTTCGCGGCGCACCTCGCGCGAGACCTTGTCCGTCCCGACGTCGAGATAGCGGTAGACCTGCCGCGAGTCGACTGAGATGACCTCGGCGTTCAGCTCCTTCGCGAGCGAGAGGCTGAACTCAGTCTTGCCGACGGCGGTCGGCCCTATTATCGCGATTACCGGAATTTTTTCTTTCGTCATCTTTCAAACCATTCCCGAAGTTTTTTATTTTCTATTATAAAGACCGTCGGCCTTCCGTGCGGGCAGGTGTATGGCGTCTCGCAGCGCTCGAGGCGCGCGAGCAGCTCCGCGGCCTCCTCCGGCTCGAAGCGCCGCCCAAGCTTCACCGCGTCGCGGCAGGCGAGGCGCGCCATGCGCCACCATACCTCGCGGTCGCGCTTAGCGGCGTCGCGCTCCGTCTCTATTCCGCGCAGCGCCGAGCGCAGCATGTCGACCGGCGAAAGGTGTCCCTTGCCGCGTATCGCGGGCACAGCCGTCACCATTCCGTCCGCCGTCTCGAAGCCCAGCGCCGCGAGCTCCTTTTCGTAAAGCGCGGCCTCGGGGCGCACCGCGGCGGGAATCTCCATCGGCAGCGTCAGCCCCTGCGTCGCGACGTTGTCTTTGAAGCTCTCGCATATTTCCTCAAAAAGTATGCGCTCGTGCGCCGCGTGCGGGTCCATTATCGCGAGCGCCTCCGGAAAGTCGAAAATCAGGAATCCCTCGGCGCTCTGCCCGACGTATCTCTTCGTCTGAATTTGCGGAACTTCCGCGCGCGGCTCGTCGTTTTCTGCGGGGAAGAAGACGCTCTCGACAGGCGAGGCGACGCGCGAGGCGTATGAGGGCGCGGCCTTCTTCGAGACTAGGTTCCACGGCTGCGCGCCGGAGGGGTAAAACGAGACCGGCGGCTGCGCCGGCTGTTCAGACGACTGCGCGGGCATGCCGGGCAAAGGCGCAGGCTGAGGCGACGCGCCGCCCGAGGTTATCGAATGGCGCTGCGCGTAGACTGCCCGCGCGTTGTCGTAGACGATTTTGAAGATATCCTGGCTTCTGCGGAAGCGTATCTCTTCCTTCGTCGGGTGGATGTTTACGTCCACGTCGTGCGGCGGCAGGTCTATCATCACGGCCCACTCCCCGTAGGCCGCGCCCTCCGCCGCCGTCAGCGCCGCGCGCACCGCGGAATCCTGCACGCGCCGCCCGTTGACGAAGAGCATCACGACGACGCGCCGCGAGTCGGGAATAGGGTTCCACCACAGGCGCGCAGAAACGGCTCCCTGCGCCGAGGCGGAATAGAAAATCTTCGTCTGCTTCCCCCAGCGGCGCTCGATGCACTCGGCGATCGACGCGGCGGCGGAATATTCGAGAATTTTGCGTCCCTCTTCCTGCACGCGGAAGGAGACCTCAGGGTGTATAAGGGCGTAGTCGTTGACTATCTGAATGATGCGGCGCAGCTCCGCCGAGGAGCTTTTGAGAAATTTGCGCCGCGCGGGTAAATTGAAGAAAAGGTCGTCTATCTGTATCCGCGTCCCGGGCTTCGCTGGCGTCTCCGAATGGAGCGTAATCCGCCCCGCCTCGCAGCGCAGCAGGCCGCCAGTCTCCGCGCCCGCGGCGCGGCTGCGTATCTCCATGCGCGAGACCGCGGCGACGCTCGCGAGCGCCTCGCCGCGATAGCCGAGCGTCGCGATGTTCTCGAGGTCGTCGAGCGTGCTTATCTTGCTCGTCGCGTAGCGCTCGACGGCGAGCGGCAGTTCCGCAAAGGCGATGCCGCAGCCGTCGTCCTCGATGACGAACGAGCTTTTGCCGCCCTGCTCAGTGTAGAGCGAAATCGACTTCGCCCCCGCGTCGAGCGAGTTTTCGATAAGCTCCTTAGCAACCGAAGAAGGCCGCTCGATGACCTCCCCCGCCGCTATCCTTGTGGAAATGTCCGGTGCGAGACGTTTAATCATTCGCTGATATATCTGCTCCTTAACAATACATGCAATCAAAATGCACTGAAACATAAATCAGTCTCAGCGCATATGACCTTATATCGGATTTATTTTACTCTATGCAACAGCTTTTGTCCGATAGCATTCTAACATCAACAACATAACCTAACGGGTTAAAATCATTTCCAAAAATTTTCTCATAGCAAAGGTAAAATAACTGCCCTTTCTATAACTTATATAGGTGTTTCTTGTAACATATTCACTCTTGATTTTATAAATACATACACTGTCGTTATCCGCATCGTTCTCTACTAGCCTATTGCTCAAAATAGTAGCTCCAATTCCCATTTTCGCAAAATTATAAGATACGGATGATTGTTCCATCTCAGAAATGACGGAAGGCATGCATTTGCTTTCATGAAAAAGCATATTGGTACATTCGCGCAAATAATTGGAATCGCTCAGTAAGATAAACGGAACTTCCTGAAATGCGCATAAATCGACGGCCTTATCGGACGGCACGTCAAAGACAGCATTTCCCAGCTCGCTGCGCCTAAGCGCTTTATCCGCTAATTCATTATTAACGGGAAATCTTTTAGGGACAACAAGAACGAGGCTCTCCCTGTCGCAAACTTTTTGTTCATATATTTTTGAATCATATTTCCTGTTCGTGACGACAAAATCAAGCTCACCCTCGTCAAGCCCGTGCTTTCCGTGAACGGTATTCATCTCGATAATTCTTAAGTTTACGTTAGGATAAAGCTTATGATATTGGGCTATCTTCTGCGGGAGAAAATAATTCAGCCCGAAATTATGCCCGCCTATCGTCAACGTTCCTCTTTGCAGATTTTGCTCGTCGTTTATGAACTGATCAATCTCGCCTTCCAGGCGGTGTATTTGTTCTATCGCGTGAATATACTCCACCCCCAATGGAGTGAGAGACAGAGGGTTTGATTTTCTGTTGAATAGAGGTGCGCCCAAAGCTTTTTCCGCCTTCTTCACCATCAGGCTAAGCGTAGATTGAGAAACAAAAAGTTTTTCGGCGGCTTTGCTGAAGCTTCGCTCCTTATAAACTGCGTAGACGTACTCTCTATGTTCAAACATTTTCATAAACTCCCTTCTTCATAATTATTGATATTTATCAAAGTATGTATATTCTAATTTATATTTGATTATATCATAGTTCTGCGTTTAAATTAGTCAATAGAGAAATGCATCACTAATCCGTGCAAAATAGAAAGCGAGGAGATAGCATGATTGACTTAAGAAGCGACACTCTTACGCTACCGAGTCATGAGATGTTGGAAACTATTCTGACCGCGCCGCTTGGCGACTCCGGAAGACTTGACGGAGATGCGCGAGGAGGAGATCCAACCGTAAGCCGCCTTGAGGATATTTCCTGCGAGATAACCGGCAAGGAGAGGGCGATTCTGCTGCCGTCCGGCACGATGGGAAACACAGTCTCGCTTCTGACGCACTGCGCGCCTGGCGACAACGTGCTCATTGACACAATGCAGCATTTGTATCGTACTGAAAAAGTTTGCTTTGATGCAAGATTCGGGCAGCTTAATCCCGTGTTCTATCATCTTACCGGCGATGGCTATCCAAACGTCGCTGATGTGGAAAGAGCGTTGGAGGAACACGACATAAAACTGATGTGTATCGAGAACACACATAACGGTGCAGGCGGCACTTTCATCCCGCTTGACGCGCTGAGAGCTATCCGCAAATTGGCGGATAAATTTAACGTCCCCATCCATATGGACGGCGCGCGTCTGTTCAACGCATCCGTCGCCTCTGGCTTAGAGGTAAAAGAAATATGCCATTATGCAGACAGTATAATGTTCTGCATTTCAAAGGGTCTCGGCGCACCTATAGGTTCGATGCTGTGCGGCACTCATGACTTTATCGTGAAAGCAGCCGCAACGAGAAAACTTATGGGAGGAGCGATGCGCCAGGCTGGCGTTATAGCGGCATGCGGTATCTACGCACTTCAGCATCAAATCTCTGACCTCGCAGAAGACCATAGACGCGCAAAAGAATGTCTTGAACTTCTACGGGGAATGAAACATATATCTGTTCCCAAAAGCATACAGAGCAACATAATTATTCTGGACATAGAGAAAAGCGGCAAAACATCCTCCGAGGTTGTAGAAGAAATAAAAAAGCTCGGAGTGTGGCTTAGCGTATCCGGTGACAATCACGCACGCATAGTATTCTGCCGCAATAATACAGATGAACAAATTTCACAAGCTGCGGCGATCATACGCGGCTATGACGCATCATTGTAAATATGAAAGGAGAGACTCATTATGGCAGGCAAAGCATCAAACCTTAAAAGCGTATATCTTAATGTAGGCGCAATCATACTCGGGGCAATTATCGGTCTCGTTTTAGGAGAAACTGCATGTGAGTTGAAGTTTATAGGTACAATATGGCTTAGTTGTATTCAGCTCATTATGATTCCACTCGTTTTATGCATGGTTATTACTTCAATAGGGAACCAACAGGATCTCTCCAGTCTCGGACGTGTAGCGTCAAGAATCATCGCGTATTATATGATAACTACCGTCATGGCTATTATCATCGGGCTCATAATTGCTTTTATCTTCAAACCCGGTGTCGGATTCAGCATGATGGCCGTGGAAAATGCATCTAATTCAATTAAGACAGTCTCTTTAAGTGTACAAGGCTTTTTCACAAGCCTATTCCCGTCAAATCTATTTAAAGCCTTGAGTAACGGCGATGTTTTAGGAACACTTGTTGTCGGTATCATGTTCGGTATAGCCGTCATCAAGATTAAGGACAACGAGAAAAAACAGCGCGTCCTGCGATGCTTCGATGCGTTAAATGCGCTTATCAACGAATACCTCCGAATGATAATCAACCTCTCTCCGATAGGCGTTCTGTGCCTAATGGCAGACTCCTTCGGCAAGTACGGACTTTCCGTCTTCACGACGATGGCCAAATTCTTCGGAACGTTCTACATCGGTCTCGGTGCTCAGATACTCATAGTTTATGGTTTGTCTCTGCTCGTATTCGCACATATGAACATATTCAAATTTCTGCGCGATGCAACTCCAGTATGGTCTTTTACGATTGCCACATGCTCCAGCACGGCCAATATTCCCAACAGCATAAAGACTGCACGTGAGGTTTTCAATGTCCCCGACAGTATTTCCAATTTCTCCATTCCTCTCGGCGCTACGCTTAACTACGACGGGCTCTGCATGGCCTTCAGCTGCGTACTTATAACTGTCGCGCAGATGAACGGCATAGAATTCGGCACGGGAACGCTGATTCATATAATCCTCGTCGCTCTGCTCCTGTCAAGCTGCGGAAGCGGAATTCCAGGCGGCGGAGTCGTAAAGATTATGATGATTCTTGGAACGTTCGGGCTTCCGACGGAATTCGCCGGACTTTTAGCCGGATTCTACCGCTTCTTCGACATGGGCATCACGACGGTAAACTGCCTCGGCGACCTGGTCGGCACGGTTTGCGTGGCAAAGCTTGAAGAGCGCAGAAGCGCGAGGTTAGGTACAAACTAATCCTACTTAAATATCGGCACTATACCAAAGAGCCGCTCCGCTAGTAATTTAGAGGAGCGGCTCTTTATGTAAATGCTGCAGCCAAATATATATAATTTCTACTTAAACCCCAGCACCTTACGGCTTTCGCCGCGCAGCCTCATGACGAGCTCTAGAGCCGCGAGCGGCGTCATGTTGTTCGGGTCGCAGGCGGCGAGCTCTTCGAGTATCGCCTCCTGGCGCACGTCGAAGAGCGTGAGCTGGTTCTGCGAGGAATTTTTTACGTTTTCGTTGCGCGCTTCGGCCTTTTCCTCGAACTGCGCGAGAAGCTCCTGCGAGCGGCGCAGCACCGCGGAGGGGACGCCCGCGAGGCGCGCGACCTCGATGCCGTAGGAGCGGTCGGAGGGCGCTTCGATTATCTTGTGCAGGAAGACTATGCGGCCGGCGCTTTCGTCGACGCCCATGCTGAGATTTACTATTCCCGGCAGAAGGTCGGCGAGCTGCGTCAGCTCGTGATAGTGCGTCGCGAAGAGCACGCGCGGCTGCGCGTGTTCCTGCCCCTGCAAAAATTCGACGACGGACCATGCGATGCTGAGGCCGTCGTAGGTCGACGTGCCGCGGCCCACTTCGTCCAAGATGACGAGGCTTCTGTCCGTCGCGTGACGCAGGATGTTCGCGGTCTCGACCATCTCGACCATGAAGGTGCTCTGCCCGCGCGCGAGCTCGTCGCGCGCGCCTATGCGCGTGAAGACGCGGTCTATGAGGCCGATCTTCGCGCTCTCGGCGGGGACGAAGGAGCCCATGTGCGCCATTATCGCGATGAGCGCCGCGGTGCGCAGGTAGGTGGATTTTCCCGCCATGTTCGGCCCGGTTATGAGCGCGATGCGCCGACCGTTCTCCGCGCTGAAGTTGAAGTCGTTGGGCGTGAAGGGATTTTTGCCGAGCGTCACCTCGATGACGGGATGGCGCGCGTTTTTCACGATGAAGTCCTTGCTCATGTCGAGCGTCGGGCGCGTGTAGCCGCGCTCCGATGCGACGGCGGCGAGCGAGAGCAACACGTCGAGCGCCGATATGAAGTTCGCCGTCAGCTGTATTTCGGAGGAATGTCCGAGCACCTCGCCGACGAGCCGCGCATATATGCGCTCCTCTATCGCGAGTATCTCGCCCTCGGCGCGGAACATGTCGTGCTCGAAGCGTTTGAGCTCCTCCGTGATGAAGCGCTCCGCGCCCACGAGCGTCTGTTTCCGCACGTAGTCCATCGGCGCTTTCGAGGCCGACGCTTTCGGTATTTCTATATAGTAGCCGAAGACCTTGTTGACTCCGGCCTTCAGGTTCTTTATTCCGGTGCGTTCGCGCTCAGATTCTTCGAATCTCGCGAGCCACTCTGAAGAGTGCGCCGCCTTGTCGCGCCATTCGTCGAGCTCCGCGTCGAAGCCGCTTCTGATGACTCCGCCGTCGCGCACGAAGCGCGGGACATTGTCCGCGACAGCCGCGCGCAGCAGCGCCGCGAGCTCCGACGTGTCGCACTGCGGAACGATGCGCGCGAGCGCCGGATAATCGGAGACGAGCGAGACTATCTCCGGCACGACGCCCAGCGTCACGCCGACAGACTGCACGTCGTAGGGCAACCCCATCTTGAGCGTGAGGCGGGAGAGGGATTTCCCCATGTCGCGGCAGCGCGAGAGCAGCTCCGCAAGCCCGGCGCGCAGCCTGCCGTCGCCCGCGAGCGTCTCTATCATGTCCTGGCGGCGCGAGATTTCGTCGAGGTCCTGAAGCGGCGACGTTATCCATTCTTTGAGCGCGCGCCGCCCCATCGGCGTGCGGCAGCGGTTGAGCACCCAGAAGAGCGTCGCCTGCCCCTTGTCGGCGAGTTCTAGGTTCACCTGCGTGCTCTGGTCGAGGACGAGGTTCTCCTTCGGCAGCATCGGCGTGAGCGAGGAGATGTTATCGGCGTTCGAGAACTGCGTCTCTTCGAGGTATTTCACCGCGGCGGCCGCGGCTCCCGCTGCAAGGTCCCTGTCGTCGAGGCCCATCGCGGAGAGCGAGGCTATGCCCCATTTGCGGCAGAGCCACGCCGCGCCCTGCTCGACGGCGAAGTATCCCTTTTCGCACTCCGTGACGATGACGCCGCGCGAGGCGAGGCCGGGACAGTTTTTCTCAAAAAGCTCGCGCTGTCCGCGGCGCAGGAGTATCTCGTCGGGCATGAAGGCCGACATCACGGCGGCTCCGCCCTCGTTCGAGAACGTCCCGGCGCGCAGCGCGCCGCCCGCCGGTTCGAGAAGCGCGACGGCCGTCGATTTTCCGTCGAATAGGCAGGCCGCTATCTTTCCGCCGTCGTCTGAGTTCTCCGGCAGCCACGTGCCGGGCGTGACGACGCGCGTCACCTCGCGTTCAAGCAGCCCCTTGCCGTCCGGCTCGGTTATCTGCTCGCATATCGCGACGCGGTAGCCGGCGGAGATGAGCCGCCCGAGGTACGAGTCGACGGAATGGTACGGCACGCCCGCCATCGGTATCTTGTATTCGTTTTCTTTGGAGCGTGAGGTGAGGGCTATATCAAGGACGGACGACGCAATCTCCGCGTCGTCGAAGAACATTTCATAGAAGTCTCCCATGCGGAAGAAGAGCAGGCAGTCGGGGTAGGCGTCCTTCCATTCGACGTACTGCTCCAGCATTGGAGTCATTTTTACTCCGCGCGGCAGTTCCAAATTCAGATGTTCCTTCCGCTGTCGAGGTAGCTTTGCAGCAGGAGCGTCGCCGCTATCTTGTCGACCTTCTGTTTTCTGCCGCTGCGCGACACGTCGGCCTCAAGCAGCGCCTGCTGCGCTATCGTGGTCGTGAAGCGCTCGTCCCAGAAGCGTATCTCACATTCCGGGAAGCGCTCTTTTATCGTCTCGGCAGTCGCGCGCATACGCTCCGCCTCCGGACCTTCGCTGCCGTCGGTGCGGCGCGGCATCCCTATCAGGATGACCGGGCTTTCGTAATGAGCGATTATGCCGGCAAGCTCCGAGAGCCAGTCGCCGCGCGCGTTCAAAACGGCGGCCCCCTGGGCGAACATGCCCAGAGGGTCGCTGACCGCAACTCCGATTCTGACGCTGCCTATATCGAGAGCTACGATACGCCGCATTACTTTCCTTTTGTCATAAGCTCCTCGAAAATCTTCGGAGCGGCCGCGAACGCCTTGTCGAGCTTGTCCGCGCCCGGCGCGCCGCCCTGCGCGAGGGTCGGGCGTCCGCCGCCCTTGCCTCCGAGCTCGGCGGCTACCGCCTTGAGCAGAGCTCCCGCGTTGGCTCCGAGCTTGACGATGTTGTCGGAGGCCATGGCCGTCAGCGCGACGTTGCCCTCCGACGCCACGCCCGCGAGGAGCATCATAGCGTTCGGATATTTATTGCGGATTCTGTCGCCTATCTGGCGCAGGAGGTCCGGCGTGATGTTGTCGAACTTTTCCGCGATGAAGTCGACGCCGTTGACGTTCGCGACGGGCTTGACGCTGTTCTCTATCTCGGACATCGCGGCCTTGACCTGAAGCTCGCGGTTCTTGCGTTCGAGAACCTTCTTCTCGTCCATCATCGTTCCGACCTTCGCCATCAGCGATTCGGCGTCTCCACCGACCATCGTCACAAGCGACATGACCGCGTTGCCGTAGGACTGGAAGAGCGGAAGCGCCTGCGTACCGGCGACCGCCGTTATCCTGCGGATGCCGGAGCCGATGCCCTCTTCGCGGACTATCTTGACGAGGCCGATTTCGCCGGTGTTCTTGACGTGCGTACCGCCGCAGAGCTCGGTCGAGAAGTCGGAGATTCCGAGCACGCGAACCTCGTCGCCGTACTTTTCGTCGAAGAGCGCGCGGGCGCCGGTCTTCTTCGCCTCTTCAATCGGCATGACGCGCGTCGTGACTGGGCTGTTTTTCAGCACCTGCTCGTAGACTATGCGCTCGGCCTCGCGCAGCTCGTCGAGGCTGACGGGCGCGAAGTGGTTGAAGTCGAAGCGCAGGAAGGTCGGCGTGACGAGCGAGCCGGCCTGGCGCACGTGCTTGCCGAGCACGCGCGCGAGCGCCTCGTGCAGAAGGTGCGTCGCGGTGTGGTGGCGCTGTATGTCGGCGCGGCGCACGGCGTCTATCTCCGCCGTCACGTGAGCGCCGGGCTTTATCGTTCCCTTGGTTACTTTCCCTTTATGAACAATGAGGTCGGCGACGGGGTAAACTGTATCGGCAACTTCAAATTCCACGCCGTCGGCGTAAATCTTTCCGGTGTCTCCGACCTGTCCTCCCTTTTCTCCGTAGAACGGCGTGTCGGAAAGCACGAGCTCGGCCTCCTGGCCCTCGCAGGCTTCGTCCGCGAGAGCGCCGTTTATTATGACGGCCTTGACCTCGGCCTCGCACTTCGTCTCGCTGTAGCCGCAGAAGGGCGACGGGGCGATTTTGTCGGCGAGCTCTGTGTAGACGTTCTTGGAGATTACGCTGCTCGTCTGCTTGCTCGAGGCGCGCGCCCTCTCGCGCTGCTCCTCCATGGCCTTTTCAAAGCCGTCCTTGTCGACGGTGATGTTGCGCTCGGCGCACATCTCTTCCGTAAGCTCAAGCGGGAAGCCGAAGGTGTCGTAGAGGACGAAGGCCACGTCGCCGGGCAGCTCGTTCTTGCCGGCGGCTTCGAGCTTCGCTATCTCGGAATCCATGAGGTCGCTGCCCTGCGCGAGCGTGCGCGAGAAGCGCTCTTCCTCCGTGCTGAGCACCTGCTCGATTGCGGAGGACTGCTCGACGAGCTCATGGTATTCGTCGCCTATCGACTCGCGGACGACGGGCAAAAGCCCCGTAAGGAACGGCTTGTCGATGCCGAGCAGCCTGCCGTAGCGCACGCAGCGCCTGATGAGGCGGCGAAGGACGTAGCCGCCGCCGTCGTTCGTCGGCAGGATTCCGTCGGCGATCATGAACGCCGAGGCGCGGATGTGGTCGGAGATGACCTTGACGGCCATGTCCTTCTTCGGGTCCTCGCCGTATTTCACGCCGACGAGCTCGCAGGCTTTATCCATAATCGGACGGAAGAGATCCGTCTCGAAGTCGTTCGGCACGCGCTGAACGACGGAGGCGAGGCGCTCGAGCCCCATGCCCGTGTCTATATTCTTATGCGGAAGCGGCGTGAGGTTGCCCGCTTCGTCGCGGTTGTACTGCATGAAGACGAGGTTCCATATCTCGAGATATCTGTCGCAGTCGCAGCCGACGGTGCAGGTGGGTTTGCCGCAGGAGAACTCCGGCCCCTGGTCGTAGATTATCTCGGAGCACGGCCCGCAGGGTCCGACGGGGCCCGCCCGCCCAGAAGTTGTCGTCCTCGCCGAGGCGGAAAATTCTGTCCGCGGGCAGGCCGACCTTCTTGTGCCATATATCGAAGGCCTCGTCGTCGTCGAGGTATATCGTAACGTACAGACGCTCCGGCTCGAGGCCGACGCGCTGTGTGAGAAACTCCCACGCCCACGGGATGACCTCGTTCTTGAAATAATCGCCGAAGCTGAAGTTGCCCAGCATTTCAAAAAACGTATGATGGCGCGCCGTGCGGCCGACGTTCTCGATGTCGTTGGTGCGCACGCACTTCTGCGACGTCGTAGCCCTCGTCACCTCAGGCGTCTTGAGCCCGAGGAAGTAGGGCTTGAACGGCACCATTCCCGCTATAGTAAAAAGGAGGGTCGGGTCGTCCGGCACCAGCGAAAAACTATGATAGCGCTTGCAGCCCTTCTCCTCGAAAAAGTTCAGAAAAAGTTCTCTTAATTCCTTCCCGCTCCTGCGTTCCATGAAACAGCCCCCATTGATATTCAAACTAACAAGATATTATAAACTATTTGCATTGAAAATGCGCAGCAAAAAAATCGCCGCGCGGCCTCCGATTCCGTGCGACGGCAAAAATTCCCGCTTACCGCGCCTTCACGCCGCGGCACTCGTAGACGAAGGCGGGCGGTATGTTCATCATCACGAAGCGCACGTCCACCTTGTCGAAAAGCTTCTCGAGCGTCCCCTTCATGTGCAGCGAGTACTGGAACGCGACGAAGCTGCCGTCGGGCGCGAGGCTGCGCGTCACGCCATCCATGACGCTCTTCGTCACCTCGCGCGGCAGGACGGTGAAGGGCAGGCTCGAAACGATGAGCCCCGCCTTTTCTATTCCGCGCGCTTTCATGACCTCGGGCAGCGTCCGCGCGTCGGCGTATATCTCGAGCCCAGTTTCGTCCTCCAGATTTTTGCGCAGCTCTTCCTCTATTTCAAAGACGAGCAGCTCGCACTCCTTCGCCTTGCGTTCGATTATCGCGCGCGTCATGACGCCCGTCCCCGCTCCGAGCTCGGCGACCGCGCTGAGCTTCGCCCAGTCGGCGTTCTGGAGCATGGAGTCGACGAGCTGCGGCGAGCTCGGCGTTACGCTGCCTATCGTGCGCGGCTCCGTAACGAATTTTTTTATGAAAAGCATCTGGTCCTTCAGATTTTTGTCAACCTTCAATGCTGCGCACCCCGCTTAGATTTTTGTCCGCGTTCCGCTCAGCGCGCGAAGACGCTGAGGTATTTGTCGCCCCTGTCGGGCTGGATTGTGACGACGGCGCACTCCTTCGGCAGCTTCGCCGCGATTTTGAGCGCCGCCGCGACGTTCGCGCCGGTCGAAATTCCGCTGAAAAGGCCGAACTCCGAGGCGAGGCGGCGCGCCGTCTCGACCGCCTCCTCGTCCGTCACGGCCGCAAATTCGTCTATTTCGCCGACGACGAGGCAAGCCGGGACGAAGTTTGCGCCTATGCCCTGTATTGCGTGCGCGCCGGAGCGCCCCTGCGTGACGAGCGGGCTCGACGCGGGCTCCACCGCGACGACGTGAACGTCGGGAAATTTCTTTCTCAGCGCGCGCGCGACGCCGGTCACGGTGCCTCCCGTGCCGAACGACGCGACGAAGGCGGCGAGTTTTTTGCCCTCGGGCAGCTGCGCAAGTATCTCCGGCCCTGTCGTCAGCTCGTGCGCGAGCGGGTTGCCGGGGTTTGAAAACTGGTCGAGCATCACGGCGTCCGGGTTGCCCGCGAGGATTTCGCGCGCCCGCGCGACGGCCCCGGCCATTCCCTCGGCGGCGGGCGTCAACTCCAGCTCCGCGCCAAAAGCCGAGAGCACGGCGCGGCGCTCGACGGACATCGACTCCGGCATCGTCAGCACGACGGAGAGGCCGAGCGCGCGCCCGAGCAGCGCGAGGCCGATGCCGGTGTTTCCGCTCGTCGGCTCGACTATCACGCTGCGCTCCGTAAGCTCGCCGCGCTTCTGCGCTTCGCGCAGCATCCCCCACGCGGCGCGGTCCTTTATCGAGCCGCCGGGGTTGCCGCCCTCGAGCTTTATCCAGAGCTCCGCGCCGCCCGTCTCGCAGCCGAGGCGATAGAGCGGCGTGTTTCCGACGAGGCGCATAATTTCAATGCTGTCTATATCCTTCAGCAAGGCGCGCCTCCTAGCCGTTGCAGGCCGCCGCGAAGGCCTTGGCCACGTTTTCCTCCGTCGGCGCGCCCTCGGCGATTTTTTCGTCACCCGCGAAGAAGCAGGGCACGTAATAGTAGTCGTATTTGTCCGCGAGCTCCGGCTCCTTTTTCTCGTCTATCCTGACGAACGGCACTTCCTTATATTCCGGATGGGCGGCGAGCAGCGCGGCTATCATTTGCTCCGCGCGTTTGCAGTGCGGGCAGCCCTCGAACATGAACATCTTGAGTTCTTTCATTTATTCTCAGTCTCCTTGTTTCGTTTCCGTTTATTATATCCCGAAGATGCGAGAATCGGAATGTTGCGCAAGCGGGCCGCTGGGGATAGAATTTAGCGAATGCTTTTGAGCGTGGGAGGAATTGCGGATGGCATATAAGATAAACGCGGCGGCGCGGGACCTGTTCTACAGCAGGAACGACCCGAAGGACCGCCGCCTCGGCGAGCTCATCGGGCGCGCCGCGATAGACGAGGTTACGGAGGGGACGGTCGCGATAATCGGCGTCCCGGAGGACCGCGGCATCACCGCGAACAAGGGGCGCGCTGGCGCGGCGGCGGGGCCGGACGACATCAGGCGCAGGCTCTACAAGCTGACGCCGGGCTTCAACTCCGACTTCATGAGGCTGCGCATCGTCGACGTCGGCAACGTGGACACGAAGGAGCTGACGCTCGCCGAGGTCCACGACGCGGAGACGGAGGCGGTCGCGGAGATCGTCGCGCGCGGCGGGCTGCCCGTCGTCCTCGGCGGCGGACACGACCTGACCTACCCCGGCGTCCGCGGCCTCGTGACGGGTGCGAATATCGGGCGCGGCGGCATGGGGCTCATCAACGTCGACGCGCACCTCGACGTGCGCAGCGACGAGAACGGAATCAACAGCGGCACGTCGTTCTACCGCGCGCTGACGCAGCTGCCGGGCGGCGCGCTCTCCGGCGAGGCCTTCGTCGAGTTCGGCATACAGGAGCAGTACAACTCGCCCTACTATTACAACTGGGTGCTCGAGCAGGGCGGCCGCGTCGTCACGCTGCGCGAGGTCTCGGAGCGCGTCATGGAATTTTTCCTCCAGGCGCTCAACGCGGCGGGCAAGAACGGGCGCGCGATAGCGGTCTCGCTCGACATCGACGCGGTGCGCAGCACGGAAGCGCCAGGCGCGTCCGCCAGCAACCCGAGCGGCCTCAAAGCGCCCGAGCTCGACAAGATAGCCTACCTCGCGGGGCGCAGCGTTAAGGTCAAGTACCTCGACATCATGGAGGTCTCGCCGCCACTCGACGAGGACCACAGAACCGCGGCGCTCGCGGCCTCGGCGCTTTTCTCGTTCTTCAGAGGTCTCTGCGAGAGATAACGCGCGCGGATTGTCCGCAGCTTTCAGGGCCGAAGCTTTCCAAGGAAGGCTTCGGCCTTTCTCATGTCGAGCATCCAGCCGTCTGCCGCGCGCGACGAAAAATCAACGCCGAGCCAGTGCGGGACGGGCGACGAAAAGGCGAGCTCGAGAGCCGGAGGTGCGGGCAGCGCGACGCACCAGCGCGGCGACGCCGAGACTGCGGCGGAAAACACGGCATATGGCTCTTCCGGCAGTGGCGCAAATGAAAGCGCGCCGCAAGACTTCCACAGATTGACGAGTCCGAGCTCCATAAAATCCGGCCATCCGACAAAAAGCGGCGCGCGGAATTCTCTCTCCGCCCCCGCTATAAAATTCTCCGCGCGCACAAATTTTCCAGCCGCGAAGCCCCGCGCAGCCGCTTCGACGAAGGCGCGCCGCTTTGCAAAATTACAGCGGAAGCCTATAAAAGCGGAAAAGCGGCGTTCCTCAGCCTCGGCTTCATAAAACAGCTCCGCGCCGATATTTTCATCGTGAAAGCCGTCGAACCATTTTAAGACAGCGTCCGCAGGCTCGCCTCGCGAAAGCGCGACGCACTCTTCCCAGCGCGACTCGGGCGCGAACTGAAGTCTGGCCGCAGCGCCGCGCAGTACGCCAGTCAAATCCAAGCTCTTATCTCCACACCTCGGCGCATACCGCGGGCGCTCCGCCGCAGGCGGAACGGAGCGAAACGCGCGCCGTTCCCTCCTTCGCGGGCGAGTATGAGAAGAGCAGGAAATCTCCCTTGTCGAGCTTGTATTCGCCCTCTTCGCCGCCCGCCGCGCACTTCACCGTGAGGCCGTCGGTCAGCGAATAAATCCCGCGCCAGTATTCCGACGCGCCCTCCGGCGCGATCTCGGCGCACCCGCCGCCCGCCGCGCAGGCCGACATAGCGCCGCGGTAGCCGTCGACGGTCATCAGGTTGAAGTCCACGCAGCGTCCGACGGAGACCGTCTCCCAGCCGCCTTCGAATTCGTCGACGTCGGCAAGCGGCTTCATCGCGAGCGCGCGCCCGCCGTTGTGCGTCACCTCTATCTCGCCGTCGAGAATCATCAGCAGACGGTGAATTCCCGGCAGCGCCGTGAATACGGACTTCTCGTCCTCGACTATCGCCGTGCTGATGCGCCAGTCAAAGCGCCGCGCGCCGTAGTCCGCCCCCTCTGGCCATATCGCGAGCTGCGTCGTCACGCCGCCGCTCCATCTGTTGTGCGAAAGCTCGTCTTTACGCTTCACTTCCACCTTCATCGCGAAATTCCTCCGTTTCGAAAAGTTTTTCAAAATTTTCCTCGCTGAATACGCGCACGCCGTTCTCCATAAGCAGCGCCGCCGCGACGCCCGCGCCCGGCACGACGCGGCCCGAGAAGCTGCCGTCGTAAACCGCGGACGAGCCGCAGGACGGGCTGCGCTCCTTCAAAATCGCGCAGCGGCAGCCGAAACGCCGCGCCGCCTCAAGCGCGCGCCTCGCGCCGAGCTCGAACTCCGCCGTCACATCGCGGCCGTCGCGCCCGAAGACGCGGCCGCCCGATATCTCGCTCGGCTCGCGCGGCGCTTCGAGGCCGCCGAGCCGCTCCGGGCAGACCGGCACAAGCTCATGCTCCGCGCCGAGCGCGATAACGCGCGCGTCGGGCTTCGCGCCGCCGTCGTAACGGCACCTCGAGCCGAGAAGGCAGGCACTGACCAGTATTTTCATGACGATTCCCTCCATCGCTCGAAAGTATGGCATCACGCACAAAGCATAGCACGCCCGCGCCGTTTAGGCCAACGCGCACGCAGACCCGAAAGCACGGCGCTCCCGCCATACGCGGACGCGCGGCGCACGGCGGCGTCAGACTGGCGCGGCCTGCCATATACAGCCGAAAGCTCGACGCAGCTTCCGCGCGTTCAGGCGCGCTCCTATGCTTCTGCGGCGCGCCGAACGCAATGCCGAACAAGCAATTTATTTATATAAACATTAAATTTTTGAAAGTTACCGCGCGTCAATAAAACGCCGTAAGTTTTGTGCTATATCAATAAACTATGCTTTGTGCTATACTCACGTGAACGGAAGGAAATTCCGGCGGCGCGCGAAAATCTGATGCGCGGCGCAATAGAAGGAGACAACAACAATGCTGTTTATGGGAAAATGTTCAAAAGAAGATTTCGTGAAAAGTAAGAGAAGATTCTACGTAGTCGGCGCGATTATGCTCGCGCTCGGCTTCGTATCGCTTTCGATGCCGCTGCTCGCGTCATTCGCTGTCGAGACGATGATCGGCTGCCTGCTGCTCGCGGTCGGCCTCGGCAGCGCCTTCGGGGCCTTCAGCGCGATGCGCTCGGGCGACAGCCCGTGGCAGCAGGCCTTCATGGCGGTCATATCCGTCGCGGCGGGCGTCGTATTCCTCACGCATCCGCTCGCCGGCGTCATGACGCTGAGCATGCTGCTCTCGGCATACTTCCTCGTCGACGGCGTGACGAAGGTCGTCGAATATTTCCGCATCCGCGAAATCGGCGGCTCGCTCTGGATACTGCTCTCGGGCGCGCTCGGCGTAATCCTCGCCTTCATGATGTGGAACAACGTACTGACCGGCGCTTCGATGATAGGCATCGTGCTCGGCATAGACCTCGTATTCAGCGGCATGAGCTTCATCCTGCTCGGACGCGGCTGCTCGAAGCTGTCAAAATAACGGCGCGGGGACAACGCGAAGATAAAGCAAAAGCGGCGCGAAAGAGCGCCGCTTTTTTTTTGCTTGACGCAGCAAGTCCGCCGCAAATCCACTCCGGCGAAACAACCGGCAGACGGCGGCGCTTTCTCCATCCTCTGTATAATAATCGCACATAATGACGCCGCGCCGCGCGCGGCGAAGGAGGCACAGCTATGGGACTGGACATCTACGCGGGGACGCTTACGCGCTATTACGCGCACAACTGGAAAACCGCCGTACAACAATGGGCTGAGGCGAACGGATATGACTGCACGATCATGAGGCCGGCTGCCGCCGAAGCGGAGGAAGAAGAAAAGCTCTCCGCGGACGAAATACGCGAAGTCGTAGAAACGTGGCGAGACGATCTGCTCGGCGCTCTTTCGCAGTACAGCGAAGAGCCGTACGAACCGTGGCCCGAAGACGAGGAGAAGCCTTATTTTACCGACAAGCCTGACTGGGACGCATACAACGCGCTGCGTCTCTTCGCGTTCCACGTGCTGCTCGACAAGCCTCTGCCTGAAAAATTTCCGCGCCGCGGAGCGTGCGAGGACTTCATATCGATGAGCGAAGAAGAGAAAGAAAAGGCCGAGGGATTGTCGCTCTGCGGCGGCGCGGAATGGTGGCTGCCGCTCAAGGAGCAGTTCACCTTCAGCGCGGACACGCCGGCCGGGAACGAAGCCGCCTTCGGAACAGCAGGCATGCTCGCAGCCGAGCTTAAATACATCAACGACAAAGTCTGGCAGGCCGGCGAAGAAGAAATTCTCAAATGGAACGGCACGGAAGGCTACAAAGCGGAGGCGCTGTTTACGGAGAAGGGCGAATTCGCGCCAGTCCCGAAGAATGAACGCGAAGGCGAGGACTATGACGCGGAGGAGCTTGAATCACTCGCGAAGTTCGCCTTTTCGATTTTTTATCAGGCCGCGAAGTTCTCTCTGGAAAATCGAGTGCCGGTGCTGATGGATTATTAAAGACGGCGAAGAAAGAAAATCCAAGAAACGGCGAAAACGGCGCGAAGAGGCGCCGTTTTTTTCGTGCCGTGATTTTCTATAAAATGCGTCAGTTTTTCACAGCGACCGGACGCGACAGCTTCATTATATAATTCGGCGAAGCTCCCGCGACGCGCGCGTCTTTTCTCAAACGCGCGATAAGTTCGGCGGTCTCAAGCTTCGAACGGAAAGTCGCAGTCACACATTCTGAGGTTTCGTAAACCGGCGAAACATAGACGACTTCGGAGCATGCGTCCGCCGCTACGCCGCGGCAGTATGCGGCGAACAGTTCACGCCGCTCCTTCGACGCGCGGATCTCCTCTGGTACGCGCAGCAGAACAACGGCCTCGCCGCGAACGAATGCGCGCTCTCCCCCGCCAGCATGCGCGGCATCCGCCGCCCCGAGACAGAATGCCGCCGCAATGACGGCAAAAATTATGAAAAACGCCGCCTTCACAGCTAATCGCCCTTCTTCCTGAATTTACGCATCAAACCATAGACGAACGGAAGCCCAAGCAGCGCAATAGCGCCGCCTCCCGCGGAGCATCCGCCGCCGCTTCCGCCGGAGACAGACTGCTTCTGCGCGCCGTAACGCACAATCGCGGTCGGGTCGGTTATAGTCCCCTCAGCGCCGTCAAGGTCGTACGGGCCGTTGTCGGCTATATAGAGAACGACGTTGTAGTAAGCCTCTCCGTCGAACGTTCCGCCGAAAGAGCTCCAGTCTTTGTTGTAAATTTTAAACTCGCCGTCGGCCGCCGCGCCGTCCTCATCGAGAGCATACCTGAGGCACGTCCCGTCCGGCTTCACCTTGCAGACCGCCACGTCTCCAAGTCCGCAGCCGTCGCCGAATATTTCGCCCGGGACTGTGAAAGCGACGGCCGAGACCGCGGCGGCGTCAAGCTCGCCCTCTTCGCTGCTCTGCGCGCTGAATACCGGGAAGAGCGATACGCGCTCGACCTCTCTCGAGCTTTCAAGCGATTCCACAGCGCCGCCGACAATAGCATGGTCGAGATAAAGCCCTTCATCATCCACCGCGGTTACGCAGTTTTTCAGACTGTCGGGCAGAGCCTCCTTGTCCGACGCAAACTCTGCCTTGACGGTGGCCGCGCCCTCTGATACTGGGATTTGTTCCGGTTCGACAGGTTCGGCCTCGGTCGCAGCGCCCATGCCTATCTTCCACGCTTCATAGGCGTCGATCAGCCCGTACTGCGAATACCCCTCGCGCAGCACCGCTCCGTCTGCGCCGTCGAGTATCATCTGCTTTATCTCCGTCGCGCCCCTTTCCGGGAACAGCGAGCAAAGCAGAGCCGCGAGGCCAGCGACGTGCGGAGAGGCCATCGACGTGCCGCTTATGGCGGTGTAGCCGTCCTCGCTCCACGTATTTCCGTCCCCGGTAATCGGCTCGTACCGGCATGTGCTCATGATGTAGCCGCCGGGCGCGAAAACGTCCACCCATTCGCCAGAGGAGCTGAAATTTGAGCCCGCCGCGTAGCTGCGCTCGTCGTCCTCGCCGCTCGCGCCGACGGTAATGGTATTCTCGTAGCGGAACATGGCGGGAGTGCATATCTGCCCGGCGTACTCGCCCTCCGGCGCGTCAAGGTCCTGATCCTCGTTGCCCGCCGCAATGCAGACGATTACCCCCGCGTCGCTGAGCGCCTTTATCTTCGCGCTGTACGGCTCGTTCTCCGCCGCGTTGTCCGCGTCGGTCCAGCTGCCGAGAGACATATTCGCGACGCGGACGTTCACCCTCGCAGCCTTCGCCGCTAATACGAAGTCTATCGCGCGCATCTGGTCGCTCGTCAGCGAGCCAGTGGCGTATTCGACGCTGCCGTCGTCGTCCTCGTCGATGAACGCGGAGAAAACCGGCACGGCCATAAGCTTCACGTTCTGCGCGACGCCAGCGACGCCGATTCCATTATCCGTCACAGCGCCGATGATGCCCGCCACATGCGTGCCGTGTCCCTCTACGTCGCCGACGTATCTGGAATTATGCGTGACTGAAAGCACGTCGTCTATCGACGCCAGCTTTGTAGTTCCCGCGCCTGGGCCGACAGGAATGGGATCGAAGGCCGACGTCACCGGCGCTTCATCCTCGTCCTCTCCGAATTCCGCGCTGCTGTGGAACCATGCCCCGTGGCTGCCCGCAAACTCAGCGGCGTCAATTCCTGCGACGTCCATGCGCGAGAGCGTATCGGCGTCAAATTCGTACATGTTGTCCGCGAGGTCCTCGTGGTCGTATATAATCCCCGTGTCGATGACCGCGACGACGACCTCCTCGGACTCGGCCTCCGCCGTCTGCGCCCAGACCGCCGGCATATTTATACGCTCAAGCCCCCACTGTTCGCCGTAAAGCTGGTCGTTCGGCTTGGCGATCTCTATCTCCTCATCTTCGGCGGAGACGATGCGCGCCGGCGACGAAAGACGCATTATATAATTCGGCATCGCCGACACGACGCGCGGGTCGCCGCGCAGTCTTTCGATAAATTCCTCCGTGCTCTCCCCGCTCGCGCTGCGCAGCTGCGCGACTGCGTAAGTCTCGCCGCCGCGCTCAGCGCCGTTCGCCGAAAGCGTCCGCGCAGCGCCAACGCGCCCGTCGACTTTCAAACCATCCGAGCCCACCGTAGCAGCCTTCACCGGAAGGAAATTTCGCACAACCACCGCGCCGAGCTCAGAAGCCGCTGACCCCGACGCCGCGTTAGAAGCGCTCCGCGCCGCTGAATATCCAACCTCGGCCCGCGCCTCGTCCGTCCTCATCATAACGATAGCCTCGCCCTCAACGTACTGAGGAACTGCCGCGAAAGTCGTGGAAGCGGCGACAAGAACAGCAAAGGCTGCAAATATACATCTTCTGAAATTCATGCAAAACCACCACACGCAATAAATTTTACACATTTATTATAAAAGTAGAAAATCGGCCGTTCAACGGTACGACGGCAGGAAAAGCATATATCACATTATATAATAGCGCCGAGACGCCGAGCGCGCACGCCGTAGCAGCTTCATTAGGGAGGACGAAAAATCATGAAGCAGGAACCTTACGAGTATACAGCGAAATGGAACGATGCAGGAGAGCCGCTCGACAAAGAAAGTGCGCTCGATTTTATACGCGACCTTATTCACGGCTCTCTCGGCATGAAGGACTTTATCGAGGACGGCTGCCTTTACTGCCCCGACAGCCAGTTAACCTTGCGGCCTGAGATAGAAAGCCTCATGGAGCAGGGCGCGGTCGTCGATTTTTACATTGAAGCGCCGCAGTGGGGGACGGAGATTTTCGAATGCTGCGCGTCGCCGGGCGAGACGGCGAAGCACGCGCTCGGCATGGCGCTCTGTTCGTTCATGCTCTCGCTGATGCCGGCGATTGCGCGCATGGAGCGCGGCGAGTACGACGAGACGTTCGAGACGAGCTTCGCGGGGCGCGCGCACCGCTGGCGCGCGACGCTGAGCGACGTCGTAGGCGTCGGATGCACGCCGCATGAGAACACGCCGAACTTTTACTGGAACAAGCTCAAAGAGGGCGTCTTGAAGCGCCTCGGCAATCAGAAGCTCTGCTATGTGAAAATCTACTGCGCGAAGGTGGACGGCGATGTCACGGGCGAGTGCCGCGTCAACGACATAAAGAGCAAAGAGCTGAGCGACATCGTCGCAGAGATTGGCGCACAGTGGGAGACGGAGGGCTTCGCCTCGCAGAAGATGTTCGTCCTCATACGCCAGGACGAGGCTACCGTCGCGCCATACCCGTACTGGGGAAGCGCAGGCCGAGCGGCGCTCAAGACAAAAATCAGGCGCGCCGTCAATCTCTTCAACGACTGCAAAACACAGGAAGAGTACGACAAGCTTCCCGAAACGCTCAAGCTTCAGCTCGGCGACGCGACGCTCGCGGAGGAATGCTATCTTTTCCTGCCAGAGATATGCGCGGAGAACGAGTTCGACACTCTGGACTTCGACGAGCAGATAGCGCCTGGCCTCTATAAGTCGCAGCTCGCGGACTACTGGACGATGCACAATCTGCTTTTCGAGCTTTTCGCCGAGGGCGTGTTCGGCGACGCGGCTTCCGAAATCTACTGGGACTATATCACCTTCAGCTCGGTCTACGGCGTGGTCTGTCAAATGATGGAAAAGAACGGCGAGGAGGCGCCGCTCGAAGGCTGCGTGTCTACGCATTTCAATTTCTCCGAGGGCTTCAAATTGAGATAGGAGGGCGCAAAGATGGAAAAATCGTTCAAGCAGGATTTGAAAGGCAAAAACGACTTCCCAGGCGCGCCGTTCATCGTGCGCATGCTTTTCAGGGAAAAGCCCGAGCTCCCGGAGGCCGGGAAAAGGACGGAAATTATGGAAAAGCACTGCGGCCCAGTAGAGATGTTCAGCTGCGACGGAAATATGGCGGGCTTTGCCGCCTCCGGCTGCATGGCGAAGTTCAAGGACGGCGAGGTGCCGCCGCAGCTTTGGATTCTCGGCGCGTCGGAGTTCTCTGCGGACGGTGTAGACGATTTTACGAAGAGCCAGATGTGGGACTGCATGGACGAGCGCGACGAAATTCTCGGAGCCTGCCGCTGGCAGATGCACGCGTCGGACATGCTTGCATTGCTGCCCGCGCTCGAACGCGCGAACCTCGACATGGATTTCACGGACGCGCTCGCGGAGCTCTTCCCCGACTGCGAGGCGTTTCTCTTTCAGAACACGGGCAAGCTCGTGCGTGCCCGCGACGTGCGCGCGCACGGGCTGAGCGGCGCGGACAGATACATACGCTTTGGCCTGCACGCGAGGTTCTTCAACGTCGAAGGCACGGACGACATGGTCGTCGATACGCTCGGCATGGGCACGCTGTTCATGCCGGATTTGCAGTACCATTTCCACAGCCTCGACCCGAACTGGCTGGTTCATCACGCATGCAGCACCGCGCTCTACATACTTGAAAACGATTGTCCGATAAAGTCAGGCGAAATCATAGACGGCGTGGAGGCGGAGACGGGGCGCATCAGCCGCAGCGTGCCGTGGCGCTGCCGCTATGAGCAGGCGCTCATACAGCCCGCGCGCGAGGTGCTCGACATCGAGGCAGGAGAGTTCGCGTCGGGACCGCGCAAGAGCTAGCGCGCGGACGTACAAAAAATAAAAAATCCCCGCGTCGTTTATGGCGCGGGGAATATTTTTGCCTTTTTCGTAAATTCTGCGCCGCGCGCTTCGCGTTACTTCTTTTTCGGCGCGCCGTTATCCATCAGCGCGAGCATCTCGGGGACGGTGACGAAGCGGACAGGGAGGTTTTTATAGCGCGCGTTGAGCTCTTCGAGGAAGGCGACGGTCGCCGGGCGGAAGTGGCAGATTATGAGCAGCGCGCCGCGTTTCTGCGCGTTGCGCACGAGCTCGTCGAAGCGCTTCGCGATTTCCGCCTTGTCGGTCGAGTTGTCGAGGAAGCCGCGGTTTTGCAGCGCGGGCACCCCGGCTTTGCGCGCCTCGTCGTAGGCGACGCTCTTGCCCGTCGTGCGGCTGTCTACGAATACGAGGCCGCGTCTCTTGAGCACCTGCATGAAGGGGGCCATCAGCTCGCGGCTCTCCGTTGCGCGCGAGCCGCGGTGGTTGTTGACGCCGACGACGCCCGGCAGCGAGTCGAGCGCTTTTTCCGTCTTCGCGCGTACTTCGTCCGCGGTCATTCCGCGGCCGATTATAAATTTTCCAGTCTCTGAATCTTTATCAACCTGCGCCTGCATCGGCAGATGGAGGATGTAAGGCACGGACTTCGACGCCGCGAGCTGCGCCGTCTCCTTCGAGTACTGGCGGTATGGCATTATCGCCCACGTCGTCGGAATGTCGAGCGCGGCGACGCGGCGTGTCAGCTTCATCTGACTGCCGCCGTCGTCTATGACTATCGCGAGCAGCGGCGTTCCGTCCGCGCGCGGATAACCGCATACCGGCGGCTGCGCTTTCGGCGCTTCCGCCGCTTGCTGCGCCGCGGGCAACCCTTCGTCGGCCGAGACGACGACCCACTCACGCGTCTTTGGCTCGGGCGCGGGCGCCGAGGCCGCGACCTCGGCGGGCGTCGCCTCCGGCTCCGCGAGCTTCGCGTAGCGTCCCTGATTTTTCAGCGCGACGGCGTAGACCGCCGCCGCCACCGCGAGGAGCAGAAGCGCGAACACTATTCCGCGCCTCCGCCTGTCCTTCGCTCTTTTGTAATGTTTAGCCAAGTGAGGCCATCTCCCGTTATTTCGTCTTCTTCATCTTGTCCTTCAGGACGGCGAGCGCCTTCTGGAACTGTTTGTCGTCTTTCTTGTTCTTCATCGGCTCGCCCTCCACCTTTATGTCGGGCTCGAGCCCCTTGTGGTCGATCACGAAGCCCGAGGGCGTATGGTAGCGCGCTATCGTCACGTATATGCCGGAGCCGTCGGGAAGGTTGAAGAGCGTCTGCACGGAGCCCTTGCCGAAGGTTTTCATTCCGACTATCGTCCCGCGCTTGTGGTCCTTTATCGCGCCCGCGAATATCTCGGAGGCGCTGGCGCTTCCCTCGTTGACGAGCACGACGAGCGGCAGGTCGTTGGCGAGGCCCGGCTTCGCGTAGAGAGTGTCGTTAGCCCGCTCGAAGCGTCCCTTCATGCCGACTACGACGCCGTCTCCGATGAAACGCGATGTGACGTCGACACATACGTCGAGCAGGCCGCCCGGGTTGTTGCGGAGGTCCATGATGACGCCCTTCGCGTTCTTCGACGCCGCCGTCTCAAGCGCGGCGCGCAGCTCCTCGTCGGTCTTGAGGTTGAAGTGGTTCAGTTTGATGTAGGCGATTCCGCCGCCGAGCATCTCGAGGCGCACCGTCTTTATCTTTATGACTTCGCGCACAATCTTGACTGGGATGAGCTTGCTTTCGTCCTTGCGGCGTATGTGCAGCGTGACCGGCGTTCCCGGCTCGCCGCGCAGCATCTTGACTATTTCGTTGCTCTCCATGCCGACGACCGTTTTGTCGTCGACCTTGATTATTTCGTCGAGCGGCTTGATCCCAGCGCGGTCGGCCGGCGTATCCTCTATCGGAGCGATGACGGTCGTCCGTCCGTCACGGTTCGCCATGTAGATGCCGAGGCCGCCGTACTCGCCCTCTATCTCCATATTCTCCTCGGCGAGCGCCTCGGGGTCGACGAAGCGCGTGTACGGGTCGTCGATGGAGGCGACGAGGCCGCGCAGCGCGCCGTAGTACATCTGCGTGTCGTCTATTTTGCCCTCTTTGTCGCCGTCGACCTGGTAGGTCGAGAGCGCGAGCTTCACCTGTTTTATTATCGCAAGCTGCTGCGGCGTGAAGGGCAGGCTCCGCTCCCAGTCCGCGCCGACTGCCTGCGGTATGCTGTAAAGCGAGACGCAGAGCAGCGCGCCGATGAAGATGCCCGTGAGCAGATGCAGTATTTTAGATTTCAAATTCTTCACTTACCTTTCCGAAAAGCCCCGTTACTTCAGATATTTCATGGGATTCACGGCGTCGCCGTTGACCCTTACTTCAAAATGCAGATGGTTGCCGGTCGCGACGCCCGTCGCCCCGACGCGGCCGATTACGGTCTGGCGCGTGACCTTCGCGTTTTCGCTGGTCTCTATCTTCGACATGTGCGCGTAGACGGTCGTGAGGTTCGCGCCGTGGTCGATGATGACGACCTGGCCGTAGCCGCGCATCCAGCCGGTGTAGAGGACTTCGCCGGGGTCCGCGGCCTTTATCGGCGTTCCCTTAGGCGCGGAGATGTCGAGCCCCGTGTGCGTTATCTTCGTCTTGAATACTGGATGCACGCGCGTGCCGAACTGGCTCGTTATCTTGCCCTGTATCGGCCACGCGAGGCGGCCGCCCTTGTAGTAGACCGGCGTCGGCGCTACGGGCTTGCCCTGCTTGCGCTTCGCTGCGTCGGCCTGCGCCTTGAGCTTCTGCTTCTGCTGGAGAAGCTTCTTTATCGCGGCCTGCATCTCCTCGGAGGCGTGCTGGAGCTCCTCCTGCTCCGCGAGGAAGAGCTTCTTGTCCTTTCGCACCTTCGCGAGCACGGCGTTGCGCTCGTCGGCGGCGGACTTGAGCTCTTTGTTCTGCTTCGCGAGGTCGGCGTTCTGATCCTTGAGCGTCGAGTGCTCCTTGCGCAGCTCCTCCTGCGTCATCGTAAGCTTGCGTTTCTCGTTCGTCAGGTAGTCGATGAGCTTTTTGTCCTGCTCCGCTATCTTGCCGAGCAGGTACGAGTTCGCTAGCGCGTCCTCCGCGCCGCGCGACGACATGAGCAGGTTGAACTCCGCGACGCCGCCGTACTTGTAGATATTCACCATGCGCTTCTTGAGTATCTCCTGCGCCGCGGCGATGTCCTTGTTCATCTTTTTTATGTCGGCGTCGAGCGTGAAGATGTTTTTCTTGACCTTCTGCATCTTCAGGCTCACGATGTTGACGCGCTGCTGCGTGACCGTTATCCGCTGGCTCAGCTTGTTGAGCTGGTTCGCTACGCTCTTTTCGCGCTTCGCCGTCTCGGTCAGCTTTTTCTGGTTCTGTGATATCTGTTTCTGTATCTTCTCGAATTCGCGCTCCTGCTGTTTTATCTGCGCGTCGATGTCGGATTGCTTCGCCGCGGCGAAGGCTCCGCCGCAGGCGCAGAGAAGCGCGCATATCGCGAGCGCCGCTATTGTCCTTCTGACTGCCGCCATGGCTTTCACCACCGTCCCGGTCGCCGCGCTAGAGCGGCTTCGAGGCCTTTCTGATGAATTTTTCGACCGCTATCAGGCTCGCTATGAGGCTGACGACCGCGCCGCAGCAGATAAGCATGATGAAGAGGTTCGCGAGCAGCCGCTTCGACTCGATGAACGCGATGAACGGCAGCATGTCGCGCAGCCGTTCGAGCGCGCTGAGGTAGGAGTAGCCGAGCGCGGTCGAGGCCGCGAGCGCGCCGAAGAAGCCGAGGATGAAGCCCTGTATCACGAACGGGAAGGCGACGTAGGTCGAAGTCGCGCCGACCTTCATCATCACGTCGATCTCCTGCGCGCGCGAGTAGACGGATATGCGTATCGTGTTGAAGAGCACGACGCCGCTCGCAGTGAGCGCGACGGCGAGCATGATTATCGAGAACTTTTCGACGAACGACGAGAGGCGCGTCAGCTTCTCCGCGACGTGTCCCGCGTAGACGATGTCCTCGATTTCCTTGACGGACGTGAGGCGGCTCGCAACGTCCGCGACCTGCGAGGCCTTAGCGACGTGTATCTCGAGGCTCGCGGGCAGCGGGTTCTCCCCGAGCAGCATCACCGCGTCGGCCTGGTTGCCGAGGCGCGCGCGCAGCCGTTCGAGCGCCGTCTCCTTCGTAATCATCGTCACGCTTTCGACGCCGCGTATGCCGCGCACCGCGGCCGCGGTCTTTTCGAGTTCGGCGTCGGCCTTGAGGTAGGCCTGTATCGAGAGCTGGTTTTCCATATTCGCTATGACGCTGCGCATGTTGAGGATGAAGAGCATCGTCGCGCCGACGACGAAGAATACCGCCATCGCCGTGAATATCGTGAGAAGGCTCATTCCGAAGTGACGCCATATCAGGCGCCATCCGTCCCGCATTATATATTTAATACGCGCCATCGCCTTCGTAGCCTCCGTCCTTCTCGTCGCGTATGATGCGCCCGCGCCGTATCTCGACTACGCGGTGCCTGTATGTGTCCACGAGGAATTGGTTGTGCGTCGCCATGAGCACAGTCGTGCCCGCGGCGTTGATTTCAAGAAGAAGCTGCATTATCTCGTCCGCAGTGTGGTTGTCGAGGTTGCCGGTCGGCTCGTCCGCAAGGATGAGCGACGGCTCGTTGACTATCGCGCGGGCTATCGCGAGGCGCTGCTGCTCGCCGCCCGACATCTGCGGCGGGTAGAGCATTCTGCGCCGCCATATCCCGACGGTCTTCAGAGCGTCCTCGACGCGCTCGCTTATCTCGCGCGACGGCACACCCATGACCTCGAGTACGAAGGCGACGTTCTCGAAGGCCGTCATCGTCGGCAGCAGGCAGAAGTCCTGGAAGACCACGCCTATGTCGCGCCGGTACATCGCGAGCTCGAAACGCCCCATCTTTCGCAGCGCGTGGCCGCCGACGCTGATATGCCCGCGCGTCGGGACGACCTCGCGGAAGATGCAGCGCATCAGCGTCGTCTTGCCGGAGCCCGTCTCTCCGATGAGGTAGACGAACTCCCCGCTCTCTATGTCGAGGTATACGTCCTCAAGCGCCACTATGTCGGGCTCGAAAATTTTGGAGACGCCGGAAAATCTTATGTCCATGCCGCTACCTCCTGCGCAGCGCCCACGCCTGCGCCGCCGCGTCGACGATTTCCTTATGCGTCAGGCCGTAGTACTCGCGCAGCTCGTCCGGCGTACCGCTGTTGATGAACTCGTCGGGGACGGAGACGGAGCGGAGCGGCACGGGATAGGTGCGTCCGAGGCATTCCGCCGCCGCGCCGAAAAGGCCGCCGATGCCGCTGTGGACCTCCGCAACGACGCAGCAGCCCGTCCTGCGGACTGACGAGAGCAGCGCCTGCTCGGGGAAGGGCTTGAGGCAGTAGCAGTCGATCACCTCGGCGCTGATATTCTGCCGTTCGAGCCGCTCCGCGGCCTCGAGCGCGCGGCTCACCATAATGCCGCAGGCGCATATCGTCACGTCCGTGCCGGAGCGCAGTATGCGCGCGCCGCCGAGCTTGAATATCTCTCCGGCGGGGTTCTCCAGCTCGGGCAGCGGCGTGCGCCCGAGGCGCATATAAAGCGGCGCGCCGCCTTCTTCTATTATTCCTTTCAGCGAGACGGCGTCGGAGGGGACGAAAAGGTGCATCCCCGGTATCGTCCTTGCAAGCGCGAGGTCGGAGAATAGCTGCTTCGCCGAGCCGTCGCTTGCGCTCGAAAGGCCGCCGTCCATCGCGGCGATGCGGACGGGCAGGGCCGGCATGGCGACCGCCTCGCGTATGTGAGCGTAGCTGCCGCCCATGAGTTCGAGGCTGCGTCCGAGCACCCAGGGCTTCGCGCCGGATAGCGCGAGCCCCGCGGCGCGCAGCAGCGCCGAGTGGGCCGGAGCGTCTCTCATAACAATCTTATCTTCGGGTATCGCGGCGAGCTCCGCGCACTCCGGCACGCTCTCCGTCAGAAGCAGAGCGAAGTCGCCGTTCGTGCGCGCGCGGTCCGCTATTATGCCGCAGAAGGCCTCGAAGGTCGAGACCGGTTTATTTATGTTCATTGGATCTTACCTCCAATTCTTCAAGCGCCTGGTCGAGCTCACCGAGGCTGAGGGAATGTCCGCCGTCCACAGGCTCCTCTCCGAAGAGCGAGAGGCCGGAGCCGCCGCGTGCCGCCGCGAAGAGCGCCTTCGGCCCGCCGGACGAGAAGTCGAACGAGGCGCAGGCGCTTTCAAGCGACGCGAAGTCGTCGGCCGCTGCCTCGCGGCAGTCCCAGCCGGAGCAGGCGCGGCGCGGGAGCTCGAAGCCCTCCTTTGACGCGACTATCATGAAAAGGTTCGGAAGCGGCTCGCCCGCGACACGCGCGGCCTCCTCCGCAAATTCCTCGGAACGGAAAGCCCTCTCCGAGACGAGAAAGACGACGCGCGGCCTGAAGCTGCGGCGCGCAAGCCCCTCCGCGAGCGCCGCGGCGGTCGCGAGCGACGGCTGCACCGTCAGGCACGGGGCGTCGAGCCCCGGTATGCGCCGGAAGTCCGGCAGCGCCTGCAGCATCGCGCCGAGACGCCTGTAGTGCCAAAGATGCTCGCGCTCAAAAAATCCGCGCCGCGCGAGCGCCGCGTAGAGCGCGGGGACGGCGCGCGGCATTCCGAGGACGAAGCGGTCCCTGTCCTCACGCCGCGGCTCCGACGGGATGAGCGCGAGCTCCTCCCAGTAGAGGTAGACGAGCAGGCTCGCGATCGCGAGCGGCGTCTCGTAAGGCCCGGAGCGCGCCATGCCGACCATGCGCAGCACGTCCTTGCGCACCTCGGCGGATATATTTTTCAGTTCTTCGATTCTTTTATCATCCATTGATTTCACAGCGGGCCGCCCGCAGTCCTTCCGCAAAAACTCTAGCGACCGACGCGGCCTCCGCCGCCGCAAGCTCCGCGGATGGCGGAGCGGAAAGCGTCGTCTCGCCGCCGTCTGTCAAAGCAATATTATAACGCATACAAAGCCCCGCGACCTTAGGATCATAGGCGCAGCCGGCGAGCGGAAGGCCCGAAAGCGCGGAAAGTATAAGAAAATGGAGCCGCATGCCGACAGCGCCGCAAGCGCGGCGCGCGGCGCGCGAAAAATCTTCCTTCGACGAAACAAGCGTAATGTCCGAAAGCTTTATGAGCCCCGCCGACGCGAGGCTCGCAAGTTCGGCCTCGTCCTCGCGCGACAGGGCTATGCCCGCGACCTCGAGCCCGGAGCTTTTCGCAAGCTTCATGCAGCCCGCCGCAGCTTTCTCCGCGAGCGCGCGGTATCCGGGACGCGCGTTGAAGAGCAGGAAATTCCCGCCGCCCTCCGCGCGCGGCACGGGCAGCGACGTCACAAGGTCGGGAGCGAGCGCTGCGCCGATTCCCATAGAGCCGAGAATATCGCGCGAGCTTTCGTCGCGCACGCCGGTGTGGACGCATGAGCCGAAGGCCCAGCGCGTCAGCGCGCGAGACAGCCCGCGGCGCAGCGGCCCCACCGACTGCCCCTCCGCCCAGACTCTGAGGCCGAGCAGCCGCGCTATACGCACAGCGGCGTAGTAGTAGACGCAGGAGCGCGCGCTCGTCGAATCCTGGAAAAGCCCGCCGCCGCCGAGCAGCAGGCTGCGGCTAGCGGCGCATGCGCGCCCTATCTCGCGCAGGCTCCAGCGGTTAAAGGCGCGGACGCCGTATCTTTCTTCGCTCTCGCGCGGAGCGGCGGAAAGCAGCGCGACGCGCTCCTTCGGCACGCCGCACGAAGCAAGCAGCCTCAGCGACGCTTCGCAGAGAAGCTCGTCGCCGAGGTTGCCGAAGCCGTAATATCCTAGAAGAAGTACGTCGAACTCTTTTTTCAACGCCGTGAACGTTTCCCCTACAGCCGGACGCCAGCCGCGCGTTTAAGCCTCGGCAGCGCCAGCCCAAGCGCCGCCGCGCAGACGACGCCTATCAGCAGGCCGAGCCACCAGCCGTTGAGCGTGCGTATCACGCTCAGATAGAGCGGCGTGTGGAAATGGCAGAAGGTGTTGACCGCCGAGCAGAAGGCGAGCGCCGCGGCGAGCCGCAGCACCTCGCGGTAATAAGGAATCAGCCCCTTGCGCACCGTGAACCAGTATATGACGAGCGCCGGATAGCCTATCATGAACTCCTTCGTGCGCGGCCGCACTATGAGCATATTCTCTACGAAATCGCGGAAGGCGACCTCCCAGCCCGGGACGTTCGAGACGTTGCCGCTGCGCAGCGCCATCACGAGCGCGCCGAGCATCACGACGCCGAGCAGCGCGAGCTCCGTCCATAGCGGCGAGCGGCGCATGACCTCGAGGAAGCCCTCCGGGTGGACGCGGCGTTTCATATCGTGCGCGAAAATAAGAATCAGCGGCAGCAGCAGCGTCAGCTTGACGCCCGAGAAGGGCGTGAGGCGCAGCGCCGCGGCCGACGTTCCGTAGAAAGACGCTATCGACAGCCCGCCCGCGACGACGGTCAGCAGCGCGAGAACGGCTCCGCGCACGCGGCTGTGGGCGCTTTCAAGCGCGCAGAGCGCCGCTTCGGTCGCGACGAGCGCCCCGCAGAGGCCGCCCGCGAGCCGCGCCGCGGCGGACGAATACCAGAGCGCGCCGCCGAGCGCCGCCGAGGCCGCGAAGAGCGCCAGCGCCGAGGAGAGCGGCACGGAAAGCTTTTCGCTGCCGTTCATCCGCGAACCGTAGAACCAGAGCGTAAAGACAAAGCATATCCCGCAGGCAAAGGCCCCCGCGAGCGGCGCGGGCCACACGGGCAGCGGCTTCGGCCATCCAAGCGCGTAGCCGCGCGCTTCGAGCGCCGCCTTATATTCGCCGAGGTCCTTCAGGAATATGTCGAGCCGTCCGCCCATCTGCAAATCGTACGGATGCACCATGACGAGGCGTATCGAGCGCTCGTGCACCGCGCGCACGTAGCGGTCGACAATCGTCGGGCGGCTGATGCTGCGCGAGATTATCTCCTCTTTCGTGAGGCTGTGCATCGGCACGACGAGGCTTCCGAGATTCCGCGCGAGCGCGGGGACGCCTATCTGCCGCACGAATTCGACCTGCGACAGTGTTATCCCCTTCGCCTTCATGACCGCGGCCAGCGGACGCACGTCGGGATAACCGGCGAGTATCGCGCCGGCGGGGATTATATTTTTAATCTGAGGATATTCGTTGGTGAGCCAGTCGAGGGCCTCGGCGACGTCCGCGCCGGAGGACGGCGTGCAGGGGCCAGGACGGAAGAGCGCATCTGCGCCGTTGGCGCGGCAGAATTCAAGCGCCGAGAAATCCGGGACGAGCGCAGAGGATTTGAACTCCTCCACCGTTCCCGGCAGAAGCGCGTAAACGTTGCCGCTCGCCTCGACGAAGCCGACGTTCGGAAGCTTGCGCTCGAGGTACGAGCGTAGCTGCGCGCCGTATGGCGAGTTCTTGCTCCAGCAGAGCACGGCGCGCGCCGCGTCCGCGTTCAGCTTCGCCGTAAACACAGCCGCCGGACCGAAGCGCACGCCGAGGCTGGAATACATAGCGAGCTCGTCGCCGGTGAACTCGGAGACCGCGGCTCCGGCGACGCCGAGCGCGTTTACCTCGCGCCATACGTCGGCGGGCGTTTTGCCGCTCTGGTAGGCGAGCGAGAAAATCTCGCGGCTGTCGGTGACGAAGGCCGCCGTCTTGCCGCCGCCCTCTGCGGCCAAGCGCGCGGAAAGGCCGTAAAGCGCGAGCGCCGCGGCGACGGCGAGCGCGAAGTACAAAAGGCTGCGCCGGTTGATGCTCTTCATCATTCATTCCCCCACTGCGCGGAAAGCGGCGCGCCCATAGAGGCGAACATGCGGCTCAGCAGGAACAGCGGAAGGCCGACGACGTTGAAATAGCAGCCCTCGATCCGAGAGGCGAGCAAAGTGCCGCGCCCCTGTATCGCGTAGGCTCCGGCCTTGTCCATGCTCTCGCCACATGCGACGTAGGCGGAAATTTCCTCGTCGCTCAGCGGACGGAAGGTCACCTTCGTTTCGTCCGTCTCCGACAAGCTTCTGCCGTCCGGCGCTATGAGCGCGACGCCCGTGAACACAGAGTGAGTCGCGCCAGCGAGGCGGCGCAGCATGGACTTCGCCTCCGCCTCGTCCTTCGGCTTGCCGAGAATCATTCCGTCTATCGCGACCACGGTGTCTGCCCCGACGACCCAGTTTCCTGGAAAGCGTCCAGCAACCTCCGAGGCCTTCTCAAAGGCGAGGCGTTTGACGAGATGCGCGGGCGTTTCGCCCTCCGGCTTCGTCTCCGTTATAAGCGACGGCTCGACGCGGAACTCCCAGCCGAGCCCGGCGAGAAGCTCGTGCCGCCTCGGACTGCCCGAGGCGAGGACTATGTTCTTTATCATCTTGTTATCACTATCCCGCATATCGCGCCGATGAGCGTGCCGAGGTTCAGCTTCAGCGCAAAGAGAAAGCCGAGCCGCAGCATCAGCAGGTCTATCTCGCGCACGTCCACCGTGAAGTCAACGATGTTGGAAAAAAGCAGCGACGTGGCGGAAAACCTCTGGAGAAAGAGGCCGAGCCACGTGCCGAGTATCATGCAGAGGAAAATCACGCCCCAGCGGAGCGAAGCGCTTTTTACGAGAGCCATATTACCATCCTCCCATGCAGGTCAAAATTACGGACAGGCCGCCGACCGCGAGGCAGTAGACGCCGAAGTACCACCACTTTGAGGCGATGACGAGCCGTTTCAAAAGGAAGAGCGACAGAAGGCCGCTCGCGAACGAGCAGACCGCGCCGACGAGCCATCCCTCCGGCAGCGTGGAGACGAAGCTGTCCCAGCCGCCGAACTCAAGGGCCTGGACGCAGGTAGCGCCAATTATCGCAGGTATGGAAAGAAGGAACGAAAAGCGGAAAGCTTCTTCTTTGGAAAGCCCCGAGGCGAGCCCCGCGATGATGGTCGAGCCGGAGCGCGAAATGCCTGGCATCACCGCGATGCCCTGAATTACGCCGACGATGAGGCCGTTTTTCAGCGTGACCTTGTCGCCGCCGCCGCGTATATAACGCGAGAGCAGCAGCATGACGCCCGTTATCAGCAGGCATATTCCGACGATCAGCGAATTGAGCGACGCGGCCTCGGAAAAATCCTTGATCGACATGCCGATGGCCCCAGTGACGCAGGTGCCGAGAGCGACGGCCCAGCCTATGCTCCAGCCGGGCTTGCTGCGCGCCGCGCCGCCGCCGAAGCCTTTGCACCATTCGACGAAGAGCGAGCATATATCCGGGAAGAAGAAAATTATCGTCGCAAGCGTCGTCGAGACGTGCAGCACAAGGTCGTAGTTGAGCGGCGGCATCTCCATGCCGAGGAATATCTTTGCGAGCGCGAGATGGCCCGAGCTGCTGACCGGCAGAAATTCCGTAAAGCCCTGTACGAGGCCGAGAATGATCGTATCCGTATTCATTTGCAGTTTTTACCTCATGTTCCTAAATTTTGCGCCCCGCCGCAAAAGAGCGGCGCGCACCGCCGCCAGCGCGCGGAAGATACGGCGCGGCGAAGCCGGTAAAAATTATATATCCTTCCGCGCCTTAAATATACGTTATAAGCGGTATGATGGTCGGATAATTGCGCGAACTCTTCGAGAAAACCTCGCGTATCCGCTTGCGTATCTCCGTCGGCAGTGTCTCGCGCTTCGCGCCGGGCGTGCGCGCGAACTGCGCGACAGCGGTCAGCACGGCGCTTTCAAGCTCGCCGAAGGTGCTTCCGTCGTCCGCAGAATATACGCTTCCGCGCGTCTGTATCTGCACCGGCGCCGCGGGCTTCATCGAAGCGTCGAGCACGACGGAGACGACGACGAGGCCGTTCTCCGCCATTTCGCGCCGCTCGCGCAGAATGCTGCCCTCGAACTCGCCGAGCACTACGCCGTCGATGAGCACAGGCCCGGCCTGCACGCGCCCTATCATCTCCGCGCGCTGCCCGCTGAAGCGAAGCTGGTCGCCGTTCTGCAAAATAAAGACGTTCTTCGCAGCTACGCCCATCTCGCGCGCAAGCTGCGCGTGGCGCACAAGATGGCGGTACTCGCCGTGGCACGGCACGAAGAACTTCGGCCTCGTCAGGCTGAACATCAGCATAAGCTCGTTGCGCGAGGCGTGGCCCGAGACGTGAATTTTCTCCTCGCGCTCGTAGATGACCTCCGCGCCGCAGGCGAAGAGCCTGTTCACCGTCTGGCTCACGAGCTTCTCGTTGCCGGGAATCGGCGTCGCGGAGATTATTACCAAATCCTTCGGCCCGAGCTTCACCTGGCGGTGCGCGCCGCGGCTCATAAGCACAAGGCCGGAGAACGGCTCGCCCTGACTCCCAGTCGTCAGCACGACGACGTGGTTGTCCGGCATATGCTCCGCCTCCTGCGCCGAAACGATAAGGCCGTCGGGCACGTCGAGGTAGCCGAGCTGCGCCGCGAGCTCGACGTTCGCCGTCATGCTGCGGCCGACGAGTACAGCCTTGCGGTTGAAGCGCGCCGCAGTCGCGAGAATCATCTGCGTCCTGTTGAGATTGCTCGCAAAGGTAGCAATGACGATGCGCCTGTCCTTATAGAGGCGGAAGAAACGCTCAAAGGTCTGCCCGATGACTTTCTCCGACGGCGTGGAGCCGGGACGCTCGACGTTCGTCGAGTCGGACATCAGCAGCAGCACGCCCTCGTCCCCGAGGCGCGCGAGAGTGCTGTAGTCTGGCCTGTTGCCGTCAGCGGGCGTCGGGTCGAATTTGAAATCTCCTGTGTGGACTATGACGCCGAGCGGCGTGTGAATGGCGAGCGCGAAGGCGTCGGGAATCGAATGGCAGAGCTGAATGAACTCAACCTCGAAGCATCCCGCCGTCACCCTGTCGCCCGGGCAGACGTAACGGTAATCGGGCGCGTAGCCCGTCCGCGCGTCCACCATCTTGTTCTCGATAAGCCCGCCCGCGAGCCGCGAGCAGTAGACCGGCACGTCGAGCCGGGGCAGCACGAAAGGCAGCGCGCCGATGTGGTCCTCGTGACCGTGCGTTATAAAAATAGCCTTTATCTTCGATTTATTCTCTATCAGATATTCAATGTCCGGGATGACGAAATCAATCCCGAGCATATCTTCCTCGGGAAACTTCAGCCCGCAGTCTACGATTATAAAATCGTCGCCGCAGCGGAAAACGGTGAGATTCTTCCCGATCTCCCCCATCCCACCGAGCGGGCAGACAGTCAGCTCCGGCTTTCTCTTCAGCCGCCTCCGCACGGAGGCCTTCTTATTCTCGGATTCGGCCATAAACAAACACAACCCCTTCCATAATATATCCTATCACGTCGCGCGATATTGGGCTATCCGTACAGCCGATATTCTTGACCGCTCCGCGGCGTCAATGCGTCCCTGCCCCAAGCCGCAGCGAAGCGTCCGCCCTTTCGTAAATTTTTATGATGCGCCCTATCGCAAACGCGGAGAGCACGGTGCCGGCGCCGATGCCGTAAAACGGCGCGCCGTAGGCGATGCACAGAAGGGCGCTTATCGCGACCAGCGAAACGTCGCAGACGTTCTTCACCATCGAAAACGGAAATTTGAAGACGTCGGAAATGGTCTGCACGATTCCCTCGACAGGCGTAAGAATCAGCCTGCTTTTGACGCACAGAAAAACGCCGAGCGCGGTGACGAACATCGTCAGGAAAAAGCATAGCGCGCCGGGGACGAGAGCGAGACTGAAGTCCGGTATGAGGAAGTCGTAAAAATCCGTCAGCAGCCCGAAAGCGAACGACAGCGGAATCTCAAGCGCGTACGTCAGCGTTATCCTCTTCGACAATACGCACTGCATAGAGACGAAAATCAGATAACATATAATCGTAGCGGCCCCGATCGAAATGTGATAAATTTCCGCAACGGCGTACATCACGGAGCTGAACGCCGCTACGCCCAAATCGTAGCGTATGTTCAGAACGACTGCGGCGGCGATAAGATTCAGCCCCGCTATATAAATTATGAAGCGCTTCATTGACTTACCTTCGTTTCGCAAAAAGCGCGGCCTTCCGAAAAAAGGAGGCCGCGCCGCAAAAATTTAATTTTTATCTTCGTGTAAGACTTTTATCGATATCCTTAATCGCTCGCGCGCGGCGTTACTCCCACTCAATCGTTGCCGGCGGCTTGGAGGTTACGTCGAGGACTACGCGGTTCACCTGCGGGACTTCGTTGCAGATGCGGCGGGCTACTGTGTCGAGGAGGTCGTAGGGGAGGCGGACCCATTCGGCGGTCATGGCGTCGAGCGAGGAAACGGCGCGGAGGGCGATTGTTTCGCCGTAGGTGCGCACGTCGCCGACTACGCCGACGCTGCGGACGGGCAGCAGCGCGCAGAAGGCCTGCCAGATGTCGTTGTAGAGGCCCGCTCTGCGGATTTCTTCGATGAATATCGCGTCGGCTTCGCGCAGGATGTCGAGGCGTTCTTTTTTGAGCTCTCCGAGGCAGCGGACGGCTAGGCCGGGGCCGGGGAACGGGTGGCGCTCAAGGAAGTGCGGCGCGATGCCCAGGACTTTTCCGACGCGGCGCACTTCGTCTTTGAAGAGGTCGCGCAGCGGCTCGAGCAGCCCCATCTTCATGTCGTCTGGCAGACCGCCGACGTTGTGGTGGCTTTTGATGACTCCGCCGCCGCCGTGTCCGCTTTCGACTACGTCGGGATATATCGTCCCCTGGAGCAGCCAGTCGGAGCCGCCGAGACGGCGCGCCTCTTCCTCAAATACGCGGATGAAGAGCTCGCCTATTATCTTGCGCTTGCGTTCCGGCTCGGTCACTCCCGCGAGGGCGGTGAGGAAGCGTTCGCCCGCGTCTACGTAATGCACGTTGAGGTTGAGCGAGCGGTAGGTCTCCATGACCTGTTTGCCCTCGTCCTTGCGCAGCATTCCGTGGTCTACGAATATGCAGTGTAGCTTGTCGCCGACGGCGCGCTGCGTGATTACCGCGGAGACGGTGGAGTCCACGCCGCCGGAGAGGCCGCAGATGACCGTCCCGTCGCCGACCTTCTCGCGTATTTTTTCTATTTCATGATCTATCCATTCGGTGCCGAGCGTCCATTCGGCCTTGCAGCCGCAGATGTCGAAGAGGAAGGCTGAGAGTATCTCCTGTCCTTTCGGAGTGTGTGCGACTTCGGGGTGGAACTGGAGCGCCGTCACCATGCCGTCTTCGGACTCGAAGCCCGCCATCGCGCCGCTTTCGCTGCGCGCCGTGACGCGGAAGCCCGCGGGCAGCCCTTTGACCTCGTCCCAGTGGCTCATCCATACGTCGAGCTTTTTGTCTCCGCCGCAGCGCGAGAAGAGCCGTCCGCCCTCGACGTCTACGACCGCGCGTCCGTACTCCGCCGATTCGCCGCGCTCCACGACGCCGCCGAAGGTGTGGGCCAGCATCTGCATACCGTAGCATATTCCGAGCACGGGGACGCCGGACTTTATGAGCTCGACCGGCACTGCGGGCGCGTCGTCGTCAAGCACGCTGCGCGGGCCGCCGGAGAGGATGATTCCTGACGGGTTAGCCGCTTCGAGTTTTTCTGCGGGCGAGTCCCAGAAGAGTATTTCGCTGTAAACTCCGAGTTCGCGCACGCGGCGCGCGATGAGCTGTGTGTACTGCGAGCCGCAGTCGATGATGAGGATTTTATTTTCTTTTTTCATTATGCGGGGGGATTCCCCTCACCTCCGGCAGTTGTTGAAAGTTCAGATTAGAGTATGCCATAAATTTATTTGAAAATCCAGCTTTATATTTTGCGATGCGCGGCGAAACGCGCGCGGCGCTATTTTTTGACTATCATGAATACCTCCGCGCCGCCGCTGTAGTCCGGGTCGTCGGGCTCGGCGGATGCCGAAGCGTAGAGCCCTGTCTCCTTCGCCATCGCGGCGAGACGCTCCGATACGCCGTTGCCCTCGGCGAGCTTTCCGCCCTTGTAGCTGAGCCACAGGACGTTTTCCGACGTTGTGAGCGAGTAGTCGTCGTTGTCGCTGACCGGTACGTCGAGGTATTTGTCGAAGCTCGCGCTTATCGCCTCGGGCCATTCGCCGCTGTCGGCGTAGTACATGACGCAGGCCGTCTTCATGCTGCGCATGTCGGAGACTATCCGCGTCGCCTCGGCCTTGTCCGTCGCGGCTCCCGTCGAGAGCATCATCATTCCGGCGAGTATTCCTATGATTATTATGACGATGAGCATTTCCACGAGGGTGAAGCCCCGCGACCGGCCGCGGGCGGCGTCAGTATGTTTCATGGACGATTCCTCCGTATCCTTATGATTTGATGAAAGCATGGTTTTGCAGCTTCTATGATGATAGCAGTTTTTGAGGAAGAATTCACGCGCGCGCGGAATTTATATGAACGAGTTTATCGCGGAGACGACGGGCATGAATACCGCGACGGCCATGACGCCGACCGCAGCGCCGACTATCACGACCATGACGGGCTCGAGTATCGAGCTGAGCCGTCTGACCTTCTCCGAGAGCTCGGACTCGTACCAGCCGGCTATTTTTTCAAACATCTCCGCGGAGCGCCCAGTCTCCTCGCCGACGGCCGCCATCTGCACGATCATACGCGGGAATACGGGGCAGCCGCCGAGCGCGGCGCTGAGCCCCTTCCCCGCCGCCGCGCCGTCGCGCGCCGATTCGAAGGCGGCGCGTATTTTTTCGTTGCCTGCCGCGGAGGCGGCGAGGCGCAGCGAGGCGAGCACGGGCAGCCCTGCGCGCAGCAACGCAGCCATCGTGCCGAAAGAGCGCGAGAGCGAGGCTTTGAGCAGCATGTCGCCGAATACAGGAATTTTCAGCATGGCGCCGTCGATGTGCGGGCGTAGCCGCGCGCTGCGCAGCGCGAGCTTCACGGCGAGCGCGAGCGCAAAGATAAGGAAGAGAAGCGCAGGCCAGCGCGATTCCATCCACGCGCCGGCGCGGAATACGGCGCGCGTCAGCGGCGGCAGCTCGACGCCGAGGCCGCGGAAGGCGCGCTCGAACTGCGGGATTACGACGGCGGTCATGACGCAGAGCGAGAAGAGCGCGACGGAGGCGACGAGCGCGGGATAGGTCAGCGCGGAGATTATTTTTCTGCGCAGCTCTTCGCGCGCTTCGAGGAACGAGGCTATCTTCGCGAGGCTCGCGTCGAGCGTGCCGGATTCTTCACCGGCGCGGACGAGCGCGGCGACGACTGCGCCAAAGCATTCTGGGTGCTCAGCGAAGGCCGAGGCGAGCGGAGAGCCCGCGACTACGCGCACGTATATGTCAGATATGACGGCTTCGAAGCGGCGGCTTCTTTTCTGTTCAGATAGGATTTTCAGCGACGCGGCGGCGGGGACGCCCGCTTCGGTCATCGTCGCGAGCTCGCGGAAGAATAGCGCCTTTTCCGCAAGCTTCACGCGGCGCGCAAAGAGCGCGGAAAATGAAATTTTCGCCGCGCCGCGTTTTTCGCCCGCGGGAGTAATTTCGATTGGCGTCAGCCCTTTTTCGCGCAGCTGCGACGCGGCGGTGCGTTCGTCCGCGGCCTCTATTTCCCCGCGCGCGCTCTCGCCGCCGCGCGTCTTCGCCTCGTAGCGGAATTTCATCGTCCAGCCCCCTCTCCGCCATGAGGATGACGCGGAACGGCGAAAAAGTCAACGGCGCGCCGACACGAAAAAACGGCGCGGAAGCCGTTCAGCCTCCGCGCCGTTTTATTTTGGCGCTTGTTATAGATTCGCAGCCCGGACTTAGTAGTCCATGCCGCCCATTCCGCCCATGCCGCCGGCCATGTCGCCCATGGTCTCCTTCTTCTCGGGCTTGTCCGCGACCACCGCGTCGGTGGTGAGGATCATGGCCGCGATCGAGGAAGCGTTCTGGAGAGCGGAGCGCGTTACCTTGACAGGGTCGATGATTCCGGCTTCGATCATATCGACGTACTCGCCGGTCGTCGCGTCGAGGCCCTGGCCTTCTTTGAGGGTCTTGACCTTCTCGATGATGACGTCGCCCTGCATGCCGCTGTTCTGAGCGATGAGGTAGAGCGGCTCGGTCATCGACTTGCGGATGATCTGGGCTCCGGTCTTCACGTCGCCTTCGAGTTTCGCTATCTCGGCGTCGAGGGCCTTCACGCAGCCGACGAGCGCTACGCCGCCGCCGGGGACGATGCCTTCTTCAACTGCCGCGCGGGTCGAGTTGAGGGCGTCTTCTATGCGGAGCTTGAGTTCCTTCTGCTCGGTCTCGGTGGCCGCGCCGACCTGGATGACCGCTACGCCGCCGACGAGCTTCGCAAGGCGCTCCTGGAGCTTCTCCTTGTCGTACTCGGAGGTGGAGTCGGCGTGCTCTTTCTTAATCTGAGCAGCGCGGTCCTTGATGGCCTGCGGGTCGCCGCCGCCTTCGACTATCGTCGTGGCTTCCTTGCTGACCTTGATCTTCTTCGCGTGGCCGAGGTCCGCTACGTCGGCGCTGTCGAGCTTGCGGCCGACTTCTTCGCTGATGACGGTCGCGCCGGTGACGATGGCTATATCCTGGAGCATAGCCTTTCTGCGGTCGCCGAAGCCCGGGGCCTTGACGGCTACGACCTGGAGTATGCCGCGGAGCTTGTTGACGACGAGCGTCGCGAGGGCTTCGCCTTCGACGTCTTCGGCGATGATGAGGAGCGGCTTCGCGAGCTGCACGCTCTTCTCGAGTATCGGGAGCATGTCCTTAACGTTGGAGATTTTGCCGTCTACGATAAGGATGTTCGCGTCGTCGAGGACCGCTTCCATGCGGTCGGGGTTGGTGATCATGTAGGGGCTGAGGTAGCCTTTGTCGAACTGGAGGCCTTCGACGGTCTCGAGCGTCGTGCCGAGGCTCTTGCTGTCCTCAACGGTGATGACGCCTTCCTCGCCGACCTTCTCCATAGCCTCGGCGAGGAGCTCGCCGACCTTCTTGTCGTTGGCGGAGATGGAAGCTACCTGGGCGATCTTCTTGTGCTCTTTGACGGGCACGGCCTGCTTCTTGAGTTCGTCGACTACGATTTCGGTCGCGAGCTCCATCCCCTTGCGGAGCTGCATGCCGTTCGCGCCGGCGGCTACGTTCTTCGTTCCCTCGCGGATCATCGCACGGGCGAGGACGGTAGCGGTCGTGGTTCCGTCTCCCGCGACGTCGTTGGTCTTGGAAGCAACTTCCTTGATGAGCTGCGCGCCCATGTTCTCGAACGGATCTTCGAGCTCGATTTCCTTCGCGATGGTCACGCCGTCGTTGGTGATGGTCGGCGATCCGAATTTCTTCTCGAGTACGACGTTGCGGCCCTTCGGTCCGAGGGTGATGCCGACGGTGTCCGCGACTTTATTGATTCCGCGCTCCATAGCGCGGCGAGCTTCTTCTTTGAAAAGCAGAACCTTTGCCATAATAATCTATTCCTCCAATTCCTTACTTCTCTATGATAGCGAGAACGTCTCTCTCTCCGATGACGAGGTAGGTCTCGTCGTCGACCTTGACTTCGGTGCCGGAGTACTTGCTGTAGATGACCTTGTCGCCGACCTTGACTTCCATCGGCTGGCGCGTGCCGTTCTCGAGCACCTTGCCCTGGCCTACCGCGACGACTTCGCCCTCGACGGGCTTCTCTTTCACTGTATCGGGAAGGACGAGTCCGCCCTTCGTCTTTTCCTCATTCGGAGCCGCCTTAACTACGAGTCTGTCTCCAAGCGGTTTAAGTTTCATAGGAAAATCCCCTCCTGCAAAATTTGCTTGATTTGTATTAGCACTCGCACTCATTGAGTGCTAATTTTCTTTACAGCTGAAATTGTAATGAGCGGTGCCGCTTTTCTCAAATCAGGTTATTTCCAAATATTTTCTGTTTTATGGTGTTTTGCGAAGTTTTCGCGCTTATCCGCGCTTTTACATAAACGGTTTGACTTTATTAAATCTTTCAGTCGTGAAGGGCGCTCGCGCCGTTCGGAGTGCGGAATGCACAAAAAACGGCCGCGCCGTGAAATTTCCGGCGCGGCCGCAAAGCTTCGTTTTTCTGTTAGAAGTGTATCTCTCTCTTGGCGGGCTCGGCGGAGGCGATGAGGCGGCCCTTGTTGTAGGAGCGCAGCACCTCGCCCTTGCGGTTGAGCGCGTTGTAGAAGTTGTCGCCGTCGAGGATTATGAAGCTCGCGTCGTTGCCCTCGGCGATGCCGTAGCCCGTGAGGTGCAGCGTCTTCGCGGCGTTGTAGGTGCAGAGGCGGTAGGAGTCCATTATCTCCTGGTAGCCCATCATCTGGCAGACGTGGAGCCCCATGAAGATGACGTCGCGCATGTTGCCCGTTCCGAGCGGATACCACGGGTCGAAGATGTCGTCGTGGCCGAACGAGACGTTGTTGCCGTTCGCGAGCAGTTCCTTGACGCGCGTCACGCCGCGGCGGCGCGGGTAGGTGTCGAAGCGTCCCTGGAGGTGCGTGTTGACGAGCGGGTTGCAGACGAAGTTGATGTCGCTCATGCGGAGCAGGCGGAAGAGCTTGCCGCAGTAGGCGTTGTTGTAGCTGTGCATCGCCGTCGTGTGGCTCGCCGTCACCATGTCCTTCATGCCGCTCTCAAGGGCGCGCGCGGCGAGGACCTCGAGCCCCTTCGACTGTTCGTCGTCTATCTCGTCGCAGTGGACGTCGACGAGCTTGCCGTACTTCTCCGCTATCTTCATGCAGTAGTTGACGGACTCGACGGCGTACTCGCGCGTGAACTCGAAGTGCGGAATCGCGCCGACGCAGTCAGCGCCCATCTTGACGGAATCTTCGAGGAGCTGCTCGCCGTTCGGGTAGCTCATGATGCCCTCCTGCGGGAAGGCGACTATCTGGATGTTGACGAAGTCCTTGAGCTCCTCGCGCAGCTCTATCATCGCCTCCATCGCGACGAGCGTCGGGTCTGTGACGTCGACGTGCGTGCGGACGTGCTGGACGCCGTTCGCGGCCTGCATGCGCACGGCGCGGCGGACGCGCTCCTTGACGTCCTCCTTCGAGAGCTTTTCCTTGCGCTTGCTCCAGCACTCGATGCCCTCGAAGAGCGTGCCGGAAAGGTTCCATACGGGGTCGCCGGCCGTGAGGCAGGTGTCGAGGTGGACGTGGCTCTCGATGAAGGGCGGTATCGCGAGCTTGCCCGCGCCGTCGACGACCTCTTCGCCTTCGCGCGGCGTCAGGTTCTGCGCGATTTCCTCAAACTTGCCGTCCGTTACGCGGATGTCCTTCGCTTCCGTTGAGTTTTCGATGAAGATATTTTTTACGAGCATTGCGGAACAGTCCTTTCCTGAAATTTTTAGCCGCGCTTCCCGCAGAGGCGGTCGGCGATTACGAAGACGACCGCGGCGACGAAGAGCGAGTTGACGGGTTTGATGCCGGCGGTGACGAAGACGCCTACGAGCGAACCGGCGACGACCGCGAGTATCGCGGGCATGTTGACCGCGCGGATTTCGGCCTTCGCATTCTCCTCATACTCGTCGCGGTGCATGAAGTAGTGCAGGATGAGCACCGCGCCGACGGGCGGGATCATGCCGGAGAGCAGGTTCAGCATGCCGACGAAGTTGTAGTAGAGCCATACCGCGAGGCCCGTGCCTATCGCGCCGCTGACGAGGACGAGCGGCTTGTTCGGTATCTTCGTGATGTTCGAGACGCCGAGGCCCGCGGTGTAGAGCGCGTTGTTGTTCGTCGTCCAGATGTTGAGGCCGAGCGTGAGCACCGCGGGAATCGCGAGCCCCTGGAGGATAAGCACGTCGAAGATGTCGGGCACGCCCGTGACCGCGCCGCCGACCGCGCCGAAGATCATCATTATCGAGTTGCCGACGAAGAAGGCGACGACCGTCGCGATTACAGCGATATAGGGCGTTCTTGCGAAGCGCGTGAAGTTCGGCGTCGCGGTGCCGCCCGAGATGAAGGAGCCGACGACTATCGCGATGCCCGCCGCGAGCGTGAGCGGCTTGTCGGGATTCTGCGCGAAGACGTTCATGAAGCCGCCGACCTCGTTGATGCCCCAGTTGACGGAGTAGACGCCGAGCACCGCGATGAGCGGCACGGCGATGCTGCCGAGCACGGCGAGCGCCTTGATGCCGAGGTAGGCCGTGACCGTCATGACGACGCCCGTTATGACGATGAGCGCCCACATCGGGACGGCGTTGTTGATGAGCCCCGCGACCGGAATCGCGAACATCGCGACGCCGACGCCGAACCAGCCTATCTGCGTGAAGCTGATGAGCGCGGAGGGGAGGAACGAGCCCTTGTCGCCGAACGAGCGGTGCGCGAGAAGGTCGAGAGTCAGCCCGGTGCGCTGGCCGATGTAGCCGAGCAGGCCGCAGTAGACGCCGAGGAAAGCGTTGCCGAGCACCATCGCGAAGAAGAATTTCTCAAGATTAAGCCCGATGCCGAGGTTTCCGCCCGCGGTCATGCTGGGCGAGAAGAATGTGAAGCCGACGAGGACGACCATCGCGGCCCAGAGCCCCTGCACCTTCATAGAGGCTGGGACTGCGGAGAGCGACCACTCGCTGTCTTCAACCGTTTTTTTCATTACTTGCTCTCTTGCCATAAAAAGACGCTCCGTTTCTTTGATTTCTAAGCTATGCAACCGATTGTGCAAGCCGAAGGGCATTATACAACGAAACGTGCTTTTTACAAAGGGGGATTAGGTATATTTTTCTCTTTTGTTTCTTTCGCGGAAATTACGGGCAAACCGCGGCGCGCGGCAAAACGTCCTGCCGCGTAAGCTCCCGACTGAGCCGCGCCGCGTAAAACATTGATTTTACCGATTTTCGCTCCGTCCGAAATTTTCCGGACAGCCGCGGCACACCCCGCCGCCGCCTCCGTCGTGATACTCCGCCGACCAGCGGCAGATGCTCTGGAGAATCGGAACTGCGGAGCGCCCCTTGTCCGTCAGCGAATATTCGACGCGCGGCGGTATCTCGTCGTATGAGCGGCGCAGCGCCATGCCGCCGTCGAGTAGCTCCTTGAGCGCCGCGGAGAGCACGGCATCCGTGATGTTCGCGAGCTCCGCGCGCAGCTCGCCGTAGCGCAGCGTCTTTTTCTGCGCGAGCACGCATATTATGCGTGACTTCCATTTTCCGCCGAAAAGCTCCAGCCCGTACTCGAGCGGACAGCGTACCTCCTTCTCCGTCTTTCTCCTGTACATCGCGCGCATCGCCCCTTTCGCCCTGATTATACGCCGCGTCGCGCGCTTTATGCGAGCTGCTATGAAAATAATAAGCGGCTATTAAATTTCTTTATATCTTTAATTTCGTAAGCCGCGCGCTATACTTGAATCAAGCCAAGAAACACAGCCGTTAAGGAGGAATTGACATGATGGATGAAAAAATAGTGAATCTGCTCAAAAACCAGCTCTGGTATCTCGCGACCTGCGACGGCGGCGAGCCGAACGCCGTGCCTGTGGGCTTCAAGAAGGTCGCGGACGACGGGACGCTGCTCATAGGCGACGTATTTTTCAAGGTTACGCTGAAGAACCTGCTCGCGAACGCGAACGTCTCTATCTCCGCCTGCGACGCCGCGTCGGGCGAAGGCTATCAGGTCAAGGGCACGGCGGAATATTTCACGGACGGCCCAATCTTTGAAGAGATAAAGGCGCTCGGCGAAGAGCTCTTCCACGGCAAGCTCGCGCCAAAGGGCGCAGTGCGCGTCACGCCGCGCAAGGCGATCGTCACGACGCCCGGCCCCGACAACAACAAGGTGACGGAGTACTAAGCTCCGCGCGCTCTCGCAAAACACAGAACGGCCCGAAGGACGGCGAATCCTTTGGGCCGTTTTCGCATCCTGCGGCGCGTGCTATATTAGGCGTGAAATTTATCCGCGCGCGGACGCGGGAGACGGAGGGCTGACGATGGCGGACAAAACAGAAAAATCTCCGCTTCAGGCGGCGTTTGAGAAGAATCTTAAATTTTTGAATCAGGAGAGCTATCCCGAGGATTTCTTCCGCGGCCTCTTCGGCGGAAAACTTACGACCGTCGCGGCGGGCGCGGTGGATTTTCCGACGGGGCGCGTCGTTCTCGCAGACCCGCTCTATTATCTCGGCACGAAGTACGAGACGCGGCTCGACCGCACCATACCGGCGGGCAGCTATGACGTGGAGCTTGCTGTTCTGCGCTCGCCCGTCGCGGGAATCCGCGTCGCGGCGGCGCGGCTCGTAATAAGCTCCGCGCCCGTCGTGAGCCGCGAGATAGCGATGCCGGAGGGACGCAGGCGCGAGGAGCTCGGGCAGCCCGGCGTATGGACGTTCTTCGGCGTGGACGCCGGGCTCGCCTGTTTTGCAGACGCGCGCACGGCGGAGGAATACCGCGCATTCGCGGAGCAATGGCAGGAAGAGAACCCGGAGGGCAATATTTACGAGGGTTACTTCGCGCGCCTCTTCGCGGAGAGCGCCGCGGCGCGTCCCTGCGTTCAGAGCGAGTACGGAGATTTCATCGCGTGGCGCGTGCCGGGAGGAAGCAGGCTGACGATGTTCACGAGCGGCCTCGGCGACGGCATATACAGCGGTTACTGGGGGCTCGGCGCGGACGGAAACGCCGCCGAGCTCGTCATACCTTTCATGAATCCAGAATTTTTCTAGGACTTCGCAGAGATTCCGCGCATACGAAAGCGCCGCCGCAATTTACGCGGCGGCGCTGATTTGTATATTTTCGCCTAAATTCTTACTTAACGAGCGGCATTACCGTCTCTTCGAAGAATTTGTGCGCGGTCTCGGGCGCTACGCTGTAGATTTTGCCGTCGATTTCGACCGAGACTCCGTGCTCGCAGTTGCCGAGGCAGAAAGAGCCCGTGAGGTTTATCCTATCGTGCAGTCCGCGCGCCTCTATCTCGTGCTGGAAGTACTGGAGCACGTTGTAGGCCCCTTTCAGGTAGCACGACGTTCCGTTGCAGATTTTTATGGAGACCATTTACTCCGCCTCCTTCGCGCCGTAATGGACGTGGAGCAGCTCGTGTACCTTGCCCTTGAGCAGGCCGTTGTAGAGCGAAATCATCAGCGGGTTCTCCTCGGAGCGCTTGATGCTCGACATTCTGTCGGCCGAGTAGAGGCCCTTGCCGCGCAGCTCCTTTTCATCGCGCAGCGCGAAGGGCTGGCCCGCGCCGCAGACGCAGCCGCCGGGGCAGGCCATGACCTCGACGAAGTCGTAGTGCTCGCCGACCTTGATTCTCTCGATTATTTTGCGCGCGTTGCCGAGGCCGCTGACGACGGCTATTTTCAGCGTGCGATCGCCGTAGGCCACCTCGGCCTCCTTGACGCCCTCGTCGCCGCGGACGCCCTTGAAGGCTATCGCGCGCAGGGCCGCGGGCGATTTATCGGAGGTTATACGGCGCAGCACCGCTTCCGTGACGCCGCCCGTGACGCCGAAGATGACGCCCGCGCCGCTCATCGTGCCGAATGGCATGTCGACGGCCTCGGGCTCGAGCTCGTCGAATACGATGCCCGATTCCTTTATCATCTGTATGAGCTCCTGCGTCGTTATGACGAAGTCCGTGTCGGGGCCGGCCTCGCTGCGGAATTCCTCGCGCGCAGCCTCGGCCTTCTTCGCGGTGCAGGGCATGACGGCGACGTGGTAGTGCTTGCGCGGCGAATGCTTGTGGTTCTCCTTTATGACGGAGGCGAACATCTGCATCGGCGAGCGGCAGGTCGAAAGGTAGGGCACGACCTCGGGCATGTTCTTCTCGCAGAAGTTCACCCACGCGGGGCAGCAGGAGGTGAAGAGCGGCATTTCGTCCGTTCCGCCGTTCGCAAGTTTCTCGAGGAACTCGGCGGACTCTTCGAGCACCGTGAGGTCGGCTCCCGTAGAGGTGTCGAAGACCTCGTTGAAGCCCATGCGGCGCAGCGCCGCGACTATGCGGCCCATCGCGTTCTCGCCGCCGCCTATGCCGAACTCTTCGCCTATCGCGACGCGCACGGCCGGCGCTATCTGGACGGAGACACGCGCCTTCTTGTCGTCGAGCGCTTTCCAGACCTTCGCTGTGTCGTTCTTGACGACTATCGCTCCGGTCGGGCAGACTGCGGCGCACTGGCCGCAACCGACGCAGTTGCTTTCGGCGATCGGTATGTCGAAGACGGTGCTTATCGTCATCTTCGAGCCGCGGCGCGCGAAGTCTATCGCGCCGACGCTCTGTATTTCATTGCACATTCTGACGCAGTCGCCGCAGAGGATGCACTTGTTGTGGTCGCGCGATATGCAGAGCGACGAGTCGTCGCGACGCGGCTCGGCCGCGCCGTTCGGGAAGCGCACGCCCTCGATGTTGAAGCGCATCGCGAGGTCCTGAAGCTTGCATTTGCCGTTGTTGTGGCAGGTGGTGCAGTCGCGGCAGTGGTCGGCGAGCAGCAGCTCGAGTATCATCTTGCGGTATTTGCGCAGCCGCTCCGTGTTCGTCCATATCTCCATGCCCTCCTTCGGCGGCGTGGAGCAGGCGGCGTCGAGGCCGCCCCATTTGTTCTCGACCATGCACATGCGGCATGCGCCGTAAATCGACAATTCCGAGTAGTAGCAGAAGGTCGGGAGCTGGATGCCCGCCTTGCGTATGACTTCGAGGACGTTTTTCTCTCCCGCTATCTCGACGGGGATTCCGTCTATCGTCATATATTTTTTCTGTTCCATCGGGCTATCCCTCCTTCACCGCGTGGAACGGGCAGGCCGTCACGCAGGCTCCGCATTTGATACATTTGTCCCTGTCTATGACGAAGGGCTTCTTTATCTCTCCGCTGATCGCGCCGACGAGGCATCCGCGCGCGCACTTCGAGCAGCCCTTGCAGAGCTCGGGGTCTATGCTGAAGCTCTTGAGCTTCGCGCAGGCTCCGACGGGGCAGTATTTTTTGTAGATGTGCGCCTCGTACTCATCGCGGAAGTTCTTTATCGTGCTGACGACGGGCAGGGCCGCGGTCTTGCCGAGGCCGCAGAGCGCCGTGTGCGAAATCATGTCCGCGAGCTCGAGCAGCAGCTCGATGTCGCCGTCGCGGCCTTCGCCCGCGACTATGCGTTCGAGTATCGCGAGCATCTGTTTCGTGCCGCCGCGGCAGGGGACGCACTTTCCGCAGGATTCGTTCTGCGTGAAGTTCATGAAGAAGCGCGCGACCTCGACCATGCAGGTCTTGCTGTCCATGACGACGAGTCCGCCGGAGCCTATCATAGCGCCCGCCGCAGAGAGCGAGTCGAAGTCGAGCGGGAGGTCAAGGTCTTTCTCCGTGAGGCAGCCGCCGGACGGCCCGCCTATCTGGACGGCCTTGAAGTCCGCGCCGCCTCTCATGCCGCCGCCGACCTCGAAGACTATCTCGCGCAGCGTCGTGCCCATCGGCACCTCGATGAGGCCCGTGTTCTCTATGTTGCCGGTCAGAGCGAAGGCCTTCGTGCCGGGGCTTTTTTCGGGGCCGAGCGACTTGTACCACTCGACGCCGTTGTTGATGATGAGCGGGACGTTGGCGAAGGTCTCGACGTTGTTCAGCACCGTCGGGCTGTCGAAGAGCCCGTGCTCGACCGTGCGCGGCGGCTTGACGCGCGGCATTCCGCGCTTGCCTTCAATGGACGCGGTCAGCGCGCTGCCCTCGCCGCAGACGAATGCGCCCGCGCCGCGGTTGATGTGGATGCGGAACGAGAAGCCGCTGCCCAGAATATTATCCCCGAGCAGTCCGAACTCCTCCGCCTGCGCGATAGCCGTGCGCAGGCGCGAGACCGCCATCGGGTACTCGGCGCGCACGTAGATATATCCGTTAGCCGCGCCGCAGGCGAGCCCCGCAATCATCATGCCTTCGAGCATACGGTGCGGGTCGCCCTCCATTATCGAGCGGTCCATGAACGCTCCGGGGTCTCCCTCGTCGCCGTTGCAGACTATATACTTGTTTGCGGCCTTCTGGCGGCGCACCTGGCTCCACTTGCGTCCGGTCGGGAAGCCGCCGCCTCCGCGCCCGCGCAGGTTCGAGTCAGAAATCATCTGCACGATCTCTTCGCCGTCCATGTCGAACAGCGCCGTCTCGAATGCGCGGTAGCCGCCGATGCCGAGATATTCTTTAATTGAAGTCGCGTCGATGTGCCCGCAGTGCTCGAGCACGTGGCGCGTCTGCTTCTTGTAGAACGGGATTTCTTCCTGCTTTTTGAAGACCTCGCCGTGCTTCGCATAGGCGAGGCGCTCTATATGCTCGCCGCCGATGATGGTCTTCTCCACTATCTCTTCGCAGTCGGCGGGCTTCACCTTGACGTAGAGCCAGCCCTGCGGCTCGATGCGGACGAGCGGCCCCATCTCGCAGAAGCCGTGGCATCCGGATTTTTTGAGGCCGACGGAATCGTCGTGCGGCTCCTCCGCAAGCTCGACCTCGACCTTGAGGCCGCGCGCCTCCATAATTTTCTTGAGTTCGTCGTAGATGACGAGAGAGCCGCTCGAAATGCAGCCCGTGCCGGCGCAGATGAGGATTTTCTTCTTTTCCCCGGCGAGGCTCGCCGCGTACTCCTCTCTCAGCTTCCGAAGCTCTTCGCGCGTTTTGATAATCATATTAAAGCTCCTTCCTGAGAGCCGCGACCAGCTCCGCCGCCTTGTCCGGCGTCATCGCGGGATGCACCTCGTCGTTGACCGTGAGCACCGGCGCGAGGCCGCAGGCTCCGAGGCATGAGACCGTCTCAACCGTGAAGCCGAGGTCGTCGGTCGTCACCTTCTTGTCCGTCAGGCCGAGCTCCGCGCGGACCCGCTCGAGAATCGGGATTGAGCCGCGCACGTGGCACGCCGTCCCGTCGCAGACCTTGATGACGAACTTTCCCTTCGGATTAAGGGAAAAATTCTCATAGAAAGTCGCGACGCTGTAAATGCGCGCCTCGGGCATCCCGAGCTTCTTCGAAAGGTAGGGAAAGATCTCGCGCGGCAGATAGCGGTAATGCTCCTGAATCTCCTGGAGTATCGCGATGACCGCCGTCGCCTGCGCGCCGTGCCCTTCGACAATCTTATCGACGAGCGCGTAGTCAAAATTCTCCGTCACCATACACATCCCTCTCTATACGCTTTAATTTGTGGAAGCCCCGCGACCCCCGTAACCCCAATCGCGCGGCATAGGATATTGCGCGCCGGCGGCCTGCGCCGGAGCGGCCTACTCCCCGCGGCTCAGCTGGCTCAGTCTGCCCGACAAAGCCGCGAACGAGGCCGCAAGATTTTCGTTGGTAACAATGACGCCCGGCGGGAGCGTCAGACGGACGGGCGCGAAATTCCATATCGCGCGCACGCCGCCCGCCGTCAGCGCGTCGCAGGCGCTTTGCGCCGCCGCCGCGGGCGCCGTTATTATACCGATATGCACGCCGAGACGCGAGCAGAGCTCCGAAATGCGCGAGGCGTGGAAAATCTCCTTGCCCGCGACCGTCGTGCCTACGACATCGGGCGACGTGTCGAAGCCCGCGATTATCGAAAGGCCGTAGCTGCCGAAGCCGCCGTAAGAAAGCAGCGCGCGCCCGAGATTGCCGACGCCCGCGACGACCGCCTCGTGCGCGTTCTTGCAGCCGAGGAAATCCTCCATATCGTCGATGAGCCCGTCGAGCGCGAAGCCGATGCGCGGATTGCCGTCGACCTTCGAGACCGAGGCGAGATCCTTGCGCACCTGCACCGGATGAAGCCCGAGCTCCCCCGCGAGAAAAGCCGCGGAAACATAAGCGCCGCCATCGGCCTTGATTTTTTTCAGTAATTCGAGATAAACAGGCATACGCTGAAGAGACTGCCTTGAAATGCTGAGAGGTTTAGCTTCCCGCGACGTCATACCCCTTCACTCCCCGTCCTATTATGACCGCCGTTCTATCGATAATTATATATCGATATCAAAAATCTTCAAGAGCGGAGAAGAAAAATCGTGCCGCGACGGAAACGAAAAAAGCACAAGACGCAGGACGGAAGCGGCGACGATTTTTCATCCGCGCTCACGCGCCTGCCGCTTCGTGCGTTTGCCGCCGACGCCATGCTCTCCGCGCTTCCGTAATTTTTCGTTTTTGTAAAACCGCCGCTACTTCCCCACCATTGGAGGCAATTTCATCCAAAGGAGGGGACAGTCATGTCCTTTACGGAAAATCCGCGGAGCGCGCTCTGCTCCGAGGACGTGTGCTGCGGGGCGTGCGGCGTGGAGGCGGAGCTTGAAGCATACGCGCCGCTCGTGCGTTCGGTCGCTTGGCGTTACGCGGGGCGCGGCGCGGAGTTTGAGGATTTGGTGCAGGAAGGATGCCTCGCGCTGCTCGTGCTGATACCGAGGTGCCCGGACAGACGCTGGCTTGCGCGTTACCTCAAAACCAACCTTCCGGGCTACGTGCGCGACGCGGCGGCGAGAATGAGAAAACCGATAACGAACGGAGGCGAGACGATGACGGAGGAGCTTGAAGCGACGCTCGGCAGAGACGAAGAACGCTACGAGGAGACGGAGCTGCGCGAAACGCTGGAGCGCCTGCTCACGCGCGAGGAGCTCGACATAACGCAGGCGCTGGTCGAGGGCTTCACGCAGGCGGAGATAGCGCGCGGCCTCGGCATAACGCAGCAGGCCGTAGCCGCGCGCGTCAAGAAAATCCGCGCGAAGCTGCGCGGCGCGTTCTACGACGAAAACGGCGAAACGCGACGAAGGTGACGCGCAGACGGGACAAACGGAAAAATCAAACTCTTGCAAAAATATGTAACTTGTGTAAAATATCTCTAAATATGCTGCACTAGTCAACAAAAATTGGACATTAGACTTTTCTAATCCTGTACAATAGGGGTATATCTCTTTACTTCACTTCTTCCTCTTAGAATTACCGTTTCCGCTATACGCCTCCCTATACTGTTTCGGCGTCATATATCCCAGCGCATAGGCGGGACGCTCTTCGTTGAAGAATTTTATGTATTCTTCTATTTCCCGTTCTATGCTTTCTTTGCCAGTTACGTGAAAGTCTGTAAACAATTCCGCTTTCAGCCAGCCGTTTATCGCTTCCATCGCAGCGTTGTCCGTAGGAGTTCCCGCTCTGGACATGGAGTGCGCCATATGATTCAGTTTCAATATGTCGTTGTATTTCTTTGAGGCATACACCGCGCCTTGGTCTGTGTGGAGTATCGTCTGCCATTCCGTTTCTTTATCTTTGTTCCTTATCAGTCCTTCCAGCCCGTTTATGTATGTCATCCTGTCCCCGCGTCTTGAAGACAGCGCATGGCTCACTATCTCGTTGTTCCACAGGTCCATGTACAGCGTGAGTTCGTAATACGTCCCTTTGAAGCAGAACGCCGTCATGTCGCTCGCTATGTACTGCATCGGCGCGTATGCGGGAAGGCCGGCGAGAAGCAGGTTCGGAAACAGCCTGTACGGATTGCCTGGTTTTTTATAGCGGTAGTGTTTCGTCCGGCTTTTTATACCGGCAGCCCTGCAGCATTTATAGGCGTACGGATCGGAATGGACTATCCCTGTATCAAGCCTTATTTTCGCGTTGAGCCATCTGTATCCATGCGATGGGTACTTCTTATGGTATTCCATAAAGAGCATTATGTTTCCGGCAAAGTCTCTCGCCCTCTTGGATGGTTCAAAGAGGCTGCGCTCCCAGTTATAGAAGCTGCTTCTGGGGATTCCGGTTACGCGGCATAGGAGGATTACCGGAAAATATTCGGAGAGTTCGAGGATTACTTGGTATTCGAGCTGTCTAAAAGAATATATTCCTTTGTTCGACCATCTCCTTTCACCTCGTAGCCTTTTTTTAATCTTGCTTCAGCCACTTTTGCACTAGTCAACAAAAATTGGACATTAGATTTTTCTAATCCTGTACAATAGGGGTATATCTCTTTACTTCACTTCTTCCTCTTAGAATTACCGTTTCCGCTATACGCCTCCCTATACTGTTTCGGCGTCATATATCCCAGCGCATAGGCGGGACGCTCTTCGTTGAAGAATTTTATGTATTCTTCTATCTCCTGTTCTATGCTTTCTTTGCCAGTTACGTGAAAGTCTGTAAACAATTCCGCTTTCAGCCAGCCGTTTATCGCTTCCATCGCAGCGTTGTCCGTAGGAGTTCCCGCTCTGGACATGGAGTGCGCCATATGATTCAGTTTCAATATGTCGTTGTATTTCTTTGAGGCATACACCGCGCCTTGGTCTGTGTGGAGTATCGTCTGCCATTCCGTTTCTTTATCTCTGGTTTTTATCAGTCCTTCTAAACCGTTTATGTATGTCATCCTGTCTCCGCGTCTTGAAGACAACGCATGGCTCACTATTTCGTTGTTCCACAGGTCCATGTACAGCGTGAGTTCGTAATACGTCCCTTTGAAGCAGAACGCCGTCATGTCGCTCGCTATGTACTGCATCGGCGCGTATGCGGGAAGGCCGGCGAGAAGCAGGTTCGGAAACAGCCTGTACGGATTGCCTGGTTTTTTATAGCGGTAGTGTTTCGTCCGGCTTTTTATACCGGCAGCCCTGCAGCATTTATAGGCGTACGGATCGGAATGGACTATCCCTGTATCAAGCCTTATTTTCGCGTTGAGCCATCTGTATCCGTGCGATGGGTACTTCTTATGATATTCCATAAAGAGCATTATGTTTCCGGCAAAATCCACCGCCCTCTTGGACGGTTCAAAAATGCTGCGCTTCCAGTTATAGAAACTGCTTCTGGGGATTCCGGTTACGCGGCATAGGAGGATTACCGGAAAATATTCGGAGAGTTCGAGGATTACTTGGTATTCGAGCTGTCTAAAAGAATATATTCCTTTGTTCGACCATCTCCTTTCACCTCGTAGCCTTTTTTTAATCTTGCTTCAGCCACTTTTGCTTTTATCAGCTCGATAATGAGTTCTTTTTTAGTCATAGACTCATAATCTGAGATGTCAGGCTGGCTTTCGGAAGGCTTGTAAACATAGCAGCCTGTGTTATTCCCAGAGGATTTAGGCGGCAGACTGTTGGAATCACGATACATGCGCATGTAGTCCCTTGCAGTGTCGTCGCTGATGCCGTAGGCTTCCGCAGCCTCATAACGGCTCATTGTACCTTCATAAACCTTTCGCCCTATCTCAAGACGTTCTTCCTTCGTGTACCGCATGGCAGGCCTCCTGTACATATAAGCACTATGCTTATGACTCAAGATATGATTGTCATGTACTGAAAACAATTATATCTTGTCTCACTTTTACCCCCTTCGTGTACAGGATTAGTTTAGCAGTGCACTCTGGGACGCCTATCAGCGTATGGACGCGATGGGCGGCGACATCTACCGCCGCATGGACGACCTGCGCGAGGATGTGAATATCGTCGGAGCGCACGCGGCGGCTCTCTCCGGGCTTCACCCGATCGACTATAACCCATACGAGCCGACGACGCTTTCCGCCGCGATAGGCACCTACCGCGACGAGTACGCGGTGGCGGTCGGAGTTTTCCACTACACGCGCGAGAACGTGATGTTCAACCTCGGCGCGTCGCTCTGCTCCGACGGCGACATCATGGGCCGCGCGGGCGTGAGCTTCACCGTCGGCAAATCCTCCGACAAGCCGAAGGTCGCGGGGACGATGAACGGCCTGCGCAATCAGGTCATCGCTATGCAGGCGAAGCTCGACGAGCTTGAGGCCGAGAAGAAAAAGGACAAGGAACTGCTTCGCAGAAATGAAGAGATTATGAAGCAGAACGCGGAGCTTATCCGCGAGCTTACGAAGAAGCTAGAAGCGAAGAGGTAAACGCTTCGCCTAAAGCCGCGCTCCCAACAGCGCACGGCGGGGAAGCCCGGCGCTCCCCCGCCGTTTTCTAGTCACTTAACAACACAACACAAACTATGTCATGCCAGCAATTTTTAGGCTGGCATCTCATCCATTCATCGTTAGAGACAGAAACGAAGCGTATATGCTGTTCAGAGAACTCCATCTCGCGTTCAATGCCGGAGGCCCCTGAGGGTCCGCCCCGCTTCATCGGGCGCAAAAACATTCAGGGGCGACATAGTGAGAAGCGTATCACCGCTCTGCTGTCTCTAACGTTCGGGACGGAGGCCCCGGCGGGCCTGCCCCGCTTCACCGGGCACTAAAAATTGCCGGGGCGACATAATTGTTTCGTTTTTTAGTTAAGGTACTATATGAATCCGTCGCGCCACTGCTGGCGCGTGAGTTGAAACGCTTATGTTGCGTTTAATGTGCAGACAGCGAGCCGCTCCTCGAACCGGGCGGGAGAGCGGAGCATTGGAGCCGGAGCGGTATTACGCCGCTCCGGCTTTTTGCATCCAATGCGCGCGCGGACGCGGCGGCGGCTCTCGTCCCCCGCTGTGCTATAATGAAAAAGTCCAGAGGCCGCGCGGGCGCGCGGCGAGTGAAGGTGAACGGAGGAAGCGATATGAATATAACTATCCTCGGCGCGGGGAGCTTCGGAACGGCGATGGCCGTGCATCTCGCGTCGCTCGGCAACGAAGCGCTCATGTGGACGATAGACGAGAGCCAGGCGAAGGCTATTACGGAGACGCGGCGCAACAATTTCTGCTTCCGCGAGACGGAGCTGCCGCGCAGCGTGAACTGCACGACGGACCTCGACGCCGCGCTGAATTTTTCCGACAGGTACATTATGGCGATTCCTACGCAGTTTGTGCGCGAGGTCTGCGAGAAGGTCGCATCCCGCGGCGAACGCGAGGGGCATATCCTCAACTTAGCAAAAGGCATAGAGATTTCGACGGGCGACCTGCTTCACAGGGTTTACGCGGAGTGCTGCCCGTTCCTCAAATATTCGGCGCTCTCGGGGCCGAGCCACGCGGAGGAGGTCCTAGTGGGCCGTCCGACGACGGTGGCGCTCGCCTCGGTTGACGAGGACGAGGCCAGGGGCTGGCAGGAGATCGTCAGCGGCAACAACTTCCGCGTCTACACGGGGACGGACGTCATCGGCCTCGAGGTCGGCGGCGCGACGAAGAACATCTACGCTGTCGCGGCGGGCATCGCTAAGGCGCTCGACCTCGGAGACAACGCGATGGCGGCGCTCGCGTCGCGCGGCCTTGCGGAGATTATGCGCTTCGGCGCGAAGCTCGGCGCTTCGCCGCTTACGCTCTCCGGGCTCGCGGGCGTCGGCGACTTAATCGTCACCTGCTACAGCATGTTCTCGCGCAATTTCCGCCTCGGCCTCGCGATAGGCAACGGCATGAGCTTCGAGGAGGCTGTCGAGTCTCTCGGGCAGGTCGCGGAGGGAGCCTACACGGTGCGCGCCGTCGTCGAGAACAGCAAGAAGTTCGGCGTCGAGATGCCGATAGCCGAAGCGGTCTACCGCGTGCTTTACAAGGGCGAGCGTCCGCAGGAGCTTATAAAGGAGCTTTTCGCGCGTCCGCTGAAGCCGGAGATGAGGCTGTAAAAATTCCAGAGCCGCGCTCCTGAAGGGCGCGCCGGAAAACGTATAAACGCAGCGCGCCGCTGGCATTTCGCCGCGGCGCGATGCGTTTTTCTTTATGCGCGGCGCTTCGAGGGCGGCGCGCGCTTTTCATTTCTTTTACGGCAGCTCGACGTACTTCTCCACTTCGGTGAGGAACGCGCCGATGCCTTCGTGTACCACGATGTCGGCCATGCCGTCGAGCGGCGTCGGGTCGCGGTTGATTATCACGAGCTCCGCTCCGTTCATCTTCGCCTCGCGCGGGAAGTAATTCGCGGGAGAGACGACGAGCGACGAGCCGAGCACTATAAAGGTGCGGCAACGGCGGCTGAGCTCGTCGGCGGCTTCAAGCGCGCGCTGCGGCAGCATTTCGCCGAAGAGCACGACGCTCGGGCGCAGGTGTCCTCCGCAGTGCGGGCAGGGCTTTCCGGCGAGGAAGTCGTCTCTGTCCCCGGGCCTGCCGCAGCTGTGGCAGTAGACCGGTTCGAGGCTTCCGTGCAGTTCCCAGACGTTGACGGAGCCGGCCTTCTGGTGCAGGCGGTCGACGTTCTGCGTTATGACGCCGTCGACGTAGCCGCGCTTTTCCCATTCGGCTATAAGCTTGTGGCCGACGTTCGGCTGCACCTCGTCTGGCACGAAGAGGCGCGCCTTGTAAAATTCGAGAAATTCGTCGTAGTTGCTCTCGAGCACGCCGACGGAGGCGAGCCGCGTCGGGTCCGCGTGCGCCCATATTCCGTCCTTCGAGCGGAAGTCCATGAGGCCGGACTCCGTGCTGAGCCCCGCGCCGCTGAATATCGCGACGCCCCTGCCGCGTATGAGCGCGGCGACCTGTTTCGCCATTTCTTCACTCATTGTCAGCCCTCCAGTCGTCTTCTATCTCCTGAAAGCGCGGCACAAGCGCGCCGTTCACCTCGACGTTTTCAAAAAACATCTTCTTCGGCCTAATCCAAAGGCCGCTGTCGTTGTAGAGCGGGCGGTAGACGACGAACTCCTCCTCGGTCTCCGAGTGGCGCGCTATGCCTATGAACTCGTACTCGCCGCCCTTAAAGTGTCTGAATTTCCGCATCTTCCGCCACCGCCGCGCGCACGGCGCTCATCGAAAGCCCCGTCTCGCGCGCTATCCTTCTCACGTCGTCGTACTCGGGCATCTCCTTGATTACAGCGCCGCCGAGCGTCCCGCGCTTCACGCGCACGTTTCCGAAGCGCGTCTCAATCGTGCGCACCTCGCGCGCGAGCATGAGCCGCTCCACCTCGTTCATGCGCACGCCGAGCGTCGTCGTGTGGCGCAGCACGAGCTCCGCGATTCGCTCTTTATCCTCGGGCAGCGCGAGCGCGCAGAGCTTCACCGCGGGACGGTTCTTCTTCATCTGTATCTGCTCGAACCACACGTCGAGCGCCCCGGCCGAAAGCAGAAGCTCCATCGCCGCGCCGAGGTCCTCGCCCGTCATGTCGTCTATGTTCGCGCATATTTCAACGGCGCGCCCCGCAACGAGGCCGCCGGATTTTTCCTCCGCCACAGCACCACCGCCTTCGCCCTTATTTTATCTCAAAGCAGCGGAATTTGCCCGCCGCGCGCGCGTTTCATGCGGGCGTATGCGCGGCGCAAAAGAAATATGAAAACCGCCGGGACGCGAGAGATGCACGCTCCGGCGGTTTTTCGTTTCTTATTTATTCGCCGCCTCCGCGTTACTGCGCGGGCGGCAGCGATATCTCGTAGCCAGCGGCGGCGAGCATTTCCCTCGCGCGCGCCATGTCCACGCCGGCCCAGTCCTTTTCCGAAAAGTCGGAGTCGCGCGGTATCGCGCCGGACTCCACGACCATGACGTTCGCGCCGCTTTCGAGCGCCTCGGGCGTCGCCTTGTGGACGCATATGTCGCGCACCGCCGAGCCGCCCGAGAGGCGCAGCGCCGCGACGACGTGCGCTAGGCGCGGGCCGCTTATCATCGGAGACGAGCCGAAGGGCGTGCCCTCGACGGGGAAGCGCGCCATAGCGCCGCATATCTTCGCGCCGCAGGCGGCGGCGTTCAGGAAGCTGTCCGCTATTTCCTCGTCCGTGTGCTCGCAGCCGAGCGGCTCCACAAGGCTGACGAGCGTCATGCCGGAGGCGGAGACGTTCTTCATCGTCGCGATTCGCTCCGCGGGGTTGAAGGGCGTGTCCGTCCCCTCGCGCAGCCGCAGCGCGTGGTAGACGCCGTAAACGCCCGCCGCCTTCGCCTTTGCTGCCGCGGCCGCGTCGAGCTCGCCCGTGTTCAGCACTATAGCGTAGCCGCCGGGAATCTCCGCGCGTATCTCGGGGATGAAGCCGAGCAGCCGGTCGAGGTCGTAGAACTCCGTCGTGCGCAGGATGACGTACGCCGCGCCGTTCTCCGCGTACTGGCGCACATGACTGAAAATTTCCTCCTGCCCGACGTGGCGCGGCTCGCGCACGATTCCCCACTTCTCGCCGAAAGAGCAGAACTTGCAGTTCATCGTGCAGGGCGCGTAGTCCATGCCGACGGCGCACCAGATGTAGCCCCTGCCGCCCGCGATTTTATCCGCGGCCTCGCGAGCAGCCGCGCGCAGATATTCGTCGTCCGCGCTTCCGATTTCGACGCCGAGCAGAGAGACTATCTCCGCGCGCGAAAGCGCTTCGCCCGCGAGGCACTTAGCCTTGCACTCGTCGATGAAGCCCCTCATTCTTCGTCAAGCTCTTTCAGTATCGCGCAGGCGTCGCAGACCGCGGGCGCGCAGACGGACTGAAAGAGGCCGCGCTCGACCGCGGCTTTGAGCTCCTCGGGGCGCGCGGGGTCGAGGCCGCCGAGCATCTTCGTGCACTCGAGGCTCCCCCAGCGCTCCGCGAAGCGCCGCTCGAACTCAGCTTTCTTCTCTTTCAGCAGCACTATCTTATCGGCCTCGCCGGGCGCTCCGTTGCCGTACTTCAGCCCAAGCGCCATATACGCGCCCGTAACGCAGCCGCAGAGCCCCGCATGCTCCATGCCAGAGCCGAAGCACGACGCTATCCTGCGCGCCGTCGCTTCGTCAAATCCCTGTTCGCGCGCCGCCTCGCCGAAAACCTGCATCGAGCAGCAAACGCCCGCGAAAAATCCCTGTAAGACCTCTTCCTCTTTCAGCATAACGCAATCCTCCGTAACTCGCGGCCTTTGCGCGCCGCGCAAGAAATCAGACTAAATCCAATAGACTTACTCTAATATGCGCGCTGCAAAAATTCAACTACGCGCTTTTGCACGGCTGTGCAAAAAGCAAAAAATTCGCCGCTCCGCGTCGTTTGCGCCGCATACTAAAAAGCTCCGCGGGACGCGAAGGTCCGCGGAGCTTTCGTAGGTTTACGGTTCCGTCGTGAATTATGCGCTATTCGGATACGACAGCGCGCGCGCCGTCGTGCGGGCTCCGTTCGAGCAGCGAGAGGGCCTTTTCGACCATCTCGCGGCGGTAGTCGACTTCCTTGTCGTGCGGAAGCGACGGGTTGCCGAAGACGTGAAGGACGCTGTTGCCGCGAAGAATTCTGTTCGCGCCTATGCCTTCGGAGATTTTCGTAAGGTTCGTGACGTGGACGACGGGGATTCCCGCGCGCTGTATTTCTTTGGTCATCACTGCGCCGCAGCGTGAGCTCGTTCCTCAGGTGGAGGTGAGGATCACGGCGTCGACGTGGTCTTCGAGCAGCGCGTGCGCTATGCCTTCGCCGAGCTTCTTGCTCATGTCGAGCGGCGTCATAACGCCCGCGGTCATGTAGTAGTGGTCGAGCAGCGCGCCGATGCGCCCTTTTTTGACCTCTTCGCGCAGGCAGTCGACGGGGACGAGGCGGTTCGGGTCCTGGAGCACGAAGGCGTTGTTGTAGCCCTGGTGGCTGACCTCGTAGTCCTCGGCCTTGAGGCTCTCCTGTCCCGCGAAGGAATAGCAGCGCCAGTTCTTCGAGTTGGTCGGCGGCATCCTGTCGGGGTTGCCGCGCGGCACGAGGCCGCCGTCGGTGACGACCGCGACGAGGCACTCGGAGAGCGGCTTTGAAAGAACAGGCACGGGGATCTCTTCGTGGTTCGGCATGACGACCTCTGTGCGGAACGGCCTGCCGTAATATTTGTTGAGCAGCATGTCCACGCCGCGCTTGCATGCGGGCGTCGAGTAGTCTATCTCTATCGCCGGGCCGCTGCCGTGGTAGCCCTCCTGCCGCCCGTCGCGTATCGTCTCGCCCGAGGCGAGCCGGAGGCCGAACTCGACGAGGCGGCTCATCGCGTCCTTCATGTTCTTCGCGTTATTGTCGGTCTGCACGATGTAGCAGCGGTTCTTGTAGAGGTCGGTGCCGGGGTTCTCGGAGAAGAGCGCCGTCGCGCAGGGGATTTTTAGCTGTTCCTGCACCGCCGCGGTGAGCGCGGCGCAGGCTATGCCGTAGCGGCCCGCGTTGAAGCCGGGGCCCGCGAGTACGAGGTCGGGCTTGACCTCGCGGATTATGTCGAGTATCTGCGGGATGACTTCCGCCTGATGCTCGGAGATGTAGTTGTCGCCGCATATCACGGTCTTGACGATTTCGCCGCGTCCCGCGAGCACCGCCTTCATCAGCATTCCGGGGCCGACGGGGCCGTCTTTGGCCGAGAGGCCGACGCTCGCCTTGTCCTCGCCGCCGATGCCTCCGTAGAACTGGTTTATGTAGTGGAGTATTCTTAATGTCTCCGCCATGAAACGTCCCTCCTTACTTCCATTCCAGGTCGGCGTCCGCCGTCCGGAAGTAGTCGCCTATCTGAGACCAGCAGCCGCAGAGCGCGTAGTTCGTCGTGTGCGTGAAGGGCCCCCACGGGTTGTAGCCGAGCAGGCAGGGCACGTTCGCGTGTTCGCCGATGAGGCGGTCGACCTTCGGGTGCTCGACGTCCCAGTTGCGCCCGCTGCTTATCACAGCGTCTACGCGCGGATCTGCGATTACGAGCATGTCGCCGGGCTCGTAGTTGGAGACTGCGGCCTGGTTGCTTATCGCGGGCATTCCGAACTTCTCCATCCAGTTGAAGGCGAGCGCGGAGTCGAGCTGCGCGTGGCCCATGCCGGATTTGTTGACGACTACGCAGTCGGCGCGCAGCGTGTCGCGGCAGAGGCGCGCTCCTATCATGCCCATAGTCTCCTTGCCGTCGAGGCGCATGACGTTGTTTGCGAATACGCATCCTACGAACTCGAGGTCTTTGCCGTGGCGGTTGAGCAGCTCTTTGATGTACATCTCGTTCTGAAGATAGTAGTTCGGCTCCCAGTAGCGCCATACCATCGCGCCGTCGAGTATCTCGGTCGGCTGCACGACCATCGGCAGAAAGCCGAGCGCGCTCTGCCCGTAGAAGAGGAAGTTCCACGTGTCGTGCGAGGCAAGGTGCGTTGCGAAATATGCGACGCGCGGCAGACGTTTTTCGCCCGGCTTGTATTCGATCGGGTTCCACTCGAAACGTTCAGAGTAGTCCGCCTTCTGCCCGAGGCCGAGTTTCGCGAGGTAGACGTTCGCCTTCAGCGACGCGAGCTTCAGCGCCTCGGCGTAGCTGGCGTCGCTGACGCCCTCTGCGGGCTCCGCGTCTATGCAGACGTGGAAGTGCTTCGAGAAATGCGAGTAGCGCGCCGCCTGTCCGCCCATGTCGAGGTAATATTTGATGTTGCACTTCGCGTAGTAGATGTCGGAGACTACGACGCCCTTGAGCGCGAGCGTCTTTCCCTCGCCCGCGGGCGCGAGCTTGCCGAGTATGCCGGGGTAGCTCTCCTCGGGATGCTCGACCTTGCAGCGCGGCTGCATAACGTCGTGTATCGCGAGGATGCGGCAGCTCTCGCCGGGAGCGGCGAGCTCTATGTCGAGGCGCGAGAAGAGGTCGCTCGCGCAGAGCGCGCGCAGCTCGTCGCGGTTTATCGTCAGCACGCCGTTTTCGAGCGAGGATTTTTCTCCGAAACGCACGGAACGGACGTATATATAGTCTATTTCAAAGGGTTTCGCCATGTTTCCACTCCTTTTGGGGAAACGCCGCCCCGGACCCCCGCGCAACGGCAAAGGCGGGGGCTTTCGGAGCGGCATATTCTGTTGTGCGGTTTTATTGTTTGATTATCAGTGAGACTCCGTTGGGGATGACGGCGACGCGCGCGGAAGCGCCCTTCAGCGCGCGGGCGCGCGCGTAGGCCTCCTCGAGGGAGGGCGCGTATTCCATCTTCATCGCGTTGACTGCTTCTTCCATCTCTTTGCGCGCGACGAAATAGACGTGGTGCTTTTCGAGTATGCGCGCGAGAATCTGATACTGCCACTGGTCGGGCACGGTTTCGTCCATCGGCACGCGGCGTATCTCTTCGAGCAGCTCCTCGGGGTTCGCGCACTCGCTGAGCGCCTTGTAGAAGCTGTCGCCGCCGATGCCGTCGGCGCACTCGGCGCAGATTATAAGCGCGGCTCCGTCCGCCGCGGCGTCGGCCGCCGTCGTAAGCCCCTTGACGGCCTGGTAGGCGTTCTGGTCGAGCGGAGCGCCGCCGTTCGACGTTATGACGATATCGGCCTTTTGCTTCTGCTCCACCTCGCAGTACCGCGCGAGGTACGCGCATCCTGCATGGTGCGCCTCTATCGGGTCGCCCGCGAAAGCCGCGACTACCTCGTGCGCCTCGTTGACGACGACGTTGACGATATAGGCGAGCTTCGCCATGCGCGCGGCGCGCTCCATGTCGCGGTTGATCGGGTTGCCGTCGATGACGCCCATGCGCGCCTTCGGGTCGTCTATGAAGTCGGCGCAGTGGTTGCCGAGCACCGTAACGCGGCTGCATACGCCGGGAAGGATGCTCTTGCGCCCGCCCGAGTAGCCCGCGAAGAAATGCGGCTCAATGAAGCCCTCGGAGACGACGAGGTCGGCCTGCGCGACGAGCGAGTTGACGACGAGGCGCGCGCCCGAGGGCAGCGGGCCGAGGTCTGTGAGCGGCGATGAATCGCAGTCGTGGACTACGATGTGTTCGCGCGAGACTATATCCTCGCCGAGCTTGTGAACGAGCTCCTCCGGCGTCGTGCCGCGGTGGCAGCCGGTCGCTACGAGCATCGTTATCTCGATGTCCGGGGTCCCCGCGCGCAGCTCCTCGAGCATGAACGGCACAATATCTTTGCTCGGCACGGGGCGCGTGTGGTCGCTTATGATGAGCACGGCGTTTTTCTTTCCCGCCGCGAGCTCGCGGAGCTTCGGCGAGCCTATCGGGGAATCCATAGCCGCGCGCACAATCGCGCCGCCGTCGGCTCCGGCCTCAAGCTCCTGAATCTTCGACTCGAGCAGCTCGAAGCCCTCTTCAATGCTCAGCGTCTGGAACGTTTTCCCGTAAGGGATTTTTATCTCCATTGCCTCACCCTCTCAGTCAAGCTGATTTTTCAAGAACTCCAGAGTCTTCTCGTAAGCGTGCTTCTTCCACGGCAGCGAGAGGAAACGGTGGTTGGCCCCCTCGACGATGTCCAGCTCGCAGCTGTCTCCGTAGACCTTCTTCAAGGCGTAGGCGCTCTCGACAGGGATGTCGACGTCGCCGGTTCCGTGGATGAGCAGCACCGGCTTGTCGTAGCCCTTCACCATCTCGAGGAAGTCCATGCCCGCGCACTCGTCCATGAATTCGCGCGAGAGCTCGAGGCCGTCGATGTCCCAGCCGCGCTCGGTCGGCCCGCGCATCGTGCGCGTGCGCTGTCCCGCCTGGAAGAGCATCGTGAGCGCCGTAGACCATCCGAAGGTCGCCTTCGGCTGTATGTGCGGAGCTTCGACGAGCGCGAGAAGCGCGCCGAGGCTGTGGCCGCCGAGGAACATGTTCTTCGTGTCGACGTAGGGCTGTTCGCTCGCCCACTTGTAAATAGCGGCGGTCTCGTTCATCTCGCTGCCGATGGTCATTTCATAGAACTCGCCTTCGCTCTCGCCCGTTCCGTAGAAGTCGTAGCGCACGACGCAGAAGCCCTCTTTGACCGCCATGCGGACGAACTCCTCGTAAAGCCTCTGCGGCCCCGTCTTCCACACCGTGAAGCCGTGGAGGAAGACTATCGTCGGGAAAGGCCCGCCCGCGTCGGGCATGCGCACGTTGCCGCGCAGAAGACGCCCGTTTACGTCCAACTCATTCGCCAAGTACATTTTAACCTATCTCCTTAACTGTCGCGAAATCTCGCAAAAAATTTACCATGGAATCATTCCGAAGACTTTCGGAAGAATCAGCACCGTGTCCGGAATCAGAATCATAACCGCGAGGACTATGTAGAGTATCACGACCTGCACGATTACCTGCTTCATCGCCTGTTCGAGCGAAACGCCAGCTATCTTCATCGTTATGAAAAGGTTCGGCCCCATAGGAGGCGTGAGCATACCGATGCAGAGGTTGACGACCATCATGACGCCGATGAATATTTCGTGATAGCCGAGAGCCTTGAGTATCGGGACGATGATCGGCGCGAAGAGTATTACGCCAGAGTTCGTATCGATGAACATGCCGACGATGAGCAGTATGAAGTTCAGTATCAGCATGATGAGCACCTTGCTGTCCGTGAAAGAAAGTATCGCGGCGCTTATCTGGTTCGGAATGTCGGCGAGCGTCAGGATGCGTCCGAAGGTGTTCGCGCCGCCGAAGAGGATCATTATCGTCGCGGAGGTTATCGCCGCGTCGACGAAGGCTTCCTTGAGGCCGTCCCAGGTCAGCGTCTTGTATATGAAGGTGCTGACCGCGAGCGAGTAGACGACTCCGACGACCGCTGACTCGGTCGGCGTGAAGATGCCCGTGTAGATACCGCCGAGGACGATGACCGGCATGAGCAGAGCGCCGAGTCCTTCGCGGACGGCCTTCATCGTGCCGCCGGAAGAGGGCTTGCCGCGGTAGTTATGTTTCTTTGAGTAGAGCTTGTTGTAGATGATAAGGCCGAGGCCCATCATTATTCCAGGGATTACGCCGCCCATGAAGAGCGTCGTCGTCGAGCAGCCTATCGTGACGGCGTACATGATCATAGGAATGCTCGGCGGGATGACCGGCCCTATCGTCGAGCCCGAGGCGAGCAACGTCGCAGAGTACTCAGCGCCGTAGCCCTGCTTCATCATAGCGGGGATCATTATGCCGCCGATGGCCGCCGCGGTCGCCGGGCCGGAGCCCGAGATGGCCGCGAAGAGCATACTCGCTATCATGGCCGAGGTGCCGAGGCCGCCCGCGGAGTCGCCCGTTACAGATTCCGCAACCTTGACGAGCTTCTGCGCGAGGCCCGAGGTCGACATCAGCGTGCCGACGAGCATGAAGAACGGTATCGCCATCAGCGCGAAGGAGTCGCAGCTCTTGACCATCGACTGCGCGAGCATCATGTCCATCATCTGCCCGGGGAAGTAGGCCATGAAGACGGCGAGCGTCGAGATGGCGAGCCCCGCGAAGATAGGAACGGTGAGGAAGAGAAGCACCAGAAGTGTGCCGATGAGTAACGCTATCATAATTTACGCCTCCTTGTGCTTTGCAGCGGCGGTCGATCTGTAACGGCGCTGGATGACCCTGAGCGTGAAGCCGGCCATGCCGAGCACGCCCGAGAGGTAGAGCGTCCACGAGGGCAGCCACGTCATCGCCGGGAAGACCTGGCCCGTCGACATGACGCGCATCATGACGCCGAAGATTTTGTACGTGAGAAGGCATCCGAAGAGGACGACGATGACGTCGCCGATGAGGAACACCGTCTTCGCGCGCTCCTCGCCGAAGACCATGTTCGCGACCGTCACCTGGAGGTGCGAGCTCGTCTTGCCCGCGAGGCTGACGCCGGCGAAGGTCATCCAGACGAAGAGGTAACGCGCGGCCTGCTCCGACCACGTCGCCGTGTAGTGGAAGCAGAAGCGCGTGACGACGTTTACGAAAAGAATCACCGTGAGTATGCTGAAGATGACGATTATCATCGCGATCTCTATCTTGTCGTACCACGGAGCTTTTTTGTCGATTAACATGAGATTCTCCTTTTTTTGAGACAACAAAGGGGAGAGCATGGGAAGCCATACTCTCCCCGCGGCTTCAAAAACCTATGCGGTTTTATCGTTCGCAGCGTGAAGGATTAGTGCTTGGCGTTGACGGCCTCGACAGCCTTGACGGCGTCGGATCCAGTCTGTCCCTGCTCCTTCACGAATTCGTCGTAGACGGGCTGCGCCGCTTTGCGGAACTCGGCGCGCTGCTCGGGCGTGAGCTGGATGACGGTCGTGCCGCTCTTCTTGACCTGCTCGCGGAAGATATCGTCGTCCTTGCGGACTTCGGCGCGCTCCCACTTGACCGCTTCGACGGCGGCTTCTTTGATTATCTTCTTCTGGTTATCGTCGAGTCTCTTCCAGGTGATTGTGGAGATGATGAGCGGGCAGGCGTCATAGATATGGCCCGTCTCGACGACGTACTTCTGTACTTCATAGAAGCGCGAGTTGACTATGTTCGTGTAGGGGTTCTCCTGCGCGTCGATTGTTCCCTGCTGAAGCGCGGTGTAGAGCTCGGACATGGCCATCGGTATCGCGGAAGCGCCGAGCGTGTTGAAGTGAGCCATGTGATATTTGCTGTCCATCGTGCGGATCTTGATGCCGGCTACGTCGGCGGGCTTCGTTACTTCTTTGTTGCAGGTGAGGTGGCGCCAGCTCTGCGTCATCCAGCCGAGGAGGTAGAAGCCCTGCGGTTCGAGCGCCTTGCCTACGTTGTCGCCGAGAGGACCGTCGAGGACTTCTTCAGCAGCGGCCTCGTTCTTGAAGAGGTAGGGCAGGTCGAAGATCGCGGTGCTCGGAGTGAAGCCGGAGAGCGCGGCGACCGACGGGGCCATCATGTCGAGCGAGCCGAACTGGAGCTGCTCCATCATAGCGGTGTTGTCGCCGAGCGAGGAGTTCGGGAAGACCTGGATTTTGAGCTCGCCGCCGGACTTATCGGAAACGAGCTTCGCGAAATAGTCGAGCCCCTTGTCAAGGCTGCTGTTGTCGGCGACGACGTGTCCGAGTCTCAGAGTCGTCGCGGCCTCGGCCTGTCCCGCGAAAGCCGCGGAGGCCATCATGAGGGCCATTACTGCGGAGATGACAAACCTTTTCATAATTACTACGTCCCTTCGTTATTTTTATTTCGGGCGAAAGCCCATAAAACCATCAGTCCGCCCGTCGTACGCCCGGCCGTCCTGATTTTTGCCTTTTTACCGGCGATTCCGCCGTCGCTCCTATTTTTATCTCACGCTATATATTCTATAGCCATGTGAAAAATTTTCCATATTGCCGTTTTCTAACAAAAAGGCGAATAAAATGTGCACGGAGCACATATATCCGTTCGCGCGCCTCAATGCGGAAAAACGCAGCGCAGTAATCAGCAATATCGCCTAATGTAGGCGCAGACAAGCATCAGGAGGAATTTATCGGCGTCCTTGTGCAGCGGGTCGAGGCCGAGCAGCTCGCGCAGGCGCGCAGCGCGCAGCGTGACTGTGTTTCTGTGCACATACATCTTCTCTGCCGTCAGGATCACGTTCATGTCGTTCGCGATGAGCGCCTCTGCCGTCGCGGCGAGCTCAGGCTCCGCGCGCAGTTTCTCGGCGTAGGGCGCGAGGAAGTGGCGCAGGCGCGCCGGCTCCGTCTTCTGGAAGGTGTATTCGAGAATATAGTCCGACGCATAAACAACGCCGCCCGCCGCGCCGGATGCCTTCGCCCACTCGCCAGCGATGAGCGCCGCCTCGAGGCTCAGCCGGTATTCTTCGGGCTGGCGCGCGTAGGTGCCCGCCATGACCGTCGGGCGGAAGCCGCAGCGCGTCTCTATCCTTTCGGCGAGCGCGCGCAGATATCCGTCGAGCTGGCTCTTGACCGAGCGCCCGTCCTCTTCGAGGCAGCGGCATATAACGAGCCGCCCCTCGCTCGTCACGCCGCAGATGTCCTGCTCACCCGCGCCGCGGAAGCGCGAGGCCGCGAGCGCCGCTTCCCCGAGCTTCGCAGGAGCTCCGGCGACGACGCACACCGCGCGCGGTATCTCGAGGCTCTTCCCCTGCTCTTCGGCGAGCAGGAAGGTGTAGACCTTCATCTCCTGCGTGTCGGTGTAGAGCAGGTTGTTCAGAAGCTGGCTCTCGCCGCGCGGCGCGCGCTCCGCGCCTTCGCCCTCCGCGCCGCGCGCGGCGGCCTGCGCGAGCGAGTCGAGCATCAGCATCGGCTGCGCGGCGCTCGAATAATCTTCGGCGCGCAGATAGAGCGCGAGCATGTGCGACGGCGGCAGAGGAAGCTGCACACGGTAGAAAAGCTTCCCTCCGTCGGAGAAGACGGCGGCCTCCTTGCGCGCCCCGGCGGAAAGCGGCGGGCGCGCGCAGCTTAGCTTCTCCGTCTTCGCCGTCTCGACGCCGCCCTCCGTCAGCACGACGTCGCCGCGAGGGAAGGCGGCGCAGGCCATACGGAAAAGCCGTTCAGCGTCCGCCCGCGGCATAGCTTCTCTTCGCTTTCATGATGCGCGTCAGGAAGTCGCGCCTCGGCTCCGTCTCGTAGAGCGGACGGACGGTGGCGCGCCACATGGCCTCCTCCTCCGCCGTGGGGACGACTGCCTTCATGCCGAGGCGCAGCAGCTCGTTCTTCGCCGCGAGGTTGCTTTCGGCCTGGCGGCGGAGCACCCACGCGCCGCTCTCGTCGACCGCCTCGCGCAGCATCTTCTGCTTCTCAGCGTCGAGCTCAAGCCACGACCGCTGCGAGAAGCAGAGCGCCTCCATGCTGTACCACATGCGCAGCTCCGTGACGAATTCCTGATATTTGTAGAATTCCATGTCGAGTATGTTCTTGTAGGGATTTTCCTGGCTGTCTATCATCTTTGATGCGAGCGCGTCCTTTATGTTGTTGTAGTAAATCTGTATCGGCACCGCTCCGAGGCGCGCGAAGCAGTTTCTTATGGACGGCGAGGCGAGTATGCGTATGCGCCGCCCGCGCAGGTCCTCGGGCGTACGTATCGGCGAGCCGCTCGACGTGATGTAGCGCCAGCCGAGCGACCAGAGGCTCGGACAGATTATGCCCGCCTCGTCGAGGCCGTCGCGCAGCTCGGGAAGTATCACCTCGCGCGCAAGATAGTCCGCCTCCTCCACGGAGTCGAAGAGGAACGGAAGATGCAGCGTGAACACCTTGTTGTCGGTGTAGGGGCAGAGCGCTATCGCGGAGCTGACGACTATGTTCAGCGCGCCGGACATGAGCATCCCGAGCAGCTTGTAGTTGTCGCCAGAGGTAGAGATGGTGTGCATGTTTATCTGGAAGCTGCCGCCGCTCTTTTTGTAAAGCAGCTCGGAGAGGTGCTTCAGCCCGTCGCTGACGACGCTGCCCGGCTGGACTATGACGCCGCCGTTCCAGACGGTCTTCTTCGTCCTGTGCAGCACGCAGGCGCGCAGCGCGACGCGGTCGCGCACGCTGTGCAGCGGGTCGAGCGCGGTGTTTTCCTTCATCTTCCTCATGCGCTGCAAAATCGTGTTGCGGTGTACGGAGAGCGCTCCGGCGCAGCGTATCGGGCTGCAGTCCTCCTCGGAGAGCGCCGCGGCCGTCTCCGCCATTTCGCGCCCCGCGCCGAGCGCCGACGAGATGTCGCGCGTCAGGCTCCTGCGCGCCGCGCCGTCGAGATTTGAAAAAAGCCATTCGAATATGAAGTCGTCTATGAACAGGCACTCGCCGCTTTCGCCCATGCCGCCGCGCCTCGAATAAAGGTAGGCCGCCTCGCTGTAGCTGTTGTGCAGCAGCTCCGCGCGCGGGTAGACGCTTCCGGCGCAGACGGAGAGCTTCGCGCCCTCGGGCAGAAGCTCAGCGACGCGGCGCGCCGTCTGCTCGATCTCTCGCGTGCGGGCCGCGCGTTCCTCGTCCGCCGCGGCCTTGAATACTATCATCTGCCCAGCATCGGCGCAGCCGTATATATCCTGCGCGCCGAAGAGCCCAAGCTCGCCAGCACGGTGCTCTATCGCGGCGAAAGGCCCTTCGCCTTCCGTCCCGCCGCCTGATGCGGCGAAGAGCACGGCGCAGCGCGGAACGTCGCGCTGGTAGCCGAGCGCGCTCAGGTACGACTCCGCCTCTGAATCTATGCGCCCGGAGCCGGCGAGCTGGCTGACGAGCATCGTGCGCCTGCGCTCCGGCGCGGCGGCATCCTCCTCAACGTCCAGTCCGCACTCCGCCGCGATCAGCACCTTCATATAATCGGCGGCGGCCTCGCCGCGTCCATCCGGCGTTATTACATAGCACAGCGTGCGCCCGCCGCGCTCTACCGGAACGATGCGCAGCGAAAGCTCCGCGGCTCGCTGTTCGGCTCTGGCTTCGCCGCCGGCGCACGCTGCGAGCGACGCGGCGCTTTTTCCGAACTGGCCGTCGTCGTTGAGAAGCAGCCGCACGTTCAGCCCCGCGTCCGCGACGCAGAGCGGCGTGTCCACAGCCTGCGACGCGGCGCGCGCGACCGCCTCGACCGTCGATTCTTTAAGCATGTAAGCAGTTTCCACCGGCGCACCGCCCTTCGCCCGCCGCCTCCGCGCGTGGATTCCCGCGCAAATTGCGCGGCGGCTCTTCTCATTCTAGTATATACCAAAGTTCACGGCAAATACAGATATTTACAGAAGCATTGCAGCGCGGAGATACGCCGCGTCGCGCCGCCCGCCGGACACGCGCGGCGCGGCATAAAAAAATCCGCCGTCCCGCGCGTTGTTCGCAGGCGGCGGATTTTCAGAAAAACGGCGCGGCTTTTGCGCCGCGCCGTGAATTATGTGCGAGTTACTGTTCGAGCCCCGCGCGGAAGGCTTTGAGGTTGAGGTCGAGAAGCTTCTCGGGGATCAGCTCTTTGAGGACGGAATCCCAGTCGAGATCCTCGAGCCCCATCGCCTTGACGAGCGCGCCGAGCAGCACGATGTTCTGCGCTTTGATGTTGCCGAGGCCGCTCGCTATCTCGCCCGCGTTGAAGACCTTCGTGTTGGGAACGGCGGCCTTCAGCTTTTCGGTGACGCCGTGCGGATATTCCGCCGCGCCGGTGAGCACGGGCAGCGAGTATATCTCGAAGTCGTTGACGACGAGCGTGCCGCCTTTTTTCAGATACTGCAGCCAGCGCGCCGCCTCGACCTTCTCAAAGGCGACGAGCACGTCGGCCTCGCCCTCGGGGACGACCGGCGAGGCGACCTTCGAGCCGTAGCGCACGTGCGTCGTGACGCTGCCGCCGCGCTGGCTCATGCCGTGTATCTCGGACATCTTGACGTCGTAGCCTTTGCGCACGAGCCCCTCGGAGAGTATCTTCGAGGCGAGTATCGTGCCCTGTCCGCCTACGCCGACAAGGAGAATGCTTTTCGTATCGTTTTTCTTCATCGCCTAGCCCTCCCTCTTAATGGCATGTTTCGGACAAATCTGCATGCAGACGGTGCAGCCGTTGCACGAGGCGCGGTCGATATATACGCGGCCGTCGCGGAAGTTGACGGCGGGGCATCCGGCCTTGAGGCAGAGCTTGCATTTCACGCACTTGTCCTCGTCGACGACGCACTTCATATTCGCGCGGCGTTTGACGACTTCCTTGATGAGCGCGCAGGGCGAGGTGGTGATGATGACGAAGGGCTCCGTCGCGTCGTGTCCGGCGCGTATCGCCTCTCTCGTCGCGGTGAGGTCATAGGGGTCGATGAGGCGGATGTTTTCTTCTTTGACGCCGCAGGCCATGCAGAGCGCCTTGAGGTCTACCTGGTGCGTCGGCTCGCCCATGAGCGTGCGGCCCGTGCCGGGGTTCTCCTGGTGGCCGGTCATCGCGGTGATTCTGTTGTCGAGGATGTTTATGACGATCGGGGCCTTGTTGACTATCGCGTCGATGAGGCCCGTGATGCCGGAGTGGAAGAAGGTCGAGTCGCCTATGACGGCGAAGACCTTTTCGCTGCGGCCAGCGCGCTCGACAGCCTTGCGGAAGCCGACGCCGCCCGAGACGCTCGCGCCCATGCAGATGACGCTGTCGGTAACGGAGAGCGGCGGGACGATGCCGAGCGTGTAGCAGCCGATGTCGCCCGTCACGACTATGTCTTTGTATTTGCCGACCTCGTAGAAGAATCCGCGGTGCGTGCAGCCCGCGCAGAGGACGGGGGGACGCGGCGGGACGTTCGCGTCTATCGAGTAGCCGCCGGTCTCCTCCGACTCGGGGAAGAAGGCGCGGCGCACGCGCTCAGGCGTCAGCTCGTCAATCCACGGAAGCTTCTCGCGTCCCGTGCATGCGATGCCGAGGGTTTTGACGAAGTTCTCAAGGTAGGGCTCGTTCTCCTCTACGACGTAGAGCGTCTCGACGGATGAGGCGAAGTCGCGGATTTTCTTCTCCGGCAGCGGCCAGGTGAAGCCGAGCTTGAGGTAGGAGGCCTCGTCGCCGAAGACTTCCTTCGCGTGGTTGTAGGAAATTCCGCTTGTGATGATGCCTACCTTGCCCGTGCCGCGCTCGACGCGGTTGAGCGGCGTCGTTTCGCTGTATTCCTTGAGCGCCGCGATGCGATCGGTCAGTATCTGCTTGCGGCGCTTCGCGTTCGCGGGGGCCATGACGTATTTCGTCACGTCCTTCTTGTATGGACGCACCTCGCGCTCGATTCTCTCCCCGGTCTCGACAAGCGTCTTGCTGTGGCAGATGCGCGTCGTTACGCGGAAAAGCACCGGCGTGTCGAATTTCTCGGAAATTTCGAAGGCTTCCTTGACGTAGTCGAGACACTCCTGGCTGTCGGAGGGCTCGACCATCGCTATCTTCGCGTGCGAGGCGTAGAAGCGGTTGTCCTGCTCGTTCTGCGAGCTGAAAAGGCCCGGGTCGTCCGCGGACACTATCACGAGGCCGCCGTTGACGCCCGTGTAGGCGAGCGTGAAGAGCGGGTCGGCCGCGACGTTGAGGCCGACGTGCTTCATCGCGGCGAGCGCGCGCGCGCCGGCTATCGAAGCGCCGGCCGCGGCTTCGAGCGCGACCTTTTCGTTAGTCGCCCACTCGGAATAGACCCCGGCGTCCTTATAAGTCGCGAGGTTTTCGAGAATCTCCGTCGAGGGCGTTCCGGGATACGCGGCGGCGAAGTGCAGCCCGGCTTCCCACGCGCCTCGGGCCGTCGCCTCGTTTCCGGTCATTATCTTCCTCATTAAATCTCCTCCTTGCAAATAAAAAACCCGGCTTTCGCGAGCGAAGCCGGGATATAAACTCCTTGCCTGTTGCCGTTATTCTTTGTCTTCGGCGGAACGCTCGTCTTCGGCGTCGAGCATTATCCACGCGGCGCCGTCGAATCTTACCAACCCGCTTATTATATACATTAAAGCGACGGCGAGGAAAGCCTTTTCCCTTAAAACTACGAAGCAGAGCACGATGAAGGTCGTCATGCCGTAGAGCTTGACCTTGTTGACGTTGTGCTTGTTGAGGCGCTTCGCGTTGCAGTAGGGCACGGAGCTGACCATCAGCGCGCCGATGAAGCACATCGCGCATATCGCGACGAGCGGCGTCACGGGAGCGCCAGCTATGACCATAGCGGCGAGCGTCAGTCCGCCCGCGGGAATCGGAAGCCCCTGGAACGGCCCCGCTGGGACGTGCGTGACGTTGAAGCGCGCGAGGCGCAGAACGCCGCAGAGCGCGAAGAACGACGCGGCGAGCGGCCCCCATATCCCGGTATCCGGGCCGATGTAGGCGGAGTAGACGAGGAATGCGGGCGCGACGCCGAAGCTGATGGCGTCCGCGAGGCTGTCGAGCTCTTCGCCGAAGTGGCTGCCGCCGCCGAGGCTGCGCGCGACGCGGCCGTCCATCACGTCGAAGAATACGGCGAAGCATATAAGCGCTGCGGCGGGAAGGAGCTTGCCGTGCGACGTAAGTATGATTGACGAGACGCCGCAGAAAACGCTGCCGCTCGTTATCATGTTGGGGATTATCATTCTGAACGGTATGTTCCTCACCTGTTTCCGCTTGTGCTTATCCATCTTTCTTCACTCCTATAATAGTGCGTCCGGCGAACACCTTGTCGCCTATGTTTACGTTCGGCTTTATAACGGGCGGCAGATAGATATCCACCTTAGAGCCCAACTTTATCATACCATATCTGCCGCCGGCGCGCACCACGTCGCCGACCTTCACGCGCGGAGCGATGCGCCGCGCCATGATGCCCGCTATCTGCGTCAGCACGAAACGCCCGTACTCCGACTCCGCGCCGACGTAAAAGCGCTCGTTTATCTCCGAGGCCTTCGGCGCTATCGCGAACCATTTTTTGCCGGGGACGTACTTCGCGTAGCCGACGGTGCCCGTGACCGGGAAGCGGTTGACGTGGACGTTGAAGCCGCTCATGAATATGCCTATCTTGACGGCCTTGCCGGTGTATTCGTGCTCGGACTCCTCTATCTCGACTATCGTGCCGTCGGCGGGGCTAAGGAAGTCCCCGTCGCGCAGCGGACGCTCCGGCTCGCGCTCCGGGTCGCGGAAGAACCAGCATACGAAGGCGAGCGGAACGCAGAGGCATACGCTTATCCACGGGGAGACGTACCACCCCGCCGCCATCATCAGCACGAGCGCCGCTATCGTCGGCCAGCCGTCGCGGGCGAGCTTCACGCTAGTCTCCGTTCTCGTCCCTGCGGACGATGCTGATGTCGGCGACGGCGTCGCCTTCGTCGAGGCTGACTATCGTGTAGCCGGTCGCGGCGCGGCTGAGCGTCGAAATTTCCTTCGCGCCGATGCGCACCATGCGGCCGCGGCTCGTTATGACTATTATGTCCTCGTCCTCCTGGACGCCCCACGCGCCGACGAGGCTGCCGGTCTTTTCCGAAAGCTTCATCGCGCGCACGCCGTATCCGGCGCGGTGGTGCTGCGTGAATTCGTCGTAGGCGGTGCGCTTGCCTATTCCCTGCTCGCTTATGAAGAGCACCTCGCGCCCCTCCGCTACCACGTCGCAGCCGACCACGCTGTCGCCTTCGTCGAGCCTGATGCCGCGCACGCCCTGCGCCTGGCGGCCCAGCGGGCGGAATTCTTCTTCGTTTACGCGCAGGGTCTGCCCCATCGCGGTCGTGAGCAGCAGGTCGTCGCTGCCGCTCGTCACGCGCACGCGCGCTATATCGTCGTCGTCCGCGATGCTCAGCACGCGGCGGCCCGCCCTCGTGAGCCCTTCGAGCTCCGTCACGGGCAGGCGTTTCGCCGTCCCGAGCTTCGTGACGAAGAATACGAACTTCGCGCCCTCGAGCGCGCTGTCCTTCATGCCGACGACCTTCTCGTCCTTTTCGAGCGTCACTATCGTGCCGATGAGCTTACCCTTGCCGGTCTTGGGCTCCGGCAGCGAGAAGCCGCGCACTCCGAAGACGCGCCCGCGGCTCGTGAAGAGATAGAGCGTCTTGTGCGTCGTAGTCGTCGTTATCATCGATATTTCGTCCTCGGCCTTCGTAGCTACCCCCTTGACGCCCTTGCCGCCGCGCTGCTGCACGCGGTAGTCCTGGAGCGGCATACGTCGGATGTAGCCGTCGCGCGTCAGCGCTACGACGATCTCCTCTTCGGGGATGAGGTCCTCCGCCGCAACCTCTTCGACGTCGTTCTCGATGTCTGTGCGGCGCTTGTCGCTGTAGGCGGCCTTGACCTCCTGCAGCTCGCTCTTGACGACCGAGTCGAGGACTACGTGGCTCGACAAAATGCTGTGGTAGCGCTCGATGTCCATGAGGAGCTGCGCCAGTTCGTCGTCGAGCTTTTCGCGCTCGAGCCCCGTGAGGCGCTGCAGGCGCATGTCGAGTATTGCCTGCGCCTGGATTTCGGTGAAGTCGAGCTCTGATACGAGGTTGCTGCGCGCGGTCGCCGCATCGGACGAGCCTCTGATTATCGCGATTACGCGGTCTATCGCGTCGAGCGCGCGGAGCAGCCCTTCGACGATGTGCCGCCTGTCCTCGGCCTTGCGCAGGCGGAACTCCGTCCTGCGGCGCACAACCTCGCGGCGATGGTTGAGGAATATCAGCACCATGTCCTTGAGCGGCAGCTCCTTCGTGCCGCCGTCGACGATGGCGAGGTTTATGACGCCGAAGGTCGTCTGCAGCTGCGTGCGCGAATAGAGCTGGCGCAGCACGAGGTTCGGGTCCGCGTCGCGCTGCAGCTCGACGACTATGCGCATGCCGTTTCTGTCAGATTCGTCGCGCAGGTCTGAAATTCCGTCGATGATGCCGGTCTGCGCGCCCTTCGCAATCGTCTCTATGAAGTTGGTCTTGTTGACCATGTAGGGTATTTCGGTGATGAGTATCGCGCGCTTGCCCTTCTTCGGCTCCTCTATCTCGACGCGGCCGCGGACGATTATCTTTCCGCGTCCCGTGCGGTAGGCGTCGATTATGCCGTCGCGCCCGAGGATTATGCCGCCGGTCGGGAAGTCCGGCCCGGGCATCAGCGTCATCAGCTCGCCGAGCTCGACCTCCGGGTCGTCGAGGACTGCGCAGCAGACGTCGATGGCCTCGCCGAGGTTGTGCGGCGGCATGTTCGTCGCCATACCGACGGCGATGCCGGTGCTGCCGTTGACGAGAAGGTTAGGGATGCGCGACGGGAGGACGAGCGGCTCCTGGAGCGACTCGTCGAAGTTCGGCCCCCAGTCTATCGTGTCCTCGTTGATGTCGGCGAGCATCTCCTCGCCGAGCGCGTGGAGCCTCGCCTCCGTGTAACGCATGGCCGCCGGCGGGTCTCCGTCGATAGAGCCGAAGTTTCCCTGGCCGTCTACGAGCGTGTAGCGCATGCTGAAATCCTGCGAAAGGCGCGCCATCGTGTCGTAAATAGCCGCGTCGCCGTGCGGGTGGTACTTACCCATCGTCTCGCCGACAATACGCGCCGACTTCTTGAACGGCTGGTTGTGGCGCACGCCGAGCTCCATCATAGCGTAGAGTATGCGGCGCTGCACGGGCTTCAGCCCGTCGCGCGCGTCGGGCAGCGCGCGCCCCACGATGACGCTCATCGCGTAGTTGAGATAGCTCTGCTTGATTTCTTCTTCGAGCGGCAGAGTTATGACTTTGTTTATTTCGAATAAGTTGCTCTGCTTTGAGTTGTGGTCCATCCAATTACCTCCGGGACGCTGATACGCGGAACATTCCAAAAATAAAGCGGCGTCGTGCGCCGCCTTTTAATCCAGCTTAGTATATTTTACCATAAAGCGCGCCTCTTTTCGGCGGCGCGCGGGAATTTTGGCGCGCGGCGGCTTCTCTGCTAAAATATCGTAAGAAGCTTTGCGTTTGCAAAAATAAAAAAAATCGCCCGCCGCGCGGCGAAGGAGGAACGCATAAAATGCAGGACTGCGCACTTGATAAAGGACTTCTCGACGAAATTATGGACGTCGCGCGCGTGATGTCCGCGGACGGCAAGCCTGCGGACTATATACCGGAGCTCGCGCTGACGCCGCCGGAGCTCTTCGCGCTGAGCTGCGCGCCCGCCGGCGGCGAAACGGTGGAGACGGGCGACACGGAGCGCTTCTTCACGATGCAGTCGATATCGAAGACACTCGCGCTCGCCTTCGCGGTCGAGCACTTCGGCGCGGCGAACGTATTCCGCCACGTCGGCATGGAGCCGAGCGCCGACTCGTTCAACTCGCTGATGCGCATCGAGATGACCTCTTCGAAGCCGTCGAACCCGTTCATGAACGCCGGAGCCATCGCCGTCTGCTCGCTCATCCACACCGCCTACCGCGAGAGCTCGGCGGAGCGGCTGTTCGGATTCTTCACGGAGATAACGGGGCGCGACGACGGCTTCGACGAAAAGGTCTGCGCGTCGGAGAAGCGCAGCGCCGACCGCAACCGCGCGCTCGCCTACTTCATGAAGAGCGTCGGCCTGCTGCACGGCGACGTGGAGTCGATTTTGGATTTCTACTTCAAGCTCTGCAGCATCCGCTGCACAAGCGGCGGCCTCGCGCAGATAGGCGCGATGTTCGCCTCGGGCGGGCTTTCGCCCGTTTCGGGGCGGCGGCTCATAAAGCGCGAGACGGCGCACATCGTCGTCGGCCTCATGAGCACCTGCGGCCTTTACAACGGCTCGGGCGAGTTCGCCGTGCGCGTCGGCCTTCCCGGCAAGAGCGGCGTCTCCGGCGGAATCCTCGCCGTCGTGCCGGGGCGCATGGGAATCGGCGTTTTTTCGCCCGCGCTCGACGCGAAGGGCAATTCGCTCGCGGGCATGAAGGCGCTCGAGCTTCTCTCCGACAGGCTCAATCTCCGCGGCTTCTGATAATTTACGAAAAAATATAAAAAGAGCGGCGCGCCCGAAGCTTTACGGACGCGCCGCTCCTTTATGCGCAGATGTAAATTATCCCTGCTTCTTCTGCTCCTTGCCCCACGAGTCCTTGAGCGAGACCGTGAGGTTGAAGACGGGCTTCTCGGGCGTCGTCGCCGTGTCGGCGCAGAAATATCCGTGGCGCAGGAACTGGAACTTGTCAAGCGGCGCGGCCTTCGCGAGCGACGGCTCGACGAGCGCGCCCTCCGCTACGCGCAGCGACTCGGGGTTGAGGTAGTCCTTATAGTCCTTGCCCTCCTCCATGTCGTTCATGTTGCGCAGCGTGAAGAGGTTGCCGTAGAGGTTGACCGTCGCGGGAACGGCGTCCCCTGCACAGACCCAGTGCAGCGTGCCCTTGACCTTGCGTCCGTCGGGCGCGTCGCCGCCGCGGCTGTCCATGTCGGCTTTGCAGCGTATCTCGGTAATCCTGCCGTTCTCGTCCTTCACGACGCCGGTGCAGGTCACGAGGTAGGCGTACTTGAGGCGCACCTCCTTGCCCGGAGAGAGGCGGAAGAAGCCCTTGACCGGCTCTTCCATGAAGTCGCCGCGCTCGATGAATATTTCGCGGCCGATCCTGACCTTGCGGCTGCCCGCGGAGGCGTCCTCGGGGTTGTTCTCCGCGTCGAGCTCGTCTACGAAGCCCTCGGGCCAGTTCTCGATGACGAGCTTGACCGGGTCGAGCACAGCCATTCCGCGCAGCGCCGTCTTGTTGAGCTCTTCGCGCAGGCAGTGCTGGAGCAGCTCTATCTCGACGAGGCTGTCGGCCTTCGCGACGCCGACCTCGCGGCAGAAGCGGCGTATCGACGAGGCCGTGTAGCCGCGGCGGCGGAAGCCGCAGATGGTTGGCATGCGCGGGTCATCCCAGCCGCTGACTATGCCAAGCGTCACGAGCTCAAGCAGCTTGCGCTTGCTCATGACGGTGTATGTGAGGTTGAGGCGCGCGAACTCGTACTGATGCGGCACGTGCGGCACGTCGACGTTGTCTATGAACCAGTCGTAGAGCGGCCTGTGGTCCTGGAACTCGAGCGTGCATATCGAGTGCGTGACGCCCTCGATGGCGTCCTCGTAGCCGTGCGCGAAGTCGTACATCGGGTAGACGCACCATTTCGCTCCGGTGCGGTGATGTTCGCGCTTGAGTATTCTGTAGATGACGGGGTCGCGCATGTTGAGATTCTTGCTCGCCATGTCTATCTTCGCGCGAAGTACGTGGCTTCCCTCCTCGAACTCGCCGGCGGTCATGCGCGCGAAGAGGTCGAGGTTCTCATCGACGCTGCGGTTTCTGTACGGCGAGTCGACGCCGGGCTTAGTCAGCGTGCCGCGGTTCGTGCGTATCTCTTCCGCGCTCTGGTCGTCGACGTAGGCCTTGCCCGCTTTGATAAGGTCTATCGCCCATTTGTGGAACTGCTCGAAATAATCGGAGGCGTAGCAGAGATTGGCCCACTCAAAGCCGAGCCACTTGACGTCCTCCATTATCGACTCGACGTACTCCGTTTCTTCCTTTGCGGGGTTCGTGTCGTCGAAGCGCAGGTTGCAGCGTCCGCCGAATTCCTTCGCCGTTCCGAAGTTAAGGCATATCGACTTCGCATGTCCGATGTGCAGGTAGCCGTTCGGTTCCGGCGGGAAGCGCGTGATGACCTCCTTGACGCGCCCGCTCTCGATGTCCGCGGTGATGATCTCTTCGATGAAATTCAGATTTTTGTTCTCCGAAGCCATAAGTCCAGCCTCCACCCGTTCGTTAAAATTTTTCAAGGCAGCGCCCGAGAAGCTCCTCCGGGGGTTCGCCGCCGCTCAATAACGCTAAATATGATAATGTAATAAGGAACTCAAGGGAATAGCTTCCCTGGCCGAAAACCGTGAAATTTCTCCCCGCGAGCTCCGCCATTCCGACGCCGCCGTAGCGCGACGGATTTTTTTCGCCCTTGGCGCATGAGCTCGCCGCTATTATGACGGGACGCTCCGCGCCTTCGTATGCAGCTTCAAGCTCATCGTGCAGCCGCTGCGCCATATTCCCAGAGCCATAGCCACAGAGCACGAGGACCTTCGCGCCGCGCGGAAAGCCGCCGGAATACGCCGGATGCAGGTAAACGACGGCGAGCTTCCGCGCCGCTTCGCGCGTCTCTACAGCTTGCGCGGGCAGGCCGAAGCACGGCGAAGCGCCGCCGCCCGTGCGCACGTATGCGCAGAGCGCGCCGGAATCCTCTTTGTGTACGTAAGCGCCGGGGAATTTCTCTCCTGCGAAATATATGAAGACGCCGCTCTCCGTTTCGAGCAGCAGCCTCGCCGCGCCGAGCAGGTTGTCCGCGCCGTCGAAGCCCTCCTCGCCCGGCGTTCGCTGGCTGCCAGTCAGGACGACCGCCGCGCCGCGGACCGTCAGCGAAAGCCATGCGGCGCTGAACGCCATCGTGTCCGTGCCGTGGACGACGAGGAATTTTTTTACGCCCTCCGCCTGGCCGCACGCGATTATACGCGAAAGGGCCAGCCACTCCTCCGGCGACATGTCGGAGCTGTCGACCCCGGCGGAGCCGAAAGCCTCGACCGGCTCGCACTCGACGCCGCGTCCGCGCAGATAATCGAGCGCCGGGGCGACGACGCTTCTCGCGGCCTCCGCGTCGGGGACGGCCCCGCCGCCTTTGTCGACGGAGACGATCGTGCCGCCCGTCGAAATTATCATGACCTTTTCCAAAATTCCGCCTCCCGTTCCAGACGAGCCGCGCGTTAGAAAGCCGCGGCCTCCATCGAAAGCACGATGCCCTCGTACCAAAGCAGCAGCACGGCGGCGGCAGTCAGCGCGTAGACGACGCCCCCGCGCGCGTATGCCGGCAGCGGCCTCTCGACGGCAGCCACGACGGCGCGGCAGAGCGGCACTGCGGCGACGCGCATAGCCGCGACGGAAAGCCAGAAGACGACGAAGTTGACCGCCTGTCCGCTCCACGCGATGGCCGCCGACTCGCCGAAGGTCCCCATCAGCTCGCTCGGGAATACGATGTACGTCATAACGGCGACGACGATGAAGGACCTGACGACGGACCAGATTTGCAGAATCCCGCGCGGCGCCCCGCCGTAGTCCGGAAGCTCGCCCTCCTCAAGCAGCAGCGTCCCGGACGAAGCCCCGCGCTGCGGAGCCTGGCTCAGCACGGCGAGCATGAAAAGCAGCATTCCCGCGACGCCGCACCACGACATCGAGCGCATCTGCCCGAAGAGCGAAAACGAATTAAAGCTGAACGGGTCGGTGTCGAGGCCGTTCTTTATCAGATAGGCCGCTATCGAGGCGCAGGCCGCCATGAACGGTATCAGGAAGCGTATCATGTTCCGCATCTCGGCGCGCGCAATCTCGAGCGCCTCCTCCGTCCCCGCCGCGTAGAGCGAGACGAGCACGAAAACCTCGGAAAGCAGCATGAACTGCGCGAGCTGCACGACGTCCGCGCCGTTGTCTATGATGGGAATGTAGGTGCATACCGGCAGGCAGGCGCAGACGGTCAGCAGCGCCGCGAAGGCGAGGACCGGACAGAAGAGCGCTGTCCGCACGCGCGCCCCGCCGGGCAGAGCGACGGGCGAGCGGAACCAGCGCGCGAAGTTGACGGAGGGCCGCCCGACTTCTGCCGCCTTCGGGCGGAAGGCCGCGAGCCCTCTGAAATATATTTTTTCAGAAACCGCCGCAAGCGCGACGACGAAGGCGATAAGCAGCCAAGCGTTGAAATATTGGAAGAGCGAAATAAAAATTCTGGAGCTCATATCAAATCACCTTACAAACAGCGCCGCGGCGAAAAGCAGGACGAGCGCCGCTATCCCGCACAGCCCGCCCGCCGCCGTGCTGCGCCACGGACGGAAGCAGACCGCGGCGAAAGCCGCGATAAACCGCTCGGAGGGGAACATTGGGAAAGCGGCCTCCCCGCCCTCGCGCGCCGGCTCCGTGCTGCTGCCCGCGAAGCGCGCGCAGAGGCACACGACCGCCGCGCCCGCGGCGGCGGCCACGAGGAACACCAACAGCCATTTATAAACGTCCCAGGTAAAGAACCCGGTGGATATGCGCGGCATCACGACATGGTCCGCGACGCCCGGCGCGGCGGCACCCGCGAGCGCAGTCCTGTTTATCAGCGCGGCTACAGCGGGCGAGACCATCTTTTCAAAGACATACCCAGGCGCGGCGGACGAAGCCGCAAAGAGCAGCATAAGCAGGATAAGCGGGAAAGCGACCGTCGATTCTCCCGCGAAATGGAATTCGTGCTTCTGCGGCCTGCGGTTGAGCGCGAGCGACGCGAGGAAGCGCAGCCCTATCATCAGCATGAGCACCGTAAATAGGAACAGCACGACCACGACGAACGGGCTGAGGAAATTCGCTGAGCGGAAGAGAAGCTGCTTCGAGCTGTAGCCGATAAAGGGCGGCAGCCCCGCGAGCGCCGCGACGACGATGAAGAGCGTCAGCAGAGAGAGCGGCGCGCGCTCCGCCATCATCCCCTCCTGCCACAGCTCGCAGCCCTCGTACTCCTGCTTGAGATAGACCGTGACGACAGAGAGCGCCGCGGCCACGGGCAGGAAGATCAGCCAGAGCCCTATCATCGACTCAAGCGCGCTCACTCCGTAGAGCGCCGCGCGTTCCGCGCCGAATGTGCCGCTCACCGCGATGCCCATCGTGACGATGACCATGCCCTTGATATACATAATCATGGAATCCATGAAATGCACCGGCGATTTGCCGCCGCTCTGGAAGACTACCGCCATTATCATCGAGGCGAAGCCCAGCATGACGAGCAGCGCCGGAACCTTCTGAAGGCCGTCGAGCGGTCCGTAGAGCGAGAAAATTACGCGGAAGGCCGCGAAGAGAGAAGCCTGCGTCCTGATGCCGAAGAAGCACATCTTCGAAGCGTCCGAAAGATGCGGCGACGGCTTGAAGAATATATAGAGCAGAGGCACCGTCATCAGCACGAAAGCGGCGAGCGACGACGGCGTGCTCTTTATCAGCGAGGCCAGCGTCGTGATATTGTCGGTGCCGTATTCCAGCCGCAGCATCACCGCGCCAGCGAGGAACATCGCGAGCAGCACGACCCGCGAAACGTAATAGAGCACGTGCTTGCCGCCGGGGCGCTTCTCCCCGACCGCGAAATTGCTGTAAAGCCCCGTCACCCCCGCCTGAGTCATCATCATAAAGACGAAGAGCACGGCGAGCCCGCTTGAATAGAACATACCCTGAATCCCCGCGCATGTCAGAAGGAAGAAGGCGGCCTTGCGCGGCGTTATGAGATTCCGCTTGTCGGAGAGCGCGCGCAGCCCCGCGACGAGCGCGACGAAGCTCATCAGCATCGCGGAGACCGCGCCGAAGGCGTCGACCTTCAGCAAAGCCTGCGCGTTCTTCAAATCCTCGCCGGAGACGGCCGCGCTCCAGCCGCCGCCCGAAAGAAAATAAAACGGCGACGGAGAGAGCTCGACGCCCGCCCACACGCGGTAAGAAAGCACGAGCTCGGCGACGAGGATAATCAGGAACGGAAGCTTGTACCATATCTTCGGTATGCCGGGCCTGCGTCCGAGCGGCCCGGCGAGAAAACGGCTGTAAAGCATGGCTGCCGCCATGAAAACGACACCCGCGAGCGGCAGAGAGAGAGCCATCACCGGCAGAGGCATCGCCTTGAATAAATACAATAAATTCATACGCTCACCTTTCGCGCGAAAAACTGCACCGGAGCGCCGCGAAAAACCCGCCGCGGACGCGCCGCAGACTATTATAGCAAAACAGCGGCGCGAGATTACAAACGAGGCGGAAAATATTTTCTTAGCCTATTGACTAGAAATCAAAAGTTGGTATAATACTCTCCGTTGGCCGGGGTGGCGGAATGGTAGACGCACGGGACTTAAAATCCTGCGGGCGCAAGCTCGTGCGGGTTCGAATCCCGCTCTCGGCACCAACCACCTGGTATCGCGGGGTGGAGCAGTTCGGAAGCTCGTCGGGCTCATAACCCGAAGGTCATAGGTTCAAATCCTATCCCCGCAACCAAATTATGGCGCTGTAGCTCAGTTGGCTAGAGCATTCGGTTCATACCCGACAGGTCACTGGTTCAAGTCCAGTTAGCGCCACCAGCAAATACAGCCTCTCAGAGATGAGAGGCTTTTATAAAGTTTTCGGGGCGTAGCGCAGTCTGGTTAGCGCGCTTGGTTCGGGACCAAGAGGTCGGAAGTTCGAATCTTCTCGCCCCGACCAGATTTAGCAAGGGTTTTCGGTAATACCGAAAACCCTTGATTTTTATATTTTAACCTCTATTTAACACCGCTACTAGCTTGCGGAGATGAACATATAAAACGCCGCGCCGTCCGTAAAACGGAGGCGCGGCGCTGCGTTTATTGGAAAATAATCTTTGGCCGTCGAATTAGTCGTTCGCTATGCGTGCTAGCTTCTCCCATATCGGAGCGGAGGCTTCGACTATTTCTCTGTATATCGCGAAGATTTTTTCATATTTTGCGTGGTTTTCAGGATCGGGCTTGTAGGTGCGCTTCATCCTGATGCACTTGCGCGCGGCTTCCATTTCGTTATCGAAGGCTCCGACGCCGACTCCGGCGAGGAGCGCGCCGCCGAACGAGGATTCCGCATGCTCCGGCATCTTCACCTCGAGGCCGAAGACGTCGCTGACGATCTGGCTCCAGAGCGGGCTCTTCGCGCCGCCGCCTATGATGACGATATCTTCCATGTTGTCGGTGAAGTTCTTCAGCACCTGGAGGCAGTCGTAGAGGCTGAAGGCGACGCCTTCAAGCAGCGCTCTGGCAAAATCTCCCTTATTGTGTACCATGCTGACGCCGAAGAAGTCGCCGCGCGCGTTCGGGTTGAAGTACGGGCAGCGCTCGCCGAGCAGGTACGGATGGAATATCAGGCCGCGCGCTCCGAGCTCCGCCTTGGACGCCTGCTCGTCCATGAGCATGTAGACGTCCTCGCCCTTCGCCGCGCAGAGCTCCTTCTCCGCGGGATAGAGGGCGTCGCGCATCCATCTGTAGGCGGAGGCGCAGCTGTTGGTCGCGGTCACTGTATACCATTTGCCCTCTACAGAATAGGGATAGGTGAAGGATTTTTCGTGCGGCACCGCGTTGTCGGTGATGAGGTTGACGTTGCCGGCGGTCGCGAGCTTTACGATTATCTGTCCCGCGTTGACGGCTCCCGCGCTGAAGTCCTCGGCCGCCGTATCGGAGCATCCGGCTATGACGGGAAGGCCTTCGGGCAGGCCGGTGAGCGCAGCGACTTCCGCGCGGACCTTGCCTACGATTTCCTTCGTGCCGCGGATTTCGGGGAGGACCGATAGCGGCAGTCCAATCATGCCGCATAGCTCGGGCGACCAGACGTTTTTACGCGCTTCGTAGAGCAGGCTTCCCTGCGCGTCGACTACGTCGGTGCAGAAATCTCCCGTCACCCACGAGCGCACGTAGTCCTTGGTGAACATGAGGCGGCGGACCTTCGCGTAGCTTTCCGGCTCGTGCTCCCTGACCCAGAGCAGCTGCGGAAGCGTCCAGGTCGGCGTCGGCATCTGCATGCCTATGCGGAATATCTCGCTTCCGTATTCGGCTTTAAGGCGATTGCACTGGTCGCCGCTTCTCTGGTCGTTCCACATTATGCACGGGCGGATGACCTTGCCCGCCTCGTCCATGAGGACGGCGTTGTGCGTGGAGGCCGTTACGGCGAGCGCAAGCAGGCCGTCGAAGCCGTCCTTCATCTGCTCGCGGCAGGATTTTACTGTTTTTACAAAGGCGTCTATCCATAGGGATGGGTCCTGCTCGGACCATCCGGGGTGTTTGTGTTCGGAAGGATATTCTTCAAAGGCGGAGGCGCAGATGTTTCCTTCCTTGTCGATTACGGTGGCTTTGCAGCCGCCCGTTCCGAAATCAACGCCGAAAAGCTTTTCTGTCACTGTTATTCCCCCAATATATTTTCGCCGGGGAGAAAGCGCCGCCTTCGAAAAAACGGCACAGTTCTAATATTTTTTGACGACGAGCGCCTTCTCCAGAGCTTCGAAATTTTGTATGGCCTTGTCGCCGAGGCGCAGCGATACGCCGGTGTAGAGCGTGTCGATGATGGTCAGCTCGGCCATGCGCGACGATATCGCGTAGGTTCTGTACTTCGTCTCCTGCGAGTATGTGTAGAGCCGTATGTCGGCGAGCTTCGAGACAGGAGAGATGCCGTTGTTCGTAATCGATATTACTGTGGCTCCGTTTTCCTTCGCGACCTGCATCGCCTCGGCCACGTCGCGCGAGCTGCCCGAATGCGATATCGCTATCAGCACGTCGTCCTTCGTCATGGAGACGACGGCTATCATCTGCATGTGGTCGTCAGTGTAGGCGCTGACGTTCAGCCCGATGCGCAGGAATTTATGCTGCGCGTCGAGCGCTATCGCGCCGGAGTTGCCGTTTCCTATGACGACTATGCGCCGCGCGCGGCAGAGCGCGTCGATGCTGCCCGCCACGGCTTTGCCGTCGAGCGCCTTGCGCGTCATGGTCAGCGTGTGTATCGCGCTCGAAAATATCTTGTCGATTATCATTTCGGGCGGCGAGTCGGCCTTGAGGTCTTCGTGTATCTTTTCCTGCTGGCTCACCAGCTCGCGCGCTACGCTGACCTTCAGCGCCTGGAATCCGGAGTAGCCGAGCTTCGTGCAGACCCGCGTCACCGTGGCTTCGCTGGTTCCCGCAAGCTCGGCCAGCTCCGTGATGGAGGCGTAGATCAGCTTGTCCTGGTTTTCCGCCATGCACTCCGCCGTCTTGCGCTCCATCTTGGAGAGAGATTCCAGTTTTTCCTGTATACGGCTGTAAAACGCCTTGCTTGATATATCTTCGTTCATATAGGTTCGCTCCTGTTGGTCGGGTTTTATCTATTTTACTATCCGGCGGCTCAGGAGCAAACCTAATTTAGTCTGCCGCGCCGTGAAATACGCGCCGCTAGATGAGGTCCGTGACCTTTCCTCTGACGCCGGGCTCCGCAAGCATTTCCAGGGCCTTGTCGACGTAGCGGCGGCGGCAGGTCTTTTCGTCCTCTTCGCTGAGGTTCGGGTTGCCGACGGGGCAGGTTATCGCGAATCCGCGAAGGATGCGCGACGCTCCTACCGAGCCCGCGATGTCGACGACGGCGCAGATCTGCGTCACCGGTATGCCTACGCGCTCGATTTCTTTTACAATCGTTGACCCGCAACGAGTGCTCGTGCCTCAGGTGGAGGTCAGTATGACCGCGTTCACGCCCTTCGCGAGAAGCGCCTGCGCTATCTGGCGGCCCTTTTCCTTCGAGGCGGCGACGGAGGCGCAGTTGCCGGTGGCGACGTAGACTTCGGGCTCGAGCTCGCCGAGCCTGCCTTCGGCGACGGCTTCGCGCAGCACGTCGACTGGGAAGAGGCGGTATGGATTTTCCATAACCCACGTGCCGTCGTAGCCGCTGTGTATTACGAAGTGCGGCTCCGCTATGAGCTTGTCCCAGTCGTAATGTCCCCACGTGGTGCTTCCGTTCGGCTTCAGCTTGTCGGGGTTGCTCTCTGGGATAAGCCCTCCGTCGGAGACGAGCGCGAGCTTCGCCTTCGTAATGTCGGCGACGGGCGGCGCTGGCTCGACGATGTCGAATTTCGGCGGCAGCAGCTCGCTTTCAAAGGGCTCGCCCTTGATTTTCTTCATCACCATGTCGATGGCGCGCTGCGCTGCGTTCTGCGGCTGTTCCTCGTTGAGTATTATGTCGCGGATGATGTAGCCCTCGGAGGCGGCGCTTCCGATGTGTCCGCCGGTCAGCAGCCGCAGGCCTATGCTCGCCATGACCGGCGCGACGTTGCGGAGCTGCGACGACATTATGCCGGTCTTGACGATGTAGGTGTCTTTCCTGAAAAGGTCGACGGCCGGGTTCTCGGGGTACATCCCCGTTACTGTCGGTATATGCAGCTCGCGCGCGACGGCGGAGGCCATATTGCCGCAGCTGATGCCGTAGCGTCCCGCGTTGAAGGCCGGTCCCGCGATGAAGAGGTCGGGCTTCAGCTCGCGTACTATGGCGAGCCCCTCGGCGGTCGAGCGCGCCGTGTCGTCGGCGAAGTAGTTGTCGCCGCATATCACCGTCGCGACTACCTCGCAGCTGTCCTTCAAAAGATTCTGAAAGAGCTTGGCCGGGCCTACGGCCTCATGCTTTACGGAAAAGCCGACGTGGGCCATCTCCTCTCCGCCGATCTGGCCGAAGAACTGGTTTATATAGCAGACGACCCGCCATTTTTTCTGTTCCATAACGCTGCACATCCTTTAATAATCCACGGCCTTGCCGTATGAGTAACCGACCTGGCTCATGAGGCCGACCTGCTTCATGTAGGTCGAGCGTACCTGCCCTATCGCCGGGTCGCCGGTGGCTATCTTGTGCCCTCCGATTACGCCGTCGTCGCCGCTCAGGTAAAGCGCGTCCTGCGGGCCGCCGAGAAGCGTCTTGACCGGCGGAAGCGTGAAGTTGTGGTAGTAGGTGCCGGAGCAGACTATCGAATCTACGTTCGGCTCGCTTATCATGCACTCGACTTCGAGGTTGCTCTTGCCGTTCAGTATCTGGATTATCGGCACGGCCTTGATGCCAAGCTTTTCCGCCTCGCTCGCTATCGCGCCGACGCAGAGCGTCGAGGCTCCGCCGACGCCCTTCGTGACTATGACCCCGTCAGCGTGGAGGACGTTTTTCAGAAGGCTCGCCGCCATCTTCGAGACGAGGTTTCTGTGCTTCGCCTCGACCGACGTGACCGTTATCAGAACGCCGGCGAAGTTCAAATCCTTCCCGTGGCGGCGCATAAGCTCCACGATGACGGGATGGTTCTGAATCTCGTAGGTCGTCACGCAGCGGAAGCCGCCGCAGGGCGATATAGCGCCGTCGAGCACTTCGGTAGGCTGCATGACGAGCGGGAAGGTGTCGGGCACGGCGTTGCCGTAGAGCATCGGCTCGCGGTAGTTCTGCGTGTCGTACTGCTTCGAATATATCTGGTACGAATATGCGATGCTCGGAAGGTCGGGGTACTGCGTCTCGTTGTCGAAGGTTTCCGACGAATCGGCGGCCTGTCCGAGCGTGACGCGCGCCAGCAGAACGCTGGTCTTGAAGCCTATCCTGCGCAGCGCCTCGCGGTATTCGCGGAAATCCGCGTCCTCGGGGGCCATCGGCTCGATGACGAGCTCCGGCATCTTCGCGTACGGGTTTATCGCGGCGCACTCCCCGCTCATGTCGAAGGAGCCCCACTTTCTCGACCAGTAGGTGTCGTTCTGGCAGAGGACTATTCCCGCGCCCTCGACGGCGCGCGTCACGCCGCTTCCGGCTATCTCGTAGTCGTCCGTCAGCACGCCGGGCCAGTCGATATTGTCGGAGACCTTGCAGCGCGGCTGCACGACGTCCACGACGTTGATGATACGCGTAGAATCGCCGGGATATGTTATGTCGATTTTCAGCGTTTCAAAGCACGTCTCGTGCTGCGCGAAGGCGAGTATGTCTTCCTTGTTCACGAAGAGGACTCCGTCCCTGAGGCAGGTCTCCTCGCCGAAGCGCATATCCTTTACGCGTATCGTTTCTACAGTTAGCTTCATATAAAAAACTCCTCTTTTGCCTAAGCTCCCATAAGCAGATTAGGAACAAAGGTGACGATCGGCGGGAAGAACCACATAAGCAGCATTACCGCCAGAATTATGAGCACGACCGGCCCCGTGTAGCTTATAGCTTGTTTGAACGACGCCTGCGCTATATTCATCGACAGGAACAGATACAGCCCGACAGGAGGCGTCAGAGCGCCGACGACCGTCGATATCGAGAACAGGACTCCGAAGAGCAGCGGGTCTACGCCCATGTGCATGACTATCGGATAGAGAGTCGGCAGTATGACCGCGGTCGCCGCGAGCGTCTCCATGAAGCATCCGATGATGAGCATCATCACGATGATTATGAAGACGAGCACGGAGGGATTATCGGTAATCGAAAGCAGGAACTGCTCCACCACCGGCGTGACGTTTTCGCGCGCAAATATATAGGAATATATATTCGATATACCCATAATCATCATGAGCATCGCTGACGAAGAAGCGGCGCGCTTGAATATCCCCATCAGGTCGCCTATTTTGAGCGTGCGGTAGATGAAGAAGCCGCAGATCAGCGCGTAGATGCAGGCGACGATGCTGGACTCCGTCGCGGTGAAGAAGCCCGTGACGACTCCCGCGAGGATGATGACCGGCGTGATGAGCGCGAAGAACGATTTTATGAACGCCTTCGCGACGCGGCGCAGACTGAACGCTCCGCTGCCGCGGTCGACGTCGTACTTCTTCGCGTACCAGTAGCACATAATCATCAGGCATATACCTATGATAATGCCGGGCATCAGGCCGCCCATGAAGAGCTTTCCGACGGAGAAGCCCGTCAGCGAGGCGTAGACTATCATGTTCGTGCTCGGCGGAATTATCGGCGCGAGCGCTCCGGAACCGGCTATCATCGAGGCGATGAAGCCGTGGTCGTAGCCCTCTTTCTTAAGCTCGGGGACGGTCTGCGTGCTGACGGCGCTCATCGTAGCCGCGCCGGAGCCGGAAATTCCCGCGAATATCATGTTCGCGAGGACGGAGACCATTCCCATGCCGCCGCGCACCGAGGATACGCAGGCGCGGCAGAAATCAAGAATCCTCGCGGAAAGGTCCGCAGCTCCCATGATTTCGCCTGCGAGTATGAAGAGCGGGCCCGCCATGAGCGAGAAGGAGTTCATGCCGCGTATGGCCTGCTGCACCGCCATGAAGGCCGGGATTTCGCTTCCGAACATAATCGCGAGCAGCCCGGAAAGGCCGATTGCGAAGCTGACCGGCACGCCCAGCACGAGGAAAATCAGAAGCGTAACTAGAGATATCTCAATCATTTATCTTTTACCCTCCCGGTATTCTTTCGCAAGCTGGGGAATGGCGCTCGCGTAAGCGCAGAGCATCATGATTATTCCCAGCGGGGCCGCAGCGTAGATGTAGGCGTAAGGAATCCTTATCGCCGCGCCGAGCGAATTGAAGCTCTTCGAGACCAGCGTCATAGCGCCGGGGAAGAACATGATGAGGAATATCACGCATATAAGCCTTCCTATTATGAAGAGCACGGCGCGGGATTTGTTGTCCTTCATAAAGCTTATGAGGATGTCGACGGAAACGTGGCCGTCGACCCGGACCGTAAGCGCGGAGCCTATGAAGGTCAGATAGATTCCGCAGAAGCGCATCGCCTCTTCCGTCCACGGCGGCGACGAATGGAGCACGAAGCGGCCGAATACCTGGAGGCTGCCAAAAATCAATATCAGAATAAACATCAGGGCGCAGAACCATGTCTGGAGGTTCTCTATCGCCCTGTCTATCTTCAGCAGGGTTTTCAATGATTTCACCTCTTGTTTTTGAGAAGCGCACGCGCGGCGGGGCTTCCGTCACGCGCGTGCGCGGGGCTGCTGCTAGGAGTGCGGATTAGTTGTTGAGGGCGAGCATCGAGTCGATGAGCGCGCCGAGGTTGTATTCCTTCGCGTACTTGTCGTAGATCGGCTGGCAGGCGTCCTTCATCTTCGCGCGCTCTTCGGGAGTGACTTCGTTGATCGCTACGCCCGCTTCGGCCATTACCTTCTCGGCGGCCGCGTCGGAGGCGCTGCGGTCCTTCAGCTGCTTGGCCTGGCTCTCGTCGGCGCACTGCTGTACGATATCCTGAAGGTCCTTCGGCATAGAGTTCCATTTGTCGTTGTTCATGAACACGCAGTAGATGGCTCCCAGATGGCCTATCTTCGAGAAGTACTTCGCCTGCTCCTGGAGGTTCTGGTTGATGAGGCCGGTTACGTCGGCTTCGACGGCGTCGGCGACTCCCTGCTGGAGGAGCGTGTAGGCTTCGCTCCACGCGGAGGTGACGGTGCTGGCTCCGAGGCAGTTCCAGAGGTCGACATAGAGCGGCGTCTCGGCGGTGCGCATCTTTATTCCCTTGATGTCCTCAAGCTTCGTGATGGGCTTCGTCTTGAGAAGCGGCTGGCGGATTCCGTTCGAGTAGGTCATGAGCAGGCGGACGTTGGAGCCCTCAAGCATCTTGGGGACTTCGACGGAAACAACGTCGTTGATAAGCTTGGCCTGCGTGTCGAGGTCCTTCGTAAGGAAGGGCATGTTGAAGACTGCGAGCTGCGGGATGTTCAGCGCCGCGGCCCAGTCCGCCGTGTCGCAGCAGGTCATGTCGAGCGTGCCCATCGTGACCTGCTCCATCATCTCGCGGGCGGAGCCGAGCTGGCTGGAAGGATAGAGGTTGACCTTGACCCTGCCGCCGGTGCGTTCTTCGACCATAGCCTTGAACTCCTCGGGCGCTATCGCGAGCGCGTGTCCGGGGTTCTGGATGTGTCCGAACTCAAGCGTGAACTCGGGCTTCGCTTCGCTCGACGTGGCGCTTACGCCGAGTATCAGCATGGCGAACAGAAGAAAAACAAGATGCTTTTTCATGGTGAACTTAGTTCCTCCTCAATTAAGTTGTTTATGTATAGTTTTGAAAAAAACTACAGCCCTTTATATTTTCTGCCGAGAGCGTCTGCCGCGATGATGGCTCCGTAGACGCGCTCCGTCGTCACGGCGAAGGGTTCCTGGTGGATGAGCGGGCCGTTCGCCGTCTTTTCGGCTATCGCGAGCACCTTGTCGTGCTCCGCCGCGACGCCGAGGTCGGCGAGCGTGACTGGCAGGCCGATGGCGACCATGAAGCGCATGACATTGTCGACGGTCTCCGCCGGGGTGTTTTCGAGCACCATCTGGCAGACTATGCCGAAGGCGACCTTTTCGCCGTGGAGGTACTTGTGCGTCTCAGGCAGCACCGTGAGGCCGGAGTGTATTCCGTGCGCCGTCGCGAGGCCGGTGTTGAGGAAGCCGAGGCCGGAGAGCAGCGTGTTCGCTTCGACGACGTTTTCAAAGGCTTCGGTGACTACTCCGCTGTCGAGCGCCATGAGCGCCTTCTCGCCATCTTCGAAAAGTATGTCCCAGCTCGCCTTCGCTATCGCCATGCCTGCCTTGCAGCGGCGCATGCCGGAGCCTATGTAGTTCGGGGAGTCGGAGCACTCGCAGGCCTGAGCTTCGAGCCACGTCGCGAGCGCGTCGCCCATTCCGGCGACGAAGAGGCGGCGCGGAGCCTTCACGATGATTTCCGTATCGACGAGCACGAGGTCCGCGTTCTTCTTCATCTTGCGCGAGCCGATATACTCGCCGTCGGGCTTGTAGACGACCGCGATTTCGCTGACCGGCGCGTCGGTCGACGCGGACGACGGAGCTATGATGACGGGCAGCCCCATCTCGTCGGCGCAGATTTTCGCCGTGTCCATCGTTTTGCCGCCGCCGGCACCGACTATCACGGCCGCGCCGTTTTCTCTGGCTATTCTGCCGATGCGCTCAACCTCTTCTTCGCAGCACTCGCCGTTGAAGGATATCGAGACAAACTTGGCGTCGCTTTCGGCGTAAGCCTTTTCGAGACGCGCGTTGAGATCCTGATAGAGGAATCCGTCGATGATGACGCAGGCGTTGCCGTAAGGCGCCGTGTAAAGCGGCAGCCTGCCGAACTCACCCTGTCCCTGCACGTAGCGCAGCGGACTTCCGAAGGCCCTGGTCGTCGAACTCAGCATATCTTTCGAGTACACTTCATAATGCACTCTGCCTCCCTTTTATTTTTGATTGCGGCGCCGCCTCCATTGTTTACGCACGACCGAGAGCTGCGCCGTCAATTTCTAAAAATAATTTTCAGAGCTACAAACGCACTTTTTCGTTCTTATGCACTAAAAATCAGCGAAAATAAAGCTATAAAACAGCCTTATTTCTCGTTTGTGCATAAAAAATCACTGATTTTAATCGCGTTATGCTTACTACGCCTTCATCTCTTACTAGGCGGATTATATAGCATCTAAAAATTATTTTCAAGAGATTTTTTATATAATTGTAAGGAAAACGATAGGCAATTTATGCAAATTATGTGAAGCGCGGAACGACCGATACGGCGTGCGGAATGAGGCGAACGCGCGCGGTAATTCGCGCGCGTCTATCTCTTCAGGAACAAATCCACTATTTCGCGAAGCGAGGAGATTTTCAGCGTTTCTATCGGGTAGGTCTCTTTCGGGGTGCGGCGGCTGATTACGGCGCGCGTGAAGCCGAGGCGGGCCGCTTCTTTTATCCGCAGCGGCGTGCGCGCGCAGGGGCGGACTTCCCCGGCGAGGCCGACTTCGCCGATGAAGCAGACGTCGGAGGGGAGCTCGATGTCTGCGGCGGCGGAGGCGAGCGAGGCGCAGATGCCGAGGTCGGCGGCGGGGTCTTTGAGCGTAAGGCCGCCCGCGACGTTGAGATATACGTCGCTCGCGCGAGTGGCGACGCCGCAGCGGCGTTCGAGGACGGCGAGCAGCAGCTGCAGACGGTTCACGTCGACTCCGCGCGCGGTGCGCTTCGGGTACGGGAAGGGCGTCGGGCAGGCGAGCGCCTGAATTTCAGCCGCGAGCGCGCGCGAGCCCTCGAGCGTCATCGCTATCGAGACGCCGGAGCTTCCGAGGTCGGTGCCGTTCCAGTAGAGGCGGCTCGGGTCGTTTACGGCGGAGAGCCCCTTGTCGGACATTTCGAAGATTCCGAGCTCCTCGGTGCTTCCGTAGCGGTTTTTCTCGGCGCGCAGCAGACGGTTCGGAGAGTTCTGCTCGCCCGAGAACAGCAGGACGACGTCGACGAGGTGTTCGAGCAGCTTCGGCCCCGCTATCTGTCCCTGTTTTGTGATGTGGCCGACGAGGACGGTCGGTATCGAGCAGCGTTTAGCTGTGTCTACGGCCATCGCGGCGACGCCTTTTACTTGGTTCGGCGAGCCGGCCCAGCCGCTTTCGCTGTCGGCGCGGAAGGCCTGCACGCTGTCGATGACCATGAAGCCGTAGCCGTATTTCTCCGCGGCGGCGAGCGACGAGGGAAGGTCGCTCTCGCAGAGCAGGTCAAGCCCGGGCGTCATGAGGCCGAGGCGGCGTCCGCGCAGCGCGAGCTGCCCCGACGATTCTTCGCCCGATATATAAATCACGCGCTCGCCGCGTTTCGCCATCTCGGCGCAGACCTGGAGCAGCAGCGTGGATTTTCCGACGCCGGGCTCGCCGCCCAGGAGCGTCACGCCGCCGCGCACCCAGCCCCCTCCGAGGACGCGGTCGAGCTCTTCTATGCCCGATGGAATTCTTTCCTGTTCTTCGACTTCGAGGCCTGATATCGGTACGGCGGCTTTGACCGGCTCGTTCAGCGGCCCGTGCGAAACTGCGGGCTGCGCCTCCTGTTCGAGCGTCCCCCACGAGCCGCACTTAGGGCATTTGCCCATGAATGTCTGGCTCTGGTAGCCGCACTCCGAGCATTTATAAAGACGTATTTCTTTTTTTGCCATGTTTGAAATTTTTACCTTATCCCCAGGGCCACGAGACGCGCCGCCCGCCCTCGCCGCGCAGCGCCATGCGTATCTCTTCGAAGGTCGGCGCTTCGAGCATCATCTTCGTGCAGTTCGCGCGCGACATCGTGTCGAGCGTATGCGAGTCCGATGAGCGGATGAAGGCGCGCCCCGGGTAGCGTTCGCGCCATTTCTGCGCCTCGTCGGAGTTGAGGCGGCGCGAGAGCTCGAAAGCGTCCGCGGGATAGTCCTCGGGCATCGGGCCGAGCGCCGCGGTGTAGGAGAAGGCGGGGCGGTCGACGTGGGCGAGTATCGCAAGGCCACCCAGCGCGCGCGCCTTTTCCACAATCTGATCCACTTCGTAGCCCGCGCCCTGTATCAGCAGAACTTCTTCTTCCTTTACGATGCCGTTCTCGGCGTCTACGACTATCTGGTAGCCGAAGTGCTCGACGTCGTTTTTAATCGGGCGGATGCGCTTCCAGAGCCATTCCTTAAATTCAAGCGCAAGCGGATATTCCGGGAAGACGCAGAGCGTGTGGATGTCCTCCGCGCTCTGCGCCTCGATGCACGGAAGCACGACGGGGACGCCGGGACGCCCGCCGTTCTGCGCAGCGCCCGCCATCCCCGGGTAGTTTTCGCATGTGTTGTGGTCGGCTATGCCGATTATATCGAGGCCGGCCTCGCGCGCCTTTTCGATTACCTCGGGCGCGCCCATCTCGAGCTCGCCGCAGGGCGAGAGCAGCGTGTGTATGTGGAGGTCGACCCAGAAGGGCTTCAGCAACGCGACGTTATCCCGCGAGCCCAAGCGCGGCGAGCTTCACGCAGGTCGCGTAAAGCGTCTCCGGCACGGAGAGGATCGCTATGTTTTCCGTCTTGCAGCGCTCTATCAGGTCGTCGGGGGCTTTTCTGCCCGAGGCTATGATGATGAGCGGCAGGTCCTTGAGCACAGCGACGGCGGCGACGTTGAGGTGCGCCTGCACCGTCACCCACGCGGCTCCCTCCGGGGCCGTCCCCATTATGAAGCTCAGGAGGTCTCCCGCGGTCGCGCCGGTTATCTCGCGTCCCTTGTCGCCCTCGCACTGCAGCTCGCCGCCGAGCGCTTCGCAAATCTCGCTTACGGTCATTTCGTTCCACTCCTTCTTTTAAGGGTCTGCGGCTGCGACTCCGACAGCACGACTATCTTGTTCGCGAGCGAGGCTATGCCCTCGCGCAGCTTGAAGATGCAGTCGGTCACGGAGCCGTGTCCTCTTACTATCTCCTCGGCCATCGCCTGGCACGACGGGCGTCCGCACGACCCGCAGTCTATATGCGGCAGCCCGGAGTATATTTCCTTCATCTGCTGAAGCTTCACCATCGCCTCGGCTACGTTGTTCGAGAGCGGCAGGCGCGGCCTCGGCGCGTAGTCCTTCGTTATCGTCCAGAAGTCCATAGCGCAGAGCTCCTCGACGCGGCGCTGGTTCTGCGGCGTTACGTTCCAGTCGGTCTGTATGTTGTTGAGGCGCAGGCTCGCGAGGAAGCGCGAGTCCGCCGTGCCGACGCCGCCGACGCAGCCCGTGTCGCAGGTGCGGCACTCTACGAAGTCGACGTTGCGCAGCCGCCCGAGCTCAAGCTCCTGAAGCACGTCGAGCGTGTTCCTCATGCCCGATACGGCGATGAGGTTCAGCTTTTTCTCGGAAAAGGCCTGTATATGCTTCGATTCCCCGCCGCGGCGCGCCCACTGTATCCAGCGGTTGCTGCGCAGCTTCCTCGGGTGGTCGTGCGACGCGGAGACGTTGCCCGCCATGATGCTGCGTGCGACGCGGCGCACCGTCACCGCGGCGTCGAGCGGCGAGCGCTCGCGCCCCTGCGGCTCGCGCACCATGGTTATCTTCGCGGAGCACGGCGCGAGAAGCGTCACCGGCGCGGAGCTGCTGGTGCGCATCTTCCATAGGTCCGCCGCAAGCTCGAGCGGCGAGAATACAGGCACGACGCGAGACAAAAGCTCGGGAAAACGCGCCTGAATCAGCCGCAGCGCCGACGGACAGTAACATGATATCAGCGGCAGCGACGCGGGGGCCGCGCGCGCTATCATCTGCGCCGTAGCCGCCGCGGAAAGGTCGAAGGCCTCTTCTATCTCGTCTATGAGCGGATTCACGTTCATCGACGCGAGCACGGCCTCCAGCGTCGACGGGTCGTTGTAGTGGCTGAACTGTGAAAAGAACACCGGATCGGTGACGATGGGGACGTTCTGATTCTCCCTTACGGCGTTCCAGTCGTCCTCCTCTATGCCGAGCGCCTGCCTGTGGCACGAGCGCAGACACTCGCCGCAGTCGATGCAGAGCTCTTCGAGAATGCTTATCTCTCCGTCGACGATGCGGATAGCTTCCGTCGGGCAGACGCGGATGCAGTTGACGCACCCCTGGCAGGCCGCCCTTGAGATTTTAACGCTGTGGAGCATTGCCGTCCCTCCTCGCGCGTCTATTTTTTATTGAAATACACGGTGCAGGTCAGAGTCGTTCCGACGCCGACCTCGGATTCTATATTGAAAACGTCGCTGTTTCGCTTTATATTCGGCAGCCCCATGCCCGCGCCGAAACCCATCTCGCGCGCCTGGTCGCTCGCCGTCGTAAATCCTTCCGTCATCGCCTTGCTGATATCCGCGATACCGGGCCCCTGGTCCTCCGCTATGAGCACCACGTGGTCTTCGTAAATCTCCGCCTTCAGCATTCCTCCGCCCGCGTGGATGACGAGGTTTATCTCCGCCTCGTAGGTGATTATCGCCACCCTGCGGCAGATGCCGGAGTCGATGCCGAGCATTTTGAGGGTATTTTTTATATTGTTGGAGGCCGCGCCCGCGACCATAAAATCGTTGCCCTCGATTCTGTATTCGAGACAGACAGGGGCGCCCATAGCCTAGATCTCCTGAATGTCTTGGCTCGGCTTCATGCCCTTCGCGAAAAGAATTCCGCACGACTCGAACATGCTGTACCGCGTCAGAAGTATCGGGATGCCGTTCTCCCTCGCGAGCTGTATCGTCTCCTCCAGCGGCCTCTTGCCGCGCACGAAGACGATGGCGGGGATGTCGAGCATCTGCGCCGTGCGCACGATCTGGACGTTCGTCAGCCCCGTGAGCAGCAGCGACCCCGGCGTGCAGAACGCGAGCACGTCGCTCATAAGGTCGCATGCGTAGGCGTTGTTTACAATAATGCTGTTAAGATCATCCGACGTAGAGACGTTTTGGGCATCGAGGAACGATGCCAGCTCCTGCAAAGTCATATCGATTCTGCCTCCTGAATGCTTGTCGTATATGCCGACCCCAGAGTTCAACTCATTGTGTAAAGAATAACAAAGAGAGGTGAGAAAAACAAGTGCGCGCGCGCCGCAGCGCCGCCCGCGGGTGTAATATATCTGATGAATTCGTCGAGGGAGTGGTTCTCATGCTTTCATTCTACCTTTCCGCCTGCGCGCTGCTCGCCGCCTTCTTCGCGGCGGGCGTGATGCTGGGGCGCGGCGGCGCGAAAAAAGATTACAGCCTCGGCGGCAGAAAAGCCGGCGCGGCGGGCGTCACGGGCATACTGCTCGGCTCCCTCGTCGGCGGCGCTTCGACCGTCGGCACCGTGCAGATGGCCTACAGCTACGGCATGACCGCCTGGTGGTTCGCGCTCGGCGGCGGCATAGGCTGCCTGCTCCTCGCGCTGCGCTTCGCCGTGCCGCTGCGCAGGTCGCGCATCACGACGATAGCCGACTACCTGAACGCGAGCTACGGCGGCGGACGCTGCGGCCGCGGCATAGCGCTCGCCGCGACGGCGGCCTCGTCGCTCGGCACCTTCATCTCGATATGCGCGCAGTTCCTCTCCTGCATCGCGCTGCTGCGCGGCGTCCTTCCGCTCTCCGTGCCCGCGGCGGCGCTCGTCGCGGCGCTCTCGATATGGGGCTTCGTCGCCTTCGGCGGCATGAAAAGCTTCGCAAAGCTCGGCGAGGCGAAGATAGCGCTGCTATTCGTCACGCTCACGGCCTGCGCCGCCGCGGCGCTCGGCTGGGGCGGATTTGCGGCGATGCGGCAGAACCTTGTCTTCCAGCCGTGGTTCAACCCCTTCGGCCGCGGCTTCATCCCCGAGCTAGGATACCTCGCCTCGATGATAGTCGGCGTATTCACGACGCAGATATACATCCAGTCCTTCGCCGCGGCCAAGAACCTCCACGCGGCGCGGCGCGGCGCCTTCGCCTCGGCGCTCATCATGCCGCCGATGGGGCTGCTCGGCACGGCCGTCGGCCTCTCCGTCCGCGCGAGCGGCGCGGAGGTACAGCCCGACCAGGTGCTCTCGTGGTTCATCATGAACTCCTTCCCGCCGCTCATAGGCGGGCTGCTCTGGGGCGGCGTCGTCATCACAGTCGTCGGCTGCGCCGCGGGGCTCATGCTCGGCATCGCGACAAACATCGCGAAAAACATGATACCGCGCGAGCGCCTCGCAGGTTACGCGGCGCGCCCCGAAAACAGAGGCCCCGCCGCCGCGCTTGCGAAAGCCGCCGCATCGATATCCGAAACCGCGCTCGTCGCGCTCATGACCGCCGCCGCGGCGCTCATCGGGACGGCGACCACCGGCTCCATGATTCTCGAATGGAGCTTCCTCAGCATGGGGCTGCGCGGCGCGGGCAGCTTCATCCCCTTCGTCGCGGCCGTGCTCAAGCCCGGCCTGCTGCCGCCCGTCTGGGCGCTCGCCTCATGCTGCGGCGGCCTCGCCGCGATGCTCGCCTGGGCCTTCGCGCGTATGCCCGGCGACCCGCTCTTCGCCGGCCTCGCCGTCTCCGCGGCCTTCGCCGCGTGCGGCGCGCTCTTCGGCAAAAAATACCTCGCGCACCACCACGAGCGCGGCGCGCGGAACTAGCCGCCAATCCGTACAAAAAAGCCCGCGCGGCACGCCTCGACGCTCCGCGCGGGAAAAATTAAAAATTCCCTCTATTGCAAAAACGTGCAACTTGTGTAAAATATCTCTAAATGTGCGCGGACGGCGCAGATTTTTTCAAGAAAGGGCGGGTTAGAGAGATGCAGACTTACGGATATGCTTTATCTGGATATGTTACACTGACCCCCACCCCGTATACATTCTTCTAAGTATGTCAACAATTTATATACACATATAAAGGCTCTGACAAAAGAAAGGCGCACAAACGCCTTAATGTTCGTGTGCCTTTTTGCGATGCAGTACCTGTATTTCGCGGACGATTCGTAACGCGCAGGCGCGTCTGTCTTTCGCTGTAGATTTCCAAAAACAGATAAATCTTAGAACCAGTGAGAAAACGGAGACAAGTCCGCTGTTGGAGTTGTGCGCTTCGAAAAGCGGACAAACATGAAAGGAGTTCTTATGCAGCTATGAAACTAACAAAATTACTGGCGGCGCTCTTTATTGCGGCGCTGCTCATAACGCCGGCCGCTTCGGCGAACGTAACGGTAGAGCCCGGAGATGGCGCCGGAAGCATTATTATAAAAAATCCGGATTCCAATGCAGAGCCTGACCCCGTAGACCCATCAGACCCCAAAGAAAACAGAGTCGACGGATATAACAGTATCGCAATAGGCAACGGCGCATCCGTCATAGATATTGATAACGACGACCCGAACGATGAGGACTTCGGTTGGAACAGCAACGGCAACGGCAGCATAGCAATGGGCTACAACGCTTTGGTGCAGGGCGCTTACGGCGTAGCAATCGGAGACCAGGCAGAAGCATGGATGAAATCGGTCGCTCTCGGCAACAAAGCTAAAGCATCGGCACAATACAGCGTTGCGATAGGCTCGGGAGCCCAATCGACCGGTGAAAACGCATACTCACTCGGACATGGGGCGCTCGCATCCGGCAATAGAAGCTACGCGCTGGGATGGAAGGCCGTATCAAGCTTTGAGAGTACGTTTGCATTCGGCACGGAAGCAAAAGCCAGGCACGAATATGCATACGCTATAGGCAACAAGGCAGACGCAAGCGGACAGTTCACATATGCGATAGGTCATAACGCTAAAGCGACAGGCGATAAATCTCTCGCGCTCGGCTATCAGTCGGTCGCAACGGAAGATGACGCCATATCGGTCGGTTACGACGGCACGGCCGTGGACGGCGTCAGCTACGCGGCATTCCAGCGCCGCATAGTGAATCTTGCAGAGGGAATCAACGGTACGGACGCGGTGAACGTGAACCAGCTTAAGAGATTTGGGGAAAGCGTCGCGACTGCGTTCGGAGGCGAGGACGGCGGCTGGAGCTTTACGGACGGCGCGCTCACCGGTCAGTTTACGATAAAGGACAATACATTCTCTTCAATTCAAGATGCTTTCGACTATCTCGCAAACGGATGGAAGTTCGAGGCGACGAACGACGGCGCATCCGGCAGTTCGGGAACCACTGGCGACGGCGGAAACACCGGCGGCTCGACCGCAGGCTCGTCCAACATCGGCCCCGGCGATACGCTCACTCTCAACGGCGGCAATAACATCAAAATAACGAGCGACGGCGGCGAAGGAAACAAGTACACCGTCAGCGTAGTCGACAATCCAAAATTCAGCGAAATCACAGTAGGCGATAAGGTCAACATTTCCAGCTCCGGCATCAGTACCGGCGGCACGAACATAAACATGGGCGGCGGGAAGATAACCGGCCTCGCCGACGGCGGCGTGTACGAGGGAAGCAAGGACGCGATAAACGGCGGCCAGCTCTGGGACGCCTATCAGCGTATGGACGGCATGGGCAATGACATCTACCGCCGCATGGACGACCTGCGCGAGGATGTGAATATCGTCGGAGCGCACGCGGCGGCGCTGTCTGGGCTTCACCCGATCGACTATAACCCATACGAGCCGACCACGCTTTCCGCCGCGATAGGCACGTACCGCGACGAGTACGCCGTGGCGGTCGGCGTCTTCCATTACGCGAAGGAGAACGTGATGTTCAACCTCGGCGCGTCGCTCTGCTCCGACGGAGACCTCATGGGCCGCGCGGGCGTGAGCTTCACCGTCGGCAAATCGTCCGACAAACCGAAGGTCGCGGGGACGATGAACGGCCTGCGCAATCAGGTCATCGCTATGCAGGCGAAGCTCGACGAGCTCGAAGAGCAGAACGCGCGCAACGAGGACATTATCAGGCAGAACATGGAGCTGATACGCGAGCTTAAAGCGGAGCTCGACGCGAAGAGATAAGGGCTTCGCCGCAGGCTGCGCTCCCAACAGCGCGCGGCGGGGAAGCCCCGGCGCTCCCCCGCCGTTTTATATTCTTGATTCTTGCTCACCTTTATACAAGAGACAGCCATCTCGTCGCCCCGCGCTCCGACGGAACGGCTTGTCAGCGTAGCTGACATTTTAGATTTCTTCTGGCCGTTCCTAGCGCCCGATGAAACGGGGCAGACCCTATCGGCGGCGTTTTCGCCGATGGACGCGGGGCCCAGCGGCTTCTGATTCCGATACGTTACGGAATTTGACGACACTGGATTCCGCGTCGCAGCGCGGAATGACGATTAACAGGCGTTTTCTTAAATAGGTTAAACAGTATAAATTAGTCGCGCCGACACCGGCGCGTGAGTTGAAACGCTTATGTTGCGTTTAATGTACAGACAGTGAGCCGCTCCCCGGACCGGGCGGGAGGGCGGAGCATTGGAGCCGGGGCGGCGCGAACCGCCCCGGCTTTTGCTTATGCGTGCGGGCGTAAAAAAGCCCCGCGCGGCGCATTTCCGCTCGCCGCGCGGGGGCCTGCGTTGTTTCCCTTAAATTTGGGAGACGGCTATCTCTTATACCCTATGATGTCGCGCAGGAGCGAGACGCGCCATTCAGCGCCTTTTTCGTCCTCGACGCCTTTGGTCGGGAAGCCGTCGATTACTCCGATGACTCCGCGGCCCTGCGCGCTTTCGGCGACGAGCACCTGGAGCGGGTTCGCGGTGGCGGCGAATATGCGGCAGACCTCCTGCACGTCCTTTATCCTGTTGAGCACGTTGATGGGGTAGCCTTTGCGCATTACTATGATAAATGTGTGGCCCGCGTTCATTTTCTGCGCGTTTTCTATCGCGCACTTCTCCATCTCCGCGTTGTTCCCGTCGTGGCGGATGAGGCAGTCGCCGGACGCTTCGCAGAAGGCGACGCCGAATTCTATGCAGGGCGCGGCGGTCGCCATCGCCTCGTAGATGTCTTCGACGGTCTTGATGAAGTGGCTCTGCCCGACGATTACGTTCGCGTCCTCGGGTATGTCTATCTGCACCGCGCTTATGTTGAGATTCTCAGCCATAACAGCACCTCCGTTGTGTTTTAGTGACCGCACATAGTATAGCATCACGGCACGAAAAACGGCGGCCCGTATGAGCCGCCGTGCGTGTCGCTTGTTTCGGAACGCGGGGTTATTTGCTTGTCTTTTTGAGTTCGGCGATGACCGCGTCTGTGATGTCGGTGCCGCCGTAGAATACGACGCCCTTATCCATGACTACGGTGAGCTTCTTCTGGTTAGCGACGGTCCTCATGGCGAGGTTGATTTCCTTGAAGAGCGGCTCCATGAGCTTTCTTTCTTCCTGGGCGAGCTCCTGGCGCTTCGTCTGGTAGATTTCAGCTTTTTTCTTGTTGTCGCTCTCTTTGTCGATGGCGGCCTGCGCGTCCTTCTGGAGCTTTTCGGTCACGTCGCGAACCTGGCGCTGCACCTGCTGGAATTTCGGGTGCTGGAACATGACCTTCTGCGTGTCGATGGTTCCGACCGTGTCGGCGGCGAAGGCCGCGCCCGCGAGGACGAGAGCCGATAAGGCGACCGTCATTACCGTAAGAATCTTCTTGAACGTCATCAATTTTCCTCCTCTTGAGTGCAAGGATAAAATCTCTATCCCTTTCGTTTGACTTGTGTATTTTACCCCGTTTTCGTGATTACGTCCACGTTTTTGCAAGGGCTTCAAAAATTGGCGGCAATCGGCTTTGTCAGGTTGAACAAGAGCGAGCGCCCGCTTGTTTATAATAACCGAAAGATGTGGTAAAAATATGTGGATGGAAGTATTTCCGCGGAGGGATGCAGTATGGAATGTCTCGCAACTTTCGACACTACGCACATGGCGCTCTTCTTTGAGAAGGCGTGCCGCGCCTCGGGGCTGGACGTGAAGATCATCCCCGTGCCGCGCCAGATTTCGGCGAGCTGCGGCCTCGCGTGCAGCTATCCGTGCGGCGAGCGCGGCAGGGTCGAGGCGGTCGTCGCCGAGAAGGCTATTGAAGTTGCCGAATATCACGAGCTCGCCTCTTAGGGGCGGGCTTTTTTATTATTCCTCGTCGGGCGGGTCTTCGCGGAAGTATTTGTGCCAGAAGAACCAGCTCATGAAACGCCACAGAAGGTAGCCGAGGCAGACGACCGATATCGATATCCAGAGCAGCCCGCCGTAGCTGGAGCCTATGCCGCCGAGCGCGGCGCTGCCGGCGCGGCGCGTCTCTTCGCTGCCGGGGCCGAAGAATTTCCATATCCACACCATCAGTATCGCCGCGGAGAGCGCGGTGAGTATCATGTTAAGGGCTTTGCGCATCGTTTTTCAGCGCCTCCTTTCTATTATCCTGCTTACGAATCTTTCGAGATAGAATTTTATTATGCGGCGCAGCGATATGCTGTCGAAGCGGCGGACGAGCTGCTCGCCGCGCTCCGTGCGCCGTATCGAGAAGGCGCGCGACTTGGGCGAGAGCAGCACCTGCGTTGGGTAGAGGCTTCTGTGGCCGACGACGAGGTACGATACCGCGCAGGCGACGCCCGCGAAGGCCGCTATCTGCGCGCCGAAGAGCTCCATTGCGAAGAGCGTGCCTGAAATCGGCGTGTTGGTCGAGGCAGCGAGCACCGCGCATACGCCGAGCGCCGCGCAGAACGACGGGTCGAGCCCCGTTATCATCGAGAAGAGCAGCCCGGACGACGCGCCGATGAAGAAGGTCGGCGTTATCTCTCCGCCGCAGCCGCCCGCGGCGAGCGTTATGCCCATCGCTGCGATTTTGACGGCGAAGCCTAGCGGCAGGCTCTCCTCCCCCGCCACCATCGCCCAGATAGTGTCGCTGCCGAGACCGAGGAATTCCCCGCCGAAGAGCAGCCCTATCGCGAGCAGCAGCGCCGCGCCCGCGACGGGGCGCTTCCACCCCGTCACGCCGAAGCGCGCGAAGGTCTTCTGCGCGAGGTGGATTCCCTCGATGTTGGCGATTGCGACGACTCCGAAGAATATCCCGCCGAGCAGCGACGCGGCGAGCGCCCACGGCCCGAGCTCCGGTACGGCGACAGCGATGTTGACGCCGTGGCCCGCGCCCATAGCCGCCGCCGTGAAGTAGCCGACTATGCCGCTGATAAGCGACGGGAAAAGCACGTCGTAGAATATCTGTCCGACGAAGAGCACCTCGACGGCGAAAATAGCGCCCGTCACCGGCGTGCTGAAGACGGCGCAGAAGCCCGCGGCGATGCCGCATATAATAACCTTTTTCAAATCCGATTCGTCGAGGTTGAAAATTTTGCCGATGACGTAGGAGACGCCGGAGCCTATCTGCGCGCAGGGCCCTTCGATGCCGACGGAGCCGCCCGACGAGATAGTTACGATTGTCGCCGCTATCTTGACCGGCACAGCCTTCACGTCGATGACGGTGCGGCGCTTGTTGTGAATAGCGTCGATGACCGCCTCCGTGCCGTGGCCAGCGGACTGCGGCGCGAGCAGCCGCACGAGGAAGTAGCTGACGATAAGTCCGGGGAAAAGCAGAAGATAATGCAGCCGTCCGAGCGCCGCGGCCTTGTCCATGCTCCAGCGCAGCGCGAGCAGAAATCCGCCCGCCACCAGGCCGACGGCGAACCCCGTCACGATTGCGAGGACGACCCACTTCGCCACCGCGCAGATGAGCCATACCTCGTCGCGGACGATGTCCGCCCCGTCCGGTTTTTCAACGTCTATACGCACCGCGTTGCCGGTTTCTTTATTATTCAGCCCGTCCATAGCGCATCACCGCATGACATTCTAGCATAAGGCGCGCCGAAATACTGTATAATACGCACATGAAAGAGAAAACGTCGAACGCATTGCAGAAAATCGCAAAATATCTGATATTCGCCGGAGTGATAGCGTCGTTCTTTTTTATCGGCTGGCGCATAGTCACGAAGGGAGAGTACGAAAGGCGCGAGCTCGCGCAGTGCGAGGCGCTCGCCGTCAGCGCCGCCTTCGCCGTCTGCGACGCGCTCGACAGCCCCGCGCTCGCCGCCCACGTGCGAGAGAACGGCGCGACGGAATTCATCATAGACCACATGAAGATGCCGGGCCACAACGTCGTGGCCGTAACGATAACGCCCGAGGCCGAGGGCTTCGCCGTACACGCGCGCGCCGAGACAAACTGGAACTCCCGCAGCCCGCAGAAATACGAATTTACCGCGGTCAAGGGCGACGGCAGCGTTGACTATCCGAAAGAAAACGCGGCGGCGAAAGCCTTCCTTGCGCTCAACGAATACGGCGACCGCGCGACCGAAAAGCGGCTGACCTTCACCTTTCCGCACGATCTGAACTGCCCCGTCCCCTTCGACGTAATCGCAATAAAAGCAAACGGCCTGCACGAAACCCCGCTGACAATCCTGCGGCCCGTGAAGTAGGCGCGCCTAGAATAATTTAGCTATCTGATAACAAATCTGCGGGAATATCGACGCCGCCATCAGCATTCTGAAAATCTGCATGACGACGAGCGACGGGCTGTTTACCCCGATGTCCGCCGCGATGAGCGCCATGTCGCTCGCGCCCGCCGGGGTCATCATGAGCATAGCTTCCTTGAACGGGATGTGGAATTTCTTCCAGAGGATATGGCCCGCGATATAGGCGTTGACCATATAGGCCGCGACTATGATAATCGCGGGGACGATGAGCAGCGGAATGTTGCGCAGGGCTTCCGCACCTATGGAACAGCCGATGTACGTGCCGGAAAGCACCTGCGCGAAGCGCTTGAACCAGCGCGGCAGCGCGGCGGGAATCCCGGCCATTTTCAGCGCGAGCGTGCCTATTATGGAAAAGAGCAGAGCGCCCGCGGGGACGTGCAGCCGGAGACCGGCGTAGCCGCAGGCGAGCGCCGTGCCGAACGCAGCCGCCGCGGCCTGCGGCGTGAGCTTGTCCTTGCCTCCGCCGCCGCTCTCCGCAGCCGCCGAGGGAGAGACCTCGCCGGCGCAGTTCTTCCTGCGCCCCATCCACGATATCCAAAGAGGGAAGAAGCCGATGCCGACGCAGAGGCGCACGAACTGGAGCACAACGACCTCCGCAACGTCGGCGTGCATATCGAAGGCGATCAGCGGCACGTCGCTCATGCCGCCCGGCACGGAGCACAGCAGCGCCGTGATGGCGTCGAGAGAGGTGAAATGATAGAGCACGAAGCCGAGAACAATGTTGAGCGCGAGGAATCCCGCGATGACGATGGCGGCGGGCAGGCTGATATATTTCAGCGCCATAATGTCCTTCACGCTCACGGAGCAGCCGATAAAGGCCCCCGCCGCAACCTGCGCGATGAACTTCGCGGTAAAAGGCATCTCCGCCATGCCGGTCGTCAGCGACAAAGCGACAGTGCCGCAGACCGCACCGATAAGCATCCCGCCTGGGACCTTCAGCTTAAAAAATATAAAAGCGACGGCAAAGCCGACGCAGAAAGTCAGCAGCACATTCTCCATAAAACGATTCCCCGTCCCGCATTCTTCTTCATAAACAAAAGCGGCGCCGCTCCGGGCTCCGCCGTCTCCCTATTATAAATCCAAACCGCCCGATACATAAGCGCCGGACGGGGGATTTTTAAGAGGCATGCCACACGCAGCAGAAAAAGCCCCTCCTTGCGGAGGGGCTTTCGTTTCAGCTGTAATTGTGCGGCGCGGAGGCCGTTTATGTTTATTTCGGTTCGAGGAGGCCGTAGCCGCCTTCTTCGCGGCGGTAGACTACGTTTATCTCGCCCGTTTCGTCGTTCTTGAAGATGAAGAAGGAGTGTCCGAGGAGATCCATCTGCATCGTCGCCTCGAGCGGCGTCATGACGTCGACGGAGAATTTCTTTCTCTTGACGATCTCGTGCGGCTCTTCCTTTTCAGGCGCGGAGGCGGCTATTATCTCGGGGTCTATGTCGAAGGAGACGTCCTGAACTTTCATGCGCGCCCTGTCGGTGAGGTAGCTCTTGTGCTTCTTCACCTGGCGTTCTATATTTTTCAGCGCCTTGTCGAAGGCTTTGCGCAGATCCGGCGCGTAGTCCTCGCCTCGCATGATGACGCCGTTTACGTTTGCGGTTATTTCTACCACGTTCATGCCCCGCTTATAGTTGAGCACGACCTGAGTGTCAAGGATACGGTCGAAGAATTTCTCAATCTTGACGAGCTTCTTCTCCATGTAGTCCTTAATATCTCCGGGGAGTTCGACATTGCGTGTAAAGAAACGTACTTCCATAGCAACTCCTCCATTCGTTATGTTGCTTGTGTTTCTGGTAACTGACTATATTTTATCATGATATTCAAATCTGCACAAATGAGGAAATTATGTAAACATCTTTCACAAATTCGCGCGGCAAAGCTGATATTTATGATTCATTCAAAAGTAATACAGACCGAAGCATTGTGGCAAAAAGAGGCGTGTGCTATTATAATAGCAGTATTTACGCGTTTTGCCGCGAATCACAATAAACTTGTCATTTAAGATAAGGAGGATATAAAAGTGAAGTTTTCAAAGAGAATCTTAAACGTGGCCCCGTCCGCCACCGTCAGCATTTCAGCCGCGGCTAAAAATATGAAAGCCGAGGGCAAGCCCGTCCTTTCGTTCAGCATGGGAGAGCCGGACTTCGGCTCGCCGAAGGCCGCGAACGACGCGGCGATCGACGCCATCAAGCGCGGCGAGTCGCACTACACGCTGAACACCGGCATCATCGAGCTGCGTAAAGCCGTCTGCGACTATTACAAAAACCGCTTCGGCCTCGAGTACACGCCCGCCGAGGTAATCGTCGCCGCGGGCGCGAAGCCTCTGCTCTACGAGGCTATGGAGGCGCTCGTCGACGAGGGCGACGAGGTCGTGCTCTTCGCGCCGGCGTGGGTCAGCTACGTCGAGCAGCTGCACATGGCGGGCGGCGTCGAGAAGGTCGTCGACACGATGTCGACGGGGCTCATCCCGACGAAGGAGAAGCTGCTCGAAGCGATAGGGCCGAAGACGGTCGGCATAGTCGTCAACTCGCCGTCGAACCCGACCGGCGCCATTTACCCCGAGGAGACGCTCCGCATGATCGCCGAGGTCGCGATTGAAAAAGACCTCTGGATAATCTTCGACGAGATGTACGAGCGCTTCGCCTACGCGCCCGCGAAGCACGTCAACATACTCAACGCCTGCCCCGAGGCGAAGGACCGCGTGATAATCGTCAACGGCGTCAGCAAGACCTACGCTATGACCGGCTGGCGCATCGGCTACGCGCTCGGGCCGAAGGAGATAATCGCGAAGATGGCGACGCTTCAGACGCACCTGACCTCGAACGCCAGCTCTATCGCGCAGTGGGGCGCTTACGGCGCAATCACGGGCGCGGAGGAGGACGTCGAGAAGATGCGCGCCGAGTTTGAGAAGCGCCGCCGCGTCATCGTCGATATGATAAACGACATCCCGGGCCTCAAGGTCCGCGAGCCCGAGGGAGCTTTCTACGTCTTCGCCGACGTCACCGGCTGCCCCGTGCCCGACGACATGAAGTTCTGCGAGATGCTGCTGAACGAAAAATACGTCGCCGCAGTCCCCGGCACGGCCTTCTTCGCGCCCGGCTACATCCGCCTCTCCTACGCCTGCTCGATGGAGAACATCAAGGAAGGCATGAAGCGCATGAAGGAGTTCGTCGAAGGGCTGAGCAAGTAAGATTTACCGACAAGCCGTAAAAAATACGCCCGAGGCCGGATTTCGGCTTCGGGCTGTTTTTATGCGCTTCCGTATGAATGACGGGCGGGGCTATTCTTCAGCTTCATCTTCCCCGCCGTCGTCTTTGTATTCCTCTTCCACGTCGATGAAGTGGATGTAGACACCGCAGACTTTTCCGTCCGCGTCGTATCCGAAGTAGACGGGATAGACGCCGTCGCCCCAGCCTGATTGGAAGATTGGGAAATTGAGATCAGTTCCGGGGACGGTCCAGTTGAGCCAGTCGCCGTACTTGCTCTGGTATTTCGGGTTCGTTTTGGCGTTTTCTTCAAGAAGGTCACAGAAGAGGTCGTTGTAGTAATCTATGTCCTCTTCTTCCGCTTCGCGCTTTTTCCAATATTCAAAGAACACGTCGCGAGTCTGCACGTCCGCGACGCAGCCCATTCCAGCATCGACGCAGAAGCCGAAGAATTCATCCTCTTCAATTTCGTCAAGCTCTTCGTCGCCGCATAGGCCTAGCTCGTAACGCACGGGCTTTGCATCGCTTACCGCGACCTTGACGCAGGCGTAGCGGTCGCCGTATTTTTCGCTCGGCACGACGCATATCGTAACTGGGTATCTCCCCGACGGAATCGTCTGAATGTATGGGCGCGCGCCGTCGAGGTCCACCAGCGGGTCGCAGGCTATGACCTCCCCGCTCGGGAAGCTGACGGAGCCTATTTCAAGCGTGTCGACCGGCGTTCCGCCGATTTCCTTCTCGGTGAAGTAGGCGTCCAAATCTTTCTTGCAGCGAAGCTTTTCTTTCACGGCTTCGTATTTTTCGAGCCATTCTTTGGAGGGCATCTTTATCCGTCCTTTCCTTTATTTACCAGACGCTCCACGACGGGTTCGGCGAGAGTGCGAGCGTCGAGCGGTTTCCGCGCATGTAGGAGGCGTACCCGGCTGCGGCTATCATCGCGGCGTTGTCGGTACACATCGCGCGCGGCGGAAGGAAGAGCTCCACGCCGCGCTTCTGCGAATAGTCCGTGAGCGCGGCGCGCAGCGCGGAGTTTGCGGCGACGCCGCCCGAGAGCGTGACGCGGCGCACGCCGGTGTTCTTTATCGCGAGCTTGAGCTTCGAGAGCAGACTTTCGACGACGGCGCGCTGGAAGGATGCGCAGACGTCGGCGAGCGGAAATTCGCAGCCCTCGGCCTTTTCCTTTTCTATAAGCGTTATCGCGGCTGTTTTGAGGCCGCTGAAGCTGAATTCGATCTCCTTGCTGCCCGCGAGCGGTATCGGGAGCGTGAAGGCCTGCGGATTTCCCTCCGCGGCGAGGCGGTCTACGACGGGGCCGCCCGGGTAGCCGAGGCCGAGGACCTTCGAGACCTTGTCGTATGCCTCGCCCGCGGCGTCGTCGCGCGTCGAGCCGAGCAGCTCGTAGTCGCCGAAGCTGCGCACGAGGACGACCTCAGTGTGTCCGCCCGAGACTATCATCGAGATGAAGGGCGGCTCGGGCACGGGGCGTTCGTCGCCCTCTTTGCGCGCGACGTTCGCGAAGATGTGGCCCTCGAGGTGGTTGACGCCGATGAGCGGCAGGCCCCAGCCCTGCGCGAGCGCCTTCGCGGTCATGACGCCGACGAGCAGCGAGCCCATGAGCCCCGGCCCGGCCGTTACGGCGATGAGGTCTATTTCATCGCGCGGCGATGAAATCCCCGCTTCGTCGAGAACCTTGGCGAGGAGCGGCAGTATCGCCTCCTGGTGCATGCGCGAGGCGAGCTCCGGCACGACGCCGCCGTAGACGCTGTGCGAGTCTATCTGGCTGGAAATCGCGTCCGCGACTATGCGCCCTCCGTCAACCGTGACGGCGAGCGCCGTGTCGTCACAGCTCGATTCTATGCCTAATGTTACAAAACCTCCGTGCTTTGCGCCCATCAGTGCGAGCAGCCTCCGCAGCAGGAGCAGTTTCCGCCCGAGCACGAAGCGCAGGCGGCGCCGCGCTTTTCGCCCTTGACGTGTATCAGCACGCGGCAGCGGCAGCGCGGGCATTTCTCGGCGTACGTCTCGCTGTCGAAGACGAGGCCGCACTCGACGCATCTATATGTGTGTTCCGGTTCTTTTATTTCGGTACTGTCCATAACGCAGAGTCATCTCCGTATCCTATCGGTATTTCCTTGCCCTTCTTGAGCTCCTTGGCGGGCACGACGAAGGCGAAATATCCCGTCTGGTCCGAGCCGAGCTCGCCGAAGGGGTTCGTCATGCTCGGCGAGAGCACGTCGTCCTCCGTCACATGGTATCCGCCGACGAAGAGCTGCGCGGGGTCGAACGTCCACGGCTTGTAGGTCTCGACGTGCGCGATGAAGAGCGCCTTGCCGCGCGTGCCGTCGCTTCCGTAGTACTGCGCCATCTGCTTCGCCCAGTCGCTTATCGAGAAGTCAAGCGTCAGCGCGTTCGCGAGCTTCTTGTCGACGTAGATTATCTGGAGCGCGCCGCGCGCGCCTATCACCATATCGCCGAGCCTTTCGCCCTCGACCCAGACGCTCGTCTGGCGCGTGTCGAGCAGCTCGGAGGCTTTCACGTCGCCCGGCTCGCGCTCGCGCGCGAAGGCGGCGGAGGCGAAGAGCACGCAGAGCGCCGCAAAGGCGGCGAAGAGGAATTTTTTATTTTTCACAGCCGTCTCCCCCAATTACAAATTTCGCGGCCTTCGGCAAAAAGGCCGCGCAAGGATATTTTACACCAGAAAGAGGCCGTCAGCCCCGCTTTTTGAACGCGCCGCGGATCCACTGCCATTCGGGGCAGCGCAGCGCGAGCGTGGAGGCCGCGTATATCGCGCCGCCGCCCGCCGTCGCGGCGAAGAGCCACACAATCCTCAGGCCGAGGCCGCCCGTGTCGGGATAGGGCGCGAAGCGTTTGAAGGCGAGCAGAGCCGCGGACATCGCGGCGAGAGGCAGGAGGACGCGCCAGAGCCACGAAAGCTCGAAAATTTTCAGCCGTTCGCCGATGTTGCGCGAGAGCTTATAGGCGGCGAAGAGGCTCGCCGTCGTGAAAGCCGTCGCCGAAGCCGCGGCGAGGCCAGCGTATGCGAAATGGCGCATCAGCGCGACGCTCGCGGCGAGGTTCACGGCGACGGTCACGCCGGTCACGAGCACGGCCGTGCGCGGCATGCGGCGCGCGTATATCGCGCGCATTATGACGGTGCTGCTCGCCATGCCCGGAAGGCCGAGCGCGTAGAGCGATAGCGCCGTGCCGGTCGCGTGCCACGCCCATTCCGAGAAGGCGCCGCGGAAGAAGAGCAGGTGGACGACCTCGTGCGACACTATGCAGAGCCCCGCCGCGACGGGAAGGACTACGAAGAGGTTGAAGCGCATCGCGCCGCGCACGAAGTCGCAGAAGGAGGCCGTGTCGTTCGGGTCCTGCCGCGAAAGGACGGGCAGGACGGCCTGCGAAATAGCTATAACGAAGAGGCCGAGCGGCAGCTGGAGCACGCGGTCGGCGTAGGTGAGCACCGATATGGAGCCGCCGTCGAGGAATGAGCCGAGCATACGGCTTATGACGGGGTTGAGCTGGTTCAGAGAAAGCCCCGCCGCGTAGGGCAGGAAGAGCGCCATCATGCTGCGAAGCTGCGGGTCGCCGAGGCTCGGCCTGCGCGGGCGCAGCGTGAATTTCAGACGCGAGCACCAATAGACCTGGAGCAGCATGTGGAAGGCCCCGCCCGTCAGCACCGCAAAGGCGAGGTTCCACACCGACAGATGGCTCTTCGTCGCGAGCAGGAAGATGATATAGGCGAGGTTGCTGAGCGCCGGCGCTATCGCCGGAATGAAGAAGCTGCCGAGGCTGTTCAGCACGCCCATAGCGAGCGCGCCGACGGAGACGAGCATCAGGAAGGGGAACATCATGCGCGTCAGCGTCACGGCGACGGCGCGTTCCTCGGGCGCGAAGCCGGGGGCCATGATGTTGACGAGGAAGGGCGAAAGTATAATCCCCGCCGCGACGACTGCGCTGCATCCGAAAATCAGTATCGTCAGCGCTTCGTCGGCGAGCCGCTTCGCGCTGTCACGCCCGTCGGATGCGAGCGTGCGCGAGAATACGGGGACGAAGGAGGCCGAAAGCGCGCCCTCGGCGAGAAGCTGGCGCGAGAGGTTCGCGAGCGTGTAGGCGACGAAGAATGCGTCGAGCTGGCGCGTCGCGCCGAAGAGCGCCGCCGTCAGCATTTCGCGCACAAGGCCGAGGACGCGGCTGACGAGCGTCCCCGCCATCATGCGCATAGCGTGGAATACCATGCCGGAGAGCGCGTCGGGGCGCTTCGCCTTTTCCGCGCGGTTCTTAGCTTCTTCCGCGCTTTGGGGCGGCGCGTAGTTTTTCGGCTTCTCGCCGGATTTATTGTTTTTTATGGAATCGTCGCGCATAGTATCAAATCACACCGTAACATATATACTCGTTCAACTATTTAAGAAAAACGTCCCGTAATCGTCACTCCGCTGACGAGAATGCCGTTTTGCTTGTCAAGTTCAGTTACTATAAAAATAAAAACGGCTCAGGACGAGCCGCCGTTTAGCCGATGTTTCCCGCCTGACGGAAGCGCGTATCTCCGCGCGGCGGTTACCAGCTGAAATCTTTCCCGAGGTAGAGCTCCCTCGCCTTGACGTTGTCGGCTATCTCCTCCGGCTCGCCCTCGAGGAAGACCTTGCCCTCGTATATGAGATACGCGCGGTCCGTTATCGAGAGCGTCTCGCGCACGTTGTGGTCGGTGAGCAGGATGCCGTAGCCGCGTTCCTTGAGGTCGCGGATTATCGACTGTAGGTCCGCGACGGCTATCGGGTCGATGCCGCTGAACGGCTCGTCGAGCAGTATGAAATGCGGCTCGAGCGCGAGGCAGCGCGCTATCTCGACGCGGCGGCGCTCGCCGCCCGAGAGAGAGACGCCCTTCGTGTCCTGAAGGTGCTTGAGGCCGTAGTCGTCGAGCAGCGAGGAAATTTTGTCGCCGCGCACGTCCGCGGGGACGCCGGACTCTTCAAGCACGAGGTCGAGATTCTGGCGCACCGTGAGGCTGCGGAAGACGGAGGCCTCCTGTGGCAGATAGCCTATTCCGGCGCGCGCGCGCTGGTACATCGGCAGAGCGGAGAGCTCCTGGCCGCCGAGCCATACGTTGCCGGAGTCGGGGATGATGCGCCCGACTATCATGTAGAAGGTCGTGCTCTTGCCCGCTCCGTTCGGCCCGAGCAGCCCTATTATCTCGCCCTTCTCTATCTTGACGCTGACTTCGTTGACGACGCGCCGTCCGCTGAAGCTCTTGACGAGCTTCTCGGCGCGCAGGGTGTTGGCTGCGGCTTCGAGCGCCATCTATCTGCCCTCCACCCAGCGCAGCTCTTCGTCGCTGAGCGTAGTCTCGGAGCCTGAGGCGCGCGCCGGTTCGTCCTTTGCGGCCTCGGCCTTGGCGTCGTTCTTTGTCGCGTTTTTCTGCTTGTTGTCGGATTTTTCCTCCGCGGGCTGCTCCTCTTCCTCGACGACGAAGATTATCTGCGAGTTGCCCTTGGCCTCAATTACGCGCGTGTCCTCATGGACGACCATCGTGTCGGCCGTGACGGTCTTGCCGTCGCTGCGGACCGCCTTCGTGTTGCCGGAGACGACTATCGTGCCGCGCGCCTTGGAATACACAGCCTTATCGCCCGTCACGCGCGTCTTGAGCCCTTCGCGGTCCACGTAGTCGAGGACGACGTTGCGGTCGGCTATCATGTCGCTCAGCGCATCCTGCCCGGTCTGCGGGTCTTTGGCAAGGGTTCCTTCGACTGTACGCGCAGAGATGGCGAACTTCTCCACCAAATCTTCGTAGCGGCGCACGCCGGTGGCCCAGAATTTATTTCCGCTGCGGCGCGCCTCGTCGGCCTTGAGTATCTTCTTCTCCATCAGGCCGTCGACGCTGCCGCGCGCGGAGTAGTTCTCCGTGCCCGGCTCCCAGCGCACGTAGTCGGCGTTGAGGTAGTCCTCCGCGCCGCGCGTCAGCCGCACGCTGCCGAAGGCTTCTACAAGGCCGTCGGTGCGCTTGCTCTTGTCGCCGGTCCACGTCGCGCTCTCGGATTTCAGCGTCGCGTCCTGCGCGGGGAATTCGCCGCGGACGTTGCCGCGAAGCGTCATCATCTCGTCGTTCGTGTTGCCCTCGGCCTCGTCGCCCCATAGCGTCGAGCCCTCGCGCTTGATGACGACGTTGCCTGTCGCGCGCGCGTCGCCGGTGTTGACGTTGTACTTGATGTCGTTTGCGGAAAGGGTGGTCGCGACCTTCTTTGTCGCGGGCTTCTGCTGCGCGGGCGCGGCGAGAGCGGCGGCCTCGAGCGAGCAGAGCGCTGATACTATGCAGAGTGCGGCGAAAATTTTCTTTATCTTCATCGGAGACCTCTTTTTTCCATAAAAATAACTGCACGGCGTGTGCGCGCCGCGCTCTATATTCTACCTTATTTTTATGAATTATACATTTTTTATTTTTTGTCCGGCTGATTCTCGCCGAGGCGTGCGGCTATCATCGTCAACATGTCGTGGAAGAATACGAAGATGTCGCCGTCGCCGGAGGGCGCGGCGAGCGTGAGCCTGTTCGGGTATGCGACGGCGGCGGCGCGTATCGCCTCCGGCGTCCACGGGTCGAGCAGCAGCAGCCAGCCGCGCCGCGACGCTTCGTCGAGCGCGGCGCGCATCGCCGTTTCGTCGCCCGCGAGCCAGCCGTTCCAGACTTCGTCGGGCGGGCGCACGACGCCCGGTATCGACGAGCGTATCCAGACGCCCTCGGCTCCCGTGAGGTCGAGCAGCTTCGCGCCGCTGCCCGCGAGCATGTGGCGGCCTACGCCTATCGCGCTGTCGATGCGCGACTGGAACTCCGCGAGCCGCCGCTGGTAATATGCGTAGCTTTCGGGGTCAATTTTCGAGACGGCCTTCATTATCTCCTGCGCGACGAAGGGCAGCATCGCGGGGTCGAAGAACGCACCGCGCAGCTCGTCCTCCGTCACCTGCACCTTGTCGAAGAGCAGGCGGAGGTTTTTGTTCTTTTCGCTGATTCTGTGGCGCGCGGCGTCGGCGGCGTCGAAGGCTATGATTATCTCGCCGCGCGCGGGACGCGCGACGAGCCGCTCGCGCCCCGCCTCGTCCATGACGGAGAGCGAGCGTACTGTGGCCTGGTCGCCGCATATGAAAGAAGCGACCTCGCGCAGCCACTGCGAGGTCACGGCTATTTTAACGCGCCGCTGCGCCGCCCACGCGCTTTCCGCTCCGAGGGCGGGAAGCAGCGCAAGCAGCGCAACGAGGGCGAGCAGGAAGCGCGCCGCGAAAACGCGCGCCGCCTCGGTCATTTTTTATTTTCCGTCCGGACGGCTGCCGGGCTTCACAAGCGGAAGCCCCTCAGCGCAGAGCGGGCATTCCTCTGGCTTGTAGGTCGCGAAGCAGACCTTCACGAGCGACTTCAGATCCCAGTCGGGCAGGCACTCGGGCGCGCGGCGGTCTACGATGCAGCCGGAGCCTACCCATTCAGCGCCGCCGTCCACGAGCATCTGCGCCGATTCGCGCGACGACTTTCCGGTCGTGCATACGTCCTCGACGAGCGCGAAGCGTCTCGCGCCGGGGTGCGGGAAGCGCTTGAGGCGCATGTCGCCGTCTACGCGCTCTGTGAAGAGGAAGGGCACGCCGAGAGAGCGCGCGACCTCGTGGCCGATGATGAGGCCGCCGAGCGCCGGCGAAAGTATGAACTCCGGCTTATAGGGCGCGAGCAGCTTCGCGAGCTCAGCGCCAGCGTATGCGGCGAACTGCGGGAAGCGCAGCATCAGCGCGCACTGCATGTAGTTGTCGCTGTGGAGCCCCGAGGTGAGCTTGAAATGTCCCTGGAGATGGGCTCCGCTTTCCTTCATCATTTCGAGTATTTTCTTTGAAACTTCTTCGTTTGCGCAGCTGCAGGCCATCAGCGTGAAGCCTCCTCTAATGTCTTTAATATATCCTTTGCCGCGGCGATCGGGTCCGCGGCCTCGAGTATCGGGCGTCCGACGACGATGTAGGACGCTCCCGCCTTCGCGGCGTCCGCCGCCGTGGCGACGCGCGTCTGGTCCTCCGTGCTGACCTTCTTCGTGCGTATGCCGGGGACGATGCGCAGCAGCTTCTTCGCGCGCCCCTGCAGAAGCTCGAGGTCGAGCGGCGAGCAGACTATGCCGTCGAGCCCGGCGCGCTCCGCGGTCTCGGCGCGTCCGACGAGCGCCGCGTTCATGTCGCAGGCAGGATGCACGTCGCTCCAGAGCTCGCCTCCGAGGCTCGTCAGCACCGTGATGCCGAAGAGCTTCATCGCGCTTCCGGTCTTGTCGCGCATCGCAACGCTGCGCGCCATCATTTCATAGCCGCCCGAGGTGTGTATCGTCAGCGCCCAGAGCCCCGCCTCGGAGAGAGGCTCGACCGCCGAGGCAACGGTGTTCGGAATGTCGTGAAGCTTGAGGTCGAGGAACACGTTGTATCCGCGGGCGATGATTTCTTTAACGAACGGAAGGCCGCCCATCGCGTAGAGACGCGGCCCGATCTTCACGTAAGGCGTCGCCTTGTCCAGCCTGTCGAGGAACTCGCGCGCCGCGTCCGGCGTCGCCACGTCGAGCGCGAGGATGAGGCCGCACTGTTTTTCTTCCATAATCAATACCCCCGTAATGAGATAGCACAACGCGAGGTTGTGCTATCCGTTCTTCCTATATTATAACCGCCGCGCGCGCGATTTTGGCGGCGCGGAAAAATTTGCGGTCTCCTAGAGCTCTTCGTCGTCCTGCCAGATTTTGCGGCCTTCGACGAAGGTCATGACGGGCCAGCCGGTGAAGGCCATGCCCTCCCACGGGCAGCAGCGCGCCTTGCTCTTCCACGTCTGGCAGTCGACTATGCGCGTGCGCTCCTCGTCGACGACGGTGAGGTCGGCGGAGGCGCCCTCGGCTATCACGCCGAGCCCCTGCCACTTCTCGGGAAGCAGCGCGGCGGGCGCGCTCGTCATCTTCGTGAAGATGAGCTCGAGCGGAACCTCGGGGTGGTTCTTCGCGCGGTAGTCGAGCAGCACCGCGGCGGCGCACTCAAGCGAGGCGATGCCGAACGGAGCTTCCTGGAACGGCTCGTCCTTCTCGTCCATGTGCCACGGCGCGTGGTCGGTGACTATCGCGTCGATCGTGCCGTCTACGAGGCCCTCCCAGAGCGCGCGCTGGTCCTCGACCGAGCGGAGCGGCGGGTTGACCTTGAAGCGCGAATTGTAGCCGCTGCCGATGACGGCGTTCTCGTTGAGCGTGAGGTGATGGAAGGTCGTGTCGCAGGTGACGTCGAGCCCCGCGCGCTTCGCGTTGCGGATGAGCTCGACCGCGCCGGCGCACGAGATGTGCGTGAAGTGGATGCGCGAGCCTGTGTCGCGGACGAGCGCGATGCCGCGCGCGACGTCGATTTCCTCGGAGGCTCCGGGGATGCCCTTAAGCCCCGACATGGCGCTGACGCGGCCCTCGTGGACCTGTCCGCCCTGGAAGAGGCTTATCTCCTCCGGGTGCTCCATGACGCGCGGCAGACGCTTGCCGGTGTAGAGCAGAGCGAGGCGAAGAAGGTGGCTCGTCGCGACGGGCGAACCGTCGTCGGTGAAGAATACCGCTCCGGCTTCCGCCATCTTTTCCATCTCGCAGATTTCCTTGCCTTCGCGCTTCTTGCTGACGCAGCCCGCGGGCAGTATGCGCGCGGCCTTCGCCGCCGCGCCGTGGCTCAGCACGTACTCGACGAGCGCGGGCTCGGAGACTGCGGGCTTCGTGTTCGGCATCGCGACGAGCGTCGTGAAGCCGCCCGCGGCTCCGGCCATAGCGCCGCTCTTGAGGTCCTCGTTCCACTCGAGCCCCGGGTCGCGGAAGTGCGCGTGCAGGTCGATGAAGCCCGGCGTCAGCAGCCGTCCGTTGCCCTCGACCACCTCGGCGTCCGCGCACTCAAGGCCCGTGCCGATTTTCGCGATTTTGCCGTCCTCGACGAGGAGGCAGTCGTCTTTTATGAATTCCTTGCCGTTGAATATCTTAAAGCCTTTGAAGAGAAACTTTTCCATTATCTCGCACCTCCGCCGCAGAGATAGAGAAGCGCCATCCTCGTGGCGACGCCCGAACGCACCTGCTCCAGTATCACGCTCTGATGTCCGTCCGCAACCTCAGAGGCGATTTCGACGCCGCGGTTGATCGGGCCCGGGTGCATCGCGAGAGCGCCGGGCTTCGCGAGCTTCATGAGCTCCTCGTCAGCGCCCCACCAGCGGTGGTACTCGTCGACCGACGGGAAGAGGCCGTCCTGCTGGCGCTCGCGCTGGATGCGGAGCAGGTAGACCATGTCCGCGCCCTCGACGGCCTTGCGCGCGTCGCGCTCGTAGGTGACGCCGAGGCACTCGACCTCGCGCGGCATCAGCGTCGGCGGTCCGGAGAGGACTACTTCGCAGCCCATCGTCTTGAAGGCTATGACGTCGCTGCGCGCGACGCGGCTGTGCAGGACGTCGCCGACGAGCGCAATCTTGCGGCCCTCGAGGTCGCCGAAGTGCTTCCACGCGGTGTAGACGTCGAGAAGGGCCTGCGTCGGGTGCGCGTGAGTGCCGTCGCCCGCGTTGAGGACGATGCCGTGCTTCAGCTTCGAGGCGAGGTACTGCGCCGCGCCGACAGCGCCGTGACGCATGACGACGATGTCAGCGCCCATAGATTCGAGCGTCCACGCCGTGTCGCGCATCGTCTCGCCCTTCGCCGTTGAAGAGCCGGAGACCGACCAGTTGACGACGTCGGCCGAGAGCATCTTCTCCGCGAGCTCGAACGAAACGCGCGTGCGCGTCGAGTTCTCAAAGAAGAGGTTCACGCACATCTTGCCGCGAAGAGCCGGGACCTTCTTCACCGGCCTGTCCATAACGTTCTCCATATGACGCGACTGATCGAGGAAGAAAAGGAACTCCTCGCGCGTCCAGTTGTCAAGGTCTATGACGCTCCGATGGCGCCATGTCATCTGTCCGATTTCGTTAAGCGTCGCGCTCACAGATTACCACCTCGTCCTTTCCGTCAAGTTCGGCAACTCTAACTTCTATAACCTCGTTCTTCGAGGTCGGTACGTTCCTTCCGCAGATGTCGGCGTGAATCGGCAGCTCCCTGTGGCCGCGGTCGACGATGACCGCGAGCTGCACGATCTGCGGGCGTCCGAGGTCGACGAGCGCCTCGAGAGCCGCGCGCACCGTGCGCCCCGTGAAGAGCACGTCGTCGACGAGGAAGACGTGCTTCCCCGCTATGTCGACCGGCATCCTCGTGCTGTGGATTATCGGCTGCTCCGCGAGCGCCGTAAGGTCGTCGCGGTAGAGCGTGATGTCGAGCTCGCCGCACGGGACCTTCTGCCCCTCGGCCTCTTCGATAAGCTTCTGGAGCCTGCGCGCGATGTAGACGCCGCGGCGGTGGATGCCGACGAGCACCATGTTCTCGGTGCCCTTGTTATGCTCCACCATCTCGTGGGCGATACGGCGAACGACGCGGTTCAAATCCTGCGAATCCATAAGCTGCGCTTTTTCTCTGAGTTCCGCCATTAAAACCCCTCCTTGAAAAATTCCGGCAAAAAAATAAGACCGCCCGAACGGACAGCCTTACGCGACAAACGAACGAAGAGACGGCGACGCGGCCCACGCTCCGAAAACATGCGAAAAACCGGAAATCCGTCGAAACATACCGCGCGCCCCTCCTTTTACTCCGACTGCATGAAGTATAGCCCATTCTCTCGTTTTGTGCAAGCGATTGCAAAAATATATTTTCCGCGAAATCCCCGCGTTTCCTGAAACTTTGTAACGCACGCCGCGCCGCGCGTTCCGCCGCCCAAACGCACAAAAAACGGCGCGGATTTTCCGCGCCGCGTGGATGATAATACAAATACCAATTACTTTTTGATTTAATTATTCCGTCTGAGAATTATCAGGCGATGGTATAAACGGGCGCCATTCAGCAGGATCCGTTTTCTGCTTATACTTAGCATACACATACAAAAGAGCGCCTATGGCAAAATATATACCCAACGCACCCCATGTAGCTGCGTCCATCGCTTTAACACACTGGTACAAGCAAAAAACACAAAACAGGATTGACTCAATACCCATAAATGTTCCCCACGGGCAACTGTATGGACGAGGCCACTCGGGATGTGTTTTGCGAAGTTTAAGGAATGACAGCGCTACTGATAGATATATTATTCCTGCGGCACCGACAGTAATCGTGAATATATAGTTAATCCATGCCTCCGGCGCCATAATGCAAAAATACAACGAGCATATAAACACCAACGTGTTCGCAACCCACGGCTGTCCATACCTGTTAATCAACGCAAGCTTCTGAGGAACCTGACGCTGCACAGCAGCTCCGAACATCGTCCTGGAAGCTGCAAGCCAGAAACCAGAAAGCGTCGTGATACAAGTAATGGCACCCATGATAACTATGACCAAAGCAAGCCAATGCATTCCTAAGATATCAGCAACACGCGGGTCAACGATGTCTGCTTGGGCAATCCATTCTTGAGATACAATGCCTGCTATTCCAAGTATTGCAAGTCCATAAACAAGGAACGTACATAGGATACTGCCTATAAAACCTATTATTATTTTTTTCTTCGAGAAGTTCGATTCCTCTACCAGCACTGCAATCAAGTCAAAACCTATAAACTTGAACATCAAAAGCCCAAGTCCTGCAGAGAACCCCGCAGCGCCTTTAGGGAACCATGGAGATATATTGGACCATCTCCATTCATCGCTAAAGATAAAAATCATTGATGTTATTATAGAAATGACAAGAGTGCCCCAAAACATAATATCCTGTAATTTTGCAAGGTGTTTGATTTCCAAATTAACCATTACAAACCATATACATAATATTATGCATGCAAGGATTTTTAATCCCATAAAATCCAACGGATATAGATAGGTACGACACCATCGTCGATATGCCGATTGTGACGTTTGGCATCGCTGAAAGATACAGCAAAAACATACACCAGCCAACAAGCCAACCAAAATCCCAATTAAAGGCGTTACTTGTCCATATATTTTCACCGCCTGCATAAGGGAGCATGGCCGTCATCTCTGTATATATCAGACACAGAGGCAGTAGAATCACACCGCAGGCGAGCAGACAAATCAGAGATCCGGGTCCAGTGAGTTCAAACCAGTAGCGTATTTCAACCATCCAAGCCGCAATCATTCCGCCGGCTGCCATAGCAATAATCTGCGAAAGCGTTAACTCTTTTTTTAGAGCATTTGACATAGAGCCATACCCCCTCAAGAGAAATTAAAATTAAATTTTTACTATTCGGCGCGCCCTTCAATAAGAGCTATTGTTTCATCTGTGGATAATACATTGCAGTATATTATGTTCATAATTTTCAGCTCCATATGATGAAGTTCCATGTCAGGAGCCGCACAGCAATCTTCAACACAAATTACTTTAAAGTTATGATCGGCAAGAACTCTGACCGTACCGGCAACACACTGGTCTGTGACTACTCCGGTAACTATAATCGTATCTATTCCCATATTCCTCATAAGCTCAGAATAATTTGTCCCGAGGCTTACGCTGTCTGTAGTCTTGTTAACGACGATATCGTCTTTTTCCGGCGCTATCTCATCCATCATTGCAGCGCCATCAGAGTGAATTGGGACTAAAATATTATTCCATCCAACCGTACTCTGTACACGCGCTCTGTCAGCACCGTTCTCTTTCAATGACGCAATTCTGCCGTAAGTTACTTCTATGCCATGTTTACGGCAGCACTCTATCAATCTTTTATTATTAGGGATCGTAACATTTTCAATATAATCGAAATAATGTTTCCAACGATCCCATTCCCCCATTTGTCTAAAAAGTTCAGCGTCATAACCATCTTTGGCCAGAAAATGTTTTTGCATGTCGACAATCAGCAAAGCCGTTTTCTCTGGGACAATCTTAATCTCCGGCAGTTCATCAATTCCCTGATAATAGAAAGATACGTACTTTGGATTAGCTTTCATAATTACAAAAACTCCTTTATAAGTCTAATGATAATGCTATTAATAACAACAGAAAAAGATCAATAAAGCCCAGCTGTTTCTCCGCCGTCAATCCTTATATCAGCTCCGGTTATATACGCGGCGTCGTCGGAGGCAAGAAACGCGTAAAGCTTTCCGATCTCTTCCGGCTCGGCATGACGCTTCATCGGAATTCCTTCGTTTACCTTCGCCAACATCTCGTCCGTGTACTCCGCACGCTGCATAGGCGTGAGCACATAGCCCGGGCAGACACAGTTGACGCGGACAACTGGCGCGAGTTCGAGAGCCATGCTCTTCGTGAGGAGGATGACACCGGCCTTTGATGCGTTGTAGTCGGTGTACCAGCGATGGCCTTCCGTGCCGTTCGTCGACGCAGTCATGAGGATGACGCCGCTTTTCTGCTCAAGCATACGCTTCGCTGCCTCTTTAGCGCAGAGGAACATGCCGTTGAGGTTGATGTCGATGACCTTCTGCCACTGCTCGTAAGTAATGTCCGTGAAGTCGGAGCGGATGCTGATGCCGGCGTTCGATATAAGAACGTCTATGCCGCCGAGCTTGGCGTCCATCTTCGCGAACGCCGCCTCCACGTCCCCCTCTTTGCTCACGTCACAGAGGCTGTACCCAGCAAAGTCCGGATTCTCTGCCATTACCTTCTCGACCGCGTCTTTGTTATAGTCGACGACAAATACCTTTGAGCCATGATTAGCGAAAACCTGCGCCGTAGCAAGTCCTATGCCGCTTGCGGCACCGGTTATAAGAACTCTTTTGCCTTTCAGCTCTTCATAACGCGCCACATACATCATCTCCTTTATTGATTTAATATGGATAGTTTTTTGTTATAAACTACCATTTATCCTATCTTCGCCATCATGCGCCGCGAGTGGCCCGTTACTACGGGGACGTAGCCTTTGAGCTCTTCGTCAAGCGCGGCGTCGCCGGTGTCGGCGATCAGGCTTTTGCCGAAGAGGCCGGCCATTTTTGCCGGCGTTGCGGCTACTGTGATGTTTTCGCGCGGGAGCATTTTTATAACTTCAGGGCTGAGCTGCTGGTTGCCGCGGCCGAAGATGTGTCCCTGGCCGCCGATGACCGTGATTATGAGCGCGCGGTTTTCCGGCGATTCCGCGGAGAGCAGATTTTTTATCTGCTCCGATGTTAAGTCTTTGCCCAGCTGCGCGCCGTCTTTTACCGCGTCCACGCCGAGCAGCGTGCCGTTTATGCCGAGGCGCTCTTTCAGCCGCATCGTCGTCGAGCCGGAGCCGATCAGATATAGCGTGCCGGGCTTCATTGAGTTTGCGAGGAAGGCCGCGAGGTTCGCCGACTCCTCCGCGCTTCCGGCGCCGCCGCCCGATTTGCGCTCCTGCATGAATTCCGCGTCGTCGGGCACGCGCATGTAGCCGTAGAGCCGCGCGCTGACGCGCCCTTCGCGGAAGGCCTCTTCGTCAATGTCCATGACCTCGGCTTCGGTGAAGCGCTTGACTCGTCCTTCGAGGAAGTTTTTTACGAGTTTGCCGGCCTCCTGCGGGCGCTTGGCGTAGACCGCTGAGTGTATCTTGACTCCTGCGGGGATGCCGACGACCGGGATTTTGTCCCCGACGGCGGCGCATACGTCGCGCGCCGTGCCGTCGCCTCCGGCGAAGATTATCAGCTCCGCGCCCAGCTCGAGCATCATCTGCGCTGCGCTGCGCGTATCCGCGGCCGTGGTGCGCGCTCCCGTCTCGAAGAGCGTTTCGCACTCGATTCCGTATTTTGTTAAAAGGCCGGCCCCCATCTCGCCCGACGGCGCGAGGAAGAGCGTTCCGCGCGCGGCGTCCGCGAACTCGCGCAGCGCGGTTTCGGCGCGTCCGGCGGCGCGAGGCTTCGCGCCCAGCTCTACGGCGCGGCGCAGAGTTTCCTCGCCGTCCGTACCCTTGAGCGCGACCGCCCCTCCCATTCCCGCGACGGGGTTGACGATGAAGCCGGCCTTCATTTACCTAGTCCTTTTTAGGCTCAAAGTAGCCCGTGTATTTCTTGTTGTAGGCGCGCCACGTGATCGCGTACTTCGCCGGGTCGTCGAAGTAGTCGTGGTCGATGTGGTGTACCGTGCTGTTGACCGGCGCGGCTTTCACGGCCTCCGGCTCCTCGTAGCACATGCGCGAGATTTCCGCGAGCACCGCCGTGTAGTCGTCGATGTCCTGCTTCGAGTAGGACTCCGAGGGCTCTATCGTGAAGGGCTCGGGGATTACGAACGGCTCGTGGCTCGACCAGTAGTGCGTGCCGAAGTCGGCGCAGCAGCGCTGCACGTCGGCGGTGCCGAAGCCGGTCTCTTCCTTGAGCTTCTGCCAGCTGTAGCGCGCCTGTTCGATGCGCGACGGGTGGTGCGGGAAGCTTATCGACGCGCCGCGTATCGCGAGTATTTTCTTCATGCAGTAGTTGTTGTTGAGTATCGCAACGCGGGATACCTCGCGCAGGCCGTCCGCGCCGAGCGTCATTATCCACGAGTAGGCTTTGACGACGACGGGCGCGACGCCCCAGAAGGATTTTATCTTTCCGCAGGACTTCGGAAGGTCGAAGTCGAGGTAGTAGCCCTTCTCGGGCGAGTACTCGACGAGCGGCACGGGCATGTAGGGGCGCAGCTCCTTGCGCGCCGCGACCATTCCCGTCGCGGGGCCGCCGCAGCCGTGCGGAGCGCCGAAGGTCTTATGCAGGTTGAAGAAGGACATGTCGAAGTTCGCCTCGGCCGTGCGCGTGATGCCGAGCAGGCCGTTGGCGTTGGCCTGGTCGTAGCAGCAGAGGACGCCTTTTTCATGCGCGAGGCGCGTGAACTCTTTGATGCGGACGTTGAAGATGCCCGTGTCCTCGGGGTTCGTGAAGAATATCGCCGCTGTGCGGTCGGAGAGGGCCGCCTTGAAGGCTTCGAGATCCGGATAGCCCTCTTCGTCGGGCTGGATTATCGTAACCTTGTAGCCCTTGACGATGGGAACGGCGCAGTCCGCGGGGTGCGAGAAGAGCGTCGTGATTATCTCGTCGCGCTTCTCCTCCTCGCCCTTGTCGCGCCAGTAGGCGCGGACTATCGAGGCGAGCGCGAGGACGCCGTGCGAGCCGCCGCCGGGCTGCATCGAGAATACGTCGAGGCCGGAGATTTCCTTGAAGAGTTCGCCGGTCTTGTAGAAGACCTCGAGGATGCCCTGCGCCGTCTCGTCGGGCTGCAGCGGGTGCATGTCGGCGACCTTCGGCTGTCCCGCGAGGCGGTCGTTGATTTTCGGGTTGTACTTCATCGTGCAGGTTCCCTGCCCGATGTCTATGTTTCCGTCTACGCCTATGTTTTCCTGCGAGAGGTGGTTGTAGTGGCGCACAAGCTGGAGCTGCGCTATTTCTGGAAGGTTGGCGCGTTCTTTGCGCACCATGCCCGCGGGCAGCGTCGCGAGCGCCTCGTCGGTGCTCACGCAGCCGCAGCACGGGCCGGGGACGAGCACCGCGCGTTCGCCTGGCTCGCTGAGTTCGTATATTATCGGTTCGTTCCACTTAGCCTGATGGAATTTCTTCATTCTTTCAAGATTGTTCATCAGTGGGCCTCCTTTACGCCAGAATTTCGCCGAGGGCGGCGGCGAGGGCCTTTATGTCGTCCGCGGAAGTCTGCTCCGTCACCGCGAGCAGCGCGCATCCCTCAAGCTCGGGGAATGCCGCGCCGAGGTCGTAGCCGCCGAGGATTCCGCGCTCGAGCAGCGCCTTGTTGATTTCCTTCACGGATTTTCCGCTCGCCGAGAAATCTACGACGAACTCCTGGAACGGCGTGCCGGAGAACCTGTCGAGCGATACGCCTTTGACACCAGCGAGGTTCTTGCGCAGGCAGACCTGGCGCTGAAGCACCGCCTCGCCGAGCTCCTTCATGCCCTGCGGCCCCATAGAAGCGAGGTAGACGCCCGCCGCGATGCCCCAGAGCGCCGCGTGCGTGCCGACGAATTCCTTCGCGTGGTCGCGGTTTGCGAACGAGGTGCGCTCCCAGAGGACGTCGCCGAAGCCCCATTCCTTTTCGTCGGTCGGCGCGATGCCGAAGAGACGCGACGGATATTCGTCGACGAACTTCGGCTCGTCCTTCGTCGCGATGAAGCCCGCGACGCCGCCTCCGTAGTTCATGTGAAGGCCGAGCGCCTGGATGTCGCCGCAGGCGATATCCGCGCCGTACTGCGACGGAGGCGTCAGCACGCCGAGCGTCGAGGGCTCGACATAGGCGACGAGCAGCGCGCCCTTCTCGTGCGCCATGTCCGCTATATCCTGCGCGCGCTCTTCGATTATTCCGAAGAAGTTCGGATTCATCACGAGCACCGCCGCGGCCTTATCGGTCAGATTCTTCTTGAGGCAGTCGAGGCATATGCGGCCCGTCTTCGGATTGTAGTCGGTGAAGGTGATTTTAACGTCTGGCTGGAGGTAGGTCTTGACGGCGCGCAGCGTGTCCGGGTTGATGTTGCCGGGGATGACGACCTCGTCGCGGTGAGTTATGCGGCAGGCCATGCGCAGCGCCGTGCCGACAGCCTGGCTTCCGTCGTAGTTCGGGACGTTGCAGACGTCCATGTCGAGCAGCTCCGCCATCATCGACTGATACTCGAACATCGCGTGGAAGCGCCCGTGGTCCTCATACGGCTCGCCCGCGTAGGCCGTGAGGAACTCAGAGCGGTTCACGACCTCGTCGACGAGCGCCGGGACGTAGCGGTTGTAGCAGCCCGCGCCGAGGAAGCAGATAAGCTCCTTCGCGGTCCTGTTCTTGCCGAGGATTCCGTTGACGTGGCGCGCGAGCCCCGCTTCGTCGCAGAAAGGCTCGGGAAGCTCCATCTTGTGCTTCATGCGCATATCTTCGGGAATGTCGGAAATCAAATCCTCGATTGACTTAACTCCGATATAATCCAGCATCTCCTGCTGGACCTTCTCCTCGGAGTTCGGGATATAGGGGAACATCTTCTTTGACATAATCGCGCCTCCTTACGCAATTCCGCCGCCGTCGACGACGAGCGACGAACCTGTGACCCACGGGGCCATTCCGCTGCAGAGGAAGAAGACGCACATCGCCACGTCCTGCGGCGTGCCGAGACGCGCCATCGGACGCTGCGCGCATTCTTCCTTATATTTATCGTTGTAGACGCCGCCCAGCTGCTCGCACTCGCTCTTAAGCATCGGAGTGTCGATGTCGCCTGGGCAGACGCAGTTCACGTTGATATTGTCCGGGCCGTGGTCGATAGCCATCGCGCGCGTCATGTTCCAGACGCCGCCCTTCGCCGCGCAGTACGAGACGGCGTGGTCTCCGCCCTTGAGCGCCCAGCCAGAGCCGATGTTGACTATCTTTCCGCCGGCTGCCTTCTTCATATACGGGACGACGTGCTTGCTCATGAGGAAGACGCTCTTGAGCGTCACGTTGAGCGCGAGATCCCAATCCTTCTCCTCGAGCGTCTCGACGGTGCGGCGGCGTGCGACGCCCGCGCAGTTCACGAGGATGTCTATCCGCGGATACTTCGCCGCGACCGCGTCGGCGACGGCCTTGCAGTCGGCCTCCTTCGTAACGTCGCAGCGCATGAACTCGGCATGTCCGCCCGCGTCGTTGATCTCCTTCTCAACCTTGCGCGCCAGCTCTTCGTTGATGTCCGCGATGACAACAGAGACGCCCGCGTCAGCGAAAAAGCGCGCGATGCCCGCGCCGATCCCCGAAGCCGCGCCGGTTACGATAGCCGTCTTTCCGTTCATGCCGCAGAGTTTGTTTAGGTCCAGCATTTAAATCTCTCCCAAGCTATTAAGATTTGTTTACGTATTCATTGTATACACGATATATTATGAATATTTTATATAACAAAGGCGACAGTTAGTCAATAGCTTAATGGCACACAGAACATAAGCCCAAAGCCCCAAACCGAGCGAAAGTCTATAAAACCGCAGCACACGCATAAAATTTGCAGAAAACAGCGCGCCTTGTGTTACTTTTTTTATTACACCAGACAAATCGCCATAAAATAAAACTCACCATATACGAGATAAGAAATACAAAACCACAAGAATGACGTACTTTTCGTCGCCATTTGTTTGTTGTAATATAAAAAGTGAGATTTACGGGAGTGATAGACATGTCAAAGCCTGCTGGAGCTGGCCACACGGCCTCGGAATTCGTCTACGAACAGCTTAGAAGGAAAATTTTTGAAAAATCGCTGACAAGCGGACAGCGTCTGCCGGAGGTCGCGATTGCGAAAGAGATGAACGTGAGCCGCACTCCGGTGCGCGAGGCTCTGCGCCGCCTTGAAAGCGAGGGGCTCGTGCAGATTGTGCCGGGCTGGGGCGCGTGCCTCGCCTCTCCGACGAAGCAGGAAATTATAGACACCTACGAGGTGCGCGAAACTCTCGAAATAATGGCGATACGCAAGGCCGCGCGCCGCATCACGCCGCTGCAGATATGCATGCTCCAGGAGCAGATAAACGCCGAGCGCGAGATTTTCATAAAAAAAGACCTTGAGTCCTACCTCAAGGTCAACGACGACTTCCATATAATCATAGCCGAGTCCTCCGGCAACAGCACGCTCGCGGGCTATGTGCGCAACATCCTCTCGCGCACATTCGTCCAGATGATTTTCTTCGAGTCATTCTTCGACTTCGACACGAACCCGAGCCTCGAAGAGCACATCACGATACTCGAAGCGCTCAAAGCACACGACGAAGAAAAGTGCGCGGAGCTCATCAGCGAGCATCTGCGGCTGTCTATGGAGGGGCCTGAAGGCCGAATGACGCGGCGGCACGCTACATTTAACAGATAAGAACCGCGCTCTCTTTTGACGGTAGAGGGCGCGGCGTGCTACAATACTCTCGGAGCGGTTAATCCGCTACCTTAGGTGCTTGAGGGCGAATTCGAGCACCTTCAGCAACAGGCTTAACAGAGGGACGTATCGGAGTATCTGGCTCGCGAAGTTACGTCCCTCTCGCCTTTTCAAATGTTTCCACTTTTTTGAGCGTCTTCTTCGAGAGGTTCTTTCCCCGTCGTTCGACACGGCTTCACCTCCCGTCTAGGGAGAAACTTCCACTTCGAGTTCCCTTCGCTCGAAAGTCCGTCACCGATAATTATATAATTATAATATTTTCTTGGTTTTGGCAACAATACAAAAAAATCCGGCCCCGCTGGCTTTGCGGGACCGGGCTATCTTACTGCTTTGCGCGGCTGTTACTTCGTCGCGTCTTTGCCTTTTTCCATTACGAGCTTGTCGATGGGGTTGATGTTCTTCTCCTTGTGGACCTGGCGCCAGGTTTTTATCGGCATTCCCCAGATTTTGATGAAGCCGACGGAGGCGGACTGGTCGAAGATGTCTCCGGCGGAGTAGGTCGCGAGCGACTTGCTGTAGACGGAGGTGTCGGACTTCATGCCGTCGATGATGCAGTTGCCTTTGTAGAGCTTCATGCGGACTGTGCCGTTGACGGATTTCTGCGTCGTTTCGACGAAGGCCTGTATCGCTTCCATGAGCGGCGAGAACCAGTAGCCCTCGTAGGTGAGCTCGCCGAATTTGGTCTCGAGCTCTCTCTTCGTCTTGAGGACGTCCTTCGATAGGGTCAGCGTCTCGAGCTTTTTGTGCGCGGCGATGAGCGCGAGCGCGCCGGGGCACTCGTAGACTTCGCGGCTCTTGAAGCCGACGAGGCGGTCTTCAATCATGTCTATTCTGCCGAAGCCGGCTTTGCCCGCGGCCTTGTTCATGTAGTCGATGAGTTCGATGGAGCCCATTTTTTTCGCCGTTGATAGCGACGGGGACGCCGGCCTCGAAGGTTATTTCGAGCGTGATTTCCTCGTCGGGCGCGTCGACGGGGTCGACGGTGAGCTTATAGGCGTCCTTCGGCGGCTCGTTCCACGGATCTTCGAGGATTCCGCACTCGATGGAGCGGCCCCAGAGGTTGTCGTCGATGCTGTAGGGGCTCTTTCTGGTCGTGGGTACGGGGACGTTGTGCGCCGCGGCGTAGTCCATCTCCTCTTCACGCGTGAAGCCCCAGTCGCGGACGGGCGCGAGGACTTCTATGTCGGGGTTGAGCGCGTTGCAGGCGACTTCTATGCGGACCTGGTCCTGTCCCTTGCCGGTGCAGCCGTGGGCGACGGCGACGGCGCCTTCCTTTTCGGCGCACCAGATGAGCGCCTGGGCTATCATCGGGCGCGAGAGCGCGGAGTTGAGCGGATATACGCCCTGATATGTCGCGTTGGCCTTGAGCGCGGGCCACACAAAGGTGTCGATGAAAGCTTCGCGCAGGTCGACGACGTAGGCCTTCGAGGCTCCGGCGACGTAGGCCTTTTCCTTTATCTCTTCAAGGTTGTCAGCCTGCTGTCCGACGTGCATCGTGAGCGTGACGACCTCGTATCCTTGTTCGTGGAGCCACGGAATGGCGACCGATGTGTCGAGTCCTCCGCTGTAAGCCAGTATTACCTTTCCTTTTTTCTCTGCTGCCATTTGAATTTCCTCCTTAGAAATTTTTTATGTTTTTTCTAAAATATAAAAAAGCCCGTCCCTATCCTTTTAAGATAGGGACGGGCCTTATTACCCGCGGTGCCACCCTGGTTGACGCTTTTTAGCGTCCGCTTCGTTTCGTTATGCTCAGGGGTGCGAAGTTTTGATTTTCTTTGCGAGAGGCGCTTTCAGCCGGTGGCTCCTCATCTCTGTCGCCGAATGATCGAACTCATGTCCCCGTCACTGCATAACCCGTTATGCCCGGTACGGTCGATTCGTCGTATACGTCTTATTCGTCCAACAGATAAAAGCCTCACAGCCGCCCCTCCTTTCTTAAAACTTGTGGAACATTTTAACAGATAACGAGATTCTGTCAACCGTCTGCGCGCCAGTGTTCAAAATGAACCGGCGCGCCGTCCGCGTTTAATTTTTGCCGAGGGCCGCGTTCACTTCGCGCTCCATGTCGAGCGCGGAGATTTTCTCGAGCGCGGCGAATGAGGTCATTTCAAGATGAACGGGCGTGAGCGAGGCGAAGCCGTGCGCTACGGCGAATACGTCGGTGTCCTCCGCCATGTCGTCCTCTATGCGGCCGCCGACCCAGTAGGCCTCGCCGCCGAAGGGCGTTTTGATTACCGTGATTTTGTCGTGGTAGCGGCGTTTGCCCTTGCGCGCGAGCTTCACGCCGCGCAGCTCGCCCGTCGGGACGTTCGGCACGTTGACGTTGTAGAAGAGCACTCTGAGATAGCGCGTGTCCACTCGAGGATTTCAACCGCGGCGCGCGCCGCCGTCTCGTAATGCAGGACGTTGTCGCGCGAGCTGCAAACGAGCGAGACGGCCATCGCGGGAAGGCCCGCGATAACGCCCTCCATCGCGGCGCAGGCCGTGCCGGAGTAGGTGATGTCGTCGCCGAGGTTCGGGCCGCAGTTGATGCCCGATATTACGAACTCGGCGGGGAATTTCAGCACCTCGAGCCCCATTATGACGGAGTCGGTCGGCGTGCCGTCGCAGCACCACGCCTCCGCGCCGCCTGTGCGCGCCGCGTCCGCGCGCTTGATTTGCAGCGGGCGGTCCATCGTCATCGAGTGTCCCGAGGCGCTGCGCTCCCTGTCCGGCGCGCAGACGAGGACCTCACAGCCCGCCTCGCGCAGCGCGCGCGCGAGCGTCCCTATGCCTTCGGCGTAAACGCCGTCGTCGTTGGTCACAAGTATTTTTTTCACGGCTTTTCTCCTAGAACATGACGATGTGGAAGAGCACGGTCATTATCGGGTACATGATGTACGGGAATATGCCGAGCACGAGCAGGCCGACGACGACGAACATCCCGTAGCGCTCGAGCCAGTAGTAGTATTTCATGCACTGGTAGGGCAGCAGCACGTAGAGTATGCGCGAGCCGTCGAGCGGCGGTATCGGGATGATGTTGAAGGCCGCGAGGCCGAGGTTGATGTATATCATGAGCAGGATGAACTGCTGCGCGCCCCAGCTCGAAAAGAGGCCGGGAAGAAGCTCACGAACCGCGCGCAGACGAAGGCGGTCAGCAGGTTGCCGACGACGCCCGCAAGGCTCACGATGATTATGTCGCGCTTCGGGTGCTTGAAGTAGCGCGTGTCGATAGGCACGGGCTTCGCCCAGCCGAAGCGGAAGAGCAGGAGGCAGAGCGCGCCGACCGGGTCGAGGTGGTCGAGCGGATTCAGCGAGAGCCGCCCCTCGCGCTCGGCGGTCGGGTCGCCGAGCATCTTCGCCGCGAAGCCGTGGCAGAATTCGTGAAAGGTGATCGCCCAAAGAACGGCAGGAACGCTGAGCAGCAGATTCGCCAGTCCGCCGGGCGAGAAAATATGTCCAAACATCGACTCACATCCTTATATTTCCAGTTACCGGCCTATTCTACCATGAGCGGGGGCTGCGCGGCATTAGTAAAGAACGCGGCGGCCCGTTAAAAGGCGTCGCCCCACGTCCAGTAGAGGCCGAGCGTGCCTGAGGCGCACGAAGCTTCGACGCGCCCCTCCCCTTCCACGCGGTTGCTCACCGCGTATGGGACGTCGCGGCGCAGCTCCGCGCCGGCCAGCGGCCAGTGTACGCCGCTCAAATTCACGCCGGAGCAGACGGGCGAGAATGCAAGCAGAGAGAGCGCCTTCGGCCTGCGCGCGAAGGCAAGCGCGTAAGCTTCGCCGCCGCGGACGAATATCATGCCCTCTCGGTCGTCCATCATGCCGAACGGAACTCCGGCGCGCGTCATGTTCAGAAAAGAGAGCGTCAGGCTCCACAGATGGTCAAACCTGCCGCCGAGCGCGCCCGTCAAAATTATATTTTTTTCGCTGTTTTTGCGCTCGTCCGCAAAAATTTCGAGCGCGAGCTGAAAGTCCGTGAGGTCCTTGTCGCTCTGATACTCGCGCGTCGCAGCGCCGCGCTCCGCGGCCCAGCGCCAGCCCTCCGCGCTGCCGCTGTCGCGGTCGCCGACGAGCACCGCGGGCGCGATTCCCGCCGCGCGGCATGCCTCCACTCCCCTGTCGACGGCCCAGAGCTCGCAGCCGCGCGCGAGAGAGGTGAGAAATTTCGGCGACGGCGCGCGCCCTCCGAGCACCATGACGAGCGTCGCGGATTCCGCGCGCGCCCCGCCCTCTATCGTAATATACGGCAATTCCAACAAATTCAACGGCGCACCGCCTTTCCGCGCAATTTGTAGCAAGCGCCGCCGCGTTTGTCAAGTTGACACGGCGCGCGCGCGGAACGATAATTTTACGCGCGAGAGACTTCCGCGCGCGGGCCGCGCAACGCGCAATAACTGCGCGGCGGCGCTTTTGTCGCGCGCAGGACGTTCGTATCAAGGAGGACTCAAATATGAGACACGGCATATACAGAGGCTTGGCTATGACCGTCGCGGGCAGCGACTCTGGCGGCGGCGCGGGGATTCAGGCGGATTTGAAGACCTTCGCCGCGCTCAAGGTCTTCGGCACGTCGGCGATAACGGCGGTGACGGTGCAGAACTCCGTCGGCGTGACGGGAATCCACCCCGTTCCGCCCGAGATTATAAAGGCGCAGATTCTCGCCGTCGGGCGCGACTTCCCGCTCGACGCGGTCAAGACCGGGATGCTCGGCAATCGCGGCGCGATAAGCGCGGTCGCGGAGGGGCTTTCGGAGCTCGGAATAAAAAAGCTCGTCGTCGACCCCGTGATGGTCGCGCAGAGCGGCGACTCGCTGCTCGAGGCCGACGCGGTCGACGCGGTGAAGAGCATAATCGTCCCTATGGCTATGATCGTGACGCCGAACCTGCCCGAGGCCGAAAAGCTGACCGGCATGTCCGTGCGCACCGTCGAAGAGATGAAGGCCGCGGCGGAGGAGATAGCGAAGCTCGGCTGCGGCGCGGTGCTCGTCAAGGGCGGACATCTCGGCGGCGAGCCGAATGTGATAACAGACGTGCTCTACGCGGGCGGCAAAATGACGCTCTTCGAGGACGAACGCATAGACACGACGGCGAACCACGGCACGGGCTGCACTCTGAGCTCGGCGATAGCGGCGGAGCTCGCCTCGGGCTGCGGGCTTGAGGAGGCCGTGACGCGCGCGCGCCTCTACCTGCGCGCTGGGCTGCACTACGGCGTCACGGCGGGACACGGCGCGGGCTGCCTCGGACATGCCGTGACGATGCCGTGGACAGAGATAATCAATGGCTAAACCTCTCGTCTATCAGATAACGAACACCGTCTCAGCGCAGCTACAGGCCGACTGCGTAGCCCTGCTCGGCGGCGCGTCGATAATGTCGCCTCAAGTGCGCGAAGCCGCGGAGACAGCATCATCCTGCGACGCGCTGCTCATCAACATTGGCACGCCGCCGGATGACGCGCGCGAGCTTTACCTGACGGCTGCGCGCGCGGCTGCGGCGGCGAAGCGCCCGATAGTGATGGACGCTGTCGGCTACGGCTTCTCGCGCTTCCGCACCGAGGCGGCGGACGCCCTGCTTTCTGAGATAAAATTTTCCGTAATAAAAGGCAACTTTTCCGAAATCGCCGCGCTCTGCGGCGAAGGCACGGCCCCGCGCGGCGTTTCGAGCGAATGCGCGGAAGAGGGAGCGGCGGAGATAACGGCCGAATGTGCGAGGAAATTCGGCGCGGCGGTCTACTGCACCGGCGAGCGCGATTTTCTGTCCGACGCCTCGGGCGCGCGCCGCGAGGTGATAGAGGGCGGCTCTCGGCTGCTTGCGATGACGAGCGGCATAGGCTGCGCGCTCGGCAGCGCGACTGCGCTCTTCTGCGCGGAGTACGAGCCCTTCGAGGCCTCGCGCCGCGCGCTGAAACTTTTCCGCCGCGCCGCCGCGCTCGCGGAGAAGGACAGTGCATCGGCCGGTCCCTACTCGTTCCGCACCGCCTTCATGGACTGGCTGACAGAGCTCAATTCGGAGGAAGAGAAAAATGTACGATAGAGCAAAACTCGCGGATAGGCTTCGCCTCTATCTTATATGCGGCGAGGGCGACGCGCCCGGGGCCGTGATCGAAAAGACGCGCGCGGCGCTCGCGGGCGGCGTCACGGCTGTGCAGCTGCGCGTAAAAACATGGACGGGGCGCGAAACCTACGAAACGGCGCTGAAGCTGAAAGAGCTCTGCGCGGAGCGCGGAGCGCTCTTCTTCGTAAACGACAGGCTCGACATAGCGCTCGCGGCGAAAGCCGACGGCGTCCACCTCGGGCAGAAGGATTTGCCCGTGGACGCGGCGCGCGCGATAGCAGGGCCGGGTTTCATAATCGGCGGCACGGCGCGCACGCCGGAGCTCGCGCGCGAGGCGCAGCGGCTCGGCGCGGACTACGTAGGCTGCGGCGCGGCCTTCGGCACGGCGACGAAGGGCGACGCGGTCGTCATAGGCCCCGCGGGAATCAAAAAAACGCTCTCGGCGATAGAAATTCCCTCCGTCGCGATAGGCGGCATCGAGCTTGCCAACGTGCGCGAGCTCGCGGGCTGCGGCGCGAGCGGCATATCGCTCTCGGGCGCGATAGTGCGCGCCGGCGACCCCGAAAAAGCGGCCCGCGCGCTGATAAACGAGATAAACAAATATTTCGGATAAAGAAGAGAGATAAAAAATGACGAACGACAAACACAGCCTGATTTTCAGAAAAGCGGTGCTCGCGGGCGTGCTCGCCGCGGCGGGCGTCGCGCTCTCCGTCGTCTCCATACCGATGGGGCCGACGAAATGCTTCCCATTCCAGCACACAATCAACGTCGTCGCGGGAATCGTCCTCGGCCCGTGGTGGGCCGTCGGCGCGGCCTTCACGACGAGCGTCATCCGCAATCTGCTCGGCACGGGCAGCCTCTTCGCCTTCCCGGGCAGCATGTTCGGCGCGCTCTTCGTCGGCCTCGCGGCGCGCGCTCTGCCTGACAAATACAAAATCGCCGCCGCTTGCGCCGAGCCCATAGGCACGGGAATCGTCGGCGCGTGGGTGGGCGCGAAGCTGCTGGGCCCCGCGATAGGCAAGAGCGTCGGCTTTCTCTTCTTCTCGGGCTCGTTCCTCGTCAGCTCCGTCCCCGGAGCCGTCATCGGCGCGGCACTCGTCTGGGCGCTCAACAAGCGGCTGAACGTAACGCGCACCTTCGGGACGCTGATGTAGGCGGTATTGAGAAGCAAAAAGAACTAAGACGATATTTTAATTTATAACGAAACCGACGCGCCCCTGAACGTTTCCGTCAGGGGCTTTCGTCGTTGTACGTCAGAGGCCGCTTAACGCCGCGCGCCCTCTCTTTAATTTTCACACTTCGCTATAGCGTCCGCCGCCGAGCCGTCGAGACAGACGATGTCGACGATGCCCGCGCCGTAGCGTTCGAGCATCTGCGCGGGGCAATAGATGCTGTTCCTGATAACATCATCGCACGGCAGCGCGCCGTCGCAGTCGACGTAGCATTTGTAGCGGATTTCGCCGTCCATCATGTCCAGCTCGAAATTCCCGTTCTTCATGCCGTAGTTGGCGCGGCATATAAAATCGGCCATCGCCGACATCATGCGCTCGTCGCCCTTGTCCGCGCCTATCGGCGAGTATGCGTAGACAGTGTAGTCGTCCTCGTTGATCAATATCCAGTATCTCGCCTCTTTAAGCTTGCCGTCGAGCGTCAGAGTAAAGCGGAAGCACCCTTCGCTTTCGTTGAAGTCGAAACGCCAGTCGTCGTCGACGAGGAATTTATTGACCGCCGCCGCGATATCTGCGGAGTATTTTCTTTCTTCTTCCATGAACAGCTCTCTCCTTAAATCCGATTTGCGGAGCGCCGCGCGCCTTCGCCGCCTTTGGCCGCGAAACTTACGCGAACGTTATACTATTTATTGGGAGCGGAGTCAACGCCGCGCCGGACGCGCGGCGGCAGGGACGTTCTTTGACAAAGCCATGAAATAATAATATAACATAACGAACGCGGCGCGCACACTGGCAAATCGCGTAATCGACGGCTGAAGGGGACGGAGCGGATGGCGGAGGAAAGGCTTTATTCACGGGATATTCTTCTTATTCTCGGGGCTAGCTTTTTCTACTTTTCCTGCCCGATGCTCGTCACGCCGATAATTACGGGATTTTCCGGCTCGCTCGGCGCTTCGGCCGCGCTTATGGGACTCATCGGCGGCATGATGAATCTTTGCTCGCTCTTCTGCCGCCCCTTCGCCGGAAACCTCGCCGACAAAATCAACAAGAGCCGCCTTTCAATCGCCGGAACGTGGATGATGGCCGCGGCCTGCCTCGGCTATATGCTCGCCCTCGACGCGCGCGTGGTGACGGCGGCGCGCGTCCTCCACGGCGTCGGCTTCGCCTGCTGCTCGGTCTGCATGGCGACGTGGATGTCGAATCTGCTGCCGCGCGACAAGATAGGCTCCGGCATGGGGCTTTACGGAGCGATGAACGCGCTGGCTATGGCGCTCGCCCCCGCCGCCGGCATCTTCACCTACAAACTTTTCGGCTACCGCGCGGCTTTCGGCGTCGCGATGCTCTTCGCTCTCGTCAGCTCGTTCATCATCATGTTTATAAAAAAGGGCGGAGCTCCGGAGAAGCGCGAAAAATCCGCGGAGGCGCGGCGCGGCGGCGGTTTCAGCTTTATTTACGGCAAGGTCGTGCCCGCGGCGCTCATCATCATGCTTTTCGCAATCCCCTACTGCGCAACGCAGTCTTTCATAGTCGGCTACACGGAGGCGCGCGGCCTGCACGTCTCGGTCGGCCTTTTCTTCCCGCTTTATGCGGCGGTGCTTCTCGTGCTGCGCCTCTGCCTCAAGAGCCTCTTCGACAAGCTGCCGTTCAGGGTGTTCCAGTCCGGCGCGTCGGTCTGCACGCTCGCCGCGATAATCTGCCTGACGCTGATGCGCGACAATACGCTGCTGTTCCTCGCCGCGGCCTTCATGGCGGGCAGCTACGGCATAATGAGCTCCGTCTGCCAGTCTACGGCGATGCTCGTCGCGGGGCCGGAGCACCGCGGCCTAGCGAACAGCACCTATTACATCGGCTTCGACCTCGGCATGATGCTCGGCCCGGTCTGCGGCGGGCTGCTCTTCGGCCACGCGCCGCTTGAAATTTTCTACCCCGCGCTTTCCCTCGCGGTCCCCGCCGCTGCCGCGGTCTACATAATTTCTGCGCAGCGCGGCATGTTTTAGAGGCGCGCGGTGAAAAACAAGCTCAGCGAAAAAGAGATAGAGATTTTCGAAACGATGCCCGTGCCGAGGGCCGTCGCGGCGCTCGCCGTGCCGACGGTCATCAGCCAGATAATAGCGATGGTCTACAACATCGCCGACACGTGGTACATCGGCCAACTCAACGACACGGGCATGATGGCGGCGGTGACGCTCGTCTTTCCCGCGTTCCTCATGCTCTCGGCGGTCGCGAACCTTTTCGGCATAGGCGGCGCGAGTTTGCTGTCGCGTTCGCTCGGGCGGCGCGACTACGAGATGGTGCGGCGCGCGGGGGCCTCCGCCGCGTGGCTCGCCGCCGCTGTGACGCTCGTCTATTCGTTCGCGGTCTTCGTCTGGCGCGAGCCGCTGCTCTCCGCGCTCGGAGCCGACGAAAATTCGCTGCCGCATGCGAGCGCCTATCTTTTCTGGACTGTGACGGTCGGCGGCCTGCCTACCTCGATGAACATGGTGCTGGCGCACCTGATTCGCGCCGAAGGACAGTCGAAGCGCGCGAGCTTCGGCATGAGCCTAGGCGGCGTGCTCAACGTCGCGCTCGACCCGATATTCATCTACGACTGGGGCTTCGGCCTCGCTATGGAAGGGGCGGCGATCGCTACGGCGCTGTCGAACGCGATAGCGACGCTCTATCTTTTGTACTATCTGCTGAAGCCGCGCGAGGACAACGTCGTCTCGCTCTCGCCGCGATACGTCAGCCTCGCGAGGAACACCGCGGGCGAAATTTTCTTCGTCGGACTGCCCGCGACGGTTCAGCTCGTCATGAACGCGCTTTCGAACATCACGCTGAATTACCTGATGTCGGCCTACACGGCGGGCGCGCTCTCCGCCGTCGGCATCGTCAAGAAGATCGACCAGGTGCCGACCTACATCGTGCAGGGGATATGCAGCGGCGTTATTCCGCTGCTCGCATACAACTACGCTTCGGGCGACTACAAACGCCTCTGGCGCTGCACATACTTCGCGGGGCTCTGCTCGCTCGCCGTCACGCTCTCATATCTCGCGATGTGCGAGACCATCCCCGCCGCGCTCATCCGCATCTTCATGGAGGACGCCTCCGCGGTCTCCGCGGGCTCTGTGTTCCTGCGGCTGCACTGCGTATCCATTCCGTTCCTCTCTATAATCTCGCTGATAATAGCCTTCTTCCAGGCGACGGGGCGCGGAAAGCCCGCGCTCGTCCTCTCGTTCCTGCGCAAGGGGCCGATAGACATTCCGCTGATGGCGTTTATGAACATCGTCTGGCCGATGTACGGCATCATGTCCGTGCAGCCTATGATGGACATAGCGGTCGCCTCCGTCTGCGTCGCGACGTACAAGGTGATGCAGAAGCGCGACCGCAGGAGGGCCGGGGCGGGGCTTTAGCGCTACGCCACGTCGAGGAAGCCTATCGCCCTCGCGCGATGCGAAGCGCCCCGGAGCGGCATCGCCCCCATTACGGCGCGCACATCCTCTTCCTCGATGTCCATCCGCTCGCTGCGGACGGCCTGCTTGATGCGTATCTGCTCGAATACGCGGCGCACCGTTCTGCCGTTCGCGAAGTCCCCCTCGCGCGTCAGCTTTTCGAAAAATTCCTCAAGCGCGGCACGCGCTCCTTCGCTCGCGGCGTAGCCTTCGGCGCGGCACATCGAGTCGAATATCTCGAGCATCTCCGCGGCGCTGTAGTCCGGGAAATCTATGTAGAACTGCACGCGCCCGCGCATTCCCGGGTTCATGTCGAGCATTTCGTCCATCTCGTCGGGATAGCCGGCGAGTATGCAGACGAATTCTTTTCTGTGGTCCTCCATGAGCTTGACAAGCGTCGCGACGGCCTCGTGCCCGTAGCCGCGCCCGCCGTCCTCGCAGAGCGAGTACGCCTCGTCGATGAAGAGCACGCCGCCGAGCGCGGCCGTCACGACGTCCCTGACGCGCGGCGCTGTGCCGCCCAGATATTTCGATACGAGCGCGGCGCGGTCCGCCTCTATGAATTTGTCCGGGTTCTTTATCACTCCGGCCGCGCCGAAGATTTTGCCGATTATCCGCGCGACGGTCGTCTTGCCAGTGCCGGGACGTCCGCGGAAAACCATGTGCAGGCAGAGCCCGGCGTCCTTTCCGCGGCGCTCGACGAAGGCCGCTATCTCGCGCACGGTGCGCTTTACGCCGTCGAGGCCGATGAGCGCGTCAAGCTCTTCGAAGGGCGGGCGCTCTTCCCGCGCCTTTTCCTCGGCGGCGAAATCCGCGGCGGAAAGCGTGTAGCTGCACTCCTCCTCTTCGAGCCGCGACGATACGGCTTTTACGAGCTTGGCCAGCATATTGTTGAAATCGACGCCGTCAAGCGTCTCCTTCGTAACGTCGCCGGCGAGCTCGAAATTATAACCGGCCGCCTCCTTTCTGATAAAGGCGAGCTTCTCCTCCGCACTCGGCTCCGCGATGCGGACGACGGTAGGAAAGACGCATTCGAAGAGCGGATTGGAGGCGAGCGCCTCGTATTCCTCCTTCGTCAGCAGCGCCGCATAGACGCATTTCCTGGAACGCAGGCGGCGCAGACAGCTTTCGACGCCGCGGCGTCCCATGACGACTACGTCATCGTCGTCTATGCCGCAGTCCTTCACGACGTACATGAAGCCGCCGTCCGAGGACGAAGCAGCGTCGTCCATGTCGCCGCGGCAGATGAACGGAGAGGATATGACGCCGCGCGAGAAATAAAAATCATAGAGAACGCGGACGTAATCTCCCGCCGGGTTGTCCGACTCGACGACAAAGGCGACGTTGAGGTTCGCTTTCCCGCTCGCGTCGTTGTCCATGCGCCGCGCGATGCGCTTCAGCGCGGTGCAGAAGCCGCCCCAGCCGCAGACCGCCGCGGCCTCCTCCATCAGCCGCTCGCCGCTCTTCAGCGTCAGCGCCGCGTCAAGACGCCCGTATCTCATGCCGCGCATCGCAAGGGATGGGAAAATATTTTTTTCGACGTCCGGACGCTCCGAGGCAAGTGCTTCGGCGGAAATCTTCGAGACCTCCAGCTCGAACAGACCGCCGAGACTTTCCGAAACGGCTTCCAGCAGCTTGGCTTCCGAGCAGTGGCGCATCCTGTCCGACAGGCCGAAAAGTATAAGCGTTATCGACGAGTCCTCGCGATTCGCTTCGTAAAGCATCACGCGCGACGAAAATCCGCCCCAGTCGATTTTCAGGCGGCATACGACTCGTTCGCCGAGCATATCTTCGAGAACCTTCACGCCGGAATCGTCGAGCCGGCAGAATTTTACGAGAAAATAAGAGCCTTCACCGTTCATGGGCAGCACCTCCAAAGCAAACGGCGTCAGCGGGAGCGCGCGAACGCTCCTGCGGGATTATGTTGTTTTACGGAAATCAGACAAAGTTACGACAACGTTTCTAACGTCAATAAAAAGCGGCGTATGCGTCTCAGCATCTTGCGCCAGTTGATAAAAGCCGTAATCGACTTCTGCACAGCGTATTATAGCAGAGGAATGCGGTATAGCAAGATAGGCGGACAGTATGACACCGTCCGCCGTTGTTACTGTAAGAAAACTAAATTATGGAAATCCGCGCGGCGTGCCGTCAGCGTCGGAACTTCACGACCGTGACGCCGTAGCCGCCTTCGCCGGGGCCGCCGAGGTTGTGTTCCGCAACGTACGGCAGACGCTTGCAGAGCTCCTGCACCTCGCGGCGCAGTATGCCCTGGCCGCGGCCGTGGATTACCGTCACGACGTCGTATCCGGCGCAGTAGGCCTGGTCGAGGTACTGCTCGACCATCGGCATCGCCTCGTCTATCGTCATGCCGCGCACCATTATCGACGACGGCACGCCGACGGGGCGGCTGACCTTTATCTGCACCGTCGGCTGCGGCGGCGCGGCCTTGCGTGAGATGACCTTGAGCTTCGTCAGCGGCACTTCCATTTCGGCTATTCCGGCGCGGATGCGCGCCTTTTTGCCGCTTACCTCGATGACGGTCGCGCTCTTGCTCGTGCCTATGAGCTGCACCGTGTCGCCGGCCTTGAGCTCCTGCCCCGTCGCGACGACCGATTCCGCGGTCTCTTTCTTTTCTTCGCGCTTTATCGCGGACTTTTCGATTTTCTGGAAGTGGCTGCGCTTTTTCTCAAGCTCGCGGCGGGCCTGCGACTCTGCCTCGGCGTTCTCCATGTTCTTGATGAGCGCGCGCGCCGAGTCCTCGGCGTTGCGCACTATCGAGAGCGCCTTTTTGTCGGCCTTCGCTATGAGCGCGTCGCGCTTTTCCTCGATGGCCTTTATCTTCGCCTCGTAGTCCTTTTCGAGCGCGGCGAGCTTCTGGCGCGAGCGCTCTACCTCGCGCGCTTCGCGTTCGAGCGCCGCGCGCTTTTCGTGCAGCTCGCCGATGAGGTCCTCCATCGAGACCTCGCGGCCGTTTATCGCCTCTTCGGCGCGGCGGATTATCTGCTTCTTCATGCCGAGCTTGCCGGCGATGAGCAGCGCGTTGCTGCGCCCCGGTATGCCTATCAGTATTCTGTAGGTCGGCGAGAGCGTCGAGCTGTCGAATTCCACGCTCGCGGTCTCCACGCCGTCAGCGGCGAGCGCGTAGCGCTTTATCGGATTGTGGTGCGTCGTCGCGAGCACCAGCGACCCGCGCTCGCGCAGCCAGTCGAGCAGCGCGATGCCGAGCGCCGCGCCCTCCTCGGGGTCCGTGCCCGCGCCGAGCTCGTCAAGCATGACGAAGGAGCGCGGCGTGACCCTGTCGAGTATCTGCGTGACGTGCGTGATGTGCGCGCTGAAGGTCGAAAGGCTCTGCTCTATGCTCTGCTCGTCGCCGATGTCGGCGAAGAGCTCGCCTATGTCGCCGAGCACGGAGCCTTCGCCGGCGGGCACCGGGAAGCCGAGCCAGCCGAAGTATATGCAGACGCCCGCGGTTTTGAGCGCGACCGTCTTGCCGCCGGTGTTCGGCCCCGTTATGACGAGGATGCGGAATTTATCGCCGCATTTGATGTCTATAGGCACGGACTTCGCGCCGAGCAGAGGATGGCGCGCGCGGACGAATGAGAACTCCGTGCGCTTAGAGAGGTCGGGCATATGCCATTTGTCGAGGCGCGCCGTCTCGGAGAGCGCGTAGAAGAGGTCCACGGTGCCGAGGACGTTTTCGGTGTCGAGTATGCCTTTTTTACGTTTTATGAGCCGCGCCGTGAATTCGCGGAAAATGCGCGTCTCTTCGAGCATCTCTTCGCCGTAGAGTTTGCTGTATTCGTTGTTGAGGCTCATCAGCGAGTGCGGCTCCATGTAGACGCTGCTGCCGGAGCCGGAGCGTTCTATGACCGCGCCGGGAAACTGCGATATGGCGTCCTGCCGCACAAGGAAGGCGTGGCGTCCGTTGCGCAGCGTCAGAACGCGCTCCTGGAGCATCGAGGCGATGCGCGGGTCGCTCAGCAGCGCGTGGCCCTTGCGGCGCAGCGTATCCTTCAGGCCGCGCATCTCGCGGCGCACCGCGGCGAGCTTCTCCGAGGCGTAGTCGTAGAGATGGCCCTCGTCGTCTATGACCGAGAGCATCTCCGTCTCTTCGGCGAAGTCGCGCATACTGCGCAGAAGGATGGAAAAGGCCGGATATTCGTCGCGCGCTTCGGTCAGCGTCTCGCGCATGCGGCCCGCGAGCGTGAGCATGAGCCGTATCTTGACGAGCTCCTCGCCCGACAGAAGGCCGTTCTCTTCCGCGAATTCGAGCATGAAGGCGACCGATACGAGGCCGTCGGTCCACGGCAGCTCGCCCTTGCGCCCGCGGTACTTCTCCACATCCTCGAAGAGCTCGCGGCGCTTCGTCAGCTCGCTCAAATCCGCGGCGGGCGCGATGTTTTCGGCGACGAGCGCGCCGAGCTCGCTGCGGCAGCGGCGCGAGATCAGCGCGGTAATTTTCGATATTTCAAGGCTGTTGTATGCAGATTGTTCGATGTACATGTCGTTGGTGGGAAAAGGGATTTTCGCGTAAATCTATGCGGCTTCAGACGCCGCTCGCCCCGCCATCGTGCGGCGGGAGCTCTTCGCCGGCGGGCGGAAGCGCGTTCGATTCTCCGCCGCCGCCGTAATTTTCATCGTTGTAGTAATCGTAGCCGTCGGGCCATTCGCCGCCGTCGCGGTAGGGGCGCAGTATCTCCTCGAGCGTGCCGTCGGGCAGAGATGTGTCCTGCGGCACGAGGCCGAGACCTATCAGCGCCGAGCGGAACTGCGGCCAGCTGCGTCCCGCGTAGCGCAGCACGTCGCTGTCGGACATCCACGTCGGGTTCGCGACGGGCGCGAGAAGTATGCCAGCCGTCATTATCGCGTATATCGCGATGAAGGTTTTGACGACGCCGGAGAAGAGGCCGAGCAGCTTATCTATCCCGCCGAGGCTGATCGCCCTTATTATGCCCCTCAGCACCATGCGCACGACGGAGGCGGCCATTGCTATCGTGAGCCATATCACGACGCCCGCGATCGCCTGCGCGGCGTATGGGTTTATCCCCATCGTCCCCGCGATGAAGCGCCCGAAAGCGCCCGAGAACTGGAAGGCGCAGTAGAACGACGCGAGGAAGCCTACGAGCGCTATGACTTCGCCGACGAAGCCGCGGCAGAGCCCGCGGAGGATGAAATATGCTCCGAGGACGACGAAGAATATATCCCAGCAGCTGAAACCGGCGATGCTCACGCGTTCTTCTCCTCCCCGCCGAATTCGGCGCAGAGGCCGCCGACGCGCTCGCCCATATCCTCGAGGCGGAAGGCGAGCGACATCAGCGCCAGCACGAGGCGTTCGTCCTGGCTCAGATTAGGCGGAAAGCCCGCGACGAGCGAGCTGACGCCTTCCGCTATACGGCAGAAGCGCGCCGGCTCGAGCTTCGTGGCGAGCGTATATTTCTGCCGCCCGACCCAGAAGGAGTACCTTCCGTCGCCGAGCGATTTTATTTCGTTAAGTTCGTCCATCTTGGCGCGGCCCGCGGCCTACCGGGGCCGGGCTACTCCGCGGGAGTCTCTTTCGGCTGCGCGGCGAGGCGTCCCATGCGTCCGAGCAGGCTGTCGAGCGTGTTGCCTATCTCGTCCTTCTCGGCCTTCGCGGCGGCGGCGGCCTTCTCCGCGTCTTCCTGGAGCTGGAGGATTTCGAGGTCCCTGTCCTCGATTACGCCCTTGAGCTCGGCGTTCTCGCGGCGCAGCGTCTCGTTGTCGTTCTTCATCTCTGTAAGTATCGCCTCGAGGCGGTCGAGCGCCTCGTTGAATTTTTCAAACTGCTCCATCATTGCAAGACACCTCCGTGTTCTTTTCGCCGGTACGGCGCGCGGGGAAGGCAGAAGCCCTCCCCGCATAAGTCTAGCAGACTATTGCGCTCCGCGCACGTCTCCGCCGAATTTTTTGTTTATCTTTTTAGTCACCTGCTTGGCGACGTTCTCTATCTGCTCCGAGGTCAGCGTTCCCTTGTCCGAGCCGACCCATATTCTGAACGAGACGGACTTCTTGCCCGCGCCGACCTGCTTGCCGCGGTATTCGTCGATGAAGCGCACGTCCTTCACGAGGTCGGCCTTGCGCGCTATCGCCTCGATGTCGCGCCACGCGACGCTCTCGTCGAAGACTATCGAAAGGTCGAAGTCCGAGAGCGGGTACTCCGGCAGGTGGGCGAACTCGTTCTGGCGCGACGCGAGCGGCACGAGCTTCTCCACGTCTATCTCGAAGAGCATGACAAGGCTGCGCTTGATGCCCGCGGCCTTCGCGCACTTCGGAGATACGAGGCCGAGCGAGCCTATCACTTCGCCGCCGCGCGTGACGTTGACCCAGAGCTTGTCGTCGGCCCACGACGGCTTGTCATTCTGGACGAAGCCGAGCGGCTCCATCTGCACCGCGCGGTGCATGTATTCGAGCACGCCCTTCGCCTCGCGGAACAGCGCGCGCGCGTCGCTTCCGACGAAGGCCGCTCCGAGGTGGCGCGCCATCTCGGGCAGAAGCTCGTCCTCGGAGTTGACGCTGTGGTAGTTCCTGTCGAGGAAGACCTGCGTCAGCTCGAAGATGCGGAAGTCGGAGAAGTAGCGCAGGTTCGTCACGACCGCGCCGAGCAGTCCCGGGACGAGCGTCGAGCGAAGCCGTCTCTCCTCGGGCGCGGGCGGCGTCGAAAGCTCAAGCATGTCGGAGGTATCTACGCCGGAGGCCTCGATGTAGAGGTCGTCGATCCACGGATATGTGAAGATCTCCTGCATGTTGCAGCGGAAGGCGAGGTACTCGCGCACCGCGCGCTCAAGCTGCGGGCCGCGCTGGTTTATCGCGTGGTCGAGCGTCACCGTCGGGGCGATGAACGGGAAGTTCACGTAACCCATGAGGCGCGCGACCTCTTCGAGTATGTCGTCGGGCAGCGATATGTCGCCCGTCGAACGCCACGACGGGGCCGTGATGCGAAGGGTGCCGCCGCATTCCTCGGTCTTGAAGCCGAGGCGGTCGAGAATCTCTTCGACGTCGGCGGCGGACAAATCGCGGCCGAGGCGCTTGCGCAGGAAGTCGAGGCTCACTTCGACGACGGCACAGTCAAGCGGACGCGGATATACGTCGGTGTGCGCCGTGACCTGCGACTCGGGGAAATATTCCTTGAAGGCCGCGAGCGCGACGGCGGCCGCGTCGTCAACGCGCTGCGGGTCGATGCCCTTCTCATAGCGCGACGAAGCGTCGGTGCGCAGCTCGAAGCGCTGCGAGGTGCGGCGTATGCCGAGCGGGCTGAAGTTCGCGATTTCGAGGATGAGCTCGTTCGTATCCTCGAGTATCGAGTCGAGCTTGCCGCCCATAACTCCCGCGAGGCCGACGGGCGTTTTCTCGTCGGCTATGACGAGGTCCTCGGCGGTTAGGTTCAGAGTCTCGCCGTCAAGCAACACAAGCTGCTCGCCTTCATAGGCGCGGCGCACGACGATGCCGCCCGTGATGTGCTTGCGGTCGAAGCCGTGCGTCGGCTGCCCAGTCGCGAACATTATGTAGTTCGTGATGTCGACGGGAAGGTTTATCGGGCGCTGCCCGACGCGCCAGAGCATGCTCTTGAGCGAGAAGGGCGACGGGACGTTCTTTATTCCCTTGATTATGTAGCCCGTGTAGCGCGTGCAGCGCGCGTCGTCCTGTATCTCGACCTTGAGCTCCTCGCTCATTTCGGGAAGCTCGACGGGCTCGATTGGCTTCAGCGGGCATTTATAGATGGCCGAGAGCTCGCGCGCCATGCCGTAGTGTCCCCAGAGGTCGGGGCGGTTCGTCATCGACTTGTTGTCTATTTCGAGAATCACGTCGTTGAGGCCGAGCGCGTCAGCCAGCGGCGTTCCGGGGGCCGAGCCGAACTCAGTGATGTCCATTATCTCGGCGGGCTGCGTCGTCGGGAAGAGCTCCGCGAGGCCGATTTCGCCGGAGGCGCAGATCATTCCGTAGCTCATGACGCCGCGCAGCTTCGCGGGCTTTATCTCGACGGGGTCGCCCTCGCCGTGCCATTTGACCCACGCGCCGGGCTTCGCGACGGCGACGAGCTGCTGCGGCGCGAGGTTGATTCCGCCGCAGACTATCACGGACGGCTCGGGGTCGCCGACGTCTACGGTGCAGACGCGCAGCTTGTCCGCGTCGGGATGTTTGTCGACCGTCAGAATCTTTCCGACGACGAGGCCGGCGAGGCTCTCGCCGATGTTCGTCGCGTCCTCGACCTCGACGGTGCACATCGTGAGGTCGTAGGCGAGCTTGTCCATCGTGAGGTCCGCGGGAAGGTCGACGTAGCGTTTTATCCAGTTTAACGAAAGCTTCATAATTTCATCCTCCTACTTGAACTGCTGAAGGAAGCGAAGGTCGGCGCTGTGGAAGAGGCGCACGTCGTCGACGCCGTAGCGCATCATGACAAGGCGGTCGAGGCCGATGTTGATATAGAAGCCCGACCACACCGACGGGTCGAGGCCCGCCGCGCGCAGGACGTTCGGGTGCGGCGTGCCGCCGGGCATGACTTCAATCCAGCCGACGTGCTTGCAGACCTTGCAGCCCGCTCCGCCGCAGACCTGGCACTTCATGTCTATCTCGAAGCCCGGCTCGACGAACGGGAAGAAGCCGACGCGCATGCGCACGTCCACCTCGTGGCCGAATACCTTTTCGAGAATCGTCTTGATGAGCACCATGCCGGATGCGAAGGAGAAGTCCTTGTCTACGATGAGCGCCTCGTACTGGAAGAAGGCCCTCTCGTGGCGCGCGTCGGTCGTCTCGTTGCGGTAGACGCGCCCCGGATACACGAAGCGCGCGGGCGCGCCGTGCTCCATGAGGTAGCGCACGGAAGCCCCCGTAAGGTGCGGGCGCAGGCAGAGGCGCTTCGCCCCGCGCTCCTCGTCGTGGCCCTTGAGCCAGTAGGTGTCCATGCTCTCGCGCGCGGGGTGCTCCGGCGCGAAGTTGAGGTTGTCGAACGCGTATTTCTCGCTCGTAATCTCCGGCTCGGAGAATATCTCGAAGCCGAGCGAGCGGAAGGCGTCGTTGAGGTCGTAGCACATCTGAGTGACGGGGTGCAGCCCGCCGCGGAACGGAACCGTGCCGGGAACCGTTATGTCGGCCTCGCCCTCGAAGGCCGAGAGCGAATTGAGAAGCTCTTCGCCGCGCTTTTCCACCGCGTCGGAGAGAATCTGCTTGACTTCGTTCGCCGCCTGTCCGAGCGCCTTGCGCAGCTCCGGCGCGGCCTGTCCGACGCTTTTCAGGATGTCGGTGAGCTCGCCCTTGCGTCCGAGAAGGTTCGCCCTGACAAGCTGGAGCTGGTCGGGCAGCGTGCTCTCCGCTATCTTCTGAAGCCCCGACTCCTTTATCTTTTCCAATCTTTCGAGAAGGCCGCCGTCCGCTGCCTGCGGGGCCTTCGAACCGTCGTTCTCCTGCATCTTTATGCCTCCTGCCGCGGCGCTTTTACATGCGCCGGGTAAATTTCATCTTCTGGCGGAGCGCAGCGCGGCGGCTATTCCGCGCCGACGAGGGCCTGGATGTCGTCTATCGTGCCCTGTATCCACAGCTTGTCCCCTTCCTCGATGGGACGCATCGGGTTGGGGCTGTACTGCTTTCCGCCATATTCCATAAGTATAACAATAACCTTGTATTTTTGCGAAAATTTCAGCTCGGCCATTGTGTGCCCTATCATTTCGGGAAGCGGCGAAATTTTGCCTATGACGAAATTTCCGCCGTCTATCCTAGTGAAGGACGAATACCACGGATAGACGAGCGCTTCGCCTATGCGCGCGCCCATGTCCCACTCCGGGAAGATGACGCGGTGCGCGCCGACGCGCTCGAGCACACGCGCGTGGATTTTGCTGCATGCGCGCGCTATGACGAGCGGCACTCCGAGCTCGACGAGCAGCGACGTGGACAGCACGCTCGGCTCGACGGCCTCGCCTATCGTCACTATCGCGACGTCGGCCTCCTTCGCGCCGATCTTTATCAGCGACGCTTCGTCGGTCACGTCCATCTGCGCCGCGACCGAGATTTTATCGGCGATTTCCGCGACGGGCGCTGCGGAGCTGTCGACGCCGATGACGTTCTGCCCGAGAGAGGCGAGCTTCTCGCAGAGCGCCGTTCCGAAGCGTCCGAGGCCGACAATGAGATATGTCTTCTGTTCTTTGCCGTTCATGGTTGAATCCCCTTCGTTATCCTATCGGGACGTGCGTCTCCGGGTAGCGTATCTCGGAGCCGCCGTCGGGAGCTATGAGAGTGGAGAGGAATGTGTAGAGGCCGACGCGTCCCCAGAACATCAGCGTCGTTATGATGAGCTTGCCGGGCGTGGAGAGCTCCGGCGTGATGCCGACGGAGAGCCCCGTCGTGGCAAGCGCGGAGGCGGCCTCGAAGATGAGCGCCGAATAGGGCATCTTCTCCGTGAAGGTCAGCAGCACGGTGCCGGCGAGCATCGTCATGAGATAGACAGCTACTACCGAGAGCGCGCGCCGCTCCGTCGACGGGGATATGCTGCGCCCCATGAAGGTCGAGCCGCCGCGTCCGTGGAGCTCGCTCCACACCGCGACCGCGAGGACGCCGAAGGTCGTCGTCTTTACGCCGCCGCCGGTCGAGGCGGGCGACGCGCCTATTAGCATCAGCACGACCATGACGGCCTGTCCGAGCCCCGAGAACGTGCCGGGCGCGACCGTGTCGTAACCGGCGGTTCTCGTGGTCACGCTCATGAAGAGCGCGTTCCATACCTTCGCCCACACAGGATAGTCGCGCAGAGCGCCGTTCCAGTCCGAAAGCAGCAGGAGCAGCGCGCCGCCGAAGACGAGCCCCGCCGTCATGCCGACGACGAGCTTGGCGTAGGCGGAGAGGCGGAAGGTTCTGTCCTTCCAGCGCGCCGCGCACTCGGCGAAGACGGGGAAGCCGATGCCGCCGAGTATGATGAGCGCCATCGCCGCGCCCGGGACTATAAGCGTCGTCGCGTAGCCCTGAAGGCCGCCCGGGCACGGAGAGAAGCCCGCGTTGCAGAACGAGCTTATCGAGTGGAATATCGCAAGATACGCCGCCCGCCCAAAGCTCTCGCCGTCGAGCAGGAAGCCCGCTATAAAAATCAGCGCGCCTATCGCTTCGAGGCCGAAGGTGAACTTTATGACGGTGAAGAAAAGCTTCACAGCGCCCTGTATGCCGTCGACGCCGAAGCCTCCGAGGAAGAATATCCTGCCCTTGATGCCGACCCTGCGGCTCACGACGAGCGACATGAACATCATGCCCGTCATGATGCCGAGGCCGCCGATCTGAATCAGCGACAGAAGCACGAGCTGCGAGACGACGCCCGTCTCCTTGGAAACGTCTATGACGCTGAGCCCGGTGACGCACACCGCCGAAGTCGCTATGAAGAGCGCGTCTACGGGCGTCATCGGTATGTCGTGGACGAAATTATTGGAGAGCCATAAGAGAAAGGCTCCTGCCAATATTACCAGCAGGAAGCCTAGGACGATAACTCTCTCTACTTTGTAAGAGGTGTGTATTTGCAATTTCGCACGGCTTCGGCCCGAAGGCCCGGCTGTCTTACAGAGCCGCGCGCGCCTTCTCCACGAGCTGGGCGAACGCGGGAGCGTCGTTTACCGCGAGGTCGGCGAGCATCTTGCGGTTGATGGTGATGTTGGCCTTCTTGAGACCGTTGATGAGCGCGCTGTATGCGATGCCGTTGGCACGGGCTGCCGCATTGATACGGATGATCCACATCTTGCGGAAGTCGCGTTTTCTGTTCTTGCGGCCCGCGAAGGCGCTCGTCAGCGCGTGCAGGTAAGCTTCGCGCGCGCGGCGGTAGACGTTTTTCTTGCGTCCCCAGAATCCTTTCGTAATGCTGTACAGCTTCCTATGTTTATTGCGGCTGGCGCTTGAACCCTTTACTCGCATTATAAGTCACTCCTTGAGATTTTGTTTTAAGATGAAACGTCCGGCCCCGCGCTTACGCGTAGGGGAGCATCTTCTTGACGTGGGCCTCGATGCCCGGAAGAAGGATGCCCTTCTTTCTCAGCGTGCGGAGGCGCTTCGAGTTCTTCGACGAAAGAAGGTGTCCGCGTCCGCTCTTCTTAAAGCTGACCTTACCGGTGCCCGTTATCTTAAAACGTTTTTTCGTTGCGGAATGTGTTTTCAGTTTAGGCATTGCTAGGTTCCTCCTCTAATTTCTGCCAGTTTGCGGCATATTCTTATATCTGGTCTGCATCAGGCAGGACGTTCTTCTTGACCTTCTGCGGCTTCGCGGGAGCGGGCTGCGCCGGAGCCGCGGCCTGCGCTTCCTCAGCGGGCTTCTGCTGCTTTTTCTGCGCCTGCTTCTTCGCCGGCGAATCCGCGGCCGGCGCTATCATGATGCGCATATAAGCGCCCTCCATGCGCGGCTCCATCTCAATCTTGCCGTAGTCGGAGACGGCGTCGAGCACCTTGTTCAGCACGTCGCGTCCCCTGTCGAGGAAGGCCATCTCGCGTCCGCGGAAGAATATCGAAACCTTGACCCTGTGTCCGTCCTCAAGGAAGGCCTTGATCGCCTTGACCTTGAACTCGTAGTCGTGCAGGTCTATCTTCGGACGCATCTTGATTTCCTTGACGACCTGATTCTTCTGCTTCTTGCGGGCGTCCTTGTCGCGCTTCTGCTGCTGGAAACGGTACTTTCCGTAGTTCATTATGCGGCAGACCGGCGGTTTCGCCTGCGGGGCGACCTCCACGAGGTCGAGCTCCGCCGCCTCGGCCATTTTAAGCGCTTCCTGAATGCCGACTACTCCGCGCTTCACGTTCGACTCGTCTATGAGAAGAACCTCCGGGCATCTGATCTCGGAATTTACGCGCGGTTCGTCCTCTTTTGTGTTTGCTATGGCATTACACCTCCTGAGTAAAATTCTCCAAATAAAAAAGTCCGAGCGCATAAGAATGCACTCGGACCTGAAATCATATCTTCAGGGGCAAGCCCGGCAGCAAGCTGAACCGACGGGCGAGAGGCGCATTCCTCTGCTTGAACCCATTGACCTTAGTCAACTGAGAGATATTAGCACATTTCGGCGCGCGCCGCAACAGCGCGCACGCGTTCCGCGCCTCTTTATAACGCGAAGAGCGGAGCGAGGACAGTGGCGACGACGGACATGAGCTTGATGAGGATGTTGAGGCTCGGACCCGCCGTGTCTTTGAAGGGGTCGCCTACGGTGTCGCCGACTACCGCGGCCGCGTGAGCAGGGGTTCCCTTGCCGCCGAAGTTGCCGCTTTCTATGTATTTTTTGCCGTTGTCCCACGCGCCGCCGGAGTTGGACATGAATATGGCCATCATTACTCCGGTGACTATGGAGCCGCCGAGGAGTCCGCCGAGCGCGGGAGCGCCGAGCGCAAGTCCGACGATGACGGGTACGAGGACGGCCATGAGGCCGGGGACTATCATTTCTCTGAGGGCCGCGGCGGTGGAGATGTCTACGCAGCGTTCGTATTCGGGACGGCCGGTGCCTTCCATTATGCCGGGGATTTCTCTGAACTGGCGGCGGACTTCTTCTATCATTTTCTCAGCCGCGCGGCTTACTGCCTGGATGGAGAGGGCGCTGAAGAGGAAGGGGAGGAGTCCTCCGATGAAGAGGCCTACCATGACTTTGGGGTCTTTGAGGTCTATGGTGGTGAGGTTGGTGGCTTCGGCGTAGGCGACGAAGAGGGCGAGGGCGGTGAGGGCCGCGGAGCCTATGGCGAGGCCTTTGCCGACGGCGGCTGTGGTGTTGCCTACGGCGTCGAGGTTGTCTGTGATGTTGCGTACTTCGTGCGGCAGTTCGGCCATTTCGGCTATGCCGCCGGCGTTGTCGGCGATGGGGCCGTAGGCGTCTACGGAGAGGGCCATGCCCGTGATGGCGAGCATTCCGACTGCGGAGCAGGCTATGCCGTAGAGGCCGCCGAACTGGTAGCCGGCGAGGGTCGCTATGCAGACGAGGATTACGGGGATGGCTGTGGATTTCATTCCGACTCCGAGGCCGGCGAGGATGTTGGTGGCGGCTCCGGTTTCGGAGGCGGCGGCTATTTCTTTGACGCTGCCGTAGTCGCCTGAGGTGTAGTATTCTGTGGCTGCTCCTATGAGGAGGCCGCAGATTACTCCGGAGATGACCGCGAAGAAGAGGGTGAGGTCACCGAACATCCAGTTGGTGAGGAAGTAGGCGCCTATTATCATGAAGAGGCCGGTGGAGCCGAGGCCTATTCTGAGGGCTTTGGCGGGGTCTCCTCCTTCTTTGACTCTGACGAAGAAGGTGCCGAGTATGGAGGCTATTATGCCTATGGCGGAGAGGAGGAGCGGGTAGATTACTCCGCCCTGGTCCATGACGAGGGCTCCTATGGCCATTGCGGCTATTATGGAGTTGACGTAGGATTCGAAGAGGTCGGCTCCCATTCCCGCTATGTCTCCGACGTTGTCTCCGACGTTGTCGGCTATGACTGCGGGGTTGCGCGGGTCGTCTTCGGGGATTCCGGCTTCTACTTTGCCGACGAGGTCGGCTCCCACGTCGGCGGCTTTGGTGTAGATGCCTCCGCCGACTCGGGCGAAGAGGGCTATGGAGCTGGCTCCGAAGCCGAAGGCTGTGACTATGTTGGCGTCGTTGAAGATGAAGTACATGACTACTACGCCGAGGAGGCCTACGCCTACGACTGTCATTCCCATGACGCTGCCGCCGGTGAAGGCTATTTTGAGCGCGTCGTTCATGCCGTGGGTTGCGGCGAAGGCGGTTTTACCGTTGGATTTGGTGGCGACTCTCATTCCGACGTAGCCGGTGAGGGCGCTGCATACGGCTCCGCAGACGAAGCAGACGGCGCTCTGCGGGTTTATTTTCCATGCGAGGAGTGCGCCGACTACGATTACGAATGGGACCAGGGCTTTGTATTCTCTGTAAAGGAAGGCCATGGCCCCTCCCTGGATGATTCCGGACAGCTCGTTCACTCGCGCGTGGTCTACCTTAAACGCGCCTATCTTGCCGGATGCCACCGCCGCGTATCCAAGCGCCAGCGCTCCGACTACTCCCGTTAACAACAGCATATTCATCGCTGAAAGAACCTCCTTAAAGGGTCGTCAAAAAATTTTCATATGAATCTGTGCACCGGCGGCGAGGCCGGTGCACAGTATGGGTGGGGTTGGTGAAGAAGTTATTCTATGTTGCCGGCGTTCCGTGCGCGCTCCGCTTAGAGCGGAATGTTGCCGTGCTTGCGCGCCGGACGCTGCTTTTTCCTGCCCCAGAACATGCGCAGAGTCTGGATTATCTTTTTGCGCGACTCCGCGGGCTCTATAACGTCCTCGAACTTGCCGAGCTCCGCCGAGCGGTATGGGTTGAGGAACTCGTCCTCGTACATTTTTTTGTACATCTCCCTCGCAGCCGCGGGGTCGGCAGCCTGCTCTATCTCGTTCTTGTAGAGCACGGCGACGGCAGCGTCCGCTCCGACGACGGCGCGCTCGCAGGTCGGCCACGCCATTACGAAGTCGGCGTGCATGTCTATGCTGCACATCGCGGGCGTAGCTCCGCCGTAGGATTTGCGTATCGGCATGATTATCTTAGGCACCGTCGCCTCGGCCCACGCGTAGAGCATCTTCGCACCGTGGCGGATGATGCCGTCGTGCTCCTGCTGCACGCCGGGCAGGTAGCCCGGGACGTCGACTATCGAGAGCAGCGGAATGTTGAAGGCGTCGCAGGTGCGGATGAAGCGCGCGGCCTTGCACGAGGCGTTGATGTCGAGGCAGCCGGCCATGCAGCCGGGCTGGTTCGCGACGACGCCGACGGGCATTCCGCCCATGCGCACGAAGCCTATTATTATGTTGCGCGCGTACATCGGCGAAATCTCGAAGAAGAAGTTGTCGTCGGCGATCTTCGTGATGATGCTCTTCATGTCGTAGGACTTGCGCTTATTGTCCGGGATGATGTCGTTGAGCTCCTCTATCCTGCGGTTCTCGTCGTCGCCGCACTGGTAGACCGGCGGCATCTGCGTGCAGTTGTCGGGGAAGAAGCTGAGCAGGCACTTGATCTGTGCGATGCAGTCGTAGTCGTCGCGCGCGACGAGCTGGCAAAGGCCGGACTTCGTGCTGTGCGTCGCGGCTCCGCCGAGCGTCTCGAGGTCTACGACCTCGCCCGTCACCTGCTGGATAACCTTCGGCCCCGTTATGAAGGCCTTGCTCGACTTGTCGACCATTATGACGAAGTCTGTGAGCGCGGGCGAATAACAGGCGCCGCCAGCGCAGCTTCCCATTATCGCGGAAATCTGCGGGATGACGCCCGAGGCGTTGACGTTGTTGTAGAAGACCGTGCCGTAGACCGACGCGCCGGGGCCTTCCTGGAGGCGTCCGCCGCCCGAGTCGTTTAGGCCGATGATGGGGACTCCCGCCTCGAGCGCGAGCTCCTGCATCCTCGCGAGCTTCAGGCCGTGCATCTCGCCCATCGAGCCGCCGAGCACGGTCGCGTCCTGCGAGTAGACGAAGGCGCGGCGTCCGTTGATGAGGCCGTGGCCCGTGACGATGCCGTCGGCGGGCGCGTCCACCTTGTCCATGCCGAAGCGCGTCGCGCGCGGCTTGACGAACATGTTGTACTCGACGAAGGTGCCGGGGTCGAAGAGCAGATCGACGCGCTCTCTCGCGGTCAGCTTGCCTTTGGCGTGCTGCTTGTTGATCCTCTCCTGCCCGCCCTGAAGCATGATGTGCGCTTTCAGATCAAGCATAGTCTGAAGACTTTGATTCATTTGACCATTCTCCCTATAGGCGGGACGCGAACGGGAAGAGAGGTTCCGCGCTCCGCGCCGCAAAGATTTGAATAAATTTTATAAAAAAGAAAAAACGCCGAAAAGCTTCGCCGTACTGTCAAAACGCGCCGCGCGCGTTACGGCTGCGCGCGGCGCGGAAAGCTTTCGCTTTGTCCGTTACATTAACCCTTTCCAGGGGCTGAGGTCGAGTCCGCACTGCTCGAAGCGCTCGCCGAGGAAGTTGAGCGCGTTCTTGTACATGACCTTCTCCATGATTCCCGGTCTGAGGTCGAGCTCTTCCCACTCCTTGAGTATCTCGCTGAGCTTGAAGACGCCCCACTCGGAGCCGAATATGAATTTGTCCTGGAGACGGCGGTTCATCTCGTAGAGCATGCACTGCGGGAAGTACTTCGGCCACATGCCGGAGGTCTCGCGCATGACGTTCGTCTTGTGCATCGCGACGTGGTTGATGACTTCGGGCCACGGCTCGCCGACGTGGAGCGCGATTATCTTGAGGCGCGGGAACTCCGCGGCGACCTCGTCGACGTCGAGCGGCTGGCAGTAGGTCATGCTGTAGAGGCCGTCGCCGCCGGGGGCTCCGCTGCCCATTCCGGTGTAGCCGATGTGGAACTGCACAGGCGCGCCGAGCTGCTGGCAGAGGTCCCAGAGCGGGAAGAAGCGGCGGTCGTTGACGCGGAACTTCTGCGTGCACTGCTGGAACTTAAGGCCTATGAGCTTGAGGTCTACGAGCGCGTGCTCCGCCGCGTGAAGGGCCTGCTGCCCCTGCCACGGGTCGACCGAGCCCCAGGCTCCGAAGAACGAATCGGGGTACTGCTGCCAGAGGTTGTAGACGAACTCGTTGCTCGTCGGCGGCTCGCCCATTCCGCTCGTCGCGTCCCACGCGACGGGCTGCATCTTGACGCCGTGGCTCTTGGCGTCGTTCGCCATTACCTCCGGCCCTGTCTCGTCGAACTCGGCCTTGAGGTCTTCGAGCGTCGCGTTGCCGGACTTGCCGCGCCAGTTGGGCTGGGTGTATTTTCTCGAAGCGAGCATCGCCTTCATTGCCGGCGGATATCCTCCGCGGATGAACGGATGCGCGTGTATGTCTATTATCTGGAATCCTCTTTCTTCAGGAGTTTTAGGAGTTCTGTCTCCAGCTGCTATAGCCATGAATTATGCTCCCCTTTCAAAATTTTATCTGTGCCGTATAAATTCTAGCGGTATTTCGCCACGTCGGGCGTTCTCTTCTCGCGGAAGGCCGCGCCGACTTCCCTGGCCTCTTCGGTGCCGTAGTAGACGCCGAGCGCGACGCCCGCCATCGACTGCACGCCCCAGAGCGCGTCGCTGTCGGCGTTGAAGGAGGCCTTGAGCGCCGCGAGCGCCGTCGGGCTGTTGTTGACTATCTCGTCGACCCATTTGTCGGTCTCTTCGAGCAGCTTGTCGGGCTCTACGACCGCGTTGACGAGCCCCATTTTGAGGCAGTCGTCGGCGCTGTACTTGCGGCAGAGGTACCACATCTCGCGCGCCTTCTTCTCGCCGACTATGCGCGCGAGGTAGGCGCTGCCGTAGCCCGCGTCGAAGGTGCCGACCTTCGGCCCGACCTGGCCGAACTTCGCGGTCGAGGAAGCTATCGTGAGGTCGCAGACGACCTGGAGCACGTGGCCTCCGCCTATCGCGTAGCCGTTGACGGCGGCGATTACAGGCTTCGGTATGTTGCGCACGGTGGTGAGAAGCTGGGCGAAGAGGCTGACCATCGGCAGTTTCTCGACGGGCGCGGCGTCCTCAGCGACCTCGGCGGGCGTGCCGCCTATCGTGAAGGCGCGGTTTCCGGCTCCGGTGAGTATCACCGCGCCGACTTCCTTGTCGCTCCACGCGCTCTGGAGGGCCGTTATCATCTCGACCAGCGTGCGCTGGGTGAACATGTTCATCGCGTCGGGACGGTTGATGGTGATTCTGGCTCTGCCGTTGTACTTCTCGTAGATTATATCTTTGAATTCCATTTCAATCCCCTCCTGTTAAGCTGTGCGCCGGGAGGTAGGCCGGCGCACAGGATGTGTGGAGATGGTGCAGAAACTACACTCTGATTATGAACGCTTCGCTTTCGCCGACTCCGCCGCATATCGTGCAGAGGCCGTAGCCGCCGCCGCGGCGCTGGAGCTCGTAGGCCATCGTCATGACGAGGCGGCCGCCGGTGGCTCCGGTCGGGTGTCCTATCGCTATCGCTCCGCCGTTGATGTTGGTCTTCGCGCGGATGGCTTCGACCTTCGCGGGGTCGTTGTCGCCGAGGTATATCGTCGAGGCGAGCGGCATGACGGCGAAGGCTTCGTTGATTTCTATGACATCCATCTGATCGATGGTCATTCCGGCCTTGTCAAGCGCCTTCTTCGCCGCGAAAGCGGGGATGGTCGCTATGTACTTCGGATGTCCGGAGGCCTGTGCGTGGGCGACTATCGTCGCGAGCGGCGTGATGCCGCGGCGCTTGGCTTCGCTCTCAGCCATAAGGACGAGCGCGCTGGCTCCTGTGTTGAGTCCCGGCGCGTTGCCCGCAGTGACGGTCGGGCTCTGGTTGACGGTCTTGAGCTTCGCGAGGCCTTCGAGCGTCGTGTCGGGGCGCGGCTGCTGGTCGTCCGTGATGACGATGTCGCCCTTCTTCGTGTGGACGGTGTAAGGCTTTATCTCATCCTTGAATTTGCCGGCCTTGAAGGCTTCCTGGTAGTACATCTGGCTGCGGTAGGCCCACTCGTCCTGCATCTCTCTCGAAATGCCGAGTTCGAGCGCAACGTCGCCGGCCTGCTTCGCACGCGGTTCGCCGGTGTAGGGGCAGGAGACGACCATGATGTCCTTGAGGACGACGTCGCCCATGCGCTTGCCCCAGCGGAGGTCTTCGAGGAAGTAGGGGACGTTGCTCATGTTCTCGGAGCCGCCGCCGACGGTTATCTTCGCGTCGCCGAGCTCGATGGCGCGCTTCGCCATCGCGATGGCTACCATCGAGGAGCAGCAGGCGCGGTCGACGGTGGTCGAGTTGGCCTCGGGCGGCATGCCCGACGCGAGCGAAATCTGGCGCGCTATCGAGCGGTTCGCCGTCGGCATGTTGATGCCTATGTAGGTCTCCTCGACCTCCGCGGGGTCTACCGCGGCGCGCTCCATAGCCTCTTTGACGACGAAGGAGCCGAGGGCTACGGTGTTTTCATTTTTCATAACTCCGCCGAATTTGTCGAACGGGGTGCGGACTGCGGATACGATTACTACGTTTTCCATTTTTAATATCCCCTTTTATATAAAAAGCTGCGTTATATGGCTTTCTTGTCGTGGAGCTCTTTTATCTTTTCGTCGCTGTAGCCGAGGCTCTTGAGGACCGCGTCTGTGTCGGCGCCGAGGTTCGGCAGCGGCTTGTAGGTCGGCTCGTGCTCTTCCATCTTGATCGGGCAGCCTACCATCGAAATCTTGCCGATGATCGGGTCGGGAAGCGTGACTATCATCTCGCGCTTCTTGGTGTGCTCGTCGTGCGCGACGTCCTCGGAGTTCTGGACGGGGCCGCACGGGAGTCCCTGCGCCATGAATATCTCGCAGGCCTCGACCTTCGTCTTGTCGGCGAGCCATTCGTTGATTATCGGACGAATGAGCGTCTCCATGTATTTGCCGCGTCCGGGGCCGGACTGGATTTCGGGGTTCTCAAGCAGCTCGAGGTGGCCGATGGCGGTGAGGAATTTCTTCCACATGGATTCGGTCGGGACGATGATGGCGACGTAGCCGTCTTTGCACTTGAACGGTCCCCACGGAGCGATGAGCTTGTCCGGGCCTCTCGTGACGACGTTGCCGGTGAAGGCGTAGACGTTGTGCGAACGCTCGGCGAGCGCGACCATGCAGTCGTACATCGATACGTCGAAGTATTCGCCCTTACCGGTGCGGAGCTTGTTGACGTAGCCGAGCATGGCGGCGTAGGCGGCGTAGACGCCGGTGCCGGAGTCGCCGAGCGCGAAGCCGAGCCATGTCGGCGGGCCCTGCGGGTCGCTTCCGCAGGTGTACATGAGGCCCGCCATAGCCTGCGCGATGATGTCGTAGGCGAGGCGCTTCGCGTAGGGGCCTTCGTATTTCTTGGAGCGTCCGAAGCCGCTTATCGCGACGTAGATGAGGCCGGGGTTGACCTCTTTGATTTTCTCATAGGTGAAGCCGAGCTTGTCCATGAGTCCGGGCTTCAGGTTTTCGATTACGATGTCGGCCTCTTTGATGAGGTCCCAGAGGACGGCCTGTCCGTCCGCGGACTGCATGTCGATGGTGATGCTCTTCTTGCCGCGGTTGAAGCGCGCGAAGTATCCGCTCTGCACTCCGCCGTCTTCGCTCTTGAGAAGCGGCGCCATTTCGCGCGCCGTGTCTCCCGTTCCGGGGCGCTCGACCTTGAGCACCTCGGCGCCCTGGTCGGCGAGCATCATGGTGCAGGTGGGGCCTGCGACCTGCTGCTCGAGACCGAGAACTTTTACTCCGTCAAGTATTCCTTTCATGTAGGTTCCTCCCTTTTTACAACTCGTCTATGTGCTTGGTTAGATGTTGGAAGCCCTGTTCGTCATATCCTGCGCGGCGTTCTCCGCGAGCTCCTCGGCCTTCGCCATCGCTATCTGCTCGAAGGTGAAGTCGACGACTTCGTCGAGCGGCGTGCCGGGGCCGAAGACTCCGCTGACGCCCTTTTCCATGAGCGCCGGGATGTCCTGCTGCGGGATGATGCCGCCGAGGATGAATACGGTCTTGTCCATTCCCTCTTTGGCCTTCACCTTGTCGATGACCTTCGGCATGAGCGTGTTGTGCGCGCCGGAGAGAAGGCTGACGCCTACCGCGTCGACGTGCTCTTTGGCCGCGATGTCGGCTATCTCGTCGGGCGTCGCCTGAAGGCCGGTGTAGATGACTTCGGCTCCGGCCTCTTCGAATGCGCGGGCTACTACCTTCGCTCCGCGGTCGTGGCCGTCAAGTCCGGGTTTTGCTATCAAAACTTTTACCATAGTGACGGTTCCTCCTTTAGTAAATCTTCATCGGCGTGTATTTGCCGTAAACTTCCTTGAGCACGCCGCAGATTTCGCCGATGGTCGCGTAGGCTTCGACGGCCTCGATCATGTAGTCGCCGAGGTTCTCGTCCTTCTGCGCGGCTTCCTTGACGGCGGCGAGGGCTCTCGCTACGCGCTCGTTGTCGCGCGTCGCCTTGAGCTTGTTGAGCTTCTCGGTCTGCTTGATCGCGACGTCCTCGGAGACGGTGAACTGCGCGGGCTCGATGGGCTTGCCGTCCTTGAACTCGTTGACGCCGACGACGATGCGCTCCTTGTTGTCGACGGCCTTCTGATACTTGTAGGCGTTGTCGGCGAGCATTCTCTGCTGGAAGCCCTCTTCGATGCACTTCATCGCTCCGCCCTTCTTCTCGATGGTGTCGAGGAGCGCGAGGACGTCCTTCTCAATAGCGTTGGTGAGCGCTTCGACCGCGTAGGAACCGCCGAGCGGGTCTACGGTCTCGGTGAGGCCGGACTCGTAGCCGACTATCTGCTGCGTGCGCAGCGAGAGGGTGACGGCCTCCTGCGTCGGGAGCGAGATGGCTTCGTCGTAGGAGGAGGCTGGAAGGTCTGGATTCCGCCAGCGGCGGCCGCCATCGTCTGCATCGTGACGCGGACGGCGTTGTTGATGGGCTGCTCCGCGGTGAGGGCCGAGCCGCTCGTGAAGGCGAATATCTTGAGGCGCTGCGCCTCTTCGTCGGTGACGTGGTAGCGCTCCTTCATGATGCGCGCGTAGAGGCGGCGCGCCGCGCGGTACTTCGCGACTTCCTCAAGGAAGTCGAGCTGCGCGCCGAGGAAGAAGTAGCTGTTCGAAGTCGCGGCCACGATGTCGACGCCGCGCTTCACGGCCGCGTCGTAGTACTCGATCATGTCGGCGAGCGTGAAGGCGAGCTCCATCGCCGCGGTAGCGCCGGCCTCGCGGATGTGGTAGCCGGAGACCGCTATCGGCGTCCAGTGCGGCAGGTGCTTGCCGCAGTATTCGAGCACGTCGACGGAGAGCTTGACGCCGGCCGCCGGCGGGAAGATGTAGGTGCCGCGGCACATGTATTCTTTAAGGATGTCGTTCTGGAGGAAGAAGCCTATCGAGTTCGGGTCTATGTTGTTCTTCTTCGCGAAGGCGACATAGAAGGCGAGCATGATGATGGAGTTCGCGTTCGCAGTCGTGCGTATCTGGCGCACCTTCTCGAAGGGTATGCCCTTGAAGAGCGCTTCGATGTCGGCGAGGGAGTCTATCGCGACGCCGACCTTTCCGACTTCGCCTTCGGACATCGGGTCGTCGGAGTCGTAACCCATCTGCGTCGGCAGGTCGAGCGCGACGGAGAAGCCCGTGCCGCCCTGCTCAATGATGTAACGGAAGCGTCTGTTGGCTTCTTCAGCGGAGGCGAAGCCCGCGTACTGCCCCATCGTCCAGAGCTTGCCGTCGCGGTACATGTTCTCGCGGATGCCGCGCGTGAACGGATAGTGGCCCGGTTCGCCGAGTTGGGCCTTGAGGTCCTCACCCTTTATGTCTTCTTCGGTGTATACGCGCTTCAGCTCGTAGCCCGACAGCGTCGTATGTTTTCTTTCTTCCGCCATTGAAATTTTCCCCTTTCTGCGCTTTGTTGTATATTCGTGCCTCATTCGTCGATGAAGCTGATTCGCATTTTTTTGTCGGTGAATATCCGCTCGTCCATGAGCTTGAGGTTCGGAGATATCTTCGGGACAAAGTCCATCTTCGCTATGATGTCGCGCTCGACGTCGACGCCCGGCGCCTTTTCTATGAGCGTCACGCCCTCCGGCTCGAGGCGGAAGACGGCGCGCTCCGTTATGTAAAGTATTTCCTGCCCCGTCTCGCAGGCGAACTGCGCCGAGAAGGTCACCTGCTGGACTTTTTTGCGGAACTTCTTCTTTTCCGCGTCTTTGACTATCGTGAGCTTTCCGTCGCCCGTTTTATATTCCATCTGCCCCGCGAGGAAGGTTCCTATGAAGCAGATTTTTTTCGTGCTTTGAGTGATGTCGATGAAGCCGCCGGGGCCGGTGCAGCGCGAGCCGAACTTCGAGACGTTCACGTTGCCTTCTTCGTCGACCTCGCCGAGGCCGAGGATGGCGGCGTCGAGCATCCCGCCCTGGTACATGTCGAGGTTGTCCGTTATCGAGAGCAGCGCCTCGGGGTTGACCGCCGCGCCGAAGGCGACGCCGAGTATCGGAACGCCGCCGAAAACGCCCGTCTCGAGCGAGAATGTAACCTGATGGCTTATGCCCTCTTCGTTCGCGACGCTCGCGACGCTGTCGGGCATGCCGATGCCGAGGTTGACTACGGAGCCGCCCTTTATCTCAAAGGCCGCGTGCCGTCCGCATATCTTGCGCGGCGTAAGCGCCATCGGCTTGATAGAGTCGAGCCTCGCGCGCACGTCGCCGATAAGCTCGGGACGGAACGGCGCGCCGTCGTAGCACTGCAAGTGGTTCTCGGGCTTCGCGACGACGACGTAGTCGACGAGTGCGCCCGGTATCGCGACGTGGCGCGGGTCGAGGACGCCGCGTCTGAATATGCCCTTGACCTGCACGATGACCGTGCCGCCGTTGTTGTGGACGGCGGCCGCCATCGCGGCCTGCTCGCTGTAGATTGCTTCCTCTTCCAGAGAGATGTTGCCGTATTCGTCCGCGTAGCTGCCGCGGATTATGCACGCGTCGAGACGGAACGGCTTGTAATGCAGATACTCCGTCCCGTCTATGTTGATGAGCGACACGACCTCGCGCCCGGATTCCCGCGCGAGCTCGTTGACCTTGCAGCCTTCGAGGCGCGGGTCGCAGAATGTATGAAGCCATATTTTTGTTATAACGCCCGGCTTGCGCGACGCAATCGCGCGGAGAAGGTGTCCGTAGACGCCGAGCGGCACGGTGTAGCCCGCGATTTGGTTCGCGCTGACGGCGCGGCCGATTGCGGGCGGCATGCCGACGTGCGCGGCGTATATCGACGTGACGAGGCCGGGGGCTTTTATTATGCTGAGGCCCCAGCCGTCCTCAGTGAGGTCGCCCGGGGATACGCCGCATACGGCGCAGAGGTTTTTCGGAGTTCCGTGAGCAGAGTACGACTTCGCCATCTCGCGCAGAATGTCGTCAGGCGCGGAGCAGCCTCCGAACCCGCCGATGCCTACCACAGAATTATCTCTAATTAGTGATATTGCCGACGATGAAGATATGACTTTGCTCATAACGCTCCCCCTGTTCCCCAAGCTTCCCGCCGTTCAGCGAGAAACGGCGGGAAGATAAAACTGGCTTGTCCGGCCGAGCTGCGCGCCGGAGGTTATTTCGCAGCGGGCTGCGCAGGCTGCGCGCCGCTTCCGAACTTCGAGACGATCCACTTCGTGATGTACGGGTAGACTATTATCGAAACGACGAGGACGACCGCCATCTGAGCGGTGACCGTTTCGACATAGGGCGCGTACTGCGGCAGGCTCTCGCCGATGAAGCGCGGAGCTACGACGGCGAAGCCGCCGAGGCATGTCGCAGCGACTGCGGCGTAGCCGGGGCGTCTCAGTATAATCTTGTCGGCGGCTATCATGATAGGCAGGAAGATGAAGATGTGTATCGCTATCAGGATAACTTCGGCGACGCCGACGTTGGCTATCGCTTTCATGTTGATGCTCGCGCCGAGGCACGCGCCGACGAACATAAGCACGACGGGCGTGGCGGTCGAGAACATCTTGCGAATTTTTTCATCGGCGTTGGCGAGCACCAGGCCGAGCGTGAACGGAACGAGCGTGGATATCGCGCTCATATAGTCGAAGCCCGTGCCGTCGGCTATGCCGAGGATGACGAGCGGCGTCGCGGGAACCGCTATGAGGTTGATGATGCCCATCGCGGCCTTGTCGACGTTGTCGCCGTATGACTGCATAAGCCCCATGTAGACGCCGGGGTTGCAGTTCGCGAGGAGGATCGTTATCGCCATCGCGGAGACTCCGCAGAAGCCGTCGAGGCCGAAGAACTTAATCGTGAGCCACGAGCCGATGTAGGCGACGAGAAGGCGGACGACTACGAGCACGCCGCCGCGCGAGCAAATCAGGCGAAGGTCGCTGTATTTCGCCTGGCTTCCCGCAGTAAAGAGCAGCGCTCCGATGAAGGCCATAGCGCCGTAGCCGCTGAAAGCTCCGGTCACGGGGCCGCCTATCTTGAGCGCGCCGGGCGCGAAGGTGTTTATGACCGCCGTGATGAGCATCGGAACGACCATAATGCCGCCCGGGACTTTGTTTACCTTACCCAGAATATCCATTGGCATACCTCCCAGTCTGGCGCCGCGGGGACGCCCAACTGTTCGCTGTACGTCGCTGCGCGGGGAGGCGCTTGCGCGCCCCCGCGCGGACGGATAATTTCAACTAGTTCTGCTGAGCCTGCTGCGCGGCCTTGCGCTCGGCTATTTTGTCGGCGATAACGCAGTTGACCTTTTCGTGTCTCTGGTCGCGCTCGAGGCAGCCGTTGCAGTAGACGCACTTGATCATTTCTTTCTCGCGGCCCTCGACCTGCTTCTTGATCCAGTCGGGGTCGGCGAGCGCCGGACGGCAGACGCCGATGAGGTCCGCGTCGCCGGCCTGGAAGATTTCTTCGCCGTGCTGGAGGTCTTTGACCTTGCCGGAGACGATGACGGGGATGTCGGAGTTGATCTCGCGGAGGGCGTTCTTAATGCCTCTCGAGAGATAGACGTGGCAGCCGTAGGGCAGGTTCGCGGTCGCCATGCAGCGGCTTCCGCTGTAGCCAGTGTACCACGGGCCGTCCTCGGTCTTGCCGCCGGCCGATACGCTGATGAAGTCCATGCTGGCCTGCGCGAATATCTTCGCGATTTCGGTCGTCTGCTTCAGCGTGTTGCCGCCCATAACGAACTCTTCGCCGGAGATGCGGCAGCCGACGCAGTAGTCGTAGCCGACTTCCTTGCGGATGTCGTCCATTATCTCGGTGACGATGCGGCAGCGGCCCTCGGTGTTGCGTCCGTACTTGTCGGTGCGCTTGTTGAGGAGCGAGATGAACGAGGAGAGCGTGTAGCCGTGCGCGACATGGAGTTCGACGCCGTCGAAGCCGGCCTTGCGGGCTCTGATCGTGCTGTCGACGAACTGCTTCTTTATCTCGTCGATTTCTTCATAGCTGAGATCTTCGATAGCCTGCTTCCAGCCTGTGCGGACGGACTGCTTGACGTAGTGGATGAGCTGGAGCGTCATCTTGCAGCCTTCGGCGTGTACCGCGTCGGTCATCTCTTTCAGTCCGGGAATGAACTTGTCGTCGCATATACGGAGAAGATGCGGGCTCTTTCTGTCGAGGACGCCGCAGGCTTCGACGTCGATGAGTCCGAAGCCGCCCTTCGCGCGCGCAACGTGGCGCTCGATGAGCTCGTCGGTGACGAAGCCGATTTCGTCCGCCATGCAGGTGACTGCCGGGAGCCACACGAGACGGTTTCTGAGTTCGAGATTCCTAAATTTTACAGGCTCTAATATCTGCATAAAAGCTACCTCCAATTTGTATAATCGGTGCGGAGAACACCCAGTCTCCGCACCGTGGCCGTACAGTCGAACGACTGTTGTTTACTTCTTGTTCTTCTCCTCTTCCGCCATAATCGCGTAGATTTCCTGGCGGAGCTCCTCTTTCTTGACCTTGCCTATGTTCGTGTGCGGCAGGTCGGGGCGGACCTCAAGACGCTCGGGGAGCTTGAACTTCGCGAGCTTGCCGTCGAGGAAGGTGATTATCTCTTCGAGCGTGATCGTCTCGTTCGGGTCTCTGAGGGAGACGAAGAGGCAGGCCTTCTCGCCGAGAACCGGATCGGGCATCGGGACGAGCGCCGCATCGTGGACCTTCTCGTTCTTGAGGACGAGGTTCTCGACCTCTTCGCAGCTGAACTTCTCGCCGCCGCGGTTGATGGCGTCCTTGATGCGTCCCATGATTACGAAGCCCTTCCCGCTTTCGTGCATGGCCGCGAGGTCGCCCGAACGATAGTATCCGTCTTCCGTGAAGGCCTTCTTGTTGTGGTCGGGGGCGTTGTAGTAGCCGCGAATCGTGTACGGGCCGCGGAAGATTATCTCTCCGGGCTTCTCGGCTTCGCCCTTCCAGCGCGCTGTGCCGTCGTGTACGCTTTCGGCGATGACGTGGCCGTCGTCCTTGTCGACGATCTTCCACTCGTCGGCCGGCGAGACCGGCAGGCCTATCGTGTTGTAGGTGACTTCTTCGCTGTCGAAGAGGCTCGTCTGGGTGATGGTGCCTTCGGACATACCGAACTGCGAGATGAGGCGGCAGCCGAGCTCAGGATAGACGCGGGCCGCGACGACCGGCTCGATCTTCGAACCGCCGTTGATGACGATCTCCCAGGAGGAGAGGTCGTACTTCTGACGGTCTTCGAAGTTCAGCATGTTGATAATCATAGCGGGGACCATCGGGACGTGCGTGATGTGCTCTTTTTCGATGAGCTTGCAGATATCCTCGGTCTTCGGGGAGGTCGACATTACGACCTTGCCGCCGAACGAGAACGCGCCCTGGATTCCGGGGGCCGCGAGCACCATGTTGTGCGCGACGGGGGCGACTGCGAGCTGGACGGTGTACATGTTGTACCCGAGCTCACGGCTCGACTCCTCCGCAACGTAGCGGTAGGCGTTGTATTCGCGCGCAATGAGCTTCGGAATTCCGGTCGTACCGCCGGAGAGAAGGATGATGCAGACGTCGTGCGGGTCGGGCAGGTAGCTTCTGAGAAGCTCCGCGTCGTCCTCGCCTTCGATGGGCGTGTTGAGAAGTTCGTTGATGTAGTAGTAGCCCTCGGGAACTTCCTGGTTCACGCCGGCGATCATCTTGAGCTTCATCGAGGGAAGGTCTGCGGCAACCTGCTCGACGAGCTCGACATAATTATACTTCTTGGCAAAACCTGGTATAATGTACCCGACCGCCTCCGCTTTGGCTGCGATCTGGGATATCTCCGTGTATCTGTGCTGCGGCAGGCACATTACCGGGATAACTCCGATTTTCTGAAGCGCGATGTAGATGAAGACAAACTCCGGAATGTTTATGAGCTGCACCACAACCCGATCTTGGTGTTTCAGCCCCATCTTCACGAAATGAAGCGCGAGGCGGTCCGTCCCCTTCTTCAGTTCGCCGTAAGTGTACCTCTGATCGCCTCCGACCAAGGCTTCGCGCTCCCAGAAGCGTTCGGCTATGTTGTCGAATACCTGAGAGAAGTTCTCTTTCTTCCAGTATCCCTTTTCCTCATACTCCTTCGCGAGCTCCGGGCGATAAGTCGTCCAATGTTCCAGCATAAGATCATTCCTTTCAGTTTTATGTGAGTTTGGAATTTGTTTTAGCCGTTGATGGCGTTAAACACTAAACTGACACTTCACCGACGACGCATCACTCTCCAGTTAGTTTTTCGAGACAACAACACAACAGTAAAGATATCGCTAATTAGTGATATCTCTCTAAAAAATATAAAGTGGACGAAATTCCTTTTTTCTGTTATTTCAGCTTTTTCAGAAGAGCGACGACCGTTTCTTTTTCCTCCGTCGTCAGCTTTGAAAAAGCCTCCTCCAGATTCGCCATATGAGCGGCGAAGGTCTCATCCATCAATGCTTTGCCTTTAGGCGTTATACCGATCAGATAGGAACGACCATCTTCAGGATTGTCGCGCCGGCCGACCAGCCCCATCTGTTCAAGGTTCCTTACGACGACGGTAATGTTGCCGCTGCTCGAAAGCACCTTGTCGATTATGCTCTGCACCGTCTGCTCTCCCCTGTTGTAGAGAAGTTCTAATACGGTGAACTGGGCCAGCGTCAATCCTTTCTCGCGAAACAATTCACTTGATTTGCGATGGGCGTTTCTATAGGTTCGTCCTAAAGCTATAATTAGCTTCCCATTCAAACGATCCCTAGAATTCATTTCAAAGTCCCTTACCCATTTAACTTGCGACAGATTGACTTATGCCCTGTTGGCTGTAGAATAACACTAATTAGTGATAATATCAATGCAATTTTCTGACAAATCAGTAAGGGTAAAATGGCGGAAATCCGCGCCAGCACTGAAAAAATCCTTATTTTACGGGCGGGAAGAAATATTATGGTGACTTTGCAGATATCTGAACCTTGCGACGCGGATATGATAAAAGAGTTCGACTCCTACATACCGGCGGAGAGGCTGCGCGAAAAGCTGAAACGAAGCCCGGAGGAGGTGCTTCTGATAAAGGACGGAGACTGCACTGCGGGCGTCCTGCGCTGGGGGTATCTCTGGGATTACATACCTTATCTTTATTTTATGCACGTCAGGCCGGAGCTCCGCGGGCGCGGATACGCGGCGGAGGCGCTGCGGCTGTGGGAGGAAAAGATGGCCGCGGCGGGCTTCGACGCGGCGCTCTGCTCCATCCCGACAGACGACGCCGCGCAGCATTTTTACAGGAAGATGGGCTACCGCGAGACGGGGGCTCTTTCTATTCCCTATTTTAAAAATGTAAATTTTATATTTGGAGTGTTATGCTGTTATGACTCAGAAGATAGTTTTCTACTACGGCCCGAAGTCCGGTTTCAGACGCCACCTTCCCAAGCGCCTGCCCATCACGACGATAAGCGAGCTCGCGATATACAGCGACAGGAAGATGCGCGAGCACACCTTCAAGATACAGAGCGCGCGCAGGGGCGCGGAAAATCCCGAGAGGGAGGCCGAGCGGCTGCAGGTGCCGTGCCTAGTCGCCTTTTCGGAGCAGTACGCCTCCATCAGCGAGAGCGCGATAAACTCCTTCCTCAGCTTTATCGGACAGTTCGACGTCGGCTCGATATATCTGCAGAACCCGCCGATGCATGTCGTCTCGCAGTTCGAGAGCCTCCACAGCCGCGTCAAGACGATACGCTACGACTACCGTACGCTCGACTTCGACTGCCTGCGCAGAATCAACCGCGAGTATGACGGCGTCATCATCGGACAACCGGAGGTCAAGGAGAAGCTGCTGAAGGCGCTATATCCGCTCGCCTCGGGCTCGTCGGAGAAGCCCGCCGTGCTTCTCTTCTACGGGCCAACGGGCGTCGGCAAGTCGGAGACGGCGAAGTATCTAAGCGACGTTATGGGACAGACTCTGCTGCGCAGGCAGTTTTCGATGTTCCACAGCAACGAGTTCTCGTCGTACCTCTTCGGCGGACGGCACACGGGCAACTGCCTCGCGAAGGACCTCATGGAGCGCGAGTCGAACGTGATACTCTTCGACGAGTTCGACAAGCCGAACCCGGTCTTTCACAGCGCCTTCTATCAGGTTTTCGACGAGGGGATATACGAGGACAGGAACTACCGCGCAGATGCGCGCCGCGCGCTGATAATCTGCACGTCGAACTACGCTTCGGCGGAGGAGGCGCGCGAGAGGCTCGGCGCTCCGATTTTCGCGCGCTTCGACTCCGTGATAGAGTTCAAGCCGCTTTCGGACGAGACGCAGAGGGAGATACTGCGGAAGCGGATAAGGGAGGCAGCCGCGGCTTTGTCCGAGGAGGAGAGAAAGCACGTCGACGAGGAGGCCGTCGCGGCTTCGCTCGCGGGGACGCTCGACGGCGAAAACGGCGCGCGCGGCATAGAGCACGCCGTGAAGGACAAAATTTCGGAAGAGCTGCTCAAGTGGGCGCTCGCGGAATAATTTGGGAAATGTCCGGCGATTTTGCGCCGGAAGGGTAAACGCAGCGCGCCGCCCTCGAGGCGGCGCGCTTTTCGTATATTCTGCGGAATTTTCGTAATTTCATGCCGCGGCGCTGAATTTGCGCGCGCGGGCATAATTTGCGGCTGCGGCGACGGTGTATAGCCGGCCGCATATTTTTCGCGGTGGGCCTCAGTCCGGCGCGGCGCTAGTCGAACATGCCGAGGCGCAGGTCGTTGAGCGTCGGGAAGTCGCGGCGCTGGCGTCTCGTCGTCTCTATGTCGAACTCGCAGCGGAGTATGCAGGGCTCTTCGCCGAGCTGGTAGACGGGGTCGCCCCAGGTGTCTATCATCGCGCTGTTGCCGAGCATGCGCAGGTGCTTGTACTGTCCCGCGAGGTTGCAGACGAAGAAGTGCGCGGAGTTTTCGAGCGCGCGCACGCGGGCGCACATCGTGAAGGCGTCCTTGCGCGGGTAGGGCCACGCGGTCGGCGCTATGAATACCTCCGCGCCGAGGCCCGCGGTCATGCGGCGGAAGAGCTCCGGGAAGCGTATGTCGTAGCATATCGAGAGGCCGACCCTGCCGAATTCCTCCGTGTCGACTACGACGGCCTTGTCTCCGTGCGTGAAGGTGTCGGCTTCGTGTCCGTAGCAGGAGAAGAGGTGTATTTTATGATATACCGCGAGGTCGGTGCCCTTGCGGTCGAAGAGTATGCAGGAGTTGTAGAGCTTGTCGCCGCATTTTTCGGCGAAGCTGCCGCAGTGGATGAAGGCGTTCAGCTGCTTCGCCTTTTCGGAGATGCGGCGCATGAGCGGTCCGTCCTTTTCCTCGGCGAAGTTCCATATCGTCCGGTAGCTGAGCAGGCCGACGTGCCAGAGCTCCGGCAGCACGATGAGGTCGGAGCCGGCGCATGAATCTATCAGCCCCATGACGCGCTCGGTGAGCGGCTCGCCGCCGTTTTCCTCCCCCGGCAGTATCTGGAGCTGGATAAGAGATATTTTCATGACTATCCCCCGTTTTATACAAAACTTTTACTATCCTATATCGTTTCAGCCGCGATTGCAAGAGCCGTGCGCGCGCGGCGCGGCGGAAAATTTTTATTCAGTGACGCCCGCGGTGCGGACGGAGATCACGCCGGAGGGCGATTTTTCCACGCGCATGCCGAGCGTGACGGTCGTTTTATATTTTTCGTCCCCGGCTTCGCTCACCGTCGTCCTTATGTAATAGGCGCGGACTGCGCCGCCCTCGTCGGCCGCGCGCGGCGGTATGCGCGGGATGCGCGCGGCGTAGGCGTTTTCGGAAAATGAATCTGGATAATGAAGGTCGTAGCAGACGCACTTTATGACGTAGTCCGGGAACTGTCCGCGCAGTGCGGCGAATATGCCCTCCGGCACGTCCGGCGTCGGGTCGCTCTCGGGTGCGGCACCGGCCTCGAAGCCCGCCTCCTCCGCTATCGCGGCGGCGCTGTCGTAAAACCACGCCTCTGCCGCGGCGGAGGCCTGCGCTGCTATGTTTTCTATGCGGAGGCGGCGCGCGGCGGCGAGATCTTCCTCCGCCGTTTTCTGCGCGCTGTTCAGAGCGAGCGCGAGCAGGGAGACGAGCGCAGCCGATACGGCAAGCACGTATATGAGCACGAAACCGCGGCGTCGTGCCGGCGCGGCGCGGTTTTGCCTCCGTTCCGGCGCGGCGTCAGCTCCGGCGCAGCTTTTCAAGCGCGGCCTTAGCGGCTTTGAATTCCGCCTCTTTTATGGACGGCCCCCACGCTTCGGCGGAAAGTCCGCCCTCGGCGGTGAGCGCGACCTTGAAGCTGCTCGCGTGCTCGGGGCCGCGGCGTTCTATAAGCTTGTAGAGGGGCGCGGTTTTGCCTTCGCCCTGCAATAGCTCCTGAAGCTCTGTCTTAGGGTCTTTTTCCATGACCGGCACGGCGGCTTCGCCCTTCGTGTCGAGGAAGCGCGATATCACGCCGCGCGCGGCTTCGTAGCCGCCGTCGCTGAAGACCGCGCCGAACACCGCCTCGACGCAGTCGGCGGCCATCGAGTCGGTCGGGTTTTTTATGCTTTTGCCGAGGCGTATGAGCGGCTTCAGGCCGTTCTCAGAGGCCCAGTCGCTGAGGCTGTTTTTGCAGACGAGGCGCGCGCGCAGCCGCGTGAGCTCGCCTTCGCTGAAGCCCGGATATGCGGCGAAGAGGCGCGCTGAGGTGACGAGCTCGAGCACGGCGTCGCCGAGGAATTCGAGACGCTCGTTATACGTCGTGCCGTTTTCATTTGCGTATGACGAATGCGTCAGCGCTTCGGTGAGAAGCGCCGCGTTTCTGAATTCATAGCCTAATTTTAATTGAAAGGCGCGAAGCTGTTCTTCGCGCCTTTTGTCGTCTTTCATTGATTGGTTATTTGCAGCTCTCGATGGCGATGACTCCGTTGTGTCCGCCGAAGCCGAAGCTGTTGACGAGGGCTCTTTCGACCTTCGCGTTCACGGCTTTGTTCGGCACTACGTTGACGGCGCACTCGGGATCCGGCGTCTGGAAGTTTATCGTCGGATGTACTATTCCGCGCTCGAAGGCGAGCAGGGCGGCTATCGTGCCGATCGCGCCGGCGGCGCCGAGCGCGTGTCCGATCATCGACTTCGTCGCCTGAACCATTACTTTGTCCGCGGCGTCGCCCATGAGGCGCTTTATCGCCGCCGTTTCCATCTTTTCGTTGAGCGGCGTCGAGGTTCCGTGCGCGTTGATGAGGTCTATCTCCTCGGGCTTCCAGCCAGCCTTGCGTACCGCCATGGCCATCGCTCGGTAGGCTCCGTCGCCGTCCGGCGCGGGCGCGGTGATGTGATGCGCGTCGCATGAGAGGCCGTAGCCCTTGACTTCGGCGTAGATGTGCGCGCCGCGGGCCTTCGCGTGCTCGTATTCTTCAAAGACGAGGATTCCCGCGCCTTCGCCGATTACAAAGCCGTCGCGGTCCGCGTCGAAGGGGCGCGAAGCGTGTTTCGGGTCGTCGTTGCGTCCCGAAAGAGCCTTCAGAGAGCTGAAGCCGGCCGTTGCAAGCGGCGATATTGCGGCTTCGACTCCGCCGGTGATCATGACGTCAGCGTCGCCGCGCACGATGCAGTTGTAGGCTTCGCCCATGCTGTGGGTAGAGCTCGCGCAGGCCGTGACGACCGCCATGTTCGGCCCTTTTGCGCCGAGGCGTATCGCTATGTATCCGGCCGGCATATTTGTGATCATCATCGGGACCATGAAGGGGCTGACGCGGCTCGGCCCTTTTTCATAGAGCAGACGGAAGTTTTCTTCTATTGTGTGGATGCCGCCTTCCCCGCTTCCGACATATACGCCGAACATATCTCTGTCGAGCTTTTCGAGGTCGAGGCCGGCGTCCTGTACCGCGAGGTCGGCTCCCGCCGCCGCGAAGTGCAGCACGCGGTCTGTGCGGCGGACCTCTTTTTTGTCGAGCCAGTTTTCAGGATTGAAATTTTTTACTTCTGCGGCTATCTTCGTGGTGTGTTTTTCCGTGTCGAAGAGCGTGATGTAGTCTACGCCGTTCTCCCCGCGCTCAAGAGCGCTCCAGAACTCTTCTTTTCCGATTCCGATTGGGGTGACGGCACCGCAACCTGTGATTACCACTCTTCTGTTATTCATCGGCGTCATAGGTTCCCTCCCTGGAAGAGGGGGGACTGGCGTGCAGTCCCCCAATTGTCTCAGTCGTTAATTAGTCCTCGACTCCGAGCTTCGTCTTGACGTAGGCCATGGCCTCGCCGACGGTGGTGAGCTTCTCGGCGTCCTCGTCGGGGATTTCGATGTCGAACTCTTCCTCGATGCCCATGATGAGCTCGACGATGTCGAGCGAGTCGGCGCCGAGGTCCTCTACGAACGAAGCTTCCGGCTTGATCTGGTCCTCTTCGGCGTTGAGGCGGTCCATTACGATTTCCTTAAGTTTCTGCTGTACTTCTTCCATTTTCATTGCAAATCTCTCCTTTGCGGTATTTATGTCTCTTGTTTATACAAAAAGTCCCGTAGGAACTTTTTCCCTTTTTACTGCATCGTCACGCCGCCGTCGACGGCGATGACCTGTCCCTGAAGATACGCAGCATCGTCCGACACGAGGAAGGCGACGACGCCCGCTACGTCCTGCGGCGTTCCCGCGCGTCCGGCGGGAATCGAGGCGATGAACTGCGACTTCACGTCCTCGGGCAGGACGGCGGTCATGTCCGTCTCTATGAAGCCCGGCGCTATCGCGTTTACAGTCACGCCGCGCGAGGCGACCTCGCGCGCGAGGCTCTTGACGAAGCCGATGACTCCGGCCTTCGCCGCAGCGTAGTTGCACTGTCCGGCGCTGCCGCGCAGCCCGTTTATCGACGAGACCGCGACGATGCGGCCCCAGCGGCCCTTGAGCATCGGGCGAACGGCCTCCTTAGCGCAGTAGTAGAGCGAGCTGAGGTCCGTCTTTATAACGTCGTCCCAGTCCGCGTCCTTCATGCGCATGAGAAGGTTGTCGCGCGTCACGCCGGCGTTGCAGACGAGGATGTTGACGGGGCCGAGCTTTTCGGCGGCGGCCTTGAACATCGCCTTGACCTCTTCGGCGTTCGAGACGTCGGCCTTCACGGCGAAGGCTTCGCCGCCCGCCGCCGTTATCTCTTCGACGACTTCGTTCGCGGGGCCTTCGGAACGGCTGTAGTTGACGGCGACAGCGCAGCCGCGCTTCGCAAGCTCGAGCGCTATCGCGCGCCCGATGCCGCGTCCTGCTCCCGTTACGAGCGCTACTTTTTTATCTGGCATTTCCGCCGCTCCTCAGATAGTCCGCCGCGGCGAGAAGCTCCTGCGAGTTCGAAACCGCGTAGGGGCGCTTGCCGTTGCATATCTTTCTGACGAGTCCCGAAAGAACGCTGCCGGGGCCGAGCTCTATGTAGCCGTCGACGCCGTTCTTCTCCATCTCGAGGACGGACTGCGACCAGAGGACGGGCGAGTAAGTCTGCGCGTAGAGCGCCTCGCGCACCGCCTGCGCCTTCTGCACGGGCAGCGCCGTCGCGTTCGCGATTATCGGGAACTTCGGGTCGTGCCACTCAATCTGCGCGAAGGCTTCTTTGAGCTCGTCCGCGACGGGGCGCATGAGGGCGCAGTGGAAGGGGGCGCTCACGCGCAGCGGGACGACCTTCGCGGTGTATTTCTGCTCGATCAGCGCGACGGCGCGCTCGACCGCGGTCGCGTGGCCCGAGATGACTATCTGCTTCGGCGAGTTGATGTTGGCCGCTTCGCAGACCTCGCCCTGCGCCGCCTCGGCGCAGACCTCGGCGACTGTCGGCAGCTCGAGGCCGATAATCGCGGCCATCGAGCCGACTCCGAGCGGGACGGCGCTCTGCATGAGGCCGCCGCGCTTGTGGACGAGCCTGACGCCGTCTCTCACCGAGAGAGCGCCCGAGGCTACGAGCGCCGTGTATTCTCCGAGGCTGTGGCCCGCCATGCAGACCGGCTCAACGGCCGTGCCGAGCTCCTGCTCGAGCGCGCGGAACATCGCAACGCTGACCGTGAGTATCGCGGGCTGCGTTATCTCGGTGTGGGCGAGCTGCTCCGGCGTGCCGTTGAATATTATGTCGCTCAGCGAGAAGCCGAGCGCCTCGTCCGCCTCGTCGAAAATCCTCTTCGCCGCGATATATTTATCGCAGACGTCCTTCCCCATTCCCGGGCGCTGCGCGCCCTGTCCGGGGAATATCATCGCGTACTTCATCTGACGTATCTCTCCGATCCTGAAAGGATAGATTCCATTTGTGTTACAACGCTTTCTATAATAGAAGCCGCAGGCTCTATCGCATGGACGAGCCCGGCCGACTGGCCCGACATGAAGGAGCCCATGTCCGAATCGCCTTCGACGACGGCGAGGCGCAGCTTGCCCGCGCCGAGAGCCTCGAGCTCCGCGGCCGGGGCGTTTCTGCCCTCAAGCTCCTCAAACTGCTTCGTGAATTTATTTTTGAGGGCGCGCACCGGATGGCCGAGGCTGCGGCCCGTCACGACGGTCGCCCTGTCGTTGGCCTTGACTATTTTTTCTTTGTAATTGACGTGCGCGTTGCACTCCGAGGCGCAGACGAAGCGCGTGCCCATCTGCACGCCGCTCGCGCCGAGCATGAAGGCCGCGGCCATGCCGCGTCCGTCGGCTATGCCGCCCGCAGCGATGACGGGGATTTTCACCGCGTCGACGACCTGCGGGACGAGGTTCATCGTCGTCGTCTCGCCGATGTGTCCGCCGGACTCCATGCCCTCTGCGACGACCGCGTCGGCGCCCTGCTTCTCGACGCGCTCCGCGAGCGCGACCGCCGCGACGACGGGGATGACTATTGTTCCGAGCGGTTTGAGGCGCTCGATGACCTTGCCGGGCTGCCCCGCTCCCGTCGTGACTACGGGGACGCGGTACTTGGCGGCAAGCTCGAGGGCGTCGCCCGCCGTCGGCGACATGAGCATGATGTTGAGGCCGAAGGGCTTGTCGGTGAGCGTCTTTATCTTCTGTATCTGACGCTCGAGAAGCTCCGGCGGCATGTTCGCCGCCGCGATAATTCCGAGGCCGCCGCCGTTGCTGACCGCCGCCGCGAGGTCCGCGTCGGCGACCCAGGCCATGCCGCCCTGGATTATCGGGTATTTGATTTTAAGCAGTTTGGTTATCGCGTTATTTTCAAACATCTATCAATCCGCTCCTTATGCTTCGTATAACATCGCGCCCAGCGTCATACCCGCGCCGAAAGCCATAAAGAGCACCTTTTCGCCGCTTTTGATACAGCCGGATTTCATCGCTTCGTCCAGCGTCACCATCAGCGAGGCCGCGGACGTGTTTCCGTAATTTTCGAGATTCATAAGAGTGCGCTCGGTCGGCACGCCGAGGCGCTTGAAGAGGCTGTCGATGATTCTCGTGTTCGCCTGGTGGAGCACCCAGAAGCCTATCTCAGATGGCTCGACGCCGGACTCTTCGCAGAAATTCTTTATGAAGGGAGGAAGATGCACGTTGACGAACTTGAAGACCTCCGCGCCGTGCATGCGCAGGACGGGATCCTCGCGGCCCTCTTCCTTGTCTATCGTTATGAGGGCGTGCTTCGCGCCGTCGGCCTTGAGCTCCGCGGCGATGAAATGCCCCTTGCCCTCCTCAGAACGCGAGAGCACCGCGGCGCCCGCGCCGTCGCCGAAGAGTATGCACGACGAACGGTCCGTCCAGTCGAGCACTCCGGCGAAATCCTCGGAGCCTATCACGAGGACGTTCTTCCAGATGCCGCTCGCGATGCCGCCGATGGCGGTCGTCATCGCGGTGAGGCTTCCGGTGCAGCCCGCAAGCACGTCGTAGGTGCCTGCGTTCGCCGCGCCGAGCATTCCCTGCACCTTCGACGCCGTGCAGGGGCATACGGTGTCAGGCGTGTCCGTCGCAACGATTATAAGGTCGAGCTCCGAGGCCGCGATTCCCGCGTCCTCGAGCGCCGCGAGGCCGGCCTTATAGGCGAGGTCGCTGCACTTCTCGTCCTCGGCGGCGAAGTGGCGCTTTCTGATGCCGGTGCGCGTCACTATCCATTCGTCGCTCGTGTCGAGAATTTTCTCGAAGTCGAAATTCGTCATTACCTTCTCGGGGATATATCTCCCCGTTCCCGCGATTCTGACGGGGTATCCGCTAATCATTGTTATCCTCCGCGCCTTTCGCTATTTCGTTCTGAATTCTCTCAACGCCGTTGCGCCGTATGAAATTCGCGCCGCTCGTTATCGCGTTGGCGATTGCGTTAGCGCGCGAACGGCCGTGTACCTTCACGACGCTGCCGCAGACGCCGAGCACCGGCGAACCGCCGTACCTCTCCCAGTCGAAGCGCCCCATTATGCGCTTCATCGCGGGAAGCATAAAGAAGCATCCGATTTTCGGAAGCATGTGGTGTTTATATTCTTCTTTGAGCTGGCTCTGGATGAGCTCGCCGAGCCCCTCTCCGAATTTGATGACGACGTTGCCCGTGAAGCCGTCGCAGACGACGACGTCCGATATGCCGTTAGGGATGTCCTTGCCCTCCGCGTAGCCCTGGAAGTTGAGCTTCGTCTGCTCGATGAGCACGCGCGCCGCGGAGATGACCTCGTCGCCCTTCGTCGCCTCCTCGCCGTTGCTGAGCAGGCGGACCGACGGATTTTCGACGTTTCTGAAAAGCTTCATATATATAGAGCCCATCTGGGCGAACTGCAGAAGGTTGACCGGCTTGCAGCGCACCGTGCCGCCGACGTCCATCAGCAGCGTGCAGCGGTTGAGCACGGGGAGCACCGCGCCGAGGCCCGGGCGGTCGATGCCGGGGATGCGTCCGAGAAGGAGCACCGCGCCCGCGGCTATCGCTCCGGTGTTGCCCGCGGAGACGATGCCGTCGGCTTCGTGCGAGCGCACCATGTTGAAGCAGACGACGAGGCTCGAGTTCTTCTTCCGGCGTATCGAGAGCGACGGGGAGTCGCTGCCCGTTATGACTTCGTCCGTGTGGACGATGCTGAGCCGCGAGCGGACCGAGGCGTCCGCCTTCTCTATTATCGGCTTTATCCTTTCACTGTCGCCGACCAGCGCGACGGAAAGCTCCGGATCGTGCTGGCAGGCCTGTATCGCCGCCTTGCAGGGCTCCTCGGGGGCGTGGTCCCCGCCCATGGCGTCAAGTGCAATCAGCATTTCTCGTCCCCCAATTTTTCGGTATTGTGGCTGTCTATCGCGGCGACGACGAAACGCCCTACGAATATCTCACGCTCGCCGATTTTTGAATGAACGCTCACCACGTATTTGTTGCCTTTGTGCGTGCCGACCTTCGAACGCGCGACTATCTTTTCTCCGATATATGCCGGCTGGCAGTACTTGAGGCGCGCCGCAGCGGAGACGACCATCTCCGCGTCTATCGTCGCTATCGCGAGCGAAGCGGCCTGCGCGTAGATGTAGTAGTCGCCCACCATATCCGTCCTGCGGAAGGCCATGTCGGGATTTATCTGAAGCGTCGAAAGCGCCCAGCTGTTCGGCTCGAGGCCGAGAAGCTCGCCGACGACCTCGTCGTCGCGCAGCGATTTCAGACGGCTCGCCGCGTGCTCGGCCATCGCGCGCGTCCTTTCGCGAAGCTCCGGTATCGCGAGCAGGCCGCGGTCGAGCCTTACGGTGCTGAGGCTCACGCCGAGCTTTGTTGATATCTCCTCGTCGGTGAGCAGCGGGTTCGTCTCTATCAGTTGTAAGAGTTGGCTGTGACGCCGCTTTCTGCTTTCGGAACGCATCTTCTTCTCCTAAAAACAAGCTCATATTATGAGCTGGTCTTAACAGCAGACAAGATATTATAAGCGCGCGCCGTTGTCAATAGCATTCGGCGCAATTTCATCGGGAATTTTTATAAAATTCGCGCGGCGGGGAAAACGATGCGCATAAAAGAATCGCGGCCCAAGCGTAAACCGGAGCCGCGAGGCGAAAGTCTGTCTGAAAAATTTTATTCAGCGGTCTTCTCTTCTGTGATTTTGAGGACCTGACGGCCCTTGTAGAAGCCGCAGGCCGGGCAGGCGCGGTAGGTCTCGATGACCTCGCCGCAGTGCTTGCACGTCGTGAGGCTGGGAGCCTCGAGTGAACCAAGCCAGTGAGCTTTGCGGTTGTGCGTGCGGGAGTGGGATACTCGCCTCTTTGGAGTTGCCATTGTCTTTTCCCCCCTTAGATCTTCACCGGTACATATTGCCAACTGGGTAATTGTATCACTGATTCCAGTTTTTTGCAGTATTTATTTTTATTGATTCTCCATAAATTTCCACAGGACTTCAAAACGCGGGTCCCCGCTCTCGCTTCTGCACGAGCACGGCCCCTTGTTGAGGTTCGCTCCGCACTGCGGGCAGAGGCCGCGGCAGTCGGGCGAACAGAGAAGCGCGGCGGGGAGCGCCGTTATCAGCGTCTCCCACACCATCTGCGCCAGGTCTATCTCGTCCTCCCACGAGTCGAGAAGTATTATCTCCTCGTCGCCGTCCTGCTCGCCCTCGTTCTTCTCGCGCAGCTGCTCGTCGCGGCGCAGCGAGAATATGTAGCGGAGCTCTCCCTTTATGCGGCTTCTCGCGGGCTCGAGGCAGCGCGCGCACGGCGCTTCGACCTCCGTCTCGACGGAGACCTCGGCGACGACGCGCCCCTCTGAGCGGAAGGCCGTCACCCTGACATTCAAATCAGAGAGCGGCTGGTATATCTGGTCCCAGTAGCTGACGGCCCTGTCGAAGGGCAGCGTGAACTCGTCCTCGTAAGGCGCGCCGTCGCGCGGGACGGCGGCCAGGACGAGCCTGCATTTCCAGCTTTTGGGAGCAGATTCAAGATATTCGGGCATTTCTTACTTGCCGGCTTCCTCCACGCATCTCTTCGTGTCGCGCGCGATAGCCATCTCTTCGTCGGTCGGGACTACCATGACGGTGACCTTCGAGTCGGGCGTGCTGATGACAACCTCTTTGCCGCGGCAGTTGTTCTTCTCAGCGTCGAACTTGATGCCCATGAATTCCATATCCTTGCAGACGGCCTCGCGGAAGGTGATGCCGTTCTCGCCGATGCCGGCCGTGAATACCACGACGTCCACTCCGCCCATCTCGGCGGCGTAGGAGGCGATGTACTTCTTGACGCCGGTGATGAGGATGTCCTGGGCTATCTTGGAGCGCTCGCAGCCCTTCGCCGCGGCTTCTTCAACGTCGCGGAGGTCGCTCGAAACGCCGGAAACGCCGAGGAGTCCGGATTTCTTGTGGATGATGTCGCTGACCTTCTGCGCGTCGCCGAGCTTCTCCATGAGGTTGATGACGACGAGCGGGTCGACGTTGCCGCTGCGCGTGCCCATAAGGAGGCCTTCGGCGGTGCCGAGTCCCATGGAGGTGTCGACGCACTTGCCGCCGTCGACCGCTGTGATGGAGCTGCCGTTGCCGAGGTGGCAGGTGACTATCTTGAGGTCCTTTATATCCTTGCCGAGTATCTCCGCGGCGCGGTTCGCGACGTAGCCGTGGCTCGTACCGTGGAAGCCGTAGCGGCGGATGCGGTCTTTCTCATAGTACTCGTAGGGGATTCCGTAGATGAAGGCCTTGGGCGGCATGGTCTGATGGAAGGCCGTGTCGAAGACGACGACGTTCGGCTTGCCGGGGAGCACGTCCATGACGGCCTTGAGGCCCATGAGGTTCGCGGGGTTGTGGAGCGGCGCGAGAGGAATGACTTCCTCGATGCCCTTGACGACTTCGGGCGTGACGAGGACGGACTGCGTGAACTTCTCTCCGCCGTGGACTATGCGGTGGCCGGTCGCGCCGAGCTCGTCGAGGCTCTTGAGGACGCCGAGCTCGGGATCGACGAGGATGTCGAGGACGTACTTGATAGCCGCCGAGTGGTCGGGGAAGGGAACTTCGCGCGTCACCGCGTCGAGGCCGGTCTTCGTGTGCTTGATGCGCGAGCCTTCGATGCCGATGCGCTCGACGAGGCCCTTCGCGAGGACCTTCTCGCCTTCCATGTCGATGAGCTGATACTTCAGCGATGAGCTTCCGCAGTTGAGAACAAGAATTTTCATTAGAACTGGATTGCCTCCCTTAAATTATCGTACCGCCGCTGTGTTATCCTTATGAAAGGAAAGGACGGTGAAAACTTTATGCTATATCCCGTCGTCGGGATTGTCGCCGAATATAACCCGTTCCATAAGGGCCACCTGCTCCACATACGCAGAGCCCGCGAGCT